>JBDWHS010000025.1:0-179493 GCA_039975135.1 Sneathiella sp. | reverse complement strand
ATTGGACGTGCTAACTCTTGAGCTTTAATGCACACTATGTAAGACCCTTTGGCAAAGCGCTCATCTGCACTATCGTCACCAACACGATAAACGAGTCGGGGTATATTGTCTGGATACCGTTTATCCGATGCGATGGGTATGAATTCTTCAGGCTTCTTCGAACGGCCCTCCTCCAGGACATAGTGCCCAGCGAGCACTTCTCCGACTAATGGAGCTTCTGGGACGGGGCGCATCTCAGAAAACTCTTCTGCCGTTAACTCATCCAGCCCAGAAAGGCTTAAGACTTCTATTCTGCTAATTGGAGGATCGCCCTTTCCGACAAACACTTTCGACAGCTTTAGCACGAATTCAAGCGGATAAAGCTTCTTCTTAAATCGAGTGGCATCCTCATAGAACGCGTAATTGTTTGAAGTCTTGTATTTGAGCTCACTGCCCAACGCTCGGATTGTGTAACCGGCGCGGTTTCGTAGCTCTTTGAGTTTGATTGTTGGGTGCACTTCTTTTTCCATAGAATCAGATTGACACAACAAAATTCCGATTTGGTATTTGTCTTTGTACGATTTTGTGGTACAAATTCCCTTATGACTAATCATGCAGAACACATTTTGCTGAAATTTGGCAGCTTCAGAGCAGCGGCGCGAGCGCTTGATGTACCTAACACTACTATCCAAGGCTGGCGGGGGAACGGAAGGATTCCACCTAAGTATTGGAAAAGGATCCGAGATGTCGCGCAAGCCAAGCTTAATTGCGCCATCACAGATGAAGAATTTTTATGCATGTCGAGTTTGAAGACCGGCGTTTCCATAAAAGAAACATAGAGCCGCTGAGACGAAATTCACTTCCAAAAAAAGCGGAGATTTTGGAATGACACACAAACATGACGCAGGATCTGAAGCCGCGCTGATTAATGAAGCGATTAACAAGCTTCCGCTGGAGCGGCTCCGCGACGCTGTGAACAAGACACAAAGTGCGCTCTATAAAATTGCCAATCCAACGAACAGTCTCTCCCTCTCCTTCAAGGATGCCATAGCGCTGGATAGCGTTTTGAAAGAGCTTTACGGGGAGACACCATTCCTAAATCTCCACATTCAGGCGCTGGACGGGATAAGCAGCCTCGCACCATGGGGCCGAGAGGATAGCGGTCTACGTCTTGGTGGCCTTGTCGGTGATCTTCAGAGGCTGATTGCCGACAATAACGAAGACGGCGTTCTTGATGATGCAGAGCGGGAAGAGGAAATAGAGCATTGTGGCAAACTCATTCGCAAAACCCAGTCATTGCAAAATCGCCTGATTGCTGGCCGTCCAAATCCCAAAGCCGCCAATGACACAAATCCCTAAGACAGGAGGTAAGTGATGATGATTGAAAACATGAAGTATCCAATCCCAATTTCATTTTCCTTTAGAGGCTGGATAGAGCCATTCCCAAACAGAGTGAAACGTTTGGCGCTCTGTGTTCTGCCTTTCAAATTTGTCATGCGTGGATATCGGAAATGAACGATTTTTTCTCCCTTCACACGGCCCTCGCTGATTGCCTGGACGAGGCGGAGTATATCTCCGTCTGGAACGACAATATTGATGCGATTGAGGCGCTGGATGGGTCCGAGATTGGCAAATTGATCGCCGTTCGGGAGAAGTTTGAAAGGATATCGCTATGAATTTCCGGAGCCCCGATTATTCAATTTCCCCTTTTGGGACGCTCGAGCTTTATTCGAATTGCCACCAGACTTACAGACAGTTCCAGCATTTTTTGCCGAACTGTGTCAGGCGGAACACCAGGCCCTTTATCAAAGTAAACATCGTCAATCCTGATTGTTTGCTCCATTCCTGCAAGAGCCCCCAAAAATACGTCAACGGAAACGGCGTAATTCATAAGATCTGCAATCATCGTAGAATCAAATCCTTCAAGGGTTTTGACGTCTTCCCTCCAATACATTTTGTTGATTCCCAACTTTTTAAAAACATTGATAAGTTGCGAAACAGTGATTTCTTCATTTATCATTGTCAGCAGGTGACCATACACAGGCACAATTTGCTTAATCGATTCAAGCAAAATTTTCTCTCTATCTTCAATCGTTTGCTTTCTCTCATTCTGAGCAAGTTTCTTGGATTTTCCAGTCTGCCAGAAAATTGCGCCCAAGCTAGCAAGAGTTATCAATACGCCGATACCAGTAAGAAAAGTCTGAAAAGTGGTTTCCGACAGGTATCCCCAGTCAACCCACAATCCAGCGATGTAAATAATCATCAAAGCCATTGCGAGATAGACAACCAATATCGCAGCCCACAACGGCGGGACAATCTTTTCTTCTACAAATTTTTTCATAGCACGAATTATGAGGATATCTATCCGCCTGATCAAGGCATAGCTGCGTGATTTTGAACAAGCGCTGGTGGCGCGCTGGGGTTTTTTTTCCTTTCTCCCCCGAAATGCCACCAACCTCCCTGACTTGACCGGATGGTGTTCTCCCCATCGCCATCCGGTCCTTTTTAAGGAACTGAATTGATATGGCCGCACTTAACAATTTCCAATTAAAGAAAATTCGCGAGGGAGCGACAGGAGACGGGCTGAGTAAATACCTGAAGAAGCCCGGTAAGAAGAAAAAAGGAAATCCGCTTGTTGATCTGATGAGCAAGAAGCCTCGCAAAAAGATGGAATTTCCTGAATATGACCTACAGTGCGCGGTGGCAAGATTTCTGGCTATTGCGCTGCCGCCCGAAGCGGTCTGGTTCCATGTCCCGAATGGTGAAAAGCGCTCCAAATTAGTTTCCGCGCGCCTGAAAGAAATGGGCCTTAAGCCCGGCGTGCCGGATATCCTGATTTACCATCGCCATCAGATCTATTTCATTGAATTGAAGGTTGGTTCAAAAGGCGCATCCAGCTACCAGTGCGACATGATTGAAGCGCTCGAGAAAAACGGCGCTATAGGAGCGATATGCCGTTCTGTTGAGGAGGTTGAAGACTTCCTTGCCGCCCAGGGTATCCAGCTGCGTGCCACGGTAAAGGGGATGCGGTCATGATGCCACCCCTTGACGAAATGATCGCCGCTGTCGACTGGGAAAACCAGAAGTACAAAGCCCCGCGGCCAAAGAGGCCCCCGAAACAGAGCATTGATCCCGAACTCGATCGTCGCGCGGCACGGATTATGGACCGCTTGGGACTGAGCACCCGACCGTCTATCAGAGGGTTAAAACCATGACCAACCCCAGCCCTTCTGCACAAACAATGCTTGATGTTTCCATAGAGCTGCAGACCGCCTACCTGACATTGCAGGAAATAGCCGATCAATCCGGCGTCACTGTTTCTTATGTCTATGACTTGATGCGCCGCGAAAAGCTCTCCCGGCCCGTTGATTACACGCAGGTCAGTCGCGCACGAATGGCGCACCGTATCTCTGAAACAACAAACCAGAATGACGCTGCTGTCAGTCCTTCCAATGAGGCCGAGATACAGCGCTTGTTTGCCGGGTGTTCCTTTTCCAGTTTTTCCCTGCCATCCGATTTTCATGGAGAAGCCTCATGAAGTCACGATGTCACGATATACGAGATCTTGATACCCGAACGCGGAACAAAGTCATCAAGGCGCTTTCCAAGAGCTACAACACTCCCATGGAAATCGCGGATGAATTCAACATTGCAATCCATGCTCTCAATGCGTTGAACGTTCCCCGGCCCGATAACTATCTGATTACTCGCAGTCAACTCCTGACCGCCCTTACCCAAGGGTATGACACGATGCAAGAAATCGCCGACAAGTTCAATGTCAGCATTTATACGCTGAATGCACTTAAGGCCAACCGTCCCGCCGATTACAGGACCGTTCGCGACAGAAACTTCCGTATACGTGCGATCGCTGCTGACAATGACAATACCGCCCTGCCGCTCAAAAGCTTTTTGGCGGTTGCGGGTAAGCCACCGAGCCGAGAAGCCGATGAAAAGTGCTTCAAGGCGGAGTACGGCACCAAGCTATTCAGCGACTATGTCATGAAAGGTTCACGCCGATGACTGGGCCGGATAGAACATCACTATCGAATTTACACTTGTCGCGCTGGGTATTTGAGCGTATTATCCGCCGTAGAGCTCAAAACTCTCAAAGGCGGATGCCGCACCCGATAGCCAGCGGCATTTTTGTGTCCAATTTAATCGGATACAAGCCCTCTACGGTGGGGGTGCAGGGAAATAAGGTACTTCGGTACACGAATAACCTCGCCTGTCCTTTGCAGGTTTTGAGCCCCCATCACCAGGCGGGTCTCAAAAGCTTTCCTGATGGTGGTGTTTCAAACGCTACGAAGGAAGCTATTGATGACCAACCAACACACACCCAAGGGCCTATTGCGCCCGTTTACCACCCTTTACATTTACCGGGACCTATCCTGTACCAGAAGGCCAAAGCGCTGCTATTGCGTGCGGCCCGGCGTACCTGTGCCGCCGCATTACCGACTGACCTATATCGCCCGCATTTTTTAGGGGGTGCGGTATGACAGTTTATGTCGATGATATGCGCGCCAGATACGGCCGCATGATCATGTGCCACATGTCTGCGGATTCGCTGGAAGAGCTTCATGCGATGGCGGACAAAATTGGTGTAGATCGGCGCTGGTTTCAGTGCCCACCCAAGGCCACTTCCCCGCACTACGACATTTCGCTCAGTCGAAAGCGTCTAGCGATCAGGCTTGGTGCCAAGAAAATCCGGTGGCGGGAAACGCCGCTCTATACCAGTAAACTTCTCGTTGATTGGTGTCGCGACAATGACCCGTTGCGAGTTGACCAAGCGGTTAAGCGTCACAGTTGGATTGTCTCACGCCAAGCACCGATGGGCTTAAGAGCCGGGGGTGTGACATGAAAGAGCATGTGAAGAACTGGCTTATGACAGCGCAGCCAAGATTTGCCAACGATTATGTTGTCTTGAAATATCTAGCCTCCTATGCGGACACTGAGAATTGCTGCACGACGACTCTCAGTTGCTTATCAGCAAGCACTCAGCTTTCCATTACGGATGCCATGTATTCACTTGGTGAACTTCATGCTTATGGCCTAATCAAGCTCGTCTATCCGCGTTCATCATCCTTGCATACGTCATCCTTGGATGATGATGTAGAAGCACAATTGATGGTCACCCCTGCCACCACGCAAGTCGACAACAAACACGCCTTGAACTGGGCATACAGCATCAAAACAGGCAATCCCTGTTGTAAGGCAGTGCTGACCACTTTGGCTCTCTGGGCGGATGAACGGTATTCTTGTGCACCAACAGTCGAGAAGATTGCCGATCAATCTGAATTGTCTGAACGGACCGTTCGATCTTGGATCAAATGGCTCAATGATAATGGCATCATCACCATCGAAAATCAGTATGTCGATGGGCGTCAAATAGAGTCACGATACTGGCTAAACATTCCTAAATCTGGGGGTGTAGAATGAGCAATCAAGCCTACAATTGGGCTGAAAATGTGACGGTTGGAAACCCTCTTTGCAAGGCCGTTTTGTTGCATCTCGCAGATAAAGCCGACGAAATTCATTCCTGTTTTCCGAGTGTAAAATCCATAGCAACCAAGACAGAAATGACCGAAAGATCAGTGCAGAAATGGCTTCGGTTTCTTTGTAAAAACAATCTTATTCAAATTAAACCACGGTTCAAAAATGGCCGTCAAAGAAGCTCCAGATACTACCTGCAGCTTGATGTTTTATCGGTGAATCTCGTTCACCCCTCGAAGGGCGAACGAGATTCACCCTCGGGGGTGAACGACGTTCGGGAGGAGGGCGAACCAGATTCACCCTCGGGGGCGAACCAGATTCACCCAGAACCCTCAAAGGAACCATCACTAGAACCGTTACCCCCCTTAAGTCCCCCTATTGATTTTTGGGAAGTGTTTGAAAAGGCCTATCCGGATCGGGGAGGACAGGAACTTGACCTTGCCGGTGCCAGACGCATTTTCGATACCCTCCTGCTGGACGGAGAAGATCCCGAACAGATCGTCGGTGCTGTCAGAAATTATAACTCATCGACGATGCACTTGCCGAAGCACAAGCGCGATACCATCCAGAAGGCGGTAACGTTCCTGAGAAAGGAAACATGGCGCGAGTATATCCCCAAGGGTGCACCGGATATCAACCTTGGCACTGGAATTGGCGATCATGCTGCCGGTCCATGGCAGAGCATTCTCGAAGGCTGGCCCGATCAGGACAAGGCGAGAGCCTGGCTATACCCGCTCAAGCTTACCACCATCACAAATCAGCAGGTCACACTTGCCGCCGCGAGCGAGTTCAATCGATCGCGGATTGTTCAGGATTTTGGCAAGGCGCTGGAAAAGGCCTTTAAGCACCACCTGCCCGACCTTGAGAAATTCGAAATCACCGTTGAAGGGAAGAACTGATGTCGACAATTAACGATCCGCGCCTAAGCGACAAGTATGCGTGTGAAATTGAAGAAGGTTTCCGCTTGGACAGGGAGGCGTGGGCGCTTCTTGATTTAATCAATGCTGAATGGGCATCGGATCCCCTGTCGGTCGCCTGCTTTGATCTTCGAATTGTCAATCGCGCGAAAGCGGCCATCTCCCGTCGACGTGAGTTAGATGCAACCTCATTCAACAAACGCCTCGCATTCAACAAACGCCTCGATTTGGGAGGGAAGAACTGATGTCCGACGAAACCGCAATGAAGGTTTCCATAAATCTTCAGGACATAGGAGAGGAACTGGAAGGGATATTTCAACGCCTCACCGGGCAACGTGTTTGCTTTTCATTGTTTGCCTGGACCGAGGGCAATGGCAGCTATGTATCCAACTCAATTGACCGAGACGCCGTCAAAGCCGAGTTGCTGCAGATTATTGACCGATGGGACGACGGCATGCCTGACATCCCCCTTCACAAGAAACACTGAGGAAGCGAGACAATGAATACCGAAAAATTCAACTTATTGATGACCGCTGCATACTACGCTGCCGTGGTCGTATTTTTTGGCTTTATAGCAATTGATATCTTTAGCATTTATGCGGCTCGTAGCTCCGCTATCCATCTAAATTTCCCAGATGGTGCAGAAGTTGTCTGCAAGGCGGTGAACTGATGGCTGATAAAACACTCCGCGAATTGCAGTCGTCATTGCCTTGGACTGCGCATTACCACCGCGATTTCCGAGCGACCCCAATGACCCACAAAGACTTTTCTCATGGGCTGCTCCATGTACATAAGGCTGGCGGAAAGTTGGCGGCAATGATCGACGATGCTGAACACGGTGGCGTTGACTGGAGTATTCAGGAGGTTAGAGCCGAAGCAGAAAAATACATTGCCGACTTCGTTATCTGCGCTCTGAGAATGGCAAACACCTGCCCAGATGGAACAATCGATCTGCAGTCAATTGTCGAAAATCGAATTCTTTCGAAAAACAATCAGCTAAGTGCCGCTGCCAAATCTCTATGCGACAAAGAAAAGGCGGTGGGCTGAATGTACATCTGCATTGATTTTGACGGAACAATTGTTGATCACGCTTTTCCTGAAATAGGTAAACCAAATCCTCACGCAATCTACTGGATGAAGGAGTGGCAGAAAGCTGGTGCACAACTCATTTTGTTTACGATGAGAAGCGATGCCCCTGAGCGTGGCCACCTTACTGAAGCTGTCGCTTATTTGAAAAGTAACGGCATTGAATTGTTCGGTATCAACACCAATCCGACACAAGATATCTGGACCACTTCGCCAAAGGCATATGGGCATCTCTATGTCGATGATGCTGCGTTTGGATGCCCAACACATCAACCTTCGGATTTCAATCGCCCAGCGGTTAATTGGCAGGCGATTGGGGAAGATATTGAGCACATGATTATCAGTAGTCAGGAGAGTAACTGATGGCTGAAAACACAAAAATCGAATGGGCGGACGCCACATTCAATCCATGGATTGGTTGCACCAAGATCAGCGCGGCCTGTGATAACTGTTATGCAGAAGCGCTGGACAAGCGTTTTCAAAATAACCGCTGGGCTCCAAATGCTGAGCGCAGCCGGACAAGCGACGCAAACTGGCGGAAGCCCCTCGCCTGGAACAAGAAAGCCCAGAAAGATGGTGTGCGGCACAGGGTGTTCTGTGCGTCCCTCGCCGATGTGTTCGATAACCACAAGAGCATTACGGATGAATGGCGGGCGGATCTTTGGAACCTGATTGACCAGACGCCAAACCTTGACTGGCTTCTCCTGACCAAGCGTCCTCAGAACATCAAAAAGATGTTACCGGAGAGTTATGGGTTGCGGGATTGGGGCGCTGGATGGACGAACGTCTGGCTTGGCACCACAGTTGAAGATCAAGAACAGCTAAATATCCGCGCTGCTCATTTATTGAGTGTCCCGGCGAAGTTAAACTTCCTGTCGTGTGAACCGCTGTTGGGGCCACTGGATTTCACTAACCTTAGCCTTAATCAAATGATGGGCATTTCAGATACGAAATACTTTCCCAAGCACCGCGTAAACATCCTATCCGGCGACACCGATATGGACCCAATGCACGGGGTGCATAATCAATTTCGGAAAATCGATTGGGTCATCTGCGGTGGTGAAAGCGGTCCAGCTGCCCGTCCATTGCATCCGGATTGGGCCCGATCACTCCGCGATCAATGCAAGAGCGCTGGTGTGCCTTTCCATTTCAAGCAATGGGGTGAGTGGTTGCCATGGGAACACAAAAGCTACTCACTTTTTCAGTCGCAAAACGCGCTTATTGAAGATCGGCACAATCTGTTTCCAAGCGATTTCGACAAGTCACCCAAGTGGGACGACGGGATTGGATATCTGACGGACGATGTCAGCCATGCCGCCTTCCAGCGTGTCGGCAAAAAGAACGCTGGCCGCGCGCTGGACGGTATCGAACACAATGAATTTCCAACACAACTCAAGGAGCCGCGCCCATGAAACAAGATGTTTGGATGATAACGGCCACCGGGAATGAGTTTTACCCTTTCGATCCCCGTCCTGATCAGATCTCCCTAGAGGATATCGTTCAAAAGCTTTCGCGGATCTGCCGCTATAACGGCGGCGTCAAATGGCCCCTCCACTATTCAGTGGCTGAGCATTCCGTGTTGTTAGCCCGGTATGCGCTGGATAATCATGAGGATCCTGAACTCGCTATGCAGATGCTCATGCATGACGCCGCTGAAGCATATATCGGTGATATGGTCCGCCCATTGAAAGAGGTAATGCCTGAATTTCGGGATATTGACCATCTGATCACAGAAGCGATCTTCAAGAAATTCAACATCCCTCATCCAATGCCTGCGCTGGTAAAGGAACTGGATCACCGCATCCTGTTCGATGAAGAGATACAGGCCATAGCGCCACACACCCGTCGCTTTGACGACGGTACCGGCAAACCTCTTGGGGTCACACTTCAATTCTGGAGTGCAGAAAGAGCCTATCAAGAGTTTAAGGGCCAGTGGTTCACACTGCGCGACCTAATCCTCAATGAGGAGGCTGACTGATGCTCTATCACGGACTTATTCAGATCGACCGCAGCACCGTTCCACGTTTGGCGGGAATGGAAATCACTATTCGAAAGACATTGCCCGAAACGGCAATCATCAAGAGGCGCTGGACAGAGAGGTTGTTCAGCTGGCCGTGGAGGCCATTCACAACGACGAAGCAGATAGCGCAGCCCGGCAACATTGAAGAGAACAAAAAGATTTACATGTTCTCCGACAAAATTGCCGTGACCCAATCCATTTTTGACCAATTGAAGAAGGAAATTAATAATGGCTGATGTAGGCGGCGTGGCCGCAGATCACCTGCTCTCATATCTCGAACGGATTGAGCGCCTTGAAGAAGAGAAGCAGGCGCTGGCTGACGATATCAAAGAAGTTTTTGCAGAGGCCAAAGGCACAGGCTTTGACGCCAAGGCGATGCGGGCAATCCTGAAAGAAAGAAAATCCGATAAAGCCGACTGGGATGAACACCAGTACATGGTCGCTCTATACCGGCATGCGCTGGGAATGGCCGATCAAATTCCCCTCCCCCTTGAGAATGATGAAGAGGAAGCAGCATGATCAAATTTGATGCAACAAAACTGGCGGCAGTCGCGTTGGTTCAATCTACAGAGGAGACTCGCTATTACCTGAACGGCGTTTACTTTTTTGGAAAGCTGGCTGTTGCGACGGATGGACATATTCTGACCGTGGCCTATGACGAACACGCGGACAATGGCAAGGAGGGAGTCATCCTTCCTGTTGATAAATCAGCCGCTTCAAAGCTCAAAAATAAAAAGGCTGTTACTGCCCTGTTCGATGATGACTTGCTGAAAGTGTACGACGCCAACGGCAATATGATGCATGTCAGCGCATCAAAAAGGATTGATGGAACTTTCCCGGATTTCAGAAAAGTCGTCCCGGATGAGTTTGGTTCCTCCTTGAAAACACCCTTCACTCCGGTTGTTGTTGAACAAATCACGGCTACTGCCCGGATTTTGAAAGGCGAAACCATAGGCGGGTTTTATCTGACCGGAAAGGATAACAACTCTCCTCACCTGGTCCGGTATGACGGTTCACCGGATGTTTTTACCATTGCAATGCCCAAGGACTGGGAAAGCGGGAACAAAGGAGATGTTCCCTCTTGGTTTGAACTCGAACGCCCAAGAATTGCTCGCGGTGAGGAAGCAGCATGATCAACTCGAACGGCCTATTCTATCAATTCCTCAATAGTGACATTCAGACACTCCGCAATCTTCCTGATTGTTTCCACGGTGCCGGACTTCTTTCCGGTTTCGAGGTCGGAAATATAGCCCTGCGTAACACCAATGGCAGAAGCCAAATCGCAGCCGGTCATTTTGCGGAACTTCCGGAATTCGCGAATAGGGTTTGCTCCATTGAGAAGCCGTTTCACCATTTCGCCGGGATAGGTTTCAATCTCGCCGTTTTCAAGTGCTTCCAGAATTTCATTCACTTCCTGAATGTCTTTCTGTTCGTCCAACATATCTGCAATGCTGGTAAGGCGGTCATACTCCGCCTTCTCAATTGTAATCATATCATTCATATCTGGTTCTCCATTTCTCAGAGTCTAAATTTCTCAGCTTCTCACTTTCTCAAATTCTCGGTTTTTCGATTTTTCAGTCATTTTTCTGTTTACTGTTCTTCAGGATGGGGAAGCCTAGTAGGCCCCGCCCCTTGGCGAAACTTTGATAACCAGTATTTCGCCATCCTCCGTAAAAATCACTCTCCAGTCGCCAACCCTAAGCCTGTAGGTAACTTTCGTCGTTCCTTTCAGTTGTTTGAGATTGCCTTTCAACGACGTCGGCTCTTCTGCGAACAGCTCCATCTTGGCGATAATCCTATTGCGGATATTTGCTGGCGCTTTCTTAAGGTCTTTGAGTGCGCTGGGTGTGTAAGTGATTTTCTTCATTCTCACAATATAGCCAACAGCGATATCAAAAGCAATACAAAAATAGCTGTTAGCGATATTTATGCGAACGCCGGACTTTTCAAGAAGGGGAAACATAATGGGATTAATCGTTGATAATTTTGCGGGCGGCGGCTCGTGACTGTCTACTACAACGAAAATGACCGCAACACAGCGGCATGGTTACGGGAATTAATTAAAGCCGGCCGAATCGCGCCCGGCTATGTTGATGAAAGGTCGATCGAGGATGTCCTTCCAATTGAACTTGCTGGATACACTCAGTGCCACTTCTTTGCCGGAATTGGCGTCCTCTCCTACGCGTTGCGACAAGCAGGATGGCCCGACGATCGTCCTGTGTGGACCGGATCCTGCCCTTGCCAAGGTCTCAGCGCGGCAGGCAAAGGAAAGGGATTTGCTGACGAGCGGCACCTATGGCCCCACTGGTTCCACCTTATCCAGCACGCAAAACCTGCAGACACCCCCATCATGGGTGAGCAGGTTGCAAGCCCTCTCGCACTTGAATGGCTCGACCTTGTACAAACTGACATGGAAGCAACGGGTGCTACCTTCAGGGCGGTTGATTTATGCGCTGCGGGCTTCGGTGCGCCGCATATCAGACAAAGACTTTTTTGGATGGCCTACGCCACAAAGCTCGGACGGATCGGGGGGCGGACAGGCGAAACGAGCCACCAACCCAGAACGCTCAAACGACTTGAACGATTTCGTGATGCTAGCGGGGTGGGTAACTCCGTCGGCGCGGGACCACAAGGACACGCCGGGCATGGCCACAACACGGCCGGACGGTCGGTCGCGGCTGGATCAGTTACCGAGACAGGCCGCAATGGCAGGTTGGCCTACTCCAACAGCAACGCAGGGTCCAAACATGAGCGAGAACCGGGGCGACAGGCAGAAGAGGAAGCGGATAACTCCGCAATCGATTCCGGGCCTATTGGCGGGCTGGACAACACCGATGGCAGGGACGCCGGCGCAGAACGGAAACAATGCCGCGGGGAACACAGACAGCTCCAGAAAGACGCAAGCACTTGTGACAGAAATGGCGGGGCCCATCCGACTAACGGCTTCTGGGGAGATGTTGACTGGCTTGGATGCCGAGATGGCAAGTTCCGGCCAGTTGAACCCGGCACATTCCCGCTGGTTAATGGGGCTCCCGCTAGAGTGGTGCGATTGCGCGGTTACGGCAATGCAATCCCTGCCGAAGTTGCCCAGGCGTTCATTGAAACGATGATGGTGGATTTACCGGAATGGAGAGCTGGATAATGGGAAAACGATCAAATTTCGAGCGCCGGGAGCGTGATTTCTATCCGACGCCAATAGACCCGGTTCCATATCTCATTCCCCACTTAGAGCCTGAAACTAAGTTTTACGAACCATTTGGTGGCAATGGTGCGCTGATCGGTCACGTGTGCAGTTATGGTCATGTTTGCGTTGGGGCTTCGGATATTGAACCGCAGGAAAGCCAATACCGAATTTCAAAGAAGAATGTCTTTGATCTTGAGAAAAAACATGTGTCGAAAGCAGAGCTCCTGATCTCCAATTCCGTCTGGCCTGCACCTGGACAGAGAGGAGAACCGACCACCGGAATGATAGTTCATCTTTCGAACTTAAAGCCAACGTGGCTTCTACTGGCCGCTGACTTTAAACATAACAAATACTTTTCGCAGAAAGTTGAGGACCGCTGTAGGAAAATCGTCTCAGCCGGACGCGTTAAGTGGGTTCCCGGCAGCAAATACACTGGCAAAGAGAACTGCGCTTGGTACCTGTTTGATCAGCCCAGCGAGCAAAGACCTGTCTTTTATGGGAGGGCAGCATGAGCCGAGTTAAGACATGCCAGTATCCCCTTTGGGATGACAAATTGCCTGCAGATTTGGAACGAGAGGGCCACTATTGCAGTAAAGAGGTCAAACCAGGTTCCAGTTATTGCCACACACACCATGATATCTGTTGGACACCCCGAGATAAAAGCGCCAAGCCGACCAAATGGAAAACATGGTGACCTAGCTATTACAGATACCCAACCCTTCCGTATTTTTTTTCGCGCTGTCGCTAACCTTTTGATTATGTTGATTGTGACCATGACAGAAAAACTCTTTGATATCGAACTCGATACCCACAAGCACACTCGGTGGCTTTCAAGTATAGCGCGCGAGCAATTGCCCTTTGCTGTGGCTCGTACACTCACCATGACTGCCAAAGACGCTCAAGGTACCCTGAAAGACGAGATGTCGGAAAAGATGACGATCCGAACAGGTTGGGTGAAAGCAGGGCTGAAGATCACGCCCGCACGGAAGAAAGACGGCTTACACCGTATGACATCAATAGTCGGGCATATCGACTGGTACATGGCCCAGCAGATGGGGAAGCAATCAAAGGTTCGAAGCGCCAGAAAAAACGACTATCAATTTATTCCACGGGCGATACGGCGCACCAAGACGGGCAAGATCTCAAAAGCCAACCGCCCAGGCCGCATACTTCGAAAGAAGAATGTATTCTTTCAAAAGCGATCAAAGGGATATGGGGCCATTGTGCAGAAGAGACGCAATCGTCTCGTCACACTTTACTCTGCCACAAAAAAGCAGACCATCAAGCCGAAGATGGATTTACATCAGACATCAGGTCAGATGGCCACCAGGCGGATGAATAAAAACTTCGTCGTTGCAATGCGCGGAGCAATGAGGTCCGCACGATGAAAAAAAATACACATATATATCAATGGCTTATAGGTTCTTCCTCCCCCCCTGCCCTTTGCAGGTCAGCGTGCAATAGCATTATTGCACTATTTCGCAGCTTTAACTTACCGTTTGTTGTTAGGGGGTCAGATCAGAGAAACCACTATGAAACCCAACAGGAAACTCGCATTTAGGCATGACGCAAGGTGCTTCTAAAAAGAAAAAACAGGGCCGATTGGTATCGCTTGCTGAGCTGGCAAACATCTTCGGCTGCACTGATCCAACGATCAGAGGATACATAAAATCTGGAATGCCAGTAAAATCCAAAGGCCAGTCCGGGCGGGGATACGAGCTGGATACAGCAGACTGTATCCGCTGGTTGACCTTAAATGCACAGCAAACCTCAGTTGGGCAGAAATCAGATTACGATTTAGACAGAGCCCGCAAGATGTCAGCGGATGCTGATAAGGCCGAAATGGACCGCGATATGATGCGGGGCGATCTGGTTGAAGTAGATATCGCGGTAGGTCTTGTTGCGGACCGGCTTCAAACACTGCGATCTCGGATGCTGAACCTGCCTTCAAAAATGGCGACCAAACTGGCAGCGCTAATGAAACGAGAGGATTGCCTTGAGTATTTGGAAAAGGAATTTAACCAGCTATTGAAAGAGCTAAGCAGTGGCACAACAGACGGCTGAATTTGCTGATATCGACGAAGGATATCCCTCTGGTGGAGAGCGATTTGCCTTATTACTGGATAGGCAATTACGTTCACATTTGACGGTTGTTGTTGATAACACACAAAAACAGCACTCTGGTGTCCGGGCACTTCAGACTCAGATACAACGAACATTTGAACGAAGTCTAAAGCCGCCTCCCAAATTAAAACTGTCTGAATGGGCTGACGAATACGCCTACCTGTCTCCTGAAAATAGTGCAGAACCCGGAAAGTGGACAACGCTAGGAACCCAAAAGGGCCCCCTCAACGCGATCACAGATAAATCGATTGAGACCATTACGTTCAAGAAATCGGCTCGCGTCGGCTACACTAAAATGATTGATCACGCGATCGGCTACTTCGCCCATCAAGATCCTTCCCCGATGATGGTTGTGCAACCAACCATAGACGACGCGAAAGGGTATTCTGTTGATGAAGTTATTCCGATGGTCCGAGACACACCGGTCTTGAGAAAAATCGCTATTTCGGAAAAAGAAAAGGGATCAGGTGTTACCCAGCTAAAGCGTAAATTTACTAACGGTGCTTCTGTGCTGCTGGTTGGTGCAAATTCGCCTCGGGGGTTTCGCAGGGTCACTATTCGCGTAGTGTTTTTTGATGAGGTTGACGGTTATCCGGTAGAGGGAGCGGGTAAGGAGGGCGACCAAATCAAGCTCGGTATAAAGAGGACCGATACGTTTTGGAACCGAAAAATCATCATTGGATCCACACCTACAATCCGCTCGGTCAGCCGCGTCTCTAAATCTTTTGAACTATCGGACAAACGCTTCTTTGCACCCCCCTGCCCTCACTGCAACGAGAGGGTTGTTCTGAAGTTCAGCCCATCTGCAAAATACGGAAAAGTTATCGAACTACCAGACGGACTAAAATTTGCCTACATGACCTGGCCGAAAGGAAACCCGGAGTCAGCAGTTTTCGAATGCGGGCATTGCGGATGCAACATTGAAGAAGATCACAAAGCATGGATGATGGAGGAGGGTTCAAAGTTTGAGAACGATGGCTGGGTAGCAACCGCACCGTCAAAGGGGCATGCAGGATTTCATATCTGGGCTGCATACTCTCTTTTTCCAAATGCAGCCTGGGGGAAATTAGCCGCCGAATTTATCGAAGCAAAGGCGTCGAATGACAATCAGGCGCTGCAGGTTTTCGTTAATACTGTCCTTGGTGAAGATTGGGAAGATGTTGGTGAGAGGGTTGACGAAACTGCCCTTGAAAAACGCAGAGAAGACTATGACGGAATAGCACCCCGCGATGTCATCGTCATCACAGCGGGCGTGGATATTCAAGGCAACCGGATCGAAGTAGAAAAAGTTGGTTGGGCTTTGAATAATGAAAGCTGGGGATTAGGAAAAACTGTTATCTATGGAGATCCAACGGGTCCGGATATCTGGGATGAACTTGAGGATGTATTGGATGAACTTGTTCCCCATGAGTTAGGGTTTAACATGCCCGTCTCAGCCGCTTGTGTTGACTCAGGGTTTCTAACTCAAACAGTGCAAATTTGGTGCCAACAGAGATGGTCAAAACGCTACTGGGCAATCAAAGGGATCGGCGGCCCAGGAAGATCCATTTGGCCAAAAAAATCAGCCAAAACAAAAGGCAAGCTTACACAGTTTTCTATCGGTGTCGATGCCGCAAAAGAGCTTATTTACTCGCGCTTGCGCCTCACTAATCATGGCGCAGGCTATTGCCATTTTAATATGACATATGACAGAGATCACTTCGAACAGCTCACGGCTGAAGAAGTGGTGTTGAAATACCAAAAGGGTCTTCCGGTTCGGCACTGGCAGGTTAAAGATGGGGGAAATAAAAGGAATGAGGCCCTGGATATTCGGGTCTATGCATTAGCAGCTCTTGAAGGAATGAAAGTATCCGGACTTTCGATGCCGCGTAGACAAGCAGCAGTAAACCAAAAAGCTGGTAATGTACCGGTGCCCCCGGACCAACCAACGACGCCTGTAGATCACCCCCCAGCTAAAACCGCCATAAAGAAGAAGCGAAACAGGCGGAGAGTGGGCCGTAGCTCTCTCATGCGAAGCCGATGATCAGTAGGTAACGAAATACCAGATCAAATTGATGCGGTTTTTTTTGCACTTCACATCCGATCTTTCTGTTACATCGCGAAAGTTGTCGGCTGGCTCACCCCTGTCTCAGTAATTGCTTGGTAAACAGTGCTGGCTGACAACTCTCCCTTTATCAGTGCTGAGGGCAATATGGCGGACCTAGAGGAACTCAAAAACCGAAAAAACTTACTTGATAAAGCTTTGACAGATCCAACTAAATCTGTCCAGCACGGTGATAAGTCGGTCACCAACCGTTCTTTTTCAGAACTGAAAATGATGCAAAACGATGTCAATCGCAAGATTGGCCGGGCTGCAAAAAAACCAATTACTCGTCAACTCCGTGTTACTACAAGCCGAGGGCTATAATATTGTCCAGCGTTGCTCGTACTCGGGTTCGGATAAAGGGCACAGACCTTTATCTACAGCCCCCCACTAAACGAGGAGAACCCGCATTTGATGGCGGTTCGACTGGTCGCCGAGGCCGAAACTGGATGCCTAGCGGTGGCTCAATTAATCAGCAAATGCTGGGGAGCTTACCACTGCAGCGCCGCCGTGGTCGAGACCTTGTCCGGAAGGTACCTTGGATTACAGCAGGCGTAGAGAGTTATTCAGCTAATTTAGTTGGTAGTGGGATAAAACCGAATTCTCGCGTGAAAGACGACGACATACGGAAGGCGATCAATCAAACCTTTACAGATTTCACCGAAGAGTCCGATGCAGATGGTGTGAATGATTTTTACGGGCAACTCGAAATGGCAGTGTCAATGCTGCCGAGCGACGGCGAAATGTTTTTTCGCTTTCGGTACCGGCGCAACACAGATGGGTTTGTCGTTCCGCTACAACTTCAGTGTCTTTCCTCTGAATTTGTCCCAATTGATAAGAATGAAATTCTGCCAAATGGCAACAAAGTTATCATGGGAGTTGAGTTCAACAGGCTCAATCAACGTGTGGCTTACCACATGTACAAAGAACATCCTGAAGATATTATAACGCGAACTTGGAGCAGCCTGGAAACTATTCGAGTTCCTGCTGACCAGGTCATTCATTTTTTCATTCCAAAGGAACCCGGCCAAGTCAGAGGTATACCAACTCTAAGCTCTGTGACGATAAAGGTCAGGGATCTGTTGGAATACGAAGATGCAGAGCTTGTTCGAAAAAAAACAGCAGCAATGTTCGCCGCCTTTATCGAGAAAAACGACAACGAAGACAATTTTTTGAATGAAGAGCACGGTGACTCCGAACTTGAATACGAGGGTGATGTTGGTGAGACCGCATTGGAAGCAGGTACTGTTCAAATTCTAGAACGCGGAGAGACTGTAAAATTCTCTACTCCAGCTGATGTTGGCGGGAATTATGAAGTGTTTTTAAAAATGCAGCTTCGATCCATCGCCGCCGCAATGGGAGTGACTTACGAGCAAATGACTGGTGATCTGAAGGGAGTTAATTTCAGCAGCATTCGTGCTGGCCTCATGGAGTTTCAGCGTAGGGCCAAACAACGACAAAGTAAACTCATTCACCAAGTTTGTCGCAGGGTCTGGCCTGTATTTATGAACACTGCTGTTCTATCGGGTGAATTGAAAATTAGAGATTATGCTTTCAATGAACGAGAGTACAATCGGGTGCTCTGGGTTCCGCCGGGATGGCGTTATGTCAATCCAAAGGACGAGGTTGCCGCTACAAAAGCGATGATCAGAACCGGTTTGATTTCTCGATCACAAGCGGTTGCTGAACTTGGCGGCGACATCAGCGATGTGGATCGCGAGCTTGCCTCCGACAATGCGAGTGCCGACAAGTATGACCTGGTCCTTGATTCCGATGCCAGGAAAACCACCAATGCCGGTCTTGTAGCAGAACGTGATGACAATCTGGAGGCCGCCTGATGAGTACTCCTGAACCCGCTGAACATGATCTTGATTGCTATCGCGGGGTAGATTTTGAATTCACTTTTTCCATGACAGAAGATGACATCAATGTGGACTTCACAGACGCGGCAGTATGGCTAGTCGTCTATGGTGATCAAGTAAAAACCTTGGATCCCGTCTTGATACTGGCGACCGATAGCGGGGAGATCACCATCGAAAACGGGGGTTTTCAAATTTCTGCAAGATATCCTGCAGCTGAGACGGAACAATTGGAAACAGATCAACATATATATGATTTGGATGTTGGATTCTCGAACGGCAAAAGATGGAGAATTTTTACAGGCCGGTTCATCGTTCATCCGGGGAACTTAGCATGAGCAAATACAAAGTTCTTGTAAAAACACAAATAACTTATCTGGGTTCTACCGATACGAAAACCAACGTAGCTGTCAAGTTAGCGCAAGGCCCAGCTGGTGACGCTGGCAATTCGATTGTTGACGCCCAATTTCGTGATGATGATCTAATACTCACTTTATCGGACGAAACTGAGATTCCGATAACAGGTGCTAGGTCGAAGCTTTCTGGCGCAATTGGGGATACTGGCCCTCAGGGCTTACAAGGCCCAACCGGTAATGCGGGGCCGCAGGGTCTCAAGGGTGACACTGGTGATCAGGGACCGCAGGGTCTTAAGGGTGACGCCGGTGATCAAGGACCGCAGGGTCTTAAGGGTGACGCCGGTGATCAAGGACCGCAGGGTCTCAAGGGTGACACTGGTGATCAGGGACCGCAGGGTCTTAAGGGTGACACTGGTGATCAAGGACCGCAGGGTCTCAAGGGTGACGCCGGTGATCAAGGACCGCAGGGTCTTAAGGGTGACGCTGGCGACCAGGGGCCGCAAGGCCTTAAGGGTGACGCCGGCGATCAGGGATCGCAGGGTCTCAAGGGTGACACTGGTGATCAGGGACCGCAGGGTCTTAAGGGTGACGCTGGCGACCAAGGACCGCAGGGTCTTAAGGGTGACGCTGGCGACCAGGGACCGCAGGGTCTTAAGGGTGACGCTGGCGACCAAGGACCGCAGGGTCTTAAGGGTGACGCAGGCGACCAGGGACCGCAGGGTCTTAAGGGTGACGCAGGCGACCAGGGACCGCAGGGTCTTAAGGGTGACGCTGGCGATCAGGGACCGCAGGGTCTTAAGGGCGATGCCGGTGATCAAGGACCACAAGGCCTCAAAGGGGATGCTGGTGATCCCGGCATTACGCCTGCTGAACTGGCAGCATTCAACGCTTCACTCGCCGCCCTCTCTGGTCAACCAGAGTTAATTGATATTATCTCCGAAGTGACTGGCGCAAACAGTGCAAACTCGTCCGTCAAAACGGATAAAGTGAATGGCGCACTGGATTGGTATCTTAAAGATAATGCTGTTGTCCCTACGGATGAGCAATTGTCGAGTGGATCTGGCGCTCACACTTTTCAGACAAATTATGTGGCCGCAACAGGTGAGCAAAATGTTAGCTTCACGGATCTTTTGGCAGGAACATCCTACTACCTGTGGGCTCGTCACACAATCGATGGCCATCGGCTTAGCAACGTTCTCAGCACCACTTTTCTAACGCAGTCAGTGGCGGCGGCAGGCAGGGGCGAAGGCTGGAACTCAACCAGTGAATTCCCGACTGTTGCTGATTTCTACGTGGATGGCTCGGTTGCTTCTTCTGGGGATGGTGCGAACTTGGGTTCTGCTTTCAAAACTCTGAATGAAGCTAGGGCGGCCGCAATGGCATTACCCGGACCGGTGAGCGTGGCAGTTAAGAGTGGGACATATCGGGAAGCCTTGGATTTTGACGGCTATGCTGGTGCAGGTATTACATTTCACGGATACGGTGCAGAAAAGCCGATAATCAAAGGTGATGAATCAATCAGCGGCTGGGTAGCTTGCGATGCAGGAGACGCAGCTATTGTTGGCCAAAATTGGGCCAGCCTGTATAAAACCGATTTGCCAGCCGGATCAACAGACGGCTCTGTTGAGCCGGAGACTCTCTGGCTTGAAGAAGCAGGTCAGCGAATGGTCCTTGCATTTGATCGTGCAGTCATTGGTGATGAAGAGGTCGTTAAAGAAGACAACAACTGGTTCACTGCCGATGCCTTCAATGTGGACGGCGGGGATGTCATCCAGTCAATTTCCCATGCGGCAACGGTCGGGAAATACACAGAAGCACAGCTTCAAAATGCGTTTGCCTATGTGCTGACCAGCCCAAACACTGCCCGAAAGATGAACATTGACAGTTCAGATGGGTCTCTCTTCACAGTGACAACCACATATCGTTGGAACGGTAACAGTTCCAAGCATTGGAAATATGCGCTCGGCAATATAGTTGCCAACATCAGTCAAGGCCAGTGGGCATACAAAAAGGACCTCAATCCAGACAGCAGTAGAACGCTATATTGCTGGCCAAACAATCCTGCGAATTTGATCAGCATGACACATACAGCCCGGTCGGTTTGCGTCGATACGGGTGGGGCTAGCAATGTCCATTTCAAAGGCTTTGAAATGGCCCGGGTTGGTGGCAATGACGATCAGGTTGGCATTGGCTTCGGTAACCGGACCAACAACGTCCAGACACAACGCACAAACATTACGTTAGAGCATTGCTATATCCACGATATCTACTCTGCCGACAGCGGATATGGCGGCATTTTTATCAGCCGCGTGGATAATGCCAGCATCAAGAATGTGACTGTTGGTTTTTGCTCAAATGGTAAAGGCGTTTTTATGTCGGCTTGCAACGACTGGATCATTCAGGATTGCTTATTCGACGGACCGACCAGTTCGCCTTTCCGCATCTTTGGGGCGGGCGGAACCTCCGGGCAATACAACGAGCGCGGCATCATCGCATTCAACAAAGCTATCCGGTGCGGTCGTGATACGCATTCCAATCAAATAAACATGTATGAAGGCTGCAATAACATTTTGATTTATGGCAATGATTTTAGCCGTTGTTACGGATATGCGACTTGGCAGGAATCCTCAAATATTTATTTTGGCTTTAACAAGATCGGTGCTAATTCCCGTCCGGGGCAGGATTTGGAAAGTGTTGATTTCCGGGCTGTCCAGGATCAAAATCACTTGTCTGATGGTGAGCCGGATGCAACAGGTAAAATCTGGCTCTGGAATAATGTTTCTGTGCCTAATACAGACTATTCTGTTGAAGGTCCATTATGCTGGGTGCTGGGCTATGAGGGCAATACAATTGAGGTCAATACCGCCAACAATGTAATGCATGGGTTGACCTATGTTGACGGACTTCCGGCCGGGAATAAAGGTTTGGAAAAATTTAATCTTCTGACCAAAATGAACCAGAGTGAGGTGATTGGCAATTTTGATCCAACGACTATTTATCAGCCCGATCTTTCAAAGGTCTATGTTGATGCCGAAAATAATGATTTCACGCCGACCGGTTCGGTTTGGGGCATTCAGGGGTTCGATTTGAGGACGGACCTATTGGATGGCCTGGCTGCCGTATTCACGGCTTTCGACTTCAATTTGGACTTTGACAAGAACGCTATCGATTGGGCATCGCCCTTCCTTGGGACTGGTGTTCAGGCTGTCTCGGCAAGCTTGCCGCCAATTCTGACGAACTTGAATTTAACTGTTGATGCTGACTTTGCAACATTTACACTTGATACCAATTTGGCGACCGGAGCCGTTCCTTGGATGGTGGATGGTACCGCCTCGCGTAATGCCCAACAGATCGAAGCCGGTGGAGGTTCGGCCAGTGGTAGCCAAGACGTCTCAGCGGCCGGACCGCAACCGGAAATCAGTGCTAACAACCTTACTCCAGAGACGCCTTATTATCTGCACGTGGCCTATGATGATGGTGCGGGGAATTATGATGTCACGTCCCGCGCCTTTACAACCACGGCCGCCGCGACCGGCCTTGTCTCGGATAATTTTGCCAGCAACGGAAATACATTTAACCAATGGTCATCTTCTCAGGGGACAAAAACCTATGATGGTGGTGCCAATGCTCTCGATTTCGTGGTGAGCGATGGCGGCAACTTTGATGGTACTGCGCTACCAGTCACTGTCGTTGATGGCACCACTTATCAAGTGACGATTAATGTGACCTCTTTCACTGATGCAAATCAAATCGACATGAGCGTTGGCACAACAGAACATGATGACAATCTAGGTGTACTTCCCACCCCAGATAGGGTTACCAAAGGCGTGACGAAAGACATGGTGATGACTTTCACAGCTGTTGGCAATATAGCTCATCCATATGTGCGGATTCGCGGCTTAGTAACCAGCACAAGCAATCACTTTCAGATCAATTCAATTTTGATTGATGAGTTGTAAAATCATTCCACGAATGGCTTGCTTTCGCTCCGATACTTGGCCACCCCCAGCAAGAGAAGTCCTATTGCAAATATCGGAAAAGCAGCTGGGAGAGGCACGGCAGAGACTGCAAACCCCGAAAGAGTGACGGTCAATTGACTACGCAATTCATCAATGCCAGTTTTGCACTCCGACTCTACACAATATTCGTATTGTGCAAAGTAATCGATTTCCACTTCGTAGTACCCTGTCACAGAAGGTGAAAAATAGTAAGTATTTGATATACCGCAACTTGGTTGGCCGGAACATGAAATGCTGGAATCAGTTTGATTGTGATAGAAACCTGATATCGTTTGCCCCCCACTTATTCCGCCACCGACTTTGAAGTTGTAAGAATAAGCAGGGTAAGGTTGACTTGCGTCACCTGCCACGAAGAGTTCAATGGCTTTGGTAGCGAAAGGAGGCGAACCGATTACAAATTTATCTGCTCGATAGTGGTTTTCAGATATTTTGGTCCCAGCTCCAAAAAGACCGGAATACATAGTGATACTCACAGCACTTGCGTTGGTTGCAAAGAGACAAACTAAAGCAGCGAGAAAATAACGCATATTCTATTCCTCATTTTGTCGACAAAGTTATCCATTATAACTCAGTGGTGTTTTTGAAACTTTCTTTTCCGAAAGAAAGAACCCATTCCCAGTAGAAAGATTGAACCCAAAAATAGTGGAAAAGCAGCTGGAAGTGGAACTACACGGAGGCCTGTAAATTTCAAGCTACCAATATACGCACTCACTTGCTCCTTGCTACCAAATCCAAAATCACCAGGCCCAAATGTGTTAAAGTCAAAGGCAAGCAACTTACCGCTTTCACTAATCGTAGCTTCAGCACAATAGTCGGTACAATCCACTCGATCAAAGATATCGGGATCCGGAAAGTACAATATCTGTAGAGTTCCAATTGCGAGGCCACTCATACTAATTTGTAGCCCAGTTGTATTAAAAACAGG
The DNA here is from genome assembly GCA_039975135.1 of Sneathiella sp. Lineage (GTDB taxonomy): Bacteria > Pseudomonadota > Alphaproteobacteria > Sneathiellales > Sneathiellaceae > Sneathiella. The sequence continues at coordinate 155,451 of JBDWHS010000025.1, read as the reverse complement.
TACCTTTTTACCGTAACTTGATGGGCCTAAATCAAAACTAATACTCGCTTCGCAATCTGTTGTATTGTTCTGAAAAACACAGGCGCCTGAATAGTTCAGATCATAGGTCGCTGCACTTACGTTAAACCCCATAAAAATACCAAGGATTACTGCACAAACTAATTTCATGATACCTCCCCCTTTTTAGTTGATTTTACCATGTACCAAATACCTGTTTTCAGCAACCCTGTATTAGAATTAGGCGCTCATTGTTTGCCGAAATACGTGCTAGGCACATAAGAGTTTCTGAGATATATCAGCGGCAAATCTTTACAGGACAGGAAAAGAGGTTGAGCGATCTAGATCAAATATCCCTAGAAATTGGCAAACTTCGCGCGGACAATGACGAGGCGAAGTCACAACGCCGGGATATGTCCGAAAAACTTGAGAAGCTCAACACTGCAATTAATCTCCTGGTTCCAATGGCAAAAGAGATAGAAAACATCAAACCGCAGATTAACGACTACAAAAAAATGAAAAATCGTGGAATTGGTATTCTCATCGGTGTGGCCCTGGCTGCGGGGAGCTCAGGTGCGATACTTACCAAGTTTCTCCAGTCATTTACCGCCAGCCATTAAAGGTAGGTTTGAGCTTCGAAACCAACCTTTCAAATGCTTGCGGAATTTTAAAATTTACCACCTTCGCAATTCTGCTATATCGCAAAAAATTCACATTAACGGAATACGAATTTGGCGGTCTCAGAACAAATTTCACTACCAGTCCAACGGCGCGTTGCTTCCGTTGTTTCGGATAGCATCAATGAAAAAGCCGGTACTGTTGATGTGGTGTGGACCACGGGCTCTCAGGTTCGGCGCTATGATTGGTGGAAAGACAAAGTCTTTTATGAAGAACTGGAAGTCACTGACGAAGCTGTACGACTGGAACGTCTAAACGACGGCGCTTCCGTTCTCGATACTCACCAAAACTGGTCTCTTGATAACATTATTGGTGTGACAGAAAGAGCATGGATTGAAGAGGGCGAAGGTAGAGCAACTCTCCGGATGGATCGGGGCGATGAAGTTAGCAAAAAAAGGTGGCAGAAGATTATTGACGGCATCATCCGCCATATTTCCGTCGGCTACTCAATTCTTTCAGCCGTTGAAATCCGTGAAGAAGATCGAACCATCATTCGCGCGACTGACTGGGAACCCCAAGAAATTTCGTTCGTTCCAATCGGTGCAGATCCTGGCGCTGGTGTTCGCTCTGAAGAACAACCCACACACATATGCAATCTAGTTCGTGCCTCTGATGACACTCTGCCGGAAGGAGAGAATATGCCCAAGAAAATTGAACCCAAGGAAGAGGAAGTAACTCCCTCTACACCTGATGACGCTTCGTCTCGGAACGCGCCTCCAACGGATGACGCCCCCCCTTCCCCTCCAGCAGATGGAACCAGGCAGGCTCAAGAGAGTGTCGCCAGTGAGATTGTAAAAGTATGCCGTACGGCTGGCGCTGATCTGAGTACAGCGAATGACATGATTGAGCGCGGTATTTCACCCACTCAGGCAAGGGACGAGCTGCTGGCTCGAAAAGCGTCCGCCAGCGAAACTGAAATTTCCACGCAGCACAGATCTGACGGAGTGCGGCAACAGCCGCCACTCGATCCCAGTGCTATCTATCGTACCTACAATGGAGAAGTAAATCATGGCTGAGCTCGTTGAAGGCCCTCGCACAGGCGGTTTTATCGTTTCGGAAGGGAACGGTGCAATAAGCCGCGAACAAGTTACCTTGGCTTCAGGTAATGGTGTTTTGCAACCTGGTACTGTTCTTGGGAAGGTTACAGCCACCTCTGAGTTTGTCCCGTTGGACTCAGTTGCTTCGGACGGCAGCGAAGTCGCTGCAGCAATACTCTATGCCAAAAAAAACACCGCTGACGAAGCCCAACAAGCAACCGTGGTTAAGACGCTTGCTGAGGTCAACGGATCTTTGCTTATCTGGCCGGATGGCATTTCCGATCCTCAAACAATTCAAGCATTGGCTGAACTTGAAGCCGTGTTCATCATCACTCGATAAAGGATTTTTTTCATGGCTTCATTTGATATTTTTGATGGCGACGGATTTTCCATGATGTCATTGACGCAACGTGTCAACCACATGCCTACAACACCAAACAGAATTCAGGCTATGGGCCTTTTTAAGGCTCAGGGAGTTAGTACTACCACAATAGCGGTAGAAGAGAAAAATGCCGAACTCTCGTTGGTACAAACTTCTGAGAGAGGGAGCCCTGCTTCCGAGGGGAAGAAACCTAAAAGAAAGTTGCGGCATTTCGAAATTCCCCATCTAAAACGAAATGCCCGCCTGATGGCAGACGAGGTCCAAAACATTAGAGCATTTGGAACGATGTCCGAACCGGAAGTTGCTCTACAACAATTTGAAGAGCGCGTAGCTCTTCGTCGTCAAGAGATGGATTTAACGATTGAGCGCATGGAGTTAAGCACCATTTGCGGAAAACTCACTGATGCAAATGACGAAATAATCTACGACTATTACAATGAATTCAAGGTGATGAAACCTGCGGATGTGAGTTTTGCGTTCAGCACTATTACACAGGCGAACTCCGATAAAGCGATCATTAACGCCGCGACTACAAAACTGAAGAGAAGGCTGAAAAAAGCGCTGTCGGGTATGGCTACCGGTTCCATGCAGATCGGGGCGCTGTGTGGAGATAACTTTTTCGACAAACTGGTCAATAACGCTGAGACAAGAACGCCTTATCAAAATTGGCGGGCGGCAGAACAACTTTCTGACAGAAACCTAGCTCATGATTCATTCAAATATGGCGGGGTTACTTGGGAAAATTATGACGGTGACACCGACGGAAAAGTCAAAATCGGTGAGGAAGAATGCCGCTTTTTCGTAAAAGGTGTTCCAGGCCTGTTTGACATCTATTTCGGCCCTGCAGATACTTTGGAGTTTGTGAACACCAGAGGGCTTCCGCTCTACGCCCTTCCTTACCGCGACCCGAAGAACAAATTTTGGGAAGCAGAAGTTCAGACCAATCCATTGCCCATGTGCACAAGACCTAAGTCACTCGAGCGTGGAATAGCCGCGTAATGTCTTGGCAGGAAATGACAGACAACCTTGCAACGGCATGTCAGGAGACTTTTGGAGGAGAAGTTTCCTACATCCCGTTGGGTGGAGTGTCGTTTCCGGTGGCTGGTATTTTTGATGCCGCCCAGACTGTCATTACCGGATCCGGGGAAGTTGGCGTAGAGACTGTGAAGCCTGTTCTTTCGGTTAAAAAAAATGACTTCGAAAGACCTGGGCGCACCCAACCGCGTCGCCTCGACAAAATCAAAATCGGCACAAAAAGCTATGAGGTTGTTGAAACCGAAGATGATGGCGCTGCCGAAATTGCACTAATCTTAAAGAGGGTCTAACGATGTCAGCCATGTTAGAGCGCACCCGCACGCGAAAAAGTGTAATCGCTCGGTTGTTAGCAGCGAATACTGATGCGGCGGGCCGTGTCAAAGACTCTGTGGTGAATAATGTTGCTGCTGAAGAATGCCCGTTGCTGTCGGTGTATACTTTGACCCAGAATGGAGATGGTGACGCATCTCATTTGCCAGCGTTTGACACCAATCTCAATCTCAAAATTGATGCCTATGTCGTCGCGTCCGAAGATTGGTCAGATCGCCTCGACAATCTATGCGAACAGGTTGAAGCCACGCTCCTCAGAAACCCTGACTTCGTCAAGGAATACTCTGGCTTCACATCATACAGCACAAACATTCAACTCGAATCTGATGGAGAAAAGCCGGTTGCATCCGCAGCTATTCAGATCGGCTTGAGATTCCGGCAAGAGTTTGAACCCATTATCCCCGACAATTTGAAGACAACTGACATCACAGTGGTCGACATGCACGGAAACACCCGGATGAAAACAGGTATTTCCCACAAGGAGTGAATAACATTATGGCGATTAAAATCAAGCCGAACCCTGACAAGCTCGTTGACGGAAAACCGGTAGTTTTGACCGATCCCATCACCCTGGAAGACATTCCAACCCAAGGTAAAAACGTCCCAAATACACTTCATTGGCAGCGTTGTCTTCGGTCCAAAGATGCCGTTTATGTCGAACCGACGGAACAGTCTGGAAAACACCTTTCCCTAACAGACGCCATCAAGGTTTGTTTTGATGCAAGTGACGACACTCATTTGACGAATGCCGGCAAGCCGGACTGCAAAGTTCTGTCGAAGCTAACCGGTGAGAACATTTCAGCGGCAACCCGCGATAAAGCCGTAGCAGCTATGGAAGGCACACACTAATGGTTTCATTTAACAATATCCCTCGCAACATCAATGTGCCTTTGTTCTATGCAGAATTGGACAACTCAAAGGCATTCCAATTCAATCCAGAGCAAAAAACTCTGATTGTGGGACAACGCCTGACGAGCGGCATCGCCTCTGTTGACGAGATTATCCTGGTTGCATCGGCAAGCCAGGCTCGGGAGTATTTTGGAGTGGGCTCCCACCTTGCCACTATGGTTGAGGCATACCGTGATAATGACCCATTCACGGAGCTCTGGTGCCTGCCAGTTGATGACGATGGGGCGGCAGTAGCCGCCACCGGCACAGTCGTGGTCAGCGGCCCAGCCACAAGCTCCGGAACGATCAATCTATATATTGCAGGTGAACGTATCCTTGTTTCAGTGACAATTGGAGATACAGCAACTGCAATCGCTGCTGCAATTGTTGATGCTATATCAGAAAAACTACCGCTGTCGGCCGCAATCAATGGCGGCGATGATACACAAATCGATTTCACAGCCCGGAACAAAGGTGCCCTTGGCAATGAGATCGATATTCGCGAGAATTATTATGGTCTGCCGGGCGGTGAGAAAACTCCAGATGGCGTTGTCTTGACGATCACTGCGATGAACAGCGGCACAACAAATCCGGACTTGAGCACCCCTCTCTCCAATATCGGAGACCAACCGTTCAACTACATCATTCATCCATTTACGGATGCGATAAGTCTGACGAAAATCCGGGATTTTATGGATGATAAAGCGGGACGTTGGTCATGGGAAAAGCAGATCTATGGGCATGTCTTCAGCGCAAGAACTGGTACTGTTTCTGAATTGAACACATTCGGTGACGGACTGAATGATCCGCACATCAGCATACTGGGATATCACGACAGCCCGACATCTGTATGGCAGGCCGCCGCCATGTTTGGCGCTCAATCTGCCAAATCTCTGTCAATCGATCCAGCGAGACCACTGCAGACACTTCCGATGATCGGATTCTTGCCGCCTCCTGTCAAAAATCGGTTCCGAACAAGTGAGGCAAATATCCTTCTAAACTCAGGCGTATCAACGTCATATACAGAGGGTGGCTATGTTCGCATCCAAAGGGCGATTACGACATATCAGGAAAACGCCTATGGCCAGCCTGACACCTCGTATCTTGATGTCCAAACGTTGGCGACCCTTTCCTATATCCTGAAGTCGCTTCAGGCCCGAATAACCCAGAAATTCGGGCGACATAAACTTGCAAACAACGGCACTCGTTTCGGTCCAAATCAAGCAATCGTGACTCCCAATGTCGTGCGATCGGAATTGATTGCCAGCTACGCTGAGTTTGAAAGCGAAGGCCTCGTTGAGAATGCTACGGCCTTTAAGGAAAACTTGCTGGTGGAGCGCGATCAGAACGATCCAAACCGGCTTAACATTGTCATGCCGCCTGACCTTGTGAACCAGCTTCGCATCTTCGCGGTTTTGGCACAATTTCGTCTTCAATACCCTATCGCAGCATAAGGAAACAAGTAGATGGCAGACAACACTGCAATTGGTGGCACAGCCTACATAAAGGCGGACGGAAAGCAGTTTTCGTTGGCCGGATCCATGACGGTCATGCTGGATAGCGAAGAGCGTGAAATGCAAGCTGGGCTGTCGGGCATCGCTGGCTACAATGTGACCCACATCGTCCCCTACATTGAAGGTGAATTCTATGACACTACTGAGCTGTCAATGGAAGACCTCTCAAACATGACAAATGTAACCATCACTGTGGAGCTTGCGAATGGCAAAGTAGGCACTTTGCGCAATGCAGTGAACAAGGGGGCCAATGAAGTTGATGGTGAGGGTAAGTTCACCACTCGGTTTGAAGGCATGGAAGGATTTTGGAGCAAAAGCCAATGAGTGATTTTAACGAAAATGAAAATGTCGTTGAACTGCAAAAAGAAGTTGTGTCTCACGGTGAGCCAGTCAGCAAATTAACCTTCAGAGAACCGACTGGTGAAGACATCATGAAAAGCGGTCATCCGATGAAAATTACTGTCAGCAACGACGGTGGTGGTCAGACGATGTCAATGGACACTCAGGCTCTTGGCACTTTAATTTCACGCCTTGCAGAGATACCCGCCAGCTCAGTCCGGGCCATGAGTGTCAGTGATTTTCAATCCTGCACGAATGTGATCATGGGTTTTTTCGGGGATTCCCTGGAGACGGAATAGACGATCAATTGGCAGCAGTGGCATTGTTCTTCGGTTTCACTGCTGCTGACATGCATAGCATGACGTTATCCCAGCTCCAATTCTGGTACGGAAAATCTGTGAAATTCCAGAAAATCCAAGAGAAGGCGCTCAATAAATGAACCAGAAATATTCTATTAGCACGATCTTCCGCGCCATCGATAAGTTCTCCCCTACCCTCACCCGGATGTCCGCAAATCTAAAACATTTCGGCAGAGCTTCTAGGAAAGCAGGCAAAGGAATGAGCGCCTCTCTCAGCGCTCCTATCGCAGCTTTTGGAGCACTCACTATCAATTCGGCAGTCCAGTTTGAAAGCGCCATGAACAAGGTTGAAGCGTTATCTGGTGAAACCGGAAACAGCCTCAACAAGTTGAGAGATCTCGCGAGGGATCTGGGAGAGAGCACAGCATTTTCTGCAACCCAAGCAGCAGAAGCAATGAGTTTTTTATCAATGGCGGGTTGGGACGCGAACCAGGTTATGGCGGGCACGCCTGCAATCCTCAATCTTGCAGCATCCAGCGGAATTGAACTGGGAAGAGCCGCCGATATTGCATCCAACATTATGGGCCAGTTTAAAATCCAAGCAAAAGATGCTGCTCGGGTCTCCGATGTGTTGGCGGCAGCAACATCAAGCGCAAATGTTGATATGGAGATGCTTGCTGAATCCTTCAAATATGCAGGTCCGGTTGCAAAATCATTTGGCATGAGCCTTGAAGAGACAGTCGCGGCTGTTGGAATGCTGGGCAATATCGGCATACAAGGAAGTTCCGCAGGCACCGCCTTGAAGAATTCCATGCTTCAGCTTGTGAACCCGGCAACGGATGCCGCAAAAATGATGAAGAAACTAGGTGTCGAGACGATCGATGCTCAAGGCAACCTTCTTCCCTTCTCACAGATTATCGCCGATTTCGGAGACAAGGTGAAAACGATGGGGAGTGGCAATCAGTTGAAGGCTATTGAAATGTTGTTTGGCAAAATATCAATGGCCGGCGCAACAGAACTCATTTCGAAAGCTCAAACCGGAGAGCTACAGAAATTCGCGGAAACATTGCGGAATGTGGACGGCCGCGCCAAATCAATGTCGAACACTTTAATGAAGGGTGCCCCAGGAGCTGTAAAACGGATGGCCAGTGCCTTTGAGGGTATGATGCTTGCCATTGCTGACTCTGGATTGATTGACTGGTTTACAGACGTCACAGAGGCACTCACTCGCTTTATCAAATATATTGCTCAGTCAGACTCGTCTATTTTGAAATGGGGCACTGTGATTACTGGCATCGTTGCTGTTTCGGGTCCTTTCCTCATTGCGATTGGACTGATTGCCAGCGGTATGGGTACGCTCTTAACCGCCATAAAGTTACTCAATCTTGCCTTGTTGGCTAATCCAATCGTCGCCGTGATCACCGCGATTGCTGTGGCCGTCGCGGCAGCGGCATATCTCATCTATGACAACTGGGACAAGATTGTTGGTTACTTTACTGACAAGTTTGACGCAGTGGTCGCTGCCTTCGACAAGGGATTTCTGCAAGGAATTTATACGCTTCTGCTGGAATTCAATCCGTTTCTGATGTTGTTCGATTATTATGACGGATTGATCGCATATTTGACCGGTTTTGATCTTGCCGGCTCTATTCAAAAGCAAATGGAAGCGATCGCAAGTGTTATCGATGAATACAATCCGTTTCCCGTTCTCATGGCCAGTATGGACAAGCTGATTGCTGCATTTGAAAGCCTCGACCTTTCTGGCATGTTTATGAATCAAGTAACATCTCTGGCCGGGCAATTACCAGATTGGGCGACAGGCATACTAGAAATTGGTAGTGGTTCTGCCTCACAACCAGTCCAGCAGAATTCTGCCGTTGAAAATATTGTCGCGGGATCCGGTGGGCGAGCTCGTGACGCCCGGGCCAAGGTAGATGTAAATTTCGCAGGCGTGCCTCGCGGGACACGTATCAACTCCAACTCATCTGGTGAAGGGTTAGACTTCACCGCAGGCATTGGTTACGAGCGAGGATTGTAACTGGTATGAATTGGCGTGATCAAATTCAGAAGCCTCATTTTCGAAATGTACCTTTTGAGCTGACCGACTTCGATATTGATACTGGCCGACGTGGCCAGCTCCATGAATATGCAAATCGAGACACACCATATTTCGAAGACCTCGGCAGGAAGGGTCGTTCATTTACATTCGAAGCTTTTGTGATTGGTGACGATTATTTTGCAAAACGGGATGCACTCATAGCCGCCTGCGAAGAGGCCGGCTTAGGTACATTACGGCATCCTGCACTGGGTACATTAGAAGTTGCAAACATTGGCTGTCGTGTCTCGGAAACCAATAAGGAACTCGGGGTTGCCCGTTTTTCTTTGACCTTCGTCGAGGCAGGTGAACTTAAGTTCCCGGTTTCAACCATCAATACGAAGGCCGCGACTTACGCTAGTAGCGCCAAGTTGCATGGATCTGCTAAAGATTATTTTTTGGAAGAGTATTCAATTGATAAACAGCCCTCCTTTGTTTCGGAAAGCGTACATGATACCCTGAATGGATGGCTTGATACGATATCGCCCTACATTTCAAATAGCCATATTTCAGAGAGTATCGCTGAAGGACAGTCGATCGCAAAAAAAGCGGTCAAGAATGCACTCGGATTGCAAAACACTGTCTCAAGTGTAACGGCGGCTTTGCGCGAAGGGAACAATCTGGCGTTACTGTCACAATCATCCCTCTTCACTCCGCTGCTCCCTACAATGCCATTTGTCACTAAAACGCGTCTCCAGCAGGCAAAAAGCCTAAAGGCGATCGGTACCCTGATAAGGTTTTCTGCGATCGCAGAAGAAGGCGTTGCGATCGTCAACACTGATTTTGATAGCTATCAAGATGCAATTGGCAAAGCTTCGGAATATGCAAACCGGATTGAAAACGAAATAACCACTGGACCTGCCAATCTGAATAGTACTCTCTACAATTCACTTTCTGAGATGAGTGAAAAAGTGGTGTCCAGTGTAAGGTCTTCTGCATCAGGTTTGGCGAGACTTACTACTGTTAGCTCTCCAGACCCACAACCAGCCCTTGTGACGTCATATCGCCTTTGGGGGGATGCCAGCCGAGACTCTGAGATCATTGACCGAAACAACATCATTCATCCGTCGTTTTTGCCGCCAGCCACCGAACTGGAGGTACTCAATAGATGACGATGGTATTGCGCATTGCTGGTCGGGAATTTGGCGGTTGGAAATCAGCATCTATTACGCGCGGTGTGGAACAGATAGCTTCCAATTTTTCTTTGGTAATTTCGGAAAAGTGGCCCTCGAATACATCCCCTATGATACGAGTGGGTGATGCTTGCGAAATACTCCTCAATCAAACCAAAATCCTAACCGGTTATCTCGATGATGTGTTGCCCAGTTACAGCGATCAAGGCCATGAAATACAGCTGCGCGGCAGATCAAAAACCTGCGACATTTTGGATTGCAGCGTCCTCAAGGCAAAAAATTACGACGGACTCAAAATGAGTCTGATAGCGAAAGATCTAATCAAAGATTTTGGAATTTCAGTTCATACGCAGGGAGATGAAGGTAATGGCCTTACCGAGAAGGTGAATGTCGGCGACACTCCGGGTGATGTAATATCCAAGATGGCTTTAATGAAGGGAATGTTGGTATTCGACAATCCGGATGGCGATCTGGTTCTAAGCGATGTTGGCTCATCCCGCATCGCAACTTCCATTTACAACAAGAATGGTGAGACTAACATCGTGTCCGGCGGGGCCACTTTGTCAATGCGGGATCGTTACAGTCTTTATAGATGTGTTGCTCAGAATGTTGGAACCAATGAAAATTACGGGTTGATGTCCGCCACTCCTAAAGGACAGGTAGCAGACAGTAATGTTCCCAGGTATAGGCCTCTTATTGTTACAGCCGAAAAAGCCGCCAATGACAGTTTTTGCCAAAAACGGGCTGTTTGGGAAAGAGCATGGAGGGCTGGAGACGCTGTCCAACTGAGATATTCTGTAAATGGTTGGGAAGCCGCAGACGGGCAGATATGGGCCCCGAATATGCTTGTGGCTATTGAGGACCAAATCTTGGGTATATCCGGAACGTTTCTCATTTCCAAAGTGAGTTTATCAATTGGCGATGGCGGAGAAATGAGCACCCTCACTTGCGTGCCGCCAGAGGCGTATTCTCTGGAGCCCACAATGCCGAAAACTAATGAGAGTTCCAAATTTTGGACCGCGATCGAGGCTGCAGGAGAAAACTTTGAACAAGGATTTTAAACGATACCTGGCAGACATCACGCGGCCCATGCGTAGCAGTATCAGTAATATGGTTGCGCGGGGTGTTGTCACACTCGTAGACGATAGACTGAAGATGCAGGATCTGCAGCTGCAGCTTATGGCAGACGAACTGAAGGACAATATCGAGCGTTTCCAAAATTATGGCTTTACCGCGCATCCTCATACTGGCGCAGAAGCCCTCACTGTGTTCCTGAACGGCAACCGCGATCACGGGATAACACTGGTCGTTGATGACAGGCGTTATCGCATCAAGGGACTTAAACAGGGTGAAGTGGCCATCTATACGGATGAAGAGAGTGATGGATCCGGGCACAGCATTACTCTGAAGCGTGGCCGTGTTATCGATATCCGCTGTGATGACCTCAATATCACCGCCGATAGTTCAATATCAATCAATTCAAATTCAATTTCGCTAAATGCCAACGGCACACTAACAGAAAACAGCAACGAGCATCGGGTCAACACCACCGATTACGAAGCGAGCCAGTCATGAGCTTTGGTGTTGCCGTTGATGCTTTGGATGCCGCCGGAGGTGCCCAGATCAGTCAGGCAAACCCTTGGTATCGCCTGGACGGCAAAAACATTGTTGTTATCGGCGATGCTGTCGCTGGTCATGGTGACGGCGAACATGCGGGCCCAACTATGGCGGAAGGTGAGAGCTGGTATAGAGTGAACGGTGTCGCTGTTTCTCGCGCTGGTCATAAAGCCACATGCGGGCACCCTACAACTGGAAGAAGTTGGTACCGATTGCAAGCTGTTCAAGCCTAGCAATTCAATGCGGGTAAATTGGTTTTACTATGATGTAGCGTTGAATTATATCGGCGATTATGCCCGATATTGCCCTCGAATATGAAACTGAAGCCTTATTTGCCTCCATGTCTCTCGATGGAGCGGATCTGAAGACGGGAAATGAACTTCAGACTGCGGTTTTTATCTCTCTTTTCACATGGCGACGGGCCAAACCTGACGACATTTTACCGGACGATATACAAGATCCGCAGGGCTGGTGGGGAGATACCTTTTCGCCAATTGACGCGGATAAAATCGGGTCACGATTGTGGCTATACCGGCGGAAAAAGATAACCCAACAAGTCATTTTGGATCTGCAAGAGGTTTGTGAAGAAGCGCTGGTGTGGTTGCTTGATGACAATGTGGCAAAAGCCGTCGAAGTCGACATACAACGCACCGGCAACACATCCGTCGGCGGAACTATAACAATTACCGGACATGACGGCACTGTCGAAGCACTTCAGTTTTCAGATATATGGAAGGTGTTGAATGGTTGATACCGGTTTCGAACGCCCAGCCTTAACAGATTTAATAGACATTGCCACCAACTCTGTGAATGTGAATTTGGTAGGTGCAGATGCTTCTCTACGGCGATCTGTGTTGAATGTTTTGGTTACAGTTTTATCAGGGCAGACTCACGGACTGTATGATTTTCAAAAGCATATCTCAAGGCAGGCTATAGTTGATACAGCGACTTCAGATAGTCTTTCACGCTGGGGGCGTGTTTGGCAAATTGAGCGCAAGCCAGCTACATTTGCTGAAGGTTTGGTAGAGTTCACTGGAGAAGAAGGACAAGTTGTTTTTGCTGGTACCGAGTTCCGCCGGAATGATGACCATATTTTTACAGCAGCTGAATCTGCTCAAGTAAGTGGTGGTGTTGGCACCGCTATGGTCAAATCAAATATCATTGGCGACACCGGGAATACCGCCCCAGGGCAAGCCATTTCACTAATGGCACCAATCGCCGGAATTTCATCCGCTTGCACTGTGTCTTCAACCGGAATTACAGGCGGCGCTGATGTTGAGGATGATGCCCTTCTCCTGGGCCGGATTTTGGAACGCATTCAAACGCCGCCGCATGGCGGAGCCTCCTTTGACTATATAAAATGGGCGCTGGAGATCCCAGGTATTACACGCGCTTGGGTTTATCCAAAAGAACAAGGTCTTGGAACAGTCGTTGTCCGCTTTATGATGGACAGTACTTATGAGAACGGCTTCCCTCAATCTGGCGATGTTCAAAACGCTCAGGCATATATCGAGGCCGACACTCGCCGGCCAGTAACTGCAGATGTAACAGTCGTCGCGCCCGTCCCCCACCCTGTTGATATAGAGATCGAGGATTTAAGTCCCGACACAATTGAGGTTCGCAATGAACTGGAAGCGGAACTAAAGGATCTGTTTGTCCGCGTCTCCGCGCCCGGAAAGACATTGCCTGTATCAAAGTTATGGGAAGCTGTTGCCATCGCTGCTGGAGAAGACTCTCACAGAATTGCATCCCCTGCAGCAGATGTTGTTTTGCCCATCGGCGAGCTAGCGACCCTTGGCGTAGTTTCGTATTCCCAGGGGGGCGGTTAATGCCAACCGCTAATCTCACAACGCTTTCACATGTTCGAAAGATTGGTTGCACTTCATGCCTGCCACAGAGGGCATTGTGATGACTGTTCGGGTGAATGCGGAAGATTACAATAATCAGTTAAAGGCTTTGCTTCCTGAAGGACCTGCATGGGAGTTTGACGCGGACTCCCTTGCTGATCATTTATTGACTGCCTTTGCTGAAATATTTGCTCAAGTTCATAATCGTGGCAATGACCTCGTAGAGGAAATGAACCCCCTTTCCAGCTTTGAAATGTTGCCCGATTGGGAGAGAGTTTGTGGCCTCCCGGATGATTGTTATGTGTCAGATCAAAAACTTACGCTACAAGAGCGGCGATCATCAGTCATCAACAAATTGAATAGTCGAGGCGGCCAGAGCATCGGCTATTTCAAAAACATCGCTTTGGTCTTTGGATACGAGATAGAAATCACTGAATACCGCCCGTTTGTATTTGGATTGAGCCATGTCGGCGATCCACTAAATGGTGAAGCATCGGTACGTTTTTACTGGGCCGTATCGGTAACAGGTCCGCGTGTTACCTGGTTCCGTTTTGGTGAAAGTCAATTTGGAGACCCACTGGCCAAAATCAGTCGTGCAGAAGATCTCGAATGTGTCCTAAACCGCCTGAAGCCCGCGCATACTAAACTCATTTTTTCCTATGATGGAGCAAATCAATGAAGTATTTGCCGCCCCTTAATGGCGATGAAAACAATCCTAATCGCGGTTTTATTAACGCGGCCCCTGTGTCAGGTGTTGAAGGCAGTATCCCCCCGGCAGAAGGGTTTGAGCACCCCCAGCGGGAAATTGTTTCAACAATCGAGGCTGCAGGACTGACACCGGATGGCGAAGACCTTTCGCAATTGGCACTAGCAATCAGCATTATGATTGCCAACGCCGCCCCTACACTTTCAAGTGAGGCGATCTATTCCAATACGTTCAATTTTGAAGGCTCTGTTGCTGATGGTGATGTGGTTTATTTTCACGGTGCGAATGCACAATATGAAAAAGCGGTCGCAAATTTACACCTTCCTGCCGGTATTGCCGATATTACGAACGGACGGGTGTATTTTGCTGGCCTCCTGCCTGATGATTTTTATACGGGTTTGACACCCGGCGTTTATTGGCTATCTGAAGATACCGCTGGGGCCCTGGTCAATACTGAGCCGACCCAAAAGAAATTCGAAATGGGTAAGGCTCTGGCGGCAAACCGCTTTCTCATTGACATCGATCTTTCTGCCGCCAAACCATCCGGTATTTCAAACCGCCAAATCTTTACTGCGAATGGGAACTTTGTCGTTCCTGCAGGTGTGGAAACTGTCAGGGTGTCAGTGTCAGGCGGCGGTGGTGGCGGTGGTGGCGCTGGTATTGTTGGTCCTGATCATGAAGGACAGCCAGGTGGAAGCTCCAGCTTTGGTGCCTACATGTCAGCCACCGGCGGTGAAGGCGGCTCGGCGGTTAATCAGGGCATTGGCGGATTGAGTGCACCCTTGCACGGTATTGGCGCTGGTGGGGATATCATCCTGCCTGGCGGTGGCGCTGCGGCTGGCGGTCCGGGTCATTATGCAGGCTCAAATTCTCTACATACGGCATTGAGCGGTGGTGCTGGCGGGTTGGTCGAAGGGGATGTAACGGTTGCGCCTGGTGCAAGTATATCAGTCCTGGTGGGCGGCGGTGGTCAAGGCGGGCTTGGATATAATGGTGGCAGTGGCGGCGACGGATCTAATGGCTATGTAATTGTGGAGTGGTAAAAATGAAAGCTAGAGTGATCAATAACTACGTGGTTGAGGTTCTGCCGGATGACGCGATCGTACACCCGGATTTGGGTTTTGTTACGGCACCTGCAGAGACACAAATCGGCTGGTATCATGACGGCCACGCTTTTATGGCACCGCCTGATCATCCATCTAGTCAGTGGGATGGATCCGTTTGGAGTACGCCTAAGCCCCTTCTCTTTGCCGAAAATGAGGCCCGGCGGAAGACCAAGGAAAACGGCGGCATGACAACAAGCGCTGGGTTTCAGGTTGCAACGGATTCTGAGAGCCAAGGGAAAATGGGTGATGCCGTGGCTTACCTAAAAGAAATGCCTCCCGCTACTCAAATCGATTTCGCGATCTCTGATCAACAGTTCGCGCAACTTGATCTAACTTCCTTGATGGCTCTTTCACTAGAAGTGGCGGCCTATGTGCAGGGTTGCTTTACCAAGCAAAAGGAAGTGGCCGGCATGATAGAAGCTGATGCAATTACATCGCTTCAGCAACTCAATGACGAATGGCAAGAATGAGGGTATAGGCAGATGATCACAGCACTCATTAGCAGCGTATTAGGTATGGTTGGCGGACTTATTCCCGACATCTTTAAAGAAGTTCGAGAAAGCCGCGAACACTCTCGTGAATTAGAGCGAATGGATCGCACTGCAGATCTGCAACTCAAAATGCTCGAGGCTCAGACAGAGGCAAAGCTTGCTGAGATCGATAGCAACCTGGTTGTGGAAGAAATGAAGGCATTCTCCAAGCAGATGGAAAATATCTACTCTGGCCAGAAACCCATCAACATTCCATTTGTAGATGCATTTAACGCCCTGATCAGGCCCTCCACAGCCAGTTTGATTATGCTTATGTTTGTGGTGACGGCCTCATTTTATATTTTTGGTGCCGTTGGCCTAATGAAAGCAGGTGACATTAATATTTTCACAGCTGCTGAAGTTATATGGACATCAATGATCGGTGAAGCCATACAAGCCGTTCTTGGCTATTTGTTCGGTTATCGCTCTACAAAATCGGCTATCAGGCGTATCAGGCCAGCATGAGAGAAGCCCTCCGATTGATCAAGAAATACGAGGGTCTGGGAGATGGCGACAAACTTGCCCCTGGACTGCAGCCCTACATCTGCCCTGCAGGCGTATGGACGATTGGGTTTGGCTCTATCTACGGTTTGGATAGGAAGCGTGTCACAGCTTCAACACAGGCGATATCAGAGGGTCAGGCAGAATTGCTGGTTCTCCGAGACATGCAGCATGCAGAGCGGGCTGTCAGGCGGTTGGTTAAGGTTCCAATCAACCAAAATCAAGTAGCCTCCCTAACGTCTTTTACATTCAATTTGGGTGCGGGTGCCCTCAAGTCGTCGACCCTTCTCAGGCGAGTTAATCAGTTTGAATGGGACGATGTCCCCCGTCAATTTCAGAGATGGGTCTTTGCAGGCGGCCGGAAACTTCCAGGCCTTGTTAAACGACGACGCGAAGAGGCGCTGGTGTGGGAAAAGGGAGTCTAAGAGGAAAAACTTCTATTGATCCCCATTTCTAAGGATACCTCTGACTCTATCATGAGCTATTTCAAATGGCATCGCATGCGGGTCATGAGAAGCATCCCTAAAAGATTTATCAAGAATTTCGTTTGCTTCTTCTTCTGTTAAGCCTGCTGCAAGTGCAGTAAGCATAAATTTCTGGTTTGCCGAATACATCGATAAAATGCGTTTTGGGGCAGAAAACAAGCTAATTGCCTTAAACATTTTTACACTCCTTGATTTGAGCATTCTTATCGTACCCCATTTTCTGGTTAGGTAAAAGCGGGGCCTAAACCCCGCTTTCCTTTACTTCTGGATATATGGCTTGTCCCATGTGCCGATATTGATGTTGATGTACCAACCAACATCAAAATAGTCAGTGCTTATATCGCTGTTGTTATGATTTCCAATAGACATGGCTGCTTTCAGTTTTGCAAGAAACTCTGCCCATATGCCGGTGTAGTTTTCCTCAATCCAGTACGGGCTCACTTGCTTGTGGTCGGTTTCGAATTCGATAGGACCAGATGAAATTGTCACAACGAGAGTAGAGTGGTGACGGACAGAAATTGATCCTTTGAAGCCATACTCTTTGAGCACTGCTTTGATACCAGGTGCGAGTTCTTTTTTCTTTTCTTGGCTCATATATGCCATTGTTTTCTCCAATCGGGCCTTTGCCCTTATTGTTGGCCGGGACTATTCCCTTGCCACACCCTTAATATAGGGTGTTAAAGATAGGATGGCAATAGTTTTTTTTACTTTTTTACTTCTATTTTTTTTACTTCTATCAAGGCTCCCTTCACGTCTTCTAGGTTTTTGGTCAATAGCCGGGCAATGTCATTCCAGACGCCATCGGATATATTCTGATCGCCAGTCACCCAACGGCGCACACTGCGAACATTGATGTCTAGTGCCCGCGCAAGTTTTGACTGCCATTCGGGGCCATATAGGGCTTGGCCCGCCTTTTCGAGAATGTCGCGTTTTTCCATTTTTTCCTTCTTTGCTATCTAACAGGAGAGAGCAATAAGCCCTCTCCCTCAGTGTTTTCTATTCGTTTTTTTGCAGTAGCTTGACAACAATCTGACCTGCATAGATGCCATTGTCTGTAAGCTGCCTTTGCCAAGCCATATTGAGCCGGGACCAGCGAAAACCATTGGATTTAAGAATATCCCTGATATCAGCATCGGGCTTGCAATCAAAGAAAAACTGAATCCGGTTTTCATCTACGTTCTGAACTAGTTTGAAATCCTCCCCCTGAATGTCTTCTACTGGTGCCGTATTCCGCTTTGTTTGCAATTTCTCAATGCGGTCCTTAAGCCGCCGTATCTCTGCATTGTTATTGCTGATTGCGTAGCCTGGCATTGGTCCTTTTTCCCAACGCTCTGGTTTAAAATCCAACACAATTTTCCGATCGTTTTCAGAGAGTTTCGATAGTGCTTCAAGTGTGATATTACTATGCGGATTTTTGTTAAGTTTGCGCCAGGCGGCATTTACTGCCTTCATGCGCTCTTGAACTTCTTCCCGATTGTCCAGCTTGTCCTTCAGTTGCTGGATCGCCTCTGGATCATCTGAAGATATTCCACCGGTTCCAACTTTAGCTGCTTTGCGCTGGTAGTAATTCGCTTTCTCGTTTTCATCGATAGCTTTCCGCATCTGGTCGTCATGCTTCTCTAAGGCCTTGCGATGACGTTTTTCTGAATGATGGCCAACTAAAATTGGCTGACCAGGTTCAATACCCGAAAGCTGCCTCATGGCGGAGGCGGTGCTGTTTAGAGCCCGTTCACGCGCATTTTCTGCCAGTTCTTCAAACCGCGCTTTTTTATCGGACTGTTTTTGCTCGTAGGTTGTTTTCGGAGGATAATTGTTAAGTGTCATTACTTTCTCCAATCGGGCCTTTGCCCTTATTGTTGGCCGGGACTATTCCCTTGTCACACCCTTAATATAGGGTGTATTTCTCCCGCGTACAATAGAAATTTTTATGTATTTCCATTTATTTTTAAGACCTTCGTCAATGCTCTTTTTAATTCCAAAGTGTTAGCGGCGGGCACCGGTGATGCCCGCCAATTGAATCTATTTGAGAATTGCCATTACTATTTCTTTGAAGTATTTTTTGAAATCATCATTGTTTTTGTATGCTTTTTGAATTTCGTTTTCCAGTATTGGAGTGTCATGGAGGATTCGGAGAATGGTTTGGATCCGTTTTTCTACCTGATCATCTCTGAATTCGTTGTCGATTTTTCTATTGATAATTTCTTCAGCTACCCATATTGCGAATAGCTTTAGTTCGACGTCCGAGAGATTAAGGTCGTTAGCAAGTTCTTGGATTTCTAGTTTCATAATTTTCTCCAATCGGGCCGTTGCCCTTATTGTTGGCCAGGACTATTCCCTTGCCACACCCTTAATATAGGGTGTTTAATCTTCTCAGTCAATAACTTTCTTCGTTTTTATCTTGGAATAGAAAACAACCCTTCAGATGAAAGCCCCGCGGCACGATGAATACATCTGTCTCCCGATATTCTCTGAACTGCTCGACAAACTGCCTATGGTTGCAGGATCCGCATTTAATCCGATCGATGATGTGGGCGATCTGGGTGTCGCACGGAATCTCCCAGGCGGCGACTGTCGGAATAAAAATAGCTTCTCGATGACATTCCCGGCATTTCAGCAAAAGTGTCATTCTGCGACGTATCATTTCACGTAGATCTGACGGTGGTCGCATGATTTACTCCGGTGGCCGCACTTCACAGCCTGGCACCATGTTGTTATAGCGGTCTGGATCGTCTGAGGGCACAGTTATGGCCTTCTTGGCATTGCAGCGGGTACAGCGCAGGCGTGGACCAACATCTGCGATAGGAAAGTCAGGGCCTAACTTTTCAATTAGAGAGCCCGGCCAGATTTCAACAATCCAGCGACACTGTCCGCATGTTGCGGCGACACGCATATTGCGACCCAGCAAATCTTTCAGGTAGACGGCTTTTTTCATTACTCATTTTCTTTCTCCTCCCCGTTCATGTTTTGTTCTGAATCAAGTATGCTATAGCAGACGGGCATATGTCGTTGTCAAGCGGCTTTCCCAGCATCCCTCAAAATCGTGGGACACCCTCCCACTAACTCGTTGATTTCATTAGAAACGAAATTTGATGATCTGGGACACCGATCAATTGATTTTGTTAGGAAAATAGGGAAAATCTATGCCTGCTCGGGGAGCCAATTCAAAAAAACCTCCGGAGAATATCCGGAGGTTTTTTTTACCAAATTTTCAATTACCAGCTGTCATCGACAAAACCCTTATCCATAAGCAAGCAGCGCTTCTGAGAGGGCTTGAGGCGTTTCTGTTCCCTGCCCGCCAATCTTTTGATAGCGGCTGGCAATCAACATTTTCTGAGCGCCGTCTTCTGATATCATGGGGGAGATATAACGATAATAACTGCGTTCAGGATTAGCGAGTAGTGTTTCATGGGTCAAACAGGGCCTGCCAAACCTTTTGACCAGCTCGTATCTCTCACAATTTCCATCATTATACCCAGGCACACCGAGTTCGCCGACACGCAACCCAGTAATATCCCGTCCCCCATCAAAAAGACATCGACGGTCATACAGGTCAAATGCAAAGCCTTCAGGACTGGCACATTCAACATCAAGAACATGAATAAGCCAGTCAGGGCAAACAAAGTTCTGAATAGCAAGAAGCTCCTCGGCGCCAATCATTAAATGTTTAAACCGAATATAGCGGGCGAGTGCATCCCCTTGTGGGTCCAACATATGAATAGAAGACGGTAAGTAGTCTATCGTTTTACGCATAATATAACTCTCAACGCCTTTCTTCATTATTTTTCTCGACAGGCGAGTTCCAGCCTAAGGCTCCTTTTGCCAAAAGGTGTTCTTTTTCTATATGAATGGTCATTGCCATCCACTTCCCACTGCGACTGCCTACCAACAGCTGCTGGACCGTATGGTGGGCTTAGTGCTTTTACAAAGCAAGTATTAAACTGTCTGAAATCGGACAGTTTAATGCGAGTTTAGGTGACCAGCGGATGCTCTCAATGCGATTTCAATATCGATGAGAAATTGGAAAAACTCAGATTTCAAAGTCTCTGTCGCCCTGATATATTTGCGACGTTTGTCCGCCGAAAGTTCATAAACTTCCACCAAATCAGATTTTTCCATTTTGCGAAGTACATCATAGGTGGTCGATCTGTTCATTCCTGTGAAAGCGATTAATGCTGAGATATCCAAGGGTTTCTCTGAAATATCAACGGACATCACAGCATGTGCAATCCGATACTGGTAGTGGTTTTTTAAAGCAGAATATTTCAAGCGCACCTCTCCGAAATCTTCGGTAAAGGAGAAGACGGTGCGAATTCTTTCCTGATATGACAGCGCACTACCGATCCCGACATTCCGATCCGGATAGAGAGACTTGAGAGCATCATTCTGTGTTCCTGATGAGCGATATGTTTTTGATCGACACCCTGCGTTGCCAGACAATGTTTTAATACTAAAATTATCGTTTGATTCTAAAACGGTTCTTAAGTCCTGAACATAGTGAGCGGCCGTCAGATATTGGCGAACCGCTCCATCTTTAGCCAAAGGCCAAATCACCTGAAGAAAGCACCGACTTATTCCAAAGTCAGTTTTTTCAATCGCTGCCTTACGTGGTAGCTTGCTGTCACTGGAATAACGATAGGCCTGCGAAACAAATTCCGCCTCAAGCCGATTTTCCCACTCACATACCACGGAATGGGTCAAATCCTGGTCGATCAGCGTCCTTTTATCATATTTTGAAATCACATAGGAATTGACTGCGGGCAATCTATCAACAACGTTAAACAGGATATTTGGATACATGTATCGCAGCCAATAAATATCCGGCAAACCTCCCACCATCGTGAAGCCTGGATCGCTCTGCAAATATTGCATCAGCTGATCCATATCAAGCTGCCCGAATGGCTTCTCCCATGAATATTGATGATCTTTAATGCAATAATTTTCGTTCTCATACTGCCGCTTGATCGAATGGAGGGTCATATGCCTACCTCATACAAGTTATCAGGGTCGTATGACTTAAATCTAAAGAACCCTCGGACAGCGTGCAAGCGGAGGCTAAAAAACACGTCACTCAGTCTTTGAAACAGGAGAATTCAATGTCTTGAGGAATGCTTCCAACCAGGCAAGCTGCCCGGATGCCAGACGGAGGGGTTCTATATCCAGATGTTGTTTTTTTGCAGCCTCATCACCGCGTTTTTCCGGCGGGTATTGCGACCGGGCCCGGTTATAGAAATGCAGAACGTCAATCAGGCTTGTGAGACTGCCATTATGCATATATGGGGCGGTGAGTGCGACATTACGGAGCGTCGGCACCTTAAAGGCGTAATCGAGTTCGGGGCGGCCTCTTTTGGCGAAGTCAAGTTCGCCGCAACTATCGGGAGTATCGCTAAAAATACCCCGACAATTAAACGGATCACCAAGTGCTTTTTCAATCCCTTCCAACCGTCCATGCCCAAGAGGAGCAACAGTATCTGTGATGCCGGTGACAACAAAATCATGATTGGTAAAGAGCGGCCCGTTATGACAGTTCATACAGCGCCCGCCATCCTCATCGATAAACAGCTTCAGCCCCTGCTGCTCCTCCCGATTGAGCTGGTCACTTTCCCCTGTTTCCAACAGTTCTCGGGCAAAGCTATCAAAGCGCGAGTCCGTCGGCAGGAGCGTAGACTGAAAGGCCCCAAGACTTTTACCAATATTGGCGAAAACGTAATTGGCGGCCAGTGGGTTTTCAGACTGAACCAACAATAATTCTTCAGGCAGAGATCCAAAAATCGCTTCATATTCCGTGCGATATTCCGCAACCACCAGCCGGACAACCTGCAATCTGTCCGTTCCATGTTCTGCCGGATCTTCCAGAGGTTGCAACGCTTGGGCCCACAAGCTGTCTGCCCGGCCATCCCAGAAGAGCCAGGGACTAAGGGCTGCACCGATCACCGTCGGTGTATGGCGCCGGGTTTTCCCGATCCCCGCTCCCAAAGTTTTTCCGTCTGTAAACGCTTTCTCTGGCTGATGACAGGTCGCACAGGCGACACGTCCATCGGCGCTCATTCGTGTATCGAAAAAAAGCTTTTCTCCAAAGGCTATGGCCTCAGGATCATCCCAATAGGCATTACCGGTCCGAACGATCTGCGCCTTTAAGGTCGCGCGTTCCGGCAAGATCAAAGTCTTTATCCTCGCCAGCTCTTCTTCACTCCATGTCACGGGCACCCGCCGGTCGAACAACCCGACAAAAGCCAGCAATCCGATCAGAACGAGAAGAGCGAGGATCCGTCCCATAGCATCAACCGTCAGGGTTTCAGAACAAACGCGACCTCTGCCTTGTCGGCAAGGGCCGGAATTTCAACAGACAGAACCCAATGTCCCCACATCTGAAATTTGATCCCTTCAATCTCCAGAAGAAGATCACCCGCTTTATCTTCCGCAACCGACCTGACCCTCGGCTCCGTTGGCAAACCATGGCCATGAGCAGGCATTCCGCCGGAGATCTTATAATCGGTCGCATTTAAAAGCATTTGCAGGGAGGCTTTGGCAGATGCATCCATTCCTTTTATCCGCGCTGTCCAGATCGATAATTTGTTCAATTGAGTTTCAGAGGGCGGTAGAAGTGTCAGCGTGAACTGTTTTTTCTCTGACGGACCTGAATAAGAGAGGCTTTCTGCATATGCTGGCGAGAACGGCACCATAAAGGCCGCCATAAAGACTGAAAGTACAAGAGCCAAAGGCCTTGCGTGAGCGTTTAAGAGGTTCATTTTTCACTCATTCAGGATCAACAGGTCTTAGACAATAGATATTCTGGTCAACCTTACCATAACTCTCTGACAGGCCGACCTGCCAGCCAACATCCATCAAGGCTTGATTAACCGGACTTGCAAATAACGCCTTTCGAAAAGCAGGATACCGGACCCTCGCAAAAGCCGGATACAGATTTTGCAAAACCGCAAAAAAGGAGGGCAGAGAGAAATACCATACCGCTCCCTTTTCCTTGATATCACCGCCCTGTTCAGTCATCTCTCTGACCAAAGCTTCATCCCTATCCAGCAATCTTAAAAACAACCCGGGAATATCATCAATAGAAGCCGGTTGTGTCATTTTTCAGGCAGTATTCCCTTGTGCGTCCGGAATAAACCGATTAACCGCAAAGGCGGATAAAAGACCCAGCAATCCATAAAACCCGGCCATTCCGATACTCGTCATCACAATAAAATCAGCACTATATTCCGTCAGGCTTTTAACCGCTTCCGGATCCGTGTTGGCAAATCCCAGACTCTCAGGCAGGGGCGCGCCCAGCAAATGAGGTAACAAAACCAGTAAGACACCGGCAAACTTATATTTTGCAGAAGAATAATAGAGGACTGCCAGCCCCCCCGCTGTTGCGAGCACACAAAGGCCCCACCAAGCCTGACGATTGATCAGTTCCGCAGCAATCGTACCTGGCACCTCAGGATGCAATCCAAAAAGCGCCGGTGCCACAAACAGACTGATCATCGCAGCACCGCCCCAGACAACTCCTTTGAGAACCGTAACACGCGGCTTGTTCGTTCCATGGTTATGCCAGACCATCAAAGAAAGCATGATCATGGCAAAAGCGACTGCAACCAGAACATCCGCTCCCAAAGAGTAGGAAATCCGCTCCAATCCATCTTCAGGGCCCCAAGGCTCTCCAACCTCCTGCTGCGTGGCACTGTCAGTCTCAGGTGGCTTTACGGCATCCGATGCATGGCTGTGCCCAACAGTCTCTTCTCCAGAAAGCTCAAATTGCTCAGCACCATAGATAATAGGGCTGATCATTATCTGTTGAAACAGGCCATAGAAAAGCCCGGACAGAATCCCGATAACAATGGCAGAAAATACAATATTTCTAAATGCCATCAAACATCCTCCAAACGATCAGAAAGCCAACGGCTTTCCCGCTGGCAGAGATTATTGATTAGTGGCAGGGGAAAGCAAAGGCGTGACGAACGTCATGAGCGGCATTATGCACAGCTGAGACCGGCGCGAACCCTACAAACAGGAAAAGCCCAACGCCCAATGTCATGGCGCTTAAGATCTGAACCTTCGTCGACAAGCCAAACGACAGGTTTTTTTGAGCAGAAGCAGTATGCTGCATTTTTTATAACTCCTTATACACACACCCGTGTAGGTTCCTAAAAACCACGTGCGTCGCACATTTAAAACAGGAGAGCTGGTTCCGGGCTCATGCTTTATTCACAATAAATGCGAAAAAGAAATACCGTTGCGGGGGCAGCGCAGTTTCACTGACATATCATCAGATTTTCCGACTTCCCAGCGCCTCTTGGCAGAAAGCTAGCATACAAAAATCCAAAAATACACCTCTGCTTTTCCTGATTTGAGGATCAAAAAGAACTTCACCTTTTATTCATATAATATTTCTAATATTCTTATTCTCTTTCCGGCAGAGGACCCTGTGATATGGACGGATTGTATAAAGCAGAATTTAAAACGCCGTTCGGAAACGGCGCAGCCGTTTTCTATTTGAAAAACGGAGCCCTTCACGGGGGAAATTCTGCCCTTTACTATGTCGGGGAATATAATTTTTCCGGCAGTCAGTTTCACGCGACCCTACAAACAGATCGTCATACCTATGACCTGAATATAGCTTCAGTTTTTGGAATGGATCAGTTGAATGTGACGCTCGAAGGGATTGTAGAGGGAGATATGATTGCGATTGACGGCGTTGCCGACGAAGTGCCGGACATGCAATTGCGTGGCAAGCTTACAAGGCTTTGCGACTGAGCTCAGTTTCCTTTTCAAGGCTGATTTTGAAGGCCTCGCACATAACTGCTGATCGAAGATCCGATACCGGCCAGACGCACGCGCCTGCCTGCATGAACATAGTGGCCGTTTTTCTGCCCGCCTGTCCCTTTTATGCTTCCCCAATGAGGGTATCTGGTCATTGTATCGCAGCGATTTTCATAACGCGTTATGCGCAGAGTGCCTTGTGCGGCCTCAGCGAATTCAAGATCTCCTACTTTGGGACTGGCAAAACAGAAAACACGTTGCCCTCCGATCAAAATGGCGGAGAGCATGGCAATGGCCGCCCCATAGGAATGTCCTGTGAAATAAATTTCTGTCTGTCCCCGCAATAGAATCCGCAGCTCGTTCAGAATTTGCCAGAGAGATTGATAGTAGCCTTGGTGAACCCGCCCGTTTCCCAGCCAGGGAACCTGATCTGTCAGGCGGTTCGGCTCATGCTGCAAAGCCGTATGCAACATCCTTCCTGATCCCCGGACAGCAACGATGGTTTTCCTGCCCTTGCGGCCAATCCAGCAGAAGGTGCCCTCCCGATGAAGGGACTGATAACTGAAGCCCAGCTTTGCCGCTTCATCCCGCCCATCCTGAAGATAGGCTATGCGCGCGCATCTGACGGCGTCACACGGCGTCATCAATCCACTGCCTTTCTGTTAATGTCGGCATGTTTTTCTCATTCAGAACTCGAAAGTTGTCAGCGACAGTAAGACCCAGGTCGCAGACGTTGTTAACGCCGTTAGAATGATCCCTGTGAGCCCAAGAACATGCAGGGCTCCACGCCTTTTTGACCTCTGCTGTTTGAGATAATCAAGCTCGTTGCGGTGATGGACTAGTGCCTGCTGCAGAGTTTCGATACCGCTCCTGAGGGTTCTCATTTCTTCTTCCAATTCTTCCATTAATCTGATCCATTTTCTGACAAGAGGGAATTAGGTAAGTACCTGCACTGAGAACCAAGTCGTGTCATGCATTTGAATATTCCGCGTACCGCCAGAATTCTGCCAGACAGCCAATTCGAAGTAATCACCACCAGTCACGGCGAGAGGCGGAGAGACAATGTGCTGAACTGCCTCCGTCACGCCACTTGTTTTTTGGAAAGGCCGCCCTGGATAGTCATTGCTCCCATTTTTCTGGAACAGGATCTGTCGGTCTCCCACAGCATTGCTGTCCCACCGAACCTGCGCTGTCAGAATAACGGTGCTAACTCCACTGGGCACCGTAAAGCGAGAGGGATCAACAACAGTATCGTGAAAGCTGTCTGTATCGTGATTTTCGGTTATCCAAGGCAATGCTGTAACTGCAGAATTGGGAATTGAAACATTAGCTCCCAGAGAAACCATCGACCCTGAAAATGCAGCAGCTCCTCCGCCTCCGCCGCTTGTATCACTCAACCCAAACAGATTGGTGCCGTCGCAGTAGAGCATGCGAGCCTCCCCGCTCACCACAGCCACTGCCTCGCCGGATCCTGTCGTCAAAATCGCCGTCTGTCCGCTAATATTACGGATCATGAACGGACGGCTCACCGGCGGGAGTGTTATGGTAAAGCCGGATGGAGCCGCCCCGCCGACTGAATGAAACCAATGCTCGCGAAACAGTGCTGCCGACAAAACAAAATCCCCACCGCTGGCGTCATGCAGTGAGCTGGCGTTACATAATGCCTTTTCAAGCAACGCATCCGCATCGTTGGATGTCACATAAGCCGCCGCCTGGTTTTCAGCGATCTGCGGCAAGATTAATGAACCCATTACAAAACCTCCTTTGCTGGATGGCCACGACCGACCGCCTCCGACAATTGATAAAGCGTGATGTCCAGCACAGGGATTTCCGGCACTGAAACAGAAAAATCCTGATTGAAAGCTTCTAGTGAATACTGAAAACCCGTCTCTGCCTGTATGAACTTCCGCGCCTCTTTTCCATCATAAGAGAAAATGATTTCATAGCGTTCATAAGCCTCCGAAACCGGTACCGGTTTTGATAAGGAGCCACCACCGATCCGGGTACGCCGCACCCAGGAGAGAGTAAGAGAGCCTGCTGACCGACTGCACGTCAAATGGACGGGTGCGTAGGGTTTTAGATCCCTGCCCTCCAACAGCGTTCTAAAAAGCTGTGCTTGTTCAAGGAGCTGCCCGGGTGTAACGGCTTTATAAAAGAGAGTTCTGTCCAAATCAGAGAGCGCCAAAACTTCGTGCCCCAGAGTTTGCGGCTCCAGAAGAATGACTTTTTCTCCGATGCTATGAGTGTCAATCGCACCGTCGGTACCCCGGCGGCCGCGCAGAAATGTGGACAGGGTATGTGTACCGTCAGCATTGGCAATCACATCAGCAAACTGCACCAGTTCTTCCCCCACCAGCAAAGCATTACCGCCGGCCAACAGCGCCTCGCGCGTAATAGTCTCCAAGCGATCAGCTCCCTGCAGAAACCTTACCGTCAGAGAATGATCGCGATCCGTCTGCCAGGGCGTATCCGTTCTGGAAAGTTTTGAGACGGCCACCCCCCAACCAACCCTGTTTTCCAGGACGCCACGCTGTATAAATCGATCTCCTGTCTCCGATGCAAAAAGAGCGGCTCCCTTCCACTGACTGCCGTAGCCGTCCATCGCATAATAAAAGCGACTCCCCTGCCCAGTGGTCGCATCTTCATCCCTCAGCAGCGGCAAATCCAGAATGAAGAGTTCCGTATTGGCCGGCCGTTTAATGGAAACTTGCGCATATCCGTCCCCCGCATCAGCAGGCAAGCCCTCACTCAGTTCCTCCCGAAGAGACACCGCTTCAATTTCCTGCGTTAGATCAGCCCCCAGATAGGTTTGTGAAATCCGCCCGGTAAAAGTGGTTGCTCCATCTTTGATTGTGACAACATCACTTGGATCGAGCATGAGATACCTAAGAGGCAAGCCTGCGCCCATAACCTGCCTTTCTGACCAGGCAGAAAAAAGATTGCGCTGACATATACTCTTGGCGGCTGCGGCTTCCAGTGCCATCGGTAAGTCCAGTATTGTACTGTTGCGGCCAAACATCGTTGCATGGGGAGCATAACTTCGCTTGGCGATTTGTGATCCGGCCTGGTAGCCACCATCCGCCGCCATGTAATTGAGCGAAACAGAGCCCGGCAATTCGCTTTCCTGAAGCCGTTGTTGGCGAAGGGGAGCCAATAATGCCTCTGACGGTATTTCGATATCAGTGATCGCATTGCGAGGCACACAGGTAAGTGTATATCCGGTTTCGGACAGATCAAAATGGCCGGCTGTCAGAACTGGCTTCAGAGCATCCTGAACGGACATTGGCCGATTTAAAATATACCCGGGAATGGCTCCGCTGAGTGCACTTGTATCCAGATCAGATGGTGATAATCCTGCGGCCTCCCCCAGATTTTGCACCAAGGCAGCTATATCGGCAGACGCACCGTTTTGGCGTCTTAAATATAGCCGTGCCAAAGGACGATCCGCCGCTGTCACCAAAACACTGTCCGATAACGCATCGTATATATATCCAGTGAGCGGTCCCATATCTGAGAAAGCCTGCAGGTCTATACGCTCCTTCTCCTTCAAGGTTTCAGCCGACAAGTAGACAAGCCAGCGCCCGCCTTCCAGATACACCAGTTCATCTCCATCGGTTCCGTGCATTCTGGATATTTTGCCCAAAGAGGCGTCGTCCCGGATCACTGTGACCTGATGACGGATCATGGACCATTTAAAAAGGCGATAGTCATTTTGAAAGACCAGCTCCTGCCGATCCTGTAAATAGGTGACCATTCGCGTGACACTATTGGTTTCTGACGGATCGCCGGGCGTCAGACTTATCCGGGGAATTGTATAAATGTCAGATCCGGCGTCATAATCGGTCCCATCAATTCCGGGAGCTGCCGACAGTCTCACAGACATGATCTGCAAATCAGCAAAGGAGGACGAGGCAAGCAATCCTGACATACTTATCCAGGCGACTTCGTTCTGATCTGTTACAGCGCCGCTACAGGCCGGACTGCCGGTTTCGAAAACCTTCAGGACGGCCAGGTTTTCCTTGAAAACAATCACCTGAGCGCTTTGCTGCGACCCAGCCACCTGAAAGCGATCAGTTTGCACAGCTGAGAAAATATCCGTCGACCAGGTGACAGCCCCCACATCGTCCGGCAAGGGCATCGATTGTATTTTTGCCATGGCCTGACTACTGAAACGGGTGATTGCCCGACCCGCTAGGAAGGCGTACCCCGTTCCAATCCAGAAATCACCTGACCGGTTTACGGAAAACCCATCGATACTGGAAGGAAGCACTGGAAATTCCGCCCCAACAGACACCTCATGAGTTATGGCCAATGGATCAACAGACAGCTTCCGCATTTTGTTGACGCCGCCCGTGACTTCGTAAGAATAGAGGGCTCCCTTCCCTTCATCATACCAAAGGGACGAAGGAGAAAGCGGAATGTCTTGACCCGCCGTTTGCGGATAATGAGGCACGCCTTCCATCGACAGCAGGACTTCGATATTCGGAATACGATTTCCGTATTCACTTAAGGGCAGAGTATCAAAAACCAGATAACTGAGGCCTCGATAAGCGGGCGCTTGGCCTTCCCCTTCGACGGCAAGGATAATACTGTCAGCAAGTTGATCCTCGCTTCCGTTATAAAAATGAAAATCCAGGCCCGGGCTTCTGACTTCCCCGGCGGATGTCGTGTCATAAAGAACATTTCCGTCCGCCCAGATTTTTAGTATCTCACCGACCGGCCCTTCGGCAAATCCAACAGCAAAACTTGCAAAATAGTCATATCCAGAAGAACCCGAAGAGGCTGATATACCACCTTTGCCGCCGCTTTGTGTCTGCCCTGCTCGGCTTTGCAGCGGTGCTGCCCACAGAATATTGCCGCCAAGACGCATGGTACCAAAGAGACGTGGAATACTTGCTCCGTAGGAAGCCCCAGAAAATTTGAGATCTGTCAGACGAGAACCTCTTTGTTCTTCTTCAGAGAAAAAGACACGCCCCAGAGCAGAACCGATTTGCCATCCCGTTCCCGCTCCAATACCACTGAGCGAGCCAAGGCCCGCCCCCGCGACGCTTAAAGCCAGAGTTGCCATCACCCCATCTCCCGTATCCGATAAAGGGCGAATGGTTGCCCGAAAATATCAAGCGGCTCTTCCAGAACTTTTCGGCGTCTTGCATGGGCATGCAGAACTGTTTTTGCATTCCCCTGTTCACTGAGAAACCCGATATGAATTGGAAAGCCATGATCCTTGAACACGGCAACATCCCCGCCCTTTCCTTCGGTGATAGAAACCGGCGATAAATGCTGTTCCAACAGCGCCACAAGCAAGCTGCCATCCTGTCGACGGGCATATCCTTTGACATCCGGAATCTCGAGACCCAACTGCCAGGCGACGCAAAGACATAGCCCGACACAGTCCACCCCGGCATGACGGCAGCGGCCTTGATGATGCCAGCGCACACCAAGCCAGCGCCTGGCTTCCTGGATAATATCCGTCCCCTCAACCAAGCCCCGTCTCCGTCAAGGCGTCGGTTCCCGGGATATGAGGAAATCCGCGAAAATTCAGTTGATTGGAAAATCGGCCCCGGCAGGTTATGAACCGTTTGTCGCATCCAGGCGACAGATCAACGGTATCGCCTTCCTGCGGCTCAAAAGGCGCCTCCAGGAACAGCGTGACTGTTTTGGTCGATAGCTGCCATTTCTCAATTTCAATTTTACGGCCTGCATTCCTGCCGGACGTAAAGGTCAATATCCCGCCAGCAAAGTCCGCATCCAGACCGTTAAAATCTGTCAAAAGCAGGGTGCGACTATCGATCACCGATTGGACAATATCACTTGTTGTCATCGCAATCAGATCGAGTTTGCATCTACGATCCCCGAGATCTGCCTGGCATTCCGGCGTATAAACAGCCCCGATCTGGCGTTTGAGGGCGTCACTCAATCCTCTCAACTCTGCCTGAAAGAAGCCGTCGGTCCAGCTTACTTCGCCGATCCAGCCTTTACGCAAAGGAACGATACCCTCCTCTGGATTCTGCCAGTTCACCAGAAAGAAATGGATTTGAGCATAGTCGAACAGGCCGGCCCGTAATTCTTCTTCAGCCAAGGCGTCATGCCTCAAGAAACCGTTAATTTCCAGTTCATCCGTATCAGTGCCACTGGATCCCTTCAGCGCAGTTCGGTCATACCCTTCGCTTGAAATATATTGATCACCGTTAATAACGAGATCCTGATCATGATCTGTGAAGAAAAAAGTCTGCCCATCCTGGCGCTCAATTTTCCAGCCTGAACAAAACGACGTAACTTCTTGTTGAATATGGTTTTCAAGGGCATTTGAAAGATCTTTCATTGCCTGATCTCCACCAGTTTAACACTCTGCCAGTGATGAATGTCGGGTCCTGGAATGGCCGCTTCCATCAAGTCTGTGTCAAAGCGAACCGGCACATCAAACTCGCAAGAGACGCCAATCGAGACGTCCTCATCTGGGGGCGTTGAAAAATGGATTTCCCCCGTATTGTCATCCGCCGTCCAGTTGCCAAACTGCGCAACCTCGTTCAGCGTCACCGTGACGGAGCCAGAAACAATTTTCTGAAGAGGCCGGGTGTATCCCGGTGCCAGACCTTCATCATCCTGATAAAGTTTGATGATCTGAAAATCCTGTTGCATGCCATCCCCTACCCCGATGATCCCGTCCTTTAGCCTGAAGTCAGAGAAGTCTTTCAGCCTAAACCCGTAAGCCCGTCCTCGCCGGGCATGAAAGAAGCTGAGGATCTGATCCCACTCCCGACCTCGGCTCGGGCTGATATCGACTGAATATTCTCGGCGGGCATTGGCCCAGTTGATGTTTCTTTGCTCATGACCGGAATTGAGGATTTGAATAGTTGTTGAAAAACGTGGCCCTCCGACCGCACCGTAGGAGATACGGGTCGGAAATCTGATTTCATGAAAAGACATGTATTTATCCGTTTCTCTTCACAAGACGTCTTGCAGAACGCAGCGCCTCCGACTGGATTTGTGATTGCGACCGCCGGAAACTATCCGCGTCAGGCGTTGTGATTTGAAAAGACAAAGAGACATTCTGCGCAGGGGCGAACATCCCGGTTTCAACAGCCTGCCGCTGCTGGGCTGGCGTTTCAACACGAACTCGTTCTCCTCGGGTGAGACGTAACCCCACGAGATTGCGGTCTCGCCCCGCGGCACCGCCAACGGTAAATTGCCCCCCTTTTGCGAAACCTGGAATAAGACGGGTCAATGCATTTCCGGCGCCACTGAAAAGAGAGGGAAAAATTCCATCTATGCCGCTTCCGGAAGAGTCCATAAGAGATCGACGGCCAAGCGCCAGCAGATCCTTTTCCAAAGACTGAACCACATCAGAAGCGGCTTTGCCCTTGATCAGAAATTCATCAAAGGCCAGTCCTAGTGCTTTACCAATTCCACCGCTTATCTGCCCATTATTACTTGTTAAAAGCCCCAAGTCTTGTCGGGCCGATCCAAAAGTCCGAGACGAACTTTGTCTCAATATCCGATAGGATTTTTCGAGCTTCCTGCTTTTCTCATAGAGTGCGTCCATTCCCGTCAGGGCCTGATCCAATCCTTTTGCCCGGACATCGATATCCAGACGAGCCAAATCCGTCTCCATTACTCTCTCCCACTTATTCGTGATTTTCTGTCCGGCTGTCTTGCCAGTATCGCAACAACGATCCGATCACCATGATCTCCCAGGGGGTAATCTCAAAACCGGTTAAAGTGATCAAATCCTCTTTAATCTCCTGAGGACGAGGCATGCTTTGTCTGTCTCTGGTGCTATACTGATCCGCCAGCAGAAGAAACCAGTCCCAAAGATGCTGAACCGCCGACGGTAGCGCCTTTAAGCCTTCCAATTTCCCGCTCTTCATACCTCTGACTTTTGCGACATGTTCCAGAATATTCTGATGCCTGACACCATGCTTGTTAATCACCTCATCCGCTTTTAAAATGGCACTCAGGTGACGCTCCAAACATCGGGTCAGGCTTCCCAAAAACGGGTGCGATCCTCGACAAAATATGTTACCTGCTCCCGGATCCAGATTTGCTCCCGATACAGCGTGAGTGCGTTGGCAACCGAGCAATCCAGTGACTGGCCATGATAGGTGACGTGTTCCCATTTCAAGGTAACAGCCGCTAGTCTCTCAATATGCCGCTCCTCCAGTTCCGCGGCACTGAGATCCGCTTTGCCCGCTGCAATCTGGTCATCCACCTGCCTCCGGACAGCGGTCCGATAGGCAGATGCATCGGTCCCTTGCAGCCAGATTTTAACAGGCAAAGGATCCTTAGTAACCGGATGATGGAGCGTCAAAACCGCTCCCTGTTCTGCGGAGGTCGAGACATCCAGCGATGCCAGATCCAGATCTTTAGATTGATCATTCATCTTTATTTCCTCACCCCGCAATACGTGTGATTTTGATATTGGTCATTTCAGCTTCGTCATACAGCGCGGCAAACGGCAGGGTCATGATCATCACATCCTCCCCCGATACCGGCATATCGGCGCCTGTATAAAGAATACGCGGTAGCAGGATTTGATACCGTCCCCCTGCACCAACAAGTTCGATTTCCAGTGTGCTTTCCGTTTTGTTCAGAAACTTGTTAATCAAGGCGGCATTCTCGAAATAGGCGGTCAATTCTCCGCTCACCCGAGAGCGTCCTGCCGTTACGCTATGCGCACTGTCTTCGCCGAGGGTGAAAGTCTGTTCCGTGCCATTTTCAAGCTTGAGATCGAGCCCTGCAGCCAGCGCAAGAGCTGTTCCTTCTTCTTTTAAAACACCTTGGAAACTGTCCATCGGTGCCAAAACGGATCCTGGCTCTGGCACTCCGTCGAGAGCCGTCTCACTCATGGACATGTTCCGTCCCTGAATCTCAAACTGTCCAGTGATCAGACTGCCGGGCTGAATGCTCAAAGCCATTTCATCGATAATACAGCCGGTAAAGGCCTGATATTGTGAAATATCCGTGAAACCTCGCTCAAATGTATAACTGTGCTCCGTCGTGCCGGTCTTCAGCGTATCACCAGTCCAATTTCCATAGAAAGCCGCGGCCAGCAAATCA
The DNA here is from genome assembly GCA_039975135.1 of Sneathiella sp. Taxonomy (GTDB): domain Bacteria; phylum Pseudomonadota; class Alphaproteobacteria; order Sneathiellales; family Sneathiellaceae; genus Sneathiella. Next base: position 121,118 of record JBDWHS010000025.1, on the reverse strand, counting down.
TCATAACCGCTATAGTTCATCTCGAAGTCAATTGTTCCCGACACAGATTTCTGGCCGTGTAGAAAATGGCCAATCTGACGGTCATCCCGGATTTCATCGCTTTCAATCGTCTGTTGAGCAAGCGACAAAGTACAGGCACTATGACGCGTCCGTATCATAGACGGACTTGCCGGTGTCACCCCGTAGGTGCCTTCTGAGATGCGGGTCAGGCGATGCCTGGACTGAACGGAAAAAACCATTCAAACCTCCTTAAAATAGCTGCGCCAGACTATGGACAGCGGAAAATTCGTGAATTTAAGTCCCCCTTTGTCAGGGTCACTTTCAGATTTCTCAATGGTCACCTGAACACCTTCGAAAGACAGTGTCGTCCCACTGGCAAAATGAGCCCGAAGATCATCAATTTGACGAAGCGCTGCGGGTGTATCGGCGGCGCGTACCGAAATCTTGTAGCGGCCCCGATGTTCTTTTTCCGTATCAGGGCCCAGCAAAACCGTGTTGGCGCGTCCCGGAACAAATTCAGCCGACAAAAAGGCCTGGCCATGCCTGGGTTTATGAAAGGTCGACGGGAAGATAAGAACAGGTCCTGGAAAGGCCTGTAGATATGTATCCAGCGCCGCCTGCACCTTACGATAACTCACTGTCGCTCCTCCTCATTCCCAAACGGACATTGCTTTCCTTTGCTTCCGTTACCAATGAAATTTTGGGCGTCTGGGCTTTCGGCAAGCCCTCGGCCAATCGTTCAATCTTTTTATGAAGATTATGCTGAAAGCCTTTGATAGAACCTGAGAAAATCATTGATACCAAACCTCGAACAGAATTCCTGTTTCCAGATCCATGGAGGCGGTTTGCAAAAGCGTATAAGTCTGTCCATCCACCAGAATTTCGTCGTCCGCAGCAGGCTTGGTCTCCTCGCATTCGAGCAATCCGACATGATAAGGCTCGTCAAGAACAGGACCTGTTTCCAGAAGCGCTTTTGAGGTCGGTGTTGCCGTTCTGATCAGCCGAGCCGCATAGTCGGCCCGTACAGGCACAGGAGAACTTCCGGGCTCATAAGCCCTGTAGCTTTTTTGGATCAGTCTGATGGGCTTTACTACATCCCCAACCCTGTCATACAAGGACCGTACAATGTTTCGGATTTCGCTTGCTTGCATGATCTACCCCCTGACCAAATCATGGCCTGCAGAACGAGCCCCAATTTGCTGTAGTAGCCGAAAAACAAGACCAGGCTGCTGCGTTGACTCGGAATAAGCCAGAGATATTGGTCCCGCTTTTTCGCGAATAACAACCCGTTTTTGAAGGGCTTCGGGCGGTGCGGTTACATACAAAACCGCAAGCTCCAACACGGCCGTTCGCAAAGCCTGTGGCAGCCCGCTTAATAACCGCCCTTCCCTGTCGCAGGCACCGCATCTCGGCCAGGCAAGACCTTGATGATGCGTTAGAATATTCCCTTCATAGGAATAACCATCAATGTAGAAGGAGGCTTGCATCAATGCGTGCTCCCGTCGGCTGGCGGTAGCGTCCCCCCAGGAAGCAGCATCCAGGGCTGAGTAATGCGCATCGGCTGCGGCCAGCGCAATATAGCTGTTGGCCCCAGCAACACCGGTTCCTGTTTCAACAATAAGGCTCATGAGCAAAAATCCTGAAATGGTGAGCAAAAAGGGATGAGGGAATTCCCCTCATCCCAAGCAAGAGGGTCGTCCTATCCGGCGAGCCGAACAGCCAATTCCGGCCTGACGAGCTTGACACCCCAAAGGATGTCAAATTCCCAGACGACTTGTTTATACTGGCGGCTGACTTCCAGGCGCAGAGACAAACCGGTTTCCGGATCGGTCATGGACATGATCTGATTGCCAAGACCGCTTTCCGCACTGCTCTGTGCAAGCGGACGATTGGCAAACGCAAAGGCATCCCGATTGAAAACCAGATTAACCTCATGGCTGCTCAGGAAATGGAGATCATCTTCTTCAGCAAAACCAGGCTCCAGCGATGGATAGATTGTCAACGTTGACATATTACTATCCAGGTCCGTCGCCGCGTTGACGACATATTGCTGAGTGCCGCTCGCGATCGAGAATACGTCCCCAACCGCAGGTTTGGTTGAAAGACCATCCACGATCAATGTTGTACCACCGGAGCCACTTGCAACCACTTGTGGAGAACCACTTGCTCCGGTTTCGTGGCGAGCCACATGATCATCGCTATACCAGTTGATGCCGTATTTACGGCCAATCTCGCCTTCCAGTTTGGCACTTACACTGCCAGCTTTGTCCGCATCTGCGAAGGCTGCCAGATCCAGTGCATTGGCTTCGGCGTCAAAATTCAACACACCATATCGGTTTTCCTTGGGCGCCCGTTGTTGCAGCAGCAGCTTCCTTGCCAAAGTCGCATCTTTGGAGCTGGAACCAAAAGGCGTGGTGCCAGGCATTCCAACCGTTCCATAAATGCCTTTATATTCCGCATGAATGGACTGGTTCACAGCGTTGGCTAGAGCACGAACAGCAGAGCTCGCCTGCATGGGCAAAAAATTATCGCGACCATCCACTTCCATCATTTCCTTGTCCGTCAGATGAAAATTGGCCTTCTTCCAGTTTTTAAGCTCGATCTGAACTTTCTGTATGGCAACTGAGCTCGGGGCAGGCTGAACTGAGCCTGGAGTAACATTCTCTGCCGTCAGATCAACGGGGACCGGCACATCGATAGTATCCCCTTTCTCCGCTGCATATGAGCTGTAATTACCATTTACCAATCGCGGCATAATCGCTTGTTCCCGCAGTGACATCAGGCCACGCGCAAGAATTTTCGGCATAACGGCCGAGACATCATTGGTCATAAATTTTTCTCCAGAATTGAATAGGGTAAAATATCAGGGCGGAGCGCCGCCTCCGCCTGATCAGGATACAGATACTGTACCGGCGGCGATCTGTTCGATATGTGAGTTGACAGCTGTCTGATCTTGTCGATTGATCCGATTAATCGATCCGCTATTTCCGGACGGGCTCATACCACCACCAGACACGTTCTCTCCGTCGAACGCGCGCGAAAAGGTCGTTGATGATTTCATTTCCTGTAGAAGGTCCTCCAACCCAAACGGATGACCGTCATCCAGATGCCTGGGGTCTCCTGTTTCATCCAGAACGCAGAGGACCCGACCCTCCTCCTGCTCACAGAAACCGACCTGCCCTCTGACATGAGGCCAAAGCAGGACTTCAATACCCTTCGCCTCGCGGATAGCATGCCGAACAACGATCTCCAGCTGCTGTTCATCATGCCGAGCAATCAGTCCCGTTAGTTCCTGCTCTTTCTCCTGCAACTGTGTTGCAAGATCTGCATTTTCACGGCGCAAGCCTTCGACTTCTTGTTCCTGACCTTCGGCCGCAAACCGGACCGACAAACTTTCAGTAAGCTGATAGCCGTCCTCCACGGCATCATAAAGCGCCTGATACTGCTCTGGTATGTCGGTGAGTTCAGCGACAGTGGCGGGGAAATCAAACATTGTCGTCCTTTCATAAAAAAACCTCCCGAAGGAGGCTGTTGAACATTGTTTTTCTAAAGCGGCCAATCAGTCTGGCGTTCCATTAAAGGCAAGGCTTTCTTTCAACACACCCCGTCTGGCCAGCTCCGACAACAAGGTTTCCGCATCGATCAGCCCTTTCTCCTGTAAAGCCATCAACTCATCCAACCCCTGATGACCTTTCAAGGGAGAGAGTTGATCTGTCTGTACAGAAATCGCTCCCACCGTTTCGGTCCCTATCCAACGGCCCATGAAATGCAGCGCTTTATTCAAGCTGTCTTCCAGATTTGTGACCATGTGGGAGAGCGGCGTGACCGCATCAGCAGCATCCAGTGCCCGCCCTGTAGCCGTCTCCCGGATCTCTCCCGCCTCGAATTGCAATCCGAAAAGGTGGATGGCTTTTTCCAGTGCCGAGAGCTCGCGAGCACCTGCCTCAAGCGCCGCACCTGTGCTTTCGACATAATAATATTTGCCGCCCGTATCCGATGTTGTGAGAACTTTATTAGGCCCCACTTCAATCCGACCATCAATTTCAGTGTCATATCCAGAGGCTGCCAAAATTGGAAAAGAGGCAACATTGAGGGCATTTCGCTGATCAGAGCGAATTTGGTAATGCTCCAGATTGAGGTAGGCCAGATCTTCAAATGGCGGACAAGCCTGCTGGAATCCAACCCTATTTGTATAGAGAGTGACCAGCGGGATTTCGCCCAGACTGTTCGTGCCCTCATCCGCCAACAGCCACTCCCCTCTCGCGCCGAGACGATAGAGTTGCCAGTTGTGAGGTGACATGACCCGGATCTGGCGGACTTTACGTTCCTCAAAGCCATCACATTCGGTGACTTCTTCCTGAATGCGGATCTGAGTCAGACGGTGCCCTTCAGCCGTCATCTCCCATTGAGTGGCAATCAGCTGTTGGGCAGATATGTGAACTGCATAAGGCCGAAAGAGGCCCGTACTCCCTGACGTATCAGACACCGGAAAATCAATCAGCACATGAGACAAACCACAAACCAAAGCATCTTCGAACCAGCTTTGAGCAAATGAATTCAGTCCCCGGCCCGCCAGGTCCACATTGCGCAGGATAGTCAACAGCGGCGATGGCATGTCATCGGAAGGCTTGAGAGGGCTTGAGAAAACCCGACCGACCGTTTTTTTGACAGCCCGCCGGAAATAATTGCGTAAAACTGTGCGCCTTGCCCTGTCCTGATAGACTTTTTCTGTTTCCGCAGGATGTCGTGGTAGAAACCGGCTGCCTGCTTCATGCATTGCCGGGCTTCCTCCCATCAGCGTGAGCGGTAAAGCCCATCGTTCTGACATCTGCTTGTAGTGATCCGAAGGTTTGGAGGGATCTGTCATCAATACATCTCCTGTTGTGTAATCTGCCTGACATCTTGCAAGGCGTTAAAGGCTTCTACAGCGGCATCAACCTGGTCATCATGATGACCAGTTGGAAAGGCTTCCAGTTCATTCAAAAAAGCTTCGTTCCAATCCCCTTTTACAAGGGCCACATTTTGAGCCTCTACCTGAGCCGAAAATGGCTGGGCTCTCGTTTTCTTGTCACCACTGACGGGGCTTGCCTTGACCCGATAACCGCTCAGTTGACGGATAAGGGACTGTGCTTGTGCTTTGCCTGCCTGGCCGGGATCCTGCGGCAACGCAATCTGAACGTTGTTCCCGTCCTGAGAGGCCAGATTGACAATGGTCTTTTCCACATCTCTGGGGGAGCCTCTAAATCGCTCCACATGCTCAATCACATACACACCATCTTCATTGCAGCTCATCTTGACACCAACCGTCCAATCCCCTTGCCTATTTTCTTGTTCTGCCGTCGCCGCCAGATCCCAACCTCTTACGGATCTGGATTTCGCTGAGACGGAAGAGGCCATCGGAAACCAACCACGGCGAAAATAAGCGCCCGCTGCAGGTCTGATTTTCCAGTCTCCAAGCAACAATCTTCTCCGCTCTACTTGGTCAAGGGCTGCCAGATTGGCTTTATAGGATCTGTCTATTTCCATCAGAATCTTGTTATCCTCGACGGAAGCTGCAACAAATGTCAGAGATTTTGGTGACTGATCCGGATACTCATCTTTTAAGCGCGCGGGACAATCCGCCCAGACAAATTCAGCCTCATCACGGACAAACCAGCGGATCTTTCCCGATCTTTCTGGCATGGCAAGCCCCGTATTCCAATCAATCCACCAGCGAACCAGGTCAGCAACCCAACTATCCGCATCAGGGTTGCAGGTTGCGCGAACATAAGGCTTGATCCCCGACAAAGATCGATTACGGCTTAGCAAATAGAAAAACTGCGCTTCTGTGAAATGCGTCAGCTCATCAAAGCCGAGATAGGCGATTTCTGTTCCTTGCCAGTCGTATCGATTTTTCTCATGCTCCATCGCACCGAAACTAATCGTTGCCCCGGACCGAAACCGCCACATAAGAGCCGTTTCTTTTGCAGTGGCGTCCAGGTTTCCATAGATCCGCCTTGATGCATCCCAAATCCCGCCCTCATTGCGAACCTGCTTCAGAGTGCGCCGAAAAATAACAGCGCGAAAATCTTCTAAGGCCAAGTGACGGATCGGCTCCAAAAGCAATGCATAGCTTTTACCGCCACCAGCAGCGCCGCCATAAATTGCGATATCAGCAGAGCTTGCCAGAAAACGTTCCTGAGGACCTTTCTGCGGTCTAATTTCTGTCATTTTCCGGCAAATACACGATTGTCTTGCATGTGGGGCCAGCTGCTTTCACTGCCTGTCTACCGGGTCGGTTCCCGTAGGCATTTGGCGCAAGTTGCGTCATCAACCATTTTCGCACTTCGATCTTCAGTTTGGAACGCGCAACTGTTTCTCTGTTCTCTTTGGTATGGGCATCTTTCGACTCATTATCTGCAATCTCAATAATTTGAGCCGAAAAAAAATCCGCCAGAAGCCGGCGGGTTTCGATTTCTTCGCTGTTATCAAGAACAGACCCCGCAAGAGCGAGAAGCATCGATCGTTTTTCCAGCTCTCGTAATTCTTCCAAGAGAGGCGATGCCGCACGATCATTAAACACTTTTTTCTGAATAGTTGCCGAAAGCGTTTTAAGGCAATTTTCCTGACTAATCACAGACACAATCTATCTTCCACTTAAAACTAACAATTGGTGCATTTAATATATCTAATAATTATATCTTTGATATGAGAACGCGACTCAAATACTCCTTAGCCCGACGTCTCGGCTTAAGGTTCAAAGGCAATTATGGGTAGTCGAATTGGCTCTGTACTACGACATTGCAGGTCGATTTCCGCAATCAGGTCACAAAAAAGGCCTCTAACCAAATGGTTACAGGCCCAATTCTCGACGATGACTATAATAGTAAACTAACGACCCCCAAATGTCAACACAATTCTCTCTATAGGTGCTTTCTTCGAGAAATATGGATATAAATATCAAGCCCTTCAATCAAATTTCGTTTAGCAAAACCTTTACGCTTGCAAAGCTCTTTATCAAGTTGGCGGCAGCTCCGACCAAAAGCCAGAATATCGAGGACAGCGCCAATCTGAATCTTCTCAGCGGCTGCCTTTTTTACCCAAATTGAAAAGAGTTCAACCAAATCTGAATCATCCTCAATTCTCCAATCCTTCCTCCCAGGCATGCCGGAGAAAGCCTGCGTTCGATACCCCGCTCCTGATGTCAGCCTCTGAAATCCACCATAGATCTTATGAGCGGCTTTGAACTGATGGTCAGATAGCGTCTCCCATATTCGTTGATCCCGGCGACCTGCTTTTATCTCACCCGTTACCTCCGCACGATTTTGCAGCCATTCAGCAAGCTGTTTGTTGGCAATGTTGTTATTAGCTGCCTTTTTAACGTCGAAAGAGGGTTTGAGATTGACCGTCGGATGCCGTGCCGGATGATCACTTGTCGCATATATGGCATTCAATTTCGCCATTCTGTTTCCTCCCTGTATGGATGATTAATCAGCTGAAGCCAAAGCTCCGCAACAACTAGGTAACTTGGGAATACCTTCCAAGAAGATCATCCCGATACATTTTTGGCTTAAAAGTGAATGAGACATCCGCAACCACGACTGGAGTGGCTCCAGCCGTTAGTATCCGGATCAAAAATTCTAAGAAAAAAGTAGAAATGCTGTTGCTCAGATATACGCCGAGCCAGCTTCGTCTCTCTATTTTTGGTTACTAAATGGAAAAACGACAATATTTTCCATATCCGCAGGCTCTTCCCTGGTCGGTCGGTCCTCAGTAATAGCGAGTGTATCGAGGGCGGCGGCAATCAGCTCAGCCGTAACATGCATTCCTTCATACATTGCACTGGCATATGCTTTTTCAAGGTACTCTTTTACATTGATCATGCAGCTTCCTGTATCTCCGTGCCTTGACACATTCAGGTTGTGAGAGAAGATCAAACCCACCATTTTCAATCTACGCCTATTATCCTATAAAAAAACATATAAAGGCAACAAAATTCACCAAATTGGCATAGATTTTGGCTATTAATAATATTAATTAAAACAGAAATTGACACTCATTGAGTGTATGCTTCCATTGTATGATATCCTACCCTTGAAGATTTCGTGGTAATCTCATAAATTAACAGTAATATTCAGTTAAATTGGAAATATTACAGAAATATCATGACAGTTCGAAAAAACTTCGTCGATAGCATCGGCAACACTCCGCTCATTCGGCTGACAGCAGCGTCTGAAGCAACAGGATGTGACATTTATGGGAAAGCTGAATTCCTTAATCCAGGCGGTTCAGTGAAAGATCGAGCAGCTCTCGCCATCATAAAAGATGCTGAAAAGAAGGGACTACTTCAGCCAGGCGGCGTTATTGTTGAAGGGACGGCTGGCAATACAGGTATTGGCCTTGCCCTGGTCGGGAATGCCCGCGGATATAAAACGATTATTGTGATGCCTGAAACCCAGACAGACGAGAAAAAGGCGTTGCTTAAATATTGTGGTGCTGACTTGCGGTTGGTGCCTGCAAAGCCATACAAAGACCCGGATAATTATATTAAATATTCAGGCCGCCTGGCAGAAGAAATAGCCGCGACTGAAGAAAAAGGCGCGATTTGGGCTAACCAGTTTGACAATGTCGCCAACAAACAAGGGCACTATGAAACAACAGGTCCGGAAATCTGGACACAACTTGACGGCAAGATCGACGGCTTCATTTGTGCTGTTGGCAGCGGCGGAACCCTTGCAGGAACCACAGATGCACTGAGAGAGCGGAACCCCGGCATCAAAGTCGGTCTCGCTGACCCCATGGGAGCCGCGTTGTTCAACTATTATAAAAACGGCGCACTAAAATCGGAAGGCAGCTCCATTTCGGAAGGCATTGGTCAAGGCCGTATCACGGCGAATCTGGAAGGACTGACGGTAGATCTACCGTATCAAATATCGGATGCGGAAGCCTTAACTGTTCTGTACGATCTCAATATCAAGGAAGGCCTTCAGATGGGCCTTTCCAGCGGAGTTAATGTTGCGGGAGCAATCCGGATGGCCAAAGAGATGGGGCCGGGGCACACCATCGTGACGATCCTGTGTGATACGGCACAAAAATACTTTAGTAAGCTGATGGACGTTGATATGCTTCGGGAAAATAATCTTCCTGTTGCCCCTTGGCTAGAGGGCAACGTTTCCTAACGAGCGGAGCTTTAGACATGACAGTGCCCCTTTTTCGAGAGGATGCGTATCAGACATCCTGCTCTGCCAAAGTCACAGAAATTAACGAAAGAGGCGGCATCGTCCTGGACCAGACTGTTTTCTATCCAAACGGTGGTGGTCAGCCGGGAGATAGCGGCACATTAACACTGGAAGACAGCACGCAAATAAGTATTGCCACAACTTTAAAAGGAGACGGCGATACGATTATTCATGTCCCCTCAGAAGGTCAACTCCTGCCTGAACCCGGAACTACGGTGAAGGCAGAGATTAACTGGTCGATCCGCCATCGCTACATGCGCATGCATAGCTGCCTACATTTACTTTCCGCGGTTCTTCCCTATCCCGTGACAGGTGGGCAGGTTTCTGACGGCAAAGGCCGATTGGATTTTGATCTTCCGGAAGCAACTCTCGACAAAGAAGACATTACGCAAAAATTACAGACCCTTATCGATGAGAATCACGATGTCACATTTGACTGGATTACGGATGAGGAACTCGATGCCCAGCCGGACCTGGTGAAAACACTATCCGTCAAACCGCCCAGGGGGAGCGGCAAAGTCCGGCTGATTAAGGTCAGCGATGTAGATTTACAGCCTTGTGGCGGCACCCATGTCCGTAACACATCTGAAATTGGGGCTGTGCGTGTTCGAAAAATTGAAAAAAAGGGTCGCCAAAACCGGCGCGTATCCCTTATTTTTGATGAATAATAAAATTTCCGTCGACGCAGAACAGAGAGCCCGAATGTCATACGCCAATCCAACCTCCCTCGTCTCCACCGAATGGCTTAGCCAACATATATCTGCGCCTGACATCCGTGTCGTCGATGCTTCTTGGTATATGCCTGCAGAAAAACGTGATCCCAAAGCAGAATTTGCTGAATGCCACATACCGGGCGCAGTTTTCTTTGATATAGATGATATCGCTGATACCGATACCGCTCTGCCTCATATGGTCCCATCGCCAGAGAAATTTTCCAGCCGCATGCGTAAATTGGGGCTGGGTGATGGCAACCGCATTGTCGTCTATGATGGGGCAGGCATCAGAAGTGCCGCGAGAGCCTGGTGGATGATCCGCCTTTTCGGCCATCAGGATGTTTCCATCTTGGATGGCGGCCTCCCCAAATGGCAACGGGAAGGACGGCCAGTCAGCGACTTACCAAACAAGCCGTCCGAACGGCACTTCACCTCCCGCATCAACAGCATGATGCTGAAAGACAAAACGCAAATCCGCAAAAATATTGAAACCGGTAAAGAACAAGTTCTTGATGCCCGTTCTCAAGGCCGTTTTGAAGGATCTGAGCCAGAGCCGCGCGAAGGCTTGCGTGGCGGTCGCATTCCTTCCTCCTTTAACTTGCCGTTTAACCAATTACTGACGGAAGATGGCACCCTGGTTTCAGCCAACAAACTGACTGAGTTGTTTGACAAAGCAGGCATTGATCGCAGCAAACCCGTCATCACGACATGCGGATCTGGCATCACTGCCTGCGTTCTGGCATTTGGCCTGCATATGATTGGCCACCAGCGGGTCGCTGTCTATGACGGATCCTGGACCGAATGGGGGCTGGATGAAGCCATGCCGCTTTCTACCGGAGCTCGCTAATGCCGATCAAACGGAAACCAGAACCTAATCAGGATGGCCTGTGGCCTGTCACCATCACCTATTTGAAGATGCTGGAAAAACCGGCCTCCCCGCCGCTTCCTGCCCCTGCAATACCACATGCTATTCAAAAAGCAGAGAAGCCAACGGTTTCCTTCTATCGGTTTTTATATGATGCGGTTGGTCGGGATTGGGCCTGGACAGACCGAAAAAAACTCCTGGATGATGAACTCAAAATCATTCTCGATGACAAAGATACGGAAGTTTACGTCCTGTATATTCGCGGGGTTCCTGCGGGATATGCTGAACTGAATTTCAAAGAGTTTCCAGCAGCCGTCGATCTCGCCTATTTCGGGATCATGCCAGAATTTATCGGTATGAAGCTAGGTCCCTATTTTCTGGATTGGGCATTGAAGCAGGCTTGGTTACGTGACCCTGACAGTGTTACCGTGAATACCTGCACACTGGACCATCCAAAGGCCCTGCCCCTCTATCAACGCTTTGGATATTTTCCCTACAGACAGCGTGAAGTTCTCATTGATCCGGTTGAGGATTAGGCCATAGCCTCGTAGATATTACATCTCTGCTGCGGGATACTCTTATTCTGTGCGATATGCTTTGAACAGAAACAAGGCAAAAGCGGCAGCGATAGCGGCACCAATTATGAAATATGTAAGGAGAGCGGTCTCCATCATACAGAGGGCTAGACCGTCTCCCATACAGGCTGCAATTCCGCGGCTTTCCCAGAATCCCCACATAAAAATACCGCCCATAGAGGCTGCCAGAAGCTGCGTCAGTAAGATGACCATCCCGTATGTCATGCCGTGCTCCTTTTCAATCCGCACATGCTTTGTTCTTTTGCGAGAACGTTAACACATTATTTACCCTCTGTCATACATTTGTCATTTTACCGGTTAAATTTCAAGGTCTGGAATATGGCTGCTTCCTTGACGCACCAATATTATGAGAATAGTCTAATAAAACACCTTCAAACCGGAGTGATCAGCATGTCAAATCTTGCAAGCCTCACTATCCGTATGCCCGCGTTGCTTTTAGGGCTTCTGACGCCTGCCCTGTTTTCCTTTTCTGTCAGCGCCACCCCGCAAATTCTGGCCGTTGCCTCAACGGATTTGCCCGTTCCGCTGCTGTGTGAAAAAGGAAACTGCACCGCAGAGCTAACGGCCATCTGCCTTCAGGAACATCGTGCCTCCCCGCAACTGGGCACAGCATACTATCTTCATGAGCCTCAAAAACTGGCGCTTATGCTGACAGACAAACAAGGCGCTCAGACTGATATTTCCAACCTGCCTTACCGCCTTACTGCGGCGAGAGGGCATTCCGCAATTAAAATTTCTGTGAAACAAACTCTGCTTAGAGGATTGGATATCGCGAAAATTGAAGTACGTGTTCTTGACGGCGCGACCGCCATTCCTGTAGCAATCAGTGGCGACAAAAAACCTCAAACAGAGAGTGATATCCTGATTGCGACAGGCTCCCTGCGCCCGCTGGCAACAACTATGGTCGATGACAACTCCAACCGCGCGGATGCAGCCCGCCTCGTCAATCTGACCATCAACACCCTCCCTTCCAAAGGCCGGGCAGAACTCGAACAAAGAGGGGCAGCACAATCCTATTTTGCCAAGGCAATTACTAAATCGGGCTATTCAGAAAGTGCTATCAAGCTTGCCAAAAAGGCTGTCAAGCAATGTGCTTACGAGACGCAAGTCGGTTTCTGGTCTCTGCGTCAATGCCTGGGCTCTTCCCATGATCAGCTCATTGGTAAACTCAATAATAAATATTGGAAGAGCCTGAATTCAGGAAGTTAGCCTCCCCTCTCCCCGCTCCTTCTGACAATAAAAAACCCCGGCTCGAAAGCCGGGGTTTTCAGTTTCATATGACCGTGATCAGCCGTTATGAAGGATCTGGGACAGGAACAGTTTGGTTCGCTCGCTTTGCGGATTATCAAAGAATTCCTGAGGCGGTGCCTGTTCGATAATTTCACCGGCATCCATGAAAATCACACGATCCGCCACCGTCTTGGCAAAACCCATTTCATGAGTAACACAAATCATGGTCATGCCTTCTTCAGCAAGACTGATCATGGTGTCGAGAACTTCAGAGATCATTTCCGGATCCAAGGCAGAGGTTGGTTCATCAAACAGCATGATACGCGGGTTCATGCACAAAGATCTGGCAATCGCCACACGCTGCTGCTGACCACCGGAAAGCTGCCCTGGATATTTTAGTGCCTGCTCGGGGATCTTCACCCGCTCCAGGAACTTCATCGCTGTTGCTTCAGCTTCGTCCTTAGGCGTTTTGCGAACCCAAATCGGTGCCAATGTACAATTTTCCAAAACCGTCAGGTGCGGAAAAAGATTAAAATGTTGAAACACCATCCCCACTTCGCGGCGGATTTCATCAATCTTCTTGACATCATTTGTCAGTTCAATGCCATCGACAATAATCTGACCCTGCTGATGTTCCTCCAGCCGGTTGATACAGCGGATCATGGTTGATTTACCGGAACCGGAAGGTCCGCAAACCACAATCTTCTCACCCCGTTCCACGCTCAGATTAATATCTTTCAGAACATGAAATTCGCCGTACCATTTATGCATTCCAATCAATTGGATTGCAGCATCACTCGCTTCTTGTTGCATGGCAGTATCTGTCATATACCTGCCTCCCTATCGTTTATGTCCGGTGTGGAGTTTGTTCTCCAACCAGATGCTGTAACGTGACATACCAAAACAGAAAACCCAGTACACGGCGGCGACGAAAACATAGCCTTCCGTTGCTGTACCAAGCCAGTTTTTGTCTGTCGTTCCCGATTTGATGATCGCCAGAATATCCAGAAGTCCGATAATGGAAACCAGTGTCGTATCCTTAAAGAGACCGATAAAGGTATTCACAATGGACGGAATGGAGATCTTGAGGGCCTGTGGCAGAATGATCAATCCCATGGACTGCCAATAACCAAGCCCAAGTGACTTGGCAGCTTCCAGTTGCCCTTTCGGGATGGCTTGTAACCCGCCCCGGACAACTTCAGCCATATAGGCAGCCGAGAAGAGAGACATACCAACCAATGCCCGGACGACTTTATCAAAATTGACGCCTTCCGGAAGGAAAAGCGGCAACATGACCGACGCCATAAACAGGACTGAGATCAAAGGCACACCGCGGATCAATTCAATGAAACCGACGCAGACCATTCGAACAACCGGCATATCCGACTGACGCCCGAGCGCTAGAATAATACCCAACGGCAACGCCACAAAGATTGATACAGACGCCAGAACCAGCGTCAGGAACAATCCACCCCATTCGGATGTTTCCACGACTTCAAGGCCAAAATAGCCACCTGAAAACAGGAAGAAGCAGATAACCGGATAGACAATGAACAGGAAAACAGCAGGCCATTTCTTGTCTTTGATCGTATCGGATAAAACCAGAAAAAGGCCGATCGCACCCAGCACATATCCTGTATTAATGCGCCAACGTTCGGGTTCGGGGTAAAATCCGTACATATTCTGTCCGAACCGTGCCTTGATAAAGACCCAACACGCACCGCTTCCTGTACAATCCTCTCTTGAGGTTCCCGCGAAATTGGCATTTATGAAGGCATAGCTTATGCCAGCACTCAATGCCTGCCAGACCACATACAGGGAAATCAGGGTCAAAATTGAATTCAACCAGCTTGAGAAAAGATTATTCTTAACCCAGCCAATAACACCAGCTTCCGATACCGGAGGCGGCAGGTCAGGATGTCGTTCTGTTTTTACAATAGCCATGACTTACCTTTCCACCAGCGAGATGCGCTTGTTATACCAGTTCATAAACATCGATATGATCAAGCTGATCGACAGATAGAATGCCATCGTGATTGCAATAACTTCGATCGCCTGTCCTGTCTGATTCAAAGATGTACCGGCAAACATCGCCGTAATATCCGCATAGCCAATCGCCGTCGCCAAAGATGAGTTTTTCGTCAGATTCAGAAACTGGCTGGTCAATGGCGGAATGATCACCCGCAATGCCTGCGGCAGAACCACAAGGCGGGTTGTAAGCCCCGGACTTAAGCCCAGTGAGTGAGCGGCTTCCGTCTGACCATGACTCACGGCATTGATACCAGAGCGGACAATCTCGGCAATGAAAGAGCCTGTATAAATAGAAAGTCCGAGCAACAATGCCAGATACTCAGGTTCAAGAACCCAACCACCCTTAAAGTTGAACCCCCGAAGCGCCGCATAATCAAGATGCATGGGAACGCCAGAAACTAAGGCAACAATGGCAGGTAAGCCGATGATCAATGCTAGACTTGCCCAGAAAACCGGAAAGGCCTGTCCTGTAGCATCCTGTCGTTTATGCGCCCATTTAGAGAGAAAATAACAACCGACGATACTGACGACCAAGGCGATCGGAACAACGGCGAACCCTGCATCAGGGACAATACTCGGGAAATACAGACCTCGGTTATTGAGGAAAAGCGTCTCTCCCACGGACATGCTCTGACGGACGCTTGGCA
This sequence comes from Sneathiella sp., assembly GCA_039975135.1. Lineage (GTDB taxonomy): Bacteria > Pseudomonadota > Alphaproteobacteria > Sneathiellales > Sneathiellaceae > Sneathiella. The sequence continues at coordinate 105,818 of JBDWHS010000025.1, read as the reverse complement.
AAATGCTGAGAACAGCAAAATACCAGAACAGAAGCTGGACCAGCAGCGGAATATTACGCACGACCTCAATATAGGTCGCGGCGATTTTATTGACGATCCAGTTCTTGGAAAGTCTGAGAACACCGAAGACAAATCCGATGATTGTGGCAAGAAATATGCCGGTCAAAGACACCGCAAGAGTATTGATGACACCGATCAGCAGAACATCACTATGAGTGGATGTCTGCGCGTTGTAATCCATTAGCAGAACGATGCCGATATCAAAGCCTGCGGGCTGTGAGAGAAAACCGAAACCCGAGGCGATACCACGCTTCTCCAGATTTGCGATTGTGTTGTTACCAACATAAAAAACGAAAGCAAGAAAAATTGCTATGACGAGAACCTGAAAAAATACAGCGCGCACTTTCGGATCTCGAAACATGCTATCTCCAGCTCCTCGTTGTTGACCAGATACGTCAACAGTCATAAGGCAGCTCCTTCCGGAAGTAGCTATTTACAAGACTGATAAACAAAAAGAGTGCATGTCTCGGAAGAGACACACACTCTCAATGAATCAGCTAACCGATATTAGCGTGCTGGTGGTGCGTAAAGAATACCACCTTTACTCCAAAGTTGGTTCAGACCACGAGCAATTTTAAGTGGTGTCACCATGCCGATATTTTTCTCGAAAATTTCGCCATAGTTACCAACTTGACCGATTGCATTGGCTGCCCAATCTGCATTCAGACCAAGCTGTTCACCCAAATCACCGGATGCGCCAAGCAAACGGCCAATTTCAGGGTTTTTGCTGGATTTCATTTCAGCAGCATTTGCCGATGTAACACCCAGCTCTTCAGCAATGATCAATGCATTCAATGTCCAGCGAGCAATGTCACCCCACTGGTTGTCGCCGTGGCGAACAAGTGGACCGAGAGGTTCTTTGGAGATGATTTCAGGCAGAACAACATGGTTGTCTGGGTCTGCAATCACGGAACGCTGCGCATACAGACCAGACTGGTCAGTTGTGTAGACGTCACATGTGTCTTTTACATAAGCTTCCCGAACTTCGTCTGCTGTGTCGAACACAACGGAGTCAAATTTCATGCCCTGTGCTGCGAAATAGTCAGCAAGGTTCAGCTCTGTCGTCGTACCGGACTGAATACAAACGCGTGCGCCGTCCAGTTCAGTTGCAGACTTAACACCCAATGATTTCTTCACCATGAAACCCTGGCCATCATAGTAGTTCACACCTACGAATTCAAAACCAAGATTAACATCGCGGCTCAGAGTCCATGTTGTATTCCGTGCCAGCACATCAATTTCGCCGGACTGCAAGGCAGTGAAGCGTTCTTTGGCTGTTGTCGGGGTGTATTTTACTTTATTAGCATCACCGAAAATCGCTGCGGACATAGCCCGGCAGAAATCAACGTCGAAGCCTTCCCAGACACCTTTGTCATTTGGTGCAGCAAAACCAGCAAGACCAGTTGTCACACCGCATTGGATAAAGCCTTTGGCTTTCACATCATCCAAGGTCCCTGCGGTTGCCGCACCGGCCATGAATGTAGCTGCTGTAGCGACAGCAATAAAGCTCGCCTTTTTCATAAAATACCTTCCTGTCTATTTTATATTCAATTGTCGGCTCCGTTTGTTTGGGAGCCAGTTGGTCTTATAGCCAACGAGAAGCCAATTATTTCCCAAATCATGGCTTCTGTACATAAAGACGATAATATTTTTGCCCCAACCGTCAACGGAAAATTTCATATTATGTGTGAATGAGTGGAATTTTTGAGGAATAGAATAATAAAATTTCATCCTTCCCTCCCTTCACGCAATCCTATATTCATTTGGCCAAATGATAGCTTGATTACTTGGGAGAGACTCTCGATGAAAGACGAAACAAAACTGGTTGTTGCCGGGCGTAATCCGGAAGAAAATTTTGGTATTGTCAATACCCCCGTCTATCACGCATCCACAATTCTCTACTCATCGCTTGCCGAGCTGGAACAGCGCCATAAAGAACGGGCTGAAGGGAAACAGGTCGTCTCATACGGGCGTATGGGCACACCGACAACCTGGTCTCTGGAGAATGCTGTCGCGGAACTTGAAGGCGGTTATCGCTGTCAGGTTTTCCCCTCTGGTCTGGCCGCATGTGCCCATGCCATGCAGGCCTTTCTTAAAGCAGGCGATCATCTGTTGATGACAGATAGTGTCTACGGTCCCAGCCGGGCCTATTGCGACAAAGTCCTGAGCCGGTTTGGTGTTGAGATCACATATTATGATCCCCTGATCGGCACTGGCATTTCAGAACTGATCCGCCCCAATACCCGGATCGTTTTCGTAGAATCACCTGGTTCCCAAACCTTTGAAATGCAGGATATCCCGGCGATAGCGGAGATGGCTCACAAAGCAGGCGCCATCGTTGTGATGGATAATACCTGGGCCTCCCCGCTTTATTACAAGCCGTTTGAGCATGGCGTTGATGTTTCCATCCAGGCCGGCACCAAATATATAGTCGGTCACTCAGATGTGATGATGGGAACGGTCACAACAACAAAAGAATATTGGGATACCCTGCAAGCAGGCGCCAATCTAAGCGGCCAGACAGCAGGCCCTGATGATGTGTATCTTGCACAACGCGGGCTTCGGACGCTGTCTGTTCGTCTAAAACAACATATGGAAAACGGAATCAGAATAGCTGAGTGGCTGAAGGGGCGCGATGAGGTTCATTCGGTTCTTCACCCTGCCCTTTCCGATCATCCGGGGCACGATTTATGGAAGCGGGATTTCCTGGGTGCCTCCGGCCTGTTTTCTTTTCGGCTAAACAAAACGCCCAAAAAAGCGGTCGCAGCTTTCATGGATGACCTGGAACTTTTTGGTATGGGGTATTCCTGGGGCGGTTATGAAAGTCTGGTTATTTATGCAGATCCTTCCAGCTACCGGACAGCGACACAATGGGATAACTCAAACCCGCTGATCCGCCTTCATATCGGCCTTGAAAGCACGGATGATTTGATGGCAGACCTAACGGCCGGTTTTGATCGGCTCAACGCACAAAAATAGAATATGGCACCCTATTTTACGCGAATCACTCTTGTTAGAAGGTTCGCCTCGTGAAAGTAATCTGATGACTGATGCACTGACAGATCTCCTCAAGATGGATGACAAAGGTCTCATACCGGCGATTGCCCAGCAACATGATACCGGAGAGGTTTTGATGATGGCCTGGATGAACCTGGAAGCGATTAAAGAGACGCTGAGCACCAATCGCGTCTGTTACTGGTCCCGTTCCCGCCAGGCACTCTGGCGGAAAGGGGAAAGTTCCGGCCACACCCAAACACTGGTGGAGTTCCGTCTCGATTGTGACGGCGATACAATCCTGCTGCTTGTTGATCAAGTGGGCGTTGCTTGCCATACTGGTCGGCGCAATTGCTTCTATTACACCGTCAGTAAAGACGACATTCACATTAATAGTGAAGTCGAAGTCTCTCCTGATGATATGTATGGTAAAAAGTAAGAGACAAAGTTGGTAATCCGGTATGACGGATCATAAGAAGCGGATTGCGATTATTGGTGGCGGACCAGCAGGCCTGATTGCCGCGCAGTTTTTGAGTGCCCTGAATAAATACGACATTCATCTGTATGAACAAAAAGCGTCTGTTGGCCGTAAATTCCTCATTGCCGGGCGCGGTGGCTTAAACCTGACCCATAGTGAAGACGCGACCCTGTTCAATAACCGCTATGGCTGGGCAGAGGCGTTTCTGACACCGTATCTCAGCCGCTTTACCCCCAATGACTTACGGGCTTGGGCAGCCGATCTGGGGATTGAAACATTTGTTGGCAGTAGTGGCCGGGTTTTCCCCCGGGAAATGAAGGCCACCAACCTGATGCGGGCCTGGACAAAAAAACTAACCGCTGATGGCGTAACATTCCATTTAAGGCAGACCTTTACAGCGATTGATAAAGACAACCGGCCTTGTTTTACAGATCAGACCGGCGAAGAGGCCTCAATCAACGCCGACGCGTATCTTTTCGCTCTTGGTGGAGCAAGTTATCCCCATCTGGGTGCAGATGGTCGTTGGAGTTCTCCTCTGGAAAAACAAGGCATTGCCTTATCCCCTTTCAAGCCAATGAATTGTGGTTTTGACGTCAGCTGGTCCTCTCATATATTAAAATTTGAAGGGCAGCCCCTTAAAAATATCGCTTTTTCGTTAGGCCCTGAAATCGCGAGAGGAGACGCAGTCCTAACCCGGTATGGATTAGAGGGGGGTGTTATTTATGCTCTCAGCCGATCTCTGGTTTTATCACTGGATCAGGGAGGCACGACCTGCCCTGTCCTCGACTTGCGCCCGGATCTGTCGGCAACTGAGATTTCTGAGCGACTTACAGCCTCCCGCGGCAAACAGAGCATGCCTAATTATCTGCGCAAACGGCTCAAATTTTCACCGATAGAAACAGCTTTGCTTCGGGAATTGACCGGCAACGTCATCGCATCAAATCCGATAGCTCTGGCAAAACAGATCAAAGCACTGCCTGTCACGGTCAATACATCGCGGCCGATTTCGCAGGCCATCAGCACATCAGGGGGCATCCTGATGACAGAATTGGATGATCAGCTGATGCTGCGAAAACACCCAGGATGGTTTGCCGCGGGCGAGATGATCGATTGGGATGCACCGACAGGCGGCTACTTACTGCAGGCCTGTTTCAGCACTGGTATTGCCGCCGCAAAGGGAATGGAAAACTGGCTGGAGCGGAATTGACGCCTGATGTTACCTTGGAACGTTGCCAGGCGTAACTGCCAAACTCGAAATAAATTCTTCAATGCCCGCCTTGTCTTTCAAATATAGGTTCTTGCCCTTCTTCAAAACAAGATCATCGCCTGCCAATTGTCCCAGCACGCGGGCCACCGTCTCCCGGGTTGTCGAGACCCGGCTGGCGATCACACTTTGGGTTGGCATCGGATAAATCAGCCAGGATTCCGGTGTCACCGGATCTGGCTCTGCCATTCTGAGAAGCTCCTGGCACACTCGTTGGACGGCTCCCAGTGTGGACAAATCAAGGATACGGTCATCATTGATACGAATGATCCGGGCCAATCGCTGCATCACTTGCATCATGATTTCAGGATGACTGAGAAGGAGCTCACTGAAATGTTCCGGCGACAAAGAGGCCAGCAGACACTTCTTGCTGGCTATGATGTTGGCAGATCTCGGTTTTCCGTCAATCGCCGACAGTTCACCGAAATATTGCCCGGCCTCAACCGTCGCATAAGCGACTTCCCGACCCGAAACACCATAGTTCACCACATTGACGCTGCCATCAACGACAAAGAAAACATCCCGGCTTGTACTGGATCTCTCCAGGATCTGCTCATTGGATGAATAGGTTTTCCAGGTACATTTACCGGAAACAACCGTTCTCTCTTCCTGAGTTAAATCCTGTAGAAGTTCAATATTATCAAGATTTTGCATAGACAATTGACGTTACTTCTCTAGCTGGAAATGGGTCTTGGGTCAGAATATGGTCCTGAATTTAAGGCTTTGCAGCAAATAGAGCAATAGAGAGTGTAACTTAATTATTATGGCTTGAAATACAGGGTAGTCTTCAGCTGACGTAATTTCTGTCAGACGGAATAATGTCAGGCTCTGTTTTTATTTGCAGGAGGATATGTGTAGTATTGAGAAATACTATTATGAAGGGAATTATCCTATTGAATAAACCTGTCTGGATAAAAAACCCGCTCGCCATCCTAACCGAGGAGGCAGGCGGCGGCTTGGTTATTGACCAGGGCACGATCATCGAAAAAGTTTCCTACGGCAGTAAACCTTCCAGTCAGTCCTATACGGAGTTCGATGCCAGCCAACATGTTTTGCTGCCAGGTCTCATCAACACCCATCATCATTTTTATCAGACATTGACCCGCGCCTGCCCAGTCGCCCTGAACAAGCCGTTATTCCCTTGGCTCCAATCTCTTTACCCTGTCTGGGCAAACCTGACCCCCTCCATGATGGCCAGTGCCTCAAAACTGGCCCTCGCAGAATTGCTGCTCTCCGGCTGTACCACGGCGGCGGACCATCACTACTTATTTCCCAGAAGCTTAACCGACGCGATCGATATTCAAGCTGAACAGGCAAAAGAGCTGGGCATCCGGGTTCACCTGACCCGGGGTTCTATGAGCCTGGGGGAAGATCAAGGCGGGCTGCCCCCTCAATCCACCGTACAGGATGAGCAGGATATTCTGGATGACAGTCTTCGGCTGATTAATACCTATCATGACACCTCTCCCGGCTCGATGACCCAAATTGCTCTCGCGCCCTGTTCTCCTTTTTCCGTCAGTACAGAGCTTATGCAAGCGTCTGCGGACTTGGCCAGAGTGCACGAAGTAAGGCTGCATACCCATCTAGCAGAAACCCATGATGAGACAGATTTTTGTATCGAGATGTTTGGCCTCCGCCCCCTCGATTATCTGGAGAAAGTAGGCTGGTTGTCAAAAGATGTCTGGCTTGCCCACGGCATTCATTTCAATGATGGAGAAATTGCCCGGCTCGGTGAAGCTGAGGTTGGCATCTGTCACTGCCCCTCCTCCAATATGGTGCTCTCTTCAGGGATTTGCCGAACATTGGAACTTGAACGCGCGGGCTGCCCTGTTGGTCTGGGCGTGGACGGCTCAGCCTCCAACGATGGCTCCAACTTGATCCAGGAAGTCCGGCAAGCCATGTTGATCGGCCGCCTTCTCTATGCTGCTGACGAGATGACCCATCAATCAGCACTCAGATTTGCAACCGCGGGCTCTGCCCGCTGTCTCGGTCGATCCGATATAGGGACACTGGAAGTCGGAATGCAGGCGGACCTCGCCCTGTTCAAACTGGACGAAATGCGTTTCTCCGGATCTGGCGATCCTCTCGCCGCCTTACTGCTATGCGGTGCCCATCAGGCGGATGCTGTTATGGTTGCTGGCGACTGGCGGGTAAAGGACGGTACAGTACTGGATCTGGATGTTGAGGCCCTGATGGCCGAGCATCATGCTCTTGGACAAAGCCTTCAGTCTTTTTAAGAGGCCCAGGTCTTAAAATCGGCTAAGCAAAAGTCGGCGAAATCTTCAACCAAAAGCCCGGCTTCCGTGCCTGCCTTTCGGGCCATGACAATTTTTGTTGGCGGGATATCTTCCTGAATTTCTACGGCAGAGACTCGGCTTCCATCATAGGTCATCGCGTCCGGATGCCGCATGGTCAACAATGAGAAGCCCAATCCGCGCCCTACAGCACTGCGCACCGATTCAAACGAGGTGGAGCGAAACGAGATCTCTGGGATGATCTGCAAGCTGGAGAAAATGCCATAGAAATAATCCCGGCTGTCTGGCGCATCGAACAGAATATAGGGCTCCTTTTCCAGCGCCCGCAAGCTCAGGGATGGATATTTCGCCAAAGGATGATCCGCGGCAAGAAGGATGTAGGGCTTGGGCTCCGACAGGATTGTCCATTCCAATATTGCCGGATCCAGCGACAGGTCATAGAGGATTGCCACATCCAGATCACCAGCGACCAATTGGGTGACCAGATCTCCGTGCAGCAATTCGGAGATTTCCAGGGTAACCCCAGGACGGTCCTCCTGATAATACTGCACCAGCCGGGCGCCATGAAACGGCGCGATAGATTGAAAGCAGCCGAGCCGAATGGTCCCTGCATTACCAGCTGCGATATGATCTACATGCGCAGCAAGATCCCGCGCCACCGTAATCAGTTTTTCCGCCTGGCGCTGGAACGTGCGGCCTTGAACGGTCAGTGATAATCCTCTGGCATGGTGTCGTTCGAACAACGTCAATCCGGTCAGATCTTCCAACTTGTCGATGGCCTGCGCAATCGCTGGCTGAGAGATATTCAGATAACGGGCAGCCTGTGCAATGCCGCCTGTTCGGGCGACAGCAAGAAAATACTCACATTGCTTTAACGTATATCGAACCATATTTTTCATTCTTTATTGATTGACTATACGAGTTTTTATGGAGGATAGAAAGGCGCTATCTTGTTGCTGTATACGGATCAGGGAGACAGCAGGATGGATATCAGAAACATTATTGATTGGGACAGCTACCGTGTGACAGACCCGAACTTTCAGACCGCCTGCCGCAAAATCCTGCAACAAGAAGGCGCTCTGGTGCTTCCCGGATTTATGACCGAAACAGCCATAGAATATGTTCGCCGGCAATCAGAAGCAGACAAACGTCACGCTTATTTCTGCGAACAGACGCACAATGTCTATTTGACGCCCTCCGACACCGCTTATCCGGAAAATCATACGCGAAACCGCACCGTGATTTCCTCCAAGGGCTGTATCACGGATGATATTGTGCCAGAAGAATCTCCGTTAAGATTACTGTATAACGCCGCGGAATTTCAGAATTTCCTCTGTTCTGTTCTCGAAGAAAAATCCCTTTTCCCTTATGCAGATCCCCTGTCCTCCATTAATGTCCATTATGCCGAAAGAGGTCAGGAACTCGGCTGGCATTTCGACAATTCCTCTTTCGCCACAACGCTTATGATACAGGCCCCTGAAGCAGGCAGTACTTTTGAATATGTGAAGGACATGCGCGATGCTGATAGTGGCGAGATGAATTTCGGCGGCGTTGCCAATGTTCTGGACGGAAAGACGCCTGTGGAACAACTCTCCATGCAGCCCGGCGCCCTTGTCCTGTTCCGCGGCCGCAATGCCATCCACCGGGTCACCCCTAACGAAGGGGATCGCACACGCATACTTGTGGTCCTCGCCTATAATTCAGAACCCGGGATTGCCTTGTCCGAATCCGCCAGAATGACATTTTACGGACGGCTGGGGTAAAGCAGAAAACGGTCAACAAACTTCGTGCTTGCAAATACATTAGCGCTGATATATTAAATTTGAATGACAGAAAACATCGCTCCCGGTCTGGGTGAATTGCTCCGGCATCTTACTGAATTGGTAGATAAAGGATCCCAGGCTGCTTATCAAAAAGAAGCCCTGACGTATCGCCCCCGCTATACACCGGTTATGCGTGCACTGGACGGGGGAGCTCAAACGGTTAATCAAATCACCGAAAGAATGAACGTATCCCAAGGAGCTGTCAGTCAGACCCTGAAACTCATGCTCGAGGATGGTTTAATCCTGAAGAAAAAAGGGGAAGACGGGCGGGAAGTCTATGTTCATTTAACACCCGAAGGCGAGACCTTGCATCAACAGCTACAACCGAAATGGGCGGATTTGTTTGCAGCGATTGCCGAGCTGGAGGCAGAAACCGGTTTTCCTCTGCGTGCCACCCTCTCCAGAACCATCGAAGCGCTCGAGACCACCTCTTTTGAAGACCGACTTCTTCAGGCAGAGGAACAACGGACCAGATCATGAGTGCAAAAAGGCATTTTGAACAGAGGTCCGATCTCTACCAGAAATACAGACCGACCTACCCTCCCGAGCTTGCGCATATTCTAGCCTCCCTCTCCCCAGACAGAGCCGTGGCCATTGATATCGGATGTGGCACAGGGCAGTTCACAAGCCTGCTCGCCCGGGAATTCACCAAAGTGATTGGGATTGATATCAGCTCCTCACAAATCAGCGGGAGTATCCCGCACCCCAATATCAGCTATCAATGCAGACCGGCGGAGGAAACAGGCCTTGAAGAGAGCTCTGCTGATCTGATTATCGCCGCCCAAGCCGCACACTGGTTCGACTTGCCCGCCTTTTATAAGGAGGTTCACCGCATCGCCAAACCGGGGGGTATTCTCGCCTTGATTTCCTATGGTGTTTTTCACTTGGAAGGGCCCGTTAATGAGCGGGTTCAACGCTTTTACAAAACAGAAATCGGCCCTTACTGGCCTGCCGAACGCACCCACGTGGAGGCAGGCTACCAGTCCCTGCCCTTTCCGTTTACCGAGCGACAGGTCAACGCGCCGCCTATCACACGGAAATGGACTTATGCTGAACTCACCGGTTATATCGGCACCTGGTCCGCCTGCAAACAAGCCGCAAAAGCCGGCCATTCCGATTTATTCACAACTTTTGCTGCTGATCTCAAACCCCTGTGGGGTGATCCGATTTCCCGCCGCAGCGTTCAATGGCCCATCAATCTTCGTATTGGAAAAATATGACCGCGCCTCTTCCCTTCCAGTATCAGGACAGCATGACGGTGGAGGTCCGGCATACTGTTTCCGGCCTGCCTTTCAACTGGCCGGGCTTCACAGATATGCCTCCCGTCCTTGCCACTGCCGTAATGATCGGCTTTGCAGAACAAACCTGCATACGCGGCCTGCGAGAGCTAGAAGGCGGGCCGATTGAGACCGTCGGCACCCATATCAATCTTTCCCACTCCCGCCCAACACCGGTGGGCGATACGGTCACTGCCATCGTAGATCTCATTGAAGTAGACCGAAAAAAACTGACCTTCCGGATTGGTATCCACGACAGCCATGGACAGATCAGTTCTGGCAAGCATGAGCGGTTTATGATTGATCCGATGAGGTTTATGGAAACGGTAGGCAGGCGCACGATCTAGGGCAAATGAAGTGTCCGTCACGCATTCCGCCTGTTTAAGCAGGTTGCACCTGCCTTCAAGTGTACTTTGAAATGAGCGCCTACATGATCAGAGAAACGCAAAAATCTCCTGCACCTCCTTAGCCCCCCGCAAGGAATGCTCTCCCATCGACAAGAAGTCACCGGGTGCGCCCTGGGCGAAGGCGGAGGACATAAGGACGGGTTGGTTTAGGCTTTTACAAAGATCTTCGATCCGGGCAGCTTCGTTGACAGCCGGGCCGATAACGGTGAAGTCGAGGCGTTGGTCTGTGCCCACATTACCGTAGGTAATGGTGCCCCGGTGAAGGGCCGTGCCGAAACCGACCGGCCGCAGGCCGTCTGCCCGCCGGGTCCGGTTGAGCTCTACCAGTTGTTCTTCGGCGGTGCGGGCAGCGAGGAGGGCGTTTGCACAGGCCTGTGGATGGGTGTCGGCCGGGTTGTTGATGGGGAAGATAGCCAGGACAGCGTCACCGATGAATTTGAGCACCTCGCCCCCATTGTCGATGATCGCTCCGACGACGCAATCAAAATACTGATTGAGCAGTGCCAGATAAGCCTCCCGGGGCATGGTGTCGGCCAGGGTCGTTGACTGGCGCAAATCGGAAAACCAAATAACCGCATGCAGCTCTTCCCCGTCACCGCGCTTCACCAGACCGTCACTCACCCTTTTTCCAGCATTGCGGCCAAGATAGGTCTTCAGCAAGGTCATTGATGAGGTGCGTTGCGCATGGGCTTCCAGCAAGCGCCCCAGATTGGGCAGAATTTCATAGAGATTGCCCAGCTGATCGGTGGTAAAACCGCCTGGCTTGTCCGAGACCAGAGTGAGAACGTTGATCTGCCCATCTGAAAAAATCAAGGGAACAGCGACATAATCCGTGGCCCCCTCCTCCAGTAGATCTTTCAAGACCGGGAAATCAAGGCGCGGATTGGGCCCTTCGAGCTTGCGTCGGACACCCCCTTCCCCCTTGATGATTAACGCGAAAGGACTGTTGAGATATTTCTCGGACTGGGCTCCTGCATGGGTCGCTTCATTCTCAATCACCCCTTCCTGATTACGGTGCCAGTTATAGAAACGAGCGAATAATTGCGGGTTCAGGGTTCTTATGAATAACCGCATGGTCAGAAGCGGAAAGTCCGCCGCGAGCAGGGCGTCCGCCAAGGCGTCAACTTGCGCAGTGGTTGAGCCGGCCTTCCAGGCATTCTGCACCAGCCAATTGACCAGAGGGTTTATCTTCGCCGCGGCATCGGCACTCTTGGGGGCGTCCATCCGCTCCTCGTCCGAGAGCCAGTAATCCATTTCGTCCCAGTAAAAAGCGATGTGATCTTTAAGGCTGGCCGCCTCATCATAGGCATCTTCATATTCCCAGGCCGCATTCGTGGAACATTTGTCACCAACCGAAATATCCCAATAGGAGGCATTGCCCTTGAACGGACAGTTGGTGCGTCGGTCTGCCCGTGATAGACAGCCCATCTGCACATCTTCGCGCGGGAAGTAAAAGACCGGTGGAAGCCGCGTCTCCTGCATGATGACAGCGTTCTGGCTATCGACAATCACTTTGCCATTAAAAAAGACCCGTATCCTATTAGAAGACGGCGTTATGGACGTACGGTAACCAACATGGGCCGTCTCATTGAGCGGTTGCAGGGCCTCTAAACCATCAGGCTGAACATTGTCCACTCTTTACCTCACTTTCCGTTTTTAACGGGGCTCACTAGAGACAACTTTACAAAGGCACGACAGTAGACAACACCCCCCGAATACACAACATATTAGAACAATCAGTTTCGTCCTCCCTAGCCGACCTCTTCCAACCCATTCGGCAACGAGATCCACAGCATCGTTTGAGCGTCTGGGGAGTGGCATCCGGGTGGACGGCGACCTTTATCGTGGGCATATCGATCTCATCGAAATGGAATTCTTCATCGAGCATGACATAGAGGCGCAAGCATTTCATTGTGATTCTTTCTCACATAAAGCGTTTAGCCGACCTTGCCCGTACTTTGGCTTGCTCTTCTTCCCGGTTGCGATGCGGTTGTGAGGTTTCCAGGGATTCCAATAATTCCCGGGTCACAGCCGTGACCTGGCCAACGGCCTTCTCGAATGCTTCGCTATTGCGTTGTGAGGGCTGATTTGTCCCGCTGAGTTTGCGAACATATTGTAAGGCCGAGGCGCGAATTTCTTCCTCTGTGGCGGGGGGATCAAAATTAAAAAGCGTCTTAATATTCCGGCACATGCGTCATCTCCTGAAAACAGGTTTTATTGTAGGAGTGCTGCCCGGCCAGACAACCCAAAAACAATGCAATAGTGAGCAGTTTATTGCCCTCATCCCTTTTTTTAAACCAACAGCGGACAAAGGCTTAATATCCCAAAGTCCGCTGCTGACCTCAAATCCTATCCCGGTTTACGGGCATGTACCAGATGTGTCAGGCCGGGGATGGTTTGATCGCCCTGGATGTCAACGAAACCAACCTTTTCCATCTCCGCTTTGAGCCAGCCTGCCGTGACCGAATGAGCGTCAGGTGTAAAGGCCATATGCTGCAATTGCCAGAGTGCCGCCATCACCGGACCGGTCCGGTCATCCTCAACCATGAAGTCATGGACCATAAACTTGCCGCCTGGCGCCAGACAATCAAAGGCATATTGTACGAGCCGTGGCACTTCTTCGCCAGGGATGCCACTAAACAAGTAGGACATCAGGATGGCATCCTGCTCTGTCGGCCATTCAACGGTCAGCGCATTGGACGGGATATAGCGCACCCGGTTGATCATGTCCGCATCGGTAATAAACCGCCAGCCGATTTCACTCACATTCGGGAAATCGATAATCGTTGATGTGAGGTCAGGATTGGCTTCCAACAGGCGAATGGTCATCGCCCCGGTGCCGCCGCCAACATCGAGCAGGGATTTAGCGCCGGACAGATCGACCATGCGGGCGATGGTCCGTCCGGGACCCAAAGATCCGGCATGTTGCGCATTACTGTAAAGCGCCGCCTGGTCGGGGTCGGACATCCAGTGCTGATAGGAATCAACCGCATCGGCGCTTAAAGAGCCATCGAGCACCTCATTCAACTGTCCCAGAAAAGGATACATCTGCTGATCAATCTGAAACCGTAAATAGTCGCCAAACTCGTATTTGGACTCGCGAGAAAGGAATGCCTCGGCTCCCGGTGAATTGGCATAGCGTGTATCATCCCGCTCAACAAGCCCGATCCCATTCAAGGCAGTCATGAGCGTTTCCACTCGGTTTGCTGGAACGCCCACAACTTCTGACAATTTTTCACAGGTTTTCGGCCCCTCGGCCAGGTGTGTAAAGACATCGAGATGCAAACCGGCAAACATTGCTTTGGATGCCATAAAACCAAACGCTATTGTTGAAACTTCTTCTGCTGTCTGTACCGAATTTACGGTCATTTGAGTTTAAACCTCTTGTCAGTTTTGATCGGACGATCGGATTTTGCGAAGCCCACTTGTCCAATCTCATTGGCAAGCTTCGAGGACACGCGGACTTGTACCAAAAGCACTGATCTTCAATCCGAAAGAGGATCAAAAGCCCGGCAAAAGGGATGTCGATATGTCCAACTTTCCAGCCAATAGGGTTGTCTCATATTGGCGCGAGCAATTGAGGGGTCAGCCTGAATGGCTATAGGCTCGCCGTATGGAATGCCGAGTTCTAAACCGGCCTGGATTTGTTTATTCTGATTTGCTGACTAAGCGTACAGACCCTGCCCGATTTGTCAAATGACAGGATCCTTACAACGCAATGCGAGAGAAAAACCATTACAAAAATCCTGAAAACTAATCCACCATTGATATTCTCGAAGACACGGGTAAAGTTTGTGACAACCTGCAAAATCTATTCCGCGCCCTCCCTGTTGCACGCTAGTCCCGCCTTGAGGATCCAATGTTAAAGCTCGACCATCTTACTATTATCGCTCCGTCGCTGGACGAGGGCATCAACCATGTTCACACCTGCCTCGGTATTGAGCCCGGAAACGAAGCTGTCCATACCAACATGGGAACGCACAATCGGCGGCTGAGGCTGGGAGACGATCTTTATCTTGAGATCGTTGCCATCGATCCAGACGCTCCGGCGCCAGGCAGACCCAGATGGCTTGCCTTGGATTTTCAGAAACAGTTACAAAAAGACTGGGAAGCCAGAAAGCGCCTGAAAAGCTGGGTTGCCCGGACAGAGGATATCGGCCAGGCAATCAGCGGGTATGAGTCTCTGCTCGGGGCAAAAACCTGGCTGGAGAATGCTTTTCATTTTTCGGTTTTACCCGATGGATCCCTGCCTCTGGACGGCGCCCTCCCCTGCGTCATTGACAGAGGCGGCAACCCTCCGCCGTCCACTCGCTTTGAGGATCAAGGCTTTAGACTGCAAGATTTTGTACTGGACCATCCGGAGCCCACCAAGATTATCCGACATTTCAACACTCTAAAAATCTCAGGCCATCCAACAGTCAGGGAAAGTCCGGATTTTCGGCTGAGCGCTCTGATCAAGACGCCAGACGGGATCAAAACCCTCACCTGACCCATCCAGGAACGGACTATCCGTATGCCGACAAGATTTCGGACAACGTCATGTCACTGATCTCCAACAGGACCTCATAAGGATCACCATCGATCTTAAAATACTCTGCAAAAGCGGGCTCCGTTTTCAAACCTGATCGCTTGAGCGCCCGAATTTTCTCCCGCGCCGCTTCCCCGCCGATGGAAAGCAGTTTTCGCTCCGCCTCCATATGCCGCCAGGCATTTTGATCTTTCACAGGCATGTCCTGGCCAAAAATCTCGATTTCAAAGGAAAGACAAGTAAAGCGACAAACGATATAGGGCATCTCGACTGTTGGAGGGTGGATCTCGAAATCCCGCTGATCCCCATAATTCTCTTCAAGCAATTGGATAAAAGCTGGCGGTTCCTCAACCTTACAAATAATATCAATATCGCTTCCCGGAATATCGACATCGATGGGCAGGGTACCGACAAAAAGCGGGTCGTAACGTGCAAGAATAGTATACAACCCAATGGCATTCATTAACGCCTCTGCTTGTTCGTATCTAACGGACATCAATCCTCCTGCTTGTCTCTCAAAGGCACTATGCTGGACGATTGTTATGGGTGCAACCAATATCCGGCGGGCTTGTTTTCTTCATATTTACAGGTAGACAACAGGCTGTTAATTATCCCCTTCCCATCTGATACAGAATTTCCTAAACTCTGTATCAGATTATAAGATATCTGATGGTGTAAGGGTCTTTGTGAGTAATTTTCTTCCCATGGACGACGTGATTGAAGCACTGCCCAAGCGGCTTAATTTAAAGGCGCGCTCCTTATTGGTGACGGTCTGGGGCGACTCGGTCGCGCCTCACGGCGGAACCGTTTGGCTGGGAAGTCTGATTGATTTGGTAAAATGCCTCGGCTTGAATGAACGGGTCGTTCGGACTTCTGTCTTCCGCCTCAAACAAGACAAGCTCCTCGACAGCCATCAAGCTGGCAGGCGCAGCTTCTACACCCTGACCAAAACCGGGCAACACCGCTTTGAAGAGGCGACCCGGCGGATCTATAACTACACATCGCGCCCGTGGAGCGGAGGGTGGACTCTTTTGTTCACCGAACGCCGGAAACTCTCTGATGAGCAGAAACGACAGCTGCAGATGGAGCTTAGCTGGCTCGGTTTCGGGGATCTCGGATCTGGAATTTATGCCCATCCGGGCAGTGTGAAAACCGTGATTGATCAGCTGCTCGCCGATCTGGATCTTAAATCCCATGTCGCTGTCCTCAGCGCAAACGATCTGCCAGATGCCCCCGCCACCCCTGTTCATATTCTTGTGCAGAAGGGGTGGGATATTGCCGGGATTGAAAGTGGTTATACGGATTTCATCGAAACATTCTCGCCCATATTGACACACCTAAAAACAGATCAGCCGCTGGATACGAAAAAGTGTTTTTTTCTGAGAACCCTTCTGGTGCATGATTACAGACGGGCGCTCTTAAAAGATCCGATGCTGCCGGATCAGCTATTGCCGGACAAATGGAGTGGGCACCTCGCAAGAAAGCTGTTTCGGGATATTTACCATCATGTCTGGCGAGGGGCTGAAAGCCATCTGATGCGGACATTGGAGACAACAAACGGGAAATTACCCGAAGCGTCAGAAGAGTTCCTGTCGCGTTTCGGAGGGCTGGAGAGATGATCTTCAAGCCAAACTGAGCAGGGGAGGAAAATGGGATCAGGATTGAAAGCGGCAATAATTGGCTCCGGCCCGGCAGGCATGTATACAGCAGGAGCCCTTAATACAAAATGCCCGGGGTGTCAGATTGACATTCTGGACAAACTGGCAACGCCCTATGGTTTGGTGAGAGCCGGTGTTGCTCCGGACCACCAAACCACAAAAAATGTCTCACGCGCCTATGACAAAATCATGGAAAATGACAATGTTCGCTTTGTCGGCAATCTGTCCCTGGGGGAAGATATCTCCATCGAGACGTTGCAGCAGATTTATGATGTCGTCATTCTCGCAGTTGGTACGCCCGTTGATCGCACCCTGAATATTCCCGGCGAAGACAAGGCCGGTGTGTTTGGCGCGCAGACATTTGTATACTGGTACAATGGCCATCCGGAATACCGGGAAGCTGTCCCCCATCTGAATATTGAAAACGCCATTGTGATCGGCAACGGGAATGTTGCCCTTGATGTTGCCCGTGTCCTCCTGCGCACTCCCGAAGAGATGGCACAATCGGATTTGGCGGAACATGCAGGGGAACAGATTTTCACCAGCCCGGTCAAATCCGTCCGAGTTGTGGGTCGTCGGGGGCCAGAAAATACTCAATTTTCCTCCAAGGAACTGGGGGAATTGAAAGAGATGCAAAATGCGGTTCCCTATTGTGATCCATTGGTTATTCCAGAAGATGTCTCTTCTGAGGATAAGAAGCGCGACAAGGTCGTCAATACTAACCTCAATTTCCTACGAGAGTATTCGACAAACACGCCAGATGAACAGGATCGCACCCTCTTTCTTGACTTTTTCCTCTCTCCTTCCGAGATTCTAGGAGAGGATACCATTACCGGCATCCGCGCCGAAAGGAACACTGTCATTGATGGAAAAGCCATTGGAACTGGCGAGATTTTAGATCTACCTTGCGATTTGCTGGTAACCTGTATCGGTTATGGCATGAATGCGCTGGACGATCTACCGGTTGAAAACGGACTCATCAAGAATGACAATGGTCGTATCTTTGATAATCTTTACGTCGTTGGTTGGGCGAAACGCGGTCCTTCCGGCACCATTGGGACCAATCGCATTGACAGCCAGAATGTAGTGGAACTGATTTTGGAAGATTTTTGTGATCAGCCAGTAAGTGATAAGCCGGGAGCCTCTGGACTTGACCTCTACTGCCGCGAAAAAGGCATCCAGACCGTCTCCTTCGAAGACTGGCAGAAAATTGATATGGCGGAGAGAGCACAAGCAGATGACAACGCTCCAAGGCGAAAATTTGTCCGCAAACGGGATATGCTCTCGTTGGTTCGCGAAAGTAATGTTTAATGATAATTGCGCAGCTCAGTGACCCCCATATCTCCCGGCCAGACACAGAGTTTGAAGCTCTGTATAAAACGGCGGATAAATTAAAATCCGCTATAAATACAATTAACCGGTTAAAATACAAACCTGCAGCCGTTGTCATTTCCGGAGATTTGATCAATTGTGGCGAAAAAGAAGAATATGACCAGTTAAAACCTCTTCTTTCGGCGCTCGATATGCCTTGCTATCTGGGCATTGGTAATCATGATTGCCGGGAGACATTTCGCGAGTGCTTTTCCCATTTCGACTATGTTCCAAAGACCGGTTTTATCCAGTACGCTATTGACCAGGACGATTTTCGGATGGTCATGCTGGATACGAATATCCCGGGAAAGCCACAAGGCCTTCTCTGTTCAGACCGACTAGACTGGCTGGATAAGACATTATCCGAAAAACCGAAGACCCCGACTATTTTGTTTATGCATCACCCTCCGTTTATGACGGGTATAACGGCCATGGATCATATGGGTCTGCTGGAGGCAGAGAATTTTGGCAAAATTGTCCAAAAACATGACCAGGTAATCCGTATTTTCTGTGGCCATTTGCATAGATCCATTCAGTCTGACTTTCAGGGTAAAATTACGCAGGTCTGCCCGTCCACCTCCCACCGGGTCATGCTGACATTGGAAGGCGATGAAAGGCTCGCCACGACATCAGAGCCACCGGAACTTCTCCTACATGTCTGGGAGAAAGACAAACTGGTTACCCACAGCGCCGCCACCCAGGACTTCAAAATCCTCTGGGAACTGGAAGGTGATTTATATTAGAGGCCTACTCACATCAGGCTGCGAACTCATAAATATGACATCTTTGGTTTATAAAGCGATTGCTCACTGGCAGAGAAAACAAGCTTACCCGCTGATTTTGGTGTCTTTTTTCAAGGATAAGCAGTATCAAAGCATCATAACGGATCGAGGCTCCTCGCCCGCGTCAATGGAGGTTTCTTTTGACAGCCCTCACGCCCAAAGTCATTGCAGACATGCTACCGCCCAAAAGCATCCTACATAGTCGCATGGCTCCCGGCGATTTTCTGGATTGCTTTTCCGTTTCCTCGACAGCGACATCGCGGGAAGCCGCCGAAATAATCGTAGATTTTCCCTGGTGGGCCAGGTTGCTGGTGGGGATGCGTAATATACTCACTTCTCCCTTCGGGCTTTCGGCGGATGGTCCCGAGGCAGCTGATAAAGTTGGCCTTTTTCCTGTGGAAATCGAAACGGCGTCAGAAATGATTGCTGGATTTAATGATCGGCATCTCGAATTCCGGATTTCCGTGTTTGCTCAAGAGGGCCGCATATTTCTCGCTACCTGGGTTCATCCTCACAATCTGGGCGGCAAACTCTATTTGAGAACAATCCTGCCTTTCCACATTCTAATTGCCCGCAATGCACTTGCCAGAGTAGCCGTCGCTAGCGAAACTGCCGCTCATCCATGAAGGTCGACACTGTCAGCGGGGGCAGCTTCGCGATCCTTCATACTGTAATCGCGCATGACACTAGCCACACGCAATCGATAATTATCGAAGATCGACTTTCGGCTACCCGTCTGAATGCGCCGATGCTCGGCTACATTGCGCCAGTCATTTACCGCCTCCTCATCACGCCAAAAAGATAAAGCCACAAATTTCCCAGGCTCCACCACACTTTCAAACCGCTCGATGGAAATAAACCCATCGAAGCCCTCAACCAGCGACATCATACGTTGCCCCATATCAAGATAGGTTTTTCCCGCTCCCGCTTTTGGCCAGCTTTCAAAGATCACTGCGATCATCTTGCTCTCCGTTTCTTTTCTTTCGGTTTCCTCTAAGCAAGAGCTTATAAAGCCTAAAGTCAGAAATCCACTCACTGATCGGTATAGTTTACCGAACGCTCTGCTTTATCCGCACGATTATTGTGGTACCGCTTCCTTTCGAGGAACGGTATTCTGTCCCCAAAAATAGGAGGCCTTGTGATGCGTAATTTCCCGGCTCTATCGAAACGTCATGTGGATCCCGCCCGCTATCCTCCGGGCGTGGCTTTTATGGATGGACAATATCTGCGTATGAAGGATGCAAAGATTTCAGTTCTCGATTACGGTTTTCTGCATTCGGATGCGACCTATGACGTCGTTCATGTGTGGGAAGGCGCGTTTTTTCGGCTGGATGATCATCTCGACCGGTTTTTTGGCAGCCTTGAAAAGCTATATATGTCCATCCCGCAAGGTCGCGCGGAGATCACCGAAATCCTGAGTAACTGTGTCGCCCTTTCAGGATTGGAAAATGCCTATGTCGAATTCCCGCAACCTCCGTTGATCCGCTTGTCAAGAATTACCACTGGCTGGACCTTGTTAAAGGTCCTATGATGCTTATGATAAAGGTGCGGATACGGCCTTGCTTTTGGATAGCAATGGCAATATTGCCGAAGGTCCGGGCTTCAATATTTTCGCTGTTAAAGACAATTATATTTCAACGCCCGCCAGTGGTGTCTTGCACGGAATTACACGGCAAACCATATTTGACATATGTAAGATCTTGAATCTGGATTGTCAGAAGCAGGATATCTCGGTAGAGACTCTGATGGTGTCAGATGAAGTCTTTGTCACATCAACCGCGGGCGGCGTAATGCCGGTCAGCCGGATCAACGATCAGGCGATCGGCCGCGGCAAAGTCGGCCCTCTCACTGAGCAGATAAAAAAATACTACTGGGAACTTCACAAAGATAAACGGCACTGCTTGCCTGTTGAGTATCCGGGTTAGAGTGTGACGTCGATATTCACACGGAGAGTTCCTCATCCCGCCGTCAGGTTCCCCCAACGACGGAATGAGATCAAGCTTTAGACTTTAAGCGGTGTATTCCCCCGCTGCCAAGCAAGTGGTTTGAAGACTTCGTCAACCGGTGTTTGAGCCACATGGTTGACATAGTTGGACATGGTTTTTTGTGCGAGGCCCAGGATAATATCCAGCACGGCACGGTGACCGTAACCCGCATCAAAAAACTCTTTCATTTGGGCATCTGTTGCATTGCCACGGCTCCGCAGCATGCGAAGTGTGAAGGTCCGGAGGGCTTCGAGTTTTTCAGAGGGCAAAGGTGCTTCAGTGCGCAGAGCTTCTGAAAGCTCATCGGAAACCTTCATCATTTTGGCAATGCCCGTATGAGCAGGCACGCAGTAGTGACATTCATTCTCCACATTAATGCTCTGCCAGACAACTGTCATTTCATCTGCATCAAAATCAGTCTCCGTAAACAGCTTATGCAGAACCTGATAGCCTTCATAGGCTTGAGGGCTTTCAGCCAAAACCTTGTGCAAGCCCGGCAAACGACCAAATGCTTTCTGTGAATTTTCAAGAAGAGGTTTGGATGCCTCAGGGGCTGTCTCGAGGTCGTGGGATGGGAAATCAGTCATTTAGTCTCTCCGCTATAAATTAGGCTTGGTCGCAAATTACTCTTTATTGAGTGATCACTCAAGTATATAATTGAGCAGTCATTCAAAATCAAGGGGACTCTGATGCCGCGCCGGCCGACATTTGATCGAAACGACTTGATAGAGCGGGCCCGCGATGTGTTCTGGCAGCAAGGCTGGGCAGGCACATCGCTCAAAGACCTGGAGAGAATACTGGATTTGAGACCAGGCAGTTTTTATGCGGCCTTCGGCTCGAAAGACGCCTTGTATGAATTGGCTTTGGATACCTACGCCCAGGAAGGCCATGAACGATTAGAGGCACTGGCAAAGGAAATTGGTGCACTGGAAGCCTTGAAGGCGAACCCCAAATTGATCATAACGAACAAGCAAAATGCGGCTAAGGCCTGCATGCTTGCCAAGACTTTCCTTGAACTGAATGCTCAAAACCATCCGCTTGCCGATCGAGCCAGTGCGCATCTTGCAAAAATGGAGGCACTCTTCACCGACTTGTTCGATCAAGCGCAGCAGGCAGGCGACATCGGTGCCCAGCACGAGCCAGCCCGCTTGGCGCGGCGATATCAATCAGATTTATTAGGAATGCGGGTTTCGGCCGAACGCAGCGACTTCGATGCAGAAGCTCTTGCGGAAGAGTTATCGGCAGGACTGGCGGAACTTTAATCAGCTCTGCCTCCAGGCTGGCATCCCCTCTATTCACCTGACCAAAGAGCCGTTTGCGGATGAAACTGTGACCAGGCGAACCAGAAAGCCTGATGACTACCGAAGGCAGTTCCATCTGCATCAAGAACCCTGATCCCGCCAGCATCCAGCGTCAACTGTAAATTCTCATAGGTAATCTTGGTACCATTTCTCAAGACGGCAAGCGCCTTGCTTCGCTGAAAGGCAATCGGTTTGCCGGATGCTGTGATTGCGCCGATGATATCCTCATGAACAGGCAATCGTGGATCAACATTTCCCACCGGAAAAATCGGACCGTTTGCATCCCGGCCATTCCGAAAATCAGGATCCCGGTCCAACGCTAGTTCTTCGACCAGGACTGTTGTCTCTGGATGCGCCTTCTTCCAGGCTCCCCACTCTGTGGTAACCACAGCAGCTTGTTTCAACGCCACTTTCTTTGCAGCCAACGGACCGGTCACGGCCTTACCCAGAAAAGTATCAAAGACCGAAAAGGTCTGAATGTCATACATCACCTTATTGGAACGAATGAGTAACCCCGAGGTACGGAGAATTGGCCGCTCTACCCCCTTGGGCATCTGATCCGTAAAATAGGCCTGAGCTGCTCCGCATAATGTACAATAGGGAATACCGAGGTCACGGCCACCCAGAGTATCATTGACCATCTCCCGCACTTCCATGATGCGCCGTGGGTAGGCCCGGTATTCGCCGTTCACCTCAACCCCGAATACGATATCCTCGTCTTTCAGCCAAGTTGCTTCCTCCGCTGAAGTGACCGGTGGGTTGTCGGCTGCTGGAATACAGTTACACGGTATATCTGTCGCATCATAGGCCCGCTCATCGATCCGTACTCCGCCCCAGGACACGTGACGCCAGTCGATGTCTCCATCCACAAAGATCCTGTCCCAACCGGAAACAAAACTGGTGAAGATCGCCCGCTTCACCTTCAGGTAATCCGGTGGTGCTGGAATATCCCAAGCAATCAGATGATCGGTAACCGCGTCCCAACTATTGCCAACTACCATATTCTTGCCCAACAGATCGGACGCGGCAGTGGCCAGAATCGCGTTTAACTCAGCGCCAGGGGCAAATCGCATCAGATCACTGATAATCCAGGCAATACGAGGGTCTTTTGACTTGGCAATTTCGACGAGAGCCAGTGTCTGTTCTTCTCCCCAGGCGGCTTTGATCATACTGTCGACAAAAGCCACTTGTACTGCAGATTTCAACGTCTCCGGCATCAGCCCTTCTGGAATGGCTGGCGGCTTGCCATATTGTTCGAGAATATAATCCGGAACTGGCGCGGCATAAACGTCCTGCGCTGCAAACCAGAGTAATGACAATAAAATCAGCGACGCCCCGACAAAAAGACGGGATCCGGCTCTCATTCCCAATGCCATAGAAAACCCTTCCATTATCCAATGCGCACCTATAGCAAAGATAGAGACCGAGACACCCCGCCGCCAGTCACAATCCTATCAGCATTTGGTGAACATGGACGATGAGACCTGTGCTGTTTTTCTGCCAAATTATTTTTACATTCGAATAATATTATATAAAAATAACCATAATTTAATAATTTTCCTTACAACAATAGGAAGGGTAGAATAAGTAGACGATCAAAACGATCCGTTATTTAAATCTCTGCGCCACATTTTGCCAACTGGTCAGAAACTACCAGTATCGAATTGGGGTGGGTCATAATACCCATTCCATCAGATTTTTTATCTGGTTTTAAGGAGAGAGAACTTGATCACCATGATTTTCAGACATGTCGGCAAAGTCATGCTATCTCTGATATTGGCTGCATTACTGTCGGGTTGCTTCGGCGAGGAAAAACAAGCTATCAGAATTGGCATTAATGCCTGGCCCGGATATGAGTTTCTGTTCCTTGCCAGGGAAAAAGGCTTTTTCGAAAAACATGACGTAAAAATCGAATTGGTTGAGTTCACTTCCCTTGGGGATGTCAGATTGGCTTTCGAAAGAAAACAGGTCGACGGCATGGCTTCCACATTGATCGAAGTCATCGAAACACGGGGGCGCACGGATCAGAAGGCTGAAGTCTTTCTGATTGCCGATTACTCAGAGGGTGGAGATGTTATTGTGGGCTTAAAGGCAGGCAAATCTATCGCCGATCTAAAAGGAAAACGTATTGGTTCTGAACTTGCCTCTCTCAATATTTTTGTTTTAACCCGTGCTCTTGAAAAAGCGGGCTTGTCCATTACAGATATAGAGATTGTGCCTATGGACCAATCCGTGATGTTGGAAGCGCTCAAAACAGAAGAGGTTTCGGCAGTTGTTACTTACCCACCCACCTTGAATGATATTCTCGCTTTAGAACAAGCCCATGCCTTGTTTACGAGCAAGGAGATTCCCGGCGAAATCGTTGATGTACTCAGTTTAAACAGGGAAATTCTCGCAGAGCGGCAGGACGATGTTCGTCATTTAATTGACGCCTGGAATGATGCTGTTAGTTACGCACAAACCAACCCTGAGGAAGCCGGCGAAATCATGGGTCGTCGGTATAATATATCCTCGGCTGAATTTATGGAGAGCCTTGAAGGCTTGAAAGTCGTCAACTCCGAGAACCAGGCACAAATGTTGGCAAAAGGAGGCCCTTTATCCAATACAATTGCTAAAGTGATTGATGTGATGATCCGAAACAAACAGATCGATGAGAAAATTGATCCGGACACACTGATTAATAATTCCGCCCTGTCGTCTCGATAAGCTTGTTCTGCTGTGCCCGATATGAACCGTTTCCGATATTCTATTCGAACCATGATCATGGCTCCGGCACTGCTCATTCTGTTTTTTTTCAGCCTGGCAATCTGGATCACAGTGCAAAGTTATCTCAATAACAGCCGTATCCTCAAAGTGGAGGATCAGGCAATGTTGCTTGCGCAAAATATTGCACATTCGGTAGAAACAGTCATCACTGAAACAAGTATCCGCCGGATTGTCTCGACCCTTGGCTCCAAAAGGGAAATCAAGATTCTCGCCGTCACTTTCGGCGACCAATTCAATGTCATTGCCTCAAACCAACATGGGCAGCATGGAAAGCCCTTTCCTTTCGGCGCACAACAGATAGACCGGAAGATGGCAGAGAGGAGCCTTACCAAAGCCAGTGTTGAAAAAACCTGGAGCACAGACAATACAATCTTTGTCGTCACTTTCCCCATTCACATTCCGACAGCCGCCAATCTGCAACTGAAGTCAAATGGCGTTGTTATCATCAAGTTTGACAGTTACGAAATTGCCTTGCGCGACAAACGTGAAAGTCAGGAGATTGTCTTCTGGTCTTTAGCGATGATTATTACAATGTTCATTGTCTTATTCGCTTTCATCCATTTCAAACTAATCCGTCCTATTGAGATCCTTAAACGCTCTGTGGATTCCAAGAACGGACCACCGCCCGTTCTCCAAAGTGATTACCATTTTCCAGGAGAATTGGGATCGCTGGCAGAAACACTCAAAAAGACCTTTCAGAAACTGGAAGAAAGAGAAAAAGCCCTTGTTGCCAGCGGCAAGAAAGCAGAGATCGCCAATACCGCCAAATCCAACTTTCTAGCCACCATGAGCCATGAAATAAGAACTCCCCTGAACGGAGTTCTCGGGGTAGCCCAGCTTTTGATGGCTACGGATCTCGACGGCGATCAGCGCCAAAAGCTCAATATTATTCTCTCTTCCGGGCAAACTCTTCTCGCCATTATCAATGATGTTCTGGATATGAGTAAAATTGAAGCAGGCGGCATCGAATTGGAGGAAAAGTCCTTTACCGTCAATGAATTTATCTCTTCCATCGCTTCTCCTTTTCAAAACCTGGCTGACGGCAAAAATCTAACGCTGAACGTTAAAAATACGCTCGCTAGCGATACCATCTTAAAAGGAGACCCTGCCCGGCTCCGCCAGATCATCTGGAACCTCCTTAGCAACGCCATCAAATTTACCGAGCGCGGGAATGTATCCCTCCTTATTGAAGCTATTGATCAAAAGGCATTTCCAGCTCTTGCAAGGAAAGACTGCCTGGTTCAATTTACCGTTAAAGATACCGGAGCAGGTATTGCCGCTGACCGCCTGGGGGCTGTATTTGAATCTTTTACACAGGAAGACAACTCTATCTCTCGTCGCCATGGAGGTACCGGGTTGGGGCTTACGATTGTCAAACAGCTCACGGAATTAATGAGTGGCGAAATCAATGTTACCAGTACACTTGATGTCGGCACCAGTTTCGTCGTCCACATTCCTTTCAAGAAAGGTTCCAAAGAAGAGAGCATTCCAAATTCCCTGCCTGATGCGACATTGAACAAGCAAGAGAATAAACCACTCAATATCCTTGTTGCAGAAGATAATGATGTGAATGCCATGATCGCCCTGGCGTTTATCAAAAAATTTGGACACACGGCGAAACATGTCGAAAACGGCGCGCTGGCAGTCGCCGCGGTAAAAGAGGGTTGGGCGAACTTAATCCTGATGGACGTTCACATGCCGGAAATGAACGGCATCGAAGCGACCAAAGCGATTAGAGCAACTCCCTACGGCAAAACACTCCCCATTTTGGGCCTTACCGCCGAAGCCTTTGCCGATCGGCACGCTGAGCTTATTTCAATAGGAATGAATGCCGTCATCACTAAACCGTTCACCGAAAAACAACTCGCAGATGCTATACAAAACTACCGCCAAGCCGCACCACCGCTGACAATACATTCCGTTGCCGGCAAATCAGACTGAATGCCCCGCAATAGCGACCTCAAACCACTGAGGACGCTCGCCACTCCAAAACCCCTTGACGTTTAAAGGCCCGCAGCCTTAAGTGGGGTCTGGATTTTTGACGTTAGCGGGGAAGTCAAAAAATGCTCAAGGGTGGATGCGATTGCGGCAAGGTATGCTTTGAAGTTGAGGTGGTGAGAGAGACTGTCACCGTCTGCCACTGCAGCCAATGCCGCCGCACCAGCGGCCATCTCTGGGCGGCCACTCACGCCCCCTATAACACAATAAACTTCACATGCGATGAAGGCCTTGAATGGTATGCCTCCTCTGATTTTGCCAAACGTGGCTTTTGCAGATATTGTGGATCAAGCCTGTTCTATCGCATGAATGAAGAAGACGGCATCGGTATCGCCGCCGGCTGCCTGGATCTCCCCACCGACCTCAAAGTCAGCAAACATATCTTTGTCAAAGACAAGGGCGACTATTACGAAATCACGGATGATGCGGAGAAGCTTGAGACGTATTGAGGAGGGGAAACTGACATCTGCAGGTCCTACTTGGATCGACGATTTTGGGGTCTGCGAGCAACATGTCTTCGAAAAATAGGATTAAATTTATGAGACCTATAATTATCGGACTTATCTTAGGGTTTCTACTTGCTAGCTGTCAGACAAATGATTCCATTGAAGAACAAGTTTCCGCGCAAAATTACTTGAAAATAGCCAATCAAACATTGCTCAGAAATTCTATGCTCTTCTCTATCGAAGTGATCAGAGAAAACATGGATCTTGTGACAATCATGAATTACGGAATGCCTGGAACACCCCTGTCAGTATTGAACGACAATAAGGACAAAAAACTGGCCGCCATCAGAGCCGAACGTCATCGTATTTGTACGAGTAAATTCCACAAACCCTTAATCCAGAAGGGCTTCACATTCAAAGTGCGACTTGGTTTTCACAAAGCAAGCTACAAGAAGACAAACCATCAAGTTACAGGAATATACAACGTCCCTGAAAGTGCCTGCATCTCATAATGCTTTGACGGAAAACTTGAATGTTGGGCGAAATGGCAAAATTCACCCCACTACATCCAACCCCATCTGCCAAAAACCGACTTCCAAAAGCGTTGCCTGACGGAAAGTTTTCGACAAGCTTTCGAAGCGGGCGTCGGTGAAGCGGGTTTGGGCGAGGGTGTCAAGTTGGGTGACGGCGGCTTCCCTCACCTCCTGATATTCTTCGCCTGCATACATCTCGATCCAGGGAAGGAAGGGATTTCCTTCTTTAAGAGTTTGATCACTGGCGGCAACGGTTTGGCCGATTTCGCCGTATCCAATCACACAGGGGGCCAGAGCGACATAGAGATCCAGAATATCACCGGACAGGCCTTTTTCGAGGACAAATCGCGTATAAGCCATATTCTCAGGCGCTTCTTCAATCGCCTGCATCTCGGCCTCAGAAATACCCCATTCAGCGCAATATTGGACATGCAGCGCCATTTCCGTCTCGATCAGGGCGGAGACTGTCGCTGTGGCTGCCTTCATTTGCTCAAGTGTTTCAGACTTGTAGGCGGCCAATGAATAGGCCCGTGCGAAATGGATCAGGAACAGGTAATCCTGTTTCAGGTAAAATTCAAAAGCCGGTTTGGGGAGCTGCCCTGTCTGCATGCCTTTTACGAAATCGTGGGCGATATAGGCAGACCAGGCTTCCTCGTTCGCAGTTTTCAATCGGTCAAAAAGCATCATCAAAGCAACTGATTGTTACTGCCCGAAGGAAGATTGACCACAAGGCCGTCCAGTTCCTCGGACATGACAATCTGGCAACCAAGCCGCGAGGTGGGAGTCAGGCCATACGCCAGATCCAGCATATCCTCTTCATCATCGGACGCATCAGCCAGCCTGTCAAAATCCTCTTCATCTACAATAATATGGCAAGTGGAACAGGCGAGACTGCCTTCGCAAGCCCCTTCAAGATCAAGTCCGTTCTGATGCGCAATCTCCAGAATGGAAACACCGAGCGGTGCATCCACTTCCAGTCTCTCGCCGCCCGGTTTAACGAATGTCATCTTTGGCATTGATCTATACTCTCCTGCTTCAGACCTGCTTTTATTGGGTTCACGCCGCACATTCCGGCGATTTACGCCGAAAAAGCTTTTCCCAGACTTCTACAAATTTGTCTATATCTGATTGTGTTGTCAGCCATCCCATACTGATCCGGATCGCCTCGGATGCTTCTTTTTCTGTGGCTCCCATGGCCGTCAGAACATGGCTCGCTTTCACTTTTCCGCTTGAGCAAGCCGAGCCTGCACTCACAGCAATACCGGCCAGATCAAAACTCATCACCTGAAGTTCAGAGCCCACGCCCGGCATGGACAAGCAGGATGTGTTGGGAAGGCGGTCGGTGTCCTGACCATAGATGCGACTTGTCGGCGAGAGCGCCAGAATGGCGGCTTCCATCTGATCTCTCACAATGCCGATCTCAGCATATTGCATCAGATTTTCACACGCCAATTCCGCTGCCAGGCCAAAACCGGCGATACCCGCAACATTTTCTGTTCCGCCGCGGCGGCCCAACTCCTGCCCTCCGCCTTTTTGGAGGGAAGGAAAGGCCAGCCCCTCCCGAACCACAAGGGCGCCTTGCCCTTGGGGTCCGCCGATTTTGTGGGCGGACAGCGACATCATATCCACACCCAGCGCCCTGAAATCGACCGGAATTTTACCAGCCGACTGAACGGCATCCGTATGAACAAAACCACCCTTTGCGTGAACATGGTCAACAACCGCTTCAATGGGCTGCAAAACACCGGTTTCGTTATTGGCCAACATGAGGGAGACCAGTGGCGGAGCAGCGCAAGTCTCGAGTTGCCTCTCCAGATCGGCAAGATCAACAAGTCCATCTGAACCAATGGTCAGCAGCCGAACATCCTCTGTCCCGGCGCCGGCCAGCACTGAATCATGTTCCGCCGGGCCAATTAGCAATGAACGGCCTTGAAGCGCCTTCAAAGCCAGGTTGTTGGTTTCTGTTCCGCCGGAGGTAAAAATCACTTCCTGGGGTTTGCAATGAATAAGTTCCGCCACTTGCCGCCGGGCTGTTTCAACCCGCCCTTTTGCCTGCCTGCCCAATGCATGCACGGAAGATGGATTGCCGCATTCTGCCATCACAGCTGCAACCAGTTCAATGACGGCAGGCCGGATAGGGGCCGTAGCGTTGTAATCCAGGTAAATAAGGTCAGTCATGGGAAGAAAATATGCCTTACCGGTATATCCGGCAAGGCATTAGACGAATATTAATCGCGAGTTGTTTGGCTACAGGGGATCAGGCTTTACTATCCGTCTCAGAGGAAAGATCGTCATCCCGATCCATATCCAAGTCATCCGCCATCAAAATAGGGCCGTTTCTTTCCACTTCCAGTTCGCTTTCCAGCTCTCCAACCCGCATGGACAGGGACTGAACTTTATCCAGCAATCCATCAAGAATTTTATAAACCGGATCGGTCAATTCATCATTGCCAATACCGTAAGCTGCGAATCTCTCATCCGTTTTCGATCTCGGCGCGCCTTTTACGGCACGGGCCGGGATACCAACAACGGTTACACGCTCGGGCACTTCCTTCGTCACAACGGAGGCTGCACCAACGCGCGCGCAACGCCCCACTGTGATAGGCCCCAGAACCTGTGCGCCAGACCCGACAATCACATTATCGCAGAGGGTTGGGTGGCGTTTGACATTCCGTTGGGAATCAGAATCAACAGAGGGCGAAACACCGCCCAAGGTCACACCTTGATACAGCGTTACATTATCACCAACTTCAGCAGTTTCGCCGATTACAACGCCTGTTCCATGATCAATGAACAGCTTGCGGCCGATCTTTGCGCCTGGGTGAATTTCAATATTTGTCAGGAAGCGTCCCAGTTGGGAAACCAGCCTTGCGGCTATATTCCAGTGCCGTTTCCATAAGCCATGAGCAAGCCGATGCAACAGGACAGCATGAAAGCCTGAATAGAGCAGAGCGACTTCAAATTTAGAGCGGGCAGCCGGGTCCCGTTCCATAATACCAGCAAGATCTTCGCTAATATGCTTGAACATTTGCTACTTCCTTCTGTATGGTGCCGCCTTTATAACGGAATGCATGAGACGTTACAACGCGCCCGGTACAATTTGAAATATAAGCAAGTAGCAATATCCGTCAAGGAGTTGCACCTTGTTGCTACCGTCAAATCCGCGCAAGTGTTGACCCTCATCACAACACGAACCGTGTTCGAAGCCTGTATTATTCGAACCATTAGGAACCTGGACTTTAGATGCCTGACGTAATTTTTAATGGACCCGAAGGCCGCCTCGAAGGCCGCTATCATCATTCTGCCGAGCCTAACGCACCTTTGGCCCTCATCCTCCATCCCCATCCGCAATTTGGCGGCACCATGAATAACAAGGTCGTGTATCACCAGTTCACAACCTTTAAAAACCGCGGCTTTTCTGTCCTGCGGTTTAACTTCCGTGGTGTTGGTCGCAGCCAGGGAGACTATGATCAGGGAATTGGCGAACTTTCTGATGCTGCGTCAGCCCTAGACTGGATGCAAACCCATAATCCGAACGCACCCGCTGTCTGGATTTCCGGCTTCTCCTTCGGCGCCTGGATTGGTATGCAGCTCCTGATGAGACGCCCGGAAATCGAAGGCTTTATTTCGATTGCGCCGCCTGCCAACATGTATGATTTCTCCTTCCTCGCACCCTGCCCGTCTTCGGGAATTATCATCCACGGAACCCGGGATATGCAGGTTCCTCAGAAAGATGTTTTGAAGCTGGTCGAAAAACTGCAATCGCAAAAAGGCATTACCATTCACCATGACGAGGTGGAGGGGGCCGATCATTTCTTCGAAAACACCTTGCCCAACCTGATGGAAACCGTCGACGGATATCTCGATATGCGCCTGAACGATAAATCCGACGATTAAATTCCTTGCAGGAAACAAACTGAAAAAAAAGCGCCGCACTGTCGGCGCTTTTTTTGTCCGTTATTGAAGTCTGGACCGATCCTCATTAGGATATCAATTCTATTGCCAATTCCTCATGAGAAAGACAAGCAGACTTGAAGATTTCCGCGAACACCAGAAGAGTATGGATCTTTACGCTGGCGTCCCTGTCTCTGCTTCTTCCTCATCCAGTACTGGCCGAACGTGTCCATATTGCTGTCGCCTCGAATTTCGTGAAAACGGCACAGGAAATCACGTCTGCCTTCCACCAGAAAACTGGACATAAAGTGATCGTGAGTTCTGGCTCCACAGGGAAATTCTACGCCCAGATCCTGAACGGAGCTCCCTTTGATATCTTTATGGCCGCAGATCAGAAATCAATCGACAAACTGATTGACGCCGGCTTCTCTTCCAGTGACAACAGAATGACCTACGCTATCGGGAAAATTGCGCTCTTCAGTTTGAATACGCAAAAAATCACACCGAATATAACAGAAACCCTATCGGCTGATACGGTTGGCCGCCTGGCCATCGCCAATCCTAAAACGGCGCCCTATGGTCGCGCTGCCCTCGAGATCTTGCAAGCTCTGCAGCTTGAAAAATCCTTGAAGCCATATTTGGTGACCGGAGAGAATATCGCGCAGACCTATCAGTTTGTCGCAACCGGAAATGCTGAGCTGGGTTTTGTCGCCCTCTCACAAATTGTGGACACACAGAAAGGGTCACACTGGATCGTTCCGCAGTCGTTGTATTCGCCCATCCGTCAGGACGCTGTCTTGCTGAATAAAGCAAAAGACAAGCAAACCGCCCGCGCTTTCTTTTCATATCTACAAAGCAAGGCCGCGCTTCTGATCATGCAAAAGTACGGATATAGCTCCGATGCTTGAAACCATCTGGCTCACATTGAAATTGGCAACCGTCACCACGTTGCTGCTTTTGGTGCTGGGAACCCCACTTGCCTGGTGGCTGGCCCGCAGCAGCGCCTGGTGGAAAGAAGCAATTGGGGCCGTGGTTGCCCTGCCACTTGTTCTGCCGCCTACCGTGCTTGGATTTTATCTTCTTCTGGCCCTTGGTCCTTCAAGTCCCATCGGTCAGCTTTCAATTGCCTTTTTCGGGCACACGCTTCCCTTTACCTTTACGGGTCTGGTGATCGGCTCATGCCTCTATTCGCTCCCATTTGTCGTACAACCTGTCCGTACCGCTTTTGAAGCAATTGGGGAGCGGCCATTTGAAGTGGCAGCAACACTCCGTGCCTCTCCCTTGGACCGTTTCTTTTCGGTTGCATTACCTCTCGCCCGACCTGGCTTGATTACCGGTACAGTGCTTGGTTTCGCCCATACCGTCGGTGAATTTGGGGTTGTGCTTATGATTGGCGGTAATATTCCAGGAGAGACCAAAGTTCTCTCCATCGCGATCTATGATCATGTGGAAGCCCTGGAATGGGGGCAGGCCCACACACTCTCTGCTGGCATGCTGATTTTTTCCTTTGTGGTGATCCTGATTATGATGACCATAGAAAAACGACGGCGGATGCGGACATGACGGATCAGGTATCCCAACTCAAAACCTCGATTGACGCTCATTTTAGCGGAACAATTGGCGACCTTACTCTGAATGCCGACTTGGCCATTCCTGAAGCAGGGATAACGGCTCTCTTTGGTCCATCGGGTTCGGGGAAAACGACACTTCTGCGGTGCTTGGCTGGCTTGACCAAAATATCGAATGGCGCCATAAAAATTGATGGAAACATTTGGCAGAGTGATCGGGTTTTCCGGCCTCCTCACCAGCGGGCCCTGGGATATGTTTTTCAGGAACCAAGCCTGTTTGATCATCTGACGGTCAAAGAGAATCTGAATTTTGGTCATAAGCGCAGCCGGCGAGCTGCGCAAGATGTCTCCTTTGAGGAAACCGTCGCGCTTATGGGGCTCACGAAGCTCATGGGCCGGTCACCGGAGAAACTGTCAGGTGGAGAGAAACAGCGCGTCGCGATCGCTCGGGCTCTGCTCACCTCTCCGCGTCTTCTTCTGATGGATGAACCCTTATCCGCACTTGATCAAACCGCGAAGGAAGAAATCATTCCTTATCTGGAAAAGCTTCGCCGAAGCCTTTCTGTACCCATCATATTTGTCAGTCACGATATGCGTGAGATCGAGCGATTGGCAGACCATATGATCCTGATAAACCAGGGAGCAGTAACAGCGTCAGGCCCGCTCATTGAACTCCTGTCAGATCCCTCGCTTCCTCTTGCCCACATGGATCAGACCGCCGCTATTTTAACCGGAGAAGTTATCCGATTTCGGCCAGATGATCAGCTAACAGAGATAAAGGCTGGCGGGCAGCTTTTTCTCATTCCGGGAGAAATTGCCGCTGCGGGTGAAAAAAGGCGACTCCGGATTGCGGCCAGTGATGTCAGTCTGTCTGCCAAAAGGCCGTCTGAGACAACCATCCTGAATATCCTGCCTGCCAACATTACCGCCGTCACGCCACTGGATGACAGCCGAGTAACCTTGTTTTTGCAAATCGGGCATGAAAAGCATCATATGCTGATCGCCAGGATCTCCAGTCTTTCTATGAGAAAATTTGATTTCAAGCCCGGCCAATCAGTTTATGCCCAGATTAAAGGCGTTTCGATGATGGAGAGAGCACAATCATGACCCCACTCCTGCGTATCCGTAAAATTTTATTCTGGCTTTCTGGCATTCTTGGTGGTGTCGTAATGGGGGGCTTCTGGCTCTATTCCACAATGACACTGGAGAAGGCAAACAGTCAGCTCATAAATGGGCCCTGGTTCACCAGTGAGCTGTATGGCGCAGAAACAGCTGATCCCTTTACCCGAACGACCGTTGCCCTTTCAGGTCTCTTTGCCCTTTCGAAAAAAGAAACAGTCTATTACACGTCCATTTCAGATGATGCTGGCGACTTGCTGGACGCAGGTTGCAATTATCAGGTGACCGGAATGCCATTACCAAGCCGGTGGTGGAGTATCACTTTGTATGATGCGGAGCATTTTCTCGTAGAAAATACAGCAAATCGCTACGCCTTTAATATGAAAAACCTTGAAATGAACAAGGATGGTAGTTTCACCATCAATATCTCCCGAAAGCCCAAGGATAAAAACTGGCTGCCAGCGCCGAAAACAGGAGAGGGACCGGAGATATTTTCCCTGACGCTACGTCTTTATAATCCTGCTGATACAATCTACTCTTACTTAAGAGACACCCCTCTCCCGCAGATCACCAAGGGGGATTGTGTATGACAAACCTGATCAAAAAAACAGGCCTCTGGCTTTTTATTTTTGTTCTGACCAGCTTTGCCGCTTATCAGGCCGCGCTTCGGGTCACGCCTTATGTCACTATGGAAATTGCAGCCGACAAACTGTTTGCGGACCATGATACAAATCGCATTCTCCATGCTCCTGTCATTACTCATCACAGTCGCCAGGTTGTCCGGCCCAGCCCGGATCTTCTCTACAGTATTTGCGGGTTTGATTTGTCAGCGGGTCCACTGCATATTTCACTGCCGCCAGTTTCGAACAATTACTGGTCGATCTCTGCCTATGCAGACAATACAGATAATTTCTGGGTGATGAACGACTTCAATTCTCAAGCGGTGAAGAGGCTGATCTTTCTGGGAACCGCCGAGCAGGTGGCCCGTCTGGATCCGAGGGAAGCAAAACACGCGATAGCCGCTCCGTCCGAGACTGGAATTATTCTATTCCGCCACTTGTTGGCGCTACCGGAAGATTTTGATCGCGTTGATCAGATTAGGCGCCAGGGAAATTGCAGCCCTATTGATTAACAGCTTGCTGCTTTGAGGTTTTAAACAGAACACCGCCTGTCATTGCCTCCCGAACACCGGTCGTCGTTGGCAGGCTGAGTGGCTGGTCAAACAAGCTTCTGACCGCCAGAAAAGCAAATGCTTCGGCTTCCAATTCGTCTCCGCGCCAGCCAACAGTTTCAACCGGCTCTACCGGGACACCGACTTCTGCAGCAATACCTTTCATCAGACTGCTATTTTTCCGCCCCCCGCCTGTGACCAGCCAACGAAGAGGGGTTCCCGGACAATGTTCCAGAGATTTTACAATACTTTTTACGGTAAAGGCCGTGAGGGTTGCTGCTCCATCTTCAAGGGATAGAGACCGAACAGGGGCTGCCGAGAAATCATCCCGATCCAGACTTTTGGGCGGAGTTTTGTCGAAATAGTCATTCTCTAAAAGCACTGACAGAACTTCTGTATGCACAGTCCCCTTCGCTGCAATTTTCCCGTCATCGTCATAGGCAACTCCCGCTTTTTCGAGAACCCAATCATCGATCATCGCACTGGCCGGTCCCGTGTCGAACGCCAGAATAGTGTCATCTGAAATATAAGTGACATTCGCGACCCCTCCCAGATTAAGAACCATCAGGGGCCTTGCAAGATCTGCTGCTAGCGCTTGATGATAGAGCGGGGCAAAAGGTGCGCCCTCACCACCCGCGGCCACATCATTGCTTCGAAAGTCAGCGACAACATCAATGCCTGTCAGGTCGCTCAGCAGCTGTCCGTTCCCGATTTGCACTGTCACACCGTTTGGCGCATCATGAAACAGCGTCTGCCCATGGAAACCAATCACCTCAATATCTGAAATCGTCACGGCGGAATTCTCAACAAGTGTCAAAACAGCATCCGCATTGAGCCGGGTAAATTCTTCAATAATCTCCATCGGGGCTGATCGTTGCCTCAGATAAGGCCGGAAACGATTGCGAAATTCAGTCTCGTAGGGGATCGATAAAGCGGGACCGAATTCGCTTATCCGCCCCCCATCCGTTTTGATCAACGCGGCATCGACCCCATCCATGGATGTTCCGCTGATCAGGCCCACTGCCCAAATCTCTTTTTGACCGTGTTTCCCCATAAGCCTTCACCTTCCTAAAAAGCCGCGCTTTGCAAGCTGAGCTTTGAAACCGATTTGATAATGTGCTACAGGACGTTTTCTTTCAACAGAATCAGTAAAATAAATATCATGTCCGACTTACGCTCTGAATTCATGAAAATCTTCCAGGAACGCGGCTACATGCACCAATGTACCGATCTGGAGGCTTTGGATGCCGCCTTCGCCGAGAAGCCGGTTACCGCGTATATCGGCTTTGACTGTACGGCCCGCAGTCTTCATGTTGGTAGTCTGATGCAGATCATGATCCTGCGGCATATGCAGAAATCTGGTCACAAGCCCATTGTCCTGATGGGCGGCGGTACAACCAAGGTGGGAGACCCATCCGGCAAGGATGAAAGCCGACCCGTTATCACGGATGAAATCATTCAGGATAATATGGATGGCATTCGTCAGGTGTTTGAAAAATTCATCACCTTTGGCGATGGCCCGACTGATGCTGTCATGGTCAATAATGACGATTGGCTAAGCACCCTTGAATATATCCCGTTCCTTCGGGAATATGGCCGCCATTTCTCAATCAACCGCATGCTGACTTTTGACAGCGTCAAGCTTCGGCTGGAGCGGGAGCAGTCCCTCAGCTTCCTCGAATTCAATTACATGATCCTTCAGGCCTATGATTTTGTAGAATTGAAGAAGCGCCATGACTGTATGTTGCAGATTGGTGGATCCGATCAATGGGGTAATATTGTCAACGGGACCGAGCTCGGTCGCCGGACAAACGGCTTTAATCTATATGGATTAACGACCCCTCTTCTGACCACCTCATCTGGCGCAAAGATGGGGAAAACAGCCGCAGGTGCTATCTGGCTGAACGAAGAAATGCTTTCTGCCTATGATTACTGGCAATTCTGGCGCAATACGGAGGACGCCGATGTCGGCAAATTCCTGCGTCTGTTTACCGAATTACCTTTAGACGAGATTGCCCGTCTTGAAGCTCTTGAAGGAGCAGAACTGAACGACGCCAAGAAGATCCTGGCGGGTGAATGCACCCGCCTTGCCCATGGGGAAGAAGCCGCAATTCGTGCCGCGGAAACAGCCCGTAAGACCTTTGAAGCGGGTGAGACTGCGGAAAATCTTCCAACAACCGAAATTGCCAAATCGGAACTGGATGAGGGTATCCCTGCTTTCGCCCTGTTTAATCGGGTTGGTCTGTGTGCTTCCAGCTCCGAAGCCCGCAAACTCATTAAAGGTGGCGGCGCACGGCTGAATGACGAAAAGATTACTGACGAGAAACTGGTTTTAACATCGGCTGACGTCAGCGATGCAGGGCGGATCAAGCTGTCTGCTGGCAAGAAACGGCATCATCTTATCCTGCCCGTCTGATCTGGAAGCGAGAAGCCGTGTTTACGGTTTCCCCTCCCCTGGATATTTTTGTTCCGCGGGATCAACATCATCCGCGTTACCGCCCCATGGCTCAAAAAACATACGACGTAAAATACCTGGCGCCAGCGCGGATACAGGGTTCACCGTGATATTTGGATTTTCCGTACTACCTTTGACGTTATAGGAAAACCCGAATATTCCCTCCCCTTCTCGTCCAACCAACAAGG
The DNA here is from genome assembly GCA_039975135.1 of Sneathiella sp. Taxonomy (GTDB): domain Bacteria; phylum Pseudomonadota; class Alphaproteobacteria; order Sneathiellales; family Sneathiellaceae; genus Sneathiella. The sequence continues at coordinate 67,497 of JBDWHS010000025.1, read as the reverse complement.
TTCCAAGGATCGGAATATTGCCTAGAATGGAATTGAGAGTATAGGACGGGATTACTGTTCCAAAGGCATCAATTTTACTGTTTCGTTGATCCACAGATCCCGTCACAGTGATCCCGATTGAACCCACGGCCCTGAAATTTTTCGTTGTGATCAAGCCGTTCTCATACGTAAACGGCCCTTCAATGGTCGAGAATGTCATGCCGTCATTCTGCAAGAGTTCCACAATCCCTCCCAAAGATCCAAGGGTCAGGATTTTTCCAAGGACCGGCGCTTTGACAACTCGAACATCTTTCATTTCGAGGGTGCCGGAAGCCACGCTTTCCTTTTTTGTATCGTCAATGACGGCAGTGATTTCCAGCGTTCCCTCACGGGCATTGTCATAAATATCCATCCCCTGAAGAAGCAACCCGGCATGGTCTGACTGAAAAGAGATTTGCCGACCGGTCCGGCTTTGTGAGAGGGACAGAGAAAGGCCGAATTTTTCTGTAAATCTGGCACTTGCTTCCCCCTTTTCCACGACACCCTTAACAGAGCGTGCCTGTCCGTTCAGATTTTTAAGGGTTACGCCTCCGTCCAGCAAGGCCGCATCTGCCTGCAGATTGACCTGAACTGTCAACGGGCTCGGCTCTTCTTCCTCAACCTTTCCGGGGTTCAAAGAATTTGTCTCAAGAATGAAGGGTTTTAAATCAAGGGTTTCAGCCTTGATATCCAGAACATATTCATCCTTCCGGACACGCCGGGCATTGGCCGCTAACCGAGTATCACTAAAAACAATTTTTGGGGCCGAGAATGTCTTCAGCCCTGATGGATCAAAAGTCGCCTCGCCGACAACATCCAGACTTTCTGAATTAAGCCGGATATTTGAAACCTGGCTATTCCCTTTCCCATCGGTCCTGAACTGCGCGCCCAGAAGGCCCGTGACGCCAATCCGTTTTCGAATATACAGATCGGGGATATCAATCTCCGCTTCCAACAAATTCAAAGTGACAACACCAGTAGAGGTTCCATCCGGATGAACATCCAAGCCCAAGGAGGCTGCAACAGATCCTTTCAGATACTCTGTCTCCATCTCGAGAGACTGTCTGGCCGCTTCATCGAGTTTTGCTTGCACTTCATAGCGGCGAATATCTTTCTTCGGTCCTTGAAACCACGATTGAAACAGTATTTGCGCTGGATTATCTTTTAGCTTTCCAGGCCCAGAAACCGTCAGCTGTTTCGGTGTTACACCGACTTTGAGTGTTCCTTCTGTTAAATCAATCTCTTCATATACATCAGGAATAACAGTATTCGTAAAGTCACCGGACGCGTCATAGGCAACCTGGCTGATTTGCAAGGCATCCAGCAATGGGAAGACAAAATTCGCAGTCACTTTCCCTTCTCCCGCCATCTCGGAAGGGTTAATGCCAAAGGGAGAGACCAGTCCTAACGGTTTCAAATCCAGAAATTCAAAGATGTCCCGATTTTTACCCGTAACATCAACGGTGATATCTGCAATTTGATCATCCTTGTCAAAATCATAGATAAGAACATCCCCCTTTGGCAGATCCATATTCAGTAAACGGCCCTTCAAGTCATATATATGGATCTGCTTTTCCGTCAGGATGGTCCGGCCAGAGATATCCGTGGCTTTTGGCAAAGGGGCAAAATAGTCAGCGCTTGCTTTTTCAAAAGAAAATTTCAATTCGATAGCACCGTCGGGAATATTCCCACTGGCAATGGCGCCAGGTGGAAGATCAATGCGAAAAGTCGTATCATGGACCACGCCGTCCAGAATTTTTTTCGTCACCCAATTATAGGCATCAACGCCTGCAGAATACGGCCAGTATACTGGCAGTTCAGTTGCTAGCAATTTGGGCATTGCTCCTTCGATGGACATCCCAAACCCGGCAGACGTTTCCATAAAGGATCCACTCATGGATATTTTCGGACCGATGCTGTTTATCTCGACCGCATTAAGATTTACCGCGTTGAAAGGCGCTTCTGTATGCCCTTCGACTGTCAGTGAATTGATCTCGAGTGGTTTTTTATAAAGGCTGGGAATATCGACCTTCCCTGCGCCTGTCCTCAGATTAAATCCAACTTGCGCAGGCTCAAACCCTTGATCGAGGGACAGGTTGATATCGCCTGAAACCGGTAAAGTGACGCCTTGTAAAATTTCCAGACTTTCCACTTCCCGGGAAAGAAGGGCCGGAGGAAAATCAGTGATTTGTGTATTGAGGATTGTCTTTCGAGAATGCCGTGAATAGGCTGCATTGGCGACAAGATTAATAGTCTCATCTCCGATATGAACATCCCCCTGAAGGCGCCCTGTCAGTCCCTCCTCCGAACGCCAAATAACCATATTGGCAGACGTCACCCGCCATAATTTCTCCAAACGCTCATCTTCTATGAACAAGCCTGACTGGTAAATTTCCAGTCGCTCCAGATAGGCCGTCAAATCTGAAGTCGATCGTTTGCCTCCAAGATTATTGAGTAAATTGTGGACGGCGGAAATATCCACGCCACCGGTATTTTTTGCCGCGCTATTGTCAGTGCTTACATTTTCATAACTGTAGCCAAGCTCAACCGTTCCATCTTCTTTGCGGGTCAACAATACTTTCAACCCGCTAAATTCCAGCCCTGCAGGGGCCAATCGCCCGTTTAGAAGCGCTTCCCCGCTAAATGTTACTGTAACAGCCGGTATCTGGGCGATCGGTTCGCTATCTCGCTTGATGGATACATCTGTGACACCAAAAACCAGATTTCTATCCTGTCCATCCCAAAGCAATTCCAAGTCGTCGAAATTCAGATCCAGATCAGGATACTGACTGGCTAAAATCTGGGCGATATGCTGACTTGCAAAGGAAAAAGAGACAGGGCCTCTGCTTAGCGCACCAATCAGGACGAAAGCGGCCAAGGCAAAAAGAACGAATAGGCTAAGCAACGTGCGTAGGAGTATTTTTACAGATGCTGTCATCAAAACGTGCTATTCACAAGTATGTTTCAGTTAGGATCCGACACGGATTGTACGACCTTCCATACTATGACCGATTTTGAGATCAAAGAATATGTCTGAAGTCGAAAATTTTGAATTTTTACGGAATATTGTCACACTTCCCTCTCCCGGGAATGCTGATTTTCTTAAAGTCGGGCTGGAAAACTGGTCTGACTACCAGGGTGATCGAGCGGATACACATCATTTTGTGTCAAAGTTTGGCGAAATAAAGGCAGGCCGGGATTTACTGGAAGCTATTTTCGGAAATAGCCCCTATCTGACCCATTGCCTGCTCGGTGATCTTGCATTTTTTGAAAGCCTAATGAGGAGCGGGGCTGATGAAGCGCTTTGCGCTCTTTATGCCCATCTGAATACAACTCTCTCCCCCTCGATGGCGATGACTGCCGTCATGACCGCGTTGCGATGTGCAAAAAAACAAGTCGCGCTGCTAACGGCCTTGACCGATATATCCGGTATATGGCCACTTGAGAAAATCACACGCGTGCTGTCAGATTTTGCCGGATATGCCGTCGACGCCTGCCTCGCCCAACAACTAAGAGAGGCCCATAACAAGGGAGATCTGGTCCTTCCATACCCTGAAGAGCCTTTGAAAAATTCTGGCTTGATCGTGTTGGGTATGGGGAAGCTCGGCGCGTGGGAGCTTAACTACTCCAGTGATATTGATCTCATTATTCTATTTGACAGTGACAAACTCACCTATAGCGGACGCAAATCTCTTGGGGATTGTTTTGTTCGCCTGACCCGAAATCTTGTAAAAATGATGCAGGAAAGAACTGCGGACGGCTATGTGTTTCGCACAGATCTGCGCCTGCGTCCCGATCCTGGCGCAACCCCCATCGCTCTCCCGCTCGCGGCGGCCCATACTTACTATGAAAGTCAGGGGCAGAACTGGGAACGGGCCGCAATGATCAAAGCCCGCCCTGTTGCCGGAGACAAAGAAGCCGGAGAGGAATTTATAGAATTCCTGCAACCTTTCGTCTGGCGCAAATTCCTTGATTTTGCAGCTATTGCCGATATTCAGGCTATCAAATCGCAAATCCATGCCCATAAAGGATTTGCCGAAATCTCGCTGGACGGACATAACATTAAAATTGGTCGAGGCGGTATTCGGGAAATCGAATTTTTCTGTCAGACCCAGCAGCTGATCGAAGGGGGGCGAAATCCTATTTTGCGATCTCCCTCAACCCTTCAGTCATTGATTGACCTGGAACAGTCGGAAAAAACATCCGAACAGGTTCGGACTGATTTAACAGAGGCTTACGTCTTTTTGCGAACACTGGAGCACCGTTTACAAATGGTGCAGGATGAGCAGACGCAACTCTTGCCCGACGATCCGGACAGCTTAAATCAGCTGGGTGTTTTCATGGGATATGACAATTCGGATGACTTCAGATCCATTCTCAAACACACATTGACCACCGTAAAAAACCACTATGACGATTTGTTTCGCTTTGAAGAGGCGACAGATCATCCAAGCTTGCGGCTTGTCTTTACCGGCGCTGACGAGGATCCTGAGACACTAAAATCCCTGGAAAGTCTTGGTTATCAGGACGTCTCCAAAATGTCCCGTATCATACGGGAGTGGCATCATGGCCGATATCGGGCGACACGTACTGTTCGAGCGCAGCAACTATTGACCAAACTCATGCCCACTCTTCTGGAAGAACTCGCGCATACCAGCAGTCCTGACTCTGCCTTTATGCGATTTGACGATTTCCTGAAAAAGCTGCCCGCAGGCGTGCAGTTATTCTCTCTTTTCGCCGCCCATCCCAGTCTTCTCAATCTCGTTGCCAAAATAATGGGGATGGCGCCGGAACTTGCAGAACGGCTCTCCAGAAACCCACTTCTCCTCGATGGTGTTATTTCACCTGATTTTATGGAACCTGTCCCCTCTTCTCAGGATTTGGAGGCCGATTTGGAGTTGATGCTGTCAACCGCACGCGATTTTCAAGATATTCTTGACATTTCAAGGCGCTGGTTGAACGATTTGAAGTTCCGTATTGGCGTTCAAATTCTCCATAACATTGATCACGGGGGCGATAATGGTGCCACTGTTTCTGCAGGAGATCCTCTCACAAGACTTGCCGAAGTCACATTAGGTGCGCTCCTGCCCCGCGTAACGGCAGAGCTTGAGCAAAAGCATGGACCCGTTCCAGGAGGCAGTTTCGCCATCATTGCAGCGGGCAAGCTGGGGAGCCGGGAAATGACTCCCCAATCCGATGCCGATTTGATTTTTGTCTTTGATACGGATAAGGAAAACGTTGTCACAACAGGCGACAAACCCATACCGGCGGGACTTTTCTACACGCGCCTGTCACAACGCATGATCAACAGCCTCAGCGCGCTCACCGGAGAAGGGCAGCTCTATGACGTGGACATGCGGCTGCGCCCGCACGGAAAATCAGGCCCTCTGGCACTCAGCCTGGAAGGATTTATACGATATTACACGGAAGAAGCCTGGACGTGGGAACATCTAGCACTCACTCGTGCCCGCTCAGTCGCGGGAGATCTGGATTGCATGCAAAAGGCTGACATCTTGCTCAAGTCTATCCTGACGACACCGCGGAATGAAGCTGACCTTGTCAAAGACGTGCAGCATATGCAGACGCGCCTTCACAAAGAGCATACAGGCAAACCTGTCTGGGCCCTTAAAAATCACCCGGGCGGTTTAATGGATTTGGAATTTATCTGTCAGTTTCTCAAACTAACTCACGGTCCTCAATTTCCTCAAATTCTGGCCCCCAATATGCTGGAAAGCCTGGATCAGATGATTTTAGCTGATCTTCTACCCGAAGAGACAGCTCATAAGCTCAAAGAAGCTATGATCCTTTATCTGAATTTACAGGGATTGATCCGTCTCTCCTTAAAAGACAGAATCGTCAATGATGGCGACCCGGCAGCTTTAAAAAAAGCGTTGGCGACGGCAGGTCAGCAACCGGATTTTGAAGCGCTCACCACAAAAGTTATCGAGACTGAAACATTTGTCACGCGAACATTCAAATCGATCATCCAGTAAAAATGAAGGTAAATCTGCGAGAAAATAAAATCGTGGGTAGATAGATGAGCGTGGCTCTCATTCAGCGTGTTTTCCAATACCTTAATAACAAGAAAACAGCCCATCTTGTGTCACACCCTGGCCACTTCATCAGAAGCGGCCAGGATCGTGGCAATTTTATTTGCTGCTTGTTGCCTTGGTGTATTCTTTCGGAGACAGCTGTCCGTTACCGTCCTTATCAACAGAAGCAAACTGTTCCTTTGTCACTGTCGGCATGGCAGCAACCAGTTCCTTCATGCTGACTGAACCGTTCTTGTCTGTATCAACAGCTTCGAATTTTGGTGTTTCAGCCTGTGCAGACGCCAGGGCCAAACCGCTCAATGCAACAGCAACAGTCAGAATTTTTTTCATCGGAATTCTCCAAATTGAGTAAGTATCAACCGGCATAAACAAAGCGTCTTCGCTCACGCCAGTGAACAGGATGTCTCCCCGTTCGAGGGGAAGCTCGTCGTTAATCTTGGCGGCAAAAAGTCGGCATCTGGGCTGATTAGTGGAAATTTTGCGGCAGAATAACGGCCCTTCCCAGTCTGACTGAGACAACCAATTTTCCTTAAAAAACAGGTTTTACGGAATTCTCCGAAATAAGGCAGCGACACACCCGAAATCGGCTGGAAATTCATCCTAAAAAAGATCATCGGATTCGAAATCAGGGTCCGCATGAGGATGAGAGGTTGTATCGCGCGCCAAGCGCTGTTAAGTCAAATTCAGGATCAGAATAACGGGAGATGAGAGAACAATGACCGAAGAAGGTAACACAGTGCCCGATTTTAGCATGTCGACCGATACAGCGGGAGATGTCAGTTCCAACAGTCTGAATGGGGAGAAATATGTCATTTACTTCTATCCAAAAGATGACACGCCAGGCTGCACGACCGAAGCGAAAGGCTTTTCAGAACTTGCCGGCGACTTCAATACATTAGGTGTAAAAGTCATTGGTGTTTCCAAAGATACGCTTGCCAAGCATGGAAAATTCCGCGCCAAACATGAGCTTTCTGTTCTTCTAGCCAGCGACGAAGAGGGTCAGGTTTGCGAAGCCTTCGGTGTCTGGGTCGAAAAAAATATGTATGGCCGCAAATATATGGGCATCGAACGAGCAACCTTCCTCATCGATGAAAGCGGTACTGTTCGCAAGATCTGGCGTAAAGTTAAAGTGAAGGGCCATGTGGAAGCGGTTTTGGAGGCTGCCAAAGCGCTATAGGTCTTAGACAAGCCCTGGATGGACAACAATAACATGACGACACTTTGCGATCTGGCTCTGGATGTTCTCGGAACAGCAGAAGCGGAAAGAAAAGCAGAATTAAGCCGAGCTCATTCTGCTCGGTGGCGGAACTCCCCGGACATGCCCATCGGTGACGGGGAGCCTCCTGAGCGCCCTGCCCGCCCCCTGAAGCCTATTTTGCTGTCCCCGACAGATATGCCCCGTCGGCGTGGTCAGTCGGCAGAAGCCCGGGCAACCTTGCTTCATGCGGTTCTCCATATCGAGCTGAATGCGATCGATCTTGCGTGGGACATGATCGCCCGGTTCACCCGTGAAGACTTCCCTCGCAGCTTCTATAACGACTGGATCAAAGTTGCAGATGAGGAGGGCAAGCATTTCCAATTGCTCTCTCAAAGGGTCGCTGAACTTGGCTTTTCTTATGGTGACTTTCCAGCCCATGACGGTTTGTGGGAAGCAGCCTGGTCGACCCGCTATAACGTTGCCGCAAGGCTTGCCGTGGTTCCGATGGTTTTAGAGGCGCGAGGACTGGATGTAACACCAGCGATGATCAATCGATTCGCCAAAATGGAGGATTTTGAAAGCGTGAAGATCCTGCGGGTCATTCTTGACGATGAGATCGGACATGTCGCGACAGGCAACCGCTGGTTCCAATACATGTGCCGCAGATCTAATATAGAGGCTAAGACTGCGTGGCAAAATATGGTTCGTGAGAACTTCAGAGGCCTATTAAAACCACCATTTAACGAAGAAGCACGCGAGAAAGCGGATATGCCGCCAGACTACTACTTGCCTCTTACTCAACCGGTTAAATCCTAGTCTTCGTGCCACATACTCCTTCTTCTGAATACATCCAGAAGAGTTGCAGTTTGAAGCAAAATCGGGTTAATTGTCCCCGGGGATTGGCCTGCGGAGATTTCCGAACCAATTAAGCGGGGAGTTTTATGAAATTGAAGCCTGTATTGAGCAGGGTTTTTGCTGAACGACAAATTATCGTCAGTACGAACGGCCAGCTGAAATATTTTAAAATCGGCAGCAAGGCCCAAATAGGCCTTTTGGCAGGCAGTGTTTCGCTTTTCGGCCTGTTCGCAGGCCTTATTGAACATACCAGCGAGCAGCAGGCACTACTCGATATCCAAAACAGACAGCTTGCCGGCTTGCAAGAGAAAATCCGCGACGTCTCGTCGAACCTGTTGCTGTCGAGGTCCAACCTGAACTTGACGAAACATGAGCTGGACCAACAATATGCGCGGTTGGAAGATATTCTGTCTGAACGTCAAAACCTAGAGTCAACGTTGCAGACAGCGACTGCCAATCTTCAACAGACAGCGAATGACCTCGACAGCCGTGATCAATATGCCCGGGATCTGGAAAATCGGATCACGCTGCTGAGTAACAAGCTTAAGATGACCAATGAGAGAAGTGAAAACCTCTCTCTTCAGATCACAAAAATCAACAAAGCCCTTTATCATACGACGGAAGAACGCGACCAGATTGCCGAAGCGAAGCTGATGGCGCAAAAGAAACTCTCTTCCCTGAACCGTGAATTGCAGATGTTTCAATCCAGCAAGGATGAAATTTACAATCGCCTGCAAAATACCAAATCTCAGCTGAGCGAGTTGGAGCAGGAACGCCGAGCTAAGAAAGTCATGGAAGTTGATCTGAATACACAGATTACCAGCCTGAAATCCCGGCTTGAAACCATCAGCACAGAAAACAAGGAATTGATCGCACGCGTGCAGGAGCAGGCGGAACAGGGCATTGACGCCTTGAAAGAGACGATCACCCTTACCGGACTGAACCCAGATGACATCCTGACCCTTGATAATATTGAAGGTAAAGGCGGGCCGTTTGAAGGCCTGTCCGGCGGCAAAGATGTTTTGAAAGCTGAGCAGGATTATTATGATAATGCTCAGAAGATGGAATTGAGCTTGGCCAAATGGACCTCTCTTAACACCATCATGAAAAACATCCCCTTAAGCAAGCCGACAGACGTGGGATATGTTTCATCAAGTTTTGGCATGCGTCGGGATCCGATCCGGAAAAAGCGCGCTTTTCACGCCGGTATGGATATCAGCGGCCCCAAGAATACGCCTATCTATGCAACCGCCCCCGGCATTGTCACTGTTGCCGGACGGAGCGGTGCTTATGGTCTGATGGTTGAAATTGATCATGGCCAGGGATTTAAAACGAAATATGGACATTTGAAAAAGATTTATGTCAAGCGTGGCCAGAAAATCGATTTCAGAACCAAAGTCGGTAAAATGGGCTCGACAGGGCGCAGTACTGGTCGTCATGTTCATTATGAAATTCTCTATAACGGCAAACCGCACGATCCCGCCAAATTCTTCAAGGCTGGAAATTACGCCTTTAAAACAGTTCCCAAAGATACGGACTAACACTCATACAGGAGAGTAGCTTCCATGTTTTCAGGTAATGGTGATAAGAGACCCAAACCCGCATCCGAAACAGATGGCATGCCTTCTATCATTGCCAAAGGATTGGTTGTCACAGGAAATCTGGTGTGTGACGGTGAATTGCAAGTCGACGGAATAGTAACCGGTGATATTCGGGCAGAAAAACTCAATATTGGTCAAACAGCCCACGTAACCGGTGCCATCGACGCAGGAGAAGTTCTGATACGGGGCAAAGTCGACGGTGGCATCCGCGGATTGGATGTCTCCATCACGGCAACCGCAAGCGTGCGCGGTGATGTGGTCAATTCTTCTTTAAGCATAGAGCCCGGTGCAATCGTCGATGGCCACTGTAAGCATAGTGATAATCCACGCGAAGCCGTTGAGCCTATTGCTTTGTTTAACACTTCAGAAGCAGCCAAACAGGACTAGCTCAACGATTAGAGACAAAAAAAGGGCCCGGAAAATCCGGGCCCTTTTTATTGATCTTTTAATGCTTATCCGACAATTTCTGAACCGGCGAAGAAGTATGCAATTTCGATGGCTGCATTCTCTGCACTGTCTGAACCGTGAACCGAGTTCGCTTCGATGCTTTCCGCAAATTCTTTACGGATTGTGCCTTCATCTGCATCCGCTGGGTTAGTCGCCCCCATAACTTCGCGGTTTTTCAAGATGGCATTTTCACCTTCCAGAACCTGAACAACAACAGGGCCTGAAATCATAAAATCAACAAGTTCGCCGAAGAAAGGACGCTCTTTGTGAACTGCGTAAAATGTTTCCGCATTTTCACGAGTCATCTGGATCCGCTTCTGGGCAACAATACGCAGACCAGCTTCTTCGAGTTTCGCATTCACTGCGCCCGTCAGATTACGGCGAGTTGCATCGGGTTTAACGATAGAAAAAGTACGTTCAATAGCCATTGTGTTCACTCTGGTTATGTTGGGAAAAAATTATATTGCGCGCCTTATAGCGGGCCTCGCCTCCAGCTGCAACCGATTTACGCCATTTTTACCGGATAGCGGCCTATTTTCCTGTTCTATGCTGCAGAAAGCTGATAGAGACTGCCGCATGTTACAGATCAAAGATATCACATACCGCATTGCGGGTCGTACATTGCTGGAAGATGCTTCCGTTCACATTCCGATGGGCCACAAGGTTGGCCTGGTGGGTCGGAATGGAACCGGCAAGTCAACGCTGTTCAAACTCATCACACAGGAAATTCACGCAGACAGCGGTGAACTCCGGATGAGAAATGGCGCCCGCCTTGGTATTTTGCCACAAGAAGCGCCGGGCGGCCCGGAAAGCCTGTTGCAGACCGTTCTGGATGCCGATATCGAACGGAAAACCCTGCTGGAGGAGGCAGAGACAGCAACAGATCCTGCACGGATCGCCGATATTCATATGCGCCTCGCAGACATTGATGCTCATACAGCTGAAAGCCGGGCTGCCAAAATTCTCTCAGGCCTTGGTTTTGACCATGACGCCCAGCAGCGCTCCTGTTCCTCTTTTTCTGGTGGTTGGCGCACCCGAGTGGCTCTCGCTGGTACTTTGTTTGCCGAACCCGACTTGCTCCTGCTTGACGAGCCAAGCAACTATCTTGATCTGGAAGCCACACTCTGGCTTGAAAACTTTCTGAAATCCTATCAGCGCACCCTCATCATCATCAGTCATGATCGGGATCTGCTGAATAATGTTGCCGAAACCATCATTCATCTGGATCAGTTGAAGCTGGTCAAATATACCGGCAACTACGACTTCTTCGAAAAGACCCGTGCCGAGAAAATAGCGCTCGCCGCTGGCATGGCAAAGAAACAGGAAGCCCAGCGCAAGCATTTGCAGTCGTTTGTTGACCGCTTCAGGGCCAAGGCTTCAAAGGCAAGACAGGCTCAAAGCCGTGTTAAGATGCTGGAGAAACTGAAACCGATTGCCTCCATGATGGAGGATTATACGGTAAACTTCACGTTCCCAACACCAGAGCCCCTTTCCTCCCCCATTATTTCAATGGAAGAATGTGCCGCAGGTTATTCCGAGACGTCCCATGTGCTCAAACATCTCAATCTTCGAATTGATATGGATGACCGGATTGCTCTGTTGGGATCAAACGGCAATGGTAAATCGACATTCGCAAAATTGATCGCGGGACGCCTGAGAACACAACTTGGCCAGCTTCAAAAATCCTCCAAATTGAAAATCGGCTTTTTTGCCCAACATCAGTTGGACGAAATGAGGCCGGAAGAAAGCGCTTATCAGCATCTGGCTGACAAATTGGGAAATGCCGGGCAATCTCAAGTACGTGCCCGTCTTGGACAATTTGGTTTTAACCGCGACAAATCCGACGTTGCAGTCAAACAACTGTCCGGAGGGGAAAAAGCTCGCCTGAATTTCTGCCTGCTTTCGGTCGAAAAACCTCACCTTCTGATCCTGGATGAGCCGACCAACCATCTGGATGTTGATGCCCGCGAAGCCCTCGTTCAGGGGTTGAATGATTTTGAGGGCGCGGTCTTGTTAATCAGTCATGATCCACATCTGGTCAGCCTTGTCGCCGATAGTCTCTGGCTTGTCAGTGACGGCGGTGTCGCCCCCTATGAAGGAGATATGAACGACTATAAGAAATTTGTCCTGGAGCAGGCCCGTGCGGGCGCAACGGGTAAGAAAATCTCTGTCGGCGATATCTCAATCACCGCTCCAGCAGCACCAAAGCTAAGCGGGAAAGAAGCCCGAAAGGCTCGTGCTCAGGCACGCGCAGCTCTCGCTCCAAAACGCAAGGAAATCAGTAATCTGGAAAAACGTGTTCAGAAACTGGAAGAAGAGGTCAAAAAACAGGAAGAAATCCTGGCATTACCTGAAACCTATGACGAAGGTCCAGCCTTTCAGGCCGACCTCGTCGCCAAAATCGGCAAACTGAAAACCGATCAGGAAGCGGCTGAAGAAAAATGGATGGCGGCTCAGGAAGAACTGGAAAATCTGGAGACGACTTGAGTGAACCCCGGACCCATAAATCATTCGCTCAAGCGAGTTCTTATTCAGGCTTTTTTCTGCCAACCGGTTGATCCCTGCTGCCAGTAAGTCACATCAGCCCCGTCCTGCTTGAGGGACTTCCATCTGGTCCGGGCTGCGTTCAAAGCATCGCTATCGTTTCCGTCGAACATATATAGACAACGATCGAACTGATCCAAGTCGCTCGCCTCGCTGTCTTCCAGCAAAACGAGAACAGTTGCCTGATTAGCGTTGCCCTCAGCATGAAGGCTCAATAAGACAGGCTGCTGATCAGCATGCTCTTGACTCTCAGTCCCATGGGGAAGAAAAGATGTCGGAGAGAAGGTCCAGAGTGCAGCATCAAGCCGTTCTGCCAATGCTTCGCTTTTAAGCCTCACAAGCGCACGCATCTCCCGCTCGTGAACTTTATCGAGAAGTTTAGGCAAAGCCCGATCAAGGGGCTCTGCCTGCAGATGGTAAAAACTGACTTCCGTCATATGCGGGATTACTTCCCTTCGTAATTGTCCCGAACAAACCGGTCCAGAAGGCGCACACCATATCCGGTACCGCCTTTGGGAACTGTTGGTTTATCTGATTTGGACCAGGCCATACCGGCGATATCGATATGAGCCCAAGGCGTCTCTCCCACAAATTCTTTCAAAAACTCTGCGGCGACAATGGAACCAGCACCGCGTCCGCCGGTACCGATATTCTGAAGATCCGCAATCGGAGATTTGACTTGTTTTGCGTAAGCTTTGGACATTGGCAGACGCCAGACGCCTTCTCCAACCACTTCACCTGCCTCAAAAATCTGACTTGCCAATTCATCGTCATTCGAGAACAGGCCGGCATTTTCATGGCCCAGTGAAATAATGATTGCACCCGTCAACGTCGCCAGATCAATCATGATCTCCGGCTCAAACCGGTCTTGCGTATACCAAAGCGCATCTGCAAGAACCAAGCGGCCTTCAGCATCTGTATTGAGGATTTCGATGGTCTTCCCGTTCATCGCGGTCACGATATCTCCGGGACGCTGTGCATTGCCATCCGGCATGTTTTCAACCAAGCCGATCACACCGACAACATTGACCTTTGCTTTACGGCCTGCCAGTGCTTTCATCAGGCCGGTAACCGTACCGGCGCCGCCCATATCCCACTTCATCTCTTCCATTCCGGGTCCGGGCTTTAGCGAAATTCCGCCGGTATCGAAGCAAACTCCCTTTCCGACAAACGCGATCGGCTTGCGGCTGCTTTTCTTGCCTGATGCACCATTCCAGCGCATGATGACAAGCTGGCTCTCCCGAACAGAGCCCTGACCGACCCCGAGAAGAGCGCCCATTCCCAAGCGGCGCATTTTATCCTCATCCAGGATCTCGACTTCAACGCCCAGCGCTGTGAGTTCCCGGCAACGATCTGCAAAACTTTCCGGATGCAGAGTATTTGCAGGCTCGCTGACCAGATCACGGGTCAGGAAGACACCTTCTGCAACAGCTTCCAGATCTGCAAATGTTTTGCGAGCACTTGACGAAGTTTTACAGGCAACCGTCATTCGAACAAGTGTCGGCTCTGAAAAAGGATCTTCCTCTGATTTATAATGCATGAAACGATAGGCCGAGAGTTTCGCACCAAAGGCCACACGGGCAGCTGCATCACTTTCCTTGATGGCACACTCTCCAAGGCCATCGAGGATAACCGTCACATTACGCGCGCCTGAGGTATTCAGCTTCCCGACAAGACGCCCTCCCAGGTCTTCAAGATCAGACTGGGAAATATCTTCACTCTCCCCCATTCCGAACAGAATGACCCGCGACACATCCAGACCGTTTGGCGCGAGAATTTCGAGAAGGTCCCCCTTTTTTCCTTTGAACCGACTGGTTTCCAAGGCTCGGGACAAAATACCGCCAGTAATAGTATCCACTTCACTTGCAGTTGGGGAGAAGCTGTTATCAGCGTAAACGGGCACAGCGAGCGAGCCACGTTTGGGAAGAGAGATTTCTGAGAAAGCAAATTTCATCGGCAACACCTGAATTAGAGATCAATGTTTATCTGGCAGGATTGATATCTTCATCCTTACCTCAGCAACAAGTTTGCCGCAACAATCAAAAATCCCGGAGGCTTTTGAGGGTATTCTTCCGCATCACCGGTTAAAATGGGAAATTATTGCGTACCCAACGCAAAATAAATACCCTTTTTTACGGGCTTTTTGTTGCTTCTATATAGCGAATATTATTTCATTCGCTATACTTCCGGCCATGAAAAGCTTGAACTGGTACATAATACGGCAGCTGCTGAGCCCGGTGTTGTTTATCACCTTTGCACTGACCGGGATCATTTGGTTATCCCAGTCTCTGCAATTCGTGGAAAAACTGATCAACGGCCTCCCCGTTTCCACCTTTTTATATCTAACAACCCTTCTGCTTCCTGGTATCTTAAAGTATACGATATTAATGGCTCTGTTTTTTGGCACCTTGTTCGCCTTTAACAAGCTCTATACTGAATCAGAGCTTGTGGTGATGTGGGCTGCTGGCCAAAGCAAGTGGGCGCTGACAAAGCCTGTTCTGCACTTGGCGGGCATGACGCTCATCATTTTGTATATTATCAGTTTTTTTCTCGCTCCTTACGGGCTGAGAATTGTTGATGAGCTTCGGATCGAGTGGCGGGAAAGCCTTGCATCTGTTGTTCTGAAGGAGGGTGTTTTCAATTCTCTTTCTCGCGGTGTAACCGTTTATATCCGGGAAAAATCGTCGACAGGCGAACTGCTTGGTATATTGGTTCATGATGAGAGAGATCCAGCAAAACCAGTGACTTACATGGCTGAGCAAGGCGCATTTGTTAAAACCGATGACGGCCCCCGTTTTGTTCTCAAAAAGGGCAACCTTCAGGAAGTTCAAAAAGATCTCGCGAAATTGAGCATCCTGTATTTTGACGACTATACATTGGATATCAGCCAGTTTGAGAAGAAATCAGGAACTTTCTGGCTCGACCCTACGTCCCGCTATCTTCCAGAACTAATCTGGCCTGAAGACTCACCATCAACGCGACGGAACATAGACGAGATCAATGCTGAACTTCACCAAAGGCTTATTCTGCCTCTCTATTCAATCAGCCTTGTTTTGATTGCGATTGCTGGTGTGACAAGTGGAGAATTTACGCGCCGAGGTCGCGTTAAAAACATCTTGATCGCTGGTACATCCGGCGTTCTCTTGATCATTACTGCTATGGTGTTTTTCGGATTGGCGGGCTCGCGCCCCTGGCTCAACCCGGTGATCTACTGCCTCCCATTTTTGTCAGCGGGAGTTGCGGCGCATCTCGCAGTAGGAGGAACATTTTCTAAGCTCTTACGGCGTCCGCCACTGTCACTGCAATCACAACCTGGGAGTGGCAATTCATGAAATTCTGGGGGGGACTCTCTTTTTACCTTGGCAAACAGTTTGTAAAAAATACGGCTGTTATTCTGGGCGTTCTCATTTCAATCATTGTACTCGTCGATTTGATTGAGCTCCTGCGCCGCGCCAGCGGAAAAGAAAATGTAACAGTCTTTATTGTCTTGCAAATGGTTTTCTTGCGTCTTCCCCATCTCTTACAGGAATTATTACCACTGATAGCCTTGTTTGGCGGCATGATGACTTTCTTCCGCCTCTCCAGAACCAATGAATTGACTGTCATCCGCGCGTCTGGAGTATCTGTGTGGCAATTTTTGCTCCCTGGCCTGACGGTCGCGTTGCTTTTTGGCATTTTTACCTTAACGGTCATCAACCCTATTACGGCGACTATGCAGTCTCAGTTTGCCCAGATGAAAGCTAAGCATTTCAAGCAACGAACAAACTTGTTAATGATATCCTCTCAGGATTTGTGGCTCCGGCAGATCGACAATGATGGTCTCTCCGTTATTCATGCTCGCAGCGCCATCAACCAGGGGGTCGATTTGGCGGATGTTATTATTTTTCGATATGATAAAAACGAGCAGTTTGTTGGGCGCATCGAAGCAGAACGTGCCCGATTGAGGCGAGGTTACTGGGATCTTGATAATGTTCTCATGACCAGCCCTGATCAGCCGGGCATTCTCAAGGACCATTTGCAATTGGACACAACGCTGACGGTTACTCAAATTCAGGAGAGTTTTGCCCCGCCAAAGACCCTCTCTTTCTGGGATTTACCTGAATTCATAGAAACATTGGAGCAAGCAGGGTTTTCGGCGATTAATCACCGATTATACTGGCACAGCCTGATTGCAAGCCCGGTTCTTCTTTTTGCCATGGTTCTGGTGGCTGCGACCTTCAGCTTAAGAGCCACAAGACGAGGGCAAACAAGCCTGCTCGTCATGGCCGGAATTGCGACAGGCTTTGTCTTCTATTTCCTGACAGATATTATTCAAGCACTGGGCATGTCCGGAAATCTTCCCGTCCCGTTGGCGGCATGGTCCCCGGCCATCATCATAATATTGCTGGGCCTTGCTATGATGTTCCATCTGGAGGATGGTTAAATTTATGAAGTCCTTTGTTGCGTCTCTCCTGTCATCAGCCATTTTGGCAATAACAACCTGCTCAGCTTCCTATGCTGCGGAAGATCCAAGCAGCTTGTCTCTCGAGAAAGGCTCCCTCTTCAGCGCAGATGAAATTCAGTATGATCAAAAAAATGAAGTCGTAACGGCAAGCGGTAATGTTGAAATCGTTCAGGGTGAACGTGTCCTCAAAGCTGACAAGGTAACCTATGACGTCCGCCAGGACAGTGTCATTGCATCAGGGAATATTGTCTTACTCGAACCGACAGGCGAAGTGGTATTTGCTGAAAAAGTAGAGCTGGCAAGTGAACTGAAAACGGGAGCCATTCGGAATATCAGGGTACTTTTCACAGATAATTCAAGACTGGCTGCCCAAAGCGCCGTGCGTGTTGATGAAAATAACATCATCATGAATAATGCCGTCTATAGCACGTGCCGACTTTGCGAAACTGATCGAAATGCGGCGCCCTTATGGCAGGCGAAATCATCCAAAGTGGTGCATGACAAGAGTGCAAAAACAATTACTTATAAGCACGCCGTCCTAGAATTTTACGGTGTTCCGGTTCTGTATACGCCATATTTTAGTCATCCCGATCCCACGGTAAAACGGAAAAGCGGGTTTTTAGCGCCTTCATTCGTCAATTCGTCTGATTTGGGCTATGGGGTAACTACTCCCTACTATTACGTTATTTCTGAAGATAAAGACTTTACTTTTACACCTACCGTTACAACCAAGGAAGGTGTCCACCTGGCGGGCGAATACCGCCAGGCCTTCAAACAGGGCGATCTGGAGTTGGACGGGTCTGTAACTTATGTTGATGCTCAGGATAACAATGGAAACGATACAGGTGACCAGGAATTTCTCAGTCATCTCAGAGGCAAAGGGCGCTTCAAACTAGATTCAACATGGTCATGGGGTTTCGACGCCTTCGTAACCAGTGACGAGACCTATCTTGACCGATATGATATTAGTAACGATGACACCCTGACATCCACAGCCTATCTCGAAGGGCTTCGGGGGCGGAATTACACGTCTCTAAGCGCCTATGCCTTCCAAGGGTTACAGCAAGGCGATGATCAGGGAGAAATCCCGTTTGTCCCTGCTTGGCTTGAATACTCATATGTCGGAGAGCCCGACAAATATGGAGCGCGGTTCAGTGCTGATGTGGATGGCCTAACGCTCTTCAGAACGTCAGGGCAGGATACTGCCCGGTTGTCAATGAGCGGAGCGTGGCATCTTCCTTATACAACACCCAGCGGGCAAGTATTGGAATTGGACGCCTCCTTGCGTGGCGACACTTATTTCACTCAGGATCAATTGGAAGACCCGTTCGATCCTAACAGCGAGACGTCCAATGAATTCACCGGGCGTGTCATTCCTTCCCTCTCCTTAAAATGGAGTTATCCATTTGTCCGGCACGCAGGCGCAACCCGGCAATTGATCGAACCTGTTGTAGAAGCTGTGTGGTCAGAAGCCTTGGGGAGTAAAAACACTCCGAATGAAGATAGCTTGAGCTTTGAATTTGATGACACAAATCTGTTTGGATCAAACCGGTATGCAGGCCTTGACGAAGTTGAAGAAGGTCCACGTCTGAATTATGGCGTCAATTTCGGCTTCTATGGCGAAAATGGGGGGCATACAACTCTCCTAGTCGGACAACGCTTCCATCTGGATAATGAAACCAGTTTTGGGGATGGAACAGGATTAGAAGATGAACTGTCCGATTATGTTGCCAGACTGGAAGTTCAACCCAATGACTACATCAAATATATTCAGCGGGTCAGAATGGATCGGAACGATTTAAAATTGGACCGCAACGAGATAGACCTGCGGATCGGGAGCCAAGAAAACTGGTTCGGGGTTGGATATCTAAGCCTCAGAGACAATCTCTCGGCAGTTGAGTTGGAAAAACGCGAAGAAATCTCGCTGGAAGGTCGCGTAAAAATGACGGAATTCTGGAGTACCTATGGTAGTTACCGGAGAAACCTTGAAAGCAATGGCGGATCTATCGATGCTAAAGTGGGGATTGAGTATCTAGATGAATGTTTTGGTTTCGCATTAGAGGCAAAAAGAGAATTTACCAGAGATCGAAATGCAGAGCCTTCAACCAGTGTCGGGTTCAGGATCAGATTATTACCCTTCAATTGATTAATTCACAAATTGCCATAATCAGTGATATTCTACTGATCACTCATGGCATAATTTATCGCCGTATTATTAAGTGTATAGAGACATTAGATGACATACTTTCGGAAACTGACATACAGTGTGCTAATCAGTAGCTTGATCGGGCTGTATTCTGCGCAGACGGCAGCGCAGGAAGTGCAGAAAATTGTTGCTGTTGTGAATGACGAAGTCATCTCGGGTTATGATTTGATACAACGCATTTCCCTCACTATTCTCATGTCAGGTTTTCCAGATTCGCGAAAAACTAGGCAGCAACTTGTTAACCCCACTCTAAACAGATTGGTAGAGGAAAGGTTAAAGCTACAGGAGGCTGCACGTTTTAATTTAACCGTTTCAGATGATGATATGAACAAAGCGGTCGGCCGCCTGGAAAAACAGAACAACATTCCCGAAGGCCGCCTCGACAGTATTCTTGAAAACAGAAATATCAGCATGGATACGTTGTTGGAGCAGATTAGAGCTGGTCTTGCCTGGAATAAAGTCGTCAGAAGGCGAATTGTGCCCCGGGTCAATATTACAGAAGAAGAAATTGAAGCACTTCGTAAACAGATGCAGGCTAACAAGGGTAAAAGTGAATACCTGTTGAGTGAAATTTTTATCCCGGTTGATCAGCAATCAGATGAACCCAAAGTCAGAAAGCTGCTCAACGATCTGTTACAACAGATCCGAGATGGCGCTAAATTTCCCCGTATTGCGGCGCAATTCAGTCAAGGTGTGACCGCGGCAAAGGGGGGGGAGATTGGCTGGGCCATGGCGGAGGATCTAGATCCTGAAATTGCGACTGTTCTTGCCAAAGCAAAAAAAGGGGCAATTTCGCGCCCTGTTAGAACAGCTGAGGGATATTATGTTGTTGCTATTCGGGACATTCGGAAAATACTCGAACAAGGGGAGATGAATGCCCGCCTTGAACTCAGCCAGTTGGTCATCCCTCTGGATCCGGCGGAGAAACGCGGTGTTAAGGAAGGTCAGGTAAAACTGATCAATTCACTCTCCAAATTTATTGATAGCTGCGACTATGTTCCTGCTCTTCTCACTGAGATTGCGACAACTGAAAGCGGAAAGATGGGAAGGGTTGAGCTTAAAAACCTCCCTGAAAAATTCCGGGCCTTGGTTAGAGACCTCAAACCCGGACAGGCAAGTGCTCCTTATCTGGACAATAATAAATACCGTATCTTTATTGTTTGTGGCAGACAGGATCAGAATACTGACCCTGACAGCGATCAGTCGATCCGGCAGCTTATTGGCAACAAAAGAATTGAAAATCGCGCCCGGCGATACGTCAAGGATCTTCGGCGGGATGCAACCATCGAAGTTCGTTAACCCTGTATTCTTCAGTGAAAGATAGTTGGCATGGCCCTACCGCCTCTTGCTCTGACAATGGGAGATCCTGCTGGGATCGGCATTGAAATCGCTGTGAAAGCCTGGCATGCCCGAAAGAAGACGAACCTGTCGGCATTTTGCTTGATTGGAACTGCCACCGAGATACAGCGGCAAGCCGACAGTCTCTCTGGAGATATACCTGTTCGAAGAATAACGCGGATTGGTGACGCTGACGCCCTGTTCAATGACGCTATACCGGTGCTGGACATACAAAACAACGATAATCCTGCTGCAGCTACACTGACAGCAATTGAGACAGCGGTCGAACTTTGCCTTGCAAGAAAAGCGTCAGGCCTTGTCACGAACCCTATTCAGAAAAAGCGCTTGTATGATGCTGGCTTTAAGCATCCCGGCCATACTGAATTTTTGGCGGAACTCACCAAATCTGAAGGTCCTGCCGTGATGATGTTGGCCTGTTCGGAGCTTAAAGTTGTGCCCGCAACCATTCATGTTGCTCTTGAAGAAGTCCCCTCTGCCCTATCAGAGGAACATCTTGAGCACGTGATCCGTTGCGTGGATAAAGACCTTCAGGAACGGTTTTCTATCGACAAGCCACGTATCGTCGTCGCCGGCCTCAACCCTCATGCCGGTGAAAATGGCAGTATGGGACAGGAAGAGAAAAACATGATCTCTCCGCTGGTGTACAAACTTGCAGCTGAGGGACTGTCTGTATCAGGTCCTTTTCCTGCAGACAGCCTGTTCCATAAAGCTGCACGCCAGAAATATGATGCGGCAATTTGCATGTATCACGATCAAGCGCTTATTCCGATCAAGACCATCGATTTTGACAGAGGAGTGAATGTGACCTTAGGGCTGCCGATTATCAGAACATCCCCGGATCACGGAACCGCCGACGATATTGCAGGCAAAGGGTTGGCTAATCCGGCAAGCTTGATCGCAGCTCTTCAAATGGCTGCACAAATGGCTGCCTATTCAAGGCATGTATCATGACAACTGGCGCCGCCCTCCCCCCCCTGCGGGAGGTTATCAATGCTTATGGTCTCAGAGCAGAGAAATCCCTAGGGCAGAATTTTTTACTGGACCTCAATCTGACCGGCAAAATTGCCCGATGCCCAGGAAGTCTTGAAGGGGAGGTTGTTCTGGAAATAGGCCCCGGTCCGGGTGGCCTTACCCGTGCTATACTGGCCAGCGGTGCAAAACATCTATACGCCATTGAAAAAGATACACGCTGCCTCGCCCCATTGGCCGATATTTCGAACGCGTTTGATAACCGGCTTACTGTGATCGAAGGCGATGCCCTTGCTATCGACGAACAGGATATTCTACCGGGAAAAGCACATATCATTGCCAATCTACCCTATAATGTCGCGACTCCCCTGCTCATCAAATGGCTAAAGTCCCGCAAGCAATTCAAATCAATGACCCTGATGTTTCAAAAGGAAGTCGGTGATAGAATTACAGCGGAGCCCGGTTCAAAAGCGTATGGGCGATTGTCCATCATCAGCCAATGGCTATGCCATGTATCCAAACAATTTGATATATCGCCGAAAGCCTTCACGCCCCCGCCAAAAGTTGTCAGCACCGTTGTAAAACTGGTCCCCAGAGATGAACCTGCTTTTCCGGCGGATCAGGCCATGCTGGAAAAAGTAGTGGCAACGGCTTTCGGACAGCGCCGAAAAATGCTGCGCGCCAGCTTGAAGGGCCTGGGCGGCTCCGCAGAGGATAACCTTCTGACGGCGGGCATTAAACCCACCCAGCGGGCGGAAGAGCTATCCGTTGAGGAATTCTGCAAGTTATCTGAAATCTATCGCCAGAAATAGGATCAATACCCCTCACGCAGCCTATCGACAAATGGAAGAAGCCCCGTGCGCCGTGTCCGACGGACCCGCTCGGCCTGAAGAATTGCTTTTACTTCCGAACGGCACCGTTCAATATCATCGTTGACAACCACATAATCATATTCCGCCCAATGACTGATCTCCTCTGAGGCTTTTGACATCCGCCTGGCAACAACCTCGTCACTATCTTGAGCGCGGGATTTAAGGCGTTGTTCCAAAGCCTGGGTAGAAGGCGGCAGAACAAAGATTGAGACAAGATCATCTCCGGCCTTTTGAGCCAATTGCTGCGTCCCCTGCCAATCAATGTCGAACAGAATATCTTTACCATGCGACAAGGCGTCCTCGACCGCTTTTCTGGGCGTCCCATAGTAGTGATCAAAGACCTTGGCATGCTCAAGCAGCTCTCCTTGATTGACAAGGAGATTAAAATCCACCGGCTGCATGAAAAAATAATCCTTCCCGTCAACTTCTCCAGGTCGCGGCGCGCGGGTTGTTGCTGAAATGGACATGGATAAATTATCATCATCAGCCAACAAGGATCTGGACAACGTGGTTTTACCAGCCCCCGATGGTGAGGAGAGGACCAGCATCATTCCCCGGCGTTCAATCTGAACCGTTTCTGCAGCTTGATCAGACACGTACTTTCCTACTCGGTTATAGTCTACTCAATATTCTGGACTTGCTCGCGCAACCTATCAATAACCACTTTCAAATCAAGTCCGATTTTCGTCAGTTCCTTGTCCCCTGCTTTAGAGCAAAGTGTGTTGGCTTCCCGATTGAATTCCTGACAAATAAAATCAAGCCGCCGACCGATAGCACCGTCTTGATCCGGAGTTAGCAGGTCTTGTGTTGTCTGGACATGCCCTTTAAGGCGATCCAGCTCTTCCGAGATATCGGCCTTGGTTGCCAATATCGCAAGTTCCTGTTCGAGCCTGCCCTCATCAAGGCTCGCTGCTTGCGATAGGATCATCTCGATCTGCTTTGTGACACGCTCCTGCGTTTTCTCCAAACGCGCATTGGAGACCTCTTCCGCCTGAACGACAAGGCCTGCGATTTCATCAATCTGGCCTTTTAAAACAGGGAGAAGCTGCGATCCTTCTTCTATCCGGGTCGCTTCCAATTTTCCTAAAACGTCATCCAGCGTTTTCAGCAAAGCAGTTTCAAGTTTCTCCTGCTGTTTCTCATCTTGCTGAGGGTCGCCCACCTCGATTACCCCTTTGAGGGCCAGCAAACCATCAGCGGTCGGTTTTGTGGCTTGACCGGCCTCAACCAAGGCATGAGCCACTTTCTGCACCTCTTCCAGAAAGAGAGAATTAATCTGATAGTTTCCCTTATCAGAATTACGGGAAAGTTGAAGATGCAGGTTAATGCTGCCACGCTGAAATCTGGCTTTGATTTGCTTGCGGGCAACTTCTTCAACGCGATCAAAACCGCCGGGTAGACGGCATCGCGTTTCCAATCCACGCCCATTGACGCTTTTGATCTCCCAAAGCCAGGTAAAATCCTCATATTCGCCGCTTGCTCGGGCAAAACCCGTCATACTTTTCAAGCTTGTAACCGCCTCTTCTGAGAAAAAGAAAGATGCGGTCTTTTATATCGCCAAATGCCTGAGGGAACAAGGAAGCATCCGCCATCCTCTCTTCAGCTTGCCTTGACCTTTGCCTTTTTGCGGCGGCGCAGAAGGCGGAACAGAAAGGAAAAGAAAACAGCGGCGGGTAGTCCAATGAAATACGATATAATGGCAATTATCATATCTCCCAATATACTGCTTGAGGGTAACCAGTTCATCAAAAGAAGAACAGTCGCGATCGCCAGGATACCACCAAAACAGAAGCGAAGTCCTATATCCCGAACAGCCCCTCTTTGATATCGCCTTTTGCGCACATCGCCTGCTGTTTTCCAGGCAAGGCTGGATAGGGCGCCCGAGCCCCCCCATAAAAACGCGACACAACAATCAAGAAGAATTGAAATCTCCGCCGTAAAAGACGAGACGAACATTCTTTCCGCCATCGCTTGAATGAGCAATATAAGCGGAAAAGCAACAAGGGTGAGGCATGCAACACTAATGGGTAATCCCCAAAGAAGGGTTACATCACCGGCGCTATCGGCAAGCGTTTCGCCGTTTACTCTGTTTTCGCTATAACTTTGAGTGGACACAGCCCGGTAAACGGGTCTCAAAAGATCGCTTTTTTTTGCCCGTTCTTCCTCACTTGTACTCAGCTCAACGGCTTTGATCCGGTTATCAAGATCCTCGAGTGTTTTATCGTCGATAGCTGACGGGTAATTTAGTAAGTAATCGGCCAGAAATTTTGATCTGAAAAACAAGCTGGTGTCGTCGATTTCCAGAAGTTCCTCATCCTCAAGCGCCAAATCGCCTTCCTGAACTGTATCTGCGCTCTCACTTTCCGCCTCTTCAAATTGTTCGCCGGTGAGAGGATCCTTTACGTCCGGTTGCGGTTTCACCTCTGCCGCCTGCTTCTCCTTACTCATATCCGGGTTTACCGGCGGAGAGGTTGCTGGTGGTAGCAATGGTGAGTTCCTGGAAGAGTGCTCAGCTGCTTCTGTAGGTTTCTCACTAACAGGAGCCAAAACAGCGACGGTATCTGCCGCCTTGTTCTTTTTTTCCGGTCCGGCCCCATCTGGAGAGACAGACTGCGCACGATCATTCAGCGTTGCAATTTCCGCTCTTAGCTCCTGCAGGCATTGACGAAGCTCCCGTCTTTGTTTGAGGAGTGTCTGAATGGAATCATTTGTGGCAGACATGATTGGGCCCATCTGTTTTTTCAAGGTCTGTGCGAAAGACGCTTGAGCCACGAATTTGTGCCAACCTTCTTCTGATTACTGCTTTTTACGCTGCCGTTCGATTTTACGCCACTTGCGAACATTTCGGTTATGCTCCGCCAGTGTTCTGGCAAATAAATGCCCGCCCGTCCCATCAGCAACAAAGTAAAGATTTTTGCTTGCTACGGGGTTTAGGACCGCCTTCAGGCTATCGACGCCAGGATTGCAAATCGGGCGTTTCGGCAACGCAGATATGACATAGGTGTTATAGTCATTGATGGCCGCCAGATCCTTTTTTGAAATAGGCCGCCCAAGATCTGACTGCCCTTTGGTCACCCCGTAAACTACTGTTGGATCAGATTGCAGACGCATTTTCCGCTTCAGGCGGTTCAGGAAAACGCCAGCAACCCGCGCCCTCTCGGAGGCTTTACCGGTCTCCTTTTCAACGATTGAAGCAAGAACAAGAAGATCCTGTTTGGAGGTAATCAGTGGATTTGGCGTTCGACTATTCCACAGCATCTCAAGCGCGTTCTGCATGGCCTGAACCATACGGCGAGCAAGAGCATCCCGGGATTCCCCGCGCGTAAAGTGATAGGTTTCAGGCAAAATGCTTCCTTCATCCAAAGGAAGGCTTAAATCGCCTGTCAGGCTTTCTTCTGATTTAATCAGGGTTTTTATCTGACGAATTTGCAGGCCTTCAGGAATAGTCAGAAAATGAGGAACGGTTTTCCCGGACACTAGGAGAAGCATGACGGCTTCTCCGCTCATCCCTGCTTCAAAATGATATTCGCCAGCTTTCAGCTTTTTGGCCTGCTCGCCAATCCGAACCCCAAAAACAAACGCCAGGTCATTGTGAATAATGCCTTCCGACTCCAGTCTGGCGGCAATCGCCCGGAGTCCGATGCCTTTTTCAAGAACAAGAACCCGATCTGCGACAAGAGGTCCTGTCCGTGTAAACAGATCCCATCCATAGGCAGAAAGTCCGCCCAAAACCGCATTAAATAAAAGAAAAAGGGCCAAAATGAAGAAGAAAATCCGCTTCATTTCGGCCTCATCAGGATGGGATTAAACCCGCTTCATCACAAGGCTGGCATTGGTGCCGCCGAAGCCAAATGAGTTTGACAGAACGGCATCGACTTTCTTTTCCTGCGCCGTATTGGGTACCAAGTTCATATCCAGGCCGTCAGAAGGATTCTCAAGGTTAATAGTCGGCGGCAGGATACCTTCATTCAGTGCCAGAATGGAGAAAACTGCCTCAACACCGCCCGCAGCACCCAGAAGATGGCCGATAGCGGATTTTGTCGATGACATAGCCACTGTAGAAGATGCGCTGCCGAAAAGACGTTTCACCGCCCCGACTTCAATCTCATCACCGAGCGGCGTCGATGTACCATGCGCATTGACATAGCCGATATCTTCTACATTGAGTCCAGATTTTTTCAGCGCCATCTGCATGGAACGAAAACCGCCACTGCCATCGCTTGCAGGAGCCGTAATGTGATAGGCATCGCCTGAAAGACCATAGCCGACAACTTCAGCATAAATCGTGGCCCCGCGTTTTTTCGCATGTTCATATTCTTCAAGAACAACAACGCCGGCGCCTTCCCCCATAACAAAACCATCACGGTCCTTATCATACGGGCGTGATGCTTTTTCAGGGTTGTCGTGAAAGTTTTTCGACAAGGCCTTGGCGGAGGCGAAGCCGGCATATCCGATCCGACACATGGCCGCTTCGGCACCGCCGGCAACCATAACATCGGCATCGTCAGCCACAATCATTCGCGCAGCATCTCCGATAGAATGGGCACCCGTCGAACAGGCTGTCACAACAGCATGGTTCGGGCCTTTATATCCGTGGCGTATAGAAACCTGGCCGGAAACCAGATTAATCAGTGCGCCCGGAATAAAGAACGGGCTGATACGCCGCGGCCCTTGCTCATGCAACTTAATGGAATTTTCTTCGATAGAAGGCAATCCGCCGATACCGGAGCCAATGGAGACCCCTGTCCGGAAGAATTCTTCTTCGGTCTCCGGCTTCCAGCCGGAATCCAGAATAGCTTCTTCTGCCGCCGCAATACCATAGATGATAAAGCTATCCAGCTTTCGCTGCTCTTTCGGGGCCAGGATATCGTCCGCCCGAAAAGCATCTGGATGATCTTCATCGACAGGAACCTCACAACCGTACCTGACGGCCAGACCTTCCGTATCGAATTTGGTAATCATACCAGCGCCGGATTCTGAATTGATCAGTCTTTTCCAGCTTGGTTTCACACCGTTCGCCAGAGGCGTTACAAGACCCAGTCCTGTTACAACTACACGTCGCATGCCAAAACCTATCGAAGAAAGAATTTTTAAAGTTCAGTCACAATCGAAGCTGCTAATCAAGCCGCCGCATCGATGAAGGAAACTGCGTCTTTAACCTGTTTAATCTGTTCTGCTGCATCATCCGGAATTTCGATGCCGAATTCTTCTTCAAATGCCATGACCAGTTCAACGGTGTCCAGGCTGTCTGCACCCAGATCGTCAATGAAGCTTGCGTCATTGGTTACTTTGGCTTCTTCAACACCAAGATGTTCGACAACGATCTTTTTTACGCGTTCGGCTGTATCACTCATAAATTTATCCTCAGATATTCCGGCAATTAGTTAGTCATTTATTCCTTACCTCCAGCGCAAGAAAAACACAAGCAACAAGAGGTGGCTCAATTTTGTCGGCGTTCCTAACATACTTTACAGTTAATGCAAAGAAAACCTGTCATGGACCGCTTTTTTCCGCAGTCGCATTATCTCAATCCGGCTTCAGATAAAAACCGAATATGGTCAAATCGTGGCAAAGGCTCAAATCATTGCCATGCCGCCATTCACATGAAGTGTCTGTCCCGTAACATATGCCGCCTCATCAGACGCCAGATACAGGACTGCCGCAGAAATATCCTGCGGATTTCCGAGACGACCAAGAGGAACCGCCCCCAGAAGACCGCTTTTCTGATCTTCAGACAACTCGTCTGTCATCGCAGTTTCGATAAACCCTGGCGCGACGCAATTGACAGTAATGCCGCGTGCAGCAACTTCTTGTGCCAAAGATTTCGACATGCCAATCATTCCTGCTTTGGACGCTGCATAATTCATCTGCCCCGGATTACCCGTCACACCAACGATAGATGTAATGCCGATAATCCGGCCTGAACGGCGTTTCATCATCCCGCGCAGACAGTTCTTGGACAGTTTAAAAGCCGCTTTCAGATTAACATCGATGACACGATCCCAGTCTTCATCCTTCATCCGCATGGCAAGTCCGTCTTTGGTAAGTCCGGCATTATTAATCAGAATATCCACCTGCCCCATGGCAGCTTCGGCATCTTTGATCAGACCATCGACGGCTGCCATATCGCCCAGATCACAAGGCACGACATGGGTCCGGTCTCCCAGCTCGTCTGCCACGGCCTGCAAGGCCTCTTGACGGCGGCCGGATAATGCGACTGTTGCACCTGCAGCATGCAGATCTTTTGCAATGGCGGCTCCCAGGCCTCCTGAGGCGCCCGTAACAAGTGCGCATTTTCCTGTAAGGTCAAACATGTTTTTCTCCCATGCCCCTGTCTTTTTTTAAAGTGATTGTAAAAAAGCTTCAATATCGGCGGGCGACTGAATAGCTGTTCCTGTCATCGCCTTGTTGATGCGACGAACCATCGCCGTCAGAACCTTGCCTGTTCCAAGTTCGACCAATTGCTCAACTTCCTGTGTCCCCATATAAAGGACTGACTCGCGCCAGCGGACCCGACCAGTGACCTGCTCAACCAACAACCGGCGGATTGTTTCCGGATCGCTTGTATCAGCGGCTGTGACATTGGCAACCAACGGCGCAGTCGGCGGTGCAATCACAACATCTGCCAGTTTTTCTGCCATCGCATCGGCGGCCGGCTGCATCAACGGACAATGGAAGGGCGCACTGACAGGTAAGAGCATGGCTTTTCGAACGCCCTTTTCCTTGGCCAGCTCAATTGCCCGCTCCACGGCTTCCTTGTTCCCGCTCAAGACGACCTGCCCGTCGGCATTATCATTGGCCGCAACGCAAACGCCGTCGCCTGCAGCAGACGCCTCTTTAACGATTTCTTCAACCGGGCCAATATCCATCCCGAGCAGCGCCGCCATCGCTCCAACGCCAACGGGAACAGCTTTTTGCATGGCAAGCCCCCGCGCTTTGAGCAGCCGCGCTGTATCAGAGAGGGCGAGAGAGCCTGCCGCCGTGAGTGCAGAATATTCTCCCAAAGAATGTCCGGCAACAAAATCGGCAACATCCGATAGCTTGAGTTTGCCTTCACTTTCCAGAACCCGGGCCACCGCCACACTAACCGCCATCAGGGCTGGCTGCGTGTTTTCAGTAAGGGTAAGGTCCTCCATCGGACCTTCATACATCAGTTTTGTAAGGTTCTGTCCAAGGGCGTCATCCACCTCTTCAAATACCTGAGCGGCGACCGGAAATGCACTGCCAAGTTCCTTCCCCATCCCGACTGATTGACTACCCTGCCCTGGAAAAACAAATGCACGTTTCATATAGATCCGACCCGATTTAGTTAAATTCTACCTGTGACAGTCATATTCTCTCAGTTTTTCCTGTCAAGCCCACTTGCACAAACTCTACAAATCTGTATAGTCCGCCGCCTCAATAACTCCTTGCCGACGGAGGTCGGCTACGTTTGATCGGTTGATATTATTTCAACTCCAAACATTTAGAAGCCATAAGGAGCTTTTACAAATGCCTCTTTACGAGACAGTTTTTATTGCTCGTCAGGACATCTCCACTCAGCAGGTGGAAACTCTGACGGAAGAAATGACCGCTTTTGTTACAGATGGTGGCGGAGAAGTCGCTAAAATCGAAAACTGGGGTCTGCGGAACCTAGCCTATAAGGTCAAGAAAAACCGCAAAGGTCACTACGTTCTCCTCAATCTCGATGCTCCCATTGGTGCTGTCAAGGAAATGGAACGCAACATGCTTCTTAACGAAGACATTCTGCGCCACATGACATTGCGCGTTGATGAGCTGGAAGAAGGCGATTCCGTGATGATGCAGAACAAGAGCCATCGTCCGCGTCGGGATCGTGATTCCGAAGACGGAGATGCTCCGAAGGAAGCCGCTGCTAAAGAAGAAGCACCAGCTGCCGCCTCTGAAGAAACCGCCGAAGCTAAAGCTGAAGGGGAAGAATAATGTCTGATACACGTCGTCCATTTTTCCGCCGCCGTAAAACATGCCCGTTCTCCGGCGAAGGCGCACCGAAAATCGATTACAAAGACGTCAAGCTTCTGCAACGTTTTGTTTCCGAACGCGGTAAAATCATGCCAAGCCGAATCACAGCTGTCTCTGCCAAGAAACAACGTGAACTGGCCACTGCTATCAAACGGTCTCGTAACCTTGCGTTGCTGCCGTTTGTTGTAAAATAGGCAACACAGAGAAGAGGAAACTCTTTTCTGATATCCGGATTTATGATCAGGGACATAAGCTTTAGTGTCGCATTCGGCATAGCCAGTACGTTGTTTCTTTCTCTCTCCCTTTTGGGAGCGGGCGGGCAGGCAACCTCTGGAAATGCCTTTCAGACCATGTCCCTGATGACTTTGTCAGTTATCCCCCTTTTCCTCTCTGGACTGGGTTGGGGCCTGATGAATGCAAGTATTTCTGTGGTAACAGGCGCTGTTATCGCCGGACTATTTGTTGATCCGATGTTCAGTTTGACCTATGTCGTGACGTGCGGCTTACCAGTGCTGGCGATTGTCCGCCAAGCCCTGTTATGGCGCGAAGATGACAACAAGATAATCTGGTACCCGGCCTCCGGTTTAATGGTCTGCTGGGTCCTTGTTTGTATTGCCCTTTCCTGTATGGCGGCTTTTCTGCTGTATATGAATGATGAGTTAAGAGCCGACTTGATCCGCCAGTTTGATCTGATCGTCTCACATATTCAGAAACAGGGCGCGATGTTCGCAGAGATTACGGCTGAAGAACTTGTTTGGCTTATGCCGCGCTTTTTCGGACCGTTCTGGGGAATTTTACTTCTTGCCAGCGGCTGCCTCGCACAGGGGCTTTTGGTCCGCTTCAAGAAAAATCTTCGCCCAAGTCCGGAATTTTCCGGATTTGCAATGCCGAAATGGGCTGCATTGGCAGCCATTGTAAGCATAGGAGCAAGCCTGGCGATTGGTCAGTCAGGTCCTGTGATCGGTGCGATCGTCGTTACGTTGGAGATTGCCTTTTTCCTTCAGGGAATGGCCGTCATCCACACAGTATCGAAAAATTGGAGCTACCGCTCGCTGGTTTTAACGGCGGTCTATCTGATTATGATTTTAATGTTCTGGCCCGCGATGGTAATTGCCTTGCTTGGGTTGGTTGATAGTTGGTTAAACTTTAGAAGTCGTCTACAGGCGGCTCCCGATCAGGAGGAAAACTGATGGAAATAGTATTGTTGGAGCGTGTTGAAAAGCTCGGTCAAATGGGTGACGTTGTAAACGTCAAAAACGGATATGCTCGTAACTTCCTTTTGCCACAAGGGAAAGCCCTTCGTGCGAACAAAAGCAATCTTGAAATTTTCGAAAAACGTCGGGCGCAGCTCGAGGCAGACAATCTCAAGCGCAAAGATGAAGCTTCTGCAGTTGCTGAGAAACTGGACGGCCAGTCAGTTGTCCTGATCCGCGCTGCCAGTGAAAGCCAGCAGCTCTATGGTTCTGTCAGCACGCAAGATATTGCCCGCGCCATTTCTGACGCAGGGTTCACTGTAGACCGCAAACAGGTCACAATGGACAAGGTTCTCAAAACACTTGGCCTGCATGAAATTCGCATTCGCCTGCACCCGGAAGTTTCTGTCACAGTCACTGTGAACATTGCCCGTTCTGCTGAAGAAGCCGACATTCAGGCACGCGGCGAATCCGTCGAAGCTGCGGCTGAAGCGGCTCTCGACAATCGCGATGAAGCTATCGCGGATGTTTTTGAATCAACGGCTGAACAGGAACATGAAGACGAAGCGTAAACCGCTCCTTCATCAACTGACACTAAAAGGCTCCGGTATTTCCGGGGCCTTTTTTGTGTCTATAGAGGGTATTGAATGCCCTATCCTCCCTCAATCAAGTCTTGCATATATTATCTCTTGTTATTTAGGATTGTATTATTATAGAATATTTTTTCTAGAATAAATTATCTATTATTAAATTGATCTGTCGCTATTCTGAGAAAAGCAATGACTCCAAGTTTCATGATCCTGTTCGCATGGTTTGCCTTTGCCGGAACACATCTTTGGATGAGTGCATCGGGCTTGCGCGAACGCCTTGCCCCTCACTATGGGCATATGGGCTTTACTCTGATCTATCTCATCGTTACCGTCCTCAGCCTTTCAATCCTGATCGCCTCACTGGCTCTATACGGAGATCAGGGACTGGCTGGGTTTCAACTCACTACGCCTTTCCTCCTATGGAGCTTGCGTATCGGATCCGCTGTCGGGGCTTTTTTGGTCGTGACAGGCCTAATCGGCTATCCCAAATCGCCTATAGCTATCCTGGCACGGCGTATCGGAACATCACAGAATAACAACCCGTTGCGGCCTCCCACAGGCATTGCTCGCATAACGCGGCACCCCTTCTTTGTTGGTCTGGCTTTGATATCGCTCTGTCATATCTTTCTGGCCAGTAGCTTGGCGATAGCAACATTCTTTGTTGGTCTGTTTGTGATTTCAGCACTCGGTATTCCCTTGCAGGACCGGAAATTACGGAACCGATGGGCAGCGGTCTATGCCCGGTATGAGCAACAAAGTTCAACACTACCGTTTGGCAGCCTGCATAAACAAACAGACAAACCAACGACCAAAGACTGGATATCCTGGATTATCTGCCTGTTAGTGGCCATTGCGCTATTTGGAGTATTTCATCCCCTCTGGACTCATGCCAATGGCGCTGGCTTTGTTATACTTATTCTGATTTACGGAACCCTGGGAACCGTTATCGGCATCGTTAAGGGCCTAAAAGCAAGGAGACTGGACTAAATGGGACGTCATTCCACCATCGACGATACAGCGGTATTTGGCATCATTGGCCGTACAATGGTACAAGACGGCGCGATCTCCATCCAACGCATTATTGCGCAAACCGGTATTTCGTCAGGATCGCTTTATCACCGCTATAAATCCCGCGAGGGCTTGCTTGCTCATGCCTGGCTCGATGCACTCTCCTCCTTTCAGGTCCAATTCCTAGACGTGATGGCCGCGGGTGGCGCAAATGTAGGAGAAGAAGCCGCCCAGGTGACCCCACGTTTTTGCAACCAATATCATGACCGAGCCCTTATTCTGGCGTGCTGCCAGAGATCTCAGTTTCTAGGACCGGATACAGACAAAACGCTTCTTGAAAAGTGCGACATGCGCAATGCCGAGATGGTTTCACTCCTTAAAGGCTTCGCCCAAAGCTCAAATGTTTCCCTGGACAGTTGCTATCTCGGGATTGTCCAGTATCCCTTAGCTGTCGTGCGTCACTATCTACCTGCCCGGAAAGTCCCAAAGAGTGCGGAAAAACATGTCAGGGCGGCCTATCAGGCGGCGATGGAAGTGGAAGTCTGAATTGCCCTTCTCGATAAAGGCTTCGGTGTTGCTGAAGCCTTTATCGCAATAATGCACCCCTATCGAAATTTATCTTAGTCCGCCTTTTGGACTGTTCTCTGACGTGCCTGTTGAATGGCGTCCCGCGCCATATCATCGAAACCAACAAACATGTCTTCAAGCATTTTGACGATCATTGGCGACGCCGTTTCCGGTGTTCCAGCCTGAAAAGGAGGCTCTGGCGAATATTCCGCCAACAACTGCAACGCTTGAGCATATGTTTCATCGCGAAGCTCGGCAACTACGGTCAAGCCAAAATCGATCCCCGCTGTCACACCGCCTCCCGTAATTCGGTTGCGATCCCGGACAACCCGTTGCTTGACG
Source organism: Sneathiella sp. (assembly GCA_039975135.1). Classification (GTDB taxonomy): domain Bacteria; phylum Pseudomonadota; class Alphaproteobacteria; order Sneathiellales; family Sneathiellaceae; genus Sneathiella. The sequence continues at coordinate 33,251 of JBDWHS010000025.1, read as the reverse complement.
GGGCTTGCCCCGAATGACGGCAGAACATCCATTGTCAGCCAATGAGAGGTTGCCTTATACCCTTCAAGCAATCCGGCAGCACCAAGAACCAGAGATCCGGTACAGACAGACGTCACATATCGTGCGCGACTTCCCCGATCCCTCACAAACTCAACAAGATCGGGATCCCGAATGGCCGCTATCGTACTAAGGGCTCCCCCCGGAACAAACAGAACATCAATATCAGCTGGCACCTGATCATATGTCGCGGTCGGGACGATCGTAAGGCCGGTATCGCTGGTTACCGGCTCCATTGTTTTGGACACTATATGGACTTTCGCTCCCATAATGTTTCCAAACATATATTGAGGCCCGGCAAGATCGAGTGCTGTAAAGCCTGGATAGACAACCATGGCAATTTCAACCGGTCGCGACCAGCTTTCCGGCATGGCTGACATATCATGGGACGCAGCGTCTTCTGCCCTGACCATTAGAGTGGACAATCCCAGCAGACATCCGATGACAAAGAGTAAACGTTTCATATCAAAGTCCTTCAGTTGAGGCTTCGTAAAGCCTTTTTTCCATAGAAATCAGTAGAAAATGGAAGCTGTGATCGCAAATGCGATACCTTTGGAAGGAGCAACCCGACCGCCAAAATAGTTGTAGGCTTCAAAATACTCCTGATCAGTCAGATTTTTGACCGACCCAGCAATACGATAGTTGTCCTGCTCATAAGAGAGGGCTGCATCCATCGTGTAAAAGGCATCTGCTTTGAAATTATTGTTGTTGGAGAGATAACTTTCGGACTGTGCATAAATCCCGAGCCCACCGCTCCAAGCCTCGGTGAACTGGTAATTTATCCAGGCTCGTCCTGAATGGCGCGGCACAACGGGGAGTTTGTTTCCAGTCGGAACACCAAACAGGGAATTGGTGAATTCCGCATCTGCAAAAGCATAGTTTGCCAGCATCCTCAATGATCTTGTTGGCTGCCATACGATGTCAAATTCAGCGCCTCGAGAGCGTTGTTCTCCTTTTGCAACGGAGCGAAACAGCGGATCAGTGTTATCTGTAACGGCAACATTACTACGATCAATTTGATAAAAAGAAACCTGCCCGGTCAGGGCATTTGAATAGTTGAATTTAAGACCAGCCTCTATCTGCCGAGAACGTTCAGGCTCCGGCGAACTTACGAAATTTGAGAAAGGCTGACCTCGCATCCCTTCCGCATATCCTGCAAAGACAGACAGGTCATCCGTCATATCGTAGGAGACACCGAGCCTTGGTAGGAGACGGACCGTATCCGTTTTTGCCGACACGCCGGTTGAGGTATTTTTGAAATCAACTTTGACAACAGCCGCACGCACTGCGCTTAAAATATGTAATTTCTTATACAATGTGGTTTGCAGTTGGGCATAGGCTCCGTAGGTCGTATTATCAACGAACTGATTATTCACCCCCGGCCCCGGTGTCGAATATGCCGGAAAAGCCAGATTTGTCAGATCAACAACACCGGATCCACCGCCCGCCAGGTTTGTGTCAATAAATCCTTTATCCTCGAACTTACTGAAATCAGCACCGACAAGAAGGGTATTCGATAAAACCTCTCCATTGAAATCTGCTTCGATATTGGCTTGAATACTCTTTTCCGTTTGTTCTTGGAAGAGATGGGCATCCACCAGGGACCAAGTTGAAGCGCCAAGGGCCGGAGCATCTGCGCTGAAACCATCTGCCCCTACCAAAGTTTGCGCTTTTTCGTCAAATTCTGATTGCGCCAAACGTGCCCGGATATCAAATTTTAAATCATCGTCCAGGCGATTTTCAAAAATCAATGTCAGCGCATCGAATTTTGATTTACTGTCCGGCATATCGGTAGGACCAACAAACAGGTCACGATCGATGGAAAACCCACCGGCAACCGTACCTGTCGCAGGCAGCCCCTGATATTCCGGTTGCGACCAACGAGACAATTTACCGATGACAGTCAGGTTAAGGCCGTCATTGTCAGTAAAAGTAACACTTGGGTTTAAATTGTAGCGCTCAGTTTCAACAACATCCACATGACTGTCCGTATTGGTGTATTCGCCAGACAACCGCAGCAGAACCTTCTCGTTCAAGGGCTGGTTTATGTCGAAATAAGGCTGAACTAACTGATCGGTCCCCAGTTTAATTCCCGCTTCTGCAAAAGCCTCAGCCTCTGGTTTACGAGAAACAATATTCACAACACCCCCAACAGGTGTTCCCGATCCCCCGCCATATAGAACCCCGTTTGCTCCTTTAAGAACCTCAACGCGTTCTGTGCCGACGATGCTTTCCCGGTCCGCAGGATTGTAGTATTGCGTAAATCCATCGAGAAGCTGTTCTGCCCCAAATCCTCGAATTCGCGTGCTGTCAGAAGCAGGGGTAGACAATTGGTTATTGGCCTGCACACCGCTCACATTTCGAAGGCTTTCAGAAACGCCGAGGCTTTGCTGATCATTGAGAACAGTCCGCGGTATTACACTGATCGATTGGGGTATCTCCTGAATTGGAGTTCTGGTGCGTGTTGCACCATCCGCCGTTGGCGCAACATATCCGTCAACTGGACCGGCGGGTGTTTCGATCATCCGAGTTCCCTTGACAATAATGGGGTCGATTTCGATGACTTCATCGGATCGGACGATTTTCGTGTCCAAACACATCATAGCGCTCAGTGCCACGCCGGTGGCACAAAGATACTTGAAAAACATGATAAATTCCTCTCGCAGCTCGTTTGAGCTGGTCTGTCATTACTTTTGATACAAAGTCACAACGTGACGAGAGGTGGCGCCCGGGCCTGGTGTGAATATAAAAGATTGTTAGACTTGCCAAAGGGTTGCCCAACGTGAAGCGTCAAAGACGCGGCAACAAAAATACGATCGATATGAAGTGTATCTGGAAGCGCAATCTGGCTCAGGCTGACAAACAGCTGAAGAACAGGGCAAACCTCTTCTGCCATATCGACAGGTTGCCCCTGCTGATCCAGCGGCATGGTTTGCAGGCCCTTATAGGTACAAATAACCACCCAGTTTAAGTGGCCATTTTGCGCAAATGCCGGGGCGCTCAAATATGTTAGAAAAGGCGTCCATAAAAACGAAAGCATCAGCATCAACGCCGCTGCTTTTCTATTTTTATACAAGAACCTCATTCTTCTGATTATTCCAGCGCTTTTTTTTGAAATTGATTAAGTTCTGCAGGTTTACAAACTGTTTCTACGTCAAGCGAGAAGGTCAATCAAGGGAACTGTTGTCCAGTATCAGCACCAGCAGCTTTTCTCCGCCATTTCAGCTGTTTCCTAACATTATCCCCGCTTTCCACATCCTGTGCAAAAGACTTATCCACATAAAAGCGATTTTACCGACCAAAAGCTTCTCAAAAGGTATGGAATTTATGATAGGATTTGACCATGGAAGGCTCATCTTTGACAAATGACATAAAAGATGGGGAGGATACTCCTCTCCCCGCTTACAGAACCCTGCCGCACAACATGGATGCGGAGCGTGATTTACTGGGTGCTGTTCTCGTGAATAACGAGGCGGCTGCAAAAGTAAACGGGTTCTTGAAGGCTGAGCATTTTCATGAGCCCGTCCATTCTCGGATTTTCGATGCAGCCTCCCTCCTGATTGAGCGGGGAGAAATTGCCGATCCAGTAACTTTGAAGTCCTATTTCGAGAATGACGAGGCTCTATCGGATATTGGCGGCGCACAATATCTGGCCCGACTAGCTGCCTCTGCCACGACAATTATCAACGCAGAGAATTACGGCCGTATCATTTATGATCTGGCCATGCGACGTGAGCTGATCGACCTTGGTGAAGAGATCGTTAATACAGCCTATGATTCTGATGTGGGAGACACAGCAACCTCTCAAATTGAAAATGCGGAGAAGCAGCTCTTCGCAATGGCTGAAAACGGTAGCCACGAAGGGGCCTTAATCCCTGTTAAAGTGGCTGTGAACGAGGCTGTCAAATCGATTGAAGAAGCCTTTCAGCGAGATGGCAACCTGGTAGGTGTTACAACAGGTCTTCGGGATCTAGACACCAAATTGGGCGGACTGCACAAGTCCGACTTATTGATCCTGGCGGGGCGCCCGTCGATGGGCAAGACGTCATTGGCGACGAACATCGCCTATAACGCGTCAAAAGCTTATCGAGATTCCGGGGGGAAAGAGGGTGCCGCCGTCGGGTTCTTTTCACTAGAGATGTCAGCCGAACAACTTGTGGGGCGTGTTCTGGCAGAAGCCACCGAAATCAGTTCGGAAAAACTGCGTAAAGGTGAACTGACAGACGATGAATTTGCCAACAAACTTGTTCCGCAAAGCGCACTTCTCTCTGAATGCCCACTTTATATTGATGACACTCCCGCTCTGTCAATTTCTGCGATGCGAACGCGCGCCAGGCGGCTTAAACGCAGTCATGGCCTGGGCTTGATCGTTGTCGATTACCTTCAGCTCATGAAGGGGACTGGCCGAGGAGATAACCGGGTGCAGGAAATCTCAGAAGTCACGCAAGGCTTGAAAGCCATCGCAAAAGAGCTGGATATTCCGGTCATTGCTCTCTCCCAGCTCAGCCGTCAGGTTGAAAACCGGGATGACAAACGACCTCAACTATCGGATTTGCGCGAGTCCGGTTCCATTGAGCAAGACGCCGACGTTGTGATGTTTGTTTACCGGGAAGAATATTATGAAGGCCGGAAAGAGCCTGGCGAAGGGACCCCCGAACATATCGAATGGCAGGAGCGTATGGCGCGTGTTCACAATATGGCAGAAGTGGTGATCGGGAAGCAGCGCCACGGACCGATCGGTATTGTGAAGCTGCAGTTCCAGGCCGAATATACCCGCTTTGGTGATCTCGCCCTTGATCAATATTTACCGGAGCATCATTAATGGATCCGCTTCTAGCTGGCTCCTATCTTACAATCGATCTCGGCGCACTTCGCTCCAATTACGCTTTTCTCGCCGGCCAGTCTGAAACAGCAGAATGCGCAGCGGTTGTCAAAGCGGATGCCTATGGTCTGGGCATCGAAAACGTCAGTAATACACTGGTGAAAGCGGGATGCACAAAATTCTTTGTCGCCCTGCCGCAAGAAGCAATAGATATTAGAAAAATCCATCCGGAAATAGAAATCTATGTGCTTGGTGGATTGTTTGATGGCTGCGAAAATGTCTATATTGCAGAACGGCTCACCCCGGTTCTTAATACGCTGGACGAGATTAAAAACTGGTCTCGACAAACTCAGAAAAACGGCCCCTTGCCCGCGATTTTACACATTGACAGTGGCATAACCCGCCTGGGATTGAAAGAGACCGACATTCAAGCTTTGTCGCAAAACCCTTCTTGGCTTAATGGCCTGGAAATACGATATCTGATGAGCCATCTGGCCTGCGCAGATAATCCGGCTCACCCCCAAAATCAGCAACAACGACAGCAACTACAAGAGCTAATCCATATGCTGCCAGGCGGGTTAAGAGAACTCTCCTGCTCTTTTGCTAATTCAAGCGGGATCTTCCTTGGGACAGACTTTCACTATGATCTGTTGCGCCCCGGGATTGCACTCTATGGCGGCAATCCAACACCCGACAAACCAAACCCTATGAAACCTGTCATTCATCTTCAGGGAAAAATCCTTCAGGTTCATGACGTTGACAGTAAAAATACCGTTGGTTATGGTGCGACCTATCGCAGTTCTGCGAAGGCAAGAATTGCAACGGTTTCGGTCGGCTATGCGGACGGGTATTTTCGGTGCCTTGGCAATCAAGCCGAAGCGGCTATAAATAAGAAAAAGGTTCCAGTTGTGGGACGGGTGTCAATGGATATGATTTCAGTTGATGTGACCAATATCAAGCCAGAAGATTGTGAACGAGGATCTCTGGTTAGCTTGATTGGCGGCGCGATTGAACTGGATGAGATAGCCGGAAAAGCCGGAACAATTTCCTATGAACTCCTGACTGCCCTTGGACATCGTTGTCATCGTCGATACCTGGATGCAGGATTATAGGGTCTAACTGAATGGAATGGAATATTCTCGCGGCAATCGGCCGTGTCACCCTTCGCTTTATGAATGCCGTAGGGCATTTAACCCTATTCACGATCCAGGCTCTTAAAAATATCTTCCTGCCTCCCTTCTACATGCGGCTCTTTCTCCGGCAGTTAATGAGTGTCGGCTATTATTCTTTGCCCGTTGTTGGCATGACCGCGTTATTCACCGGTATGGTCCTTGCCTTGCAGATTTATGTAGGCTCCTCCCGCTTCAATGCTGAAAGTGCTGTTGCCACCATCGTCGTTATTGGATTGACGCGAGAGCTTGCCCCCGTGTTAAGTGGATTGATGGTCGCGGGCCGTGTTGGCGCGGCAATCGCCGCTGAAATTGGCACCATGCGGGTCACTGAGCAGATTGATGCGCTTGTCACCTTATCCACCAATCCTTTCCGTTATCTTGTCACACCGCGTATCCTCGCCGGGATTATAACTCTCCCGATGCTGGTTCTAGTGGGCGATATTGTCGGTGTTTCCGGCGGGTATCTGGTTGCAACTGAATTGCTGGGCTTCAACCCAAGTTCCTATATCAAAAACACCTTTGACTTTCTGGAAGCCCGAGATGTCATCTCCGGTCTGATTAAAGCATCGGTTTTCGGCTTTATCGTAACTTTGATGGGCTGCTATCACGGTTTCAATTCAACAGGAGGTGCCCAAGGTGTCGGGCGGGCAACCACAAACGCCGTTGTCTCTTCTTTCATTCTCATTCTGGTCAGCGACTACTTCCTGACAGTTCTTCTTCTGGATTGATCCATGAGTGAGACGCCCGTTATCAGCCTCAAAAATGTCAATAAGTCTTTTGGCAAAAAACACGTCCTGAACGGTTTGTCCCTGGATGTGCAGGCGGGCGAGTCTCTGGTTGTCATTGGCGGCTCGGGTACCGGAAAATCTGTGATGCTGAAATGTATCCTGGGATTGCTTGAACCTGATAGCGGTGACATTTTTCTCAACGGCCAGCAAGTCCTCGGCCTTCCTCCGGCAGAACGGGAAAAAACGCTGCGCAAAACCGGCATGCTCTTTCAATATGCCGCCCTTTTTGACAGCTTGCCCGTCTGGGAGAATGTTGCCTTCGGGTTGATCCAGGCACATGGTGTCAAGCGGCACGATGCCAAAGATATCGCCATTGAAAAACTGGCCCTGGTTGGCCTGGAGGCTGATATGGCCGACAAAAGCCCGGCTGATCTTTCCATGGGGATGCAAAAACGGGTCGGATTGGCACGTGCCATTGCCACCAATCCCGAGATTATCTTCTTTGACGAGCCGACAACAGGGCTTGATCCCATCATGGGGGATGTCATCGATAATCTGATCCGGGACTGTACCCGGCATCTGGGCGCCTCTACTCTGACCATTTCCCATGACATGGAAAGCGCGCAAAAAATTGCCGACAGGATCGCCCTGATCTATAAAGGGGAGGTTGTTTGGGTAGGCCCGGCGGATGATATCGAACATTCCGGCAACCCGTACGTCGATCAGTTCGTGAAAGGTGCCATTGAAGGCCCGATCGAGCTTGATATTCTGAAACCCTGACAGACAGGTCCCTATGGCACGTAATATTGAAAACTTTTCCTGCCAGTCTTGCGGTGCCAGTTACCGGAAATGGCAAGGAAAATGCGATTCCTGTGGTGACTGGAATTCAATCATTGTCGATGCCAGCAGCGGCTCGGTCCCCAAAGGCCTGTCATCGGGCAAAGGCCGCCATCTGGAATTCACAACACTCGATGAAGAAAAATCCGACTACAAGCGCCATCTGTGCGGTGTTGCAGAGCTTGACCGCGTTCTTGGCGGTGGCTTCGTTCCCGGCTCATCCATTCTTATTGGCGGCGATCCCGGAATTGGCAAATCCACAATCCTTCTGCAAGCCGTCGGTATTATGGCCAAACAAGGATATGCCTGCACCTATATCTCTGGCGAAGAAGCAACCCAGCAGATTTCAATGCGGGCAAAAAGGCTGGGGCTGCAAGACAGTCCCGTTAAAATCGCTGCAGCGAACTCTTTGCGCGATATTATAACGACGCTGGAAAAAGGAACGCCGCCCAACCTTCTCATTATTGATTCCATACAAACCATGTATGCAGACAATATCGAAAGCGCCCCCGGTACGGTCTCCCAGGTACGGGCCTGCTCGCAGGAGCTGATCCGCCTGGCCAAAAAACTCAATTGCGCCCTCATGCTGGTTGGACATGTTACCAAGGACGGGCAGATAGCCGGTCCTCGTGTCCTGGAACATATGGTCGATACGGTTCTGTATTTCGAAGGAGACCGCGGCCATCAGTTTAGGATCCTGCGTGCCGTTAAAAATAGATTCGGTGCGACCGACGAAATCGGCGTCTTCGAGATGACAGATACAGGCCTTCAGGAGGTCGCTAACCCCTCCTCCCTGTTCATCAGCAATCAGGAAAAAGAAATCAGCGGCGCCTCTGTTTTCGCCGGCATGGAAGGGACCCGCCCTCTCCTTGTAGAGATACAGGGATTGGCAGCCCCTTCTCAACAGGCAACACCCAGACGGGCTGTTGTGGGCTGGGATTCAAGCCGTCTGGCCATGTTACTGGCTGTTCTGGATGCGCGTTGCGGTTTGTCTCTTGCAGGGAATGAAGTTTACCTGAACGTGGCAGGCGGCTTGCGTGTTCAAGAGCCTGCGGCAGATCTTGCGGTTGCGGCCGCACTGGTTTCTTCAATTTCTGACATCCCGGTGCCGGAAAATAGTATCATTTTTGGTGAGATTGGCTTATCTGGTGAAATCCGGGCTGTCGGTCAAACCGATGCCCGATTAAAGGAAGCGGCAAAACTTGGTTTCGAGACGGCGATCATACCACTTGGAAGCAAGATCAAGGACCCGACAATGAAGATCATTGAGGTTGAGCATCTGTCGGAGATAGTGAGCCTTTTCACCCGGGAAAAACCGGCTGTGAACGGCTAAAAGAAGGTAGCAGTAGAACCATGGAAAACTTGCCGATCAACATCGCCGATGCCGGTATACTTGTTGTTCTGCTTATTTCCGCGATTTTCGGATTTATCCGCGGATTTGTAAAAGAGGTTCTCTCGATCTCCGGATGGATCGGGGCGACCTTTATTGCGCTCTATCTGTTTCCTGTTCTCAAGCCCTATGCCCGAGAATATATCAATATCCTGCTGATCGCGGATATTCTGACGGGCGCGCTGATCTTTATTCTATCACTTGTAATCCTCTCCTACATCTCTCACGCCATTTCGGAAAAAGTCAAAGCTTCGGCATTGGGCGCGCTCGACAGATCGCTTGGTATTTTCTTCGGGATTGGCCGGGCCATCATTCTTGTTGGTATCGTCTGGCTGTTCTTTGTCCAGTTTGTCCCCCCGGATGGACGTCCAAAGGAAATCCTCGAAGCCAAGATGCTGCCCATTGTTCAGGCGAGCGGTGAATTCGTTGCCCAGCTTACCCCGGATGATATGCGTAAAAATCTGCGCATTGCGATGGAGAGCGGATCAAAAGCCGGAAAGACGCTCCGCAAAGAATACGAAACCATTCCAAAGGTTATCCGGGAAGACGTTGAAAACACCGTCAAGGATGCTGCGAAAAATCTGGAAAAGGGATATGACGCCAAATCCCGCCAGCAAATGGAAAACCTCACTAAAGGTACTCAGGTAAAGCCATGATTGATAAAACTGTGCAACGGAACATCTGCAATCCTTTCGATGACGACAAATTGCATGAAGAATGTGGTGTTTTCGGTATTTATGGCCATGAAGAGGCGGCCGCCCTCACGGCTCTTGGCCTACATGCCCTGCAGCATCGCGGACAGGAAGCAGCAGGCATTGTCTCCCATGATGGTCGGCATTTCCACAGCCATAAAGCGATGGGTAAAGTGGGTGACAATTTCTCCACTGAAGATGTGATTGGCAGCCTGAAAGGATCCGCCGCCCTCGGCCATAACCGTTATGCGACAACCGGCGGTACAGTCTTGCGAAACGTTCAGCCAATTTTTGCAGACCTTGCCAATGGCGGTATTGCCGTTGCCCATAATGGCAACCTCACCAATGCCTCCACCATCCGCAAGCAACTGGTCGCTGAAGGCAGTATCTTCCAGTCAACGATGGATACCGAGGTCATCATTCACCTGATTGCAACCAGCAAGAAAACCAAAGTGATAGACCGCATTGTTGATGGAATGCATAAAATCACTGGCGCCTATTCCCTGGTTGCCCAGACCAGCAAGAAGATGATCGGGATGCGCGATCCACACGGCGTACGCCCTCTGGTTCTGGGAAAGCTTGATAACGCGTATATCCTGACATCTGAAAGCTGTGCCCTTGATATTATCGGGGCGGATTTTGTACGCGATGTCGAGCCTGGTGAAGTTGTCATCGTTGATGAAAACGGCGTCTCCAGCAAATCTCCTTTCAGCAATCCACCCAAACGGTTTTGCATTTTCGAACATATCTACTTTGCGCGGCCAGACAGTGTTGTTGAAAAGCGTTCTGTCTATGATGTCCGAAAAGATATTGGACGCCAGTTGGCCACAGAGAACAAGGTGGAAGCCGATCTGGTCATTCCAGTTCCCGACAGCGGTACCCCTGCGGCCATTGGCTATGCTGAGCAGTCTCGCATTCCGTTCGAGCTGGGAATTATCCGCAATCATTATGTCGGTCGAACCTTTATTGAACCAACCGATCAAATCCGCCATCTCGGCGTTAAGCTGAAGCACAATGCGAACCGGGCCCTGATCGAGGGAAAACGGGTTATCCTAGTCGATGACAGTATTGTCCGGGGAACCACCTCAACCAAGATTGTTCAAATGATGCGGGATGCAGGTGCCACTGAAGTTCATATGCGCATTGCCAGCCCGCCAACCACACATTCCTGCTTTTATGGTGTCGACACTCCGACCCGACAGAAACTGCTGGCCGCCCAATATGATGTTGATGAAATGTGCAAATTCATTGGCGCAGACAGCCTCAGCTTTATCTCCCTGAACGGCCTCTATGTCGCCATGGGAGAAACAGAACGGAACCAGGCGCAGCCACAATATTGTGATGCCTGCTTTACCGGCGATTACCCGATTGATCTGGTGGATCATGACAGCGGTGCCGATAAAGAACTGACACGGCTTGCCGAACGGTCCTGAAGAAATCGGAAAGAACAATGTCCAAACGATTTGACAATAAAACAGCGTTAATTACCGGCGCTTCCCGAGGCTTGGGTGCCGCTGTTGCCACGGCTCTTGCAGCGGAAGGCGCTCATGTCATCCTTATCGCCCGGTCCGTTGGTGGCCTCGAAGAGGTGGATGATACCATCAAAGCGGCTGGCGGCAGTGCGACACTCGTTCCGCTTGACCTGACCGATACAGACGCCATTGACGGCCTAGCAGCTCCGCTCCTGGATCGCTGGGGGAAACTGGATATTCTGGTGGGGGCCGCGGGGACACTCGGCAAGCTTACGCCTGCACCGCAATATGCGCCAAAGCTGTGGGAAGATGTCTTCAAACTGAACGTTCACGCCAATTGGCGCTTGCTCCGGGCACTTGACCCGCTGCTGCGGGCAAGCGATGCAGGCCGGGCGCTATTCGTCACCGCCGAGGCCGCCCAGCAGAATAAGCAATATTGGAGCGGATACGCCGCCTCAAAAGCCGCCCTTGAAAGCCTGGTGCTCACCTATGCTGCCGAAATTGCCAAAACCAACCTCAAGGTCAATTTGATTGACCCAGGCCCGATGGCAACCAAGCTGCGTCTGTCTGCCTACCCGGGCGAAGATCAGAGCTCTCTTCCCTCGCCTGGCGACAAGGTGCCCCTGTTCCTGGATGCACTCAGCACCGGGTTCGAACAAAACGGAACTCTGATCACGTGACAATCTGCCACGAGAGTCCTAGACTGGCTGTCCAATAAAAACATTCCAACCCAGCGTCAAACCCTCGCGGTCTTGACGCCCCAATGGAAGGACACCTTATGACCGAAAATTCGGTTGCCGCCATCAAGGCACAGGCACAGATGCATCACGCCTATTTACTGGGCTTGCAGCTTATGATTTCAACCCGCAAAGGCCCGGAAGTCATGGAAGATTGGATGTTTCGTCTCTTCCGTCGCCAGCATCTGGACAAATTTCTCAGCAGCTTTGAAAAACTCGGCCTCTCTCACGAACCGGATGCTGTAGCCTGTGCCAAGTATCACGTCCTCTCCAACTCAATCGGCGGTGTTCCGGTGGAATATATGGCGGAAAGTGACAAGAAGGCCTGGGTGCGGTTTCGCTATCCACGCTGGATGTATCACGGTGCAACCATCTGCGGTGTCCCCGTTGGCGTGAGCCGGGGTTTCTTGCGAGGCTGGTACGCCCATAACGGTGTTTCTCTCAAGAACCCGCGTCTGGGTTATGTTTGTGTTTCCGAGGATATGACCGGTGAATTTGGCTTTTGCGGTTATTTCAAGGAACATAGCCATGATTTGAAAGAAGAGGAACGTCTACAATTTGCCAAGGACGAGCTCCCCCCGCCTTTCAAGGCAGAGGATCAACCAGTGCCGCCCGCCGGCGAATGGACGGAAGAGCGCCTTGAAAAAGCCAATCGCAACTATGCGATGGATTATATCCGCAATGGCCTTGCCGAGCTTTCCGGCGTTATCGGGAATGATGAAACCAAAGAACTGGCCAGCCTCGCCGCGCGTCTTATCGGTCTGCAATATTATTCAGAAACAGCGGAGACCCTGGGTGCGACGGACGGCTCGGTTCAGGATGCAGCAGCCTATCTCATGCGTATGATGCAAGGCATGGGAGACCAGGTCACGTCAACAGAGAATGCAACCGATCAAGCTGCAAGCTTTGAGCAAACCGGCCTTCGCATTGTACGCGGAATGGAAGGCAGCGAGCGTGACCTCCTTCTTTCCTGCTGGAGGGAACTCTGGCTCGGCACTATCCGCTCCCACCGCCAAATGATGACACTGGAGATGCAACAGGTAAATGCCGAGAAAATTGTCTGGACGGTCAGACGGATTACCTAGAAGGCCCAGTGGCAACACCAGCCCCTGAACATTACAAATGGGAGGCTGCCTTCGTATCAAATACAAGGCAGAGGATCAGTCATCCATTTGGCGGCGCAGCATTGCTGTTAAGTCAGGCTTGGACGAGGAGAGCATCTCTGAAAACGCTGCAGGCGTATTGGTGACCGCATCATGCTTCGCGCTCCAAGCCGTTATTTCAAGCATGATGGGGAGAAGGTCTTTGCCTTTCTCTGTCAGGCTATAGATCCGCTTTGACCGATTGTCCTTGTCGTCCGCCTTGGTGACAATTTCATGCTCTTCCAGCTTGTTCAATCTATCAGCCAGAATATTGGTGGATATCTTTTCGTCTGACTGTAAAAACTCGCCATATGTTCTTTTTTGCTTGAACATCAGGTCACGGACAATCAGCAGCGTCCATTTATCTCCAAATGTTTCAAGCACAAAATTGATCGGACAATTCGAACGGCAGTTTTCAGATGTGCGGGTCATTCTGGGAGTTTAAATAAATCACTTGCATTTTGCAAGTATCTCTCCATACACTCAAATCACTTGCAAAATGCAAGTAGATAAAATGAGTATGCTATGAAGAAATATAAATTACTGCTGATAAGCTGCCTGATATCTCTTGGAACGGCAGTTATGCTCCTCTTCTGGTATCATGGGGGAGCACCTCTCTCTTCCTCAGAGATCGAAGATTATATGGCAACCATAGAAGCGCAGACACAGAAGCCGGGCGCTCGGCATGACTTCGTAGCACTCAGGGAATTTCTGGATACAGATGACGGAAAACCTGTCTATACCGTCAATCTATACAATTTTCATGCGGTCGCAGACTATCCAAATGGTTCGCAGTTTGAGGGCACAGGCTTACAAGCCTATGAGCGCTTTAGCGATGTCATGATCCCCCTCATGATAGGCCGCGGCTCTCATCCTGTTTATGGAAGCAGTTGGGCAGACCCGACAAACAGTCAGTGGGACAGGATTGTCATCGTCAAATATCGCAGCCGCCGGGATCTGGTTGATCTTTTCGCAACAGATGCGTTTGCAGAAGCTTCACTCCATAAATGGGCCAGCCTCCGGGACCATCAACGGATGATTGTTCAGGCAATACATCTACCCGACGGAATGCTTGTCATCCCTCTCCTCTCTCTTTTCTTAGGTCTTCTGGTATATTTTGTCGGCACTCTGATAAGGCGCCCCAAATGATCGAGTTGTTTCTCGTGCCAACATGGAGGTGATATCGGCCTGGAGAATCAGAGAGAACCCTATTTAATGTTGGAATAGATCTTTGCTCAAGCGATAGGAGTCATCTCAATATTCAGAAACAGGCTGTCAGGACTCGCGCATAATATTGGGGCGCTCGGATTTATAATCCCCGAATGATAGCTGAGGCTTGTTGCCTTAGCCGTCTCTACAGCTCCTTCCAAGCAATATAGCAGCCGCAAACCTTCTTCCAGGGAAGGTGTCTCTTCTGCATCCAGACGATTGCTTACATACACAGTAGCCTTCAGTTTATTCGCGTCATAAATCAGGTTAAAATTCTGAACTGGCCCCTGCACCAGGTGACCTTTTATGGGCGTATCACCAGCGAATGAAACCGGCTCCCGCGGACGGGCATGGATGTCACCCGCTGGAGACTGAAGGTGCATACCCTGCCCCTCAACAACGGTCAAAATTCTGCGAAGCCCTGCAAAGGTGGAGAAGCCGCCCTCTTGTGTGACATCGGCAATGCTAAGCCGCCAGTATGGCTCCCCCTCTTCTGAACGGGCGATTTCGCGAGTCATGCCGCCGCCATTTTTCCAAGGCGTTTGAGCGAGTTCGTCGCGGTGAAAGATGTGATTTTTTATCATGACACCTTCATACCAAAAAAGGAGCCCGAAGGCTCCTTTTCTCAGTCTTTTACATATGGGTTTTTACCCGTACGTGTCGAGATCCGGATGGGGACCGCGGGCATATCAAAATCTTCGCGTAAGCCATTGATCAAATAGCGAATATAGCTCTCCGGCAGCTCCCCACGCGAAGACATAAACAGCGAAAAGGTCGGTGGACGCGATTTGACCTGCGTCATATAGCGAACCTTCAACCGCCGGCCTTTGGCCATCGGCGGCGGATGTTTCTCCAGCATATGCTCCAGCCATCGGTTCAATTGCGATGTGCTCACCCGCTTATTCCACAGATCATATATGCGAATGACTTTCGGCAGGAGTTTCTCAAGGCCGCGGCCTGTCAGGGCTGACAAAGTGACAACGGGAACCCCGCGCACTTGCGGCAAGGAAATCTCCAGCTTATCACGGATATGCTTGAGCATGGCATTGCGATCCTTGACCGTATCCCATTTATTCACCGCGACAACCAGTCCCCGTCCCTCTTCGATAACATGAGAAGCGATGGTTAGATCCTGCTTTTCAAACGAGACATCGGCATCAATCACAAGCACGACAATTTCGGCCATCTTGATCACCCGAAGGCTATCCGCCACCGACAGTTTTTCAAGCTTCTTCTGGACGCGGGCCCGGCGGCGAATACCCGCGGTATCCACCAGCTTGATTTTTTGCCCCTCAAATTCCCATTCGACCGAAATGGCATCCCGGGTGACACCCGCTTCCGGGCCGGTCAG
Organism: Sneathiella sp.; assembly: GCA_039975135.1. GTDB lineage: Bacteria > Pseudomonadota > Alphaproteobacteria > Sneathiellales > Sneathiellaceae > Sneathiella. Next base: position 17,642 of record JBDWHS010000025.1, on the reverse strand, counting down.
CAGACGATCTTCACCGATTAGCTGATTAACAAGCGTTGATTTTCCGGCATTTGGGCGGCCAACAATGGCAAGAGCAAGCGGCCTGTCTTTTGCTGCTATGTCAGGAACCTGTTCTTTTTCAAAAGGCAGTAAGACATCAAACAACTCTCCAATACCTTCACCATGCTCAGCAGAAAGGGCCAGTGGGTCGCCCAGCCCTAGCGAATAAGCCTCCATCATCTGCGTTTCGGCAACTTTCCCTTCGCATTTGTTAGCGCACAGGATAACTGGGATTTCAGATTTACGCAGCCAGCCGGCAAAATGCTTGTCCATGGGCGTTACACCTGCCCGCGCATCATATAGCATGAGAGCAACATCCGCCTCGGCGAGCGCCAATTCTGTCTGGCGGCGCATACGTCCTTCCAGACTATCGTCAAAGGCTTCTTCCAGGCCCGCTGTATCAATAATCTTGAATTTCAGCGAGCCAATGCGCGCATCCCCTTCACGGCGATCCCGAGTGACACCAGGCGTATCATCGACCAAGGCCAGTCGTTTACCGACCAGACGATTGAACAGGGTGGACTTGCCCACATTGGGCCGCCCGATAATGGCAACAGTAAAAGACATCAGTAAATCTCAGCGAAATGCCACAAGCTGGGCATCATCCGTAAGGACAAACAACATACCTCCCGCAACGACGGGCGCTAAAGAGGCTGTGTCCGAGAGTTCAACTTTCCCCAGGATTTTACCGTCATACGGGGAAACTGACACCGCAATACCGTAATTGGATACCAAAATCAAACGATCACTTGCCAAAACCGGCCCTGACCACACAATAAGACCAGTTTTTTCTTCAGGATCTTCAAATTTACCCAGTGAGCGGACCCAGCGGATCAATCCTGTTTTACGCGACAAGCAAACCAGTTCTCCATCCGTGGAAACCACATACAGGAAATCCCCGGCAATCCAGGGGGTTTGCAGAGTGGCAATTTCCTGATCCCAACGGCGGTTTCCGGTTCGCAGATCGATCCCTACCATTTGGCCGGAATAGCTGGCCGCAAACAGCATCCCCCGATCAATAACAGGAAAGGCATTGATGTCAGCAAGCGATGTCAGGGAACTCAAGCGCCGCTTACGTTGCAATTGGTCGCTCCAGGCTTGCACACCATTATCTGCCCGCAATGCAAAAAGCTCGCCAGAAGAAAACGGAACCACAACCGTTCCTTTTTCTACAGCAGGACTTGCAGCCCCCAACAGTCCGGTCGTTTCTACACCGCCTTCGTAATCCCATTCAATGTCGCCGGTCAGCACATCGAGCGCATAAACGCGGCTGTCATAAGTTGCGACAAATACGAGATTTTCGGCTGCTGTCGGGGCGGCCCGAACCGGTGCTCCCAAACTTACCTTCCAGTACATGCCGCCAGTCTCAGGGTCCAGAGAATAGACTTCGCCGTAGGATGTCGTTGCAAAAAGCCGCCCATATTCAACAGCTAGCCCGCCACCAACAACGCCATCTTCTTCCTCCCGTGGCGTCAGGTTAACCGCCCATAGCTTTTCACCCGTTTCCTGAGAGAAAGCGCGAACACGGCTTTCACTATCCATGACAAAAATCCGCCCCTCGGAAACAACAGGTGTTGAAGGCAGGCGGTTTTCATCATCCGACCCCTCTCCGATATCGGCACGCCAGACTTCCTTCAAATCTTCGCCCAATGTCAAATGATGCATGACATTATTGGCGGTCCCTCCGGCTTGTGGCCAGTTTTCATTCACATAGGGAGCGGGAAGCCGCACGGTCACGTCGGCAATACCTTCATCAGGCTCCAGAGACTGCTCCAATGCCAAAATGGAAATTCGCTCTCCGGGCAACGGAGGTGCTTCCGACGAGCCGAACCAGTCCGGCAAAATAGAGCAGCCAGCGAGTGTTGCTGTCAGGCCAGTGATCATCATCAGCCGCCCCATTGAATAGACATGTTTCTTCACGCCAAGCCCCGTCTTCACACTGGATTTCCGTCTCATTGCCATTCTTACTTATTCTTCAGCGCAGCGAGCAGTTCGGTTGCTCGCTGTTTAACACCTTGAGGCGCCGTCGCATCATCTGACAATGCCTGCAACTGTGTCCGCGCGTCTTCAATCTTGCCATCTTTCAGATCGCTCAGCGCCAAAAGCTCCTGTGCTGAGGCCGACCAAAGCGAACCTGCTGTTCCCAAATCGGCAACGCGTTTACGGACTTCATCGGTCGTTCCCTTATTGATTAAATAATAACCCGCCAGGATTTTAGCCACTGCTGAAAACTCACTCCCAACATCCGGGTTAGCCGCCAAATCATCATAAACCTGAACAGCCTGGCCTCCCTTTCCGGCCTTGATCAGCGCACTGGCTTGCTGCAATCGGGCAATGGCCTGATAACCAGTATCCCCATTCTCTGCCAGTAAGGAAAAGGCAGCCGATGCATCATCATATTTCTGCTCAGCCATATAAGCAGCCGCCTGTTGGAACTGGCTGCCCTGTTCTTGCGCCGCAGATTGCTGATAGTTCTTCCAGCCGACAACGGCCGCCGTCGCCGCGACAAGCAAAACGGATCCGGCAATGACGAATTTACCGTACCGGTTCCAAAGCTCTACGGACTTCTCTTTGCGGACATCTTCGTCCACTTCGCTGAAAATATCGGACACAAAAAACTCCAGTATGTCTTGAATTCGGGCATAAAATAAACTGCCTAGAAGGGGAAGGCAATTGATCTTACTGAATAATAGTTCTTTTAACGGACATATTTGCTATTACATAGACACAAATCAGGGAGATTTAAGGGCGATGGACCAGTTTAGCATTTTACAGCTTATTGCTTTGATTGCCTGTGCCGCATTAGTACTACCAGGCTTTCTGTATTATGCCCGCAAATCCGGCTCTACTGTTCTGCTGAGGAATATTGCACTTTGGCTGGGAATTGCTGTCGTGATTGCTCTGCTTTATCTCTATTTTGGACCTGCGGCCTGAAAATCTTGGAAAGGGAGCGCAATAAATTTCGTCCAGGGGTATTTCCCGGGGCGTGCAAAAGATTTTAAAAAGATGCAGTCTGCATAGTGAGTAACTGCGTATATCTCTTTCAATCCTCGCGGTGCCAATCCTCATAAATCCGAATGGGAAATCTCTATTTCAAGCACGGCGCTGGTATAAGCAGCGTCCAAAAAGTTCTTCCCGTTATCCGGTCGGCGCGACTGTTACGGTGATCACAGCTTCGCGTCCTTGGCATCGTTATCCATTGATTATCCGATCCTTTTTCCCCACGTCATTCATATATGAAACATCCAATATGCTCATAAAGGGGGACGGCTAATCAACGAAAGGAGTATGGCATAAATCTCAGGTAAATTCAAGTTTTCTAATATCAAAAATACATGCGGACGCCGACATTTGAGCGACCTTTATTTTATTTACCTTATTTTTATGAATGTCTCGTATCTTGATACCAAGTAGCGTTTAACGCTGGGAGTTATAGTATGGCCAGCTCATATTCTGAGAATGACAAGTCGGCGATTGCCAAAAACCTGATAGAAACCTGCGGGTTACATCGTGCCCTTCATGCAGCTCGTCAATTTGGGTGGCACGACGTCGCCGAAAAAATCGCCGCCAGAATTGAAGCAAGTCCCGCCTCGAATACCAAAAATTAGGCTGAAGGCGGAACCTGAAAATCGTATTGAGGATCGCGAAGGCGGCCCCTTTAAGCAGCTTCAACCAGGACCGGAAGCGCTACTTTCAGTTTATTGGCCAGCAATTCAGGATCCTGTGTCGCCTCCCTGACTTTAAAGCCTTCGCCGATCAGGTATTTTATAAACATCTTGTTATAGATGAACATAAAGATCAGGTTACTGAGGCCCATTGTAAAAATGAACGCACAAAACATGATCAGCGCCCCAACAATATGTGCCCTGAACAAAGCCGGAAAGAACCCAAAGAATAAAACCGTCCATGAGAATCCAACAGGTGCCTGCTTGATCGCTCCTGTCTGCGGGTTTTCGAAATTTATCGTCGCATATGCCATATAAAGTCATCCTGAAAAACAGCTTTTACTACCCACAGGATAATCTGATCCCCTCCAGATGCAAGCCATGAAACCATCACCTTGGACATCAATTTAAAAGTATGGCCTATGAATTCAGGAATCCGGCAGACAAAGACACAAAGGCACCAACATGTACCACCATTATAGCTTTATCCTTCCATAAAACACCGACAGCGAACCACAAGGCAATGCCAACAAAAAAGAAAATAATGTTATAGGGCACCATATTAAGACCTGTCAGACCGTATCCAATTAACTGAATAACCGTCGCAATCCATTTTACGGCGTCCACAAATGCCAAATTCGGTATTTTATTCTGGATCACTCCCACTCGATTGTTCCAGGTGGTTTGGAAGTTGTGTCATAGACAACCCGGTTGATGCCCTGAACCTCATTGATAATACGGGTGGATACGCGACCAAGGAAGTCATGATCAAACGGATAATAATCGGCGGTCATTCCGTCTGTTGAGGTTACAGCCCGCAAAGCACAAACATAATCGTAGGTTCGATTATCTCCCATCACCCCAACGGTACGTACCGGCAACAGGACCGCAAAGGCCTGCCAGATTTCGTTATACAGGCCTGTTTTGCGGATTTCGTCCAGATAAATAACGTCCGCCTTACGAAGAATATCAAGCCGCTCCCGGCTGATGGCACCGGGCACCCGGATGGCGAGACCTGGTCCCGGGAAAGGATGCCTGTCCACAAGTTCGGGCGCCATACCCAGTTCCCGCCCCAATTCGCGAACTTCATCTTTAAACAGCTCCCGAAAAGGTTCCAAAAGCTTCAAATTCATCCGATCCGGCAGCCCGCCCACATTGTGATGAGACTTGATCGTTACACTGGGACCTCCAGAGAACGAGACCGACTCAATCACATCCGGATACAGCGTTCCCTGTGCCAAAAACTCTGCGCCGCCTATCTTGCTAGCTTCTTCATCAAAGACCTCGATAAAGATCCGGCCAATGGTTTTACGCTTCACTTCCGGATCTTCAACGCCGTCCAGATCCTTCAAAAACAACTCTGAAGCATCCCGGTGAACAAGCGGAATGTTATATTTGTCGCGGAACAAAGAGACCACTTGCTCAGATTCACCGGTTCTCATCAACCCGTTATCAACATAGACGCACGTGAGTTGATCTCCGATCGCCTCATGGATCAGGACGGCGGCAACCGAACTGTCCACTCCACCGGAGAGACCGCAAATAACCTTGCCTTTTCCAACCTGGCGGCGGATTGACTCAATCGCCTGATCCTTGAAGGCAGCCATTGTCCAGTCGCCGGCAAGGCCACAGATTTTATGGACAAAATTGGAGAGAAGCCTCTCTCCTTTTAAGGTGTGAACAACTTCCGGGTGGAATTGCACGCCATAGAATTTCTTCTCTTCATTGGCAATAACAGCAAAAGGCGCTCCTTTTGACGTTGCCACCGCCTGAAAGCCTTCCGGGATTTGCGTGACAGTATCTCCGTGGCTCATCCAGACCTGGTTGCTGCTGCCAATATCCCAAACGCCTTCGAACAAGGGACATTCTTCAGAGATATCCAGCATGGCTCGGCCAAATTCGCGATGATCCGGTGCTTCAACACGCCCCCCGAGCTGCGCGCACATGGTTTGCTGTCCATAACAGATCCCAAGAACGGGTATTCCCATTTCAAAGACGGCTTCTGGTGCACGCGGCGTTTCATCACCGATCACGGAGGCTGGGCCACCCGACAGAATGATGCCGCTTGGCGAGAAGTGATCGAGCTTCTCCGCTGCAGTGTTGAAAGGAATAATTTCGCTGTAAACCCCTGCCTCGCGGACCCGGCGCGCGATAAGCTGGGTGACCTGACTGCCAAAGTCGATGATCAGTATGCTGTTTTTCATAGACGGTATTTAACGGCAGATCCTGGCAATGTCCAGAGCCTTTCTCAGGCGGTGAAAAACTTGTTAAATATTCTCTTGAATCCATTCTATGGCCTTCAATTTTCGTAGCGACATCAATGGCTTTACTCTCCTTTGATAGAAAGGTATTAAGAAAGCAAAACAGATTAATGTTGTCTTTAACATTCTTACCCGGGTCGTCGGTTTGATTTTTTGTGAGTAATACAGCGTGGCGTATGTGAATCCGGTGCTGATTCAGCTGGTGATAATCATCACCATCCTGTCGACACTCCTTCATCAATTCAAAAAAGACACTTTTAAAGAACTCAGCCTCAGCCTCCTCTTTACAGGGCTCAGCATTGTTCTGATCGGTTTGATTTTTCACTATCTTTCAGAAACGCCCCTGTACACCGTCATCCTGGCTTTGACAGGGCAGACTCTTTTTCCCTATATCAGCATGATTTTTTACGTCCCCGCAGGTATATTTATTGTGCTGGGCTTCAAATTATGGTTTGGCGGCGTCCTAGATACGCGCCGGGAAATACGTCTGAGACGTGAAGCGGAGAGGCTCCTTGCAGAAAACAGCAAACTTACCGCGCAAGTCCTCGATAATTCCCATCAGGGTATTTTGATCTTCGATAGAAATTTCATCATAAAACTGACTAACAATCGGTTTCTTGAACTCCTGGATATTCCGCCCGCCCTTGGAATGCCGGGAAGGACGTATCAAGACATCATCGATGTTATGACTGAACGCGGTGAGTATGGGAGCGCTGTGGCAGAAACCGTCCATGATGAGTGGATTGAGCTAATCCAAAATACTGACTACCTGCATTTTCAGCGCATGCGTCCCAACGGTGTAATTTTGGAAATTGAAGCGCGTTGGATCGCCGGCATTGGTCTTCTGTGCACCTATACCGATGTCACCCAGCAGGCCACCGCGGAGATGGAGCTTAATCAGCGCAAAGAACAGTTCAAACATTTCACAGAGTCAGCCTCAGACTGGATGTGGGAGTTGGATAAAAACATGGCAATCAGCTACATTTCGGAGCTTGGCCTGAACCTGTCAGGGCGGCCCAGTCAGGATGTCATCGGCCTTTCCTTTGACAAGTTGCCTGCTGTCTTTGAAAATGCTGACCATTGGGGAAATCTGATTGCAACTGCGGGAGAATATAGAAGCTTTGTCGATCAGCAGACAGGCTATGTCCAGCCAGATGGAACCAAATTGTATTTTTCACTCTCCGGCAAACCTATTTTCAATCACAGCGGTGAGTTTCAGGGATACCGAGGTGTTGGCCGGGACATCACCGCCCGTAAACTGGTTGAAGAACAGCTTTATCAATCTCAAAAAATGGAAGCCATTGGTCGCCTGACTGGGGGCGTGGCTCATGACTTCAATAATCTGCTCGCCATTCTACTGGGCAATACTGAGTTGCTACGAGAAAGCATTCCTGCTGAAAATTCAGACATTATCCCTATTCTGGACAACATGGAGCGCGCGACGCTCCGCGGTGCAGAACTCACACAGCAACTACTAGCCTATTCGCGAAAGCAAAGACTGCGCCCTTCCTCGGTTGATCTCGTTGAGGGCCTTTCCGGCATTGTCTCTCTGATCGGCCGAAGCCTCGGAGAAGATATCGATATCACTCTTCATCATGATGATACCCTATGGCACGCCCATACCGATCCCGGTCAGTTGGAAAACGCCATTCTAAATCTCGCGAATAACGCGCGAGACGCCATGCCCAGCGGCGGCGCATTGTTGATCGAAATGAGAAATCACAAGCAAAGTAATGACCGAAGCGAGGCGTATAACTTCCCTGCTGGCGACTATATCGCTGTCTCCGTCACCGACACCGGAACCGGCATTGCTCCGGACGTGATCGAGAAGGTGTTCGAGCCATTCTTTACAACCAAGGAGATCGGAAAAGGCACCGGCCTGGGCCTCAGTATGGTATTCGGCTTTGCAAAACAGTCCAACGGACATGTCTGCATCGACAGCAAGCAAGGGGTCGGTACGACAGTTACTCTTTTTCTACCGAGAGCCAGCAGCGAAAAAACACAGCCCGGCGAAAACAAAAAAGAAGATCAGCCCTTTTTCTCTTTATAATCAGCAACGGCCCTTTTCAGCATCGTATATTCTGCACAGCCAAACGTGCAGATATCATCCAGCTTTGACAAATGATGCTCAGCTTTCGCCAGATCCCCCGTCTGCAGATAAGCTTCGCCAATATACTCATTGGCTCCCCGGTGATTGGGGTTGATCGCCAAGGCCTGCTCATAATAGGAGAAGGCTTTCGGGTAGTCGCCGAGCTGCCGCGATGCATAACCAAGATAGTTAAACGCGTCCGCATTTTTGGGATCTTTTTGAACAACAATACCAAAAGACTGAATAGCACCACTCCAGTCCTTGTTTTCAATCTGCTTTCGACCTTGCGTAAATTCAGCAGATGCAGCGGGGCTTACGGACGTTGAATCAGAATCCCCACCCATCGCAAAGACGACCTGTGTCATTAACAACTGAGTTGCTGCTACGGCATATAGCATCAGGAAAAATTGGCGCAAACCCATAATGTCACCCCTGTAGAATAGATCTTATAGACCTTTATACGATACATTTTGGGATTTGGACTACATTATAGTGACAATTGGTATAGATTGTCACATTCCAGAACCAGAAAACAGCCTACCCGCTCTTTCGACATAAAATAGCCGTAAAGAACCCGTCAGCCCCGCCTGATGATGGCAAGATTTGTAAGAAGGGTCCCTCATGCTTCCCATTGAGACCGGCGGACGCCCAGATATCGGAAACCGGCACTAAAGAAAATTCTGTATTTTCTGCCAGGAATTTTTCTATCTGCCTCTCATTTTCCTGGCGGAAGATCGAGCAAGTTGCATAGATGAGCCACCCCCCAGGCTTGACGAGCAAAGAGGCTTTTTTCAATATACCTTCCTGCAAAGCCGTTAAATCCCCCAGTCGCTCTTCGGTAAAGGACCATTTTCGGTCTGGTTGCCGCCGCCAGGTTCCTGATCCACTACACGGGGCATCAACAAAAACACGGTCCGCCTGCTCCGCCAAGCGGCCCAGTATTTCGTCATCCCGCTCATCCTCAAAAAGCTGAACGGCCTCAATATTACGCACGCCTGCCCTGCGACTTCGGGACGCAATATCTTTCATGCGGTCCCGGCTCACGTCAAAGGCATAAATCTGGCCGGCATTCTCCATTCCAGCGGCCATCGCCAGAGATTTCCCGCCTGCTCCCGCGCAATAATCGACGACTTGCATCCCGGGTGCAGGGCAAGCCAGCCGCGCTGAAATCTGCGCAGCCTCATCCTGAATTTCCACCAACCCCTGCTCAATGACGGCATGCTGGTTTAGATTGACGGATTGCGCAATTATAATACCATCCGGCGAATTTTGCGCAGGGTTTGCGTCTATCTCATCTGCGGCCAGAAGGTCCAGAACCCTATCCCGATCAGTTTTCAAGCTGTTAACACGTAAGGTTAGTGGCGCACGTTCCATGCAAATTTGCATGATAGGAAGTGCCTTTTCCGCATATTGCTCTTTCAATTCCTCCGTCAGCCAGGCCGGAAAGTTGCCTTTTGCGTGATCCGGCATGTCGCCAAAGTCCAACCCTTCCAGCTTCTCGAACCCCGTCCGCTCATCCTCGGTCAAATAAGGAGCAGCATGAGGGCCAGAGAAATAGCCATCCGACAGATCACTGAATTTGATGTCCTGAAAGACAATCAAGGCACAGGTTGCCCGCAGCCTGTTTGTCTGCGGCAAGCCGGTCTGTTCAAGCCGCCAGTCGACCTCTCCCCGGCGGCGAGCCATCAGAAACAGAAACTCCGTTACCCAGCGGCGGTCTTTGGAGCCGGCATAACGCCGGGTCCGGAAATACTTCCGGATCCGGTGTTCTGCAGGGCCAGCCTGTGCATCTAGTGAATCGAGGAGCTCGATAGCGGCACTCAGCCGGGCAGATGGGGTCATATATTTTAGCCTTGCCGGTAATTGGGCGCTTCGCGCGTTATGGACACATCATGGACGTGGCTTTCTTTCAGGCCGGCATTTGTAATACGAACAAAGCTCGCATTTTTCTGCAAATCAGCGATGGTCGGGCTACCCGTATAGCCCATCGCCGCCTTCAAGCCACCAACTAACTGATGAACAACGGCATTGGCAGGGCCACGATGAGGAACACGTCCCTCAATCCCCTCAGGAACCAGTTTGAGATTATCAGACACTTCTTCCTGGAAATACCGGTCAGCGGATCCGCGCGCCATAGCCCCCAGTGATCCCATTCCGCGGTATGATTTGAAAGAACGTCCCTGAAACAGGAAGACTTCTCCCGGGCTTTCATCCGTACCGGCCAACAAAGAGCCAATCATGGCACAGCTTGCGCCGCCAGCCAGCGCTTTTGCCAGATCGCCGGATGTCTTGATCCCGCCATCCGCAATCACTGGAATATTTTTCTTATTAGCCACTTCTGCCGCATCCATAATGGCTGTCAATTGCGGTGTTCCCACACCGGCAACAATCCGGGTTGTACAGATAGAACCGGGTCCGATACCAATTTTTACAGCATCAACACCTGCACCAATCAGCGCTTCCGTCCCGCTTGCTGTTGCAACATTACCGCCAATCACCTGAACGGAATTACTCAGTCCTTTGACCCGGTTTACTGCTTCCAGAACACGGGAGGAGTGACCATGCGCCGTATCAACCACCAAGACATCGACACCGGCCCGGATCAATTCTTCTGCCCGTTCGATGCCATCATCGCCAATGCCAATCGCAGCCGCGACCCGCAAACGACCCTGATCATCCTTGCTGGCATCCGGATACAGGGTGGATCTCTCGATATCTTTGACCGTAATCAAACCAATACAGCGATAGTCATTGTCAACGACCAGCAGCTTTTCAATCCGGTGTTTGTGCAGAAGGCTTTTCGCTTCTTCCTGCGACGCTCCCTCCTGAACAGTGACCAGATTGTCCCGGGTCATCAACTCATAAACGGCCTGGCTCTGATCTTTGGCGAAACGAACATCCCGGTTGGTCAGAATACCCACCAATTTACCGGTTTTTGTTTCGGTGACCGGAATACCGGATATCTTATGGATCTGCATTAAATGCAAAGCTTCGGAAAGCGGGGCTTGCGGTGAAATCGTCACAGGATTAACGACCATTCCGGCTTCGAATTTCTTGACGCGGCGTACTTCGTCCGCCTGTTCGCCAATGGACAGATTTTTATGGATAACCCCGATACCGCCCAGTTGAGCCATTGCAATGGCCATACCGCATTCGGTGACCGTATCCATGGCACTGGATATCAGAGGAATCCCTAACTCGATCTCATTGGTGAGACGGGAGGATGTGTGAACTTGGGCAGGGAGAATGTCTGAAGCCGCAGGCTGCAGCAAGACATCATCAAATGTAAAGGCTTCTCGGATTTTCATGGCAACTCCTTCGGAATTGCAGCGCAATCATACAGTCACTTTTTTAAATTCCTAGTGCAAATCAGACGCAATCGACTTTTTTTGAAAGAGCGTAATGGAACAGCCGTTTTTCGAAACTATTGCCATCAAAAATCAAACGCCCGCGCAACAAAATAACGCCAGCAAATACAATAGCTGCGCTCTAACCTCTAAAACCGGTGGCCACCACATAGGCTTCTCGCGAATCCGGTCTGCTGGCATCCGGTTTCGCATGCCGGACTGTCGCAAAACTTCGTTTGAGCTGATCCAGCAATTGATTTTCTGTTCCACCTTTTAGAACTTTCGCGACGAAAATTCCGCCAGGCGCCAGAACATCTTCAGCAAAGGCAAGCGCAAGCTCACACATATAGACAATGCGCAAATGATCTGTCTGCCGGTGACCGGTGGTTGGCGCCGCCATATCCGAAATCACAGCATTGACCGGGCCGCCCAGGGCATCCTTGACCCGGGTATCCGCATCATCCGTGGTGAAATCCAGCTGCATTACTTCCGCGCCCGGAATAGGTTCCATTTCCAGAATATCGACAGCCAGAACCTGCCCCTTGCCTTTCAAGGATCCAACCTTATCCACAGCAATCTGCGTCCAGCCACCAGGGGCGGCCCCAAGATCGACAACAGAATCGCCAGACTTGAGGAGTTTATAGCGTTCATCCAGTTGCATGAATTTAAACGCCGCACGGGATCGCAGTCCCCGTGTCTTCGCTTCAATGACATAGGGGTCATTCAATTGACGCTCCAGCCAGAGTTTGGATGAATATTTCCGGCCCCGTGCCGATTTAACCTTGGTATGCAAAAGCCGGCCTGTCACCTCCGTGCTTTTCGCGCCGCTCTTCTTTTTTCCGCCATTTCCACTCATGAAACTGTGCTTTCTCTTGACGCAGCGGGCTGGGCCTCATCGGCCAGTTCATGCTCACGGTCTGCGTCTTTCATCAGGCCAACCAGAAGTCCTTCACGAACGCCTCGGTCTGCAACCCTCAATTTTCTAATCGGCCAAGTGTTATGCATAGCCTGAACAATGGCGCAACCGGAAACAACAAGATCTGCTCGTTCTTCCCCTATGCAAGGCTCCAGAACCCTCTCCCGATAGTCACTGTTGGCTAATCTCTCGCAAATCTCGATCATTTTTGCAGCACTTAACCAGGCACCATCCACGCGCCGCCGATTATAGCGCTTCAGCCCAAAGTGAACACCCGCCAATGTTGTCACCGTGCCAGAGGTCCCCAGCATCTGGACTTGCCCCTGTCGGATCATACCGGCGATGCCATGCTGCTCTTCGAACCGGTGAATATGCTCCGTCACATCGGCAATCATATCCTGATAGGACGTCTCCGACAGGGTTACACCCCCGTGACGCTCAGTGAGGGTCACAACACCATAGGGAATAGATGTCCATCCCAGCACTTCCGTTCTCTGATCGCGCCGCAACCGCAGCCAGACCAGTTCCGTACTGCCCCCGCCAATGTCAAAAACCAGGGCGTTGCGATTGCGATGATCCAGCAACGGCGAACATCCATCCACCGCAAGACCTGCCTCTTCCTCAGTGGTGATGATATCAAGATCGATCCCGACCTCTTCCTTCACCCGCGCCAAAAATTCTGTACTGTTTCCCGCCTGGCGGCAGACTTCCGTCGCCACGCATCGCATGCGAGACACACCTTGCCGCCGCATTTTATCGGCGCAGATACCCAATGCCTCAACCGTTCGGTCCATTGCCCCCGCCGACAATTGTCCCGTCTTGCTGACACCTTCGCCCAACCGGACGATCCGCGAAAAACTGTCTATCACCCGAAAGCTGCCGGCCTCCGGTTTCGCAACCAGCAAGCGGCAATTATTTGTCCCCAGATCAACGGCGCCATATGTATGCGACCATCTGCCTTTCTTTGCAGTCTGTTGTCCCGGTTTCTTTCGGTATCTCCTTCGCCCGTCGCGCCCTCGCCTCGGACTATTTGTTACTGTCACTCAAACGTGCCCTCCAGGAGCATAATTTCAGGCCTTTCGGCCAATTTCCTCCAGAGTAACAGTTTTCCTTCCAACCTCTCAGAAAAAAATTATTCGCAGGTCCTTTTTATCCTTTGTTGACAAGAACTCAGGGAGTTGGTATCAGACCGCCCTACCGACTGACGTCGGCAAGGTCCTGCTGGGGAATCGTCTAATGGTAGGACAACGGACTCTGACTCCGTCAATCCTGGTTCGAGTCCAGGTTCCCCAGCCATCTTCTCCAGAAAATCATATCTGTCTCTCCCCTTATGCAACCGGTGTCTGCAACTGGGGATTTATTTTTCAATAAGATTTCCGGAAGTTAGTTTACCGAGCATGCGAGGTGGCAAGGTCCCTCGCTTTTTCCTCGGCCTTGGCTTGATCTGAAATTGCATCAGTTGTCATCAAAGTGGGCTGGAAGCGAAGGGCTGATACGTCCTCAATCCCAACAAGATCAAACCACCAATCCAGATAAGTGGATTGGAAATCAGGTCCATATTTTGCGGCGCTCCCCGGTGCATAGACACCGGATGTATAACAGGCCGTTGCTCTTTTATTTTTCAGTAGACCGGAATAGCCGTCTTCGGGCGTAAATCCGAAAAGCAGGCCTGGCTGAGTGATAATATCAATATACTGTTTTAGCTTATAGGGGATACCGCCATTCCACATTGGAACGGAAAAGACATATTCATCAGCCTGTGTAAATTGTTCCGTAATAGCGGTGATTTCATCCCATGCAGACTGGAGATCCTTGTCCATATTCCCCATACCAAAGAATGTCATTTTGGCGGCAGCTTTGTCCCCATCAAATTCCGGTAACCGGCCATCCCAAAGATCCAACCGTATTACATCAAGTGCCGGATCATCTTTTATCCTCTGATGAACATAGGCATCCGATATTTTTAGACTGTGAGATCCTTCCGATCTGGGTGAGCCGGTAATGTATAGCAGATGTGTCATTCATAGATCCTTTTATTAATGCAGGTAAATAATAACCTTTAAAACAATAAATAAAGAGTTACTCATAATATAGTAACTTGTCAAACGACTTTTAAAAGGTTACTAATCTGATAGAGAAATTAGGAGAACAAGTGTTGACCAATCAGTGCCGTCCAGATCCGATTTTTATCGGCGACCATGTAGCGTTGGATTTTTTAAACACCCGTTGCGCGCCGACTACGATCGAGTTCGACTGGCTTGAAAATGGCAAAGATCTTGTTCTCTGGATGCTGCAGGCTGGACTGATTGCAGAAGATCAGGTGAAATATTGCCTAGACAATTTTCAAAATGATGAGCTGAGCAATGCCGCATCCCGTGCAAGAGAATTACGAGAGTGGTTTAGGAATTATATGTTTGAGCATTCGCCGCGCGACGCACCGACGGAGAAGCTTGAAACTGGGCTCAAGCACCTGAACGGTATTCTCTCCTCACCGGTGAAATTTAACTATTCTGTTCATGTAGAAGCTACTATTTCCCCGAAGAATTCAATTCAACTGGAAGAACATTGGATTATTGGCAATGCGACTGATCTTCTGTTGCCCATTGCCAGAAGTATCGCAAACCTCCTTGCAGAGATTGATCCAGCCTTGGTTCGCAATTGTGAAGGCCCCGTATGCCCTTTGTGGTTCTACGACACCACAAAAAACCACCGGCGCCGATGGTGTTCTATGGAGCTATGCGGTAATCGGGCGAAAGCAGCTGCATTCCGAAGCAGGAAAAAAATGAAAAGATAGCCGGACAAACTGACCTCAAGCCAGGATTAGCTGTGTCAGCGCCCATTAGCAGGATATTGGTCAGCCCTTCACAAATGACTGAAACTTGAGCACATCAATCACCTGTTGCTCCAGGTCTTTTGTGACCGGTATTTTTCCGTCTACCATCAGAGTGGCAAGGCCGTGCACGACAGACCAGGCCGCAAGGGGAGCGCCGGGATCGGTTGAGACGCGCTGTACCGCTTTTTCAATCACGGCGTAGGCCGCCTGCCCCTCCTGCATATAGCGCTCGCTTTTCGGGATATCAGACAGAGCATCACCGAACATAAGTTGGAAAAGTGGTTTATTCTCCAGCGCGAAACGGACATAGGCAATTCCCAACTTAAAGAGATAGCCCTTCAGATCTGCTTGTTGCGCGCTTTTTGGGGAAGGCTCTCTCAGGGCTTTGTGAAAGGTCTCGAAACCCTCTGCCGCGACTTCCACAAGCAATGCGTTTTTATCGGGAAAGTGGCTGTAGGGGGCAGCCTGGCTTACCCCCGCTTTTCGTGCAATCGACCGCAGGGAGATTTTGGTAATCCCCTCCTCTTTCAACACAGACAAGGCCGCCTGTGTCAGCGCCTGCCGCAGATCACCGTGATGATAGTTCTGTTTTTTCGTAACCATGGTCACAGTCTTTACAATGTTATCTTTACAGTGTTAAGTTCAATCTTAATCTTAACGATGTTAAGTTTTAATTTTACTAATCTGATATTCCGACTTGAAACATTTTGCCGGACAACTCAGAAAAAATTGGGAATGGAGGGAGTGATGGAAGCAGGATCCCTGAAGAAAGCCGGACTGGACTGGCAACATTTACTAGGCAAAACGCTTGAGCAGGAACATACTTACCAACCGAAGGTACAAGGTAAGGTACCGGAGCGCTTGAAAGGTACACTCTATCGCAACGGGCCAGGCCGTTTCGACCGAGGCGGCATCCGGAAAAACAACCTGCTGGATGGCGATGGCATGATCCAGGCTTTTTGTTTTGAAGACGGCAAAGTCACCTATCAGAATAAATATGTACAAACAGAAAAACTGCTCGAAGAAGTGCGTGCCGGGAAACTGATCAATGAGACCTGGACGACACTTGCCCCAGGGGGTTTCTGGAAAAATCTGGGGCCGCCGGCCATCAAAAGCCAGGCAGGCATCAGTACGGTCTATAAGAATGGCAAACTCTATGCCTTTGATGAAGTCTCCGCCCCTTATATCCTGAATGGGACCACTCTGGAGACCCAGGGACAGGAAGTTATTGGCTCTGGCGCCCTGCAGAATGTCAAAGCCCATACAAAGTTTGACAGCCAGTCTGGAGACTGGATTCTTTTCGGCACGTCATTTGGTAAAGTTATGACGGCCTATATCGTCATCCAGGCAAAGGATGGCTCGATTAAAAACGAGTTTTCTGTGCCGCTGCCCAGAATGGCGTATATGCATGATTTCTTTGTTACCGAGAATTATGTGATTCTCAATCTGCATCCGGCAAAAGTCAATCTCCTGCCGATGATGACCGGGCGAAAAGCCTTTTCTGAGGCTCTGTCCTGGGAACCTGAAAAAGGCTCCCTTCTGGCAATCCTGCATAAAAACGGAGATCAGAAACCGATTTATGCGGAAGCCCCGGCAAGTTGGATGTGGCACAGCTACAATGCCTATGAGGAAAAGGGCAAAATCATTGCCGATTTTATCGGCTATGACGAACCCGATCATTTCCTGGGAGAGGAAGCAGCTTTCAGAACAATCATGGATGGCCATTTGGGTCTGGCAAATGCCAAAGGCCTCTCCCGCCGGTATGAGATTGATCCGATCTCAGGAAAAGTCACTGAGGCAATCCTCGATCAGACATCCAGCGAATTCCCCATGATCCTGCATGCGGTTGGATGCCATCGCCATACTGTCGGCTATGCGACAGCTGGCAACCACAATGCAATTTTTCATTCAGGCCTTACAAAATACAATTTTGAGACCGGGCAATCGGACAGTTTTGACTTTGGTCCGATGGTACATGCGGGAGAGGCCGTCCTAGCCTCTGATCCAGAGGCACCGCAGGATGAAAATCGAGGTTGGTTATTGACCTTGTGCTTGAGCGGAGAGGACGGGAAGAGTTTCCTTGCTATTCTTGATGCCTCAGCGGTCAGTGCCGGGCCTTTAGCAACCGTTCAGTTAGAACATCATACACCGCTGAGTTTTCATGGTGCGTGGCGGCCTCTTTCCTGATCGGGCAAAAGAAAACCGGCTTTCCTGAAAAGGGGCCGGTTTTTCGATCTCAGGCTATGTCTGACTGCTGGAAATCAGTTTCGTTTTGACCGTTTTCCAAGCTTTTCGATAAAGCCCGTAATATCGCCAAGTTCCCGGGCCAAGCCATGCAAGTCACCCGCTTTTTCAGTCAGCGGAGCTGCATTTTTTTCGGCAACCGTTTCCGTCAACATTTCGAGTGCGGCCAGGTTCGCCATATTTGCGCGATCAGCAACAGTTTTGCGATCAAATTTCGCTGGCTTGGAAATATCAGCCTTCAAGCCATC
>JBDWHS010000024.1:0-11435 GCA_039975135.1 Sneathiella sp. | reverse complement strand
GAGACCGGTCTCCATTACAACTACTTCCGCGACTACGACCCCACCACCGGTCGTTACCTGCAGAGTGACCCGATTGGACTTGAGGGTGGGATCAATACTTATGGATATGGGAACGGTAACCCCGTCAATTATACAGATCCAAAAGGACTGGTGTGTGGAACGGGTGTCTGTGTGGCTGTTGGAGTTGGTGCCGTTACAGCCGCTCGCGTTGGGTATAGTGCCTATAGAGCTTATAGAGCGTATCAAGTCGCACAGGCTGTTCAGGAATCACTCAACGAAAGAGCAGATGAAGAGAGCGATGGGAAGAAATGTACTGTAAAGAATCCAGCCGGTAAGAAGAAAAAGGATAGTAGCAAAAATGAGAAGCATGGGGATAGCGGGCGTGCTCAAAATAAGGCAGATAGACAGCTCCAGGAGCTTGATGAAAGGTTAAAATCAGCATCTAATAAGAAGGAAAGAAATCGACTTAAACAAAAAATGTACAATGTAAGACAAGATGCAGCGAGGAAAAGTAAAGGCGTAGAGCATAGTAGGACAAAAAAACAATGACATTAAAATGGAATTGGATACCGAATAAGAGTCTTGGTTTGATTGAAATCGGAATTGGGATTGATCACTATGTTAAAAAACTTAACGCGACCTATATAGCAGAGCCTCCAGATGCGACAGGTTGGGAAGCATACGAAATATCAGAATTCGAGATAAATATTGCGGTTTCAGATGGAGAAGTTGTATCTATTACATCGTATAAGGAATTTTTATATAAAGAGTACAATTTGATTGGCTTAGAATTGAAAGCTCTTGATACTTTGTTAGGGTGCTCTGCGGATGAAATCGATGGCCCCGTGGAGTATGATAATGGCGACGTCACGATGTGCTATGATTATGATGCACTAGGCCTGCAAATTTGGATGCAAAATAACACTGTGCATTCTGCAACATGTATGACGTATGAAGGCCTAGACTAAAAATTCCATATGCTTCCGCTTGGATATCACTGGGTGAGTTTGAGATGATGCCGGGCGCTTCGCACAGGATCATCCTCTCCCATGACAGTCTCGATGGCATTATGGTGGCGGATGCGGTTAAGTTTGAAGTGATTGATGACTTGCCGTCTGTTGTGGCCGATGCGGTTAAGTTGGTGCCCAATGGCGGGGAGAGTGTGACTTACATTCATTCGGATCATCTGGGAGCGCCGACCCTGATGACGGATGCCAGCCGCAGCGTGGTGTGGGATCGCACACAGCTGCCGTTTGGCTCTGAAGACAGCCTCACTGGCAGCGCCGCCAATGGCAACCGCTTCCCGGGCCAGCGGGAGGAGGCAGAGACCGGTCTCTATTACAACTACTTCCGCGACTACGACCCCACCACCGGTCGTTACCTGCAGAGTGACCCGATTGGTCTCAACGGAGGGATCAATACTTATGGCTATACTGGCGGCAATCCTGTCAATTACGTAGATCCGGATGGGTTGTCGAGAATGCAAGCAGCTAAGCGCAGAGGAGAAGCGCTTAGGAAGCTTTTTAATCATGCTCCGAGAATTTATGAGCAATGTAAGACCTGGATTAAGGACTGGTTTAAGAAGTCAGATAACAATGATGGTCCTCTTCTCCCCGACGAGGCTTGGAGTAGGAATGCACCGCATCAAGTTTCTCCAGGTACTCCATCCATTAAGCATGATAAATACAACCCTAAAACTGGAAAAACGGAAACATCAGAAGTAGAATATGATCAGTATGGTCGACAAACTAAAAGAACAGATTATACGGACCATGGTTACGGTGATAATAATGCCGCTGAATACCATTCTGATCCTCATACCCATACTTATGAATATGGGCCTGCTTATGGTTTCAAAGGGAGAGGAACTAGGAAGAACCAATGATTAATCTTGATGAGCTAAATAAACGTCTTCTGGGTTCCAATTGTGTATTAGGAATAAGCCTAGACATGGAACATAAATCATTGAAGTACAATTTAGTCCTGACGTTGGCTGAATCTGAAATTGAAGGTGCGAAGAAGCTTATCATTTATTTTTATGATGTCAGTGAATTACGTTTATCTGAATTTGGAGGTGGGTTGACTCAATTTATGCATCTGAAAATTGTCAGGAATGAATTTCAGCATGATCGCAAAGTATATTCGTTATCTGAGTTATGTGATGAGAAAATCTCATTCTCATTTGCAGATATGGATATCCTTAGCTAAGCAGCATTAAAAGTCACCATAACAACGCTACAATGCTTCGACCTGGATGCCGCTGGGTGAGTTTGAGAGGGTGCCGGGGGCTTCGCACAAGATTGTTCTGTCTCACGATAGTCTCGACGGTCTGATGGTGGCGGATGCGGCTAAGTTCGAAGTCGTCGATGATCTACCGCTTTTGTTGTCGACAGGGAGACGGTCGGCACAATAGATGGCCAGTTTTGGCAAAGTGAGTGAAATTTTTTTTAAGATTTTCTGGATAGTTAGACGTTATGTGGAGTGGCATGAGACCATGAGACGACGAATAGTTTTTTTGCACGTTCCCATATTTCTTTGGGTTTGCATTATTGCATCTACCTTACAGGCAAATGAGCACATTGTTGGCGTTGTTGACAAACAAGAACTCGACAAGGTCCATGCACTGCTTTCTGTGCCGGAGGCTCAGATTGATTTCGCTCAGAGCAAACTAATGATTGATCGGATGATTGATCCTTCTGTTGATATTGAACGGGAGATGGCGCGTCTTGATGAGATGATTCAAGTGATTAACGCCAAAGGCCTGAAAACCAATATGGAAAAGAAGGATGCTCTGCGTCAGTATCTTTATAAGGCAGGCCATTGGAACCAACATAACCCTTTTACCTATGATTTTTCCGATCCCAAAGGCACGAAAATTAAAAATAAGCTACTTGGAAATTACCTGGATAGTCGGAAAGGGAACTGCATTTCCATGCCGTTTCTGTTTATTGCTCTCGGGCAAAAACTGGGCTTGGATGTAACGGCCTCAACCGCTCCTCTTCATGTGTTTGTTAAATTTATTGATGAGAGTACTGGGCAAGTTCATAATCTCGAAACGACGAGTGGAGGTAATATCGCGCGGGATAGTTGGCTTCGCAAAGGGTTCCCGATGAGTGATATTGCTCTGGAACGGGGTATCTATTTGCAGGTATTGAATAAACGAGAGACCATCGCCGTTATGGCCAATACGCTCCTGCAGCATTACTATGAGGAGAAACGTTTTGGGCAGCTTATTGCGACTGCGGACCTGATCCTGAACGTATACCCAAAGGCCATAAGCTCACTTATCTATAAAGCGGCAGCTTATAATGCTCTCTTGAAAATTCGTGGTTTGTGGAAATACCGTAAGCCGGAAGCAGTGCCATCTAGGGATCGCCAAACCTTTAGGTATCTTGTCTCCCGGATCAACAAGCTAAACAATTATGCAATGGAACTGGGATGGCGACCGCCCAATCAGGCGGATGAAGATGCTTATTTTGACAAGGTAAAAACCCACAACAAAAACTAGGGCACCATAGGCAAAAGAGCGTTGTTCAAGGGGGTGGGATGTTGCGAAATTAGTTTGCGGCATCGATATTTTCATATTTGATTTTTTCGTCTATGTCCAGTGCGGGCTGAATGCTCCCTTCTGGCAGTGGAGGATATTCAAAAAGAGAATATTTCTCGCGCATATCATTGCGCTGCAATGTAACACTTTTGGATGTTATTTCCTCTATCGTCCAGCCGCTGATTTTATCGCCTCGATGAAAAGCGATGACACCTTTCGCTTTCTCATTTTGAATAAGGGCGGTTTGATTGTTCTTTTCCGTAATGATTCCAATAATCTTCAATTTCGGTTTTCGAATGATGGTTTTTTTCTGTGTTATTTGCTTCTGGACATGAGGACGCCGTCTTTCTTTATAGAAGAGAGGTTTTTGATCAATTGCAGTATAATTTTTCTCATTCGCGTAGGTAGGGTTGGGCTTTAACGATGCTATAGGCGTATAGTCTTTTACCTGTGATACATGTTGCTCTGTTTTTGAGGTGAAGATGGCCTCTTGCTGCCTGAAAATTCCAAACAAGGCTGCAATACAAGAAACCAGAAGGAGTATTAGAGTGCGATCCACTTTAGACATCTTCAGCATGCGCTTACCCTTTCCTGTATCCAGAGACATCCATTTCCACATCAAGCTCCTGTTTTGACGATGTCTCTGGCGAATTGGATGTTTTTACGGGTTGGATAATCAGGTTATCAATATGGAGGAACGGCCGCTGAGTTTCGAGAGTATATAATATTGAGCGTAAACTGGCTGGGCTAAGGCGGGTCTTTACTCTGATGGTCAGGCGTTCAGAGTCATCCTTCTGAGCAGATTGAATGAGCTGCGAACTCAGCAATATTCCCTTTTTTTGCAGGAGGAGATTTTTCAATTTGTTTTGTAGATTGGCAATGGCAACTGACTTCTTTTTCTCTATCAAATAGAAGTGGTTTTCGGCCGTCGCTTTTTGTATTTTCTCAAGATGCCGCCTCGCTTGTTTTATATTGATTTGCCGGCTTTCGTATTTTGAAATGAGAGTATTGAGGTTAGTAATTTCCTGACTGTTTTTTGTATAGCTTTGATAGAAAAAGACGTCGAACGCACTTATGATAGAAAGAATGGTGAGCACCAACAAGAGTAAGGCAATTGACTTCGACATGACAGTATTGGGCTTAATCATGGCTAACCTCACTTGCTATGTCGAACTTGAGATGAAAGCGCTCTTTGGATGACCCTGCTTTACGTATAATCCCGGACTCCAGGGCTACATTTTGAAAGTATTTGCTGTTTTCAATATGTTTAATAATCTCTGATGTATTGGAAGAGATTCCCTGAATGTTAATAGCACTTGCATTTCGTTGAAATTGAAATACCCAGCTATGGGGCGGGATGATTTTTGACAGTTCAGCAAGTAGAATGAAATTAGGAGGCCGATTTTTTTTTGTATCAATTGCAAAATTATGCGGTGTCGATAGTGCTGCTATTTTCGAAGCAATTGTTGCCTTGACCTTTATTTTTTTTCGGTAACTCTCAACAGTTTGTTGGTGCTCTGCGATTGTATTTTTTTGTGAAATGAGTGGTTGAACAAGCATTATTGAAATAAGCATCACCAATAAAACAGAGAGTATTTTTTTCACTATCGAAAGAGCCTTTGAAGACTGTTTTGGTGAAGAGTTGGTTTTAAAGGTAAAATCGTGATCTTTGAGTTTCTCGGTATCTGAGAAATAAAGGCTATCTGGGAGTATGCCAATTCTAGAACATTGCTCACGATAAGAATGTTCAAATTTCTGATGTAAAATAGCAATTTCTATTGTGATATTGCCGTCAGTTTCTTTTGTGAAAACCTGTTTATAATCATAAAAAACTTCCTCGGCTCTAAATGGCGTTATTTTCTGAATTTGGTTTTGGACAATGCCGCCCAGATGAGAACCTTGTGCTGACCTCGGCAAATCCAATCGAGTTCTAAGTACATTTTCAGCGTTGATAATGGCAGGAGTATTTGCGTGGATCTTTAACTGCTTAACAAGGTTATTTGCTTGTTCAATGTTCTTTGAAGAAGGAAGATGTTTCTTAAGAAGAGTCGTTTCAACGTTTGTGGTTAAATGTATTGCTGAGATTCGATCGCTGTTAATCTGGATCAGATAATGCTTCGAAAGTCTTTGTAGATTTCGTGAAATGACAGACGGAAGTAGCGATTGAAGCTCTGCAAACCACCAGTCAAAAAATTCATGAATATTCTGAATGAGAGGATTGGCTATTGTCTTTGTCACTGACGATCCTTTTGAGTGTATTTGAATTGATTGGAGTGCATTATTTATACCTATTAAATAGCCAGCCTAATTGGCCCATATAACCATATGATCCAAGCTCCGAGGCAGAGAAATGTACCAAACGGGATTTTCTCATTTTTTATAAATCGCAGACCCAGTGAGTTTCTGATGAGAATATTTGCGATGGCCCCACCACATGCGATCAACAAAACGCTCGGCAGACCATTCCAGCCAACCCATATTCCAATGACTGAAAATAGCTTGATGTCCCCAAAGCCCAACCCTTCTTTTTTTCGAACAAGTCGGTAAAAAAAAGAAATTGAGAAAAAGGTTACTAATCCGATTAAAGCACCCAGAATGTGACCATATGTATCGTCCACGGGGAGTTCGTACAGTATGTAAAGCCCTAATAAGGCAAGAAATAAATTGAGAGAATCTGGAAGTATAAAATGCTGGTAATCAATAACGGCAAGTGTCAATAGGCACCACCCAAAGAGGCATCCAATCCAATACAGATCATTTGGTAGGCTCGCATAAGACCAAACACTGATAAGAACGGCAGCAATTTCTATAGTCAAATATCTCAAACCAATAGGTGCCTCACAGTGGCGACATTTTCCTCTCAAAAAAAGCCAGCTTACTAGAGGGATCAAGTCTTGAAATCCGAGGGCCCTGTGACATTCTCTACATTTTGAGCGAGATAATATGATGTGCCCGTTTTGTGGTAAGCGCACGATTAAAACACTCATGAAACTACCCATAAACGGAGACGCGAGAAGAGGGATGTAATATAGCCATATAGGAAGGTCTGTTATCAATGAGTGACCCTCCAGATGGAGCAGGTTGCGTCTTCGGCGATGGTACTCATTTTTCCGACAATTCCAATGAAATATAAAGCTCCGGCCACACACGTTTATCGTCACCTGGATACTCAATTTGGAGGGCAATCAGGCTGGGAAGTCTTTTTTGTTTTTCCCATCGAGAATACCATTTCTTTGTTTTAGTATTCTCCGACTGATTTCCAAAGTACCGGATTTTAAGAGAGCTAATACCAGACAGAAGAGTCAATGTTTCGTATCTAGAATTCCGGTTGTTTTCGTATTGATATCGCTGCCATGACAAATGGAGCTCTTTATATGCCGTATCGAACTTAGCGTCTAATTTCACTCTTTTGAGCCCGCCTTCATCTAGACGTGCTAGTCGCGTTACAACAAACTCCATATCATCGGCAGTACCCCGAAAATCGATCTTCTCAGAATTGGTTAATTTTATCGGTATAATGCTTTTGACGATTCTTCTGAGGGTGGATTGAGTTACCTGAAGGTCTCTGACGTGCTCACTTTCTTGATTCAACTTTTGCCAAGCTCCTGAAGAGAAGCTCATACTGCCTAAAACCATGATGGAGACAATTGCTGCCAGAGATAAGGCAATCAGCAACTCGAGAAGCGTAAAGCCTGAAATATGTGGTTGGAGTGGGCAGCGAGTATTCATTCGGGTAAATGAATCTTGGCTGAATACAGATTGATTGAGCGGTTTTTGCCGTTTTCTTCCCAGAAAACCTCAAGGCTAATGTCATGAAGTGTAGCGTTGGCATGGCTCTGTGTCTTGATGCGGTCCTTATATGGTCTTATTACTGACTTCCATCTAAAATCAAGATCAGTTTTCCCCGTTTCTTTGCTATTCCTTAAAGGTAAGTCATTGCCAATTCTGTCCATTAATGACTCTGCTGTCAGGATTGCCGCAATATATTTTTGGGATTTATTGGACACGATCGCTCCTGTCGAAATACTCTGGAATATCACAGTGAGAGCGACAGACAATATAGCAGTTGCAACAAGCACCTCTATAATTGTGAAGCCTGCAGAAGTTTTTTTATGGAGATGGCTATGTTTGAACATGCTTTATCTGTCCATTAATCCAGTGAATTTCAATCACCTGCTTATGAGTTTCCTTTGACAAAGTAATTTTGCCCCCGGTTGATGTTCCATCTGGATAGAAGGTAATTTTGCCGATATCGGTATATTGTTCACTTGATGTGCCGACTAGAAGCTCGATGTCGATATTCTCTGAAATGGCTGTGGGAAGGTTTCCATCAATATTAAATGACCTGCTTTTTACATCGAGTGAGAAAGTGACGGGTTTGTTTTTGGAGATTGATATGCTCCTGGCGAGCGAAAGCTGAGATTGCATTTCTGCCGTTAGAAATACAATATCCGACTTACCTTTTCGCCCTTGGAAATGTGGGGCTATCAAATATGCAGAGAGAGCAACAATTGTCAAAACAACGAGCAACTCAAGGAGAGTAAAGCCAGCTGAATCTGCCTTTTTAGTTTGCCTTAATGTCCTGGTTTTCACCATCGCCACCTTCTTTGTTGTCGGCGCCCAGTGATATCAAATCAAAGTCGCGATTTTCTCCAGGCATTTTGTATAGGTAGGGCCTGCCCCAAGGGTCTGTAATTCCTTCTTTGCTTTTCAGATAAGGCCCGGCCCAGTTCGGTGAATTTTTTGTGTTCTCCAGAAGTTCAGATAAGGAATTTGGGTAGGATCCATTATCGAGCATATAGAGGTCCAGGCTTGCCTCGACATTCTCAAGCTGGATCTTTGCAACTTTGGTTTTGGAGCTACCTAGATACCCAATGACTCTTGGTGCCACCAGAGTTGTTAGAAGGGCCAATATAGCGAGCGCGACTAGTAATTCCAGCAAAGTGAAACCTGCCGTTTTTTTCTTTCTGTACGAGGGTTTTTTTGTAGATGTCATCTGGTGCCTTTAGAATGCAAATTCATTTATTTCCATAACGGTCGCCAATAAAGATCCAACGATAACGGCAACAACACCGCCAAGAAGAATGGTGAGTGTTGGCGAAAGAAGCGTGAGGAGTCGCTGGGTATTCTGGAGAGTATTCTGCTCATAAATTTCGGCAATATGAGCAAACATATCGCCAAGCTTTCCGGTTTCCTCGCCGATTGCCACAAGCTGGCAGGCCATGCTCGGAAATCCTTCTTTCTCGAATGAATGAGAGAGAGATTTGCCTTCTTTTGTGTCTTGTTCTGCTTTTTGAGCCCAATTTTTAGTAACCGTGTTTTTCGAAGTCTCAGCCGTGACTTTGAGAGCCTTATTCAAAGATGTTCCGTTTGAAACGAGCATATTGAGTGTACTGGCTAATCGAGAGACTTCCAAATCAAGGATAAGCTTGCCGATAAACGGTGCTTTCTGGAGAAGAATGTCTAGTTTCTTTTTTATGTGAGGCTTGGCTAAATAATAGGGGGTAATGAATACTATGCCAACGCTCAGGAAAGCAAATAGCCACCAATAGTTGGAGAATAATACCCCGACTTCAATCAGGCCCTTAGCAAGCCATGGTAGCTCTTTACCTGAGCTTTCAAACATGGGTTGAAACTGCGGTAAAACGAACGTGATCAAAAAAACAATAGAGAGGCCGGATGTGATTAGTAAGATCGCCGGATAAATCAAACTGGATTTAATCTTCTCGATGGTCTGATTGTGCTTTTCATAGTGGAGGGCAAGCCGGTCAAATGCGGTGGCGAGGGCGCTTGCTTCTTCTCCGGCTCTCAACATGTCAATCATAAGGGATGGGAGTTTATCTCTGTTTTCCGCACAAACTTCAGTCAGGGACCGGCCTTCCCTGATGCCGATTAACATTTTTTTCAAGAGAGCTTTGACGGATTTCGAGCTTGCCGTTGAGTTTGTGATTTCCAGGCTACGCTCCAAAGTCAGTCCGGCTTTTAAGAGCAAGGTAATTTCTCGGCAAAAAGTGGAAACGTCCTTGATTTGAATTTTACGGGAGCCAGAGATGTCTTTTTTTAAACTCTCTAGAATGAAGTTGTTTTGCGAGGATTTGACTTCAATAGGGATATGTCCCTGAAGATGAAGTTGAGCAGTTGCAGCTTCCTTGTCGGTGGCTTCTAATAGACCTTCTATCAATTGACCGGACGAAGCATCAATGGCTTTATATTTGAAACCTTCGCTCATGTTATTCATCAACCTTCATGGGTAACCCGATAAATTTCTGCAAGGGACGTCTCTCCGGATCTGACTTTTGTAAGTCCGCTTTCAAATAGATTTTTGAATCCGTTTTTTTCTGCGATCTCTGTAATTTCGGCTGTGCCTCTGCGCTGAACAATGGCAGATTTAATCTCTTCTGAGAGTGTAAGAATTTCAGCAATGACAGATCTTCCAAAATATCCGGATTGACTACAATTCTCACAGCCAACGGGTTCAAATGGAGGAACGCCTTCGAGGTTTGAGTCTTGTACTGAAGAGGTAGAAAAATCAGCCTTAATACGACAGTCTGGGCATAATTTCCTGACGAGCCTTTGGGCAACGACTCCCTCAAGGGTGGACGCGATCAGATACTCATCAATCCCCATATCAATAAGCCGGGTGATTGAGGCTGCAGCAGAATTTGTATGTAATGTTGAGATGACAAGATGCCCGGTTAAGGCAGCTTGAATAGCGATGAGGGCTGTTTCCAGATCCCGGATCTCCCCGATCATGATTATGTCCGGATCATGCCGTAAAATTGACCGCAAGACCGATGCAAAATCCAGTCCTATTGTAGATTGTGTCTGGATTTGATTGATCCCTTGAATTTGATACTCGATGGGATCCTCTACTGTGACAATTTTAACATCAGATTTGTTTAGAAGAGTGAGCCCTGCATAGAGAGACGTTGTTTTGCCGCTCCCGGTTGGACCTGTCACCAGAATGATGCCATTTGGTTTCTTGAGTAGAGCTTGAATTTGAGAGAGCTCTGATGAATTAAAGCCCAGTTCTTCAAAGCTTTGCAGGGATTTTGAATGTTCCAAAATTCTGAGTACAACCCCTTCACCATAGAGCGTTGGTAGCGTGGAAACACGCATATCAATTTCTTTGCCCCGGACGACAAGTTTAATGCGTCCATCCTGAGGGAGACGTCTTTCTGCGATGTCCAGATTGGCAAGGATCTTGATGCGGGAGATGATAGCGAGCCGGTCGCTATTGGAGGGTGAGGGAATCGGGCGAAGAACACCATCCACCCTGTAACGAACGCGCATCGAGGTTTCGAATGGCTCAAAATGAATGTCTGAGGCTCTGGCTTCAACAGCTTCGGATATCAGGTTATTGACGGTTTTAATAACCGGGGCTTCACTGGCGATATTGCGAAGTTTCTCGATATCGGCTTCAAACTCTATCTCGGGGGATTGATTGTCTGTGCCTGCATCTGGTTGAAGATACAGTCTTGAAAGATGTTGCTCGATATCCGTTGGCAGGGCAACCCGGCTAAAAACGTCTTTTTCGCATTTCATGGTGATGACATTGACAACAAAATCATCAAGTGGATTGCTCATGGCGAGTGTAATCGAATTGTCATCTTCGAATAATGGAATAACACTGGATTGCTTCAAGAAGCTATGAGGCAGTTTTTCAGGTGATACAGGAAAATCCGGATAATCTTCTTCTTCAACAACAACACTACTCATAAGGGATGCGAGTGTGTCGGCGATGTCTTTTTCTGATGTAATTCCTAATGTCGTGAGAATGGTGTTTGTTGTTTCGTTTTGAGCTTTATGCAGAGACCAGACACGCTCATAATCTTCCCGGCTGATTGCCTTCTGAGAGAGAAGCGTTTCAATTAAAGTTTTATTTAAA
>JBDWHS010000023.1:0-109705 GCA_039975135.1 Sneathiella sp. | reverse complement strand
GGATTATCACAGAAAAAGAAGCAAGGAAAATTCAGTGAAATTCTTATATTGCGGCGATGTGGTTGGTCGATCAGGGCGGGAGGCAATTACCCGATATCTGCCTGACTTGAGAAAGAAACTTGATTTGGATTTTGTCGTTGTAAACGGAGAGAATGCAGCGTCGGGTTTTGGTATTACAGAAAAGATCTGTCTTGGTTTTTATGAAGCCGGTGCAGATTGTGTCGTGCTTGGTAATCACAGTTTCGACCAAAAAGACATTATGACCTATATCGCCGGGGATCAACGATTAATCCGCCCTCTCAATTATCCGGAAGGTACTCCTGGCAGAGGAGCTTCGGCCTTTAAAACCCGAAGCGGTAAAACAGTGTTGATTGTCCAGGTGATGGGACGGGTCTTTATGGACCCACTGGATGATCCTTTCGCCGCAGTTGAAAAAATACTGAAAACCGGAAAACTGGGTCAGAAATACGATTTTATTCTGGTCGATATTCACGGAGAAGCGACGTCTGAAAAGATGGCGATGGGACATTTTTGCGACGGACGCGTTTCGGCGGTTGTCGGAAGTCATTCTCATGTCCCAACAGCCGACGTCCAAATTTTACCGGGCGGGAGCGCCTACCAGACAGATGCCGGTATGTGCGGTGATTATAATTCTGTGATCGGCATGGAAAAAGAAGAACCCATCCGACGATTTACCCGCAAAATTTCGGCTGGGAGATTTACGCCAGCGTCCGGGCCCGGGACCGTGTGCGGTTTCTTTGTGGAAACTGACGATAAGACAGGCCTGACAAAAGCAGCATCTGCTGTTCGAATAGGGCCGCGGCTCCAAGAGGCGATGCCATCCAATATAGGAATGTGATGCATGTCATAGACAGGTTCGGAGGTGTGTGGAGCCACTAATTATTTGTAGTTTATTAATAGTATAATGCTACTTTTCCGGTGACATATATTAGTAACGTGTATTCTCCGGAGAGTGATTTGTCAGAATCGCAGCGACATTTTGAAGTACATGGGCAGCGTTCCGGATCATGGACCGTCCAGAAGGTGTGCGATGACAAAGAAATTGCGATAGATTTTGCCAAGACCTTGAAATCCAGCAAAAGCCTTGAAGGCGTCAAGGTGCTGCAAGTAACATTCGATGCCAAGGATCCGGTTTTTCATGACAAGGAAATCTATTTTGACGGCGACCGGAATAGTGGTGCCAAACAAAATGCCGTTGACCTGATCGAGCCTATTTGCCAATCCGTCGAGGATGTCTACAAACCTGATGCGCGCCGCGCTGTTTTCCAGTTGCTCCGCAAGCCGATGGAGGGGTGGCAAATAACCCCTTTGGAACTTTTGTATCATCATGGGTATTTGCAGCGTTTGAACGATACGGGACAAATTCTCCAAGGCGCAGTGCAGCGGGTCGCTATTTCTCAAGTGCAAAAAACCGGTCAGAAAGTCAATGATCGCGTGCTGGAGCTCTATTCAATTACGAATGACGCGCTTCATCGGCTGAAAGAAATTTCGATTGATGATCAAGTGCCGGATATTGAAAATGACAGTTTAATCAGGCTATCCAAGGCGTCGAAGGAAATGCCTGACTGGCGCCGAGCCTTTATGATGGCACTGGCGCGGTATTTCCAATCGACCAAAACACTCGACGAGAAATTCGAAAAAATTCTAGATTGGCTAAACCAGTATGATGATCCGGATGTGCTGGAGATGCTGGATCGATATCTCGGCGATTTCTTGTCCTCGTCTGTTTATTTGCAGAAGTTACTCGGTGAAAAGCAAAATCTTGGCGACGCCATGCTGGAGTTGATTGATTTTATCCGCGGCGCTAAGGAAATTGAGCCAGATATGCATAAAAGCGCTATTCGGATGAATGCTTTGCTACGAGATCAATTTCTTCCTGAGGTGCGAAAGGCACTAACCGTTCGATTGTTGGAAACATTGAAAGGTAATAAATCCTTCGTTGCGAACAACCCTTACAAGAGTGTGCTTTATCATGGCAGGATCCTCTCTCGACTGCAGATTTCTGAAGGAGAGCATATTGGTGGTGAAGAAGTTGTAGAAATTCTTCAGGAGAGATGTGAGCGCATGACAGGAAGTACAACGGTCGCCCAAATGTTGAGTGACGTTGAACACCCTCTCGATAAAGTCGAAAAACTTCTAAAAGTCAGTAACGGTGTTATCGGGGCAGGTAATAAAAGGACGATCGCCAATTATCTGCTACCCGTGCTGGAAAGCGCGCAGAATTTCAAATTGATTCTGGAGACAAAAACCCCTCCCCTCGCAACCATTGCCTGGCTGAGAAAGTTGCAGGAGATGACATCCAAAGCAGGTTTCCAACAATATTACTGTGATAAAATCAGTGAGAGGCTGGACAGTATCGCTGTGGAGTTACTCAGTCAGCTTGATGTCCTGGAGGCTTTCTCAAGGCAAGCCAAAGACAATACTCAGCTGGGCCTGAACCTTTTGCAAATCCTGGCATCGGAAAAGTTGACGCAACCCACAGGCCTGTCGACGGTACGCAATTACGCAAGGAAGATGATTGTGTCGGAGGAGTTCATGAAAACACTTGAGATCAAATCAAAGGAAGGCGCTTCTCAAGTCGAATTTTTCAAGCTGTTTTATCAGGCGTTGGAAAAAGCCGGTATACGGTGAGGCTGCACAGAAATATATCTGCCTGATAACAAAATTATTTTCCCCTGAAGCGCATTCTTGTCTTGGGGGAACCGGGACGTTGCGGTAAATAAGAAACAGGAAAGTAAGGAAAACCGACTTTACGGGTTACGATTGTCGGTTTTGCTCACTCAAATGTAAAGACAGGGGAACGCCGTTTTCCTGGAATATCAAGAGAAGAAGTATGGCGGGACATTCCAAGTTTAAAAATATCATGCACCGTAAAGGTGCGCAGGATAAGAAGCGGGCGAAGATTTTTGCCAAGCATATCCGCGAACTGACTGTGGCGGCGAAATCCGGATTGCCGGACCCCGAAATGAACCCGCGTCTTCGAACTGCTATTGCAGCGGCGCGCTCTGACAATATGCCGAAAGACAATATTGATCGGGCCATCAAGCGGGCGGCCAGTGGTGCGGAAGGCGAAAACTACGATGAAATCCGCTATGAAGGGTATGGCCCTGGCGGGATTGCAATCATTGTGGAGACTTTGACAGACAATAAAAATCGGACTGCTGCTGAGGTTCGGGCTGCTTTTTCCAAGTCAGGCGGCGCATTGGGAGAGACCGGTTCGGTTTCCTTTATGTTTGAGCATATCGGTCAGATCATCTACGCCGCCTCCGATATTGATGCAGATGAAATATTCGAAGTTGCCCTGGAAGCAGGGGCTGATAATGTGGAATCCGACGCGGAAGCTCACGAAATTACCTGCGCGCTGGAAGACTTCAACGATGTGCAGGCAGCACTCGAAGAGAAGTTTCAAACGCCGCAAGAGGCTGGCATCGTCTGGAAACCAAGTAATACGGTTCCGGTAGAGACAGAGGATAAAGCAAATTCTGTTTTCAAGCTGATCGATAGCCTTGAAGATAATGATGATGTTCAGAAGGTGTCCGCCAATTTTGACATTCCTGATGAAATCCTTGAAAAGATGGACGCCTGATCAACGAAGGATGGCCATTCTATGCGCTTATTGGGGCTTGACCCGGGATTAAGGCATACCGGTTGGGGTATTATTGAAGCCGAAGGGAATTCTCTTCGGCATCTGGCGAATGGCGCTGTCGCCTCTGATGCGTCTCTCGATCTTGCCGGCCGTTTGGTTCAGCTTTATGAAGGCATTGAGAAAGTCATTGCTGACTGGCAGCCGCAGGAAGCTGCCGTCGAGGAAACCTTTGTTAACAAGAACCCGGTCTCCACGCTAAAATTGGGACAGGCGCGCGGTATTGCGCTCTTGGTTCCGGCAATTCACAATCTTGCTGTTGAAGAATACGCGCCTAACAAAATCAAGAAATCGGTTGTTGGGGCGGGGCATGCCGGAAAAGAACAGATCCATGCGATGGTTAGTATGTTGCTGCCAGGATGCAAGATTGCCAATGAACACGCGGCTGACGCCTTGGCCGTTGCTATCTGCCATGCCCATTATGCCGGCAGCCGAAGAAATCTTGGAAAAGCCGTTACAATGGCTGGGGGAAAAGGATGATTGCAAAGCTGACAGGGCGTCTTGATAGTCTCGGTGAAGACTGGATTATTATTGATGTTGGCGGCGTTGGATATCTGGCATTTTGCTCCGGACGTACTTTACGGTCCATGCCTGAGGTTGGCGGCACGGTTTCTTTGTTCATCGAAACTCACGTTCGCGAAGATCACATTCATTTATATGGCTTTCAGGATCAAGGCGAGAAAAGCTGGTTTGGTCTCTTGCAGACCGTGCAAGGCGTAGGTGCAAAAGTTGCGCTGGGGATTTTATCTTTGTTCGGTAGCGATGAACTGACACAAATTGTCGCCGCTGCCGATAAAACAGCTTTAACACGTGTGAGCGGTGTTGGCCCGAAAGTCGCGGGCCGGATCACTGCAGAATTGAAAGACAAAGTGGCGAAACTGGATTTGGGACCGGCTGCCTTTTCGGCTGCTCCCGCTAGCGGAGCCACAGATACCCAACAAGCGACACCGCAAGCCGCGGCGGGAGATGCTGTCTCTGCCCTGGTTAATTTGGGATATGGCCGGGCTGATGCTTTTGGCGCTGTCGCTGCTGCTGGACGCCGGTTGGGAAGTGAGGCAACAGTTGAAGCGCTTATTACTGAAGGTCTGAAGGAACTGGCAGCATGACCGAAGACCGTCTTGTAACCACCCAGCGCAGTGAAAGCGATGACTATGAGCAACAGTTCCGTCCTCAGGTTCTGGGTGATTTTATTGGTCAAAAACAAGTTCGGGAAAATCTAAGCGTTTTTATTCAAGCTGCGAAAACCAGAGGGGACGCGCTGGATCATGTAATGTTTTTTGGGCCGCCTGGCCTTGGAAAAACAACATTGTCTCAGATCGTGGCCCGTGAATTGGGGGTCAATTTCAGGGCCACGGCGGGACCGGTCATCAGTAAAGCTGGTGATCTTGCCGCATTGCTGACAAATCTGGAAGAAAACGACGTCTTGTTCATTGATGAAATCCACCGGCTTAATCCGGCAGTTGAAGAAATTCTCTATCCGGCGATGGAAGATTTTCATCTGGATCTGATTATCGGAGAAGGGCCTGCTGCCCGGTCTGTCCGTATTGACTTGCCGCCCTTTACACTTGTTGGCGCAACAACCCGTTCCGGCTTGATCACAACGCCGCTTCGCGAACGGTTTGGTATTCCCCTTCGGATGAATTTTTATGAGCCAGACGAATTGCAGCTCATTGTCTCCCGAGGCGCACGGGTTTTGGGGTTTGAATTGAGTGAAGAAGGAGCGCAGGAAATCGCCAATCGAAGCCGCGGAACGCCCCGGGTTGCCGGTCGGCTACTGCGCCGCGTTCGGGATTTTGCGTCTGTTGGCGGTGTGCAGGTTGTTGGTGCGAAAGAAGCGGATGCGTCACTGAACCGCCTGGAAGTGGATAAACGGGGCCTGGACGCCATGGATCGGCGCTATCTCACTCGTATTGCCGCAGATTTTGCTGGGGGCCCGGTGGGTGTTGAAACCTTGTCGGCAGCCTTGTCAGAGCCGCGCGACGCCATCGAAGATATCATTGAGCCTTATTTGATCCAGCAGGGCTTTCTGCAAAGAACACCGCGGGGGCGGATGCTGACAAAAGCGGCCTTTGATCATCTGGGATTGGGATTTCCCAAAACCCTTTCGGATCAAATGAACCTGATTGAGGAGCCGCCACGTGACGACGGATAGGCAGATGATCGGTCGTTTGGAGCAACGCGATGACGCCCCGCCGGTGCATTGCTTTCCGGTACAGGTTTACTGGGAAGATACGGATGCGGGCGGCATTGTCTATTATGCCAACTATCTGAAATTCATAGAGCGGGCGCGAACGGACATGCTGTGCGGCCTTGGTATTCATCAACAGCAGATGATGATGGAGGAACAGCTTAATTTTGTTGTGCGCGACTGCCATATCGATTATCTGCAACCCGCGAGAATGGACGATACTCTGGACGTTGAAACCTCGCTCTCGGAAATAAAAGGGGCGACGATGCGGCTGAAACAGACTGTGTTGAAGCAAGGCGAAATCCTTGTCAAAAGTGATATTCGGATTGCCTGTCTACAAAAGAACGGACGTCCTGCCCGTTTTTCGCCGCAAATCAAAACTAAATTCTCCTCACTCATCTATTCATCAGGAGCCACGACGAAATAATGGAAAATGAAGCGTTGACGGCCGCACAAGCACTGGGCGGTGTTTCTCACGACCTTTCAATGATTGGCCTTTTCCTGAGGGCGGACATCATTGTTCAGACTGTCATGGTGGTCCTGATCCTGGCGTCTTTCTGGAGTTGGGCCATTATTATTGACAAGATAATTCGGTTTCGTCGCGTAACAGCGGATTCTGATGAGTTCGAAAATGACTTTTGGTCAGGCGGAAATCTGGAAGAATTGTACAAGCGGGTGGGCGGAAGTCCTGACAACCCTCTTGCCATGCTTTTCTCGACGGCCATGCGTGAATGGTTACGGTCTACCGAAAATGGCCTGGAGAAAAACAGCCATACAGGATTGCAGGCTCGGATCCATCAGGTGATGCGGGTTGCCATCGACCGGGAAGTGGAGCGGTTGGAGAAATATCTTGGCTTTTTGGCAACGGTTGGCTCCACGGCAACCTTTCTGGGCCTGTTTGGGACAGTTTGGGGGATTATGAACAGCTTTCAGTCTATCGCTGCCACCAAGGATACAAGCCTTGCCGTGGTTGCGCCCGGAATTGCTGAAGCCTTGTTTGCGACAGCTTTGGGGCTGGTCGCCGCTATTCCTGCTGTTGTGGCCTATAACAAATTTTCCAACGATTTGCAGCGGATGGTGACACGCCTTGAAGGGTTTGCCGGTGAATTCTCGGCCATCCTGTCTCGTCAACTGGATCAGGGATAACGCCGATGGATAGCAATCATTACGATGCGTTTACCGGAAAAGGGAGACGGCGTCGCCATCAGGCGATGTCGGAAATCAATGTAACGCCTTTTGTCGATGTTATGCTTGTTCTACTGATTGTATTTATGGTGACGGCACCGCTATTGACCGTCGGGGTCCCCCTTGATTTGCCGGAGACGAAATCAACAACAGTACAGGGGAATGACGAACCCCTGGTGATCAGTGTCGATCAGGCCGGCCGGTTGTTTCTTGAAGACACGGAGATCGCGCTTCAGAACCTGGTTCCCAAATTGACAGCGGTCGTTGGCGCCAAAGCGGACCAGCGGATTTTTGTCCGGGGTGACAAAAACGTGAATTATGGCCGTGTCCTTGAAGTGATGGGCGAAATTCACCAGGCCGGTTTCACGCGTGTTGCGATGATCTCCGGTGGTGCTAGAGAAGCCGCACAGTCTGACAAAGAGAAACAGAAGTAAACCGGGTCCCTTATGAAGCTGTCCGCTATCATATCAGCCGTTTTGCATGGGCTCTTTTTGGTTCTCATGTATACAGGGCTCCCCCTCTTTCAGGATCCCGAAATCCTGGAGCAACCGACGGTTATTCAGGTAGAGTTTGTCGAGATTGCCGAAATTACCAACCTGCCAAAAGAAAAACCGAAGCCGGAGCCAAAGAAAAAACCAGAGCCAAAGCCAGAGCCCAAGCCAGAGCCTAAGCCGACCCCCAAGCCAGAGCCCGAGCCTGTCCCAGAGCCCGAGCCCGAGCCTGCTCCAAAACCAACTCCAAAACCGGAGGCGAAACCTGAACCCGTTCCGGAGAAAAAAGCGGATAAACCTAAACCTGTTCCGAAACCAAAAGTTAAGCCGCGATCAAAGAAGCAAGTCGCCCAAAAACCTGAAAAGCCGAAAGAAAAACCCAAGAAGAAATTCGATCTTGGGCAGATTTCAGCGTTGCTGGATAAAAAGAAAAAAGAGCAGTCCAGTAAACCCAATAAGGAAGCTGACACAAAAAAGTCTAATTCTGCTGAAAAGGTGGCCAGCGCATCAGATCGGGCGGCGGACACATCTTTGCCGCTTAGCATAAGCGAGAAAGATGCATTCAGGCAGCAAGTTGAGAAATGCTGGTCTCCGCCAGTAGGAGGTGTTAAGGCTGATGAACTCATTGTCACCCTAAGAATATCGCTTAATAAAGATGGTACAGTGAGGCGCAGGCCTGAAATATTGGGAGTTCCGATGGCTGGGGGGCAACCTGTTTACAAAGGTAATTTCGAGCGGAGTGCAACTGAAAGTGCTATCCGTGCAGTATTGCAGTGTCAGCCCTATCAATTGCCGATTGATAAATATGAACGTTGGCAGGATACTAAAATGAAGTTTAATCCGAAGGAGATGTTTGGAAGATGAGTGTCATGGATTTTAAGCTGATGAAACTGGGGCGATATGTTGCAATAGCCATGTTACTATCGCTGGCATCCGCTTTGCCAACCCGTGCTGAGCTGGTTATTGATATCACTCAGGGGAATATTCAACCGCTTCCCATCGCCATATCCGACTTTCATAGTGAGACCGAAACAGCCGGACTGGTTGGTCAGAAAATTGCCGAAGTCATTCGTGCTGATTTGGAACGATCAGGATTGTTTGCACCGATCGATCCACGCGCATTTTTGCAAAAACCGGCCGATTTACAAGGGATACCCGTTTTTTCCAACTGGCGAAAAATTAATGCCCAGGGTCTGTCGACAGGTCTTGTTCGTGCTTTGCCGGACGGACGGATCAATGTGCAGTTTCGCCTTTGGGACGTTTTTTCCGAACAACACCTGACAGGCGTAGAATATTTTAGTTCGCCGACAAACTGGCGCAGAACAGCTCATCTGATTGCTGATCAGATTTATAAACGACTGACGGGCGAAGAAGGCTACTTTGATACGCGGGTCGTCTATGTGTCGGAAAGCGGTCCGGCTGATCGCCGGATCAAGCGGTTGGCCATTATGGATCAGGATGGAGAGAAACATCAATTTCTGACAGATGGCAGCAATCTGGTTCTGACACCGCGTTTTTCACCAACCCAGCAGGAAATAACGTACCTTTCCTACTTCAATAACCGTCCGCGGGTTTATCTGTTCAATATTGATACAGGGCAGCAGGAAGTTCTGGGTGAGTTTCCAGGTATGACTTTTGCGCCGCGTTTTTCACCGTCGGGCAATCAGGTCGTTATGAGTATGGCTGAGAATGGAAATTCTGACATCTATTTGATGGATCTCAGGACCCGGTCGCTTAAACGACTGACCAAACATCCTGGTATCGATACAGCCCCCTCTTTCTCGCCTGATGGCACCCAGATTACGTTTGAATCGGACCGGGGAGGACGGCAACAGCTTTATGTGATGAATGCAGATGGGGCAAATGTGAAGCGGATCAGCTTTGGTCGTGGCAATTATGGCACACCTGTTTGGTCTCCGCGCGGGGATTTGATCGCATTCACCAAATTGACTGGAGGGAAGTTCTCTATTGGCGTAATGAGAACAGATGGCTCTCAAGAACGTATTCTGACGGAAGGATTTCATAATGAAGGGCCTTCCTGGGCGCCAAACGGGCGCGTTCTGGTTTTTTTCCGGCAAATTCCGGGAAAGAAGGATGGGCGGGATGACAAAGTTCGCTTGTGGTCTGTTGATTTGACAGGGTATAACGAACGGGAAGTAATAACACCGAGGGATGGATCTGATCCAGCGTGGTCACCCTTGCTTCCGTGAATAAGCACACGTATAGTAAACAAGTGAGATTATTTAGGGGGATAATATTTCAATGACAGGCAGTACCGATATGAAATTGGTACAGTTTTACTTGGGATACCCAGATAGATAGATTTCCAGAGGATGGGAGTTAAGTAAATGCGGCTCAATTTTGGCCTTAAATTCTTGAGTATGTTTGCTGCACTGACACTAGTTGCAGCATGTGAAACAGCGCCACAGGACTCCGGCGATAGCTCTGGTGGGGGCGCATCGTCCCAGGCTGGAAGCTCCTCTGGTTCCACGGGTGGATCTGCAAGTGGTGGTACGAACCAGGTACAGCCAGGAAGCCAGGAAGACCTGGTCCTGAATGTTGGTGATCGTGTATTCTTTGGATTTGATCAATTCAGTCTTGGAGATGAAGCGAGAGCAACGGCACAGCGTCAGGCTGCGTGGTTGAAAGCCAATCCAACTGTCACTGTGACGATCGAAGGACATGCTGACGAACGCGGCACGCGTGAATACAACCTTGCTCTCGGCGAACGTCGGGCTACGGCGGTTAAGAATTATCTGGTAACACTGGGTATCTCTTCCTCTCGTGTTTCCACGATTTCCTATGGTAAGGAACGCCCCGTGGCCCTTGGGCATACGGAAGCTGCTTGGTCGCAGAACCGGCGCGGTGTTCTGGCTGTAAACTAACAGCGAACTCTTTTGAAAAGCCCGCTGCCGACCCAGCATTGCTGGAGTTCGGTGGCGGGCTTTTTTGTGATGAATAGCTATGGTGTAACCTGTTAAAAGCCTCTGTTTGGTCATAATAGACTCTTAAGGTGCTATTCGAGTCTCCAGGCGGCATCAAGAATGTCTGTCGAAAATGAATAGGTGTTAAAGTGAGATATTATTTGAAACCCTTCTGTCGAACTGTTGCTGTCTCAAGCATTTTGATGGCATTGGCTTTCTTTCCGTCCGTTCTGACCTCCTCATTTGTCCAAGCTCAAAGTAGTGATGTACAGGCTTTGCTTGACCGTATTAACAGACTGGAAGCCGATCTCAATAATGTGCAGCGCAAGGTCTTTCAGGGACAGAATGTTCCCGCTCCTTCACCTGGCGGCTCTGCCTCCTCTGGCGGGGCAAGCGGGGAAGCGGCAGCCTTGCTTTCAGCGAGAATTGACGCGTTGGAGCAGGAACAGCGCCAGGCAACCGGCCGGATGGAAGAAGTCGCGTTCAAAGTAGATCAGCTTTCTTCACGTCTTGATAAACTCGTCCTTGATGTTGATTTTCGTTTGTCGGAAATCGAACGCCGGCTCAATGGCGGTTTAGCTGCTGGCGGAACTGGTGGTATTGGAACGGCTTCAGCTCCATCACAACCTTCTGGAGCTGGCGTCGATACAAATTCGCCAGTGGACTCTGGCTTGCCAAAAGGAACGCAGCTTCTGGGAACTTTGCGTGTCCCCGCAGAGGGCGGTAGTACCGTTGCAACAACAGCACCTTCTGCTCCAGCTGAAACGACAGGAACAGCTGTTGCGGCAACACCGCCTGCAAGCGCTGCACCCGCGGAACAGTATAATTATGCGATTTCTCTCATCCGAAAAGATGATTATGCCGGGGCGGAACAGGCATTTACTCAGTTTCTGGAAGGAAACAAGGAGCATGCACTTGCCGGGAATGCCCAGTATTGGTTAGGGGAGACGCATTATGTCCGTGGTGACTATCCTAATGCGGCATCGGCCTTCCTGAACGGATATCAGACATATCCCAAAAACTCGAAAGCTGCCGATAATCTGCTGAAACTGGCGATGACGCTGGGCCGTATGGAACAGACAGAAGAGGCGTGTGTCACCTTCCAGCAACTGGACAAGCAATTTACGGCCCTTCCAGCTCGCTTGAAAAGGATCGCCAATCGGGAAAGGCAAAAATTCGGTTGCTCCTGACCAGTTGTTTGTCATTACGTTCCGATGACCTGTGATCTATCTGCAAAGCTTGAGGGCCTTCTGGAGGCGCAGCTTGTCCAAAGCGAGAGGCAGGGAGGATTGGCCGTTGCCGTCTCGGGCGGCTCGGATAGTCTGGCAGCCTGCCTTATCGCGACCAATGTTTGCCGCCGTCTTAAGATCCCATTGTGGGCGTTGACCGTTGATCACGGTCTCAGACCGGAAGCGGCTGAAGAAGCTTTGAAAGTGAAAAACTGGCTGGGAAGCGTTGGTATTGAGCAGACGATCCTCAAATGGCAGGGACCTTTTCCAAAAACCGGTATTCAAAAAGCAGCGCGGGAAGCGCGGTATGATTTGCTGTTTGAAGAATGCGACCGGCTAGGGATTTCCAGATTGTTGCTAGGCCATCAGTTGGAAGATCAGCTGGAGACCCTCTTGATGCGCTTGTCGAAGGGAAGCGGCGTCCAGGGGCTTGCGGCCATGCAATCCATATCACAGCGCGGGAATATGTCTTTGCTCAGACCGTTCCTGACAGTTTCAAGAGCGGAACTCCGTGAGTATTTGGTGTCTCGGCAACAAGAATGGATTGATGATCCCAGCAACGAAAATCCGGCCTATACCCGTACTCAGCTGGGATCTGTCCTGCGGTCCCTGATAGCACTGCCCGGAAGCAATATGGAGGCTCTGGCATTGTCGAGTTCCCGATTGCAACGGGCTGAGCAGGCGCTGGAGACAATGACACAAGGCTACATGTCTGAATTTCCAGTTATCAGTCCCTTTGGCTTTGTCAGCTTCCGGCATGATTTTTATCAGAAAATGCCAGAGGAAATTGCAATCCGCTTTTTGCAGCGGCTTTTTATTTTCGTACGGGGAGACGGCGTAGGTCCCTCTTTGTCCACCCTTGAAAAATTGCTGTCAAAAATTCGAACCGATCGCAATTTGAAGACGGCAACACTTTATGGCTGTCAGTTTCGGTTTCATAAAGGGGACTGGATGATTTGCCGGGAGCCAGGACGGAAGGGATTGCCGATTATGCAGATGCAAGATCGGGCATCTCAGCAGTGGGATGATCGGTATGTCGTTCTGGATCACGGATTGGAGCAGCAATCCATTTCGTCGTCCGATTTCGAAATTCGAAAAATAGGCGAGGAAGGCTGGCGCATTCTTAAAGAATCAGATGCAAGAGCAGATGTTGGAGATTTGCCGACAATTGTGAAGAAAAATCTTCCTGCGATCTGGTCTGGAGACAAATTAGCCTCCGTTCCTCTCTTTTCCTATGATTCCAAGGCAATGGGCATTGCGCAAGGGCGCTTTGAAATGGTATTCAATCCCAAATGCAATCTTTTGTGATGGGTCTCTTTGACGTCTGCTATTGGATGTCTGTGAAATTGACTTATATTTAAGATGTTTCCATGAAAATGGGCGTGGTTTAACTAAACCGAGCAGTCAATGGCCGGTTGTGCAAGGGAAGATTTTTCGTGAATCTCTTTGGAAAAAATGTGGTGCTGTGGGTGGTTATTGGACTGCTTGTTGTTGCCTTGTTCAATATATTCAATGACTCATCACAACGAGGCACTGGATCGACCTTATCCTATACCGAGTTTTTACAACGGGTTGATGGTGGCCGGATTACCGAAGTTACCATTCAGGGACAGACTATTACTGGTCGGACTGAAGACGGGCAATCCTACTCCTCCTACATTCCGCAGGACAGCAACATTGTTGAAAAGCTGGAGCAGCGTAACGTAACCATCAAAGCGGCGCCGGAAGAAGAAGGCAGCCTGTTGATGGCGACACTTCTGTCCTGGTTCCCGATGCTTCTGTTGATCGGCGTCTGGATTTTCTTTATGCGCCAAATGCAGGGCGGCGGCGGAAAAGCCATGGGCTTTGGTAAATCAAAAGCCAAGCTTCTGACTGAAAAACATGGCCGGGTTACCTTTGAAGATGTTGCCGGTATCGAGGAAGCCAAGGAAGAGCTCGAAGAAGTTGTGGATTTCTTGAAAAATCCTCAGAAATATCAGCGCCTGGGCGGTAAAATCCCTAAAGGCTGCTTATTGGTTGGCCCTCCGGGCACTGGTAAAACCTTGCTCGCACGCTCTGTTGCCGGTGAGGCCAATGTTCCCTTCTTCACGATTTCCGGTTCTGACTTTGTTGAAATGTTTGTAGGTGTCGGTGCAAGCCGCGTCCGCGACATGTTTGAACAGGGCAAAAAGAATGCCCCTTGTATCATCTTCATTGATGAGATCGATGCGGTTGGCCGTCACCGCGGTGCCGGTCTTGGCGGCGGTAATGACGAGAGGGAACAAACTCTCAACCAGTTGCTGGTCGAGATGGATGGATTTGAAGCTAACGAAGGCGTTATTCTGTTGGCGGCAACCAACCGTCCGGACGTTCTGGACCCTGCATTGTTGCGCCCCGGTCGTTTCGACCGTCAGGTTGTTGTCCCTAACCCCGATATTCTTGGCCGTGAAAAAATTCTGAAAGTTCACATGCGTAAAGTGCCGTTGGCCCACGATGTGAATGCTCGGACGATCGCCCGCGGTACACCCGGCTTTTCAGGAGCTGACCTTGCCAATCTGGTGAATGAAGCAGCTTTGCTGGCAGCCCGCAAATCACGCCGTCTGGTCACGCATCAGGAATTTGAAGAAGCCAAGGACAAAGTGATGATGGGAACCGAACGTCGTTCCATGGTCATGTCAGAGGAAGAGAAAGAGCTGACAGCTTATCACGAAGGCGGCCATGCGTTGGTTGGCATGCATATGAAAGCGTCCGATCCGGTCCATAAAGCCACGATTATTCCGCGCGGCCGGGCTCTGGGTATGGTGATGCGTCTGCCGGAAAAAGACAGCTATTCCCTGCGCCGTGATCAGTGCCTTGCCCATTTGGCTGTTGCCATGGGCGGCAGGATTGCTGAAGAAATGATCTTTGGTCACGATGCGGTTACAACTGGAGCCTCCGGTGATATCAAGATGGCGACTGATATGGCGCGGCGGATGGTGACCGAATGGGGTCTTTCCGATAAATTGGGACCGTTGATGTATGGTGCCAATCAGGAAGAGGTATTCCTGGGACATTCTGTGGCACAGCAGAAGAATGTGTCTGACGCAACAGCGCAACTGATTGATCAGGAAGTTCGGCGGTTCGTCGAAGAAGGCGAAACAACGGCTCGCAAAATCCTGACGGATCACAATGACCAACTGCATCGGATTGCCAAAGGATTGCTGGAATACGAAACTCTGAGCGGTGACGAAATCAAGATCCTGATGGATGGCGGAGATCTGAACCGTCCGGAAGACGATGACAGTCCTGTTGATCAGGGACCAGGATCTGCGGTTCCTCAGGCGGATGGTCATAAAAAGCCGGATGCAGATGGAACAGGCGGAATGGAGCCTGAACCACAACCAGGCTCCTGAAGGATCTTTAATGGTTGATACGAAAAAAGGCTCCGCATTACCGCGGGGCCTTTCCTCTTCTGACAAGGTTTATCTGGCCCCGATTGTGGGTAAGGACATTTCCGCCTTGAAAGTTGCCGTTCGTTTTGAAGGCGGTCGCTTTGTGCTTTCCAACCATGCCCTTGCAGAGGTCGAAGACTGGGCAGTACAGGAAAATCTCATACAGAACCGGCTCATGCAGCAGATCAGCCATCTTAAAGACTATGCTGCGAAAACAACCGTCTGGGGACATGATGAGCCCCTGATTATGGGGATTGTTAACGTAAC
Source organism: Sneathiella sp. (assembly GCA_039975135.1). Lineage (GTDB taxonomy): Bacteria > Pseudomonadota > Alphaproteobacteria > Sneathiellales > Sneathiellaceae > Sneathiella. Next base: position 94,347 of record JBDWHS010000023.1, on the reverse strand, counting down.
GCCGGACAGCTTTTCTGATGGAGGACGTTTCCTCCATTCCGACGAGGCTGAACAGCAGGCCATAAAACTGCTTGAGGACGGCGCTACAATTCTTGATATTGGCGGCGAGAGTACCCGGCCTGGTGCTGATCTGGTAGGGCTGGACGAAGAGAAAGCACGTGTTCTTCCAGTGATAAAGGCATTGCGGGAAAAGGATGTTCTTCTATCCGTTGATACACGCAAAGCATCGATTATGGCTGCGGCAATCGAGGCGGGCGCTGATATTATCAATGATGTAACCGCGCTTGACTATGATCGCGAAAGTTTGTCTGTTACGGCGAAAAGTTCGGCGAAAGTCTGCCTGATGCATAGTGCTGCTGATCCTAAAGTCATGCAGGACAATCCGGTCTATGATCATGTTCTCTTCGACGTCTATGACTATCTGGAAGGTCGGATCGGGGCCTGCATCCAGGCGGACATCCCTCGGGAGAGACTTTCGATTGATCCGGGTATCGGGTTTGGTAAGACCCTGGGGCACAATCTTTCTTTGTTAAAAGGGCTCGGCTTTTTCCATAGTTTGGGCTGCCCGCTCTTGCTGGGTGTTTCCCGAAAATCCTTTATTGGACGGCTTGATCGCACCGGGGAAGCGGATCAGCGGATCGGAGGCTCTCTCTCAGCCTTGCTCTACGGGTATGCCGCGGGCGTTCAAATATTCAGGGTGCATGATGTTGCTGAAACCCGTCAGGCGCTGACCGTCTGGGAACATATCGAAAAAACAGGTTTGAAGGACGGGTAACTGGTCTTAGAATGCAAGGCTTACAAAGGCGTGAGGGGATATGGTGCGAAAGTATTTTGGAACAGATGGCATTCGGGGAACTGCTAATCAATTTCCGATGACAGCTGATATTGCTCTGAAAGTCGGCATGGCAGCGGGGAAGAAATTCGCAGGTCGGGGTAACTTCCGCCATCGGGTTGTTATCGGTAAAGATACACGCCTTTCCGGCTATATGGTTGAGCCGGCACTCACCGCCGGATTTACCTCTGTCGGCATGGATGTGGTCTTGGTTGGACCGCTACCGACGCCGGCGATTGCCATGTTGACCCGTTCCCTGAGGGCCGATCTTGGCGTGATGATCTCCGCGTCTCACAACGCCTATCAGGATAATGGTATCAAGTTGTTTGGTCCGGATGGTTACAAATTATCCGATCAGGTTGAGCTGGAGATCGAGAGAGGGATTGACGACCCTGGCAGTATCGAAGTTGCGGTTTCAAAGCTTCTGGGCCGGGCAACACGGCTCGATGACGCCGCAGGTCGGTATATTGAATTTGCGAAAAACAGCTTTCCGCGAGATCAGCTGCTAAAAGGTCTTAAGATCGTTGTCGATTGTGCCAATGGGGCTGCCTATAAAGTTGCGCCGACCGTTCTTTGGGAACTCGAAGCCGATGTGATATCTATGGGTGTCGAACCCAATGGGTTCAATATCAATGAGGGATGCGGATCAACCTCAACGGAGGCCATGTGTCAACGGGTCATGGACGAAGGGGCCCATTTGGGGATCGCTCTCGACGGAGATGCTGACCGTCTTATCATGTGTGATGAGAAGGGTAATCTGATCGACGGGGACCAGCTGATGGCTCTGATCGCCAGTAGCTGGGCGGACCGAAACCAGCTGCGCGGTGGTGGACTTGTTGCAACCGTAATGTCCAATATGGGACTGGAAAAGTTTCTGGAAGGCAAAGGACTCAAATTGATCCGGACGGCCGTTGGCGACCGATATGTAGTTGAGTATATGCGCTCCCACGGTTTTAACCTGGGCGGGGAACAATCGGGCCATATGGTCATGAGTGATTTCTCGACGACGGGAGATGGGTTGATCGCAGCCTTGCAGGTGTTATCGGTTATTGTCGAGCAGCAACGCCCCGTGAGTGAACTCTGCCGGAGCTTCGAGCCTTTCCCGCAAATCCTGAAAAATGTCCGTTTCGGAAAGACAGACCCATTGGGGGATGATGTGGTCAAGAAAGCCATTCAGGACGGAGAAAACAAGCTTGGCGATACAGGGCGTCTGTTGATCCGAAAGTCGGGAACCGAGCCTCTGATCCGGGTGATGGGCGAGGGGGAAAATACAGAGCTTGTCGGTGAAGTTGTCGATGCAATTGTGGCTGAGGTGAGCAAGGTTTCATCGTGAAGGGGAATAAAATGATCGGTCGTGTTCTGTCTATTGCTGGATCGGATTCAGGGGGAGGTGCCGGTATTCAGGCAGATCTCAAAACGATCCTTGCGCTTGGAGGGTATGGCGCGACTGCACTTACTGCATTGACAGCTCAGAATACGCGTGGTGTCACGGCGATCGAAGCGGTGGATCCGGCCTTTGTTGTAGAACAGATACGGCTCGTTCTGGAAGATATTGGACTGGACGCCATAAAAATCGGAATGTTGCACCGGACAGAAGTTATCCACGCCGTTGCCGATTACTTTGATACGGTAACGGATCTCCCGCCTGTCGTGCTGGATCCGGTGATGATTGCCAAGGGAGGCGCAGCGCTTTTGGCAGAAGAGGCACAGGCAGCGATTGCCAGCCGTCTGATGCATAAACATACAACGCTTCTAACTCCGAATATTCCTGAGGCGGAATGTTTGACCGGCCGATCAATCTCTTCCGTAGAAGATATGCAGGAAGTTGCAAAGCAGCTGCTGACGATGGGACCCAAGGCAGTTCTGCTAAAGGGCGGACACCTGCCAGGTGCCGTCGTCACCGATATTCTGGTGACAGGTGATGGGGCTCATCTGTTCGACCACCCAATGGTGGATACCCTCCATACACATGGTACCGGCTGTACATTATCATCCGCTGTCGCAACCGGACTAGCGCAAGGGCTCAGCCTTGTTGATAGTGTGGAGAGAGGGCTTCGCTATGTCGAGCTTGCCATTGGAGAGGCGCCTGGTCTTGGCGGCGGTCATGGACCCCTTCATCATGGACATGCTGTTTCAGAATTCTAAGGGAACGGGACGGGGTTAGGCGAATAAATTGATCACAGCACTGGGATCAGTAGGGGAGGCGCTTGTATTTTCCGTCTGCTTGTCAGGCGACACGGTTCCATAATGCTCCTCTGCTTTCTGGGCTGTTAATTCAGCCTGAGCCTCTGTTCTCTTTTGAGAGGCCTGTGCCGCAACAGCGCGGTCAGCAGAGGAAGGTTCGGCCGGGGCAAGTGCCGCCTTAATAACAACATCCATCTTAGCAATTGTCGCTGCCGGATCTCCAGCAACGGGGGCCGTATCAATTTTAACTTCACCGGCAACAGCATATTGTTGATTATCCGGCCCTGTTTCATAGTCATAGGTGGGAGCACTCGCATATTCACCACCAACCGTCGCATGGGCCTGTTCATGAGTTCTGACTTCGCGGTCCCGCTCTTTCAGCTGATCAACCTGCACCTCTTCTTCCGGTGTTAGGCCGATGTCAGTCTCGTTGGGGCTTTTTGGCCTCGCGGCTTCCGGTTTGTCCTCAACGTCCGCTTCGGGTGAAGCCTTTTCAGCAGGTTTCTCTTCCCCTTGCAAGGCTGCCAACAATTCACCGGATATGGCAATCAGGGGAGTGGCATTTTGCTGGGAGGCTTGAGCATCTGCGACAGGCTGAACGGATTGACTTTCTGGAACGACCGTCTGCACAGGAACCTCCGTTACGGCTGACTGAACAGCAGTTTCTTGCCGAGGTGAAATCGTCGGAATTTGAACGGACGTTGCCGACCCTATCATGGTGTCACGGGCCTGATTTGTTAAATCTGCAAGTCGAGAGGATTCCGCACAGATCTGCCTGCAGTGTCGGTTTCTTCACCGGCAGGAACATCAGCAACCTCTTCTTCACGGTTTTGTACTGACTGTACGGCCTCACGTTCAATAGACGTTTGTACTATTTGATGAGTTTCAGCATTATCTGTCAGCCTGGCAGCATCCTGTGTTCCGCCTTCATGTGCGTTTCGAACCTCTTGCCGACCGTCAGCTGATACCGTTTCCTCTACCTGTTGAAGCGCTGTGATTGCTTCTACAGAGATTGGAACGCCGCTATTCCCGGGAACAGGGGGTTGCCCGCCGCTTTCTGCAGATTTGTTACTTTGAGCAGGTTGAGTTTCAGGGAATTCTTCTGGTGCAGAAGCCTTTTGAACGGGAACTGAGGGCTGTACGCCACCAGTGGACGTGCCAATGGGGGATGGAAACATAACTCACCTTTCGGAAATTCTATACCGGTCTACGCATTTTACGCTTTGATATGGAATGCTAATATACGCATCTTAACAAATCGTTAATTTTTGTTATGAAAGGTGTCTGCTTCCATAACAAAAGCGTGATCTTACAGATCGATACAATGCCTGTTTCCCTCTGAGTTGACTGGCTTTTATTTATTTGTAATAGAAGCGACTTTCTCAATAAATTCGGACAGTTCTTCTTCCGTATTGTAATAATGGAATGAAGCTCGAACCAAAGTTGGGAGTGCCCGTTTTTCCATATCAAATCTGGTAGATCCCCGGCTGGAGGTGGAAACATTGATATGATGATCCGCGAGCTTTTCTTTCAGCTCGTCTGAAGAAATCCGGTCATGGGAGAAGGTGACCATGCCCCCTTTTCGTTTTCCAATATCCTGAACAGTGATGCCCGAGATCTCGGATAAATGTGCTCTTGCCTTGGCGGCGAGAGCACATAATCGTTCCGATGCTTCCTCTATTCCGATATCCAGCAGATAATCGACGGCAACACCCAGGGCAATCTGGCCCGCGAAATAACTTTCCCAGTTTTCAAAACGGCGGGCATCGGGGCGTAGTTCGTAGCGATCTGATGCGACCCAATCAGCGCTATGTAAATCTAGAAAAGGAGGTTCCAGACAGTCCATGAATTCTTTGCGAACGTATAACAAGCCGGTGCCTCTTGGTCCCCGGAGATACTTTCGGCCGGTTGCAGATAACATATCGCAGCCGATCGCGGCCACATCAATCGGGATTTGCCCGACAGACTGACAGGCATCCAGCAGATACGGGATGTTATGGGCACGAGCGATCTTTCCCACTTCCTCGGCAGGGTTTATCAGGCCGCCATTCGTCGGAATGTGACTGATGGAGATCAGTTTCACCTTGTCGTCAATTCTGCTTTCCAACTGAGCGAGGTCAATCTGGCCTTCATTATCGCTGGGAACCACATCGATGATGACGCCGCTTTTCTCGGCAAGTTGTAAATAGGAAATAACGTTACTGGCATATTCAGCTTCGGCTGTCAGGATCCGATCCCCTTTTTCAAAGCTCATACCGTGAAAGGCCATCAGCCAGCCTGCTGTTGCGTTTTCCACCAAAGCTATCTCCCCGCGGTGACAGTTGATCAATTCGGCGATGGCATCATAGGTTCTCTCGCAGGCGAGTTTGGCTCTGGCATGGGCTTCATAGCCACCGATTTCCATTTCCAGATCCAGATGGTCCACGATCGCCTGATAAACAGGAGAGGGCATCAGGGCCGCACCAGCATTATTTAAATGGATGCGATTTTTAACGCCAGGAGTCTCTGTGCGTATTTTTTTCAAGTCGATAGCCATTTGCCTTACTTTCCTGTCGTTTTTCTCAAAGCCGACATCAGCCGATCCGCATCTTCATCCGTATTGTACAGATGAGGTGTTACTCTAAGGGAATTGCCTCGAACAGATACATATATTCTGTCTTCAGCCAATTTACTCAAGAGAGTATCCGGGACGCCATTTGTAAATTCAAGCCCCAGAAAATGCCCGGCTCTGAGATGTGATTCTACGCATGTCAAGCCGATTTCCTGGCCTGCCTCCGCCAGAGCGGCGGTTTTTGCCGCCAGTGTTTTATATATATCCTGAACGCCCCAATCGAGGATTTGCTGAAGCGCTGCAATGGCCATTGGCATCAAGGCGAAATTGGCCCGTTCTCCCATATCGAAGCGAGTGGCTCCGGGTTGAAATTCTTCCTGATAATCGACCAGGCGGGCGAAATTTTCAGAACCCTTGCGATTGATGTAGTTATGCTCAAGCGGCGCCCCTGTTTGCTGATCCGGGGCCACATAAAGAAACCCGACACTATAGGGCCCAAGCAGCCATTTGTAGCAGGCGGCAACCAGAAAGTCGGGTTTGATTTTTTGCACATCGAGTGGCATGGCCCCAAGCGATTGCGTGACATCCAGGGCGAGCTTGGCTCCCACTTCTCTCAGTCGGGTGCCAATTGCCTCGAGATCCAGCAGACTCCCATCCGTCCAGAAGCAGTGCGGCAGAGCCGCCATGGCTGTTGTGCTTTCGATATTTTCCAGAACAGCGGACGTCCAGTCCTTGTCTGTCGGAACGGGTATTGTTTTAAGAGCTGCGCCTTTGGATTTGGCCAGTTCCTGCCAGCAATAAATATTGGAAGGGAACTGGTCCTCCAGAACAATAATATGCTGGCTTTTATCGATGGGCAGATTCTTTGCTGCCGTGGCCATCCCGTAGGAGGCCGAGGGGACGATTGCAATATCGGCTTCATTTGCGTTAACCAGCCGGGCGAACAGGCGCCGAGCCTCCTGACTTTCGGTGAAAAAATCAGCAGGGGTCATTTCCCACGGGGATGACTTGCGTTTGACGCCGGAGACTCCGGCGTCAGATACCTGCTTAAGGAGAGGAGACATATACCCGCAATTTAAATAGGCTATGTCATCAGGTATATCGAATAGGGCGCGCTGGCTTGGAATCATAATAGGCCTCAAAAATCGAATTTCGAGACCTATTCTGGAAAGCTACGCCTATATTTTCCAGTTCTTTATTGTCCCCGGTACAATAAAGGAAGGGATCAGCTTGCTGTTTCAATTCTGTATTGAAAACAATTATTGGTCGCCGACCGGGCATGAATGTAATGGGCTCTGGTTGTTGCCAGGATAGATTTTGCGGTAACTGCGACGTCTTTGTTTTGGACGACCTGACCGGTGCCGTAGACGATTCTGTCATGCTTGTCATATCCGCGCAGCAGAATTTCCTTTTCAGGCACATACATATCGGGAAGCTTATCCTGTGTTGAGTAAGCATCACACGGAGCGGCGTGAAGGAAAATGGGTCCTTGTTCGGCAAATGCCTGGGCCGTGTCGAAAGGGCGATAAGACAGAATCAAAAAACTGTCCCCCTCTTCTATGAATCCGAGGCAGTGACGGCAGGGAAGGCCTTCTCCATCGGAGATGTGTTTCTCCGGCAGCTGCCCGTAGGCATCTTTGCTACCGTTTTGCAGAGCCCGGACTTTTTCCGTTGAAATGGGCAGATAGTGAAGATCAGACATTTTTCTCTCATTTTCTTCTATGTAGTTGCTGATCCTTTCTACACTTGACGGCAGCTCAAAAAATATCCGGAAACCGGGTTTCAATTTGCGGTTTGACAGAGCTGTTTTTTGCAATGCAACAAAAAAGTATTTGACAGAGTGCGGCGCATCCCTAGTATCTGCGGCGGGCCACATCCCCCCACCGGGATGCTCTAGACTGGAAGGTTTAGTTTATATTATGACAGAAGAATTGCGTCCGGAGAGACGCCCTAACTCTCCCTTTTTTTCATCCGGCCCTTGCGCAAAGCGCCCCGGATGGTCTCCTGAAAATCTTGGTAATGCATTTCTTGGACGATCCCATCGTGCAGCAGAAGGCAAAGCGCGCCTGAAAGCCGTCATTGACGAGCATCGCGCTTTACTGGGTATCCCCGATGATTACCGTATTGGCATTGTGCCAGGCTCCGACACCGGGGCTGTTGAAATGGCTCTGTGGTCCATGCTTGGCGCGCGCGCCTCTACTATTTTGGCATGGGAAAGCTTTGGCTCTGGATGGGCGACAGATGTTGTCAAACAGCTGAAACTCGCTGATGCGGAGGTTGTAACAGCGGGTTACGGCGAATTGCCGGATTTGCAGGCTGTCGACTGGAAGCGCGATGTGGTGTTTACCTGGAATGGAACGACATCCGGCGTGCGTGTGCCAAACGGAGACTGGATTGCAGATGACCGTGAAGGGCTTGCGATTTGCGATGCAACCTCTGCTGTTTTTGCCATGGAAATGCCATGGGAAAAACTGGATGTTGTAACCTGGTCCTGGCAGAAAGTGCTGGGCAGTGAGGCCGCGCATGGCATGTTGGTTCTGAGTCCGCGCGCTGTCGAGCGCCTGGAAAATTACACACCAGCCTGGCCGCTTCCCAAGGTCTTCCGCATGACAAAAGGCGGCAAGCTGATCGAAGGTATTTTCCGCGGAGAAACCATCAACACACCGTCCATGCTGGCTGTGGAAGATGTTCTGGACGCTCTTGCCTGGGCGAAGTCCATTGGCGGCGAAAAAGGAATGATTGCCCGAACGACGGCGAATGCAAAAGTGATTGCCGATTTCGTTGCGCAGTCTGATTGGCTTGATTACCTGGCGGATGATGAAGACATTCGCAGCCCAAGTTCTGTCTGCCTCAAAATTACGGATAACTGGTTCACTGGATTGTCTGAAGAAGATCAGGCGAAAGCGGCTAAACAACTCGTCTCCATTTTGGCAAAAGAAGAAGCCGCCTTGGATATCGGGGCTTACCGTGATGCACCCGCGGGTTTGCGGATCTGGGCCGGGGCAACAGTGGAAGCCGACGATCTCGCGGCCTTGATGCCCTGGCTTGACTGGGGCTATGCCGAACTCAAGAAGAATTTCCAGAACTAATCCATCTTCCAAAAAGGAACGATAAAATGGTTAAAGTCCTTATCTCTGACAAGATGAGCCCGAAAGCTGCGGAAATTTTTCGCGAGCGGGGCGTTGAAGTAGACGAACTGACCGGCATGAGCCCGGAAGAATTGACAGCATGTATCGGCGAGTATGATGGCCTGGCCATCCGCTCCTCCACCAAGGCAACCGCTGACATTATTGCGGCTGCGACAAATCTGAAAGTCGTAGGCCGGGCGGGTATCGGTGTTGATAATGTTGATATTCCTGCAGCAACGGCGGCAGGCGTCTGTGTGATGAATACGCCTTTTGGCAATGCGATCACAACAGCCGAGCATGCCATTGCCATGATGTTTTCTCTCTCCCGTCATATACCGGCGGCGAACCAGTCAACCCAGGCTGGAAAATGGGAGAAATCCAAATTCATGGGTGTGGAGCTGTATGGCAAGGTTTTGGGCGTTATCGGGTGCGGAAATATCGGCTCGATCGTTGCAGACCGGGCAATCGGCCTGAAGATGAAAGTTGTGGCTTATGACCCGTTCTTGTCGCCGGAACGAGCCGTTGAGCTGGGTGTTGAAAAAGCGGAACTGGACGAATTATTTGCCCGGGCTGACTATATTTCGTTGCACACACCGATCACAGATGGCACCCGCGACATCATTAACGCAGACAATATTGCCAAGATGAAAGACGGCGTGCGGATTATCAACTGCGCACGGGGTGGTCTGATTGTCGAAGAAGACCTGAAAGCTGCGCTGGATAGCGGGAAAGTCGCTGGAGCAGCGGTTGATGTTTATGCTGTGGAGCCCGCAAAAGAAAATATTCTTTTCGGCCATGACAATGTTGTTTGTACACCGCATCTTGGTGCATCAACCAATGAAGCACAGGTGAATGTCGCCATTCAGGTGGCAGAACAGATGGCAGATTATCTGCTGGTCGGATCTGTGACCAATGCGCTGAACATGCCGTCCGTGACGGCCGAAGAGGCACCAAAATTGAAGCCTTACATGGATCTTGCCAAGCAACTCGGCAGCTTCGCAGGACAAGTCACAGAAAGTGGATTGAAAAAAGTTCATGTGGAATATGAAGGTCAGGCAGCAGGTCTGAATATCAAGCCGCTGACCTCCATCATTCTTCAGGGATTGCTGGGGCCGTTGCTCGACAGCGTGAATATGGTCAATGCACCGGTCGTTGCTAAAGAACGGGGCATTGACGTGATGGAAAGCATCAATGACAAAGTTGATGATTATCAGACACTGATCCGCGTGACTATAACCACCGAACAGCGCAGCCGGGATATTGCCGGAACGCTTTATGGTGACAAAAGCCCACGGATTGTCAGCATCAAGGGTATTAACATGGAGGCCGAACTGGGTCCGCATATGCTCTATGTCACTAACCAGGACAAGCCGGGCTTTATTGGCTCCCTTGGCTCTTTGTTGGGCGCGGCCGATGTGAATATTGCCACCTTCCATCTGGGACGGAACGAGACCGCAGGTGAAGCCATCGCTCTTATCGAAATAGATTCGGAATTGAGCGCGGATACTCTGCAAGAAGTTCAGTCCCTACCTCATGTGGCACAGGTGAAAGCCCTGAATTTCTGATAAATCTCCAGAAATTCGAGTGAAGAACTCCTCTCAATAGAAGCGGCTCCTAAAAAGTGCCGCTTCTTTGTTGTTCTTGTTGGCACATTTCCAAGAAATATGCTTTATAGGCCCATGTGATGAACAATTATTCTGAAAAAGGGCTTTTGCCGGCTGGCCTGGCCGACATGTTACCGCCCGCTGCTGCTGCAGAAGCTGATGCCAGTGAAACCCTGATGAGGGTTTTCACCGCAAACGGCTACCAAAGGGTCAAGCCTCCCCTTATCGAATTTGAAGAACATTTGCTTGAAGGTGCCGGTGAAGCGCTTTCTTCCAAAATGTTCCGGGTCATGGATCCGGTTTCTCATCGTATGATGGGACTCAGAACAGATATTACGTTGCAGATTGCCAGAGTGGCGACGACCCGGATGAAGCAGGATGAACGTCCATTGCGACTGTCTTATGCGGGGCAGGTCTTGCGGGTGTATGGTAGTCAGCTCCGTCCTGAGAGGCAGTTTACCCAGGTGGGTGTCGAACTGATTGGCTCGTCCGAAATCTCGGCGGATGCTGAGTTGATTTTATTGGCAGCTGAAGCATTGGAAGCGTTGCAGATTGAGGGATGTTCGATCGATTTAACGTTGCCGACATTGCTGCCCACTATCTGCACCGAACTTGAGATAGATGAAGAGACAGCGCAAACAGCGCGAGAAGCTCTTGATCACAAGGATGCCGCAGCGTTAAGCGATTTTGGAGAGACGCTCTCTCCCATCCTTCATGCCTTGCTGCACGCGGCAGGCCCTGCTGACGCTGCGCTGACTGCGCTTAAGAAACTGGATTTGCCAGCGAAGGCGACACAGCAGATCTCCGATTTGGAAACGCTGGTGAAAAGCCTTGCGGTATCGGCACCAGATCTGGCCCTCACGATTGACCCTGGGGATTATCGCGGATTTGAATATCAGACAGGTCTGAGTTTTACCGTCTTTGCCAAAAATGTCCGCGGAGAGCTTGGGCGTGGGGGCCGCTATCATCTTGTTGACGGCGAAGCAGGGGCAGGCTTCACATTGTTTCTCGACAGTGTTCTTCGCGCCGTGCCAACGCGCGAAGATGCAAAAAAAATCTATCTTCCGTTTGGCGCCGACCGGGCTGCAGCGCGCTCCCTTCGTGCAGACGGATGGATTACCGTCGCAGGCTTGAGGCCTGAAATGGATATTAAAACCGAAGCGCGGCGCCAAGGGTGCACGCATCTTCTCGCCGGCAATGGCATGGAAGAAATTACCTGATATATCAGTAGTTAAGGACTTAAGAATTATGGCGAACGTAGCGGTTGTCGGATCCCAGTGGGGGGATGAAGGCAAAGGAAAACTTGTGGACTGGCTGTCAGAGCGGGCCGATGTTGTCGTCCGTTTTCAGGGAGGCCACAATGCCGGTCATACGCTGGTCATTGATGGAACGGTTTACAAATTGAGCCTTCTGCCTTCCGGTATTGTCCGAGGCGGAAAAATATCCATCATCGGTAATGGTGTCGTGATTGATCCCTGGGCTCTTAAAAAGGAAATCGCGACCTTGCGCGGGCAAGGTGTGATCGTTGACAAAGAGACACTCAAAATTGCCGAAAACGCGACCATTATTCTTCCCCTGCATGGGGAGCTTGATGCTTTGCGCGAAGATAATACGGCGGCGGTAAAGATCGGTACGACGCGCCGCGGCATTGGTCCGGCATACGAAGATAAAGTTGCCCGCCGCGCGATCCGGGTCAGTGACCTGGGTGATGAAGGTTTGCTTAAAGACAAAATTGCCACGCTTTTGCTGCACCATAATGCTTTGCGTAAAGGATTGGGTGCGGAGCCGGTAGATGGCGATAAACTGTTGACAGGCCTTCTTGAAATCGCGCCTGAAGTTCTAGAATTTTCAGATGTTGTTTGGCGCCGCCTGGATGAAGCTAAAAAACAGCGTAAGCTTATTCTGTTTGAAGGCGCGCAGGGCACCATGCTGGACAATGATCATGGGACCTATCCATTTGTCACATCGTCAAACACACTTGCTGGCCAGGCCGCCGTCGGCAGTGGCGTCGGACCGGGATCTGTCAGTTATGTTCTCGGTATTACCAAAGCCTATACGACCCGTGTTGGTGAAGGCCCTTTCCCCACAGAATTGCTGGATGACGTTGGACAGGGACTGGGGGAGCGAGGCCGAGAATTTGGCGTTGTCACAGGCCGCAAGCGTCGGTGTGGCTGGTTTGATGCCGTTATGGTGCGCCAGGCTGTCAAAACAGGCGGGATCAGTGGGATTGCACTGACCAAGCTGGATGTACTTGATGGCATGGACGAGCTGAAAGTCTGCGTTGGCTATCGTCTGAGAGATGAAGTTTTAGACTATTTCCCTTCGAACATGGCGGATCAGGCGGCGGTGACCCCGGTATACGAGACTCTGGAAGGATGGAAAGACAGTACTTTTGGCGCACGAAGTTGGGATGACTTGCCCGCCTCTGCCGTCAAGTATATTCGCAGGGTTGAGGAATTGATTGAAGCACCGATTGCACTGGTTTCAACCAGTCCCGAGCGCGAAGATACCATTCTGGTTAAAGACCCTTTCCTGGATTAATCCAGATCGAATGATTACAGGTAAAAGGCGGTGCTGCAATGTGCCGCCTTTTAGCCACTTAAAATCCTTCCAAAAATTTCCAATAACCTCCTCCATTTAACTTCATATTAACGACAAGACGCCATTTTGAGGCGTATGTATTATTTGTGGTTAATGTGATTGATGGTTACAGCGCTTAAGGAAAACCCAGACGTAGAGGATTTGCAGGAAGAGCAGTACGGGCTCTTGCGAGATCGCTTCCGGATTTTGTTGAACTCACCGCTACCGCAAATGGATAGTGGCGGAAACAGAGCCTATGCAGTTGAAGATCGGCAGAATTCAAGTGCCAGATTATATGCTGTTGTTTCTCATCCAGGCACGCCTCATCGTGAAGAACTTGCACAGCGACTCACAGCAAAAAGTGCACCCGGAATGGTCGAATTACATTCGCACGGATTGGTAAAGTTTGGGCCGGTTGACCTCAGGTATTGCTTTGTCTTTGATTTGCCTGTCTTTGGACGTGCCTATTCAGAGACAACCGGGGCGTTGGGAGAGCAAGAAGTTCTAGGGCGTATTGTCCCTCGCATACTGGATACGATCATAGACCTGGCCGCGCGAGGGGAAAGCCACAGGGCTATCCGGGCCGATAATATCTATTATATGGATGAGGATCGCCTGGGATTGGTTGTTGGAGAATGTGTTTCAACGCCACCTGCAGCCTTGCAACCGGCGATTTACGAACCCCTTGAAAGTGCAAACTCCATGCCCCACGGGCGTGGTGAAGGCAGTATAATGTCCGATATTTATGCGCTGGGCGTTCTTATTGTTCATTTGCTAGGCGGAGTTTTGCCAGGCGAAGGCCGATCTCCAACTGAACTCTATGCTGCCAAACTTCAACATGGTTCCTATGCAGTTCTTGTCCCTAAAATTCCCGCTTCCTCTCGGGTGGGTTTTCTGTTGGCGGGTTTGCTGAATGATGATCCGACCCGGAGATGGAATATTGAAGTCCTGAAGCGCTGGAGAGAAGGTGTTTACGAACGCCCCCGGCCGGGTTTCGGGGATCGGCGTGCGCCGGGTCCGTTAGTCTTCGAGGAAGTGGAATATGTCTCTCCCAGATTACTCGCTCTTGCCCTGACACAGCGGCCATCGCAGGGATATGCGATGCTCGAAAACGGAAAGTTGGAGAGTTGGGTTAAAAACTCGCTCAATGACAAGGATGCTGGCGCCCAGTTCCATGAAATCGTATCGCGTGCGCGCAGCACATCGAGGGGTCTTCGTCGCAATGAAATTCAGGCAATCTCGCGGGCCAGTGCTATTCTGGATCACCAAGGATCCCTTTGGTATCGGGATATAACGTTTTCCAGAGGGGGATTTAACTCTCTTGTAGCTTATGCTTTTCAGGAAGGCGGTGCGATGAAAAATACGCTCGCCGAAATTTTGGAAAGTGGTGTTCTGCTTGATATTATTTACGGAGAAACCAAGAAGCCAGTTGGCGATGCCAAAAAGAATGTTAATTGGGTGAAATTAGGAACTGTCTCCGATTGCTTTGAGTTTATGGAAAAGCGAAATCATGCGGGATTTGGACTGGAACGGTGCTTGTATGAACTTAACCCAACAATTTCATGCCTTAGTTCTTTGCTGGAAGGAAGTCATGTCAAAGATGTCGTGCAGCTAATCGATATACTGGAATATAAAGCCCTGAAAGCGGACGGGAAAATATCGCCTTACGACCGTCACACTGCCGCATTTATTGCCGCTAAGAACAAGCGAATGCAAAAACAAATTCAGGAGCTTGCAAATTTTAAAGAGGGTAGTGTTGATTACGCCTATGCCCTGGCCATGCTTTTTTCCAGATTGCAAAGTTTGATGAGTCCGGGACCGAAGCCGGGATTATGTCTTTGGGTAGGTCAGCTTATCAAGCCACTGATTAACAAAATCCATTCGGATATCCGACGGGAATTCGTCAAATCAAAATATGAAAAGGTCAAGGAATCCGGCAGCATTGAGAAAATCCTGCAGGCTATTGATCTAAAGAATAATCTCAAGCGGGATGCCAAAGAATACGATCAGGCGATCAAAGCTTTCGTTGCTGTAGAGAATAGTATCTCGGCGCTGGAGAACGGTACGGAATACCGGAAACTCGCGGCCCAGAAATATGGACACTGGATCGCGTCAGTTATTTCAATATCTGCCCTGCTCGCCAGCATGGGGCTTTCCTATCTGTATTTCTATTAGGGGGAAAAATGGCTGCAAAGGCAAAAAAAAATAAGGGCGGAAAACCCTCGCTTTTTCCGATGATGGTTTTTATTGGTGTCTGTTCTGTGGTCGCGCCGCCCACCATGCTGGTTATCGCCTGCGGAATGATACCCAGTGTTGTCGCAACCTTTCTAAATACGTCCAAGGTGAAGGGCAGTATTGCAGCAATGTTTGCTTTCAATCTCGCAGGTGTCCTTCCAGTTCTAGGGTATCTTTGGGAGCGCGGGCATACCATTGATCAGGCTATAAGACTGCTGACTGATGTGTTTATGTGGCTCTTGATGTTCGGCAGCGCTGGAATTGCTGCTTTCCTGTTATGGGGTGTGCCCATTGTCGTACAGGCTTTTTATGAAGTTCAGGCACGTCAGGTTGTGAAGAGACTGGAGAGAAGGCGGACCAAGCTTATAGAGGAATGGGGAGGGCAAATCATCGAAGATGCCAAAATCCAGCCTTCCCGAGCGGTCGTTGCAGCCAAAAAGTAAAGTCAGATATGAGAGCGACCGGATTTAGGATCAGACCCCAAGTCTCCGGTCGCAATGTTGTTAGGCGAATGCCAGGCCCAAACCGGAGAAGGTAACGGCCAAACCGGCAATCCGGATAGCTGTATCAGTCGCCTTACGGAATGTGGCTGTTGCCAGATTGCCAAGGATAAATCCTGCAAACATCAAAGAGAAAGTAGCAGCGATGAAACCCAGCGCGTATAGAGCGGCTGTTGCATTCGCAGGGACTTCGGCTCCGTGTGCAACACCGTGAGATGCTCCGAAAAGAGCGGCCAGTGGCAGCAAAATTTTAAGCGAAAGACGGCTACCCGCAGCAATGACGGCTCCCAAGATGATGACAGATCCGAGAATGCCTTGCTCAACAAACGGAATTTGTATTTGTGCAAAGCCTGCAAATGCTCCAAGCAACATCATGCCGGCAAAAAGCGCTGGCAGGGTGAACCTGCTTGATCCTTTCATCTGAAACGCCAGAACGCCAATTGCGACCATTGCCAGAATATGATCCAGCCCAAGCAGCGGATGCGCAAGACCGGAAAGTAATCCAGCTTGATGAGCGTCTCCGGTATGAGCCAGTGCAGGGGAGGTCATAAGGAGAAGGGCAGCGGAGAGTGGATAGGCAAGACGTGTCATGAGGGATCCCCAAAGAATAAGAGTTTTTTTACGGGTTGATATTTTCCCCCATCATACGGTGTTTTTTTGTCACTGCAATATTCTGAAAACGGTATGATCTATAATTTTTTTAATATTATTATTTTAACCGGTTTAAATAATAAAAAAGGGTATTGATTATCAGCAATCAATACCCTCACTACTGGGAAAAATAATTGTCTGTCTTTTTAATTCAGACGTTCTTCCAGCGCTTTCGCTTTCACAGCTTTTTGCAGTTTTTCAAAAGCCCGGACTTCGATTTGCCGGACCCGTTCCCGGCTGATACCATATTCTTGGCTCAAATCTTCCAGCGTCAGCGGATCGTCTCTCAAACGGCGTTCGGTCAGAATGTGCTGCTCCCGATCATTCAGACAGGCCATCGCACTCACCAGCATGGCTCGCCGGCTTTTGAGCTCTTCATTTTCTGCATAGACCGTTTCCTGGTTAGGAGTATCATCCTCCAGCCAGTCCATCCATTCCCCTTCGCTATCGGCGCGCATTGGGGAATTCAGGCTATGATCGGGTGCCGTCAGGCGACGGTTCATATTGATGACTTCTGTTTCAGAAACTCCAAGCTTTGTAGAGATCGTCTCCACCTGCTCACGGGTCATATCACCTTCATCAATGGCCTGAATCTGACCTTTGATTTTCCGGAGGTTGAAAAACAGTTTCTTTTGCGCAGCCGTGGTTCCCATTTTAACAAGTGACCAGGTGCGCAGGATATATTCCTGAATAGCGGCACGGATCCACCACATAGCATAGGTGGAAAGACGGAAGCCTTTTTCCGGTTCAAACCGCTTCACAGCCTGCATCATGCCAACATTGCCTTCAGCGATGAGTTCACCAACCGGCAGGCCATAACCGCGATACCCCATGGCGATCTTCGCCACCAGGCGCAGATGGCTGGTTACCATTTTGTGGGCGGCTTCGGAATCTTCACGATCCTTCCATGCTTTGGCGAGCATATATTCTTCATCCGGCTCAAGCATTGGAAATTTGCGAATTTCCTGCAAATAACGCGACAAACCCCCTTCAGGAGTAATGACTGGTACAGAAGCATTGCTCATAATATCGTGTCCCTCTCCTCATTTGTGGCGAACTTTAATAACCTGCATTCCAGCCCGATTATCCTTAAGTCCCCAAAAAACCGTTACCCTCATCAGGATAACGGCTGAATATCAGAAAAAGCTCTAGCCGCGAAAGGCAGCGAGCAACTTCTTCATATCAGGTGGGAATTCTACCACGAATTTCAAGGGTTTGTTTGTGACAGGGTGCACAAATCCGAGGGTCTCTGCATGCAGGGCTTGGCGGGGGAATTTACGAATAACATTTTGACGCGCGTCGGGTAGAGACTGGGTGCGGCTTAATTTCGGCCGGGTATAAACAGGATCTCCGACAAGCGGGTAGCCGATATGAGACATATGCACCCTGATTTGATGGGTCCGACCGGTTGCCAGGTTGCATTGCACCAGACAGGCAATATCGCCAAAATTTTCCACCAACTCATACCGTGTCAGAGCCGTCTTTCCGCCGCTTTCCATCGCTGTCATACGCTTGCGATTATTGGGATCCCGGCCGATATTTTTGGCAACCTCGCCTTTGGGCGGATAAACCCGACCCCAAACAATGGCTTTATAAGTGCGCTCAATGTCATGGGCTTCAAAGAGTGCGGCGAGCCCCTGATGAGCTTGATCCGTTTTGGCCACGACCATCAGGCCGCTGGTTTCCTTGTCAATACGATGGACAATCCCTGGACGTTTGACCCCGCCGATGCCGGACAAGCTATCTCCGCAGTGAAACAGCAGGGCATTGACCAATGTCCCGCTCCAATTTCCTGCGGCTGGATGGACAACCATTCTGGCAGGCTTGTTGATCACGATCAGATGTTCATCTTCAAAAACGATATCAAGCGGAATGTCCTGGGGCTTGGGGTCAGGATCAACAGCTTCAGGCACTGTAATCTGGTATATCTCCCCAGGCTTGATCCGTCTGGAAGGGTCATTCATCACTTGCCCGTCAATCAGACACAATCCGTCTTTTACAAGGGGCTTGACCCGATTGCGGGAAAGACCGCCAAGTTTTTCCGCGAGAAAACGGTCAATGCGCTCTCCGGCGTCGCCTTCGAAAACTTCGACTTGATGTGTACCTTCAGGTGATGGCATATGGAGTGCACCAAATAATTATTCTATTGGCTGATGTTATGACAGAAGAAGAAGTTCCAAACACTACTTTTTTGAAGTGGGTCGTTATAATTCTGGGGATCCTGATTGTCGGGGTGGCCTCGGCGATTGGTGTTATTCTCTATAAACGGGCCGTAGCAGATGAACCTGCCGCTATCAGCCAGGCAAAAACTCAAGAAATACCGTCCTCGCAACAGATGCCCGCTAAAGAATATGGCGTGATTGATATCGATGCACCAGAAGGGATGTCGGCAATCGGGGTTTCTAATTCAGAGGATCGATTGCTTGTCGTGTATGGACCCGATGCCTCTTCGCCGCGCGTGGTCATTGTCGTTCAACAGCAGACAGGCAAGATTCTCGGCCGCATAAACGTGCAAAAGTGAGGCTCTTCATCGGACTATGCATCTTTTCCTGACGCCGGAGCATTATGAAAATCTGACCCTGCATGCCTCTGAATGCTGGCCGGAAGAAGCTTGTGCATTGCTGGTTGGATCGGAGGATAAAATGGGTAATCGGACATTAAGCAGAGCCGTTTTGTCGAAAAACATAGCAATGGATCCGCGGCGGTATTTTGAAGTGGACCCCGCCGTTCGGATCGCGTTGGAAAAAGAGCTGCGGGGGGCTTCCGATACTTTGATCGGGGTATTCCATACTCATCCAGATGGTGAACCGATCCCGTCGCAGACGGATGAGCAGAGAATTTATGAAAAACAATTAAGCTGGCTGATTGCGGCCAGTAATAAGCAGGGTATCCGGTCGATGGAAGCCTATCATCCTCGGCATGATGCGGGGTTTGACAAGATACAGATGACCATCCGGAAAAAGGAGGCACGTTGAGATGAAGGACGCTATGAGAATAAATTTTGCGAGTGACAATGCAGCTCCCGTCTGCCCTGAGTTGATGCAGGCCATTCAAACTGAAAATACAGGGCCAGCACTGGGATATGGCAATGACGACACAACCCGGCGGATGGAGCAAAGCTTCACGGATTTGTTCGGGTGTGATTTAAAGGCGTATCCGGTGGCGACTGGGACAGCCGCAAATGTTCTGGGGCTGAGCATGATGACACCGCCCTATGGTTCTGTTTACTGTCATGAGCTTTCTCATATCCAGCTGGATGAATGCGGCGCTCCGGAATTTTTTACCGATGGTGCTAAACTGGCATTGTTGGAGGGCGGCAATGGTAAAATCACCGCGCCTGATTTGGAGGCTGCGCTTGCAGTTTCTGGGCGCGGGGTGGTTCATCACGTGCAGCCTGCTGCAATCAGTCTGACACAAGTGACAGAATGCGGCACTCTTTATGAGCCTGATGAAATTTCCGCGATTAGTGAGGTTGCCCGCCGGCACGGTCTGGGCGTCCATATGGATGGGGCGAGATTGGCGAATTCGGTTGCTGCTTTAGGTTGCAGTGTGGCGGATATAACCTGGAAAGCGGGCGTTGATGTTCTGTCTTTTGGGGGGACAAAAAACGGGGCTATGTCAGTCGAAGCGGTTATTTTCTTTGATCAGGCAAAAGCTGCGGAGTTTGAGTTTCGCCGCAAGCGCGGGGCTCATTTGTTCTCAAAATTACGCTACCTGTCTGCTCAACTGGAGGCTTATCTGAAAAATGATCTCTGGTTGGGGTTAGCAGCGCATGCCAACGCTATGGCGCAGCGGTTGTCTGAAGGATTGCAGGCGCAAGGTAATCATCACCTCCATTATCCGACCCAGGCGAATATCGTTTTTGTTACATTGAGCGTACCGGTCATTGAAAAACTGGAGCGTGCCGGATTTCTGTTTTATGTGATGGGCCCTCGCGAAGAAGGTCAGGTGCGCCTGGTAACGTCCTGGAATACGACTGAGGAAGAGGTGAACCTCTTCCTCAGTCATGTCGGGAGTTAAGAGAAGTCGCCTTGTCAGGCAGCTCGGATCTTGTCGAGGAAATCGCGGATCTGATCTGACAGGGTCGTGATTTCGGAGGCCATTTTTTCTGCAGATTCAAGTTGCTCCATGGCGGCGCCTCCAGATTTGTTGGCGCCGTCACCGACTTCGGCAACGGTCACAGATACCTCGTCTGTTGTGGCTGACGCCTGTTTGACCGTATCACTGATTTCATCAATAATGCTGACTTGATCGGATAGCGTTGTTTCAATCTCTTCCATGGCGACATTGATCTGCGAAATGGTTTGCGTAATTTCGCCGGTCATTTCGACCGTCGAGCTTGTTGATGACTGCATGGCGGAAATCTGGGCCGAAATTTCGTCGGTTGCCTTTTCCGTTTGACTGGCAAGGTTCTTAACTTCGCTGGCAACAACAGCGAAACCCTTGCCGGCTTCGCCCGCTCTGGCAGCCTCAATGGTGGCGTTCAGAGCCAGCAAGTTGGTTTGAGACGCTATATCTTCGATCAGAGAAATGACTTCCCCAATTTTGCTGGCGGAGCTGGCAAGCCCATTAATTGTCTCACTGGTGGCCGTAGCATGATCGGCAGCTTTGCGGCTGATTTCACTGGATTGTTTGACGCCATTTCTCATGATGGTTATTGAAGAAGACAGATCTTCAGTGCATTTTGCAACTTGTTTAACATTCTCCGACGTCTCGCCTGACTTCTCCGTCATTTTGAAGGATTTGACGGCTGTATCGCGAATGATTTTAGCCATTGTACTGGAATTGGATTTAACATTCTCTGTCGACACAGAAACGGTTTGCATCAATCCTTCAACCGATTGATCGAATTCTGCTATTAACTGTTCGATCTTTCTGGATTTCTCTTCATTTTCGGCTTTTTGAAGGCTTATTTCTTCGGCCCTTGTTTCCGCCTGCTTCCGCTGTTCTTCCATCTCTTTCACCAGAGTTTCCCGTGTTGTCACATCTTCCCAGGAGACCATGGTCCGAACATGCTGGCCCTCTGCATTTTCAACAGCGGCCAGGCGAAGTTCGAGTTGTTTGTCTGCTATTGTAACAATCTCGGAGCTCGGGAGTTCCGCAGCGTTTGCAATGGCGGAAAGATAATGCTGGTCCGTTCCAATGACATCCCAGATCTTCTGATCAGGATGAGGGTTATCATCATCAGGCAGGCCAGCGGCATTCACAAAATAAACACTGCCTTTATGGCCAACAAGCGCCGTCGCAATGGGGCTCGATTCAATCATGTGCCGTAGCTGAAAGCTGTCTTCTACGCTTTTGCGCAACTTTATCAAAGCTTCCAGCATTTCCCGAAATTCGTCTTTACCGACTTTTGGCAAGGGATAGTCAATATGCCCTTTACTGGTTTCGCTCAGCGCCTTGGCAAAGGCGCGCAATTTATTGAACAGAGAATATTTAAGAAGAAGGGCACCAACGATCCAGGCACCAACGATTCCAGCAAATATGAATAGCAGAGCAGAATTTCGGATATTCACATTTTCTGCCGTAAAATCTGCGACATCCCGTGTTAAGGTTGCAACGGCCCAGACGTCACCGTTCGTGCCCGGAATTTCAATATCCAGACTGTCCAGTTGATGGGCCGGTTTTGATACCTTTGTTTCTGTTTCAGGTGTTTGGGCTTGAGGATCGGAGGAAGAGGGCACTGTCTCAGGTTCGGGGGTGGCTTCTTCAGCTTCTGCCCCAAAATTGCGGAAATTATCTTCCAACAGGACGTTACCATTGGCGTCCTTATAAACGAGATCGCCGTTCAGATACTCACCGAGGCCAGCGAGATGCTGAATTGGATCGGTGATGATTTCAATAAAGCCGGTAATTCTAAACCCACCAATCGGAGCAATAACACTATGAACCGGCAATCCGTCATCTGTGCGCCAGTAATAAGTGATTTGCTGCCTTTGACCTGCTTTATCCCGGGAGGTCAAAGCTTTTAGAATTTCAGTATTTTTGGTGATGGTTTGGCCGTTGCCTTTTTCAGACGTTGCGAGAAGCACCATCTCTTTATCGAAAATATTGGCAGTAACCAGATCAAACTCGTCGTTTCGAATGACTTTTTCATTATGTAATGCGGTCGCATGAATAGTCATATTCTTGGCGTCTTTGTCTTTCACAGCTTTGACCAATTGCTGGAAGCGCGACCAATCTCCTACATGCGGTGTGATTTTCCCCGAATATTGCAGTCGGATACGGTCATTGACAAGGAAGGTCAGGGTGTCGCCTGCTGTTTGGCGGAAAACGCTTAATGAAAAATGAGTAAACTTGTCCGAGACAATAATCTGGCCCAGCATCAAAGCGGCCGACATAAGTATTGCAAGAAGGAGTAATATTTTTCGGGGAGTCCAGAATAGTGTATTCGGGGACTTCAAAAAGGGAATTTTGAGCTGCGGTAATGAAAGTTTTCTAGTCATTAGTCCACGTCTATAATGTAAAATATAAATTAGAATAAAATAATAATGATAGAATAGAGGAGAGGTCTTTCTAAATTATTACCAGTTTGGGCATTCAACCCTTGACGGATCTCGCAGGGAAGGAAATAAACGCATCAGTGCTTTGATGTGGAATGTAGTGGGGAATCTGCAGTGGAAGAAAGCTTGGGCAAATTCTGGGAAATAATTCGGGACGCCTGGACAAGCGGGTATATGGGGCTTGATTTGAGTTCTCTGATACCAGCATTGGCTATTCTGATTTTCGCATTGACCTTGCGTGGATTTTTTACCCGATTTGTTGTCAAGCGAATGGTCAGTTTTGCAGGACGGACAAAAAATAAACTGGATGACGAAATCATCGAAGCCTTGGAGGGCCCGCTCCGATTTGTACCAGTTGTGATCGGTGTCTACTTTGCCATTGAAGTAAGCGATCTGGCGACCAACAACAATCTTGAAGATACATCCGAAACCCTGGTCCGTTCACTGGTGGTTTTTAATCTGTTCTGGGGATTGTATTGCCTTGTTAACCCGCTGACTTTTCTGATGGGACGATTGGAAGAAATTTTTTCGTCTGAAATGGTTTCCTTTCTGGTCAAAGTTTTAAAAGGGGTGGTGATCGGTATCGGTATTGCCACGATACTGGAGCTTTGGGGAATCAAGGTCGGTCCTATTATTGCTGGTTTTGGACTGGTGGGTGTTGCGGTAGCTCTTGGTGCACAGGACCTTTTCAAAAACCTGATTAGCGGCTTTATGATTCTGGCTGAAAAACGCTTTCGTATTGGGGATTGGGTTCGCGTCTCCGGTGTTGTTGAGGGCACAGTGGAGAAAATCGGCTTTCGCTCTACGATGGTTCGCCGCTTCGACAAGGCACCGACGATTGTGCCAAATGCGGTCTTCTCCGACAAAGCTGTGACTAATTTTTCTGAAATGACCCATCGACGGATCTATTGGAAAATCGGTGTGGAATATTCCACTTCTGTCGCTCAGTTGCAGGAAATAACAGAGCGGATACAGAATTATCTTTTGGGAAATGCTGACTTTGCGCAGCCTGGTGAAGCAACCCTGTTTGTTGTCACAGACAGTTTCAATGACAGCAGTATCGATATCATGATCTATTGCTTTACCCGTACAACAAATTGGGGCGAATGGCTGGACATCAAGCAGGATTTTGCCTTCGCGATCAAACATATCGTGGAAACCGCAGGGAGTTCTTTTGCCTTCCCGTCTTTGTCCGTTTATCAAGGGGTAGGCGCTGATCAACCGGAGGCCTATGTGCCGCCCGAAGGCGAGCAGGTGAAAAGCCAGGCTGCAAAACCTTTTCAGGCTGGAAATGAAGGGGGATAGTGTTTGTCGCTAGCCGATTTGGATTTGGTAGGTGAAAATATCATTTTTGGCGGTATAGGATAGCAACACGTTTCCCGAAATATGGCAGTAATGATCGAAATCTATTCTGGAGGCCGGATCTGTTGCGATAACCGTAAGGATGTCTCCGGCCTTCAGCGATTTGACGACTTTTTTTGCTTTTAAAACGGGGAGAGGGCAGTGAAGCCCGGATGTATCCAGAATATGTTCAGATGCAGCCACAGTCCATTTCCTCTGTTTGAATTCAGGCCACTATACTGCCAAAAAACACGGAGGCAATCCTCGTCAGAGCAGTCGTAGATTTTGTTGGAATATTTCCAACAGTGTCGGGAGTGATCGATGGGTTTGGAGGGTTTGGCCGCTTTTGTCCGTCAGGTAAAATACACTCCCTGTATCCCGGAAAACAAAATAGGTGTTCTGGGGGGAACTGGTAAAGAGAGTAACTCCCGCTGGCCGTTTGATAGAGGATAAAATACCCTGTATATTCATGAAACGGGGTATTTCACTTAAGGTGGCATATCCGCACCAAAGTGTGGCGTAGCGATTTTCTTTGAAGGCCCTCTGAAGGCAGGACATATCAAGTTGGGACAAGGGTTTTGCTGCAAGCAATGGGGGCGCTATCGTTGAACCCGCTTCGGATTTATAATGTGTTAAATCAATGACAGTTGCCATATGAGCACCCGGTTATAGACAGCCCTACCGTGAGCGACAAGCGAGTTACTCAGTAAAACCGTCACTCCCAAATAGGGTCACATACCCCGCTTAACAGGGAGTTTAAAAGAACGGTTAATTTTAGGAAATTGTGATTGAATGTGATCGAATTCACGTGGATCGTGATTAACTATTAACGCTTTTTACACCGAATACTGCCATTTTTAGTCCGGTATACAGGTTGCACATTAACCAAAACAATTTTTTAGATTTTTATCAAGGTACCTATTAGCGAATGTCGAGTGCTGGTGATCAAATACCCGGAAATAAGTCTTCCGGGGATACCGTTCAGGAGAGCTCTGTTCCGAAGAAATCTTCGGGTCCGGTAGAGCATCATGAGATCGGCGAAATGGCGCACTTTCTCAAAGCATTTGGGCGCAATAAGCAGGAAGTGGTTAAAACCCTGATGGCGAGCAGTCTGCAAATTGTCGGGCTCGATGACGTCAAAAAGGAATATGAAGGCCGGTGGGAGCAGATTGAACATCGCGTTGAGCAGGCGATCGAGGCTTTTTTCACCAAAAAACTCAGAAAACAGGACTCTTTTGTTCAGTTGGAAAAAGGCCGTTTCGCCCTGATTTTTGCAAATATGACGCGCGAAGAAGGGATTGCCAGAGCAACGCAGCTTGCCCGGGAACTGGTCAACATGCTGTTTGGTGAAATGCCGGGCGTTGAATTGATCTCCGTAGAGGCAATGGTTCTCGATGTCGATGTTATTAAAGCAGTGGATGGCTTTAATAGCCTTGAAGAAGTGGTGCGGTATTTTCAGGAAGCCATTGAGGAGATTGAACAGCGCGAGGAAGAACAGTTTGAAGAAGTTAAATCCGAGCTGATTATTCTTTTCCGGTCCGTACTCAATCATCGAAAGAAACTTATTTCTGTTTCAGAAGTTCTGCCGGGGCGCCGCACAGGAACACTGGTGGAGTTACTCCCCGAGACGGATCCGGTTTATACTGGATCCCCAAAACTGCGATCTGATCTCGATTTTCTGGTTTTGCAGGAGGCCGGTAATGCAATGACACAACTGGGATCAAAAGGGAATAAACCCATTATTATGATTTCGGTTGCCTTCGAAACATTGGCAAATGCCTATTGTCGCCGTAGTTATGCGGAGGTGATGAAGGGATTGCCCGATTATACAAGGCGGCATTTGATCCTGAATGTGGAAGGGGTCGGACAAGGAATTCCGAATAGTCGATACAGGCAAATCCTCACACCTTTCACAACCGCCATTCTGGGCTTTTCCCTGCAGGTTGATAAAGGTTGGGATTGCTTTCACGCCATATCAGACCTTCCCATTGTTGCGGTTACAACGGCGAGCAATAGCACTGAAGATATCCCCTGGATTAGAGGTTTTTTTGCGAAAGCAAAAGCGGAAGGCATCAAATCGGCCTGGCGTAATCTGGAAAGTGACGAGCTTGCGCGCTTTGCCTTTAAAATCAATGTAGATTATGCCAGCGGTCCAGCGATTAGTGCCAGCCAGGCGACCCCCACACGCCCTTTCTCACTGCGCCGCTAAAAGAATTAACGCTCCAGAACTGCAAAGAGCTCCGTATGAGGAGACCAGCGGAATTGATCGATCGGCGTAATGGCGCCCAGGCTAAATCCGGCATCACAGAGCGTTTTGGCATCTCTGGCAAAACTGGCCGGATTGCAGGAGATAAAAATAACCTTTTGAATAGCGCTTTGAGCGAGTTCGGCGACTTGTGCCGCGGCTCCCGCCCTTGGCGGGTCAATCACAACCGTATTGAAGGGCCGAAATTCTTCGGGCATCAAGGGGCGACGGAACAGATCCCTGGTTTCTACAGAAACGGGTAGCATCTGGTTGTTGGCTATTGTGCGTAAAGCACTGACCAGGCTCTCGTCTCCTTCAATGCCATGCACGGAACTGGTTTTTCCGGAAGCAGGCAATGTAAAGCTGCCACACCCGCAGAAGAGGTCTAGGACTTTGGCATCGTGAGGCAGGGCCTCCAGCATCAAAGAGATGAGCGTTTCCTGCCCTTCTTCGGTTGCTTGAAGAAAACCACCGGGTGGCAGGGCAACTTGATGATCCCCAATCTGAATGAGGGCCGGTTTGACTTCGGCAATGACTTCCAGCCTTTTTTCGGTCTCATCGAATATGGCTGTTCTGCTGAGCTTTGCCTCACGTCCGAATTCCGCCACTGTTTCTCGCATTGCCAGATCATCTGAGAGAGTACCGCTGATCAGCAAATCGGGACCATTGATGGTTCTGGTGAGAGTTAATCGAGCCCGGCTGTTGCGCGGCATGATTTTGCTTAACATATGCCGCATGGGTTTTACCAGAGACAGAAGATCTGGTGTGAGGACAGGGCAATCTCCCACGTCGAAAATCTGATGGCTGCGGCGCAAATGATAACCGATCATCACTCCTTTTTTGCGTTTGGAAGCCACAAATTCAACGCGCCGTCTGGAGTGCTCTGGACTGGTAATCGTCGGGTGAATAACAGGAACTTCCAACCCGGCTTTTTCAAGGGCCTGACGGATTCGGCTTTGTTTCCAGTCACTAAGTGCCGGGTCGCTGATATGCTGAAGACTGCAGCCACCGCATAGACCAAAATGTCGGCAAGCAGGCTTTATTCGGTCAGAAGATGCGTCTTGAATGTCAACGATCTCACCGGCAAACCCTTTCCCGCGACTCTCTGTCTGTCGGACATTCAGGATGTCGCCTGGCGCTGCGAAGGGGATATACCAGGAGTTCCCTTCGTGATGAGAGATACCATCGCCATTTACTCCGATTTCCTCAATCTCAAGAACCGGCATCGCATATTGCTCCCATCAGATATTCCCGATTACCATCACTGCCAGTAATGGGGCTGACAATAGAGCCAAGACAGCGCCACCCTGGCATCGTATTCATCCAGTTTTCCATATCGGTGCGTACACCTTCTGCCTGATCCAAATCTCGAATAACGCCGCCCTTTCCCAGATTACCCTTACCCACCTCAAACTGAGGTTTAACCAGCGCGATCAGAAAAGCACCTGGCGCACAAAGATCCAGTGCCGCCGGCAGCAGCTTTTTAAGAGAGATAAAACTTGCATCCGTGACCACAATATCAAGAGGATCCGGTACAAGATCCTCTGTCAGATAGCGAGCGTTGATGCCTTCCATATTGATGAGCCTCACGTCTGCGTCCAGGCTTTCATGCAGTTGATCATGGCCCACATCGATCGCATACACTTTAAGGGCATTGTGATGTAACAGAACTTGAGAAAAACCGCCCGTTGATGCGCCGATATCCGCTGCAATCCGTCCGTTGATATTAGGCTTGAAGTGATCCAGCGCCGCCAGCAATTTATAGGCGCCGCGCCCGACCCATTCTGTCTCGGGTAGGTCAACATGCAGGTTGGTCTCAGGCCAGACTTTCTGGTTTGCTTTTCGGGCGGGAATGCCGTCAACTTGAACCTGGCCTTCCTGGATCAATGCCTGGGCTTTGGCCCGGCTGCTGCACAAGCCGCGAGAGACAAGCTCCAAGTCCAGTCTGTTGCTTGTTCCGCTCATGGGTCAGAGGGCGGAAAGGTTGGATTTACCGTCCGCTTCTTTTATATCGAGGGCTTCCAGGGCTGTCTGGACAATTTGCCTGCTGTTTAAGCCGGCAATGTCATACATGGTTTCAGGTTTGTCCTGATCGATATACAAATCGGCCATACAAAGAGGCCGGACTTTCAAGTTTCCATCGAGCAAGCCGTTCATGGCGAGATACTGCATCACATGACTGCCAAAACCGCCAACAGCACCTTCTTCAACAGTGATCAGCAGATCGTGCTTTTCAGCCAGATCCCGGATCAGATCCTCATCCAGAGGCTTGCAGAAACGGGCATCGGCGACAGAGGTAGACAGACCTTTTGCATCCAGGTTTTCTGCCGCTTCCAGGGCTTCGGCAAGACGGGTGCCAAAGGACAGGATGGCGATCCGGCTTCCTTCCTTAACGAGGCGGCCTTTGCCGATTTCAAGAATGTTCCCTTTTTCCGGCATATCCACGCCGACGCCTTCTCCGCGTGGGTACCGGAAAGAGCAGGGGCCGTCATCATAAGCCGCCGCTGTTGCCACCATATGTTTAAGTTCTGCTTCGTCGGCCGCAGCCATAACAACCATGTTGGGTAAAGTGGCGAGGTAGGTTGTATCGAATGATCCTGCATGGGTGGCGCCATCTGCGCCCACCAGGCCGGCCCGGTCAATGGCAAATCGGACAGGCAGGTTCTGAATGGCAACGTCATGGACAACCTGGTCATATGCCCGTTGCAGAAAGGTTGAATAAATTGCGACAAAGGGCTTCAATCCTTCGGTTGCCATACCGGCCGCGAAAGTAACAGCATGCTGTTCAGCGATACCAACATCAAAGCAGCGCGTTGGAAATTCTTTCCCGAACAGATCAAGACCAGTGCCATCAGGCATGGCCGCGGTTACGGCGACAATGCTGTCATCGGCTTTCGCTTCTTCAATCAGGCTTTGAGCGAATACTTTTGTGTAAGACGGGGCATTGGGTGTTGCCTTCGCCTGCGCCCCAGTGATCACATCAAATTTGGAAACACCATGATATTTATCCGCGGCTGCCTCCGCAGGGGCATAGCCCTTCCCTTTTTGAGTCACACAATGGATGAGGATCGGGCCATTTTCGGAATCCCGGGCATTTTTCAGGATGGGAATCAAATGTTCCAGATTATGCCCGTCAATCGGGCCGACGTAAAAGAACCCCAGTTCTTCAAAAAGGGTGCCGCCGGTTACCATGCCCCGAGCAAATTCCTCTGCGCGTTTGGCCGTTCGTTCAAGCGGATCAGGGAGTTTCGCCGCGATCTGCTTCATCATCTCCCTCAGGCTGCGGTAGGAGCGACCTGACAGAAGGCGTGAGAGATAGGCACTCATGGCCCCCACTGGCGGAGCGATAGACATGTCGTTATCATTGAGGATAACAATCTGGCGGCTATCCATTGCGCCAGCATTATTCATCGCTTCATATGCCATGCCAGCACTCATGGAGCCGTCACCGATGACCGAAATCACATGATTGCTTTTCTGTTTCAGATCCCGGCCGACGGCCATGCCCAGGCCTGCGGAGATTGAGGTGGATGAATGCGCTGCACCAAAGGGATCATACTCACTTTCAGACCGTTTGGTGAAACCTGAAAGGCCGCCCCTTTGCCGCAGGGTACGGATCCGGGGACGTCTGCCGGTCAGGATCTTGTGAGGATAGCATTGATGGCCGACATCCCAGATCAATCGGTCTTCGGGAGTGTTGAAAACATGGTGGATGGCAACCGTCAATTCGACAACACCAAGACCGGCACCCAGATGGCCGCCCGTTACAGAGACGGCATCGATGGTTTCCTGGCGAAGCTCGTCCGCCAGCTGTATCAGCTGTTCGGTTGAGAGATGGCGCATGTCTCGGGGTTCTTGAACCTGGTCGAGCAGCGGTGTTGTCAATTTATCTGTCACGATACAACTCGTCGTTACTTTTTGCGTTCTACTGTGAAAACAGCGGCATCCCGAAGCAAGTCCGCATTTTCTTTGAAAATAGAAAGGTGGCTAACGGCTTGCCCCGACAGCATTTCAGCATGGATTTTTGCTTTTTCGAGACCCATCAGAGAAACAAAGGTTGCTTTGCCAGCCTCCGCATCTTTGCGCACCGCTTTGCCCATTTCCGCGCTTTCACCTTCTGCATCCAATATATCGTCTGTGATTTGAAAAGCGAGACCGAGATCGTGCGCATAGGCGCGGATCGCGGTAATTTGTGCAGGAGAGGCATGTCCTAGAATGGCACCGGCTTCACAGGCATACGTAATTAAGGCACCGGTTTTGAGTTGCTGAAGGCGCGTAATCGTCACTAGGGAAATATCATCGGGATCCGCGTAAATATCCATGGTTTGCCCGCCAACCATGCCAGACGCACCGGCTGCGCGTGCTAATTTTGAAATAAGAGAGGAGCGGATACTGCCCGAAGGATGGGTCACCGGATCGGCGATCATTTCAAATGCCAGAGACTGCAAGGCATCGCCTGCCAGCACGGCAAGTGTTTCATCAAATTTCTTGTGCACCGTCGGGACCCCGCGGCGCATATCATCATTATCCATGCAGGGAAGATCATCATGGATCAAGGAATATGTATGGAGAAGTTCAAGCGCTGCGGCAACGCGAACGGAATAATCACGATCCACGTCAAACAGATCCGCACACTGAATAACCAGAAACGCCCGCAGACGCTTGCCGCCGGACAAGGCCGCGTAGCGCATGGCTTCATGCAGTTGCTGTTCCAGGCTCTTGCTTTCTGGCAGGTGCTGATCGAGTTCCCTGTTTATCAGGTCCGCAGTCTGGCGCAGCGCTTTTGCGAATTTATCTTCCATTTGATTACTCAGTCAGCTCAGGGGAGAAGAATGTGTTGATGTCTATTCGACATTGGCAGGCTGTGCAGAAAGGCCACCATTCTGGTTGACAATTTTATCAACCCGTTCTTGAGCGGAACGGAGTTTTATGTCGCAATGTTGTTTCAGAAGAGAGCCGCGCGTATAGATATCAATCGACTGATCCAGATCGACATTCCCTGAATCGAGTTTTTCGACAATTTTCTCCAGTTCCTGAAGCGCTGCTTCGAAACTCAATTCGGCAATATCAGCCGGGATAACAGATGACTCAGACATATTCTCTCCTCTGTGCCTTTATATACTCTTCCTCTAGCCTTCAAGCAACGTTTTCACATGGATTTCTGCGCTTTCGGCAAGGCCAACCAGATCATATCCCCCCTCCAGTACCGAAATAAGGCGACCAGCGCAATGTTTGCGGGTAACAGACATCATTTCACGGGTTACCCATTCGTAATCATTTGTATCCAGGTTCATGTTGGCCCGCTCATCCCGGTGATGGGCGTCGAACCCGGCGGACAGGATGAGCAAGTCGGGCTCAAAACTATTTAGGGCAGGTAAAGCATCTTCCAAGACAGCCGTTCTGAATTCTTGGCTGCCTGCCCCCGAAGGCAGAGGAATATTGACTATATTCCCAACTCCTTTTTCTGAGGCATGCCCGGTTCCCGGATAGAAAGGGGCCTCCTGATGGGTTGAGACATATAATAAACCCGGATCATTCTCGAAGATCGCCTGCGTGCCGTTCCCATGGTGGACATCAAAATCCATCACTGCGATTTTCTGAACGGAATAGGCTTGCTGGGCATACAGAGCGGCAATTGCGACATTATTGAAAAGGCAAAAGCCCATGGCCACATCTGGCTCCGCATGATGACCGGGCGGGCGAATGGCGCAAAAGGCATTCGTGTTCGTCTCGCCCATGACAGCATCAACAGCATCGCAGACAGCGCCAACGGCTCTCAAGGCCGCATTTTTACTGCCCGGTGACATGAACGTATCCGGATCGAGCTGCACAATCCCGCTTTTTGGGACCTGTGCAAGAATATTCTCGACATAACCGGACGTATGACCAAGCGTCAGACGGTCTGCAGGTGCAAGAGAGGCTTCATGTCGTATGAGAGACTCAAATTCTTCTTCTTCAAGCCTGTGCAGAACCATTCGCAGGCGATCCGCCATTTCAGGATGTCCGGGGCCTGTGTCATGAAAAAGGCATTCTCTGTGGGTAAATAAATGCGTCGCCATACCGGATACCTGAAGTCGGATAAGGTTGATTGATCACACTCTTTTGTCAGATTTTCCTATTGATTTCAATTTTTGTCGGTCAGAATGGACGGAAATCATCGAATGCTCCGTTTATGGAGATTGAGAACAGATCTGAGCGCTTGAAATAATTATGAAAACAATAAGTCAGATTGTGCTGCTTGCTGTCCTGCTGACAGTGGGCTTTGTCGGTTGGCACTACAAAGATGCTCTCCCTCTCATTGGCGTGCCTGAAAAAGAAGAGGCGCGTAAAGGGCGGCGGGGCGGACGCGCTGTGGGCGTTATTACGGCGAGCGTTCGCCAGCAGGATTTACCACGCATTGTCACGGCCGTTGGCACTTTGCAGGCCTTTGAATCGGTTGATGTCACAGCAAAAGTAACGGCAAAAGTAGAGAAGATCCTTTTCGAAGAAGGGGTTTATGTCGAACGAGGAAGCTCTCTTCTTCAACTTGATGCAACAGAACCCCGGGCAGAGCTGGCCGAATCGCAGGCTGAACTTGTCAATAGCCGTAAACTCTATGAACGATCCCTGAAGCTGCTGAAAAGTGGAAACACCCCCAAAGCCCGGGTTGATTTACTGCTCTCTGAAATGCAGGTTGCAGAAGCCAAGGTGGCCGCCAACAAAGCGCGGCTCAATGACTATGTGATCCGGGCTCCTTTTTCGGGAATGCTGGGATTTAAGGATGTGAGCGCTGGAGCGCTGGTACGACCCGCTGATATCATTACAACTCTTGATGATATTTCCTCTCTCAAGCTCGACTTTGATTTGCCGGAACGAAATTTTGCCAATATTCGAGTTGGACA
The DNA here is from genome assembly GCA_039975135.1 of Sneathiella sp. Lineage (GTDB taxonomy): Bacteria > Pseudomonadota > Alphaproteobacteria > Sneathiellales > Sneathiellaceae > Sneathiella. The sequence goes on along the minus strand of JBDWHS010000023.1, from coordinate 61,112 downwards.
GATATTTGAGGCGATCAGCGTTGCCTATCCAGGTGAGGTTTTTAACGGGGAAGTACGGACGATCTCAACGCGGATTGATCCTGTCACGCGGGCGGTGCAGATCCGCGGGCGTGTTCCCAACGAAGAATCGCGCCTGAAACCCGGTATGTTCCTGTCCGTGCAATTGCAGACCGGTGTGATGAAAGACGCAATTCTGGTGCCCGAACAATCCGTTATTATATCAGCTGCCGGTCATTTTGTGTTCGAAGTTGAAGAGGGCGTTGCGCGTCGCCGATCTGTGAAAATCGGGGATCGTATTCGGGGCTGGGCGCAAGTTGTTACCGGGCTGGAGCCGACGTCGATTGTGATCACAGAAGGTTTGCAGAAAGTGCGTGACGGTCAGAAAGTCAAAATAGTGGAGGAAGAGAAAACTGAACCCTCTGCCCAGGCCGGGAAAGCGTTTACACAATGAAATTGCCTGACCTCGCCATAAAAAGACCGGTTCTGGCGACTGTCATGTCGCTGGTTTTAATCTTGTTCGGACTGTTTTCTTACCAGACGCTCAGCGTTCGGGAATACCCGGATGTGGACAAACCCAATGTCTCGGTCAGCACGACCTATCGGGGAGCTTCTGCGGATATTATTGAAAGCCAGATCACTCAGGTTATTGAAGATGCGGTGGCCGGTATTGGGGGGGTGAGCCGGATTAACTCCAGCAGCCGGGAAGAATCTTCCTCGATTAACGTGGAATTTGATCTTTCGCGCGATATCGAAAGCGCGACGAATGATGTCCGTGCTCGGGTCTCCCGGGTTGTCTCGCAATTACCGGATGAAGCGGATGCCCCGCGCATCTCGAAAACGGAGAGCGACGCGCGGCCCATTATGTGGCTATCGATGGCCAGTACGCAGATGAGTCCGCTTGAGTTGACGGATTATGCGGAACGCAACCTTGTCGATCCGTTATCGACAGTCAATGGGGTTGCCAGTGTGCGTATCGGCGGCGCTCGACGTTATGCCATGCGAGTGTGGATCAATACGGCAGCACTTGCTGCCCATAGTCTGACGGTACAGGATCTGGAAAATGCCATTCGGGCGCAAAATGTGCAGTTGCCGTCAGGGCGTATTGAATCGTCTGAACGGGAATTTAACATTCGAACCGAATCCGATTTGAAAACACCAGATGAATTTCGCCGGATTATCATTCGCAATGATGACAGCGGGTTAGTGCGCATTGGGGATGTCGCGAAGGTGGAAGTAGGGGCTGAAAATGAGCGAACCGGGCTTCGGGTAAACGGCCGAGATTCCATCGGGCTCGGTATTATTCGTCAGTCAGGTTCAAATGTTCTGGAGGTAGCAGAGGGTGTCAAAGGTGTCGTCGACCGGCTGCAATCTTCCCTGCCGGAATCCGTGACGCTTAAAGTCTCCTATGACCAGTCCATTTTTATCAGCCAGTCTATCCGCGAAGTCTTTATTGCCCTGGGTATTGCGATGGTTCTGGTGGTTCTGGTCATCTTTGTTTTTCTCCGTTCCATCCGGGCAACCTTTATTCCAGCTGTTGCGATCCCGGTTTCTATCATTGCCACATTATCGGTTCTCGCCGCTCTGGATTACTCCGTTAATGTATTGACGCTGCTTGCCTTGGTCCTCGCCATTGGACTGGTTGTAGATGATGCCATCGTGGTGCTTGAAAATATTCACCGCCGAATTGAAATGGGGGAGCCCCCGCTACTGGCGGCCAGCCGCGGGGCCAAGCAAGTTGCTTTCGCTGTGATTGCAACAACTGTGGTTCTGGTGGCGGTCTTCCTGCCAATTTCCTTCCTTGAAGGGACAACCGGTCGGCTCTTCCGGGAGTTTGGTGTCGCTGTCGCGGCGGCGGTTATGTTTTCAAGCTTTGTTGCTCTTACCCTCACGCCCATGTTGTGTTCGAAGCTGTTGGTGGAGCAAAGCAAAGAAGGATGGTTCTACCGGTCAACAGAATTTGCCTTTGAAGGACTTGCGTCTCTCTATCGGTTTGGTCTTCGGTTTGCTATTCGGCTCCCGGTTGTCATTGTGGCCGTCGCCGTTCTGGTTTCCGCTGTCGCCTATGAGTTTTATGACCGCCTGCCCAAGGAGTTTGCGCCGACCGAAGACCGTGGTTTCTTCTTTATTCCGGTCAAAGCAGTTCAAGGAGCGAGCTTTGATTATACGGAACGGAATGTTCGCAAGATTGAAGCCTTGCTTAACCCGCTGGTGGAAAATGGTGAAGCTGTTAGCGTTTTTGCGCTGGTCGGCAGTTTCTCCCGCCCAGGTCCAGTAAACACAGCCTTTATGTTTTCCCGCCTTGTCCCCTGGGAAGAGCGGGAACGGTCTCAACAGGAGATTGTAGGCTCTATTTTCCCGGGACTGCTTTCTATTCCAGGGGTGCGGGCGTTTGCGATCAATCCTGCCAGCCTGGGACAGCGCTCCTTTGGCGCGCCTGTCGATGTGATCGTTGGCGGACCGTCCTATGATGTGATCAATGAGTGGGTAGACCGGGTGATAGAGAAAGCCGGTGAAAACCCAAAACTGCTAAATGTCGATAAGGATTATTCGGAAAACCAGCCGCAAATTCTGATTGATATTGATCGGGACAGGGCTTCTGATCTGGGTGTTTCCATTCAGACAATCGGACGGACGCTTGAAACGCTGATGGGTGCGCGGGATGTGACCACTTATGAAGAGGGCGGTAAGCAATATGATGTGATCATGCGCGCCCGGATCGAGGATCGCAGCAGCCAGAGTGATCTTGGGAAAGTCTATGTACGCTCCGATCAATCCGATCAACTCATACCGCTTTCCAATTTTGTCTCCCTCGAAGAAGCTGCGGGTTCAGCGGAACTCAAGCGAACAGATCGGTTGAGAGCCGTTCGAATTACAGCATCCCTTGCGCCTGGATACACGCTTGATCAGGCCTTGGAATATCTGGAAACACTGGTACGCGAAGAGGCCACTGACGAAGCCCGAATTTCTTTTGGTGGCGTAAGCCGGAGCTTCAAAGATTCCAATAAAGCCCTTCTGATCACGTTCGTGACGGCCTTTCTTGTTGTCTTTCTGGCCTTGGCCGCACAATTTGAGAGTTTTATCCATCCCGTGATTATCATGACATCCGTCCCTCTGGCGGTGACAGGAGCGCTTGGTGCCATGCTTTTCTATGGATTGTCTCTCAACGTTTATAGTCAGATTGGCATTATTATGCTGATCGGACTCACGGCCAAAAATGCTATTTTAATCGTGGAATTTGCCAATCAGCTTCGAGACGAAGGGCTTGAACTGACAGAAGCGATTGTTGAAGCATCCGTGATTCGGTTGCGTCCGATCCTGATGACGACGATCTCAACGGCGCTGGGAGCTGTTCCTCTGGCAATGGCAGCTGGAGCCGGTGCCGAAAGCCGCGAGACGATTGGTGTAGTCATTATTGGTGGTGTTATGTTCTCGACCATTTTGTCGCTGGGGGTGGTCCCGGTTTTCTATTTGTTGCTGGCCCGCTTCAGCAAGCCTTCTTCGTACCTCGCGAGCAATCTGGATCAACTGGAGAAGAAGCACCATTTTCGTGAAAATTAGATCGAAAACTCTTTTTAATCAATGATCTATCTGCTGGTTTCGTTTTCTCACTGGAACAGTTTGCCGATAATTTTAACGTTTTTTTAAGATCGCCTCCCTAGATTTCATCTAGATGGTTTCCATCGTGTGAAGAGTGTTTGGGGGGGCCTGTAAAATCCCAGACTTTTCTTCGGATCGTTTGCCGGTTTTGGATATCCACAGGATGCCAGCCAGGCAGGTGATACTACTGTGCTTTCGAACGAACGTGTCGGAATGTCTGCAGACTGTTGTTTTTGCTACTGCCTAAAATAGGGCAGGATTGCGCAAGTGAGATCTGAATGGGATTGCCAAGGAAGAATAATGCCTGTGTTTCGCTGCTTCTGCTTTCTGATGAGCCGGCGGTCGCAGAGTATCTGCAATCAGGTCTGGCGGATCCCACCCTCTGTGTCACAACAGCATCCCTACTGGATCAGAAATTTCTTTTCTCTTCTGTGAAACGTGTTGACGTTGCCGTATTTTATGTCGGCAAATTCGGCTTCAGACACTCCCTGCGAGCACTGGAAGCTTTGCGATCCAAGAAGATATTTGTCAAAACGCTGATCGTTGACTGTACCGCGACACCTGAACGTGCTGTGGCGGCCATGAAAGCAGGTGCAGATGACTATGTCGTCCATGGCGGAGGACATCAGGAGCTTCGGTCGTTGATCGAAACAACTTGTATCAACAATCTTCTTTCCGTGCCTGCCCCCTCTGCGTCTCCTTCGAGCAGCAATGATCATCAGCAGCTTAAATCCCTGCATTTGAAAATCCGCGAGCTCGTGAATGCTGCCGGCCGCCTTGCAACTTGCACAACACTTCAGGAAGTCTGTGAAGGATTACTGGAGACGTTGGGAAGTGTTCTGGGGGCGACGGGGGGTAGTCTGTATCTGACCGAGGATGGCCGGTTAAAGCAGGTTCATTCGCTGGATCCAGGTCATGCGCCGGAGAGTCTGGCCTTACCGCTCGAGAAGGGGACTGTATTTGAGAAAGTCTATCGGACGGGCGAGCCTGTTTTGCTGGCGGGTGAAGAGGAAGTCAAACGTGTGAAAGCAAGCGGCTGGTCGGGGTATGAAGCGAACAATTTGCTGGTCTATCCACTTGTCGAAAAAAATGGGGAACCCATCGGAATATTCTCTTTACATGGTAAGCTGGAAGCGGGCTTTACCAAGGAAGACAGAGACATTGTTCTGATTTTGGCGTCCTATTCGCGAGAGACAATTCGGGCGCTCTACGCCCAGCAGCAATCGGCAAAAACCTTTGGAAGTCTGCGCCGGACATTTGAAAATATGAATGAGGGGATTGTTCTGCTGAATGCGGACAGGGAAATTGTTCATTTTAATCAAAAGATCCTGTCATTGGCCAACTTGACCGAAACTCAGATTGCCATCGGTCAGCCGATTTCAGGCATCTATGGTGTGATGAACGAGCGCGGGGATGTTGCGGATCGCATGCAGGGGAAATGTCCCTGGACGGAGCTGAGCGAGGATTACGAATATCTCCACCGATGTGATAATGGCACAATGATGAATGTTGCTGGAAATTACATGGAAGACGGCGGTTTTGTCTTAACATTCACAGATATTACGAAACAGAAAGAGTGGGAAGTTCAGCTTTGCCTGGCGAAAGAAAAAGCGGAGGCTGCGAGCATCAGCAAGACCAATTTTCTCGCGAATGTCAGTCACGAACTTCGAACGCCCCTAAATGCGATCATTGGCTTCGCAGAAATGATCAACAAGGAAGTTTTCGGCTCGATCGGCAATAGCCGTTATGAGGAATATGTCAAACATATCCATGACAGTGGTTCTCATCTCCTGCATCTGATCAACAATCTTCTTGATCTTTCAAAGGTCGAGGCCGGTAAATTTGAGCTGTTGGAGAGTGATGTTCATCTTTCAGAACTGATCGCCGGGGCGCTTAACTATTGTGCACCGCAGGCGGCGGATGCAGGTGTGACCTTAACTCTAAAAGAAACGACCGAGATCGGTCTTGTCAGGGCTGATGAAAATGCGTTGCGGCAAATTCTCCTGAATTTGCTTTCCAATGCTATAAAATTTACACCCAAAGGAGGCTCTGTAACGATCTTTACAGATCTGACCGGAGAGGGGGACGTCCGTATTACGGTTCAGGACACGGGCATTGGTATGGAAGAAAAATCAATCAGCGTGGCGTTGCAACCCTTCGGACAAATCGAGAATGCCTTTAATCGGAAATATCCCGGAACGGGCCTCGGATTGCCTCTGGTGTCTTCCCTGATTGAGCTTCATGGCGGGCAATTGGATATTAAAAGCGCGCTGGGGGAAGGGACAACCTGTAGCCTGAATATCCCTGCCAGGCGCGCCGCTTGATAAACTGGCAGAGATCTTTGCCCTGCCAGTTTTTGTGATGTCACGCTTCTTTGACAATGCTTTTTCGGCTCTTTTTTCTTTTTATCAGAATGAGAAAACCGCTTACGCCTGTGGTCAGGATAGATAACAAAATGAGAAGGACAAACAGATCCCGCACAGGTCTTCCGATAAAAGGGGTCATAAAATCCCATTTATGAAAGACCGAGAATGAGAAGTTTTCAGTCTCGGCTGACGCCGTCAGACGATCCACAAGAATGTCATTGGCCGGATCAATGTAAGCAACGCCTCCCAGCTCCGCAGGTAATGTAATTTTCCAAACGGGTAATCGTTTGTTGCGAAAATCATAGCCATTGCCGAACTTGTGGACTTTGGCGCTGGTCAAAGGCACGGCCTCTGACAACCTGAAGTGCCGGCGGGCAAGATTTTCGGCAAATTGCTTGTCGGTCAGATCTGATTTCTCCCCCGTGCTGACAGAATAATAGGAAGCCTGTTTTTCCACGGCCATTCCATCAAATCGCTTGTTATCTGAGACGTTGCTTCCTGCTTGGCCATTTGGCAGGCTTGCTCTGATCAGAAGATCTCCGTTTTTCGCTGCGACGAAACTCAGTTCATTGACAGAGATGCTCTCCGGCAATTGAACGACTTTGAAGGAAGAGGCAAGAGGCGCCATCGAAAATGGCTTGGACAGAACAATCCCGCTCGTACTTTCCGCTGTAGAGGAATAAAGCAGATGATAACTCCCGCTCGCGGCAAGCGAGAAGAGGGGAAGCCAAATTCCATAAGCCAGTACTTTATGCAGGCGGCGTTTTGTGTCTGCTATTTTCCGCTTTTTGAGAGTGAAAACCAGAAGAAAGCCTGTGATAGTCATTCCGGCCAGGCTCACCAGCAAAACGGCCATAATGGCAAGGCGTGCGATCTCCATGTCATCAAGCCAGTTCATCGTATGGATCAAGCCGAACAGGGATTGAAGGGTTGTTTTCCAGGTGTTCGTGTGCCCGGCAAGAGCGCCAAGCTCGGTATAGATATAGGCTGTCCGATGGTCCGGTGTTTTAAACTCGATCCGGTAGACGGGGAGAAGCCGGTTTACCCAAGGGTAGGCTGCATCAAATTCCGTTTGAAATGAGACTGATTTAACGGCTGCTGATTGTAGTCCGGTGTAATAGCGAGCAAGCCAGACAGCCTGCTTTTTATCCTGGTTTTCGAGTTTTTCAAAAGTCTCCAGACTGTAATAGTCTCTGGGTTTGTCGGGATTAACGGTCACCTGGAAAAGAGGTCCGTTTTCTCCGGGAACCACTTTCGCGACGGTTGGTGTCCCGAGAGTCTGGGTTTGGACAATTTTCTGAAGGGCTTGCAATGAAGCAGCTTCAGTCTTCATTTGCGGAGGAAAGAAAGCCGCCGCGCGCGGGCCTGTCCAGACCATGACCGGATGAAGAATAGCAGATGAAGCAAAGAGCAGAAGCGCAAGAAAGCCTGTCCAGGCAAGCATTTTATGAAATTTGACGCCGTGCTTCACAATAGATTTTTTTAAATTTGGCATGAGTAAACTCCAGCAATTTCGGGATGTGAAGTCACTCACATCCCGTTTGGATCTTTAAATCAGAATGCGACGCGCATACCGGCGAAGGCCCGGAAGCCTTCTCCGGGGTAAAAGACGGCGGTATTACCGGCGGTGTTCACAATGGTGCTGAAGGTGGAAATATACTTTCTGTCCAGAAGGTTGCGGGCATCCACATACAGATTGACAGTCTCATTAATCCGGTAGCCGGCGGACACGTTCAAAAGAGCATAACCGGGTGTATCCAGTGTATTTTCAAAATCAACATCGGCCGAGCTTGAAACTTCGATATTAGGTGCGATAAACCATCCATCTTTATGATCATATCGAAGCTCGGTCTGATAAAAATGCCGCGCCTGGCCCGGAATATCATTGTCACCATATTGCGCGTCTCCATCAAAATAGAAGTCGGCGAAGGTGTAACTGTTATTCCAGCTGAGAGTGTCGTTGTCAGAGAAAAGGTTTTCCGCAAGCTGGATATCGAAACCCAATTCGACCCCTTGGTGAATTGTTTTATCAGCGTTGAAAGTACTGGCGGGGATGCCAGCGCCTGTTGTGAATTGCAGCATTTCATCCTTGATCCAGGCGCGATAGACACTGAGATCCCAGGAAGCCCGCTGATAGGAACCACGGGTTCCGGCCTCAATGGTCCAGGCTTTTTGCGATTCCACAGGCGTAAATCCGGTGGTGCCGCTTTGCGTCAGTTCGGAGAAGGTTGGAACCTCATCGCTTTTACTGATATTGGCGAAGAGCTGAATATCTTTGACGGGTTCATACAGAACGCCGATTTTTGGATTGAACGCGGCGTAGTTTTTGCTGTCACTTTCAGCAGGAGTAACTTTATCTGTTACTTTGCGCCTGGACCAGGTCACCTGTGCGCCTGCAATCAAGGCCAGATCCGGGTTCAGGAAAAACTGATTCTCGCCATACAGCATGAGACTCATCGCTTCCTGATCTGCATTGGCTGTGAGATTTCCCTTTTTACCGGAAAGGTTTTGGAAAACCTTGGCATCCGTAACGCCATATTGTCCGACAAGACCGATACGGTACTGATTTTTATGACCTTGAATATCCGTTGAACCGGAGAAATCAGCAAACAGGCCACCATCCCGGCTTTCCTGATCGATGATCCCGACAAAGGGAGTGATGGGATGAAAGAGTTCTTTGGCATTTACAAAGCCGCCGATATCCAACTGCTCATCATCTCCCATTTCGAAGCTGGTTTTGTTGGAGAGACGAATAGAGCGGATGTCCCGTTTCCAATCAGAGGAAGCGGCTGAAGCGTTGCTTGCAGTTGGGTCATTGAGTGCGACAGATCGGCTGACACTGCCGGGCAGCTCCTGATCAATATCATTGGCACTGAGATAAAAGCGTGTCTCGACAGTATCGCCAATAGACGTGCCGACATTGCCATTGAATTTGAAATTTTGCTGATCATCATGGGATCGATAGCCATTGCTCGTCATTCCCGTCAGGCTGATAAAAAGATCCGTATCTCCGTAAACCTGACCGCTTTGGGCGTTCATACGATAGGTTTTGTCGGATCCGGCCTCAACCGTTATTCGGTGGCCAGTGTCGCTCCTACCGGTTTTTGTAATGGTGTTTATCGCACCGCCCAGGGTCGTTCCGCCATGTTGAAGGGCATTGCCGCCCTTATGGACTTCAAGCCTTTGTGTCGCAAAATTATCCAGCTCCTGAAAATCTCCTGCGCCGTCGACCCGGTTGAACGGAATGCCATCTTGAAGCAGGTTGATACCCCTTAAATGAAAACCGCGTGACAGGCCAGAGCCGCGAATGGACAGCCTGACTTCCTCACCAAAGCGTTTTTGCGCATAGACGCCGGGAACGAAAGAAAGACTGTCTTCATAGTTTAGAACGAACCTGTCTTCTAACTCTTTACCTTCGACGAGATCGACCCCGCCAGGGGTTCTGTTGATCTGTTGCCTTGCCTGGTCGTTATCGGGAACGGTCAGGCTGAAATTGACCTCCTCTCGCGGGGCTGTTACTTCAATCGGGTCTAATGTCGTCGTTTTTTTCTCTTCCGCCTGAGAGGTGGCAGCGAAAGGGGCAGCCAGGACTGTGCCTAGCAACAGGGATTTTTTTAGCATGATGCCTCACATGAATACCAAAGACCGCAGTGCACCTGGATAAAGGCGTGCAGTCGAATTTTTATTTATTGGAGATTGGTTTCAGAGAGTGACAGGGGGTGCTCGGCTATGAGATCCCCGGATTTCTAGCTGATTGAAGCCGACAATGTCAGTGATGGTCGGGAAGGAGGCTGTTTTACCCGGATCGCCATAGTCAAACAAATGAACAAGCAGCAAGACCGCAAGCATCGGACTATTAAAGGAAAGAGAGCATAACGGGCAATGATTTTCGACCAAAGACGGACCAGATGAGGTGCTGTTTTGGAACTCGAATTTGCTAACCCACTTATAGCCTTCCGGTGTACAAATCAGGATCTGGTTTGCATAAAGAAGATCAATTCCGGGGACTGCGCTGTCTTCGGCAGAAGGCCCCGCCGCCGCATTTCCGATAGAGTGAAAGGACAAGAACGGGAGGAGGGCGTTCAAAAAGAACGCGAGCAACATGACAGATAATATGGATCTGATGCTTCCTGAATTTCCCATTTGGTTGTCTTAACCAGTTGATCGTCAGAAAACAAGCGTTGAAATCACACTTTTGTCAGTCTACTGGGGCCGGAGCGTTGAGCAACATACAAAGTGACATATAGGAATGTGAACTCAAATCAGTGAATTCAGCTGCGACATTTCCCTCGTCATCAATACGGATAATCCTTGCTGCGAAGGTTCCTTTGCCCTTTGTGTCAAAAATATCAATTTCGCCCGAAAGCAGATCCCCGACCTTGCAATTTCCGTGAGGGTGAAGAATGCAAAATCCGCTGGGAGACCAGTTCAGCGCGAGAAAAGGTGCGTCCTCGATTAATAAAATAACGCGCGGGGAAAAGTTTCTGGAAAACTTCCTGCGGTCATCATGTGTATGATCCTGAGCCAAGATTCAGTGTTCCTGCAATCAACCGTTTCCCTGAAGCTGGAAAACAACTATGGTGTTTACTATTGCACTATACGGGGTGTATTACCATATACACTCTTACCGAGAGTCTCTAAAAATATTGTTAATCTAGGAACAGTGTTGTCCCATGTCCAATGCGCAAAAAACCCTCCTCTTGACGGGCGCCAGTCGCGGGATCGGTCATGCAACTGTTAAACGTTTCAGCGCTGCTGGTTGGCGGGTCTTAACAGTATCAAGGCAGGCTTTCTCCGAATATTGTCCCTGGGAAGGGGGCGAAGAAGATCACATTCAGCTGGATCTTGCCGATGTGGATGCATTGGCAGAAGGCATTGCAACCATTCGTGAAAAGTTGAACGGTAGGCCGCTAAATGCTCTGGTGAATAATGCGGGTATTTCGCCGAAAGGCCCAGAAGGAGAACGTTTCAGCACCCTGAATTCGGGGTATAAAGATTGGCTGCATGTCTATAACGTCAATCTTTTTGCACCTCTTCTGCTGGCACAAGGGTTGTTCGAAGAACTGGTCTCCGCAAAAGGGGCTATTGTTAATGTAACCTCTATTGCCGGAAGTCGGGTTCATCCCTTCGCCGGTTCAGCGTATGGTACGTCCAAGGCTGCTCTGGCAGCGATGACCCGTGAAATGGCCGCTGATTTTGGGCCGCATGGTGTTCGGGTGAACGCCATTGCACCGGGAGAAATCGACACCTCCATTCTTTCCCCAGGAACAGAAGATCTGGTAAAGGAACTTCCTCTGCGCAGACTTGGCAGGCCTGAAGAAGTTGCCGCGACAATCTATTTCCTCTGTGATGCACCTTCCTCCTACGTAACTGGGGCGGAAGTTCATATTAACGGCGGTCAGCACGTTTAATTCCTGTTTCCAAGGCTTTTTAGATATTGAATAACAGCTTTGCGTTCTGCCGGTTTGGAAAGGCTGAACCCCATGGATGTGCCGGGTAGCATACGGGGCGGTTTTTCAAGCCAGATATCAAGTGTCTCTTCATTCCAGATGAAATCTGCCTGCTTTAAAGCGGCGGTATAGCGAAACCCCGAGAGGCTTCCGGCTTTGCGCCCGAAAACGGTTCTGTGTTGCGGTCCGATCCTGTTATGATCCAGAGAATGACAGGCAGCACATTTACGCTGATAAAGTTTCTCTCCGTCAAGGACAGTCATTTCGGCGCTAGCCTCGTATCCTGTGCCTGAAAATACGAGGATAAAGAGGCCGGCCAGAAGGGGGCGATGTTTGCTCATGATGGATCCAGCTCGGCCTTTGTTTCTAACCAAATATCAAAGCGGCTTTTGGAATGGGCAAGCCGAGTGTATTGGATAGAATAGCTGCATGATAGGCTTCATCACCTGCCATCTTTGCGGCCACCTGGTGGTAGTCATTGCCAAGAGACGGAATAAGACCCAGATAGGCGTTTGCCGCGCCTTGCTCCAATTTCAGAGCCAGGCGCAGAACATCATCCTGGTTTTTAAGGGATGCGACATTCAATGACTGGATATAATCGGCTTCTGATTTTTCTTTTGCGGGACTGCCGCCAAGAGCTTCTACGGCTTTGATCAACACATCCCGGTGCTCTTTGTGATGACCCTGGAAAGTGACGCCAACCTGAATAACGGCTTTGCTCAACAGGCCGCTGGTTGCCGCTATCTGATAGGCGGCGATCCCTTCATGTTCCAGGCTGATGGCAGCATTGAGGATATTGATGTCTTGTGCCGTCTGATCACTGCTCGCCTGAGCCTCATTATAACTGCATCCTGCGGATATCAGAGACAGGCCTGTCAAAGAGAGGACAGCACCACCTTTAAAGATGGCACGGCGATTTGGGGAAGAGGTGTCATAGCTTGTCATTGATAGTTTCTCCTTTGAGGTCCGTTATGAGTGCTTTCAACACGCGGGTTGTCATGGCCTCACACTCTGATCCGGCAAAGGGAAGGGTGCTTTTGAAAATGTCACCAAATTCGGGCTCCAGCGCCTGCTTTAAAAGGCGCCGGGCTCTGAAAAGACGGGTTTTGACGGTCGCCTCGTTTATGGACAGGATATTTGCGGCCTCTGCAACAGTGAGGCCCTCAATCTCTCGGAGGATAAACGTGGTTCTGTATTGCTCCGGCAAGCGGCCGAGGGCCGCTTTGAGTATCTTTGCAAATTCGCTTTTCATCAGATGACGATCCGGCATTTGGTCGGAGTTGCTGGAAGAGGTGTAATGAGATCTGTACACATCCATGAGAACCACATCCTGTTCATTTAACGCAGACTGGCGCCGGTTTGTGGCCCGTATGGTATCCAGTGCCGTATTGAGGACAATTCGGGTAAGCCATGTTGAAAGGCTGGATTGTCCGGAAAAGGTTTCCAGGGCTGTAAAAGCCTTTAGATAACTTTCCTGAAGGACATCCTCCGCATCCGCATGGTTTTGTAGAATACTCCAGGCGACGCGAAACAGTTGTTGGTTATAACGACTGGTAATAAGCCGGATTGCAAAGACGTCCTTTTGCTGAGCTTGTCTAATAAGCTCCGCATCCTGGATGACATTGAGGCTGTCTGTCTTTGCATTCATTTCAGGCTTCCTTTCAAACCATTAGACGTCTCGATCTGAAAAAGGTTCCCGATCTGCCCAATAAAAAGGAATTCACGCAAAAAAAGTCACCCTGCCTTCGGAAACAAGGTGATTGAAATATAGGATAGCGTGATCCAGGCGACAAATGCCGGGACGATATCAGGCTAAAACTAAGCCAGTATCAGGTATGTGCCAGAACGGTCTCGGCGGCTCGGTCAAGGCCGCGTGTAAAGCGATCAAACATGATATTGATTTCATCTTCAGTTATAATCAGTGGCGGGCAGAGAGCGATATTATCCCCGGCAACAGCGCGGCTGATGAGGCCTTCTTCCTGCATGAAGGCAACCGCCTTTGCTGCCAGCATCAGTTTTGGATCAAAAGATTGCTTGGTCGCTTTATCAGCCACCAGTTCGACAGCGCCAACAAGGCCGCAAACACGAACCTCACCAACAAGTGGATGGCTTGCCAGAGCTTCGAAACGTTCCTTGAATACAGGGGCGACGGCGCGAACATGCTCAAGGATATTCCGCTCCTCCATCAGCTCCAGAGTGCGCAAGGCGACCGCGGCTGGCACAGGATGTCCCGAATAAGTATAACCATGGGCGAAAGCTCCGTGCTTCTCACTTTGTCTCACCAGCTCCTGATAAATGCCTTCTGAAACAAGAACGGCTGCGATAGGAAGATAGGCGCTGGAGAGGGCTTTCGCGCAGCTCAGGATGTCGGGTTTGATACCAAATGTTTCAGACCCCCACATGTTACCGGTCCGGCCAAATCCGCAAATCACTTCATCCGCCACCATCAGAACATCGTATTTTTTAAGAACAGCCTGGATTTTCTCAAAATAGCCAACGGGCGGTACAATTACGCCGCCCGCACCCATGACAGGCTCGGCGATAAAGGCGGCAACAGTCTCGGGACCTTCACTCAGGATTTTCTCCTCCAGTTCTGTGGCCATCCGGGTTGCAAATTCTTCTTCTGTCTCTCCCTCTTTGCCAAATCGGTAATAATGAGGGCAGCTGGTGTGGGTGATATTCTGGATCGGCAAATCAAAATCATTATGGAGCGGCGGTAACCCGGTCATGCTGGCAGCTGCAACAGTGACGCCGTGATAGGCTTTCTGGCGGCTGATAATTTTCTTCTTTTCCGGCCGGCCTTTGGAATTGTTGTAATACCAGACCAATTTGACAACCGTATCATTCGCTTCTGATCCTGAATTGACAAAGAATGCTTTTGACAGATCGGAAGACGGGGCAATTTCCAGAAGCTTTTCCGCCAATAGAATACCGGGCTCCGTCGATTTGCTGGCGAAGGAATGATAATAAGGCAGCTTGTGCATTTGCTGAGTTGCCGCATCAATCAGTTCTTTTTCTCCAAAACCAAAGGACGTACACCAGAGGCCTGCAAGGCCTTCGATATATTCTTTCCCGTTGTCATCATAAACATGAATGCCCTTGCCGGTTTCGATGATCAGCGGTCCGGTTTTTTCGTGGGCCGACAGATTGGTATAGGAATGAATGACATTCTGGACATCGCGGCTGGCAAGTGAATTGCCCTGGGTGAAATTCGGACTGCTCATGAGGATCTCTCTTCCAGGTGGATTGTGTATTCTTGTTTGACTTCAAGCTACCGCTCCCAGGTGGAGCCGTCAATTGGGTTGTCGCGAAACCCGGTTCATGCATAAATATGAAAAAAACAGAAGGGCAGGGATATGGGGAGTTTCAAAGTAACAGGTGCGGACGATTTGCCACTTCAAGTATATGAATGGCTGCCTGAAGGGGATGTGAAAGCTGTTGTTCAGATTGCCCATGGCATGGCAGAGCATGGTGCGCGCTATGAACGGCTGGCACTCTATTTGAACAAGGCGGGCTACGCTGTCTACGCCAACGATCATCGGGGGCATGGCCTCTCCATTCCGGACGGCGCGGTACCGGGACATATGGCGGATGAGAATGGGTGGGAAAAGGCTGTTGATGACCTTCGGCTCATCAATCAGTCCCTGACAGTGAAGCATCCAGCCAAAGCGATTATCCTGATCGGGCATTCCATGGGATCCTTTATGGCGCAGGATTATCTCGCCCGGTATGGCGCGACAATTGCCGCAATGGCGCTGTCCGCGACGAATGGCCCGCCCGGAACCCTTGGTAAGCTGGCACAATTGGTCTCGCGAATTGAAAAGCTG
Source organism: Sneathiella sp. (assembly GCA_039975135.1). Classification (GTDB taxonomy): domain Bacteria; phylum Pseudomonadota; class Alphaproteobacteria; order Sneathiellales; family Sneathiellaceae; genus Sneathiella. Next base: position 45,872 of record JBDWHS010000023.1, on the reverse strand, counting down.
CGCAACGGAAATGAAGGACATAGTACGCTTCTTGCCAATATGTCCTTTAAAGCCTTTAACAAGGAGTTTGCACCCAACAGGACAGAATTCGACTGGTTAAGCCGAGATCATGCGGAGGTCGATAAATATGTTGAGGATCCTTTATGCGGGTTCGATTGTTCGATTGCCACCTGGATTGGTTTTCTGGATGCATTGACCCGGATATCATCGAAAGCAGCACTGGATAAAATGGATCCTGCAAAGCCGCTCTACTTGTTTTCCGGGACAGATGATCCTGTAGGTGAGAAAACGAAAGGCGTTGATCGATTACGCAAAGCGTATGATAAGCAGGGATTTACAGCGGTAAGTCATCGATATTATGACGGCGGACGGCACGAGCTGCTGAATGACATCAACCGGGATGAGGTAATGAAAGACTTGTTGGTCTGGTTGGAGGCAGCTTGCGAAAGATGACGCCGCTTAGCGGGACGCCAGCACTTTCAAACGAGAGATCCATGCATCAATGCGGGTCTTGTTTGCGCCAAAATCTGAGCGGCCATAGATAGACCGGCTATAGACCGACAACGTGCTTTGTGTCTCACTGATTTTAGAAAACTCAACCGAGACAATATCGGGATAGCGAACAAGACGGGTGCGCTGAACCAGGTCCTGACTATTACTATCTGCTGAGGTGCGAAGAATTTCGATATTGGGCTGTTCTGCAAGCATCGCCTTCCAAGTCGATTGCAGGCGGTCGACAGGCACATTGAAAACAGGGCTTTCATCGTGCTTTTCTTCAATACAGGTATTTTCAGGACAGATCAGATACTGATTAGGGTTCGGATTAAATTTCAGGGTTTGAAAGTTGGTTGGTTTTACGTCACCAACAGAGAGGATAGTGGTCAGGGGAACTTCACCGAGAGGGGTGAAAAAAATCGGTATGCTGAAGGCTCCAAGAAGGACAATTAGAAAAAAGATAAATTTCAGCAGTGTCATAATCATGAAATTTCCGGTCCCCATATCGATAGCTGGTATCGCCGTGTAATATTGTTGTAACACAGTGATTCGGATTAGAGAACCGGAATTACATCCTCAAAGAATGCCTCTTTCCTAGCGCTTGAGAGGAACACTCAGATAAACACCGAATTCGTCGCCGATGTTGCAGGAAATCCTTGCATGGACCCGTCCTTGGCGGTCCAGAAAACGTTGATTGTCCTCGACCGGAAAAATACCCTCATGCCAGATGTTGGGGTGGATGTAGAGGCCGCGGCTACCATCACACCACAGAGCGATGACTTTGTCCGGTGTCAGATCGTCGCCGGGCAGCGCAACAGGCACGACAAAGGGTTTGTTATCAAGCGGAAAAAACAGCTGGCCGCCATCTGGGTGGTAATTGAGGTGCCAAAGCAGAACCTGTTCTCGTGGGACTGATCTTTTCAGTCTTGAGGCCGATTGAGGATCACAACTCCAACCCAAAACATAATTTCCGCCAACCGCCTCGTTGTTTCCGTATAGAATATCGCCTTCCCAGCCTCCGGAAAAAATGCCTTCCACATAGCCTGCCTCGTCACCGCTATCCGTATCAACCGGCCGCCATCCTTGTGCAGGCCAGCGCACAATTTCGATATCAAATTTGGCGGGATCATCAACAAGTTTTCCATACCCCTCAACGCTTTCATCTGTGGCGATGACGAGAGGTACCTGATGAAGCGGCAGGCTCGGCTTCTCATCAGCGTCAAAAATGTAGGTTGGGGCAGACTGCATCGGTATCCTCCATAAAAACCTGACCTATAAAGGAAATAGATGACAGGAATTATACATCAAGTGCCGTATCCGATTGATTGAGCGCTAGTTTTCTGGATTGTTCTTTTTCCTTGATCATGTGCGATGTCAATCTGGAACCATCTTCACTCCAACCTGGCGGGCCAAAGAGATAGTAAAAAGCGGCTTTCAGGCTTTTTGCATTTCCCAGGTCCTTAAAGATCCCGGCCCATTCGTGGAAGGCAATGATAAAGGGATTAAAACTGGCAATTTGTTTAACGATACCATAGCGGCAGGGCTCTTTATCATCTTCAGGGACAAATGTGCCGAACATGCGGTCCCAGATGATCAGCGCGCCGGCATAATTCGCATCCAGGTATTTGGGGTTCGTTGCATGATGGACCCGGTGATGGGACGGGGTGTTAAAGAGGAACTCGAAAGGGCGCCACATTTTATGGATGGCTTCGGTGTGAATCCAGAATTGATAAATTAGGTTGATACCTTTCTGGAAGGCGATCAGCGGCGTTGGAAATCCGATCAGGGAAAGAAGAAGCCACGGGGTCCAGGTGCCAACAAAACCGCCTGTCCATGTTTGTCTTAAAGCCGTCGACAGATTGTAATATTGTGAAGAATGGTGGTTGATATGGGCGGCCCACCAAATGCGGTGCTCATGGCTCCAGCGATGGAACCAGTAATAGCAAAAATCTTCGGCGAAGAAAATCAGGATAAAGGCGTACCATTGATATCCCAGTTCGAACAATCGAAACTGATACACCCAATTCGAGACAGCGACGATAACACCGAAATTAATCAGGCCGATGGCGAAGTTCCCCAGCCCCATGAAAAGGGAAGCGGCACTGTCTCGGGCTTCGTAGTTGGATTTCTTGGGGGCAAATTTGCCGATGATCACTTCGATGATGATGAGTAGAACGAAGGCCGGGATGGCAAATGTAATCGGATCAGGAAGGGACATAGCTGTGCTCTCCTGGCTCATTGGGCTGCATAGAATGCAAGAGAGAAACATCTCCTTTAAAACGGAAACCCGGATGGCTGATATCCTGCCGCTTTATATAGAGCGCCCCGTCGTCGCTGTGTTCTTCTATCTGAAGGTCAGAGAATTCCAAAATCTGCATAACCATCCTGTCGCCAAAGCTGCGGATCAGACGAAGCGGATGCTCATCTTCCAGCTTGATCAATGCTGCTGTTCCGGTCTCATCGATCGATAGTCCGGATATGGAAATTCCAGCCTCCTCATGAGACAGGAAATCCCGAACAGTCGCTTCTTCCAGATGCGCGTTTCGTCGTCCTGTCATCAACCGGATGAAAAGGATCATCAGCAGCACCGCAAGAGTTGCGGATGGGATCAGAATGTAAGGGGCAATCGCCACAGCCCGCCTCCTTTTCTGGAACACAGTTGTCTGTAATCTCTGATTATCAGATAATTTTCATATGTCGGACAACCTGTAATTTATAAAATGTGAAATTATTTCATACATTACGCAGGGGAGCCCTTGTTTTTCCAATTCACAGAGATTTTTGCGGAAATCCGCTTTACCAAATCTGGCAGTTTCCCTATGGTGCGACATAATCAAAACCAATAATCTGTTATGGGAAAAAACTATGTTGGGTCTTATACAGGATCGGCCTTTGCTGATCTCCTCACTCATCGAATATGCTGGCACCTATCATGGAGATGTGGAGATTGTCTCCCGCACCGTTGAGGGCCCTATTCACCGGACAAACTATCGCGACGTTAATTTGCGGTCCAAGAAACTGGCGCAGGCGCTCACCAAGCTGGGTGTTGAAGTCGGTGATCGGTTAGGAACTCTGGCCTGGAATGGTTACCGGCATGTCGAAATTTATTTTGGCGTCTCGGGCATGGGATCGGTTTGCCATACGATCAATCCACGGCTGTTCCCGGAACAGATTGCCTATATCGTCAATCATGCTGATGACAAATTTATCTTTGTCGATCTCACTTTTGTGCCATTGATCGAAGCCGTTGCCGAGCATTTACCCAATGTAAAAGGCTTCATCGTTATGACGGATGAAGCTCATATGCCCGATAGCAAGCTGGATAACCTGCTTTGCTATGAAACACTGATAGAAGCGGAAGACGGCAATTATGAATGGCCGGTCTTGGACGAGAAAACCGCCTCCAGCCTCTGCTATACATCCGGCACAACCGGAAATCCTAAAGGCGTTCTGTATACGAACAGATCCACTGTTCTGCATAGTTTTGTAGTCTGTTCCAACGATGGTTTGGGTGTTTGCAATCAGGATAGCATTCTACCGGTTGTTCCCATGTTCCACGCCAATGCTTGGGGACTGCCTTATGCCGCTGCCATGTCAGGTGCCAAAATGGTGATGCCGGGCGCAGCCATGGATGGTCAATCCATCTATGAATTGATGGAAGCGGAAAAAGTCACTTTGTCGGCGGGTGTGCCAACGGTTTGGTTGATGCTGCTTGGTCATGTCAAAGAAAAAGGACTTAAATTCTCGTCCATGCGCAGAACTGTGATCGGTGGCTCCGCAGCGCCCCGGTCGATGGTCGAGGCGTTCGTCAATGACTATGATGTTAATGTGGTTCATGCTTGGGGCATGACGGAAATGAGCCCGCTTGGAACCACCGGCAACCTGCTCAAAAAACATGAAGATCTTCCGGAAGCGGAAAAGATTGATATTCGCCTGAAACAGGGCCGCGCCGTTTATGGTGTTGATTTGAAAATCGTTGATGATGAAGGTGTTGAGCAGCCCCGTGATGGTAAAGCTTTCGGTCGTTTGTTGGTTCGCGGTCCATGGATTACCAGTGGATATTTCAAAGCCGAGGGCGGCGATGTTATTGACGAGGATATGTGGTTCGATACTGGCGATGTGGCAACGCTTGATCCGGATGGATATATGCAAATCACGGACCGATCAAAAGACGTGATTAAATCCGGCGGTGAGTGGATTTCATCCATCGATGTAGAAAATGAAGCTGTGGGTTGTGCCGGTATTGTTGAAGCGGCGGTGATTGCGGTTCCGCATCCCAAATGGGATGAGAGACCTTTGGTTATTGCTGTGAAGGAAGAGGGGCACGCTGTCACCCGCGAGGATGTGATTGCACATCTGGAAAGCACTCTGGCCAAATGGCAATTGCCGGATGATGTGGTTTTTGTGGATGAGCTTCCCCATACAGCTACCGGAAAACTCCTGAAGACCAGGCTTCGTGAAGATTTCAAGGATTACAAACTGCCTTCTGCATAAGAGCGGTAGAAAATTAAGGAAAAAGCCGGGCAGAAATCCACTGCCCGGCTTTTTTGCGTTCTTTTTTCTCCTTTTCTGGCAAGATGGCAGAAAAGGAGAAAAAACATGCCCCCCCTTCCATTTTCTGATCTTGATGTCCTGTTGGCCAAATTTGTTGAGGAGGGGAAAATTGCCGGTGGCATGGGCGCTGTTCTGTCAAAAGATGGAATAAAACATCTTTCTGTCACTGGACAGCAGGACAGGGAGAGGGGGCTTCCGATGCGTGAAGATGCGCTTTTCCGGATCTATTCAATGACAAAGCCCATAACCAGTCTGGCAGCGATGATGTTGTGGGAAGAAGGCCATTTTCATCTAGATGAACCGGTCGCGACCTTCCTGCCTTCTTTTACAGATACCCGTATTTTTGAGGAGACAGGTGCCCACTCCCGGAGCGGAACTCAGATGACAATCCGGCATGTCTTGTCCCACAGTGCCGGTATTACATTGCCAGCTTTTAGCGACGATCTACTTGCTGATCTCTACCGCACGCATGATCTGGACGGCATGCGCAGTCGGGGACCATTGTCGGAGGTCATTGACAGATTAGGGACCATGCCGGTTTTGTTCGAGCCCGGCACGCGTTGGAAATACAGCATGGCGACCGATATCCTGGGCCGCCTTATCGAGATTTGGAGCGGCCTTACTTTTGAGAAATTTCTGCAGGCACGAATTTTTGATCCGCTGGGTATGAGTGAGACCAGTTTTGCAGCCGACCCCTCGCAAAACACAAGAATGACCACCAATTATGCTGTCCAAAAGAACGGCATTGTTGGTGTTGTTGATGCAGGGGAAGGCAGCAGTTTCTTCAAAAAACCGGCCTTTAATTCTGGATCAGGCGGGCTGGTCTCAACGCTTTCCGATTTTACAGCCTTTATGCAGATGCTGATAAACCGGGGAATGTCTGATGGAAAACAATTGATCAAGCCTGAAACACTGGCCTTGATGCACGAAAATCATCTGACAGGTGATATGGCAGAAATGGGAGCTGGTGATTTTAACAATATGTCCTGGGCAGGAATTGGATTCGGTCTGGGCTTTTACACAATCCTGAATTCAGAACGGGCGGCTTTTCCGGAGCCTGCAGGGGAATATGGCTGGACTGGAGCCGCAGGGACTTTGTTTTTTATCAATCCTGAACTTGAAATCGGAGGATTACTGCTGGTTCAGCATATGCCGGGCAATATCTATACCTTGCGAAAGCAGTTCCGGGAGGCGGTTTATGCAGGACTGTAGAGAGTGTGAAAATCACAAATTTTATGTTTTGGAACGATCGCTCTTGATCTCTTTTCGCAAAAAGGTTTGGATAGGGCATCGATAGAATTAATTTGGGAAAAATTATGTCCGCGCAAAATAAACAATATAAGCTAGCTGCCCGCCCGGTGGGTCTTCCAAAAGACAGCGATTGGGATTTTACAACGGGTGATATTCCAGCGGCAGAGGACGGTGATGTTGTCGTGAAGGTTCACTATGTCTCTCTCGACCCTGCGATGAGAGGGTGGATGAACGATGCCCGCTCCTATATTCCGCCGGTAGGACTGGGCGAAGTCATGCGCGCCGGGACCGTTGGCGAAGTGGTTGAAAGTAAAAACCCGGCCTTCTCTGTTGGTGACACAGTGACTGGTTACCATGGTGTCCAGCAATATGGCGTTTCTGACGGGAAAGACCTGGTGAAAGTGGATCCGAAGCTGGCTCCGCTTGAAAGCTATCTGGGTGGTCTTGGTATGCCGGGCTTGACCGCCCTTTTTGGTTTGACGGATGTCGGCGCTGTTAAAGAAGGGGATACCGTTCTCGTCTCCGGTGCCGCGGGTGCCGTTGGATCGTTGGTCGGGCAGATTGCCAAAATCAAAGGCGCCCGCGCTGTCGGGATTGCTGGTGGTGCCGACAAATGTCGCTATGTCGTTGAAGAGCTTGGCTTTGATGCTTGTATTGACTACAAATCAGACAGTTTTCTGAAGGATCTGAACGATCCACTTAAATCCGGTGTTGATGTTTATTTCGACAATGTAGGCGGTGATATTCTGGATGCTGCGCTGGCGCGCCTGAACCGGCATGCTCGCGTCGTTATTTGTGGTGCAATATCGCAATATAATAACACAACCCCTGTTCAAGGGCCGGCCAACTATCTGAACCTTCTGGTTCAGCATGCCCGGATGGAAGGATTTGTTGTCTTTGATTATGTGACACAATACGGCGAAGGCGTTCAGCAGCTGGCGACCTGGTATTCGCAAGGCAAATTGAAATTCAAAGAACATATGGATACCGGGATCGAGAATTTCCCGAACACTTTCCTGAAGCTCTTTTCCGGCGAAAATTTCGGGAAACTGGTTTTGAAGGTGATTGAAGACTAGTCTCGGAATTTATGAAATTTCTTTAGCCTGCGTGACAGCTGTGATATGTCACGCAGGCTATTTTTTTGCAGATCCGCCATCAATATGCGTGGCGGCTGATCAGGATAAATCATGAGTTCGCTTGAAGAGCGTGTGTCGAACCGGCGCACCTTTGCCATTATTGCCCATCCGGATGCCGGTAAGACGACCCTTACCGAGAAACTGTTGCTGTTTGGCGGTGCCATTCAGATGGCGGGCGCCGTTAAAACACGCGGGGAGCAGAGGCGCGCGCGTTCTGACTGGATGAAAGTGGAGCGTGAACGCGGGATCTCGGTAGCCTCTTCCGTGATGACATTTGATTACGAAGGTAAAACCTTCAATTTGCTCGACACGCCGGGCCATGAAGATTTCAGTGAAGACACATATCGGACGCTGACCGCCGTGGATAGTGCGGTAATGGTTCTTGACGGTGCTAAAGGTATCGAAACACAGACCCGTAAACTGTTTGAAGTTTGCCGCTTGCGAGATATGCCAATCGCGACCTTTATCAATAAGTTTGACCGCGAAGCGTTGGATCCTTTTGAACTTCTGGATGATATTGAGAAGACGCTGGCGCTGGATGTTGTGCCTGCCAGCTGGCCTATTGGGATGGGCCGGAATTTCAAAGGCTGCTACGATCTGTTTAATGACCGGCTTGTCCTGGTCAGCAAGGATAAGAACAACCATCTGGATGAAGGCATCGTTTGCAACGGAATCGATGATCCGAAAATCGATGAGAGCCTTCCCGCTGACTATGTTGAGAAGCTGCGTGAAGATGTTGAAATGGTTCGGGAGCTTTGCCCGCAATTTGACCAGCAGGCTTTCCTCGACGGCACCATGACGCCGGTCTATTTTGGCAGTGCTATCAATAACTTTGGTGTCGAGACATTGCTTGATGGCCTGACCGATATGGCGCCGTCACCGCGCCCTGCGCCCTCCGCGGGCCGGGACGTCATGCCAGCGGAAAAGAAAGTCAGTGGCTTTATCTTTAAAATTCAGGCGAATATGGATCCGAAGCATCGGGACCGTATTGCTTTCATGCGTCTGGTCTCAGGTCATTTCAAGCGTGGCGCTAAACTGAAGCATATTCGGTCAGCCAAAACCATGGCTATTCACAATCCGGTATTGTTTCTGGCACAGGATCGGGAGCTGGCCGAAGAAGCCTGGCCAGGCGACATTATCGGTATTCCCAACCACGGAAATTTACGCATTGGTGACGCGCTGACGGAGGGAGAGGAAATCCGGTTTACCGGTATTCCAAGCTTCGCACCGGAGTTGTTGCAGAAAGTTCGTCCTGTTGACCCCATGCGCGCCAAGCATTTGGGGCGCGCTCTGATTCAAATCGCGGAAGAGGGGGCGGCGCGCGCCTTTAAAACCCGGATGGGATCTGACTGGGTTGTCGGTGTCGTCGGGGCGCTGCAATTTGAAGTGCTCGCGGATCGGATCCGCACCGAATACGATATTCCAGTTAACTTTGAGCAGACGGAATTATATACCGCGCGCTGGGTTGAGCATCCCGATCACAATGAGCTGAAAAAATTCCTGGATGCCAATCAGGCGTCTCTTGCAGAAGATCATGATGATGCCCCCGTATTTATGGCGCGTAATGCCTGGCATCTTGAGCGGGCGGAAAAAGACTGGCCGGAAATCAAGTTTCAGAAAACAAAAGAGCAGCTCACCTAGAGTTGACCCCAGAAGAGAGGAGAACATCATGCCATCCTTTGATATTGTCTCAAAAACGGACCTGAACGAAGTTGAAAATGCGCTTAATAATGTGCGCCGGGAGATCGAAACCCGGTATGATTTCAAAGGCAGCAATTGCTCTATAGAGCAAGCCGAGAGTGTTCTGACAATTCATGCGGACGATGATTTGAAGCTCAAGCAAATGCATGAACTGCTTCAAGGGCACCTCACGCGCCGTAAAGTCGATGCTGCTGTTCTGGATTATAAAAACCCGGAACGGGCTGCCGGTCAAAGCGTGCGTCAGCAAGTGGTGGTACGCGAAGGGATTGAAAAAGATCTCGCCAAGAAACTTGTAAAGCAGATCAAAAGCTCGAAGATCAAGGTTCAGGTCGCTATTCAGGGGGATGAATTGCGAGTCACCGGAAAAAAACGGGATGATCTACAGGAAGTAATCACTTTTTGTAAAGGCTTGGAATTTGACATGCCGTTGCAATATGTCAATTTCCGCGACTAGGATCCTGACGCTGGGCGAAAATGTAACGTATGGCCTTGTGTTCATTGTTTCTCCTGCCGGATGAGGCTAGCCTAGCCTTTCATGGAATAGGTGGAATGGACCTCGACTTCGCCGTCTTCGGTTTGAACCTCTCCCTTATCCACCATCATGATGATATGAGAGTAAACAGACCGGGCTGCGGCGGGGTGTAAATATTCCGGCACATCCGTATACATTTTCTTGACCATGGATGGGATTTCCATGGGCCCTTCTTTCAGACAAGCACGTATCTGATCCATGCGTTCGTGTCGGTGGGCGATCAGACCTTTTACAAAGGGGTGCGGGTCTGTAATCGCAGGGCCGTGGGTTGGCCAGTAGAGCGCATGGTCATAATCCAGTAATTTCTCGAGGCTCGCCATGTAATCCGTCATATCGCCATCAGGGGGTGAGACGATGGAAGTGGACCAGCCCATAACATGATCTCCTGAAAACAGCGTCTTTTCTTCTACCAGCTCAAAGCAGATATGGTTGGACAGATGTCCTGGCGTATGCAGAGCTTTCACGGTCCAGCCATCGCCGTGAATAAGATCACCATCACGGATCGTGATATCAGGGGAGAATGCCATATCCCCACCTTCTTCAGCCTTGAGGCCGGGTTTGCCACTTCCATGCGGCCCATATCCATAGGTTAGGGCGCCGCATTTTTCTTTTAACGGCGCTGCTGCCGGAGAATGGTCATGATGGGTGTGTGTGATCAGGATATGGCTAATCGTCTCTCCTTCGGTCGCCCGAAGAATAGCTTCAACATGTTTGTCATCAAGCGGACCGGGATCAATAACAGCAACATTTCCCTTGCCGATAATATAAGTGCCGGTTCCGTGCAGCGTAAAGGCACTCGGGTTTTCCGCAATAACCCGGCGAACGAGCGGGCTGAGGATGCTCACTGTGCCATAATCAAAATCGAGTTCTTTGTTAAAGGGGATCGAGGCGGCCATAAATATCGCTTTCTGTTCTTTTCGGATAATAGTACCGATTTCAGAATGCTCTGCAACAGATGAGTCTGTTGTTTGCGTGTGCGATTCCCTCGGGGAAACCTTTGGACAGGATGAAAAGTGATTTTATACCGGTTTAGAGGCTGGCAATTTCCGCAATCGAATAAAAATTCGAATTACAATTCAGGTTTTGAAATTGGCGTGTGAAATTTTAAGTCGATTGTTGTAAAACAGTTGCGAATAGCGTCACTGTATTCCCTTCAAAAATTACCTGAAAGGTAAAGATAATATTTTTCTATATTTCATAAAAAGAAAATATAAAAGAACTAAAATCATTTAATTTGGATTAGTGTATAAATATAGTTTTAAAAATTTGTAATCAGTACATTAATTTTTATTAAATTAAATATGTCAATGGTTTATTTATTTAAAATGTTAAAGAATAGACTTGAGTTTAGAAGAAAAATTCACCAAAAAAAGTAATTATGTTGCGTGTGCGAAGAGAAAAGGCGTCAAAAATAACTTCGGCATCTGTTGACGGTTAAATAAAAGCTTGCCTATACTTTTCAAATTCGCAGCATCGGTCCGAGCGTTAATGCTGCGAAATCAAATAGATAAAAAGAACATCGGACAAAAAATTGGGAGGCCGTTCTGTTTGAGTTTTTGCAGTTGGTCATCGGCGGCGTGTCAATCGGATGCATTTACGCTCTGGTCGCGCTTGGCTTTGTATTGATCTATAAGGCGACGGAAGTCGTAAATTTTGCTCAGGGCGATCTGATGATGCTCGGAGCTTTTCTCGCATATACCTTTATCTCAATCCTGGGATGGAACTACTGGCTTGGTGCCTCTGCTGCCATAGTCTGCATGTTCTTCATGGGGAACATGATTGATCGCACGGTATTGCGGCCTGTTTTGGGACAGCCGCAATTTTCCATTGTGATGGTGACAATCGGATTTGGGTATGTGGCCCGCAGTGTGGCTGGCATGATGCCGGGATGGGGAACTGAAACCTACGCGATTTCAACACCTTTCTCGAGTGAAGGTATGCGGCTTGTACCGGAAGAAGTGGGGTCTCTTGTCATTTCACAAACCGATCTGTCGGTGATTGTAGCGACAATCCTTTTATGCGGTGTTTTGTACGGGTTTTTCACCTATACGCGCCTGGGCGTTGCGATGCAGGCATCGTCACAGAACCAACTCGCTTCCTATTATATGGGAATTCCGGTTAAGTCTGTTTTCTCCATGATTTGGGGTATCAGTGCAGCCGTTGCCGCGGCGGCAGGTATTTTGCTGGCACCAACCACCCTGATTGATACGAATATGGGGTTCTTGGGACTTAAAGCCTTTCCGGCAGCCGTGTTGGGTGGATTTGGATCTATCCCGGGAGCTGTCGTTGGCGGCGTTATTATCGGCGTGATCGAGACCTTGGCTGGGTTCTATCTGCCGCCTGGCTTTAAGAATGTTGCTGCCTATATCGTGCTGCTTGTTGTTCTTGTTGTTCGGCCTCAAGGCCTGTTTGGTCAGAAAACAGGGAAGAGGGTGTAATTATGCGTTTTTTGTTTAAAACAGAATATGAGCAGGACATCAAGATTGCGAAGCATTCTGGTTATGTCTGGTCGTATGGGGCATTGCTTCTGGCCGTTTTCGCTGCGCCGATGATCCTGGATGAATATTATATTGGCCAGATGACCCAGCTTTATATCATTGCCATTGCTGGTGTCGGGTTGATGTTGCTATCCGGTTATACCGGACTGATTAGCCTCGGACATGCCGCGTTTTTTGGGATAGGGGCGTATACAGAAGCGGTGTTGACCGGAAATGGGCTTTCTCTGCCCTTCATGGAAGAGCCGATTGTCTTTTCTTTCTTCCTCTCTTTCCCGTTAGCCGGGATCCTGGCCGCGATTGCCGGCGTGGCTATTGGTATTCCAGCCTTGCGCCTGACAGGGATTTATCTGGCGATGGCAACTTTTGCCTTTGCAATCATTGTTGAGGAGGTTTTCTCTCGCTGGGAAAGCGTTACGAATGGTTATACAGGCTTGTTGGTGGAATCCATAGAGTTTGGGGATGTTGATCTGACAGACGGCATGCCCTTTTATTTCCTCAGCCTTGGTGTTTTGGTTGCTGTTATTTTATTCTCGCTCAACCTGCTGCGCTCTCCGACAGGGCGTGCCATGATGGCCGTTCGGGACTCGGAGATTTCAGCTCAGAGCATGGGGGTTAATCTCGCCCGTACGAAAACCACGGCCTTTGGCTTGAGTGCCGGTATTACAGGGTTGGCGGGGGCATTGTTTGCGCACAAGCTGGGCTTCCTGTCGCCAGAGAGTTTTACGGTTCTTCAATCTCTTGAACTTCTGGTTCTGGTTGTTGTTGGAGGTGTCGGGTCACTGCATGGAGCGGTTTTTGGTGCCATGTTCGTTCTGGCCCTGCCGCAAGGTTTGGCAATTATGAAGGATTACCTCCCCCATGTTATCGCCGAGCAACCGGGTTTCGAGCCTCTGATTTTTGGTCTCATCCTGGTGTTTTTCATCATCTTCGAGCCTTTTGGAATTTATGGTCGTTGGCTGAAAGTGAAGCATTATTTTCAGATGTTCCCGATTTACAAGAAAGCCACCTTTAAACGCCAGAAATCCTACATGAAGTCGGAGAGATTAAAATGACCTTTTTCAAAGCTGAAAACCTGGCCATTAATTTCGGCGGCGTCAAAGCCGTGGATGGTGTCAATTTCGACATCAAGAAGGGGGAGTGTTTTACTATTATCGGACCAAACGGTGCAGGTAAAACAACGATCTTCAATCTGATCAGTCGTATTTATGATTCCACAGATGGCAAGATGACATTTGATGGACAGGATATCACGAACACGCCATCCCACGATATTGCAGGCCTCGGCATCGCACGTACTTTTCAGAATATTGAATTGTTCGAACATGCCACGGTCTTGCAGAACTTGCTGGTAGGCCGACACTGCCATAGTAAAACCAGTTTGCTCGCGGAAGCATTGTTTCTCCCCTCTGTTCGCAAAGCAGAGCTTGCTCATCGCGAGAAGGTTGAGGAGATTATCGACTTTCTTGATTTGCAGCATTATCGCGACAGCCTGATTATGAATTTGCCCTATGGCGTTCGTAAAGTGGTTGAACTGGGCCGGGCCCTCTGTACGGAACCGAAACTGATCCTCCTTGATGAGCCGTCATCCGGCCTCAATGTGGAGGAGACGCAGGATATGTCTTTCTGGATTGATGATATCAAGAAAGAACTCGGGATCACCGTGTTGATGGTGGAACATGATATGGGACTGGTCAGTGAAGTGTCTGACCGGGTTCTCGTCCTGAATTATGGTCGGATGCTGGCGTATGGCTCTCCTCAGGAAGTGCAAAGTGATCCTGAAGTGATTAAAGCATATTTGGGGGGCTGATATGACTGAACCAATTTTGAAAGTCCGCAATATCGAAACCTATTACGGACCTATTATGGCCATTCGGGGTGTTTCCCTGGATGTGCATGAAGGTAAGATCGTAACGGTTTTAGGTGCGAACGGGGCTGGTAAGACAACCATTTTGAAGACCATCAGCGGTGTGATGGATCCGCAAAAAGGCTCTGTTTTTTTTGATGGTCGGGAAATTGAGAAAAATGATCCTGACTGGGTGATGCGCCAGGGAATCAGTCATGTGCCTGAAGGGCGGGAAGTTTTTCCGTTTTTGAGCGTGCGCGATAATCTCATCATGGGGGCTTATACCCGCAATGACAAAGATGGCATTGCTCAGGATCTGGAACTGGTTCACAGCTACTTTCCGATCCTGAAAGAAAGATCTGATCAGCCTGCGGGACAACTTTCCGGCGGTGAGCAGCAAATGCTGTCGATCAGCCGGGCTCTGATGGCACGTCCCAAAGTGATGCTACTGGATGAGCCGAGCCTGGGATTGAGCCCGCGACTGGTCAAAGAGATTTTCGATATCATCAAACGCCTGAATGTGGAGCAGGGCATGACCATGTTGCTGGTCGAGCAAAATGCCAATATCGCCTTGCATACGGCTGATTTTGGATATGTGCTCGAAGTGGGTAGAATTGTCATGGAAGACACAACAGCGAACCTTCTTGAGAAAGACGATATCAAGGAGTTTTATTTGGGTATGCAGGATCACGGCGTGCGGGGAAAACGCCGCTGGAAAAAGCGGAAAACCTGGCGCTGAGTGGGAGATAGGATGTGAACAAAATGAATGCAATAACCTATCCACCGACCCTGATCGATGGGGCGGATACGACGATTAAGTTATTTTGGATGCGAGTGAAGCAATTTGACAGCAAGGTCGCATTGCGGGAAAAAGATCTCGGTATCTGGCGAAGTATCACCTGGGCTGAGTATGGTCAGCGGGCAAGATCCATTGGATTGGGTTTTGTTTCCCTGGGATTGCAACGGGGCGAAACGGTCTCGATCCTGAGCGATAACAATCCGGAATGGCTTTATACGGATATGGGGGTCCTGGGGGTCGGCGGTGTCAGCAATGGTGTCTATACGACAGACAGTGCCAAGCAGGTTGAGTATCTGTGCAAAGACTCTGCTACTCGGTATTTCGTCGCAGAAAATGAAGAACAGTTGGATAAAATCCTGACTGTCCGCGATAGCCTGCCGGATTTGAGAAAGATCATCGTCTATGATATGGACGGGCTTCGGGATCTGGATGATGAAATGGTCATCAGCATTGATGAGCTTTATGCAATCGGTGAGGCCTATCACGCAGAAAATCCGGATTTTTGGGAAGAGGCAATTTCTCTCTCCGAGCCAACCGATCTGGCGATCCTTATTTATACCTCGGGTACAACGGGACCTCCCAAAGGGGCGATGATTTCGCATCGAAACTTGATGTTCCAGATTTCCAATCAGACACCTCTGGTTGGCTTTGGGCCTGAAGACGAACAGCTTTCATTTCTGCCACTTTGTCATATTGCTGAGCGAGCGTTTACTGTTTTTCTGCCGCTTTTTTCAGGATCTGTTGTCAACTTTGTGGAAGGGTTGGATACAGTCCCTGAAAATATCAGAGAAGTCTCTCCGACCATCTTTTTTGCGGTCCCGCGGATCTGGGAGAAATTTTACTCCGGCATTACATTGCAGATAAGCGATGCAACAGGGTTGCAGAAACTGTTCTACAAATTGGCGATTGGTGTTGGTTATCAGATTGCTGAATGCAAGTTGGAAAATCGGGAGCCGTCCGCTGCTCTCAAGGCCAAATTCTGGCTGGCGGATCTACTGGTTTTGAAAAATATCAAGCGGCTTCTAGGTCTGGATCGCGCGCATTATCTGGGTTCGGGCGCTGCACCAATCTCACCGGATTTGATAAAATGGTATCTAGCACTCGGTTTGAATATGTACGAGGTTTATGGGCAGACCGAGAATGTGGGGCTCGCGACGTCCAATTTGGAAGAAAAGTTTAAACTGGGGACAGTAGGCGCCGCTGTGCCCAATACAGAGGTTGCCATATCGGAGGCCGGGGAAATTCTTCTGAAAGGCCCCCATGTTTTCATGGGCTATCTGAATCAGCCTGAGAAAACAGCTGAAACGATTGTCGATGGTTGGTTGCATACTGGGGATGTCGGTTATGTTGATAATCAGGGTTTTGTCAAAATAACGGACCGGATGAAGGATATTATCATTACGGCAGGCGGCAAGAATATTACGCCATCGGAAATTGAAAATCAGCTGAAATTCAGCCCTTACATTTCTGATGCGGTTGTGATCGGCGATAAGCGCAAATATCTCTCCTGCCTGATCATGATTGATCAGGAAAACGTAGAGAAATTTGCTCAGGATCAGGATGTACCATTTACCAATTTCCAAAGCTTGTGTCGCGCTAAGGAAGTCACTGATCGAATTTGGGAAGAAGTTGAACGGGTGAATAAAGGGTTCGCGCAGGTGGAAACGATCAAGGAATTCAGGTTGATCGATGAGATCTTGACGGCAGAAGATGATGAATTGACACCCACCATGAAGCTGAAGCGATCATTTGTGAACAAGAAATACAAGGAGCTTATTGATACCATGTATTAATGGAGGGTTGCTCTTGAGTTTTAAAAGAAAGGGAGCAATTTAATTAGAAAGTTGGGTTATTTTTCGGGAGGAAAAAATATGAAACGGAGGAATTTATTCCGCGTAGGTCTGTCTGCAGCCGCTGCATTTGCAACAGTTGCGGCTTTTGGCAGCGCGGCACAAGCGGACCAGGGTATCCATGATGACAAGATTGTCCTAGGATCCCATCAGCCACTGTCCGGACCTGTTGCTCTCTGGGGCGTGCCGGTGACCAATGGTATGCGGATGGCCGTCGAGGAAATCAATGAAAAGGGCGGAATTAACGGCCGCAAACTTGAATTGATTGTTGAAGACACGGCCTATCAGCAAAACAAGGCGGCTCAGGCCGGTGACAAGCTGATCAAGAAAGACAAGGTCTTTGCCCTTGTTGGCCCTCTGGGAACACCCACTAATATGGTGACAATGCCAAGAGCGCTTAAAAAAGGTGTGATGAATATTTTCCCTTTGTCTGCCGCCAAGGAAATGTTTGAACCTCATCACAAATTGAAGTTCTCAAATTTAACGCCTTATGATGATCAGATGCGTGCGGCTGTTAAATATTTCGTTGATAACGAAGGCGTCAAGCAAATTGGTGTCCTTTATCAGGATGATGATTTTGGCAAGAATGTTCTGCTCGGATGTTCAGAGCAAGCCAAAGCCATGGGACTGCCTGAGGTTATCAAGACGAACTTCAAGCGTGGCTCCAAAGATTTTTCATCACAAATTGCCAAATTGAAATCAGGTGGTGCCGAATTGATTTGCCTGGGAACAATCATCGGGGAAACCATTGGCAGTATGGCAACGGCACGTAAAATCGGATATTCGCCTAAATTTGTTGTGAGTTCTGCAGGCTATGTTCCTGAAAATATCACACTGGCGAAAGGCCTCACCGAAGGTTTATATGGTACAGGGCAGACACCTATTCCTTATTATGAGGATGCAACGCCGGAAGTTAAAGCCTGGATGGACAAGTATAAAGCCCGCTTTGACAAGCCAGCTGTCTTGCAATCCATAGCCGGATACGAGCTTATCAAACTCTTCGGTGATGCAGTGGATGCTGCAGGACGGGACTTGACCGCAGAGAAAGTTGCAACAGCGATGGAGAGCATCAAGGACTATCCCTCCATGTTTGGCGGAGCAACGATGAGTTTCAGTGAAAAAGATCATTTGGGACCGGATAAACGTAATAGTGCCGTTTTATCCAAGGTTGTAGGGCCGAAATGGCAAACGGTCACTAAAATCAGTTACTGATTGACTGATTACTTTAAAAACCCGGCTTTCTGCCGGGTTTTTTGTTTTTTCTTCTTGGTAACTCTAATATTAGTAACAAAATAATGTAAAAAAGATTTTTCTAATCTTGTATCTGTGAAGAAAATAGTAACACTTTCACACTACTTTGCCGGGCTGTACCTATTTTTACATGTTGATTAGGAGGAGCACGGCAATGCAGCTCGCCAGCAAACTCAAGAATCTTCGCGCTAAGCGTGCAGATAAAAAAAATAAAAACGGAGGAAGCCTAGCAGAGCGCTCGCCAATTTTGAGGGCCTTTGGAAAGCTTGGTATCAGGGCCCGTTTGTATATGGCATTTGGGGTTGTCGCCGTCCTGACAATGATAAGTGGTACGCTCGGGGTTTTTGAGTTTGTCAATCTTGGGCGGACACTCAACACAATCACTGAGACCAGTTTTTCTGCATTCTCTGATGCGCAAAGGCTGTCCCAGAAAGCGACGGGCGTGATCGAGTCAGCACCACTGATCGCTGCCACAAGAACAGATGCGGACCGACAGAAGCAATTGAAAAATGCGAAGACAACCCTGTCCGAGCTTGTGGACAGTGTTAAGGCTGCAAAAACGGAAGCAAATACCGATGATATCGAGCAGGCGCTGGCCAATCTCGAAATCCTTGAGTTTTTACTGGATGACCTTGCCTTTGCTGTGACGAAACGAAACAAACTTGAGGCTCGGTTAAAAGTCGATCTTGAACAGGTTACGGCGCTTGAAAAGGAAATTCGGGATCTGATCAATCCGGTTATCAGTGCGGAAACATCGACACTAAGTATCAATTCTCAGCTTTTGAGCGCAGAAGGTGATATTCAAAAAGTGAAAGCGGGCATGCGCAAGTTGATCTCCCGCGATTTCCGCCTGATCCAGCGACTGATTCAATTTAAGGCAGACGCTAATGCCGTTGTGAGTTCTCTTTATCGCGCGGCCAACCAGCCAACGCGCGAAGATGTTGAAGCACGCAAGG
Organism: Sneathiella sp.; assembly: GCA_039975135.1. Taxonomy (GTDB): domain Bacteria; phylum Pseudomonadota; class Alphaproteobacteria; order Sneathiellales; family Sneathiellaceae; genus Sneathiella. Next base: position 27,006 of record JBDWHS010000023.1, on the reverse strand, counting down.
AAGAATTTCTGCTGACGGGCACCAAACTCAAATTCGTTGCTATGCTGCCTGAATTTAAACAAAAAGAAGCCCTGAAGAAGGCATCTGACACGCTGTACCAAATTGGTAATCGGGATGAGAGTATTTTTACAGTACGTAAAGAGTATCTGACCGTCCTCGGTGAAATTCGCGGCGCGGAAAGTCAGGCTGCAACATTGGCAACAGCCTTGGAATTTGTTGTTGAAGATTTGATCACGGCGACAGAGGACAGTTCCAAAAATGCGGTGGCTGAAGCCAATATTGCGATTGAACGCAATAGTAACCTTCTGATCGGCATCGCGGGCTTAAGTGTTGTAATCGCCTTGTTGATTGCCTGGCTCTATGTCGGCCGTAGTTTGATGCGTCGTTTGAATAACCTTGTTGAGGATATGAGAACAATTGCTGGTGGCAATCTTGAAACTGAAGTCAAGGTTGTTGGTACCGACGAAATTGCAGAGATGGCGCAGGCATTGCTTGGGTTCCGGGATAACGCAAAGGAAGCGGAGCAGATGCGGGAACAGGCTGAAACCGAGCGTTCGAAGCGCGAGGCTGACAAAGCCCATGCTGAACAGGAAGCACAAGAAGCTGAGAAGCGGGCTCAGGAGGAAAAAGAACGGTTGGAACAAGAGGCTGCGGAGCAAAAAACAGCCGAAATGAAACAGCTTGCAAATGACTTCGAAGGTAGTGTCAAACATCTGGTGGAAAGCTTTGCCGCGGCGACAGCGGATATGACGGATACATCGAAAAGCATGTCTGAAACAGCAGATGAGACAAGTTCGCGATCCGAGACAGTGGCGAGTGCCTCCAATCAGGCGAGTGCGAGCGTTCATTCCGTCGCGTCTGCAACGGAAGAACTTTCTGCTTCTATCAGTGAAATCAGTAGCCAGGTCGGCAAGGCCGCCAATATTGCAGGGGAGGCCGTCTCTGAAGCGGAGCGGACCAACGTTATGGTTACGAGCCTGAACGATGCCGCTGCAAAAATCGGTGATGTTGTCGGGCTGATTAATGATATTGCTGGGCAGACCAATCTGCTTGCACTGAACGCAACGATCGAAGCGGCACGTGCCGGTGACGCAGGTAAAGGTTTTGCCGTAGTTGCCAGCGAAGTGAAAAACCTGGCTACGCAAACAGCAAAAGCCACAGAAGAAATCTCCGGCCAGATCCGGGCTGTTCAGGAAGAGACCAATAATGCCGTTGGTGCGATTGGTGGTATCAGCTCTACAATTGGCCGGATCAACGAAATTGCGACAAGCATTGCCTCTGCTGTTGAAGAGCAGGGTGCGGCTACCGGCGAAATCAGCCGCAGCGTTCAGCAAGCCGCGCAGAGTACGCAAGAAGTTTCACAAAACATTACTTCAGTGAATGAAGCCGCGACAACAACAGGTCAATCGGCGTCACAGGTTCAGGATGTTGCAAATGAACTTTCCAGAGAAGTTAATTCCCTGGATCAGGAAGTTCAACGCTTTCTTGAGCGGGTCAGAGCTGGATAAGAGCTTCTTTTGTAATTGACTAAGCCCGGCTGAGATGCCGGGCTTTTTTTTGGAGTGTAAGGCGCGACGTTAATCCGCACCAGCTTTTATCAGAAAATCGGCAATGGCCTGAACAGTAAAAAGTGTCATTGTATCGTCTGGCTCTATTTGCCTGCCAATCACATCTTCCAAATGCAGAACAAGCCTCATGTGATTGAGACTATCCCACTTCTCGACTGTCTCTATTGTATCGTCATCAGTGAGGTCCGCCGGATCACATTCCAGAACACTCGCTAGATGTGTTTTCGCATTTTGAAGGGAAACAGACGTCATGACGAGGCCTCACTTGCTGGAATGTTTTCCTGATTTTTCAGCCATTCTTTCTGTAATAGTCCAAAGAGAATGACATCTTCGAAATCTCCCTCTCGTCCGCGGACTTGCTCTTTCAGGATGCCTTCTCGTTTAAAACCCTGTTTGGTATAATTGAACAGAGCCGGAAAGTTACGCGCTCTGACAGAGCCTGTTATCTTGTTAAGCTTCATCGCAGTAAACAGAAAACGTATGACACGCTCTCGTACTTCAAGGACAACATTACGGCCCCAATAGTCCTTGTTTCCGATTAGAATACTGGTTTCAGCTTTTGCCGAAGAACGCTCGACGAAAATACGCATCAGCCCGATCGGTTTTTTGATATCCCGAGCATAAATAACTAGACCGAAAACCCGTTTATTATCCAATCTGGAAAATCGCTTAGCAAGTTTCTGACGATCCAGGTTCATCGGATCATTCATATATCGCATAATCTCTGGGTCAGCGAACCATTGGACCATGTCCTCTGGTACATCGCGGGTATCCAGCGATTGCAAAATATAATTCTCAGTTTGAAGTGTCAGCGGCGTTCCCCAAACCCATTTCATTGGCTTGCGCCCTCAAGGCAGACCTTGCGTACCGTATCGCGATTGATTTTCCCTCTGTCTGTTTTTGGAATTTCCAGGATGAAGAACCAACTTTCGGGAATTGCTTCCCGTCTGATCAAGGGGGCCATCCACTGTGAAAGGTCCTTTTTACTTACTTGGGAGCCGTCGGTAAGTACGCAGGCCGCAGCTACTTTTTCGCCGCTGATCGGATCAGGGATACCAAAGACGCAAACTTCCTGCACGTCCTCGTGACGCTCAATCAGAAGGTCAATTTCTTCGGGCAGAATTTTCATGCCAGCCCGGTTGATTTCCGACTTGCTGCGGCCGGTTATGCGCAATTCGCCATCCTCTTCGATAACACCGATATCGCCGGTATGAAACCATCCGTTTTTAAGGACATCAGCCGTGAGTTCTGGTTGTTTATAATAGCCGGACATCAGGGACGGTGTCTGGATCAGGATTTCTCCCTCGCCGATTTGTGAGAAGGTTCCATTTTGTTTTAAAACCATCGCGGAACCGCCCCAAACAGAGCCGATACGGCCATCCATCAGGCGTCCTTCTTTCAAGGATGTGCCACCAATCCAGTTGGCTGTTTCCGTGATGCCATACATATTGAAGACCCGATCGGTTCCAGCCCAGCTGGCAATGGCTTCCCATAGGTCTGTTGAAAGAGGGGCCGAACCCACGTGAACCTGCTTCAGACTTCCTTTTTGAGGAGGCTTGGAGAGTTTCTGGGCGATCTTCCAGAAAGAGGGAACGGAACTCATAAACCGAATTTCATGCTCATCGATAAGAGTACCAAGCTTAGACAATCCAAGCGGAGATTTATCGCTGAGCAACAACACATCTCCGCCCGCAAAGAGTGGTGTGAGCAGGTTGCCGATTAATCCGTGCCCGAAATGCGTGGGCAGTGGACAGAGGGTTTTCTGAAGAGTGGAATGGTCAATGTAGGCCTGGTTGAGCGTAATTCGAGCCAGCAAGGACCGAAAGCTATGAGTGACGCCTTTGGGGTTTCCGGTTGTGCCGGATGTAAAAAGCAGCAATGCAGGGGCATCCAGGTCAGGTGTTGCCGCGGCCGATGCGAAGGGGCGATAAAATTCCGGTTCTGCATTGGGGTCAAAAAGACCTGCGACAGGTTCCACAAAAGATTTGAGTGTTTCTATTTCATGGGATGTGAGCGCTGGATTGATGCAGGCCGCTGCCGCACCAACAGACCAGACGGCCAGTAGGTCCGCAACAAATTCCGGGCTTCCACCATGTCCAATCATGACGACGGATCCCGGCCCGGTTTTCCCTTCCAGCTCTTTCTGTCTGGTTGCGATACGGTCGCGGAGGCGGTCAGGCTGGCACCAGTCCAGGGCGTCCGTTGTTGCAATGCTTCCCAGGGTCGGAAAAGTGTTTAACAGCATGATCTCTTGTCCTTATCCGTTGCTCAACCCGGCAACTTTTAGAAGATATCTCATCAAGCCGGGATCATTCCAGGGGGCGTTCACAAGATATTTCGACATATAGGGGCTATTATTATCTCTCAGATATTCATCGGGAAACAAGGCAATGGTCTGGTCGAGGCGAGAGTGAGAGGCTTGAGTATCGGTGGGACGATTGTTTGTCAAACAGCCAGAAAACCGCTTGATTATCGGAGAATTGATTTGCTTGGCAACAGACAGGCTGCTGGTAGGCCTTAAATTGATTTCGATCGCTGTTGGTAAGCCTGAGGATGTGGTTTCGAAGGCGTCAATACCGCCAAAGCCTGTATATTCCAGTGATTTTACCAGCGTTTGGACGGCCTCTTCATAGTGGGGGCGATACATGCTTTGCAGGACACTTGCAGGTCCCGTTTTTTCTCGTCGTTCTAGTGGCTTAAAGACATCAAATGCGAGCAGCTCTCCGTTCCAGGCAGAGAAATTAACGGTTAGCTCCACGCCTTCGACCGGTTTTTGTAGAAGGGCAGGGTATCTTTCATCCAGGTGGATACCGGTATTTGCCAGCCGGGTGGCTGTTACAGAAAGGGCCGTAGGAGAAGAAATATGCGCGACACCTTCTCCCGCCCCCTCAAAACTGACTTTCAGGAAAAAGGGATAGCCAAAAGCTCGGGCCGACTTTTCCAAGTCTGACCAATTCGTAACGATTGCACCATCTGGGACAGGAAATCCGGACTTTGCTGCCAATGTCAGGCTGTTTTCACGGCTATAGAACTGGTCATCTGCCAGAAAGCTTTTTTCAAGCAGAGGTAACAGAAGCGGATGCAGTTCATTTCCTAAATCCTCAGAGGTCCTGAGTTTCCGCCGAAGGGTGAGCAGATTTTTTGTCAGAACCTCATCATTGGTCATAAGGAGATCGGGCGTACATCTATGAATAGCATCACAAAGTATCCTGGCAAAATTCAGAAGCTTCCTTTGCATGATATCGGGCGGGAATTCAAAGCTATGAGTCGGGACTGCAGAATACAGAAGTGCCTTCCCCTTCCGTGCAAGAACAGAGCAGGAGATGCCATCATCGCGAAACAGGCTGGGAAGCCGTGCCAGGCTCTGATTGTTGTGTAAGTCAATGAAGAGAATATGGGTCACTCGAGAAACGCGGCGTCCTTCTGAATCAATGTAGCTCTAATTTTTACCGTAATTCTTTATTATTTCATAAAGAGATCAGAATTTTAGGGCAGTCATTCTTTAAGTAAATTTAAGTAATATTCTAATATAAGAGATCTGCAGACACTGATTGAAACATTTTAAGTGAGATTTTTGCCTTGAATCCGGTCTTGAGAACAATCGCAAAAACGCCTTATCTTCGTAGAATTCTAATTGTTTCTATTGCTGTATCCATCTTTTTCCCCGCGCTTGATGCTTACATCATTTATCCGATGTTGACCGAGTTTATTATTAAACACACCGAGGAGCAGGCGGAAAGAACGGGCCAATTTCTGGCTCTTGATGTCGCTATAGATGGAGACGGGAAGCCCGTTCTTAAAATGGATAAGGAGACACCTTTAGTCACACAGACTTTAGGATTGGTGAAACTAAAGATGTTTGGTGAGGATGGAACCATTCTCTATTCAACAGATGCTGAGGATATTGGTTCCGTAAATCAGAATTCCTATTTTTTTGATATTGTTAAAAAAGGTAAAAAATACAGTAAACTGGCGCGCAAAAATACGATGACGCTTGAGAATGAACAAACAACCAATGCCGTTGTTGAAACATATGTTCCGATCATGCAAGAGGGTCAGTTCATCGGTGCGTTTGAAGTTTATTATGATGTCACCGTCCGATTGGACGAGTATGACAGGATAATCTCCTTTACATTGTTCGTCTTGCTCGGTGTTGCGGGTATCCAGGTCCTGTTGGTGTTCTTTGCCGTTAAAGGGGCGGCCAGAGTGACACGCGAGAGGGATTTCGCAGCAAATGAATTGAAAGAAGCGAACAATCATCTGGAAGAACGGGTGAAAGAGAGAACGACAGAGCTCAGTATGGAGAAAGAAAGAGCGGATCTCGCTAACCGGGCGAAATCCGAATTTCTGGCCAATATGAGCCATGAACTCAGGACACCTCTCAATGCGGTCATTGCTTATGCGGAGGCGCTGCTTCATGAAACATTCGGCCCGCTGGGCGGCCAGAAAAATGTTGAATATGTGAATGACATCAGAAAATCAGGAAAACTGCTTCTGGATCACATCAGTGATATTCTGGATATCTCGAAAATCGAAGCCGGAGAGCTGTATCTTGACGAGAGGGAAGTCGAGGTTTTTCATAACATTGACGAACTCATTTCAATGGTCAAACTTCGGGCGGAGCAGAAGAAGGTCGGCATAGCGCTTGAAACCGAGCTGGGTGAATTATGTATCCTGACAGACGAGCGGTATTTCAAGCAAATTATCCTAAATCTCCTGTCCAATGCCGTTAAATTTACCCACGAGGGCGGCACCGTCACCATTTTGATTTCCATTGATGAAGAGGGCGACATTTTGTTCACCGTTTCTGATACCGGCATCGGAATGGAGAAGGCAGATATTCCGCGCGTGTTCGAGCCGTTCACCCAGATTGCGAACAGCGAAACCCGGTCCCATGAAGGAACGGGATTGGGTCTTGCAATTGTGAATAAACTAGTGTTGCTGCATGAAGGCGAAATTTCCATCGCCAGTGAAGTCAACAAAGGAACTACAGTGATCGTTCGGTTCCCCAGAAGCCGTGTGATCGGATGTGAATTCCAAGTGAGTGAAAAGGAATTGGCAAAGTGACGCAGTCAGAATTCAATAAATTTTCTAAAGGCTTATGACTTATTGGCTTCTGCAGTTACGGCCAGAAAACGGGAATTGACGGGCGGAATTTCTTCGGTTTACTATGCCGCTCCGATCATCTGATAACAACAATAACAGTGCGGCCAATGCGTTATGCGTGAGACAATAGATTATCTACCATCCTCGATCCATGTTATTGAGCCACAGGGCGATTCTCTTGCACGCTTCATTCACTATAAGCACCATCGTCTGGGAGCCGAGGAGCTCTTCAACATCCAGAACTTTATCTGCCCGGACTGGCTCATTCATATTCTGGACGTAGGTTCAGCGAACCCGGAAGGGTTTTTGATCGAACGATATGATAACCGCTGTCTCTTTGATAGAGGCAGAGATATCACAGGCCTAACCGTCGAGCAGATGAATGCACCCTATAGTAATCAAGGAAATTTGGAGAGATATTCATCCGTCAAAAGATTTGGCAGGCCAAGCCTCACACTTGAAAGTATTACAGATGATCCCGAACGAAGCTATCACCGCTATCTGTCGCCCATGATCTCTGAAAGCGGTACGCAAAAAATACTCGTGGCCTGCCGATATCAAAGGATCGAAAGCCACAAAACCGAAACACCGCGTGCGCTTGTTGAAACTTTGCGACTCTACGATCATAAATTCTCCGAAAAAGCCGTATGAGTGCGGCTCACAAACCCGAAAAAATTTCTGAAAAGCTGACTTTTAAGCCGGTCAGGCGCCGGGCCTGGTTTTTGGCCCTGATTGCATTTCTCTTTTTTACCGGGTCGGTTGGAATGTTTTGGATAACGACAGACACTGCAGCACCTGATTACCCGAAAAATCGAGTGATCGGAATCGTTGGTATGCTTGGCTCCGGGAGTTTTCTGCTCTATTCGATCGTGATGCTGTTCGGTTTAATCCCAAAGCTTTCGATCAGCCGGGACGGGGTGTCTCTCTTGTCATGGAAACGAAACGCGTTTTTCTCCTGGGAGGATCTAGGCCCTTTTTATCGGGATTGGGAGATGGGAGCCCGATTTGCCTGTGCTTATACAGAGAAAAATCAGAGCCTGTTAAAAGCCTATGGTCGCAAAGAGGTGAAAACAGATTTTATACTATCTGAAGAAGCAGCCCTAAAAACCGCCAGAACCCTTCGCTTCAGAAAATGGAGACCAATCGGCCTCTTGTCCCTTGCGCTACTTTTGGTTGTTCTTTTTGTAAACTGGTAGAAATGGTCGGGGCGAGAGGATTCGAACCTCCGACCCCATCGTCCCGAACGATGTGCGCTACCAGACTGCGCCACGCCCCGACCGTATCAATGCGCTGCACCGAAAAAGAGGATGATTTATACGGCTATCAAATCGCTTTGGCAATATCCCGAAGCCATAATTGGGGGCTTAGTAAGCCCGTTCAATTGCAAAATCGACGGCGGCGCAAAGGGCAGTTTTCTCAGGGCTGTCTGCAAAAATATCCAAGGCAGATTTTGCTGCCGTTCCATACTTTTTTGCATCCTCAAAGGTTGCTTTCAGCGTTCCGTATTTGCGAATGAGCTCAAGCGCCTTGTCCAGGTCTGTCTTTTCCTGCTGGTTTTCGATTGTACGTTTCCAGAAGGCGCGCTCGTCATCGTTTCCCTGTTGATAGGCAAGAAGAACGGGCAGGGTGACTTTGCCTTCCCGGAAATCATCCCCGATTGTTTTGCCCAAAGCGAGCTGTTCGGCGGAATAATCAAGGGCATCATCGATCAGTTGAAAAGCAATGCCGAGATTGTTGCCGTATGCCGCGAGAGCAGCGCATTCTTCAGCCGGGCGATTTGCAACGACGCCGCCCACTTCGCAGGCTGCCGCAAAGAGGGCTGCGGTTTTGGCGGTGATAACCTCAAGATAGCTTTCCCGGGAGACATTCACATCACCGACATTCATTAATTGAAGAACCTCCCCTTCGGCAATAATCGCAGAGGCACCGGACAAAATTCGTAAAACGTCAAGCGAGCCATCTTCCACCATTAACTGGAAAGACCGGCTAAACAGGAAGTCGCCCACAAGAACGCTGGCCTGATTGCCCCATAGAACATTGGCTGTTTCATTGCCGCGACGCAGATCGCTTTCGTCAACAACGTCATCATGCAGCAAGGTCGCCGTATGAATAAATTCAACGCACGCAGCCAATTTTCGAGATCGGGTCCCTTCATAGCCGCATAGCTTGGCAGCCCCCAGCGTCAGGACAGGGCGCAAACGCTTGCCGCCAGCGGCAATGAGATGGCGTGCCAAAGTGGGGATCAACTCGACCTCACTATGCATTCTTTCCAGGATAATCCGGTTTGTTTCATCCAGATCTGATTTCACGAGATCCATCAAAGGCTGCAAAGAAGCTTTAACGGGTTCTGATGAATTCTTGTCCAACTCTGCTGTAACTGACAAAATCGCCTCGTATCTTACCACTCGGGGGCGTAAAAAATTGCGCAGAGCATAGCTTATGATATTTTACGGTCAAGTCACAGCACAATGCCTTGGTTTCTATCTAAAATGTGATTAGGCTTCACGAAACTTTCGTTTCGGATTTTACCCTGGGTCCAGGCCCTAAATAATGCGTGGAAAAAAATGTGATCGAACTTGTTCGGATGAATGATCCAGTTCTGATTTCCTATATCATGTCTATTCTCGAGGAAGAGGGCATAGGAGCTGTTGTTCTGGACGAACACACCTCAGTCCTCGAAGGGAGTATCGGTGCAATTCAGCGTCGCATTATGGTGCTGGAAGAGGATCTGCAGGCGGCCAAGAGAGTGGTCGAAGATTTGGCGCCGGGAGAGCTCAAAGAAGATGTCTGAAAAGACCGGGATGTATACTGAAGACGGTTTTTTGGGAGGAAAAATCAGAATCAGGCAGCCCGTGAAGGGCTTTCGGGCAGGTTCAGATGCCGTTTTGCTGGCCTCCTCTGTGGCGCTCGCGGCGAAAGGAAGCCTTCTGGATGTCGGCTGTGGTGTCGGGACTGCTGCGCTCTGTGTTCGTCATAGATTTCCAGAAAGTGTTTTGTGCGGTATTGAATTTCAACAAGAACTGGTCTCGCGGGCCCATGAGAATGTCGCCCTGAACGGTTTTGATCAGGCCTGCTTCGGGCACTTTGACATTCTGAAAGCCGATATCACCAAAAAAACAGATTTCTCGGGATTGACGGGACCAACGGGACGGCGGTTTCTGGAGGACGGTTTTGATCACGTGATTTCCAATCCGCCTTTCTACGAAGAGGGCCGAGCCCAATGTTCGCCGAATGATGTGAAAACCCAGGCGCATATTGAAGGGGAGGCCTCACTGGATGTCTGGGTGCGGTTTTGCGCGGCGCGGGTCAAGCCCAAAGGGATGCTCACTCTCATTCATCGCTCTGACCGGCTACCGGAGATCCTCAGTGAAATGGGCCGGGTTTGCGGTAGTCTGACCATTATTCCGCTATGGCCAAACGCCAGCACACCGGCAAAAAGAGTGCTGGTGCAAGGTATAAAGTCGGGGCATGGTCCTTCGCGACTTCTTCCAGGGGTGGTGTTGCACAAACTGGATGGCAAACCAACAACACATTCGGAAAAAATACTGCGTGAGGGGGCTGGTCTGTTCGACGACCTCAATTAAGACTTGCGACTTTGAGAAGGGTGACTACTTTATTCTTCATGAAAATATCTGCACTTATCGATAAAACGCCGCTTAAACGGTTCCGAAAAAAAAATCCTGTTGTTGCGGTTATTCCGCTGCATGGTGTTATTGCCTCTGGCGGAGGTAAGCTCCGCGGGGAGCAGCTTAATCTGTCCGGGCTGGCTGAGATCATTAATGATGCCTTCGAGACAAAGGGGCTCACAGCGGTCGCGCTCGCGATTAATTCTCCAGGAGGATCACCGGTTCAGTCATCCTTGATTGCTAAACGGATCAGGCAGTTGGCGGATGAAAAAGAGGTGCCGGTTTATGCTTTTGCTGAAGATGTAATGGCCTCTGGCGGTTACTGGCTTGGTCTTTGTGCAGATGAAATCTATGCGGATCTGAATTCTGTCGTGGGCTCTATCGGCGTGATCTCGGCCGGTTTTGGTTTCACCGGATTGATGGAAAAACTGGGCGTTGATCGGCGGACATATTCTGCGGGTGAAAATAAAGCCAAGCTGGATCCGTTCAGCCCTGAAAAAGCATCTGATGTCGAATGGCTAAAAAAACTACAAATTGAAATTCATGAAAATTTCAAAGCTTATGTTAAGGAACGCCGGGGGGACCGGCTTAAGAAGCGAAAAGATAAAGAGCTTTTTTCCGGCGATGTCTGGACAGGTACCAAAGCGACCGAGCTTGGCCTGATCGACGGCATCTCCGACATGCGATCCTTCATGAGAAAGAAATATGGCGAGAAAGTTCGCTTTCAGCTTCTCGAAGGACGTAAAAGCTGGTTTCAGAAAACCCTTGGGTTGGGATCTCAATCTATTACGTCCCAAGCAGCGGGAGATTTGATTGCCTCTGCAAAAAACGAAGCTGCCTGGAGCCGGTATGGCCTTTGATTCGCACGAATGAAGCTTGTTTGGAAGAACGACGATGTTTTCGCCCCTTAAAATAATTTTGTTGCTCGCTGTCATCGGTATTGTTTATGTCGTTGCGCGAAAGGCTGGCTTTCTGGGAAAACAATCCGAAAAGGCAGCTCAAACAGGCGGAAAAAAGGGCAATGGGGAGAAAGAACCCACAGATCTGGTGAATTGTCCGGACTGCGGAACCTTTGTCGCCTCACTGGAAGATCACACTTGCAAGAAGTGAAATGGACATAAGGCGCAGTGCCCGGTTGACCACAGGAAATGTGATCATTATGTTGCGGCGCACCTAGTCAATTAAGAATGTGGTCTGTGCTATGGCGGATAAACCGGCTTCCGCGCCTTCATTTCAGGATTTGATCCTGACCCTGCAGCATTTCTGGGCGGATCAAGGATGTGTTGTCCTTCAGCCTTACGATATGGAAGTCGGTGCGGGTACATTCCATCCAGCGACGACATTGCGTTCCCTCGGGCCTGATCCTTGGAAGGCAGCGTACGTCCAGCCATCCCGGCGGCCAACCGACGGGCGCTACGGCGAAAATCCCAACCGCGTTCAGCATTACTACCAGTTTCAGGTTATCCTGAAACCGTCACCGGACAATATCCAGGAACTGTATCTGCAGAGCTTGTATGCGCTGGGGATCGATCCAAAAAATCATGACATCCGATTTGTCGAGGATGACTGGGAAAGTCCGACATTGGGTGCCTGGGGGCTGGGATGGGAAGTCTGGTGTGACGGGATGGAAGTCAGCCAGTTTACCTATTTCCAGCAAGTCGGTGGCTTCGACTGTGATCCCACTTCCGGAGAGTTGACCTATGGTCTGGAACGTCTTGCCATGTATGTGCAGGGTGTCGATCATATGATGGATTTGCGCTGGAATGATAATGGAGTGACGTATGGCGACGTGTTTCTGCAAAATGAGCAGGAATTCTCCGCCTATAATTTCGAGCATTCCGATGTGAAAATCCTGCTGCAGCATTTCAAAGATGCTGAAAAACAGTGCGAGGATATTCTGGCGGCAGGCCTTGCATTGCCTGCCTATGATCAGTGTATGAAAGCGAGTCATCTTTTTAACCTGCTGGATGCCAGAGGTGTTATCAGCGTGACGGAACGAGCGGCCTATATCGGTCGGGTCAGAGCGCTTGCCAAGGGGTGTGCGGAACAATGGTTGCGTAATCGCGGACATCTGGAGGGGGAGGTGTAAAGATGGCTGAACTTCTCTTTGAAATCTTCGGTGAAGAAATTCCCGCCCGCATGCAGGTGAAAGCTGCTGCTGATCTTGCGCGTCTTGTAACGAAAGAACTGACGGACGCTGGTCTTGATTTTAACGCCGCCACCCCGTATTCGACGCCGCGCCGGTTGACACTGGTGATTGACGGGCTGCCTCTCTCTCAGCCGGATAAATCCGAAGAAAGGCGCGGACCCCGGGTTGATGCACCCGAAAAAGCCCTCGAGGGCTTTTTGCGCTCCACGGGCCTTTCCAAAGACCAACTGGAAGAGCGGGAAACGCCAAAAGGTTCGTTCTTCTATGCCGTTATTGACAGCAAAGGCGGAAAGACCGCGGATGTATTGCAGGAAATCCTGCCCAAGGCCATGCTAAACCTGCCTTGGCCAAAGCCCATGAAATGGGGTGACAGAAAAGCCCGGTGGGTGCGGCCACTGCATTCTATTCTGTGCCTGTTTGAGGGGGCTGTTATCCCCGTCCAATGGGAACATTTAACAGCTGGCGATCAGACCCGTGGCCATCGTTTTATGGCGCCGGATAGCTTCGCGGTGACGAATTTTTCTGATTATGCGGCGAAGCTGAAAGCGGGTTATGTCGTGCTGGATGATGCCGAGCGTCGGACGATCATCGGAAAAGACGCGCGCCGCCTGGCAGAAGCGGAAGGGTATTCTGTAATCCCCGATGAGACATTGCTGGCGGAAGTGGCCGGACTTGTTGAATGGCCCGAAGCTCTGATCGGGGCCATTGATCCCGGTTTTATGGATGTGCCGCAGGAAGCATTGATTTCCGCTATGCGCAGCCATCAGAAGTATTTCTCCCTTGCCGATGATGACGGAAAGATGGTGCCGCGCTTTATTACGGTGTCCAATCTTCGGGCAGAAGATGGCGGACGCCAGATTACCGAAGGGAATGAGCGTGTTTTAAGCGCCCGTTTGTCGGATGCAAAATTTTTCTGGGATCAGGATCGCAAGACAACGCTGGAAAGCAGGGTGGATGCGTTGGAAAATGTCGTTTTCCATGCACGTCTTGGTACTGTGCGGCAGAAGGTTCAGAGAATTGTAGCGCTGTGTCAGGATATTGCGCCTTTCGTTCCTGGCGCTGATCTGAAGGATTGCAAGCGCGCAGCTTTGCTTTGTAAGGCGGATCTAGGCACCGAAATGGTCGGCGAATTTGCAGATTTGCAAGGTCTTATGGGCCGGTATTATGCGCTGCAGGATGGTGAGAAGCCGGATGTGGCAAAAGCGCTTGAAGATCATTATTCGCCGCTTGGTCCCAGTGACAAATGCCCCTCCGATCCGGTTAGTATCGTGGTTGCTCTGGCAGACAAAATTGATACATTGGTTGGCTTTTTCGCCATGGATGAGAAGCCGACAGGCTCTAAGGATCCTTACGCGTTGCGCCGGGCTGCCCTTGGTGTGATCCGGTTGATACTGGAAAATGAACTCCGTCTACCGCTGGTAAAAGTCTTTGAAGCCGCAGATGCCTTGCAGAGTGTTGAAGACAAGCTTGATGCAGAGGCGTTGCTGGCATTCTTTGCAGACCGTTTGAAAGTCCATTTGAAAGAGCAGAATGTGCGCCATGACTATGTGGCTGCTGTTTTCGCTTTGGGCGGCACCAGTGATCTGATGCGCTTGATGGCGCAAGTCTCCGCGCTTTCCCAGTTTCTGGAGACGGAAGACGGATCGAATTTGCTGATTGCCTATCGTCGTGCTGCTAATATCCTGCGCATTGAAGAAAAGAAGGACGGTGCATCCTATAATGAGATGCCCAATGCTGAACTGCTGAAGGAAGCCTCCGAGGAAATTCTCTTCGGTCGGATTGAAGAAGTGTCCGGATTACTGTCAGGGGCATTGGAGGCCGATGAGTTTGACGTGGCAGGGAAAGCAGCAGCAACGCTTCGCAAGCCGGTTGATGCGTTCTTTGAAGATGTAATTGTGAATGCTGAGGAGCCAGAGTTGCGGGTCAACCGCCTCCGGTTATTGTCAGGGATCCGGAATTCTCTGGATCAGTTGGCAGATTTTTCAAAAATCGAGGGTTAAGGCGGGAATAACGCCTGACCAGTAACACGATAGAAATGAAGAGTGATGGATAAATGACAAAATGGGTTTATTCCTTCGGGGACGGAACTGCTGACGGCGCTGCCGAAATGCGAAACCTGTTGGGCGGAAAAGGCGCCAATCTTGCGGAGATGAGCAATCTCGGATTGCCCGTTCCATCTGGCTTTACCATTTCTACAGAAGTCTGCACGGCCTATTATGACAATGACCGCACTTACCCGGATGATCTCGTAGCGCAGGTGGATGCAGCCATCGAAAAAATCCAAAATTCCGTCGGTGGTACATTTGGCGATAAAGAAACACCGCTTTTGGTTTCCGTCCGTTCCGGCGCGCGTGCATCCATGCCAGGGATGATGGATACGGTTCTTAATCTGGGCCTGAATGATGAAACGGTTGAGGGACTAGCCGCTCAGTCAGGGGACCGCCGGTTTGCGTATGACAGCTATCGTCGTTTTATTCAGATGTATTCTGATGTTGTGCTGGAAGTCGAGCATCATCATTTTGAGGAACTGCTCGAAATTCTCAAAGAGGAAAATGGGTATACGCTGGATACGGATCTTTCCGCAGAGGATTGGGAAAATCTTGTCGGGCAGTATAAGGCGAAAGTTGAAGAAGAACTGGGACGGCCTTTTCCGCAAACCGTCCGGGACCAACTCTGGGGTGCCATCAGTGCTGTATTCGGCTCATGGATGAACCAGAGAGCTATTACCTACCGGCGTCTGCACGACATTCCTGCGGAATGGGGGACAGCGGTCAATGTTCAGGCCATGGTTTTTGGAAACATGGGCGATGACAGTGCAACAGGTGTTGCCTTTACGCGGGACCCTTCCACAGGTGAGAAAGTTTTCTACGGCGAATTTCTGGTTAATGCACAGGGCGAAGATGTGGTGGCCGGTATCCGTACGCCCCAGAACCTGACAAAACAGGCGCGCGAAGAAGCGGGCTCGGATGAGCTTTCCATGGAAGAGATCTTTCCGGAAGTCTATGCGCAACTGGTTGATGTCTATAAAAAGCTGGAAGCCCATTACCGGGATATGCAGGATATCGAGTTTACGGTTCAGCAGGGCAAGCTCTGGATGTTGCAAACCCGTTCTGGTAAACGAACGGCGAAAGCCGCCTTGCAGATCGCCATCGATATGGTGGCGGAAAACCTGATCGACAAAGAGGAAGCCGTAAAACGAATCGAGCCTTCCTCGCTGGATCAACTCCTGCATCCGACACTGGATCCATCCGCTGAGAAGAACATTATTGCCAAAGGCTTGCCTGCAAGCCCTGGCGCGGCCTCTGGTGAGATTGTGTTTAACAGTGACGAGGCAGAGACACTCGCAGGAGACGGCAAGTCAGTCATTTTGGTGCGTGTTGAAACCAGCCCGGAAGATATTCATGGTATGCATGCTGCGAAAGGCATTCTGACCAGCCGGGGCGGAATGACTTCCCATGCGGCGGTTGTTGCTCGTGGTATGGGCCGTGCCTGTGTATCCGGCGCGGGATCACTCAACATTGATTATAAGGAAGAAACCCTGACGGTCATGGGGGAGGTCTATCGCAAAGGCGATATTATCACCATTGACGGCGGTGCCGGCGAGGTGATGGAAGGCGAAGTTGGCATGATCCTGCCGGAGCTTTCCGGAACCTTCGGGATATTGATGTCCTGGGCTGACGAGATCCGCCGGATGAAAGTCCGCACCAATGCAGAAACACCTCTGGATGCTGAGACAGCCCGGAAGTTTGGCGCAGAAGGCATTGGTCTCTGCCGGACAGAGCATATGTTCTTTGATGCGGACCGTATTGTCGCTGTGCGCCAGATGATCCTGGCGGAAAATCTGGAAGAAAGACAGTCAGCCCTCGCTAAACTGTTGCCTGTGCAGCGAGCTGATTTTGTGGATTTGTTCCGTATTATGGCAGGACTGCCAGTTACTGTGCGATTGCTGGATCCACCTTTGCATGAATTCCTGCCTAAAACGGATGAGGAAATTGACGATCTGGCTGCCGCGCTCGGTGCCGATGCCAAAAAGTTGCGTCATCGGGCGCTACAACTGCATGAGTTTAACCCGATGCTCGGGCATCGCGGTTGCCGCCTGGGTATCTCCTATCCGGAGATTTATGAAATGCAGGCCCGAGCCATTTTGGAAGCAGCGGCTGCTGTCTCCAAAGAACTGGGTGAAACCGTTATTCCGGAAATCATGATCCCATTGGTTGCGACCAAGAGAGAGCTTGAAATCCTGAAAGGAAAAATTGCAACCGTTGGCGAAGCAATTTCCTCGGAGACAGGCGTGGACGTCGAGTATCTGATTGGCACGATGATCGAGTTACCACGTGCGGCCCTTCAGGCAGGTCAGATCGCGGAGGAGGCAGAGTTTTTCTCCTTCGGAACAAATGATCTGACCCAAACCACATATGGTATCAGCCGGGACGATTCCGGATCTTTCCTTGAAGATTATGTCGGACAGGGGATATACGAGACAGACCCGTTTGTCTCTCTCGATCAGGAAGGGGTTGGTGAACTGGTAAAAATCGCAACAGAGCGGGGACGTGTGACCCGAGAAGATATCAAGCTCGGTATTTGCGGCGAACATGGCGGCGACCCTTCCAGTATTGATTTTTGTGAACAGGTGGGTCTGGATTATGTATCCTGTTCCCCATATCGGGTGCCGATCGCCCGTCTCGCAGCAGCGCAGGCTGCCCTGGGCGTTAGCCGAGAATCAGAAGCCTAGAAAAAGCACCTCCTTAAAAGCCCGGTTTTAGCCGGGCTTTTTTTGTTCGTTTTGTCGTTGGCACGGTGAGAAGGGTTGCCAGGCGACCTTATATGAGATTAACTGAAACTGCCGTCCGGCTAACACTATTTCGGACCTCAAAAACCAAGAAATGCCTGATTGAAGGGCATCCGGGTTATCGGGAACAACAAAAATAACGTCTCGAGAACTCATATTGGAGATTAACTCATGACAGCAATAGCGTTTGACTTACCCGAAGATGTAGAGCAGATCCGTGATGGCATAAGAGCCTTTGCTGATGCCGAGGTTATTCCTAGGCATGAAAAAAATAAGGAACTGCTTGAAAATCCTCGTCTTAAATTCGATGAAGAAGGACGGTTGTCGGCTCCCGTGCAGGCGCTCGTTCAGGAAGTTCGTATGGCGTCTGCGGAGGCCGGTTATTATCACATGTGCGTGCCGGAGCATCTGGGCGGTGGCGGCCAGGGCATGCAGGCATACTATGCCTGCTGGCAGGAACTGTTTCATCATTGCGGCCCTCATAACTGGATGATGCTATATGCGCTCGCCCATTGGGCTTTTGGTCCAAGCCGACTTCTTGAAAAAGTCACTGAGCGGGCGCGGGATGAAATTCTGGCTCCCCTGATGTCGGGTGAAAAATCCATGTGCTTCGCCTTGTCAGAGCCGGGCGCGGGATCGGATGCAAGCATGATCAAGACGCGCGCCCGCCCGGACGGAGAAGGCTGGTTGATTGATGGGCGGAAAATATGGATTTCCAATTCACCCATTGCTGACTACTGCGTCTTATTCGCCATCACAGATCCAGAAAGGGCGAAGCGGAAAAAAGGCGGTATTTCAGCTTTCTTGGTGCCAACCGATGCTCCTGGTTTTGAAATGCAGCGGGTTGTAAAACTGTTTGGACATATTGGCGGCGATGAAGCCGAGCTTCGATTTGAGGATTTGCGAGTGGAGCCGTGGCAGGTTGTTGGTGAATTACATGAGGGCTTTTCAGCGGCCCTGTATGGCGTATCGCTCGGTCGGATTTACAATTCCGCACGCGGAGTAGGCCTTGGTCGGTGGGCAATTGAGCAGGCGTTGGATTATGCCAATACACGGGAAGCGTTCGGGAAATCTATTGCTGAATATCAAGGAGTTTCATTCCCATTGGCGGAAGCGGCGACAGAGCTTCATGCAGCTCATTTGATGGGTTTGAATGCAACAGCCCTTATGGATCAAGGGCATACGGCGATCAAAGAGCTGTCGATGGCGAAAACCTATTCTGTCAAAGTCGGCCTTCAGGCCATCGACCGGGCCATGCAGGTCCATGGGGCAATGGGCCTGACGAACGAAGTCGGCCTTGCAGAAGCCTGGCAATATCTGCGGATTATCAATATCGCCGATGGATCAAACGAGATTCTTAACAAAACGATCGCACAACGCCTATTGAAGGGCGACACCGATCTTTGAGACAGGTGTCGCGTTCCGAGGCATGATCAAGCGTGTTTTGCTTCGACACTGAAGAATGAAATAAGATCGCTCATTCCTTTGGACTGATCCTTCAAGGAGTGAGCCGCCGCTGAACTTTCTTCAACCATTGCGGAATTCTGCTGTGTCATTTCATCGATTGCGCCCAATGCCGTATTGGTTTGCGTGATCCCGGCAGCCTGTTCGTTACTGGCTACTGAAATTTTATCGATGACTTCCGCAATATTCTGAATGGATTCACCCATTTCCATCAGGGAATTTCCGGTGTTGTTAACCCGTTCAACACCACTGGTGATTTGCTCGCTGCTATTTGTGACGAGTTCTTTGACATCCTTGGCCGCATCCGCCGTTCTTTGAGCCAAAACTCTTACTTCATCAGCAACAACGGCAAATCCCTTGCCTGCTTCTCCTGCTCGGGCGGCTTCAACTGTAGCATTGAGAGCTAACAGGTTGGTCTGGAAGGCAATTGTATCAATAACGCCAATGATCTGTCCGACCTGTTCTGATGATGCCTCAATTTCGCTCATCGCTTCAACGGCCTGAGTGGCAACATCTTTACCTTGGTTAGCTGCTGCCAGTACCTTTTCCGTCAGTTTGTTGGCGTGGTCTGCATTCTTTGCGGTTTCACTGACAATTTCCTCGAGGCTGCGCATGGCGGCGACCGTCTCTTCAAGCATGCTGGCCTGAGACTGGGTGCGTGAGGAAAGATCGGTGCTACCGCTGGACATTTCGTCGGCAACCTGAGTAATGCTATGAATAGCCTCCGTGACTTTCGAGACGATTTCTTGTAGCTGCTGCGCCGTAGTATTGCTGCCTTCTTTGAGGCTTTCGTAAGTTCCTTTATAATCCTTCTCAATTTGATGGGTAAGATCCCCGGCAGCCAAGGCTGACAAGGCTTTTGATGTGTCATCCATAACACTTTTAATAGTGTCATTCAGACGGTTCATGGCCTCCGCCAGGCTCCGCATGAAGCCTTGTTTTCCATCCAAAGACAACTGTTTGGAAAAATCACCTTCCACGACGGCGCTAACCATCTGATCAACCTCTCGCTGCACAAGCAGTTCATCTGTGATATCCACCCATTCAAGTGTCGTACCCAATCGAACTTTGTCTTCTCCGACCACCGGGCTGCTGGTCAGGTTAAAAGTTTTACCGCCAAATTCCACGCGTTCGAGGCAGGCAGTATTTTGTTGAAATGTCGTGGAACTGCAGAAGCTTGCCAACGAATACTTCTCAATTTTTTGGGGATTGAAATTTGCAATTTCCTGACCAATTTCGCCTTCAGATTCTGAGAGCAGGGTTTGCAGAGATTTATTGCAGTAGATAATATTATTGTCTGCTCCTGCGACCATAATATTGGCGGCACAGTTATCCAGTGCCTCCCGGATCCTGTGATTTTCTTCCGCAATGATAAGTTGGCGCTGCATCTCGAGTTTTTCTTCTTCAAGGCGAAGAGCTTCTTCTTTCTCTCGTTCAATTCGGTCCGCTTCCAACCGTTCTTTTTCAAGCGCATTTTCTTTAAAGATTTGAACAGTATGTCCCATTTGTCCGAGTTCGTTTGTAAGGTCACGGAGGGGAACCTCAACTGTCAGATCATTTTGAGCAAGCCGTTTCATTGCCTGTACCATACGGGTTATCTGCAAGCTGAGTTTATTACCGATCCAAAAGGCTAGAGAGCCAACAACAAGGGCAGATGCTGCCATTCCTATAATCATGCTGATCAACGTACTAAGCATGGTTCTCCCAGCCATCTCTTTGGCGGCTTCTTTTTCTGAGATACTCGAATCAATGAGTTTCTCAAAAGGTGGAGATGCTTGCGCGAACAGTTTACTCAATTGCTTGGTGGCTGGCACGATTGACAATCTTAATTCGGCAAGTTCATTGAAGCTTTCGTGATAATTCTTCATAGAGGATGCGATTTTTGACTTCAGGTTTTCCGGAAGGAATGCATTTCTCAATTGATCAGAAAATTCTACCTGCCTTTTCGCCATACGATCCACATATTTAGGATCCAGGCGCATCAGAAAATCTTTTTCATGCCGGCGCATCATGAGCATTGTGACCATCATGCCAGATTCATTGACAGCTTTCAGTTCTTTCTCAATGGCATGCACAGAAGAGCGTAGTTTCCCCCGTAAACCTTCTTTGGGAGAGAGGCCTGCTTCATTCCAGCTTGTTTGGACAATTGTGAATTGCTTTACGTAAGTTGAGTAGTTTTTTTCGATTTTGTTGATAAGAACACTCGTATCTGGGCGCCCATCCAGCTGCTTAAGCTTCACAAGCTTTGTCAGAATGGATTGGGTCGTTTTCTCATGTTTAGCGGCGTATTTTTTGTCCAACCGGATCAGAAAGTCTTTCTCATTCCGCCGAGCATTCAGGAACAGATATTTTATCTCTTCAGTGATGTTCAAACGATTGTTGGCCGCGGCCTGGTTTTCGAGAGCGGACTGGAGCTTGTTGTGATCAAACAGATATATTCCCGCAGTGACTGCAAATCCAATCAAAACGATAACGGAGATAAGGACAATCTGGGAGCGTATTTTAAGGTTGGTCATCATAACTGTTCTCTGCACGATTTGGAGGGTCGTGTTTCTATATTAGGTGGGTATAATGTTTGAAATTAAGATATGTTCTAATGTTTAACGAAATCCTAAAATGAGTATTGTCGCAATTAAACACTCTTCTGGAGGGCGTCTAACGGAAGAGAAACTGCTCAATCAAGGGGTGTTAGGTTAACGTTTCTGTCCAGATGATATCTAGATCGCCTAGCGCTTCGAGATATTCATTGCGTGTTATGAGCCCCATACAAGGATATGCGCCTCTGTCCGTTAAAGTTTCTGAGGCGAGTTTTCGGGTCAGCAGAACTGCCGGCATGCAGGGGATAAAAGGCCCGTCGCCAGACTTGGCTGTCAAATCAAACTGAATGTTCAAGGCATTACCTGATTTGTTTGTCCCTTCCAGCTCCATGAAGAAACCGCTATTTTCTGTCCCGAAAGGGTCGAATAAACAGGAGATTTTCAGAAGAGGTTTGGCCAGCCTATCCAGACGCTGGATGATGCGTGATCGAACCAGCCATGAAAGACCCCAGAGTGCCCAATGAACGAGCGGCATTTCAAGGCCTGCATAGAATCTCAAGGTCTCGATATCGGGATACCGCTCGGGAAAAAGGGAGAGGTCAGGGATATCGCAATTTCCCAAATACCGCTTGCCAAGGCCTTTGAAATCACGGCTATGGAGGTCTTGCCAGCCATAGACCCGTTTTTCCTTTCCCTGGGCTATTGTTGGAATAATTTTACCTGTATAGCCGAGGATGGCGACTGTTGTTGCAAGGCCACGATTGCTCTTCTGCGCGGTGGTGATCCCGTATTGCACGGATTTGAGAGTTTTAAACTGATCCTGATAATGGTCGATCAGTGAAGATGTCAGGCAAGGTACAGAGCTCGCACCGCTGATCAAAAGACGATTTTTGGCTTTTGCCAACGGATCCAGAGATCTGATATTGCTGACGAAGTCCCTACCATCAGCAAGGTCGATATAATGAGCCTTTGCCTCCATGCAGGCTTTCGCGACATCGTAATCTTGTGATTGAAAGGGGCCGGATGTGTGGATGACGATATCGGGTTTTAGCTGCCGTAAGGAGGGTCGCAAATTTTTGTGGATATCGATCGCCGCCGGGAGCGCTTCATTTATGGCGTCCAAGCCAGCCACGAAGTCATTGGCTTTCTCCTGCGAACGACCACTGATAATGAGCTGGATGGCAGGATCTTGCGCAAGAATGCGCGCAATATAGCCGCCAAAATTGCCATACCCTCCGAGGATCAGGACACGTCTCATGGCGGCTTATCCATCATTTCGAACTGCCCTGTATATTCATACAGCTTGCCCCAGATCGGGTGGATGAGCATCGCTTTCATTTCAAACCGATTTTCATCAATGGCCCATTCCTCTCCGTATCCTTTCCCAAGAATGTGGGTCAGGGGAAGCGGAATATGGTGCCCGAAAACGTAAAAGCTGTAACCACGATGGTTTAGCCGAACCCGTTCCTCTTCCCAGGAATAGTTGAGGCGCCATCCGAGCCCGAACCGCATTACTTCAACCAGATCACCGTTTGGTAACGGCATCATTCGGGATTTAAAAGAATAGGCAGGGCTTACTTTGAATTTGAACTCCCGATCAAAATAAAACGCTGGAACTTGTCCCTGACAATAAAAACGGACTGTTGCAGGAACGTTTTTTTCATTATAGGGCGGGACGCCTCCCATGATCTTGAATAAACCGCTCAGATATTTGAAAGGGCCGCGGCACATAACGTCGAGGGTTCCAATGGCAAGCGTTGTTTCTGCCCGGTAAGGGCGGGCCGCATAGTGCTTTTTCAGTACGGGGGGCAATTGCTTCCAGTCCCCTCCGAAAATTGGCTTGAAGAACGGATCTTCTTTGCTGTTCAAATTATCGATCTGGTTTGCTTTCTTTCGCCTCAGGAGATAGTTCCTTACTCCTCTCATCCACGGATACGTGAGGGAGGAAAGGGTGTCGGACCAGAAAAGGCCTTTACAGAAAATGGAAAAAGCTGTCTTCGGAGCACCCTGTCGGGCCATGAATTTGAGGGCCTGCTTTCCATGATGGAAAGTCCCGTCGGCATATATGATCATGCCTTCATCAAGGCTGATCTTACGATCGTTAATCTGACTGAGGAGCGGATGTTCCGTCTCTTCCCTGGCGTTGACCAGATGCAGGGAGCCAAATTTTGCTTTGATCCGGATAGCGTGCGCTGCAGAGGAGCAGAGCGGGCAATCACCGTCATACACAAACCAGGCGCCCTTCATATTCAGATCATTTTTCATATCGGCTCGCTGACCAATGGGCAGAAAATCAAAATAAATCTAACGAAACCCGGCACCTACCGGGTTTCGCCTGCCGCGCTCTTTATTCTACAATAATGGCCGGGCCGCTCTGTGCAAGGCTGGCTTCGATCCGGTCCTGTACTTTTGACGCCAGGGCTTTGTATTGC
Source organism: Sneathiella sp. (assembly GCA_039975135.1). Taxonomy (GTDB): domain Bacteria; phylum Pseudomonadota; class Alphaproteobacteria; order Sneathiellales; family Sneathiellaceae; genus Sneathiella. The sequence continues at coordinate 3,335 of JBDWHS010000023.1, read as the reverse complement.
GCCGCGTGTTCACCATCCGGTTCGGTCGCGGTGACAGGTGTGCCAGCATCAGATGTTTCGCGGATCTGTATGTGAAGCGGGACTTCTCCCAGAAAATCGACACCCAGCTCGTCTGCCGTCTGCCGCGCGCCGCCATGGCCAAAAATATCGCTGCGATCTCCGCAAGATGGGCAGAGGAAATAGCTCATATTTTCTATGATACCGAAGACAGGGACATCGACCTTTTTGAACATGTTAAGGCCTTTACGGGCATCAAGCAGGGCGATGTCTTGAGGTGTCGAGACAATCACAGCGCCGGTGAGCGGAACGCGCTGGGCCATGGTGAGCTGCGCATCTCCCGTGCCGGGAGGCATGTCAACGACAAGGACGTCCAACTCTCCCCACTCAACATCGAACATCATTTGTTGTAAGGCGCTCATGACCATGGGGCCACGCCAGATCATTGGTGTATCTTCTTCCACCATAAAGCCCATGGACATAACCTTCAGACCCCATTTTTCCATGGGGATGAGTTTTTTCCCGTCTGTGGATTTCGGTTTTCCGGAAATGCCCAGCATACGCGGGAGAGACGGACCGTAGATATCAGCATCCAACATGCCTACCTTCAAGCCTTGTGCGGCGAGACCTAACGCGAGATTAACGGAACAGGTCGATTTGCCGACGCCGCCCTTTCCGGAGGCGACGGCAACAATCGCTGCGACACCCGGTACTTCCGGTTTTTGCGGCGGTTGCTTCGGTTGCGGTGGTGGCGCTGCATTTTCAGTCGCGGCTTTTTCAGCAGTCAGAACAACACTTACAGACTTGATCCCGTTCATACCAAAGACCGCTTGCTCACATTCTTTTCGCAAGACTTCCATCTCACCGGCGTCAGCCGGGTTGATTTCAAGAGCGAAGCCAACATTGCCGTCTTTCACGACCAGACCAGCGACCATACCAAGCGAAACGACATCTTTGCCGGATTTTTTCTCAATAATTCTGGAAAGATGGTCCAGGATTTCTTTCTCTGTAATGTCGTTCATTCTTGAAAACTCCAGCTTCGACACAAAATGGGTATACATTGCAATTCAGGTACATTGCAGAAAATCACAGGGTGTCATATAACCCTTGTTACAGTAGTTAGCAATTTTGCTTTATCGATTAAGAGGAGACGTTATCCCATGCCTTGGAATAATCAAGGTGGTAACGGTGGAGGTTGGCAAGGCGGCGGCGGTGGAAATCGCGGACCTTGGGGAAATGGACCCAGCGGTCAACAGCCCCCCAATCTTGAAGATATCATCAAAAAAGGCCAGGAGCGCCTCAAAGACACTCTTCCAGGTGGCGGTGGTGGAAAACTCGGGTTTTTCATTATTGTTCTGATAGCAGTCGTTGTTTGGCTTGCCAGCGGTTTCTATAAGGTTGAAACCAACGAGCAAGGTGTGGTTCTGAGGTTTGGCGAACGCGTAGCGCTTACGCAGCCAGGCTTGAATTATCATCTGCCTTATCCTATTGAAACGGTTCTGACACCGAACGTCACCAAGGTGAATAGTGTCGAAATCGGTTATCGCAATAATTCCCGCGGAGGTACGACGCCGATTACAGCTGAAAGTCTGATGCTGACGGGCGACGAAAATATTGTTGATATTGGTTTTACAGTATTCTGGAAAATCAAGGACGCTGGCGATTTCTTGTTTAACGTGGCGGATCAAGAAGGCACGATCAAGGCAGCAGCTGAAAGTGCGATGCGCGAAATTGTTGGCCGGACCAAGTTGCAAGCAGCCATTACTGAAGGGCGTCTTGCCATCCAGACGGAAGTCACAAAACGTCTGCAGGAAGTTCTGGACGTCTATGGCGTTGGTGTTGAGATCACACAGGTTCAACTGAAAAATTCTGATCCTCCGGGCCAGGTTATCGATGCCTTCCGGGACGTTCAAGCTGCTGAAGCGGATAAGGAACGCAGTCAGAATGAGGCGTTAGCTTATGCAAATGACATCATTCCGCGGGCCCGGGGTCAGGCAGAAAAAATGCGTCAGGAAGCTGAAGGTTACAAACAGCAGGTGATTGCTGAAGCTGAAGGTGAAGCCGCGCGTTTTGTTTCTATCTACAACGAATATGCCAAAGCCCCTTACGTAACCCGTCAGCGGATCTATCTTGAAACATTGCAGGAAGTCTTTAAAGGCAAGAGCAAGGTCATCATTGATAGCCAGGGAGGACAGGGTGTTGTCCCGTACCTGCCGCTGAACGAACTGAATAAGAGAGGCGCCAACTAATGGGTAAAACTATTTCAACAGTAACGGCCGTTGTGGTTGTCGCTCTTGGCTTTCTCGCTGCTAGTGCCATGTTCACAGTCAACGAATATGAACAGGCTCTCGTGATGCAGTTTGGTGAAGTGAAGGCGATCGAACAGGAGCCTGGTCTTAAATTCAAAACACCATTTGTGCAGAATGTGATCATGGTGGACAAACGGGTTCTGTCCGTTGGCACGCAGCGTGAAGAAGTTGTGACCCGTGACCAGAAGCGTCTCATGGTCGATAGTTTCGCACGGTTCCGGATTTCCGATCCACTGCAATACTATCAGTCCTTCGGGAATATCAATGTTGCCTTTAGCCGGATTGAAACAATCCTGAACTCCCAGCTTCGCCAGATTCTGGGCCGTGAAATCCTGACCGATATTGTTTCCGGTGAACGGACGCGGTTGATGGACACCATCAAAAATCAGGTGAATGTGGAAACCAAAAGCCGTGGTATCGAGGTGGTTGACGTGCGTATCGTACGCGCTGACCTGCCAGAAGCCAACAGCCAGAAAGTTTTCGATCGCATGCGCACGCAACGTGAGCAGGAAGCGAAAGAAATCAGGGCAACGGGTGCTGAGTTAGCGCAGCGCATTCGGGCGAACGCAGATCGGGAACGGACTGTTTTGGTGGCTGAAGCCAAGAGAGACGCTGAAATCACGCGTGGTACGGGTGATGCGGAAAAGAACAGGATTTTTGCGGATGCGTTCGGCAAGGATCAGGGCTTTTTCACCTTTTATCGTTCCATGCAAGCTTACCGTGAAGCAATCTCTGATGATGATACGACAATGATTTTGTCGCCTGATTCAGACTTCTTCCAATATTTTAATCCAAAAACACAAAGCTCAGATAACTGATCATCTGTAAGCATTTGGAACCTGCAGGGGAACTAACTCCTGCAGGTTTTTTATTGGGAGAAAAAAATGCTGGAAATGCTATTGCTAGCGGGGGCTCTTGTTCTGTTTTTTGAAGGTGTTCTCTACGCTCTTTTTCCGGATGGTATGAAACGCATGATGATTTCTGTTCTTGAAATGCCAAGCGGAAATCTCAGAATGGCCGGGTTAGTCG
>JBDWHS010000022.1:0-89123 GCA_039975135.1 Sneathiella sp. | reverse complement strand
CACGCCGATAGCGATATCACAGGCGGAGACAAGACCAAGTCCTCCGCCATAGGCGGCGCCCTGCACCAGTGCAATTGTCGGCTTTGGGATATCCTGAAGGTTCTTCAACATCCGACCGAGTGACAACGCATCTTCCCTGTTGTCTTCTTCTGTAAAGCCCGCGGCTCTTTTCATCCAGTTCAGATCCGCCCCGGCGCAATAACTTTTACCGGCAGCGGCAACCACAACTGCGCGGACACCTTCCTGATGGGCCAGATCTTCGAACATATCCCCGAGCCGTTCGATCAGCTCTTCATCAAAGGCGTTATGCACGTCGGGCCTATTCAGAGTGACCGTCGCAATGCCATCTGTTGAAAAATGGAGTACAGCAGATTCTTCGCTCATCTTGAATTCCTTACATTCTGAAGAGGCCGAATTTTGTCGGCTCAATCGGGGCGTTCAGGGAAGCAGAAATCGCCAGGCCAAGAACACGCCTGCTTTCCGCTGGATCAACAATGCCATCATCCCAAAGGCGGGCACTTGAGAAATAGGGATGGCCTTCCAGTTCATACTGTTCCTGGATCGGGGTTTTAAAAGCCGCTTCTTCATCGGCACTCCAGCTTTCGCCGCGCGCTTCCATCCCGTCGCGTTTGACAGTTGCCAGAACCGACGCCGCCTGTTCCCCACCCATCACAGAAATCCGCGCATTGGGCCACATCCAGAGCATACGAGGACTGTAAGCCCGGCCACACATGCCGTAGTTGCCCGCACCGAAAGAGCCACCAAAAATCATCGTGAATTTGGGAACCTTGGCCGTTGCAACAGCAGTAACCAGCTTCGCGCCATCCTTGGCAATCCCGCCGCTTTCATATTTCTGTCCGACCATAAAGCCGGTGATATTCTGCAAAAAGACCAGTGGAATATTTCTCTGACAGCAAAGTTCAATGAAATGCGCGCCTTTAAGGGATGATTCAGAAAACAGGATGCCATTATTGGCAACGATACCCACCGGATAACCGTGAATATGAGCGAAGCCTGTCACCAGAGACGTGCCGTAAAGCTTCTTGAATTCATCAAATTCCGACCCATCCACCAGCCTTGCAATAATTTCCCGGACATCAAAAGGCTGCCGTGTATCTTTCGGAATCAGGCCGTAAATTTCCTTTGGATCATACAGCGGCTCTCTGGGTACCATGAGATCCAGTGGCATCGGCTTGGGTTTATTGAATGTCGCCACAATATTGCGGGCTATTTCCAACGCATGTTGATCATTTTCAGCGTAATGGTCCGTGACACCGGACGTGCGGGAATGAACATCCGCGCCGCCCAGATCTTCGGCAGAGACCACTTCACCGGTTGCTGCTTTCACAAGCGGTGGCCCCGCCAGAAAAATTGTCCCCTGATTGCGCACAATAACGCTTTCATCAGACATCGCCGGTACATAAGCACCGCCTGCCGTACAGGAGCCCATGACAACCGCAACTTGCGGAATGCCCTGAGACGACATATTTGCCTGATTAAAAAAGATCCGGCCAAAATGCTCTCGATCCGGGAAGACATCCTGTTGGTTCGGCAGATTGGCACCGCCACTATCCACCAGATAAATACAAGGCAGGTTATTCTGCTGTGCAACCTCCTGGGCCCGAAGATGTTTTTTCACCGTCATGGGGTAATATGTCCCGCCCTTGACCGTCGCATCATTACAAACAACCACACATTCCCGGCCGGAAATACGGCCAATGCCTGTCACGATACCCGCAGAATTAATATCTCCGCCATACATGTCGTAGGCAGCCAGCTGGCTCAGTTCCAGAAAAGGCGATCCCGGATCCAGAAGCTTGCGAACACGCTCCCGCGGTAGAAGCTTGCCGCGAGACAGATGCTTCTCACGCGCCCGTTCCCCACCGCCAAGTTTTACCTTGGCAACCTGGGCCCGCAGATCGTCCACGACAGCCTGCATTTGGGCGGCATTGGTTTTGAAGTCGTCACTTCTTGTATTGAGATTACTTTTAAGAACAGGCATTTACGCAAAATTCCTTTTTGCAGAAATGGATCGGTCCGCCGGGAGATCACTCCAGGCAGTCATGATTGTCTTGGCGAAAGCGGGGCTTTGTGCTACCCGTTGAGGCCTCACATAAGAAGAATAAAGGAGCCAGAAATGGCCTATAAAGCTTTTGACCTGACCGGCAAGGTCGCTCTCATTACAGGTGGTAACGGCGGTATCGGCCTTGGTATGGGCAAAGCCATCGCCGAAGCGGGTGGTAACGTTTGTATCTGGGGCACAAATGAGACTAAAAATGCCGCCGCTGTTGAAGAACTCAAAGCCTTTGGCACACAAGTCAGTTCGCTGTCCTGCAATGTGTCCGACCAAAAGGAAGTTCAGGATTGTTTTGCAGAGACCCTCTCCCAATACGGGCGTGTCGATGGCTGTTTTGCCAATGCCGGTGTCAGTTCCGGCAAGAAATCGTTTCTGGATATTGACGACAAGGAGTGGCAACGGGTGATCGGTGTCAACCTGGACGGCGCTTTTTATACGCTTCAGGAAGCCACCAAACACATGGTGGAGCGCGCTGAAAATGGCGATCCGGGTGGACGCCTGATCGGCACGGCCAGCCTCGCCGCCATCTCCGGTGCTGCCCGGAATGAGCATTATGCGGCAACCAAAGGCGGTCTGATTTCCATGTTGCGCGCCATGTCCGTTGAATTTGCCGGTAAAGGCATTACAGCCAACGCCATCCTGCCTGGTTGGATCGAAACGGCAATGACCGAGCCCGCGTTCAGCTGGAACAAGTTCGCCGACAATGTGAAACCGCGCATCCCCGCCCGTCGTTGGGGAAATCCCGAAGACTTTGGCGGTATTGCCGTCTACATCATGTCTGATGCCAGTTCCTATCATACGGGCGATACTTTCCTTATTGATGGTGGTTACTTCCTGTTTTAACCACCGGGTTATTCTCCGGCCCTCACCGGGCCGGAGAGTATGTCTTATCCAGTTTTTGACGCCAGATACTGATCGATATGAGGGATGCGATCCGCTCCCCAGAAAACTTCATCTCCGACCTTGAACCAAGGCATCCCAAAAGCGCCACTGTCGATCGCTTCCTGGGTAAAAGCAATCATCGCTGTTTTGGCCTCATTGTCGCTTAAAGACGCCTCCAGTTCACTCTCATCCTGTCCGAGATTTTTCATCACGCCGGCCAATTGATCTGCTGTGGTAATGTCTTCGCCTCTTCCCCAAAACTGGTCAAAAACACCTTTTACGAAACTCTTGCCAAGCGCTGGGTCTTTCGCAGATAACCTATAAAAGGCAAGGCGTGCCAGCTTGGCATCAACCGGGTGCATCGCCGGACGATTGAGCGGCAACCCCGCCAGTTTGGCAAACCGCGCTGAATCTTTTCCCTGGTATTTTAACTTCACCGGATTACCGGCAGGCCCAACATTCGTCGCCCCAATGGCTTTCCAGACATGCCCTAAAGATATCGGCCGCCAACTCACTTCCATGCCATGTTTCTTCGCCACTTCCTCAATCTGATGAGCAGCGATATAGGCAAAAGGTGAATTAAACTCAAAATAGAACTCGATCACATTCGTCATTGTTATCTTTCCCTTTATGTATACGGATTTGTTACCATCCGCCTGTTGTGAGCCATTCATCAATTTGAACAACCCGGTCCGCGCCCCAAAACGGCTCCTCGTCCACAATAAAGAACGGTGCACCGAATATCTTTTTATGATCTACAATCTCTTCAACAGACGCCTTGTAAGCTGCTTTGACATCACTTGAATTGAACGCTGCTTCCAGCGTGTTCACATTCGCACCACTCTCCTCAGCGATTGCCAGAATAACCGAAGCGTCGGAGATATCCTGACCGTCGACGAAGTAGGCACTGAACACTGCTTTCGCGAATGCCTTAGCCTGTTCGGGGTCTTGCTGCCAGAGCCAGAAAAAACCGCGGGACGCCGCCAGCGTCAGCTTTGGGAATTCTATGGGCATCTCAAAAGGGATTTTGTATTTTCGCGCCGTGCGATCAAAATCGAGCCGGGAATATTCTCCTTTGCGGGGATAAACGGTCAGCGGCCCGGTATTCTCTCCTTTAAAAGCTGCACCCAACATAAAGGAATGCCAGTGCACATCCCTTGTATGCTTTTCAGCAACCTCTTCGATCATCACACTGCCCAGATAGGCGTAGGGGGATGAAAAATCGAAATAGAAGTGAATAGGCTCAGACATCACTCTTCCTCAAGCCGCCAGATTACGGGCGATAACCATTTTCTGAATGTCCGACGTGCCTTCGTAAATCTGACAAACCCGTACATCCCGGTAAATTTTCTCCACCGGATAGTCCGCAATAAAGCCGTTACCACCCAATGTCTGGATCGCACCAGAACAAACTTCTTCGGCCATTTCCGACGCAAAGAGTTTCGCCATACTGGCTTCGGTCAGGCAGGGCAAACCTGCATCTTTCAAGCTGGCCGCATGCAGGACCATCTGCCTGGCAACTTCAACTTTTGTTGCCATATCGGCCAGGCGAAACCCGACAGCCTGATGGCTGATAATCGGCTGATCAAAAGAATTCCGTTCCTTGGCATATTCAATGGCATGGGCCAGCGCCGCTGACGCCATACCAACACTCTGTGCACCGATCCCGATACGACCGGTTTCAAGATTGGCCAGTGCTATACGATAACCCGCGCCTTCGGCCCCCAACATATTCGACGCTGGAACCCGCACATCATCAAAGGCAATCTGACACGTGTCAGAGGCTTTTTGTCCCAGCTTGCTCTCAATAGAGGCGACGCGATAGCCTTCAGCATCGGTGGGAACAATAAAGCAGCTGATCCCTTTTTTACCGCCATCCTGATCGGTCACGGCGAAAACCAGTGCCACACCACCAATTTTGCCAGAGGTAATAAATTGCTTTGTTCCGTTGATGATAAAGTCATCTCCATCCCGCACCGCTTTGGTCTTAAGAGCCGATGCATCAGAGCCTGCATGAGGTTCTGTCAGGCAGAATGCTCCGATCATTTCCCCTTTGGCCAGCGGAACCAGATATTTCTGTTTCTGCTCTTCCGTTCCGTCCTTCAACAAAGCAGCACAACAAGGGGAATTGTTGACGCTCATTACCGTCGAGACGGCACCATCCCCCCCTGCGATTTCCATCAATGCCAGCGCGTAAGACACAAAGTCTGTCTCTGCCCCACCAAACTTTTCAGGAACGGTCATACCCATGAGGCCAAGCGACCCCATTTCATCAAAAATCTGCTTGGGAACGGCTGCCGCCTGCTCCCAGGCGACGCTGTCCGGTGCCAGACGATTGGCTGCAAAATCACGCGCCATATCGCGGATCATGGCTTGCTCTTCACTTAAAATCATGTCTAAAGTCCTACCGTCTGGCAAATCATCAAAATCAGGCGACCAATTCCACAGCCATGGCTGTCGCTTCACCGCCGCCAATGCAAAGGGCGGCCACACCACGGGTCTTGCCATATTTCTGCAATGCAGACAGAAGCGTCACGACAATACGGGCACCAGATGCCCCAACCGGATGCCCCAGTGCACAAGCACCGCCATGAACGTTCACTTTGTCATGATCCAGGCCAAGATCTTTCATCGCTGCCATGGTAACCACAGCAAAGGCTTCGTTGATTTCAAACAGATCAACATCGTCTTTTGACCATTCTACTTTGTCCATTACCTTGCGGATGGCATCAATCGGCGCCAGCGTGAATTCGGAAGGTTTCCGGGCATGTGTGGAATGGGCCAGGAATTTGGCAATCGGCTTCAGACCACGTTTTTCTGCCTCGGACTGACGCATCAATACCAGCGCAGCGCCGCCATCCGAAATGGACGAAGAATTGGCAGCCGTGACAGTACCGTCTTTTGCAAAAGCGGGTTTCAACTGCGGGATTTTATCCGGATTACCTTTAAGCGGCTGCTCGTCCTGATCTACAACAATGTCGCCTTTGCGAGTTTTAACGGTAATCGGCGCAATCTCACCTGCAAAACTGCCATCTTCCGTCGCTTTTTTGGCGCGAGCGAGAGATTCAATGGCGTAGGCATCCTGGGCTTCGCGGGTAAATTGATAGAGGCCCGCTGTCTCTTCCGCAAAACTGCCCATCAAACGCCCTTCTTCATAGGCATCTTCCAGACCATCAAGGAACATGTGATCCTTAACCTCTGCATGGCCCAGACGGGCCCCGCTGCGCATCTTTGGCAGAACATATGGGGCATTGGTCATGCTTTCAAAACCGCCAGCGACCATAACTTCTGCGCTGCCAGCAGCGATAGCGTCATGGGCATACATAGCAGCCCGCATACCGGAGCCACACATTTTGTTGACGGTCGTACAGCCAACGCTGTCAGGAATACCGGCGCCGAAAGAAGCTTGTCGTGCTGGTGCCTGGCCAAGGCCCGCAGGCAAGACGCAGCCCATTACAACTTCATCAATGTCATCTCCGGAAACACCCGCGCGCTTCATCGCTTCTTCGATGGCAACCGAGCCCAGTGCAGGGGCTTTTACATCCGTAAGATCGCCTTGAAAGCCGCCCATCGGGGTCCGTGCCATACCAACAATGACAATAGGATCATCACTCATTTTTATTCTCCGCTATTCTACTTTGCTTCGTTTTTTTGCGCCCTGAGGAGAGGAGGAGAAGGTATTCGGCCTTTCCCCTCAGCATGTCTGTTCTTTTACGCTGTTTCGTTGAACAATTCACGGCCAATCAGCATTCTTCTGATCTCACTTGTGCCCGCACCAATTTCGTAGAGCTTGGCATCTCTCAACAACCGACCTGTTGGATATTCATTGATATAGCCGTTTCCGCCCAATGCCTGGATCGCCTCCAACGCCATCCAGGTTGCTTTCTCAGCAGCATACAAAATAACACCGGCAGCATCTTTACGCGCGGTCTCCCCGCGGTCGCACGCTTGCGCGACCGTATAGACGTACGCTTTGCAGGCATTCATTGTGGAATACATATCCGCAATTTTGCCCTGCATGAGCTGGAAATTGCCAATGGATTCGCCGAATTGCTTGCGGTCATGAACATAAGGCACCACCACATCCATACAGGATGCCATAATCCCCAGCGGGCCCCCGGACAGAACAACACGTTCATAGTCGAGGCCACTCATCAGAACGCGGACCCCTTCATTCAGCGGTCCCATGACATTTTCTTCGGGCACTTCGCAGTCTTCAAACACCAACTCACAGGTGTTCGAGCCCCGCATACCAAGCTTGTCCAGCTTTTGCGCAGTTGAGAAACCCTTGAAGCCTTTTTCAATAATAAAAGCCGTAATGCCGCGCGGCCCTGCATCCGGTTCGGTTTTGGCATAAACCACCAGAACATCGGCATCCGGACCATTGGTAATCCAGAATTTATTCCCGTTCAGGATATAGCGATCCCCTTTCTTGTCCGCCCGGAGTCTCATGGACACGACGTCAGAACCCGCACCCGGTTCACTCATGGCAAGCGCGCCTACATGCTCACCGGACACCAGTTTAGGCAGGTATTTCTGTTTCTGCTCTTCCGAGCCGTTTCTGAAAATCTGATTCACACACAAGTTGGAATGCGCGCCGTAAGACAGTCCGACAGAGGCCGATCCCCGACTGATTTCCTCAACCGCGATACAATGCTCAAGATACCCCAAGCCTGATCCGCCATATTCTTCACCGACTGTCATTCCCAATAGCCCGAGATCGCCCATTTTCCGCCAGGCATCCATGGGAAACTGATTGGTTTCGTCAATTTCCGCTGCGCGCGGCGCAAGTTCTTCATCAGCGAAGCGTCTTACCGTGTCCCGCAACATATCTGCGGTTTCACCCAAGCCAAAATTCAGGGTCGGAAAATCTATGGAAGACATGAAACGTCCTTTTCTCTGTCGTAAATATCAGGTTGCAACCAGGGTCACCAGAGCTGTCGCACAGTGCTTCTTTTCAGTCCCGGTCATCGAATATACGTTGGATTCAGCCACCTTCAGGCTGCGTCCGGATTTGATAATCTTACTGACGGCGACAATTTTATCACCTTTGGCCGGAGCCAGCAGATTAAGTTTATATTCCGTTGTCAGACAATTCTCACCGGCCTGCATCAATGTTGCCGCGGCAGCCCCTGCCGCATTATCTGCAAGTGTTCCGATCACGCCACCATGGAAGAAGCCGTTATGCTGCGACCAACTGTCTCTATAATCGAGAGTCATTTCACAAGCGCCTTCAGACAGAGCGGTGATCTCCACACCTAGATGGTGCATAAATTTCTGACTTTCAAAGATCGGCAGCAAACGCGCCAGTAGAGTCTGATCCAGACCATCGCTCATGCGAGGGCGGCCTCCCGTCCCAGATTAGGAGCATCCGACTTTCCAAGCAAACACATCATGGTAAAAATACCCGTCAGACAATGAACCTGAATTCCATCCTTTTCGGCAAAGACATCCGCTTTGAGGTGATAGATCTTCTGGCCCGCGCGTATTACTTCGCTTGTCGCTCGAAGGCGTTCACCTTCAGACGGGTTCAGAAAATTCACTTTAAAATCCACAGTGAGAACTGTGCTATCTGGCGGGTATAAAGAAAAGGCAGCATATCCTGCCGCTGAATCTGCAAGTGAAGAAACCAGCCCCCCATGAAAAAAGCCATGCTGCTGCGTCAGGCCGTGTTGACGCTCAACCGTGATCTCACAGAGACCGGGCTTGATCGCACCCAGCTCCGCCCCAATAAGGGCCATGAAGGGCTGACGGGAGAAGCTGTCTCTCACAACCTGTTCAAAATCCGGATTTTTTGCCTGGAAAGCCACCATACCTCAACGCCCCGTAAAAACAGGTTTGCGTTTCTCCAGAAAAGCCTGAATACCTTCCTTCCCATCATGCGTATTAGCCGCAGCGGCAATCCCTCGCGCTTCCAGTTCCATCTGGGTTTCGAGGGACCCATTGAAAGTTTGCAGCAACAGGTCTTTGACAAAACCATAAGTCCGGGTCGGACCCTGGGAAAGCGTCGCCGCCAGTGTCATTGCCTCGTCCATCACAGCACCCACGGGCACAACTTTATTGATTAACCCCCAGTCAAGAGCCTCTTCGGCGGTTAAAACCCGGTTGGTCAGCATCAGCTCCTGTGTCCGGCGCAAACCGATATGACGGGCGACATAGTGAGTAGAACTTCCATCCGGGACCAGACCCGCATTGGTATAAGCCATCGTGAATTTAGCCTCTTCAGAGGCAATGCTAAGATCCCCGCTACAGGCCATACTGAAACCGGCACCAGCTGCGATACCATTAACAGCGGTAATCACAGGCGCATCCATCCTGGCAAAGCGGGAAAGCGCTGCATGCAGGTATATGGTGAGCTCTTTCAAAAGTTTAGGCGTGTTTTCGCCCGCATCGGCAAAGGAAGAAAGGTCACCACCAGCGGAGAAGAACCGTCCTGCGCCTGTATAGATAACAGAACGAATGTCCGGATTTTCATCGCATTCAATGGCGACATCCATTAATTCCTGGCCCATTGTCTTATTCAGAGAATTTGCATTATCCGGGCGGTTCATTCTGATGACGGCAACAGCATCGTACCGATCGAAATCAAGCGTCTCGAACTTCATCACTTCCTCCTCTTTCATATGGCTCTGAGGGACACAAGATACACAAAATCCAATTATAGATAAAATCGTTTACTTCAATCGTTATTATAGATATTTTCTATTGATGGATATTTATCAGCTTCGCTACTTTCTTGCTGTCGTTGAAACCCGAAATTTTTCCCGGGCTGCCGAGCGGGTTTTTGTCAGTCAACCAACCCTGTCTGCCGGCATCAAGAAACTTGAACAAAGCCTGGACACTCCTCTGTTCAACCGGGGTGCCCGAACTGTTTCACTGACAGAAGCTGGTCGGCGGTTTTTGCCCCGCGCCCGCACCATTATATATGAATGCAACACCGCCAAGCAGGAGGCGCGCGGAAAACAGCCATCCCAACGTCTGCAAATCGGTGTCCCCCGCGTTTTGCCCATCGCCGGTTTTTCCCAATTGCTCGCAGATTTCAGGAAAACCCATTCGGAAACCCAGATTGCGATTAAGGAAGGAACGCCTGAACAGCTTCAACTCTGGCTGGATGAAAAACGAATTGATATGGCCATTAGTCTGCCACCTGACGCAGGGTCCGGCCACCAGTTTGAAAGGCTGTTTTCGACGAAATGCATGCTGGCGGTGCCGACCGGGCATCCTTTTACCGTCCGGGCGTCTGTCCAGTTAAAACAGCTTGATCAACTTGATTTTGTTCATCGAAGCCATTGCATAACCGAGATTGATACAACCCGCTCATTTTCTCGAGAAAATGTTAATCCTCATATTGTTTTCAGAACGGACGAAGACAGCAAAGCGCTCTCTCTTGTCAGTTCCGGAGTGGGGCTTTGCGTTATCCCGGATATGATTGCTGTCCCCGGCATTGAGCTTGTCTCAATCGATGGGTTGACGATCAGCAAAGTCATTGGGATCAGCTGGCGGGCAGAAAATCAAAACGGAATAACCGAGGCTTTTCGCCTGTTTGCAACCAGTCACAACTGGAAGGACAAAGGCCCTACGCCAGGCAACCTGGAATGGGCTCACTAGGATCTAGCTCCTAAGCCACTACATGAGTACCAGCGACGCAATCCCGAGAAACGCAACGAACCCAATGATATCTGTTATCGTCGTCACAAAGACGCTAGACGCCACTGCTGGGTCTATTTCATAACGATCCAAAGTAATCGGCACAGCCATTCCCGCAACGCCTGCAACCAGCATGTTAACAACCATCGCCACCCCGATAATCCAGCCAATTGCCGGATCACTGAACCAGAGCCACGCAATAACCCCGATCAAAATGGCAAAAATACAGCCGTTCAAAAAACCAACCAGCGCTTCTTTTCCCAATATTCGGAACATGTTGTTGGCAGTGAGCTCCCGTGTTGCAATGGCCCGAACCGCGACGGTCAGCGTCTGGGTTCCTGCATTCCCGCCCATACTGGCAACAATCGGCATCAGGACGGCAAGGGCGATCACTTTCTCCATCGTGGTGTCAAACATGCCGATAGCGATGGAGGCGAGGATGGCGGTGAACAAGTTAACCAGAAGCCAGGTAAAGCGGGTCTTGGTGGTATCCAGAATGGAGCCGAAAAGATCATCTTCCGCAACACCACCCAGGCGCAGGATATCTTCTTCAGCCTCTTCACTGATCACATCGACGATATCATCGACCGTGATCATCCCTATAAGAGCTCCCGAATTATTCACCACCGCCGCCGATGTCAGACGATATTGCTGGAATAGATAGGCCACTTCTTCCTGGTCCATCTCGACCGGGATCAGCTTCTGCTCCCGCAGCATGATATCCTTCACACAAATGGACCGCTGATTTCGCATGGCTTTGTCCAGCGGGATTGTGCCAATCGGGTGGTGCCGAGGATCAACAACAAAAATCTCGTAAAACTCGTTGGGCAGATCGTCTGTGTCCCTCAAGTAGTCGATGGTCTGACCGATATTCCAATATTCCGGAACCGCAATCAGATCCCGCTGCATCAAACGCCCGGCCGTGTCTTCGGCGTAGGCCAGCCCCTCTTCGATAACAATCCGGTCTTCAGCAGGCAGCTCATTCAGAACATCCTGCTGTTCATCCTGCTCCAGATCTTCCAGAACATGGACCGCATCATCCAGCTCAAGCTCTGTGACCAACTCCGCAATTTCGGCGGGCTCCATTTCCTCGACCAGATCATCGCGAACTGCTTCGTCAAGGTCTGAATAAACTTCCGCCTCGATCAGGTCACCGGCAAATTCCATCAGCAAAGCACGATGCTTAGGCTTGAGCTGCTCAATCAGATCCGCGATATCCGCAGTATGCAAGACGGTTACGACCTGCCGGATATCCGCGACAGATCCCAATTCCAGCGCCGATGTTATTTCCTGAAATAGCTCATCATTAAAGCCGTATTTATGCTCTTCCTCACGCTCCGCATCCTGCGGAGTTTCCTCATTTTCAGTGTGAGGTGCGTCACTCATCAGAGATCGCCTTCATACATCTTTCTGCGAGACACTGGCCCGGTCATCATATTTCCTGCCTTGTGATCTTGTGCATCAACGGCAGCAATCGCTGTTATATTAACAAGCCCTCTCACGGTAACCGACGGCACAGTGATATGAACTGACTTTGACAGGCCAATCAGAATGGGGCCGACAGCGATCCCGTTTCCAAGGCTTTTGGCAATATTATAACTGATATTCGCGGAATCCAGATCCGGCATAATCAACAGATTTGCGGACCCCTCCATCTTCGAATTTGGAAAAGTTGTGTTGCGGATTTTCGGCACCAACGCTGAGTCGGCCTTCATCTCTCCCTCAACCTCAAGATCTGGATTAATCTGCTTGATCAACTTCAGAGCTTCCTGAGCCCGGGTCGCTGACGGCATTTCTGCAGACCCAAAGTTGGAATAGGACAGCAAGGCTACTTTTGGCTCGATCCCGAAACGCTGAACTTCATCGGCTGCCAGGATTGCCATCTCCGCAAGCTCTTCCGCCGTATGCTGCTCCCGCACCTGCGTGTCCGAGAAAAACAAAGGGCGGCCCTCCGTTATCAGCAAATGCAGCGCAGAGGCGTGGCGTACTCCGTCTCGCAGCGGGATGATGCTGCTAACGCGTTTGAAATGCTTGCTGTATTTTCCGTAAGTGCCGCAAACCAGGGCATCCGCATGACCCAAATGCACCATCATTGCGCCGATGATTGTTGTATTGGTGCGGACATGTGCACGGGCCGTATCCGGGTCCACTCCATCACGTTCCCGCAGAGTATGATATCCTTGCCAGTATTCCCGGTATCGCGGATCATCCTCTGGATCAACCAGCTGGAAATCTTCGCCCAATTTCAGGCGGAGTCCCATTTTCTCGATGCGAAACTCAATAACCTTCCGGCGCCCGACCAGGATGGGTTCTGCAAGACCGTCATCGACAACAGTCTGAACCGCAGACAGGACACGCTCATCCTCCCCTTCCGCATAAGCCACACGAACAAGCTGAGTGCGGGCTTTGTCGAACAAAGGCTTCATGACGAAGCGGGTCCGGTAAATGAAGTTTGACAGATGTTCATGATATTGTTCGATATCCGGAACAGGCCGGCTGGCAACACCACTTTCCATAGCTGCCTTGGCCACCGCATAAGCCACTTCGACATAAAGCCGCGGATCAAACGGGGTCGGGATCAGATACTCAGGACCAAAACTGTGCTGGGTCCCACCATAGGCTTTGGTCACGATATCCGATTGCTCTGCCATCGCCAGATCCGCGATCGCCTTGACCGCAGCGACTTTCATCTGCTCATTGATTTCCGTTGCCCCGACATCCAGCGCGCCGCGAAACAAATAAGGGAAACACAAAACATTATTCACCTGATTGGGATAGTCCGAACGACCTGTGGCAATGATCGCATCAGGCCGAACTTCCTTCACTTCTTCCGGCAGAATTTCAGGTGTTGGATTGGCAAGGGCCATGATAATCGGCTTCTCAGCCATGGTCTTGACCATATCCTGACTGAGCGCTCCGGGTCCCGAGCATCCCAGAAAGATATCCGCCCCCTCCACCGCATCAGCAAGCTTGCGTTTATCGGTTTTGACCGCAAAATCTGACTTATAGGGATCCATCTCCACTTCGCGGCCTTCATAGACAACCCCATGAATGTCGCTGACGATGATATTTTCTTTTGGCAATCCAAGGCTCACCAGAAGTCGCAAGCAGGCAAGGGCAGCGGCACCAGCGCCGCAAGCCGCGAGGCGCACGTTTTTGATATCTTTGTCAACCACCCGGAGGCCATTGTAAACAGCCGCTGCAACGCAAATCGCCGTGCCATGTTGATCATCGTGAAAAACCGGTATATTCATCCGCTCCCGGCAGAGTTTTTCCACAATGAAACATTCCGGTGCTTTGATATCTTCCAGATTGATCCCGCCGAATGTCGGCTCCATCGCGGCGATGATATCAACCAGCTTCTCGGGGTCCGTCTCGGCAAGTTCGATGTCAAAAACATCAATTCCGGCAAATTTCTTGAACAGGACCGCCTTCCCCTCCATTACCGGCTTGGACGCCAACGGTCCGATAGCTCCCAATCCCAAAACCGCTGTTCCGTTGGTTACAACACCAACAAGGTTGCCCCGTGCTGTCATAAAGGCAGCCTGGTTTGGATCCTCCTTGATGGCGTTGCAGGGATGCGCGACACCCGGTGAATAGGCTAAAGCCAGATCCGACTGAGTTTCCATGGGTTTGGTGGGTGATATGGTCAGCTTCCCGGCCCGGGGAAGTCTGTGATAATCCAGTGCTTTTTCCGTCAGGTCAGATGCCATTCCGCTATTCCCTCAGTCGCGCCAAAAGGTGGTGTTGCATACCCTTTAGGGTTTACCCAATGCAGCTTCAATAAGCCACCAAAAAATCTGAAGCTTTTCCGTTGGGTTCCCCTCACGTTCTTGAAAAACAGAAAAATCTAAAATTTAGCAGGAATTTTTGATATTTGGCCTTATTGTGTGTAGGGTGCATGCCTTGTCTTGAAACTGGTGTCGATTTCAATGAACAATTTTGCTGCTCTTTCCTATTACTCGGGCAGGATCAATGATGACGATCCGATCCGAACGTTATTGCCCGCCCCCGATCAATTTCTTGTTGAGAATGTTGGTTATTGCACACTTTTCCCGGATGAGACTGAAGCCCATCATTTTGCGTCAGTTCCTCATCAGATCCTTTGGGATTATTGGCAAAATATGCGCGGTGAGCAAGAAATCGCCCGCTATGAGCAAATCGATCCTATGGATTTCAATCGAGCGATTGGTTTTGTTTTACTGCTGGAGCCAAACAAGGATATCACCGATTTCAGATACCGGGTCTATGGCTCTTCCGTCGCTCAACATTTTGGTCAGGAAATGACAGGGAAGTGGCTTTCCGACTTTGAGGACACTCCTGGCAAGCTCTCACTCGCCCAGTATCCTGCTGTCGTTAAAATAAGAAGACCCATCTATTCCGAACATGACGCCACCACTTTGGAATTTCACGTAACCCGATGGACACGCTTGGTCCTGCCAATGGAAAACCGGAACGGTGTTATCGACCGGATACTGGTTGGCGCAGTTCCTCAAACCAAGTAAAGATTGCTTAATACGGCAATCCGACATAATTTTCCGCCAAAGCTGTTTGCGCCGCTTTAGAGGAGAAAAGATACTCAATTTCCGTCTGCTGAATACGATCACCAAACCCTTCATTTTCCGGAAATTTATGGAGCAAGCTTGTCATCCACCAGGAAAACCGCATTGCTTTCCAAATTCTTTTCAGCGCTGTTTCCGAATAGCTTTTCAAGCCTGCCTCATTGCCGTTCTCATAATACCGAATGAGAGCCTCTGAGAGATAGTGAATGTCTGAGGCCGCCAGGTTAAGTCCTTTTGCTCCCGTTGGCGGCACAATATGGGCCGCATCCCCCGCCAGAAAAAGCCGCCCATAACTCAGTGGCTCGGAAACGAAGGAGCGAAGCGGTGCAATGCTTTTTTCAATAGACGGGCCGGTTATTAGGCTTTGCGCGACGGGCTCGGGCAATCGGGCTTTCAATTCAGTCCAGAACCTGTCGTCAGACCAGTTTTCAACCTTTTCATCAATCGCACATTGAACATAATACCGACTGAGGCTGTCACTCCGCATGGAACAAAGGGCAAATCCACGATCACTGTGATTGTAAATCAGTTCATGGGAAGCAGGGCGGGTCTTGGAGAGAACCCCGAGCCAACCGAAAGGGTAGACCTTTTCATATTCACGCCGGACATCTTCGGGGATAGACTGCCGACTAACGCCATGAAATCCATCGCAGCCTGCTACAAAATCACAGTCAATCCTGTGCGTTTCTCCGCCTTTTTCATAGGTCACATAGGGTGCTTCTGATGTCAGGTCACGAGGTGTAACATTCTCTGCCTCATCAATAACCTGCCCGTTCATCTGATCCCGGGCTTCATAAAGATCCAGCGTGATTTCCGTTTGGCCGTAGACCATCACCGATTTACCGCCCGTTAGTCCAGCAAGATCAATCCGCGTCCGGCGCCCCTGATAGGCAATGTCAAAGCCCTGATGCAGATGTCCTTCCCGGTCCATGCGGGCACCGACATTCGCGGCCCTGAGCATATCAACCAGTCCCTGCTCCAAAACCCCAGCCCGAATACGCCCCAAAACATAGGCGCGGCTTTTTTGTTCCAAAACAACCGAACGTATCCCTTTCAGGTGTAAAATCTGCGACAAAAGCAAACCGGAAGGCCCGCCGCCAATAATCGCTACCTGCGTCCGCATAGCATCTATCCTCACATCCAATATCACGACACATTCTACAGATCATTGCGCTTTTCAGAAGGGCGATTTCTCTTTACAATTTGTATATATCGAATATTAGGATAAATCTAATGATCCCAAACTACACGCTCTATGGAGACGAGAATATTGAAGCGTTTCCCGATATTCTGCATTGTGAATCCATTGCAGAACGCTCTGGAAAGCATAACTGGAAAATCGCCCCTCACAGGCATCATATTCTTCATCAATTTTTCTGGATCGCTTCCGGTGGGGGAATTATTTCCATCGATGGGGTTAGCCGTACGTTGGTGCCACAGACCGTCATCTCTCTTCCTCCTCTTTGTGTTCATGGATTTGAATTTGTTCAGGATACCAAGGGATGGGTTGTTACCGTTCCCAACATGATTATGGCAGAAGCCCTTCACCATGCTCCCGAGCTGGAGGAACGCCTGGAACATCCATTCGGTTTTTCCGGCCAGATTTCTCTTCAAGTATATTTCGAACAAATTTCGAGCGAATATCTGGATATCGCTGCAGGCCGGCAACAACGCCTCGTCCATCTATCCGGTCTCCTGGCCATCGAGATCGCCAGATTACAAACCGGCACGGCTCATCAGGATCCTCAAAAAATCGGCAAACAACATCAGATTGTTCAGAATTTCCTTGCCCTGTTAGAAGAGAATTTCCGCGCTCTTCATTCTGTTGCAGAATATGCAGAACGCTTGTCCATAACACCCCCTCACCTGACCCGAAGCTGCAGGCATGTAACCGGCAAATCCACCCTGGCTCTCATTCAGGATCGGATCATTCTAGAGGCGAAAAGGTCTTTGGTGTATAGCCGAATGCCCATCTCGGAGATTGCTTATTCACTGGGCTTTGACGACCCCGCGCATTTCACCAAATTCTTCCAGCGCGGCACGGCATTACCCCCCCGCCGCTTTCGACAGCTCTCTGACGAGCAGGTTTTTACTCACAGTTAAGCTCGGGGCCTAGAGACTTCCCAGAAACCCTGGCAACCAAAGTGTAATGGCCGGAAAGGCAACCAAGACGGAAACCCGAATACATTCGGCGACAAAAAAAGGAACGACCCCCTTAAAGGTTTCTTTCATGGGCGTTTCTTTGTCCATAGAAGAGATGATGAAAACATTCATGCCGACCGGCGGCGTGATCAGCCCAAGCTCCACTACAATAAGCGCCAATATACCAAACCAGATTTTAACATCTTCCGGGCTCATTCCAAAGTCCAGTTCGGCAATCACCGGCCAGAAGAAAGGTATAGCGAGCAGGATCATGCTCAGGCTATCCATCAGGCATCCCAAAATAATAAGCGCGATGAGCAGAAGCACCAGAATGGCATAGGGCGGCAACCCGGAATTCACCATAATTTCCGCGGCAGCCTGTGGCACACCGCCGCGCGCCATGAAGATCTTCAGTAACTCAGCCCCCAGCAGGATTAGGTAGATCATACCTGTTGTCTTGGCGGTTTCCAGCAAGGCATGCTGCATTCCTGAAACGCTTAATTTTCGCCATGCCACGCCATAAAGCGTGACCAGAAACACACCAATGGCAGCTGCCGGGGTCGGGTTGAAAAAGCCGAAATATATACCGCCAATGACCAACCCGAAGATTATCAAAACCGGGATCATAGCCACCGTGGAGGAGATCAATTCTTCCCGGCTTACAGCCTCCCCCCGCGGACCCGCACCTGGTCTTATTCGGACATAAATAGCGATGGTGAGCAAAAACAGAATAACCGCCAGAATACCAGGTAAAAAGGCGGCCATAAACATGGTGACGATGTTGGCTTCGACAATGATCGCGTAGATAACCAGCACGATGGAAGGCGGGATCAGAATACCGAGGACACCGCCTGCGGCCAGCGTCCCCGTCGCAAGTGATCCGGCATAGCGATACTTTTTAAGCTCCGGCAGCGCCACGCGCCCCATGGTCGAAGCGGTTGCCAGAGACGATCCGCAGACAGAACCAAATCCTGCGCAAGCCGCGATGGCCGCCATGGCAACACCGCCTCGGAAATGCCCAAACCAGGCATTGGCAGCCCGAAACAGATCGGAGGATAAACCGACCCGGGTGGCAATATTTCCCATCAGAACAAACATGGGAACGACAGATAGATCATAAATTGAAAACTGTGCCCAGGCGAGGTCCTTGAGTTGGGCAAGCAGGATATCGAAACCGCTTAATACGCCGATCCCCACACCGCCAACAACGATCATGGAATAAGCAATCGGTAACCGGATCACGATGAGGCCGATAAGCGCTGCCAGGCCGATCAGACCTATGACAAGATTCTCTTCCAAGGATAACTCCGATCAGGCCCTCTGGCGGGTCCCAAACATATCAACGATACTCAAAAAGGCAGCAGCAACCAGTAATCCCAGAGACATAAGGCAGGGGATAAAGGCCATCCAAATCGGAATATTGAGAATTGCCGTCACTTCTTCATATTCCAGATAACCCCAAAGCCCCTCCCACATGCGCCACAGCAACAAAGCGCTGAAGCCAAGCGCGACCAGCCCCGATATCAATTTCATCATCAATATCTGAAACTTGCTGGCCTTTGCGGTAAACAAATCGGCAGAAACGTTAGAGCCGGTAATCTGACAGAGTGGCAGGAAGCAAAAGGCAGCGACAGCCACCCCGATCTCGGTGAGTTCGAAGTCACCGGGAAAAGGTTTATTAGCCAGAATATCCAGGGAAATGGAGATAGCGTTCACCAGAACGATCCCCATCAGAACAGCGCCGCCCAACAGAGCCCATATCTCGCAAATTCTGTGGACAAGAGCATGTGCTCTTTTCCATCCTGATCCAATCACTGCCTGTGCCACGGGACTATTTCATATGCTTGTTGACCGTCGCAACGGCGAGGTCATAAAGTTTGCGGCCGTCAATTCCTTTGGCCGACACCTCTTCAATCCAGCGATCAACAACAGGGGCGGCAGTCTTTTCAAATTCAGCCCACTCGGCCTCACTCAGTTGGACATGCTCGTTACCTGCCTTCATGGCAACGCCCAATCCGCCTTTTTCGGAGGCATCCCAGATATCGCCCACTTCCTGCTGCCATTCAGGCCCTGTATTTTCATTGAAAATTTTCTGGATATCCGCAGGCAAATTATCCCAAACCTTCTGGTTCATCGCGACCTGAAATGTCAGCGTGCCAAGGCGTTTTCCGCCAGGCCCTTCAATCTGATATTTGGTCTGTTCTTGAATTTTAAGCGGCGGAATGATTTCAAACGGAATCAAGGCACCATCAACAACTTTTTTGGACAGCGCGAGCGGAAGCTCCGGCACCGATGTTTTAACAGGACTTGCTCCCATTGCCTCCAGTACCCAGGCACCAGTGCGGGACGGGATACGCATTTTAAGGCCGGCAAGATCTGCAGGTTTGCGAATTTCCTTATCCACCATTTGCATAGCCATGCCACCATGGACATGTAACAGAAGTGGCTTCAAGCCTTTATATTCTTTGGCCAGATAGTCCTTATAGAGCTCCCCCATGGCTAAGTTGGTGGCAGCAGACTGCCCCTGGTGAACGCCCGGGAGTTCAAAAACTTCCGTCCGCGGAAATAAGCCGCCCGCATAGCCGTTTACAAACCAGGCCATATCAACAATACCATCCCTCACCTGACGCGGTAGTTGCGGTGGCTTACCACCCAATGACATGGAGGGATAGATTTTGATTTCCACGCGACCGTTTGAAGCCTCTTCAATCCGCTTGGCCCAGGGAACCAGCATCTTGGAATGTGCCGGTGCTTTTGGTCCCAAAAAATGGTGAAGCTTTAATGTAATTTCAGCGGCAGATACCTGTCCGCTCAGAACAACACCCGCCAAGGCGCTTAGTGCCGTCAGTCCCAATATTTTCGTCATCTTCATTTTATTCTCTCCCTTCCCGTAATGTCGGCATATCCAGGATCTATTGTTCCATCGGCCGAATTTCTTTAATATTATCAGTTAGTTCACCTGCAATTCGCAGACCTGCCCCCGCCGCAATCACCATTTGAGGCAATATGAGCCATTCCAATGTCCAACCACTGCCGGACCGTTCATTTTCGTGGAGCGCTGCTTGTTGAAACATGCCAAGTTGTCCCGCACTATACCGAGCTAGACTGACCAGAATTTCAGCCTGAACCGGGTTTTGTTTATGGGGCATGGCCGACGATCCGCCTGCGGATCGAAGTTCGATTTCACCAACCTCCGTTTGCGCCATCAAGACGATATCCATCCCAATTTTACCTAAGGTCGTGGATATTTGTGCAAGCCAGCTGGCAAATTCAGAAAGAGCTGAACGATCAGTATGCCAGCCCTTTTCTGTAAAACTCAGCCCCAATGCGAAGGCCATTTTTTCTTTAAGCTCAAGCCCCTTACCGCCGAATGTTGACAGATCACCGACAGCCCCGCCGAGCTGAATATGCAACAACTCACCAGAAAGACTTTCCCATTTCCCTTGCAGACGACGGAGGGGTTCTTCCCAGCCGTTGATTTTGTGTCCTGCCTTGATCGGCAGGGCTTGCTGCATACGAGTGCGCGCCATCACTGTCTGATCGCCGAATGTTTCATTCAGCGATGTCAGGTTTTGAAGAACCTCCTTCAAATCTGCCTGAATAAAAGCCATCGCTTTTTTAAGGCGCAGCATTAGACTGGTATCGATCACATCCTGGCTGGTCGCCCCTTTATGCAAGGATGCTTTTTGGTTATCCGTCAGTTTTTTTCGTATTTGCCGAACAAGCCCAGGCACAACAACTCCGTCTTTCGCCGTCTGAGTTGCCAGATCTTCTGGGTCCACTTCAAATTCGCCGATTGCCGTGACAATTGCCGAAACGGATGCCGACGAAATAAGACCGATCTTTCCCTGCTCTTCTGCCAATACCCGCTCGAAAGCCAGCATCTGACGCACATCTTCTTCCGCGCTAAAGCAAGCCTCCACCTCGGGATGACCGAGCAGCTTTCCAAGAAACGGATGATCGAAGGGAGAGATGCTCATAATCCTATGCAGCTCCTTCATGGGCGGCTTTGGTTCTGGCTTTCAGATCCCGTAATGTCTGCAGCTCCAATGCCGTCGGCTGCGGTGTCTCCCGCAGATTTTCGGTATAGTTGACCGTCCAGCCACATGTCTCCTGAACCTGCGCCTTTGTCACGCCCGGATGCAGCGACATAACGGTAAATTCCTTTGTTACCGGATCGGGCCGCCAGACAGCGAGATCCGTCACGAGCAATGTCGGCCCCTTTGTTGTCAGGCCCAGTTTTTCACGGGCATTGCCACCGTCGCCATGGCCAAAAGAGGTGAAGAAATCAATCTTCTCGACCATTCCCCGAAGAGATTGCTTCATAGTGATAAAAATCTCCCCACTTGAAGAGGCAATTTCCGGCGCACCGCCGCCGCCCGGCAGCCGGGTTTTCGGATTATCATAGTCCCCGACCACGGTCGTGTTGATATTACCAAATTTATCCAGCTGGGCGGCTCCGAGAAATCCAATGGTGATCCGCCCTCCCTGCAACCAGTAGCGAAACATCTCCGGAACCGAAACCGTTGTTGTCGCGGTCTCGCAAAGTTCTCCGTCTCCAATGGAAAGAGGCAACACATCCGGAGCTGTACCGATGGTGCCGCTTTCGTAAATCAGGGTGATATCCGGTGCATGGGTCAGGCGTGCTACATTACAGGCTGCCGAGGGCGCACCGATGCCGACAAAGCAGATATCCTCATTGCCAAGTGCTCTTGCTGCGGCAATGGTCATCATTTCATCAGATGTAAAGTCTTCGCTCATTCACCATCCTCCCGCAAACTGGAGATCCGTGTCTCGAAAATGTCAGGGTTGGCCGCTAACACATGCTCCTCCATCCAGCTTTTAAAAAGGTCCCTGTCAGCTGCGATTTTATCCCATTCCAGATAGGCGGCATTGTCACGACTGTAGTATCCATGGGCATAAGACGGATGAGCCCCGCCCGGCACAACACAGACTGCTTTCATTGTCCAGTTGGGCAAAATACATGCATTTGCATGCACCTCATCAAAATCATCGACAACTTCCTCCACAGTGACAACAGCCCGTTTTGCTGCGAGAACGGCCTCTTTCTGGATGCCGACAATTCCTTCGATCAGGACATCCCCTTTTTTGTTGGCTTTCTGCGCATGGATAAAGCTGACATCAGGCCGCACGGAGGGTACCGCTGCCAGGACTTCGCCGCTAAACGGACATGTCACCTCACGAATATTAGAATTTACCTCTTTCAGACCCGCGCCCTTATACCCCCTGAAAATGGCACACGGCAGACCTGCAGCTCCCGCTTCGTAGGCATTTGCCATGGCGGCATGGGAATGCTCTTCAATCTCTATGCTGTTCGGCCAGGCATTTTCAATAGCGTCTCTCACACGGCGCAGTAATCCAACACCCGGATTACCCACATAGGAAAAGATCAGCTTTGACGCCATTCCCATCCCAACCATCTGATCATAAACGATATCTGGTGTCATCCGAACAAGAGTCAGATCCTTGTATCCCTGCCGGATGGCTTCATGGGCTGCAGCATGGGGTATCAGATGTGTAAAGCCTTCGAAGGCAACCACATCACCGTCCGACAAATTCTCGGCGACCGCTTCTTTTAAGTTTTTAAACCTGGACATTCTTAAGCGCTCTTAAATATCGAAAAAGACTGTTTCATTGTCGCCTTGCAGATGAATATCAAATCGATAATCACTGCCATTCTTCTGACCAATAAGTGTTGGAACACGTTGTTTATGCTCAATTCGGGTGAGGATCGGATCTGTAGAATTGGCCGTTTCCTCGTCAGAAAAATACATTCGGGTATGCAGGCCGATATTAACCCCCCGTGCCACAACCCAAAAGGTAATATGCGGGGCCATCATTCGGCCGTCTTTAAAGGGAATCTGGCCAGGTCTGATGGTTTCGAAGACAAATTCACCACTCTCCATATCGGACGGGCACCGTCCCCAGCCGGTAAAATTAGGATCAGCCGTACCGCGAACTTCACTCGGGCTGTTATACAGACCCTTTGCATCTGCCTGCCAAATCTCGACAAGCGCATCTTTCACAGGTGCTCCCGTTCCATCAAAAACACAACCGCGAACGGTAATGCGCTCCCCATCGGCCTGTTTGCCAACCATTTGCGTGCCCAGGTCTTCGGCGAAAACACCTTCGATACCGGTAAAATTGGGCGTGCAACCGATATGCACATAGGGGCCTGCCGTTTGGGAGGGGGTTTCTTTAAAAAAATGAAGCGATTGTGTCATCAATTTCCCTCCCGCCGGTTTTCAAACAGGGTTGAACGGCGTCCGCGCAGAACAATATCGAATTTGTAAGCAAGGCTATCCATGGGAAGCGTGTTGGCCATATCAAGCGGTGCGATCAGTTGATTGACAGCCTCTTCGCTGGGAATGGCCTGAACAATCGGGCATTTCCGGATCAGCGGATCCCCTTCGAAATACATCTGGGTAATCAAACGCTGAGCAAAGCCATGCCCAAAGACTGAAAAATGAATATGGGCAGGCCGCCAGTCATTAACGCCGTTGGGCCAGGGGTAGGGTCCCGGCTTGACGGTGCGAAAGCAATAGCCCCCCTGGTCGTCGGTAATAGCTCGCCCGCACCCACTGAAATTAGGATCCAGCGGGGCCAGATAGGTTTCCTTCTTGTGGCGATACCGACCGCCTGCATTGGCCTGCCAAAACTCAAGCAACGCCCCGGGCACCGGCACGCCCCGTTCATCGATTACCCGACCATGCACAACGATACGCTCGCCGATTGGCAGCTCGCCATTCTTTGAAAAGTTGAGCAGCAAGTCATTATCCAGCTCCCCGATATCATTATGACCAAAGACCGGCCCCGTGATTTCACTGACAGTTCCATCCAGGGACAACAACGCTTTTTGCGGTGACCGCAGGATACTTGTTTTGTATGTCGGCGTGTAAGCAGGTGGCTGCCAGGCTCTGTCCCGCTGGAAAAAAGCACCTGTCTCGGGCTTCTGATTTGTCATGCCCCGTCTCCCGTTTCTTGTTTCTCAGCGTCGATTTGGCGAAAAACCTCTTTTATCACTTTGATCGCACTGTTGGCGGCAGGAACCCCGGCGTAAATCGCCACATGCAGCATCGCCTCGGTGATATCTTCCCGGCTGGCACCAGTATTCTCCGCCGCTCTGACATGCATAGCACATTCCTCATAATGACCGAGCGCCGCCAAGAGCGCGATGGTCACCATAGACCGTTCCCGCTTGGACCAGTGATCCCGTGACCAAACTGTTCCCCAGGCTCCTTCTGTGATCAACTCCTGAAAGGGTTGATCAAACGGGTCCGTCTTTTCTTCTGCCCGTTCCACATGAGAGAGCCCCAGAACGGCGCTCCTTGTCTCGCGTCCCTGATTGTATCGCTGTGATGGATTATTATTCTTGCTCAACAATTTGTCTCCCACGACCTGTCCCCTGTTATAAAATCCTCAAGGGTCCGGGTAAATGCCTGAATTTGCTCGAGGCAAGGAAGATGTCCGGCCCCTTCGATAACAACAAAACTCGCCTTCGGGATCAGCCCTGCAAGCTTCTGTACCAATGCGGGTGGCGTCGACGTGTCCTCGCTGCCAACCAGACAAAGCGTCGGCGCGGAAAGTGCCCGGACTGTTTGCGTAAAATCTGCGTCACGAATCGCGGCACATGTTCCTGCATATCCAGCTGGCTCCTGGCGCTCAAACATTGCTCTACAACCTGCGTAAACCGGATTGTCCTGTTGCCTGAAATCGGAGGTAAACCATCGCTCCATCACGGTGTCTGTCATCGGTTTCAATCCGTCTTTCAGAACAGCATCGATCCGGTTCTGCCAAAGCAGCCTGTCGCCAATTTTATGCCCGGTATCACAAAGGACAAGCCGGCCCACCAAGTCAGGGCGGGTCAGAGCAACCCCTTGTGCAATCATACCGCCAACCGATAGCCCGCAAAGAATAACGTCTGTGACCTCCAGATGATCCAACAATCGGGTGAGATCGCCAACATGATCATCCATATGATAAGGCGGCGTGCCTGCCGCCGACAGGCCGTGCCCTCGCTTGTCATATCGCAAAATGGAATAGTCACCTTGTAAACAGCCAATAACGCCGTCCCAAATCCGAAAGTCCGTTCCCAGCGAATTCGCAAAGACAAGCACAGGCTTCCCCGCTCCTGCCGAGCGAAACTCATAGTGAAGGGTGACAGTCTTCAGCGTTACAAAATTCATAAGATCTCCTCTAACGCTATCCAAACAGATTGATTTTGTTTGGTAAAATGATATTTTTTACGAAATTCATAATCATATGGTTATTAATAATGCAATCGCGCATCAAATTCCGTCACTTGCAGACCTTTATTGAAGTCGCCCGTCAAAAAAGCGTTGGCAAAGCGGCCGACATTCTGGGGGTCAGTCAACCCGCAGTGACAAAGGCCATCCGCGAACTGGAAGAGATTCTAGGTGTCCGTTTGTTTGAAAAAGAAGGGCGCGGCATTCGGCTGGGCCGCATTGGTGAAGTGTTCCTCAAACATGCAGGGGCCAGCGTGGCTTCTGTTATGGACGGGGTTCAATCGGTTCAGCAAGCGCGTAATCAGGAAAGCCCGCCGGTGCGTATCGGTGCCCTGCCAACGGTCTCCGCCCGCATCATGCCGGAAGCCTTGCAGCTTTATCTCAAGGAAAAGATCGGCGGAGAGATTAAAATTGTCACGGGTGAAAACTCGGTTCTGTTGGAACAGCTCAGGCGAGCCGAACTGGATCTGGTGGTCGGCAGGCTCGCCGCCCCGGAGAAAATGACTGGTCTGGAATTTGAGCATCTGTACAGCGAACAAGTGGTGTTTGCTGTGCGAAAAGAACATCCGCTGATGGAGGCAGACCAGCTTCGGCTGGGTGATCTTGGGCACTATACCATTCTTATGCCCACCAAAGCCTCGGTCATCCGGCCTTTCGTCGATCGCTTCCTGATGGCTAACGGTATTCCCGAACTGCCGGTTCAGATAGAAACCGTCTCCGACAGTTTTGGCCGGGCCTTCGTCCGCTCGACAGACGCGGTCTGGATTATTTCAGAAGGTGTGGTTTCAAACGATTTACGCGACGGGCGCATGACCACCCTGCCCATTGATACCAGAGAGACCCGAGGTGCTGTGGGTCTCACGACCCGGGCCGACACCATCGCAAACGCCGCCCTTTCCATCATGTCACAAAGCATCCGGGCCGCAGCCGATCAGCACAGCAGTAACAAAAGCGTGTAGTCGAGGTGAATTGTGCCAGAATTACAATGAATTATGTTGGGAATTAAGTTGGAAGGCATAAAGGGACGCATATGTTAAAAAAAATGATGATCGCCGGTTCTATTCTGGGAACCGCTTTAACCGGGACACTTGCTACTGCCACAGCAGAGGAACTGGCCGTCGCCACCTTTGCTGGCGGGTGTTTCTGGTGCGTTGAAAAAGATTTCGAGCATGTGAAAGGGGTTACATCCGCCGTGTCTGGCTATACAGGCGGCATGCTTAAAAACCCGACATACCGGGATCATGGACAGCATATCGAAGCGGTGCGCATTACCTATGATCCTTCCGTCGTCAGCTATAACAAGCTTCTGGATGTTTTTTGGCGGTCCATCGATGCGACTGATGCAGGCGGGCAGTTTTGTGATCGCGGCCATTCCTACACAACAGCCATCTTCGCCAACTCAGATACCCAGTTGAAAGAGGCCGAGGCCTCCAAAGCCAATCTGATGACATCCGGTGCCCTGAAAGAGCCGATTGTCACCCCTATCCGACAAGCTTCCCACTGGACGGATGCAGAAGACTATCATCAGGACTATTACAAGAAAAACCCGGTGCGCTACTATCTCTACCGCAAAGGCTGCGGCCGCGACGCCCGCATCCAGGAGCTCTGGGGCGACCAAGCCCATGCGGGCATCGAGAAAAGCAAATAGGCTCCAAACATCCTTTGCCTGATCGTTCAATTTCTTGAGGCAATAACAGACTATCGGAAAACCAGGACTGGATTGTCAAAAAAATCCTTCACTATGCGGTTTATCAATAGTCCGTATTGCCGCCTCACTCCGGTGACATATCGATTTGCTCTCGTAGCGCGCGAAGGCTTTTTATCTGTCTTCCAACGGCATCAAAGTTGCCTGGTAAAAACCAATTTAGAAGGGCTTTTCGGCAGACAGGCCATTCTTCTTTCAGAATAGAAAACCAAGCCACATCACGTTGCCACCCTTTAACAACAGCGGCATTTCTCCATGTTCCTTCATGTCTGAAACCGAAACTCTCTGCTGCCCTAAATGACTTTTCATTTTGAGCCTGGCATCGCCATACGAGCCTCTCATACGCCAACTCATCCATACAACGACACATTAACAAAAAGATTGCTTCACGCCCAAATCGCGTTCCTTGAAGGGAAGATGAAAACCAGATACTGCCAATCTCTATGCTACCATCCCCTTGATAAATGTCACAAATCGACAACCAACCCTCTGCCTTTCCTCCTTTGGGGATGACCGCCCAAAATGGCTGATCAACGCGACTTGATAAATCATCTAAAAGGATGCCAAGTTCGTCCTTGTCGTTAAACGGACCATAGCGAAGATAATCAAAACTGCTCGGGTCCGCCGATGCGGACACCCAAAGATCAGCAAGATGTCCACGCTCCAAGGGTTCCAGCGTTATTCCCGAGCCCTCTATCTTGTCAAGATTTGGAAACGGCCAGGATTTTTGATCAATTTTTGTGCCAAACGTCATAGATAAGCTTTTCATCCTCTTCCTTCTTTTGGGACAAAGCATTTAAGCAATTCTCCTAGAAGGTAAAGTCTCACCCGACATGATCCAGCAAGTAAATAGAAAATTCTGACTTGGTCGTTACTAATCGCAAATTAACTAGCGTTTTGCGGCTCATTGTCGCGGCTTTCATATTTGAGGTTTGCAAAACCCGCACGCTCCCGTTTAATGACAGGATCTCTTGAAAGGTCCTGTCATGCAGCGCGTGTCCAATAACTCCACAATGGCTCTTCTGTTTGAGGGCGGGTTTCGCATTTTTTTCCTGAGTGCCGCCGCTTATGCGGCGCTGATCATGGTGCTCTGGATCACTGATCTGACCGGTGTCGGTGAAATTCTCGGCACTTTTTCATTGCTTCCCGGCTCTCTCTGGCATGCTCATGAACTCATTTTTGGATTTATCATGGCGGTCGTTGCCGGTTTCCTGACAACCGCTGTTCCGGTTTGGGCGGGCAACCCGCGCATAAGGGGGGCAGCGCTTGTGCTTCTCTTTATGCTTTGGCTGGCCGGACGGAGCGCTGTTTTCTTCTCGGAGTATCTGCCGATGCTCCTGTCGAGCCTGGTTGATCTGGCCTTTATCCCCTATCTTGCCTGGATCATTTCAAAGCCCATTATCGCCAAGAAGCTCTGGCGCAATCTGGGATTTATTCCTCTTCTTCTGCTGATCTTTTTCGCCAACCTGCTTGTCTGGCTGGAAATGCTAGCTTTTACCACCAGTTCGGCGACCACCGGTATTCGCCTGGCGATCGGGTTACTGGTCCTGATGACCGTGATAATCGGCGGGCGCGTGATCCCCGTCTTTACAGGAAACTGGCTCAAACGCCATGCCCTGGGTCCTCTTCCTGCCAGCCCCGGCTGGCTCGGGAAGGCAACCATTCTTTCCTGCCTGATTGCCGTCCTTGCAGACGCTTTTCTGCCTGAAACCCAAATCAGCGGCGGATTGTTTGCGTTTGCCGGTCTTCTAATCTTAGGCCGCCTTGCTTTCTGGCAGGGATGGCGCACCAAACGGGATCCCCTGATGTGGGTTCTTCATGTGGGATATGCCTTGCTTGGTTTTGGCTTTTTGGCCGAAAGCATCTCCCAGATTTTCGAGGAATTTGAGCCACTGGTGGCGAACCATATTCTCACCATCGGCGGGCTAGGTATTATGATCCTCGGCATGATGTCGCGCATTGCTCTCGGCCATACAGGTCGTCCCCTCGATGTTCATCCTGCCATCTCACTGAGCTATATCCTTATTCTGACGAGTCTTCTGGCACGGGTGCTCCCACCGCTCGCCTTCCCGGACATAGAAGATGCTGGTCTGGTCTTGGCAGGCGGCAGCTGGGTTCTGGCCTGGCTTCTGTATCTGGCAATTTATGTTCCAGTCCTTTGCCATCCGCGCGCGGATGGCAAAGAAGGCTAACCAAGCAGCGCTTTAACCGCCTGCTCAGTCTCTTCGTTGGCTGGAAACATGCTTTCGATCATGATCTCTTCAGCGGTTATGTCCTGCGGCGTGCCAAAGCTTGCGATGGTGGTGATCCAGGACAGGACCATACCGTTCAGCTCGAACTCAATGGGCAGGACAGGCGGGGCATCCTGCATGGGATCATCGATATGCCATTCCTTCGGAATATCCGGATAATTCAGAATTTCTGCCAGAACCTTTGCCAGTGGATCATCTGCTTCTTTACCTCTCAATTGCCGGTGCGCCCGCTGGATCAGGTGCTGCGCTGTCTTCTCCCAATCCTTGATCAACGGCCGAAGCCCTTTTGGATCTAGAGTCAGTTTAAGGGCATTTGGCGGGCCGTCTGTCCCGCCCATAGGAACCCCAATGGCGTTCATCAATTTTGCTGCCGCATGATTAACCATCAGAATATCAAAACTTCGGTTCATAACCGTGGCTGGATATGGCTCCTGATTGGCGAGCATGATATCCAGCACTTTTCGCACCGGATCAAGCCCCGCCTGATCCAGCGCCGTTTCTTTATAGGCGGGGCTGAAACCCGCTGCATTCAATAACTTGTTTCGTTCCCGTAGTGGGAGTTCCATGACTTCACTGAGCCGCAGAACCATCTCCCGACTGGGCTTGGATCGACCCGTTTCAATAAAACTGATATGCCGGGCGGAACTGTCTGCCGTCATCGCCAGGTCCAGCTGACTGAAGCCATGGATTTGCCGCCAGCGCCGAAGCAAAAGGCCAAATTCAGAGATGGTTGTTTTGACAGCCGTATCAGACATCTGATCTCTCCTCTTAAACTCATTTCAAAAACTATACGCGATCTGAAATGTGGAAGATATTACCTTGCAGGTAATTGAGAGGATAACCAGGAACTGCCATCCTGTGGACCGTCACCAAAACGAACTCAAGGATTGGAACGATGTCACTTTCTGCAACCCCTCTTCTGAAATACACTCTTCTGACAAATGCTGCGACCTCCGCCATTACCGGGCTTTTGTGTCTGGTTGCAAATGGTTTCCTGACGGATCTGATGGGCCTCGCAAGTACAATTTACCTCTATATTGTTGGTGCGGGGCTTCTGGTTTTTGCAGCCGACGTCTATTTTACCGCCACCAAAAGCCCGATTAAGCCTCTCTTCGTTAAAATGATCATCGGCGCCGATATCAGCTGGGTCGTGGGAAGTTTTCTACTGACCTTCCTGATGCCTGAATATTTCACTCTGACGGGCATTGTCCTGATCGAAGTCATTGCGCTGGGCGTTCTCGGCTTTGCCGTATTGCAAAGCGTTGGCCTGAAACAAACGACCCAAAACGCGGAAGTTATGGCATAGTCACGAGCATCCAAATAGGAAAAGCCGCGAGAGAGTTCACTCTCACGGCTTTTTTTTAAACAGGAGCCCCATCTAATTTGTTGGAGCAGCTTCTCCCGGAACAGGCCTTGGCGTTGTGGGCGTATTAAAGCCACCCGGTGCTGTTCCCCGGCTACAATTCACGGAATAATTCACCCAGGGTGAGTTGACGTTGGAGCCTTCCACATCAATCCGGATTTTCCCCGTCTTCAAACCGCCACCTGAGAGGGCGTATTGATGAGAAAACCTGGCCGTTTTCAAGGTTTTCGTTTCTACCGTTTTAATTTCACTCTGATGCCCCTGGCCATCCTTGTAACGGAAACGGACTTTCTGCCGGGTTTTCTCTCCCTTAATCTTGCCTTTCAGTTTCAACATACACGCCCCGTTCAGCGTCGAGACACCTTGAACGGACAGGCTCGCACTCTTCACTTCATGCTTTGTTCTGCTTGGATTACTGTCAGCGGGGTTTCTGGTTGGCCCCGGAGACGCTTTACAGATCACTCTGAATTTCTTGTTAGCGGCAAAGTCCTCAACTTCAGCATCCGATCGATTGCCTCCCGCACCTGTCATTTCATATGTAACAGAGCCCTCCAGCGCATATGTCAGCGTCCAGTCTTTTGAATAGATCGCAGCGGCGGATAGGCCCTGAAGTCTCAGTTTATTGGCATGCGCCTGACAATCCGCAACGGCAACAGATTGAATTTTTAAAGCCGGAATGAGGACAGAGGCAACTGTTGTTACTGTCTTGGGCCGAGGCCGGGAATAGCTGGCGCTGTCTTTATATTGATTGAAGTGAATTCTAGGGCCGCCCTCCTGCCTCATATTAAACCAGGCACTCCAGTCTTTGACACGCCCGAGAGTATCTGCACTCAGGTATAAATTCAACTTGACGTTCATATTCTGCAGATGGCTAAGTTTCGTATAGCCGTTACCATCACTTAGAACAGACACACTCCCGGGAGTATAACTTCTTATTCCGATACGTGAGCTATCAGCGCTGGCCAATCCACTCGCGGCAAGACTGCTCATCAAAGCAGTGATCCCCAGCGCCACTTTAAATCTATTTTTCATCTTCAAAACCCTAACGTCCCTTACTTAAACCATTTGCGGTCATACAGCTATGTGTCTGCTTAACGAGCCAAAGGGTTCAAATATTTTCACCAGCTCCGTTCTGTATCCTTCAAACACACTATACACGAAGGATATGCTCTGCTGCTACGGCCTGTCTATAGAGCCTTGGTGCTATTGAAATAGCAGCCCGATCATGCGGAATATTCAGCGTATTTGTTCGGTCAGTTGCCCTTCCAACAATGTCAGCAACGCCATCATTTCCGGCTTTAGATTTTCCAGCACATAATCACGATCAAGGTAGAACAGGGCCCGGGTACCGCGATGCTCGATATCATCCCCTGCCCGTTCGGTCGGAATACCCAACCATTGAAGACGCCGCATCAACCGAGGTTCTGTCACAACAAAAATATGCGGAAGATCCAGTAATTTTGTCAGCGCAATTACACCGATATAAAGGCCAACAGAGATCTTTGGAAAATTCCGCTGATCCTCTGCTGACTGCAAATCAAGGCCAGACATATCGTTTAAGACAAAGGGCTTGTTTTTCTCGCCCGCCCGACGGCGGAAACTCCCGGGAACACAGAGACGGGAAATTTCGCCAATACTGCTGCGGCTCACAGTCGCCGGGTCAATCACATTTTTATGAAGGGAGGTACCATATAAGGCCTCGAAAGGAAGCGGCCGATCCGGTTCATCCGTTGGCGGAATAACCAGTCGCATCGTTCCGGCATATGTTTTACTGGCCTTGTGATAGAGCAGAAGCGGCAAGGAATGCTCATCATACGGATCCATCTCGACCTTATCGCCGGTCTCTGGCTCCCACCCCAACTCTTCGCAGTAAACCTGATGACGGATTTGATAGCTTGTCTGCTTCAATGCCGGTGTATTGGCCAACCTGATATCGAAATAATCATTAAAGCCTTGGGTAATTGATACTCTGGAAATGGGCCTACCCTCACAAGATAAAAAGCTACGCATCTTCAGGCCAGTCTTTTGAAATGTAGGAGTTTGATATATTACAAAAGGACTAGTCCATTGGTAAAATGGTAAAACCCAGTTTCTTTATCTTTTATAAACGAAAAGAGACAATTCATCGTTTATTATAGACGTCTTTCTGAGCAATGCAGCGAAGCGCAAGAGACCCCTACGGAATTTTGAAATTTCACTTACAAAATAATTTTTTTAACAGACCATTCTAAAAGCATAAAAAGCCGCTGAGTTTCCTCAGCGGCTTTTCCGTTTCTTTCAAATCGATCGTTACATCGCTTTGATAATATCCTCGACCATTTTCTTGGCGTCAGACAGAAGCATCATGGTGTTGTCCTTGTAGAACAGATCATTGTCGATACCGGCATAACCCGATGACATGGAACGTTTTACAAAAAGAACCGTTTGCGATTTATCCACGTCCAAAATCGGCATACCAAAAATCGGGCTTTGTGGATCATCACGCGCCGCCGGGTTGGTCACGTCGTTCGCGCCAACCACAAAGGCCACATCGGCACCGGCGAAGTCAGAGTTGATCTCTTCGAGTTCAAACACCTCGTCATAGGAGACATTGGCTTCCGCCAGCAGCACGTTCATATGGCCCGGCATACGGCCCGCAACCGGATGAATGGCGTAGGCCACTTCAACACCTTCTTTTTTCAGCAGATCACCCATTTCACGCAACGCATGCTGAGCCTGTGCCACCGCAAGGCCGTAGCCTGGCACAATGATGACTTTACCGGCATTTTTCATGATGAAGGCTGCATCATCGGCAGACCCTGCTTTATGAGGACGTTCGCCCTTATCAACAGAGGCCGCCGCATCATCACCGCCAAAGCCGCCCAGGATCACACTGATAAACGACCGGTTCATCGCCTTACACATGATGTAGGACAGGATCGCACCGGAGGAGCCGACCAGCGCGCCCACGATGATGAGCGCCGTGTTTTCAAGGGTGAAGCCGATACCGGCAGCCGCCCAACCTGAATAGGAGTTGAGCATCGAGACAACCACCGGCATATCCGCGCCGCCAATGGGAATGATGATCAGGAAACCGATCAGGAAAGCAAGCGCTGTCATCGCCCAGAAAATCCGGGGATCAAGATCAATGCAGAACCAGACAATCAAGGCAACGATCGCCAGGCCAATCAGCAGATTGACCATATGCTGGCCCGGGAACGTCACCGGATTACCGGAGACAAGTCCCTGAAGCTTGGTAAAAGCGATCACGGAGCCGGAGAAGGTAATGGCACCAACCACAATACCAATGGCCATTTCAACACGGCTGAGAACAGTCAGTTCTCCGCTAGGCCCGACGATGCCATATGCTTCGGGGTTATAGAAAGCCGCCGCAGCAACCAGGACAGCTGCCAGACCTACGAGGGAATGAAAAGCGGCCACAAGCTGCGGCATGGCCGTCATGGCGATGCGCTGAGCGATCACGGCACCAATGGCACCACCGATGACAATTCCACCGATGATCCACTCGTAAGAGACCACGCTAGGGTCGAGAATGGTGACGATCATGGCAATTGCCATGCCGATCATTCCCATAATATTACCCCGGCGCGAACTTTCCGGAGACGACAGGCCACGCAGGGCCAGAATGAAAAGAATAGCGGATACCAGATAGGCAAGCGCTGTAAAGTTAGCAGACACTGGCTATCCCCCTATTTCTGTTTTTTCTTGTACATGGCGAGCATGCGCTGGGTTACCAGGAAGCCACCAAAGATATTCACCGAGGCCAGGACAATGGCGATGAAGCCGAAGATCTTGGCCAGATTAACGTCCGCAGGACCTGCGGCAATCAAAGCACCCACGATGATCACAGAGGAGATAGCGTTTGTCACCGCCATAAGCGGGGTATGCAGGGCAGGCGTCACGCTCCACACCACATAGTAACCGACAAAAATGGCCATAACAAAAATAGCCAGCCGGAAAACAGTAGGATCGACCATATCCATGATTAGTTACCTCCTTCTGTTAAAAGCGGATGGACAATTTTGCCATCGCGTGTCAGGCCAGTACCCAGAACAATCTCGTCTTCCCAGTTCATTTCAAGCGAGCCGGTTTCTTTATTGATCATCGGCTGCAGGAAATTCAGCAGGTTCTTGGCAAACAGCGACGATGCATCACTTGCCAGACGGCTTGGCACATTGCGATGACCGACAATCAAAACGCCATTATCGGTTTCAACGATTTCACCAGGCTTGGACTGAGTGACGTTACCGCCCGCTTCAACCGCCAGATCAACAACCACAGAACCGGGTTTCATCACGGCCAGCATTTCATCCGTAATCAGAACAGGCGCATCCCGTCCCGGGATCAAAGCCGTTGTGACAACGATATCCTGTTTCTTGATATGTTCGAAAACCAGTTCTGCCTGTTTTTTCTTGTAATCGTCAGACATTTCCTTGGCATAACCGCCGTCACCATCGCCGGTCTCATCACTTTCAACCATGACGAATTTGGCGCCCAGGCTCTCAACCTGTTCCTTGGTGGCGGCACGAACGTCGGTGGCCGTCACAATGGCGCCCAGACGGCGCGCAGTGGCAATCGCCTGAAGACCAGCCACGCCAACACCCATAATGAAGGCTTTTGCAGGAGCAACCGTTCCCGCGGCTGTCATCATCATCGGCATGCCTTTGCCATAAACGGCACCGGCATCCAGAATAGATTTATAGCCCGCCAGGTTTGACTGGGAGGATAGAATATCCATAGATTGTGCCCGGCTGATCCGCGGTACCAGTTCCATGGCATGGGCTTCAATACCGGCATCGGCATAGGCCTTGACCTGATCTTTATTCTGCAGTGGTGCCAAGGCTGAAATCAGGGTTGCCCCCTTTTTCATCAGGGACAATTCGTCCGGTCCGCCTTCTTCTTTGGTCAAGGGGCGCTGAATTTTCAGGATAACGTCAGCCTCTTTCAGGGCCGCAGCAGCGTCCCCGGCGATAGAGGCACCAGCGTCTTTATAGTCCTGATCTGAAAAGGAACTGGTCAGACCCGCTCCTGTTTCAACAATTACTTCAACTCCCAGACCCACAAACTTTTTGACAGTTTCAGGAGACGCCGCAACACGCTTTTCGTGCTCCCGCAACTCCTTAGGGATAGCGATTTTCATCATCGATCCTTATCTAGAATTATGATTATTAAAGTGGGTTTGTTCGACGCCCCCGCAAACGTCTCTCGGTAAACTGCCCTTTTAGGTAAAAGGGCAGAATTAGATTACAGTAAGGTTGCTGCCATAACGGCCAGCAGGATAACCAGGCCAATTGTACAGACTGTGAACAGCTTTACAAAACCGGCATAAGATTCTTTTTGTGCTTCGATATTCATGCTTCCTGGTTCAAACATAATAACCTCTCCATACATGTATTTAAGTTCTGCGTTGCGGTGCAATATAGCAAAACCTGCATCTTCGGCAATAGATTGTGACCACAATCCGAAAAATACCAGAATTCAGGTTTGCCCTGTTATCTGTATAAAGCATTTACATTAGGAAATCTTAAAGGCTAAAACAGTATCCTTGTCCCTTCCTTTTTGATCTTAAGGGTTACCCCATGTGTCGTTGGCTTGCCTATATCGGAGCGCCCCGCATTATTGAAAACCTGGTGTATGAAGGGGATCATTCCCTAAGTGCCCAGGCCATGCAGTCCAACAAGGCAAAGCTGGGAGTACACGGAGATGGCGGCGGTCTTGGATGGTATAGCCGATCCCCAGAGCCTGGGCTTTATCGCAATCCGGGTCCCGCCTGGTCAGATCCGAACCTGCGGGAACTCACCCGACATATCGAAAGCCATATCTTTTTTGCCCATGTCCGTGCGTCAACCGGCGCACCCAATGTTTTCGTCAACTGCCATCCGTTCCGCAGTACAGAGTGGCTGTTTATGCATAATGGGCAAATCGGCAACTTTGCCCGCTTGAAGCGTGATTTGGAACAGCAGCTTTCTGACGAGTGTTACCACGCCCTGCAAGGCGGAACCGACAGCGAACTTCTGTTCCACCTGATGATCACCAACGGCCTGAAACAGGATCCCCCCTCGGCCCTGCGCAAAACTGTTGAACAGGTGGAGCGGGCAAGAGTTGACCGGGGTATTTCGGAAGCGTTTCGGGCAACTTTTGCCATCACAGATGGGAACAGCCTCTGGGCTCTGCGCTGGTCCAGCGACCAAATGGCTCCGTCCCTTTTTCAGAGAGAGGACAACGGCTCTGTACTGATAGTTTCAGAGCCGCTGGACGAAGATATTTCCAACTGGCAGGAAATCGCTCCCAATAGTTTATTGATCTTCTCGAACAGGAAAAACGGTGTGATCATGGAACAAAAAGAAGTATTTTTGTCCTAGAACACACCGTCAATTTAATGTCCGGCTATCAGGATTTATTGAGCAGGTTTTAGTTTATGGGGCCTTTTCGGCGCTGACTTTTTCACCATGGAAAATCGCTTACAATTGTCATTCTCGTTGCTTTCACGAACTGTCTTCCCCGCGTCAACACAGACGGTAAAGATATATTTTCCGGGCGCAAAATTCAGATCATTAAAGAATTTGATCTTGTGGCTAAAGGTTTTTGAAGGACCCACTTTGGGAACATTTATAGCGCCCATATCCGCATAGCCCGGCAATGTATAGTCCGCCATCTGGGCAGGCGTCGGATCCGGGCAACTGCCGCCATGCATGGCAGCACATTTGATCGTCAAAACAGATTTTCCTGCGATGGCGTTACCGGTATTCTTAGCTTGAACAGTCCCTGTTGCTGTATTAAAGCCCGGCTTCAAATTAGGCATCTTATCTGCTGATAAAGCTGCCGTGGACAGGCATAAAACCGTCGCAAAAGACAGTACTGAGAGTGTAGAGCGTTTCATCATATCCTCGCACATTAGATCTGGAACAAAATAAAATAACGTTTCTATCTTGTCTGTCGTCTGCACGAGGGATGAGGTTCAATTATTCTCGCTTACAAGGCTTCAAGCTCTTCAATAAAGCCTTCAATCACACTCAGGCCTTTTTGCCAGAAGGCAGGATCGGAGGCATCAAGATTGAACGGTGCCAGCAATTCTTTGTGGCGTAGAGTACCGCCAGCTTTCAGCATATCGAAATATTTCGCCTGGAAACCTTCTTCCGCATCCTGATAAACCGCATAAAGCGCGTTTACCAGACAATCACCAAAGGCATAGGCATAGACGTAGAACGGAGAGTGGATGAAATGAGGGATATAGCTCCAGAAATACTGATATTCATCATGCATCCGGATCGCAGGACCCAGGCTTTCCTTTTGGACATCCATCCAGATCTTGCCGATCTGATCAGGAGATAACTCTTCGGTTCGGCGCGCTGTATGCAAACGCACTTCAAAATCATAAAATGCAATCTGGCGCACGACCGTGTTGATCATGTCCTCGACCTTGCCCGCCAGCATCACCCGGCGCTTAGCAGGATCCGTTACTTTTTCCAGCAAGGCACGGAAGGTCAATTGCTCCCCAAAAACGCTGGCCGTTTCAGCCAGAGTAAGTGGTGTATCAGATAATAGCGCTCCTTGCGGACCGGCGAGCACCTGATGAACGCCGTGCCCCAGCTCGTGGGCCAGCGTCATCACATCGCGGATTTTCCCCTGATAGTTCACCAGCAAATAAGGATGCGCGCTGGGCACTGTGGGATGGGCGAAAGCCCCGGGTGATTTACCAGGCCTGACAGCAGCATCGATCCACGGCTTTTCAAAAAACTGCTGGCCCAGATTAGCGAGGTCCGGCGAGAAACGACCATAAGCATCCAGCACGATATCTCTGGCTTCGTCCCAGGGAATGACACGATCATCATCCTCCGGCAAAGGTGCATTGCGATCCCAGTAATCCAGCTTTTCCTGCCCCATCCATTTCGCTTTCAGGCGGTAATAGCGATGAGACAGGCGTGGATACGCATCTTTTACCGCTGCCGACAAGGCATCGACGACATCATCCTCTACCTGATTGGACAGATGGCGCAGCGACATTGGAGAAGGTGTTTTCCGCCATTCATCCTCGATCGCTTTATCTTTTGCCAACGTATTGGTGATCAGCGCAAACAGCCGAACATTTTCGCCAAAAACCTTGCCGAGGCTTTTAGCTGCTGCTTTCCGGGTGGCACTATCTGCGCTGGACAGCAAATGCAGTACCTGCTGTGACGCCATCTGTTCACCGTTCATGTCGAACTTGAGGCCCGCCATCGTCTCATCAAACAGACGGACCCAGGCGCTACTTCCGGAAATTTCTTTCTCGTGAAGCAACGTTTCCAGCTTGTCATCCAACTGATAGGGCTTCATGGAGCGGACATTGGCGAGCCACGGCTCATAGCGTTTCAGGTCCGCATTGTCATAGAAGGATGTCAGCCGTGCGTCATCGACGTGATTGAGTTCCAGCGTGAAGAACAGCAGATCGGTCGAAATGCTGTTCACCCGCTCCTGCATTGTCTGGAAAAACTTTCCGATATCCGGATCAGACATATCCCCGGCATAAACAAGATAGGCAAAGGACATCACCCGGCCCAAAGTTTCCTGTAACACCTCAAATTCCTGAATAGCCGCGACAAGAGCCGCCGCATCCAGTGCTTCAAGCTGCCCCTTGTATTTTGCAGAAAAGGCTTTCGCACTTTCAATGGAATTCTGAATATCCTCTTCCAGCTCGCTGGACGATCTGGAAGGGTAAAGATCGGTCAGGTCCCATTCGGGTAAATTTGACAGGGCTTCGTCAGACATGAAAGACAGTCTCCAGTTTGTAACGATTATAATTTTTAAATAAGGATGCAGGGCTCAGCTTACAAGAAAATTGGCACTGGCAGTAGCAATCGGTTTAAGACGATCCCCCTGCCAGGCGCGAATACGCATATTGGCAACCCGGCGACCCGGCTTGGTAATCACAGCTGCCGCAAAAGAGTCTTCCAGCTTGGCAGAGCGTAAATATTCAACAGTGATATTAATAATCTTCGGAAGCTGTGTAACTTCCTGGGTTGCCAGCATATGAACCAGCGCCGTGCTTTCCAGAAAGGCGCCAACAATCCCGCCATGCAAAGCAGGTAGGACAGGATTTCCAACAAACCGTTTATTCGCAGGAAGACGGCAAATAAGCTCATTGCCTTTTTCTTCAAGATCCAGTCCCAGATAGTGAAAATAAGGGATAATATCGGACATGGATGACCAGTTTTTTGTCGACTTGGCCTTCAGGATTGCTTCCAGAAATTCTTCAGACGTCAAATTAGTCATGACTTTTCCTTCATTTCTTCAGACGCGATATTAAGCGGCTTGGTCGTGGAGGATCGCAACATGAATGTGCTGACACTGTTGGCCACCGGATCATCCGGATCTGTGTGGTAGGCGACTGATCGGACAAAGGCGATTTGTTTCGTCATTTTATAACAATAGGCATGCGCCAGCAGATCTTCCCCGGGCGTGGCCGGTTTCAGATAGTCAATCCGTAGATCCAGCGTAGCGATGGGAATGTATTTCTTCAGTTTCACATAAATACACATACCGGAAGCTGAATCGATCAGCGTCGTGATAACACCACCATGCAAAACACCGCGGACAGGGTCGCCCGCAAAACGTGCATCATAGGGCAGCAGCATCGTGACACCGCTTTCGTCCATTCCATGAACCTTGACCCCAATATCACCGCATTGCGGAATACCGGTATCAATGATCGACTGAATCTGGGTAATGTCAAAACTATCCGACATAGGATCAGCTTTCCTTTATATAATTCTTGTACCACTCAACGAAGCGCGGAATGCCCTGCTCGAGAGATGTTGTAGGCTCATATCCGATATCGCGGCGCATGGGATCGATATCTGCATAGGTTTCCTTCACATCGCCTTTTTGCATCGGCAGAAATTCCATTTCCGCCTTGATATCCCAGGCCTTCTCTAATGTCGAGACGAGTTCCATCAACGGCTCGGATCGGTGATTCCCGATATTGTAAACCCGGTAAGGTGCTCCCTCTTCGCCGCGATCTGCGGGCGCAAGATTAAGCGCGCCAATGATACCGGATACGATATCGTCGATATAAGTGAAATCCCGGCGCATATCGCCGTTATTAAAGATTTTGATGGTCTTCCCCTGCCGCATGGCTTCTGA
Organism: Sneathiella sp.; assembly: GCA_039975135.1. Taxonomy (GTDB): domain Bacteria; phylum Pseudomonadota; class Alphaproteobacteria; order Sneathiellales; family Sneathiellaceae; genus Sneathiella. Next base: position 48,107 of record JBDWHS010000022.1, on the reverse strand, counting down.
AAAAGACCAATAGGCCATATCCGGACGCCCCCAGGGACCATAAACCGTAAAGAATCGCAGTCCTGTTGTCGGCATCCGATAAAGATGGCTGTAGGAATGGGCCATCAGCTCGTTGGATTTTTTGGTCGCCGCATACAGGGACACCGGTTTGTCCACCGACTGATCTACCGAATAGGGAAGCTCTTTATTGCCGCCATAGACGGAACTGGAGCTGGCATAAACCAGATGCTCAAGCCCCTTCAGATGTCGGCAATATTCCAAAATAGACAGAAATCCCAACAAGTTTGATTGCGCGTAACTATACGGATTAGTAATGCTGTAGCGCACCCCCGCCTGCGCCGCCAGATGTACAACCTTGGTAATCGGATAAGCCGACAAAGTTTTAACGAGCCCCTCCGCATCCGAGATATCCAGCTTATGGAAGGTAAAATTCTCATGGGGCATCAGCTCGGCAAGCCGTGCGTGCTTCAAAGACACATCATAATAGTCATTGAGATTATCAATGCCGATTACCGTCTCTCCGGCTTTTAAAAGCGTCTTTGAAACATGCATTCCGATAAACCCGGCAGCCCCGGTTACCAATATTGTCATTTTTGTCTAGGTCCCATGCGATAGATTTGGGGATTTTAACCCTCTCCAACCTTTTATCCCACGGAAAAGTCAAAAAAGTATGACACGAAATATTCTTTCTAAATGGCAGTACTATTGACCTTTTTTGTTTATGCTGCTATTTTTCATATATTATAAAAAGTAAATCTGCTTGTAACGGGAGCTGGACATGCAACTTGCCAAGGTTTCACTTAACGACAAATACGAGCTCGAAAAGGGCCGGGTTTTTCTGACGGGTATTCAGGCTTTGGTGCGATTGCCGCTCATGCAAAAGGCGCGTGACCGGGCTGCGGGCCTCAATACAGCTGGTTTCATCTCGGGCTATCGTGGCTCCCCGCTCGGCGGATATGATCAGGCACTTTGGAAGATCAACAAGCAGCTCAAAGAAAACGACATCCATTTCGAACCTGGCATTAACGAGGATCTGGCCGCCACGGCCGTCTGGGGCAGTCAGCAGCTCAATATGTATCAAGGCGCTAATTATGACGGCGTCTTTGGCCTGTGGTATGGCAAGGGCCCCGGCGTTGATCGCACCGGTGATGTTTTCCGGCACGCCAATTCCAACGGCACGTCAAAATATGGCGGTGTCCTGGCGCTGGCAGGCGATGATCATGGCATTGTCTCCTCCACCGTTGCCCATCAAAGTGAACATGGCTTTATGGGTTGGATGATGCCGGTTCTGCATCCCTCCAACGTTCAGGAAGTCCTCGATTACGGACTGATCGGCATTGAAATGTCGCGTTATTCTGGCCTGTGGGTGGGCTTCAAATGTGTATCGGAAACCATCGAGGGCGGCGCGTCCGTCTATGTGGATCCGGCCCGCACCAACATCCTCCGCCCGGATATTGAATTGCCGCCCGGCGGCCTTAACATTCGTCCCGGCGACAGCCGCTTTGATCAGGAAATCCGCCTGAACGAACATAAAGTCTATGCTGCGCGGGAATTTGCCCGGATCAACCAGCTTGATAAAGTGGTCATGGATTCCCCTAAACGCCGCTTCGGTATTGTCAGCACCGGTAAAGCCTATCTGGATGTCCGCCAGGCTCTTCGCGATTTGGGGATTGACGATAAACTCGCCGCGGATATCGGCCTCACCGTCTACAAAGTCGGGATGCCCTGGCCGCTCGATCCGCAAGGGGTGCGCCAGTTTGCCGAAGGGCTGGAAGAAGTCCTTGTGGTAGAAGAAAAGCGCGCCCTGGTCGAAAACCAGATGAAAGAACAGCTCTATAACTGGGACACGGCTGTGCGCCCGCGTATCCTTGGTGAGTTTGACGATGACGGCAATCATATTCTCCCCTCTGCGGGCGAATTGACACCGGCCAAAGTGGCTCGCGTGATCGCCGCCCGTATCCGCCGTTTTTATACCTCCGACGCCATTGAAAACAGGCTCGCCTTCCTCGACAAGAAAGAAAAGCAGCTCGACCAGTCTCCGGCCAAAATCAGCCGGACTCCCTTTTATTGCTCCGGCTGCCCGCATAACACCTCCACTGTTGTGCCAGAAGGCAGCCGTGCTGTCGCAGGAATTGGCTGCCATTACATGGTCACCTGGATGAACCGCAACACCACTGAATTTACGCAGATGGGCGGCGAAGGGGTTCCGTGGGTCGGACAGCAGCATTTTACCGACGAAAAGCACATCTACGCCAATTTGGGCGATGGCACCTATCACCATTCAGGCTTGCTCGCCATTCGCCAGTCCATCGCGGCAAACGCCAATATCACCTATAAAATCCTCTATAATGACGCGGTCGCCATGACGGGCGGCCAGCCGCTCGGCGATCAGCTCACCCCCTGGCAAATTGCCCAGCAGGTGGCCGGGGAAGGTGTGAAGGCGATCAAGGTTGTCTCGGACGAGCCGGATAAATATCCCGCCAGCATCGACTGGCCGAAAGGCACAACCTTTGATCACCGGGATGATCTGGACAGTGTTCAGAAAAGCCTGCGGGAGATCGAGGGTGTCACCATTCTCCTTTACGATCAAACCTGCGCTGCTGAAAAACGCCGCCGTCGCAAACGGGGAACCTTCCCTGATCCTGCCAAACGGGTGATGATCAATGATTTGGTCTGTGAAGGCTGCGGCGATTGTTCCGTCAAATCCAACTGCATTTCCGTGGAACCGCTGGAAACCGAATTTGGCCGCAAGCGGTCTATCAACCAATCCTCCTGCAACAAGGATTTCTCCTGCGTGAAAGGCTTCTGCCCCAGCTTCGTGACCATCGAAGGCGGCGCGCTTCGCAAGCCTGAAAAAAGCGCGATGGATGATCCTGCAGCCGGCCTTCCAATGCCGACTTTAAAAGAAATTGACCAACCTTACCGCATTCTCATCACCGGAATTGGCGGCACGGGCGTGGTCACCATCGGTGCCTTGCTCGGCATGGCGGCACATCTGGAACAGAAAGGCGTGACCGTTCTGGATCAGGCGGGTCTTGCTCAAAAAGGCGGCGCGGTTACCAGTCATATTCATATCGCCCCTTCACCTGAACATATCAACGCTGTTCGCATTCCCGCAGGACGCGCTGATTTGCTGATTGGCTGCGATATGGTCGTGGCTGGCTCCTACGACTCTCTTGCCAAGTTGGATAAAGGGATTGCCCATGCGGTGGTCAATTCCCACCCTGCGCCAACGATGGATTTCACCTTAAACCCTGATGCCCCCTTCCCGGTTCAGGACACGCTTGATCATATCAAAAACGCCGTGGGCAAAGATGCCTGCCACATGGTGGAGGCGAGCGATATCGCCACCACATTGATGGGCGATGCGATTGCAACCAACCTCTTTATGCTGGGCTATGCCTGGCAGATGGGCTTCGTCCCGCTCAGTTTTGAAGCATTGATGGAGGCGATTGAACTGAACGGTGTTGCCATCCCCGCCAACAGACAAGCCTTCGCCTGGGGCCGCGCCATGGCTCACGCTCCAGACAGCGTCCTAGCCGAGGTTGCCAAACTCTCCGGCCCTGCCCTTACTGAAGAACCTGCGACGGATCTCATCGACATTATCGCCCGGCGCAAAGATTTTCTCACCGACTATCAGGATCAAGCTTACGCAAACCGCTTTGCCTCTCTCCTCGCGAAAGTCCAGCAGGCAGAAGAAAAACTGGGCGGCAACAAAACCGATCTAACCGAAGCCGTCGCCCGCTCTTTGTTTAAACTGATGGCCTACAAGGACGAATATGAAGTCGCCCGCCTGCACACAGATGCGGGTTTCCAGGAAAAAATTGCGCAAATGATGGACGGTGACTACACGGTCAAATACCACCTGGCCCCGCCCCTCTTTGCCAAAAAGGACCCCGAGACCGGTCATCTTCGCAAAAAAGAATACGGCCCCTGGATCGCCAAAGCCTTCGGCTTTATCGCCCGCTTCAAGAATTTACGCGGCACAGCCCTCGACCCGTTCGGCTACACGACCGAACGTAAAATGGAACGCAGGCTGATTGAGGATTTCACAGTGACGATTGAGGAAGTCTTGGCGCAGCTCACCCCCGAGACCCACGGCCTCGCTGTGGAAATTGCCAGCCTCCCCATGCAAGTGCGCGGCTACGGCCATGTGAAGGAGGCGGCTGTGGAGATGTACTATGCCGAAGTTGGGCATTTGATGGGGCAGCTGAAAAACCCAGCGCCGCAGAGAGATGCTGCGGAGTAAGGATTTGAGAGGGGCGGTTCGCCGCCCCTTCCTATCTCAGCAAACTAAAAGACAGGCTATGTCTTAAAATACAATGGCACCCTTGTCATCATGAAGAACAAACCAGTTGCCAGCAGAATATGCACAATCTTCACCAATAAATTTTTCACTGCCTTCGAAGGTAATCTTTCCGGCAGTTTTTATGATCTCAACCTTTCCCGTTATTTCGGGATATTCAGCAATATAACCCTTCAATTTTATAAGCCTGTCACTATCAGATTGAAATTGTGGAAATCGGGAGGGGTATAAACCGATGGTTCCGGCTTTCACTTCGAATACGCGGGTTCCTTTATTATAACAGGTATATGTTTTACCAAATCCATGAGCGTGGTGGAGAGTACCTGTGATTGCATAATGACCTGCGGGTATCAATATCGCCTGAAGCTCATTGTTTGATGTTGGGTCCCCAAAGTAATAAGACTTATCAAAATTCATACAAATTTTGCACGATGCAACACTGATCGTCCGGCCAGTAAATTTCCTATCAGCGATATTGACGGGTTGAATATATGTGTAAAAAGACCGCCCGTATTCAGATGCCAATGCCCTCCTACTATCGAACACAAGAAACCCTTTTTCTGGATCACTGTCAAAACTATAGGATTTGTCCAACGAAGCAGGTCCTGTAGTAATGCACCCACTCACAATGAAAAGAATAAGAACGAAGACAACACGCGTAAACATTGAATACACACTCCAAATAACATCCGTATGATTTATCTATACACATCTCTGGATAGTGATGGAATACGGAAAATCAGCTAGGTGATGATGGACGCATAGCGCAATGAGACATTGCTACCTCTGTACCTCTTCGACCAAAAAATCGAAACCGGCCGTCTTCACAAATAAAGAATACGACCCCTGGATCGCCAATGCCTTCGGCTCCATCGCCCGCTTCAAGACCTTACGCGTCACGCCCTCGATCTCTTCGGCTACCTGACCCAACGTAAAATGGGATGCCAGCTCATCACCGATTTCGAAACGACCATCGATGAGCTATTGACGCACCTCTAGCCCGAAACCCACGGCTTGGCAGTAGAGATCGCCGCCTTGCCCATGCAAGTCCGCAGCTATGGTCATGTGAAGGAGGCGGCGGTGGAAGTGTATTATGCAGAAGTTGGTAATTTGATGGGGCAGCTAAAAAGCCCTGCCCTGCAAAGAGATGCAGCGGAATAAAAGCCAGAGGAGGGTGAGATAGGTATCGCCCGCCTATCCATTCTCCGGTTTCACAAGCAGGGTTTTGATTTGCTCTATCCACCACTGCGCTTGCCTGTCGCGGTGGGACTTTGGGTGCAGTCCGACGCTTTTGCGAAACTCGCCGCCAAAAAGCGGATCCAGCGCCAGCCATAAATGGAGGGACGCCAGGCAGATCTGAATATCCTCCTTTGTGGTGGACGGGTTCTGATTGCTGGCCCATAAAGCCTCAACAACTGGCCTCAGCAGAGGCTCTCCCGTCTCTTGCCAGCCCGAACCCTGCACTTGCAGAGCCAGTTTCGCGTAGCCACTCCCATACATCTGCCCAAGCTCAGAAATAAGGCCCGAGATATCCGTGCCGCCTGCAAGCCACGCCTCAACAATGCGATCAATCGCAAGCCTCACTTTGCTGGATCCGTGATCCATCAACGCTGTCAGCAGGCCTTCGCGATTGGTGAAATGATACGCGATACCCGCATCCGTTATGCCAGCCTCCCGCGCGACAGAGCGCATCTGGATAGCCAGAGGACCTCCGTCGATAAGAATTTTCTCCGCACATTGAATAACGTGGGCGCGGGCATCCTCAGGGCTGCGGCGAATTCGCTTCTTACCGGGTGTTGGCAATGGAGTCTCCAAATTTACCTTGACTACTCAAAGTAATTTCATATGCTTGAATTAACTTGATCTTTCAAGGTAGACAGATGATACGAAAAACGCAAATCGAACTTCCGGATACTGTGCTGGCCGGAGAGATGTCCGGCAGCCGGGAGGATTTTCTCCTTCTTCATGCAGGAGGAGAACGACGACAAGTTTGGCGACCTGTCATGGAGCAGCTGTCTCGTGCAGGGCTTGGTTGTGTCGCATACGATCAGCGCGGTCATGGCAGCAGCCGGGCTGCGGATCAAAATAACATCGACAGATTTGGGACAGACGTCACCAAGATGCTGTCTGTTCACCCCCGCGCCAACGTCATCGTCGGTGCGTCACTTGGCGGTTTGGCTGCAATCCTGGCGCTGGCAGATCCTGCAACGCAATCAAATGTTGCCGGGCTGGTTCTGGTGGATGTCGTTCCCGCCCCCAATCCTGATCGCGCCAGACGCTTTCTGTCAGACAGGATGGAAAACCCGAAAGCCGCCGCCTTTGTCGAAAGCGTCCTCGCTCATGGCGGCAACCTTCTGACGGCCACAGCCAAACTAACATTGCCAATCCTTCTGGTTCGCGCCAGCAATAGCAATGCAATAGAGGAACATGAAATAGAGCACTTGAGAAGCATGTGCCCTCAACTGACCCTTCATCATGTCAGCCATACAAGCCATCTTGTTGCGCGAGACGCCCCTGCCGCCCTCGCCGCGCACCTCATCAATTTCGAGCAAAGTTATGAAGTCCGAAAACGCAACCAACATATACGAAGAAATGTCGAGGAGATGAGATCATGACATTTACAGAAAAATTCATAAAGCAAAGAGTGGCCTTTGAAGCAGCCTACAAGTCTGGCGACTGGGAAAGTTTAAAACCATTTTTTACTGAAGATGTCGTCTATGAAGTTATGAATATCCAGTTCCATTGCAGAATTCAGGGGCGCAATCGCTTTATCGAGGGGATGGACCGGGCCACATCGCGGTTCGACAAGCTGTGCAACAGACAAATCAGCCGCGATGCCTATGTGCGAGAGGAAAACTCAACGGTTCTTGCCCATACCAGTATTCGTTTTTCACGCGGAGACTCTCCCGTTCTGGAAACAAGCCTATGGGAAATTTCGACATATAGGGACGGCCGGATCGAACGCATGATTGACCTTTATAATCCCGAAGATGCAGAAAAATTTGAGCAATGGATGTTGGAGTGGGGCGAAGGCCTGGACGCCCGATATGTTGTTCCGCAATAATTGAAAACCGGCACCCGTCCTACCCCGTCAAAGTCGAGCATTGAGGGATTATGCAAGGTCTCCCCCAAAAAAAACTGCGTCTGGAATCAATCATCCGACCGGTATTTTGCGGAAGCTGATCATGCCACAAAATACCCCAAAAAGTCGTAATAATTACATAATTTTGCCCTTATTTTTAGCTATTTTTACGCTTTGTTAACCTACTTTTTCACGCTTTCTTAAAATATTTAGGATCTTCTCTAACACTCTGTAACCAAACAGAATTTCAAATTTTGATACATTTTATGATTGAGTTGTGTGTTTTTCTAAGCTCTTAAAGGATCATAGCCGTGATAAATCTTCTTCAAGAATTAAATGCGCCAGGAACTCACTTAATCGATCCCCTGAATTTTGACGGAAAACGTTCAGACGCAGTTGTGTTGGAACACCGCTCCGACTACGCCTTGTCGTCGGGAACGTTGGAGATTGCTTTTATGGCTGACAACCTGTCTGGCCGCCAGGGAATATTCTCCAAAGACTCCTCCGGTTATGACAATGGCGGACATATCAGCATCTTGCTGGAAGAGGAAGATCTTCGCATTCGCATGCAAGGTGCGAATTCTGAGGCTGATCTCAGGATTCCTGACGTTATTGTCTCTGGCGAAGAACATCACCTTGTCGCAACATTTGGGGAGGAAGGGCTCACAATTTACCTGGACGGAGTGGAAGTCGCGGCGGATTTGAACTGGACTGATGGGCTTGACGGCAATCAGGAACCTGTCGTCATCGGTGCAAACCAGTGGGCAAGCGGAGACAAAATCGCTAACTCTCTGCAAGATGTCTTCGAAGGGATCATCAGCAAAGCCAATTTATATACCGACATTCTGGACGCACAAGCAGTTGCGGAGATTGCCGGCTTTCCTGAAGAACCCGTCATTGAAATACCAGACGCTATTCTGGCGGTTGGCGACAAACAGTTCGATGGCTCAACCCGTTCCGCAGCTGTTTTGGAGCATGATACGGCCTATGAATTAGCGTCAGGAACACTGGAGATGGTTGTTATCCCCCACTCCCCGGATAGTGGAAGGCAGGGTCTGTTTTCCAAAGATTCATCCGGGTATGACACTGGGGGTCATCTGGGTGTTTTCATGGTTGGCGATAAACTGGAAATACGGTTGCAGGGAGAAAATTCCCAGACAGTACTAAATGTTGAGAATGCATTTTCGGAAGGCGCGCCAACACATATTGCCGTTACTTTTGGTGCAGAGGGTTTGAAAGTCTATCTCAATGGTGTTGAAAGGGCTTCAGATCTGTCCTGGACAGGAGGTTTACTGGGAAATGAGGAACCTATGGTTTTGGGCGCCAATCAATGGGCCAGCGATGACGATATCGCCAATAAACTTCAGCATGGTTTTAACGGGGAGATAGCATCCACCGCACTCTATTCAGAAGCCTTAAACAACATTCAGATTAAGCATCTGGCCGAGACATTGTCAGTTGGCACCAACGAAGTGCCGGTAGCAAACCCGGATACACTGGCAATAGATGAGGATCATTCCGGGACCGTCGATGTGCTGTTGAATGACATCGACGCAGACGGTGATACGCTCACCATCGAGAGTTTTACGCAGGCCAATAACGGAACAGTAACACGGCATGATGATGGCAGTTTCAACTATGTTCCCGACAGTGATTTCCACGGAGATGATACATTTACCTACACCATCATTGATGTTGAGGGAGAAAGTAGCACCGGGACGGTAAACGTCACGGTCAACAGTGTTAACGACATCCCGGACCTTATAAAAACTCTGACAGAACAGACGATGGCCGAAGGCGAACGCCTGGAAATCGATTTAACATCTGTTTTTACAGATCAGGATGGCGACACCCTTGATTTTAGTGTCTCAGGCGCTGATTTTATTGTGATTGAAAACGGCCAGACACTGGTTATCGAGGCAATGAATGGCCATGACGGGGTTTACGCGGTTGAAGTTACAGCAACGGATCAACTGGGCGGTGCTGTAACAACGGCGTTCGATCTGACCGTTGAAGATACCATACCATCCGCCATTTTCAGCGAAAATGATCATCACTTTGACGGGAGAAAAAGCTCAACCGTTGTCGCGGACCATGAGGCGTCTTACGAACTGGAATCCGGGACTGTCGAACTGCGCTTCAATGCCGATACGCTTTCGGGCCGCCAGGGACTGTTCTCCAAAGATTCCTCAGGCTATGACGCTGGTGGCCACCTGGGTATCCTGCTCGAAGGGGACGACCTTCGCATTCGGTTGCAGGGCACCCATTCAGAAGCCGACCTGAAAATCGCCGATATCGTAACAGCCGGACAAAACCACCATCTGGCCCTGACATTCGGTGACGCAGGACTGGAGATCTATCTCGACGGTGTCCGGGTTGCCTCACAACCGGCATGGACGAGCGGTCTGGCCGGCAATAATGAGCCGATTGTCATCGGCGCGAACCAGTGGGCCAGCGGAGACGAGACGGCGGATGTCATCCAGGACACGTTTGAAGGTCAAATTCAGGAGGTCAATATTTATAGCACTGTGATCAGTGCCGACGACATTCTCAGGCTGGCCGAAACACCTTACAATGGCCAGAATCCCGATCCAGATCCAGATCCAGATCCGGATCCGGATCCGGATATTGCGCCCGGAACGTTGCTGTTTGACGAAAATTTTGACGATCTTCCGGACTGGCACAGTGGTTTGAACAGCACGCCTGAAAACCCCGTTCAAAGGGGGGATCAGGTCCCGGACGGCTGGTATTCTGTTCGCGAGGATGATGCGTGGAATCCCTCTCTTGGAGACGCTGACAATCATCATTCCATTGAGATTGAAGGTTCCAACGCCAATCTCGCCTATGGCGGGGAAGGCAAATCTTATGTCAGCTGGCGTGAATCCAACCTGAGTTCAGGTGGCAATAAGCGCTGGAATTCGGATAGTATTTTATCTCACAAGCTGGAACAGGGTCAGGATGAACTTTATGTCGAGTTCAATATCCGGTTTGACGAAAACTGGTCGTCGGATGTGGTGTCCAAAATTTTCCGCATTTCCAGCTGGAGTGGCGAAAGTCACGAATACGGGTTCGGGAAAGATGAAATCGGCCCGATGATGATGTGGCAGGAAAAAGCGTCCAGTAACTATGGCCTGAGTAACAAACTCGCCTTTCGAGGTGGATCTCACGGCGATAACTACGGAATGGGCAATCAGGATGTCCTGAATCTGCCCCGTAATTTTGTTCCGGGCAGTAATGGCGACCTGGTGATGAACTGGACCAATAATATGGTCGGTATGGCGGAAGACGGCGGAAACCCGGAAGTTCCTGACCTGGTGAATGGCGGCTATATCTCCGATGATCTTGATCAGACGGTCGCCTTTGATCAGGTGTATGGAGGGGGTTGGACCAAGGTTGGTTTTTACGTGAAAATGAATTCCTCAACCGATGCGCATGATGGGGCTTTGAAACAATGGGTAAACGGTCAGCAGGTTTTTTCAAACGACACCATTCGCTGGGCAGAATCCCTGACAGCGGAGGGTCAAATGCCAGACTGGAACATCGTCATGTTCGGCGGCAATGATTATTTCTATCAGGTTGATGGATCAGAACAACATGAAGAATTTTATTCCATCGACAATGTCAAAATTTATAACGGCCTACCTGAAGAAGGCGGGCAGGATCTAGCAGGAACAGAGGCGGCAGACATATTAGTTGGTGGCTTTGAAGATGATATTATTCAAGGAGAAGGCGGCGATGATCTGATTGCCGGATCAGGCGGCTCCGACATCTTGTCTGGCGGTGAAGGCGCGGATACTTTCTTCTGGTCCGGTGCGGAAATAGAAGGCCTGGACCGGCTGATTGATTTCAACGCCGCCGAAGGGGATCGGATCAAGCTTGATCACGTCCTGATAGATTACGATCCAGCAACAAATACACTCGAGGATTATATCTCCATCACATCAGATGGAACTGACAGCTTCATTGCAATCGACAAAGATGGTACCGGGACAACCTTTGATGCCAAAGTCTATATTGTCCTGGAAGATCATACCAAAACGGATCTTATCGGTTTTTCCCATCAGGATATTTTCGACATCCTGTAAGGAATTTCTGCCGCTAAGGGTTTTGAATATCGCTCATTTTCACATGGCTTTCTCTTGGCATGGCAAGCCTTTTAACAAGTCTGCACTCTCGAGAGGAAGGCATGGATCAGACCTGCCTGGTAGAACGGGACAGGCGCCTCAAACCCGCTTTGCCCAATGAGGGACGCGAGTTTATCGGGCGGCAGGAGAGCGACGTCTTTTTTGTACATTTCCTTTATTTTATCCTTCTCTTCTTCCGTCGTGTTCGCCGCTGACACAACCTGTAACCAGAGTGAGAGGCTATCCTGATACTGCGGCGACGCGGTATCAGCCGCCAGGTCAGAACTGATCAGCAAGCCTTCAGGCTTCAGCTGCTCCGCGATTTGCCGGAAAAGAAGAGACCGCTTCTGAATGTCCATAATAAAATGGGAAACCAGAAAGCAAGTGGCCGCATCATGTTTCTGTTCGGCCTCAAGGGTCTCCAGATACCCGTGATGAAACACACATCGGGAAGTAAAGCCAGCCCTTGTAACCGAGCGACGGCAAACCTGCAACATGGCCTCTGAAGGCTCCACAACGGCGAACTGCCAACCGGGGAACTGCTTCGCAAGGAACAGCAGCTCTTTTCCTGTTCCCGCTCCGACACACAGAATATGTGCCTGAGACGGGAAGTCGGAAAAGAAAATCTTCAGAAAGAGATAAAGAGCCTCGTTTAACGGCGCCATTTTCTCCCATTGCTGATCATAACGGGAGGCATGTTGATCAAAAAGGGCTTCCAGCTCATCTGTATTCATTGGGTTTTCCTTGACGCCGTGAGATTTAATGTAATAATAAATATTACAATATAAACATGATATCGATTTAATGTAATAGTTAAAATTACATATTAATATAATCCTGCATTAAAGGCCTGCCCATGAGGAAAGATCAACGGCTCTCCCGCATCCTCCATATCCTCGTGCATATGGAAGCCCATAAGGAGCCTGTCACTTCTCGCCAAATCTCCGAAATGCTGACAACCAACCCTGTCGTGGTACGGCAATTGATGGGAAGGCTGAGGGAGTGCGGATATGTGCGCACCACACAGGGGCGCAGCGGGGGATGGACATTGCATCGCGCCTTGAAGGATATTACCTTTCTGGAGATATATCAGATCTTTGGCGAGACATCTTTATTCACCATTGGCTTGACGGACGAGCATTCAGACTGCCTCATCGAGAAATCCATTAACGCCGAGTTGGAAACGGCCATGGATGAAGCCGGCGCCTTACTGCTTGCCCGTTTTAACGTACTCACACTCGATCGCCTCAAAAGGGGCTTCCCCGCATGAGAAAATTTCTCTTTCATCAGACAAAACGCGAAGAGCTGATCAAGTTTCTACTGCTGCTCTCTGTTGTGCTGGCATATTTTGGATATTTGAGCTGGGAATATGATCTGGCAACAGGCGGCGTGGTTTCCGCGCTGACCTGGAGTTTTTTCGTCTTGTGCACTCCCATTGCCGATGCTGGATTCTTACTGGATTTTCCGGTGCGACTGATTACCGGCATTCGCATGTTTGTTACAGAGATACTGGTCTGGGGTCTGGCAGTAGTGATTAATATTATCTGCCTGCTGACAGCACCGGACGCCTATTCAACGACCTTCCTGACTTCCCTGTTTCATAAAATTCTGACAACACCCTGGCCCTACTGGAGCATCATTGCCCTCTGCAGCGCTGGTACCTTTTTGTCCATTCGATTTGGCGACGAAATGATGGATGTGGTCTCTCATAAAGAACGGGATTTGCACCATAAGCACGGCTTCACCTATCGGCTGGTTGCTCTGGGTGCGCTTATTGCCCTGATTGTGGTGGCGTATTATTTTCTGCTAGACAGTCTTGGGGTTCAGCTCCCGCAATAGAGCTCTCTGCCGCTTCTTGATTCTCCTCTGCCTGCTCGAACAAAGGCTTGAGCCCAATCATCAGTGTGCGGATCAGGCGGGCAGCTTCCATGTTGAGCTCGATTTTCTCAACCTCCCCGCCTGCCGCATTTTCATGACGGCGGGCAGCGGCAGTGAGTAGACGGTTCACGGCCGCCTCATCCAGCACGCCCTTCAGTACGCATTCCTGGATCAGCATCTCCACAATGGTGAGAGAGGCAAAGCCTGCTATGTCACTTGAAAATCCCTGCATCGCCTTTCACATCAAAAAAGGCCGAACCAGATGTATGAGGTCGGCCTTTTACACCTAATGAGTGCGATTGCATTGTCAAGTCTCGCGGATGGTTTATTCCGCAGGCACAGTGTTCCAGCTTCCATCCCGTGCCAGATACTCGGCACCGTCGTTGCGATAGAAAGCCTTCGCACCGGCCTCTTTCAGAACCTTCAACATCGCTGGGAGTGGCTGCCCTTCTGCTTCCAGTTTGGCAATAACCTTGATTGGGTCAAGCTGATCAAGCAATTCGAACGGACCCTTCGCCCAGCCGAAGCCCCAGCGCATCGCCCGGTCGATATTCACAACATCATCGGCGATTTCCGGCACCAGATCCGCCGCATAGAGAAGCGTGCCTCCCACGATATCCCAGACCAGCTTGCTTTCGGCATCCGTGCCGAAAAAAACGGTTTCAGTCTGCGCCTGCTCAGCAGTCAGCTCCAGCTTGTCAGCAGCGCGCCAGCTCTCGCTCGTCAGATCGAAGATCTCTTTGGTCTTGCTGCCATCATCGGCAATGTTCAAACGATAGAAACCGCCCTTGGCTTTTCGGCCCAACTGCCCACGCTCCAGCATGGCCTGCTCTGCGGTCGGGAAGGACGTAAATTTGCGCCCGACATCTCCGTTCGGCAGATTTACATCCAGGTTCTTGCCAACCAGATCCATGATATCGAGACCGATCAGATCAATCAGCCCATAGAGACCGGTCGGCGGCAGACCAACAGGCTTCGACAAAAGCGCATCCACCTTCTCCATCGGCATACCGGCGTTCAATGCTGCCTGCGCCTTGTGCAAACCGGACAGCATAAAGAAACAGCCAATGCGATTACCGATAAAATTGACCGTATCTTTGGCGTAGACCACCCCTTTACCCAGCTTGTTACCGCAGAAATCTGCCAGCGCCTCTGTCGCGTCAGAGGTCGTGTCCTCACCCGGGATCAGCTCCATCAGGCGCATGATCTTCACCGGATTGAAAAAATGCGTGACAACAATGTCCTTACGCAATCGCTCTGGCATGCCTTCCGCAATATTTTTAAGTGGAATACCGGATGTATTGGTGGAAACAACAGATCCCTCGCGGCGGAGCGGCTCCAGCTTTTCAAACAGATCCCGTTTGGTCGCCAGATCCTCGATAATCGCTTCACAGATCCAGTCGTAATCGGCAATTCTGGCAAGATCTTCCTCGAAGCTACCTAGAGAAATCTTTTCAGCGGAGGCCGGGTTTTCAAAGGCGGGCGGGCGAATATTTTTCATCCGCTCCAGCGAGGCTTCTGCCGCCTCTCGCGTCACATCAAGGAGCAGAACGTTGGCGCCCGCATCCGCCGAGGCCGCCGCTATTCCAAGGCCCATGGTACCGCCGCCCAGAACCGCGACTGATTTTACTTCCCGTGTCATATGCATCCCTCAAAACTGCCGGAGTCTCTCTCCGTTGAATTTCTGAGGATGAGGTAGCATCTGACAGGCAGAATATAAATAAAAATCTGAAAAAGCAGCAGAGCGTATCAATTACGGGCGTTGAATAAACAAATATCCGTTCTTCTCAAATGTCGTAATCCAGGCTTCTTTATGCGCGGCGATAATTTCTTTCATTGCCTTCATGTTGGACGTCTCGTCCGCCACCAGAAGATGTCCTTTATCGCCGACACAATCGAGCAACCTGCCCAATGCTTTCAGGCGATCAGCCTCTTGCAGCATATGCAGTGTCCGATCCACAAGCACCACATCAAACACTCCCTCAGGCGCGAAGGTCGTGATATCCGCAACATGTCCTTCGATTGGCAAATTCTCTTGCTGTGCCGCGTTGTTCAAATCGCGAATGCCGTTCTTTGCAAGATCGACACCGACAACCCGATGACCCATCCGGGCAATAAAAATCGCATCCCGGCCTTGCCCGCATCCGACATCCAGGACACGGCAAAGGGGTTTTTCCAGCGCGTTAAAGAAATCAACGAACACTTTTGTTGGTTCGCCAAGCGCATCAGGTGTCGTTTGATAGAGTGTATTATAATCATAAGCCATGGGTGCACGCTATCAAGATGCAGTACGGATGTCTAAGTGATTACTATCGATCAACTCGGATAAAATTGGCGGCGCTCTACGCGGCGCTTCGACGGGCATCCTGACCGCTGATCACACTGAAAGTCGCACTGGCGCGCGCGATCGGTTTATCGTCCGCCGTCACAAGGCATTGCGCAAAACAGAGCTTACGACCAACTTTGATCACCTCCGAATTAAACAAAAGCCACGCGCCTTTTTGACCGCTGGCCACAAAATCCGTCACCAGATTGACCGTCACCAACCCGCCAATATCCTCCAGATGAACGGCACAGGACAAACCCATGGCATTATCCGCCAGCGCCGTGATCAGGCCGCCATGAACAAATCCCCGGCTGTTGGTATGGGCCTCATCCGCCACCAAGCCGATTTGAATGCGGTCTTCCAGTGTTCTGGAATAAAGCGGCTCCCACGGATCGGTAAAGCCACTTTTACGAAAATGGGGCGCAAAGCCTTCTGGAACTGTCATGATGTCCTCAATTGTGTTTCTTCTTGTGATTCTGTAGACCAGTCACTATAATTATAAAAAATTCAAGAAAGCAAGACATTAATGACAGCCCATGCCGCACCGCGCCACAAGCAGAAACTTCTGGAAACCGCCATCCGCCTGTTTCGCCGGAACGGCTATGCGGCGTCCGGCCTCAATGAAATCTTGAAAATAAGCAAAGCGCCAAAAGGCTCGCTCTATTACTATTTTCCAAAGGGCAAGGAAGAATTGGGAGCTGCAAGTGTTGACGCGGCAAGCCAAACCGTCCTCAAAACTCTCGAAATGCTGGAAGGTGAAACCACAACAGCCCGTGACTTCATCACACGCTATTGCACTCTGCTTGGCAAATGGATCGAGATGTCCGGCTACCGGGATGGCTGCCCCATTTCAACAATCCTGCTGGAAATGTCCCCCGCCTCCCCGCTTATAACACAGGCGGGTGAACAGGCTTTCGCCGACTGGAAAGCCGTTTTACACCGGATTTACCTGCGCGACGGTCTTTCCGATGAAGCAGCCAAACGCCGCGCAACCCAACTCATGGCCGCCATCCAGGGCGCCATGCTGCTCACCCGGGTCGAACAATCAACCGAGGCGCTGGAAGCCGTGAAAGCACTGGCGTAGCTCTGTCAATAGGAATAAACTCCATTCAACCAATTGGGGAGAGTGGGGCATAGTTGAATCCTATCATCTGTCCATGAACACGCACCCGATAAAAGTGACGGAAAGGTCATAGCACGGTGGCTAGATGAAGCTTTGGACAATTACAAAATTTATTACCCTCATTATCGTCCTTCTGGGCGGAGCATTTTTTGTGCTGGATACGTTTCTGGGACGTGTGCTGTCCTTCTCGATTGCCGCCCCTATCCGGCTTTATTTCATGCGGGATGTGTTTGATGACACCTACTGGCTTGATCCTGTGTGGCCTGTTGCGGGCGGAACTCCGGCCAGATTGACTATTACGGTTCACCGAGGGGATGAGGTGATAACAAGTGAGCGTATTATCCGCTGTTATCAGGAAAAATCCGTTTTGAACACAAGCAGTTGGGTGAGGCAAATTGGGATGATGGAAATTCCCTTTCCGGATAAGGGGGGTGTTGTACTGACAGGCTTTCCCAAAATTTGCGATGAGTCCAATGGCAAGATTGTTGAGCATCAGGGAGATATGAAAAGATTCAGCTATCTTTTGCTGGATGACTTAGACCGGCCAGGCATAATTATATCTGTTCAAACCTGGTCGCCGCAGATGGCGCTGAATGACGACGCCAAATCCAGGATACTGCCACGTTTCAGTTATGAAGTTCGTGAAATTCGCGGGATTGATAATCCTGAATATTCCTCTAACAAGGAAACAGAACGCTACAGCTGGGCGATTGGCCGATATACAAAGTCGTACGTTGCTGATCGGTTGTATATAAAGCTTGCAGGACTTGTGTATTTTCCCAGTCAGTGGGAGGAAAATGCAGAGGCCTCTGAGATTGTCGCCTCGGCAACATCTCCCACTTTAATACCTTCCTCTCTTATGTCCCAACTCCCATACGACTTAAGAGATGGAGATCCGGCTGAGTATCATGTGTTTTTGAAACGACTGAAAATATCGCCTGTTAATCCTTATAATCCTAATAGTAGAAATCATATTTACTTTCGACTGACAGATGATCATTCATGGGTGCCTGATTTCGATAGTCTGGGTATTAGGAAATCGTACTTCAGGGGATGTCGTAAAAATGCCACCAATACATGCCTTGGCCCTCAGGTCGCGAGGCCAGAATTCATACAGGACGTTGTGAAAATAGGCGGATTTGAATTAACACCCGAGTCCAGGGACGGTGTCTATCTTCCTGATAAAAATATTATTCTAGTTCCGGGTCCTCTGGGTCCAAAGTTTCTTCCGTCAAAATAAGGTGAGACATGACTAATAAAAATACTTCAGTTCTAAGGCTTGCCGATGTTTCTGACTATGTCTACCGCCCAAAAAAGCCTTGAGTAAATAAAGGCAACTGGCTTTACAACGAACTTCAGCCCTAGAATGCCCCCCTAATTCAGGATACTTTTTTGATAGGCAGCAGGTGTCACACCAAAGACGGCTTTAAAGCGTCGATTGAAATGACTGAGGTCGAAAAACCCATAGTCGCATGCAATATCCGACACAGTCTCACCGCCATGCAGGGCTTTGCGGGCCTGCTCCACCCGGCAGCTGAGGACATATTGATAGGGTGTGATGCCGGTCTGCTCGCGAAACAGGCGAAGGAAATGAAATTTCGACATATTGAGTTCCTGCCCCAGATCATCCAGTGAGATATCATGTCGGATATTGGCCTGTATATAATCCCGGGCTTTGTTCAGTACGCTATCCTTTCGCCCCTCCGAGATGCGATGCAATTCAGCGCCTTCTGACCGGGCAAGAGACAAGGCCAGATTATGGAGGCACCTTTCCTGCTCAAAGCCATCTGTGACGCCCCCTCTCACGCAGCCGGCCAGGCTCAAGAGTGCTTCGTAAATTCCGGTATCCGCAGAGACAAGATCCGATAAGCGAAAATCTGCGCCTCCCGACCAGCCACTGCTTTGTAGATGGGGATGCAGGATGTCAGCCGAAAGATAGAGCATCAGATAGTGCAGCTCTTCCTCACCACCGGCGCTGCCGTCGTGGATGTCTTCGGGGTTAAACAGGATCACATTGCCGGGCTCGCTCACATGATAGGCGCCCCGACTAAAAAAAGCCTGATCGCCCGCGAGCGTCACACCGAAGGAATATTCTTCATGGGCATGCCGGGGATAAGCAAAGCGGTCCATCCGGGCTTCCAGCAGGGTAATGCCTTCAACATACTGACTGTTATAAAACTGGAACTGATCACCAGACGTCACGGACCTCTCCTTTTCAGGCGTGCATTTTGGCACCTTTAGTGATCTTGTCGACAATTTTCCGCTCCGCTCGCAAAGCGACACCAACGATTTTGGCGTCTTCCGCCCCATATTGTGCAAAAACAGCGCGATTGGCGTCATCATGTCCGGTGGCAAACATTTCTTCAATATAGGCTGCCGTTTTGACGCCCCGCGTCAAGGCGCGGGAGTGGATTTTGGAGAGGGTCGGCGCATCCGCCGCCAGTACAATAACCGGCTGACGCGACAGACTGCAAAAGGGGTTACTGTCCTTATCCAGATAAGGTTCCCCCAGGATTTCCGGGGAGCCGGAAACCACCCCTGACATCAGGAAGGCCGTCACATTCAACTTCTGCCAAACGGCCAGATCTTCTCGTATCACAATCGCTATTTTTGTCTCGAACTGCATACTCACACTCTCCTTTTTCTCTTCTGACAGAATAGGAAAGGAGGGCTGAATATATCTTGGACAATATTGCTATTTGAGAAGAAAAATCACGCACCGGGCGATAACGCGCCCGGTGTTATTATCGGTTATTAAAACGCATCGCCTTCGGCAGGCATATCGTCTTCTTCCTCGGGCACTTCGCTTGGCGCCGTCTCCAGCATCCCAAGCGCATGCTTGTAAAGATCGACCATATATTCCTGTTCCTGATAATCCGCCTTGTCCATTTTACGAAGCTTCAAGATCGCCCGCATGGCTTTTACGTCGAAACCGGTGCCTTTTGCTTCCGCAAAAATCTCCCGGATATCATCCGCCATTGCTTTTTTTTCCTCTTCAAGCCGTTCAATACGCTCGATATAAGACCGCAAGTGATCTGCTGCCACGCCGCCAACGTCAGCCATTCTTAACCTCTTTAACTCTGTTGATAAATCGTAATAATTCCCGGACCTGTCTTAGTGGCCGGAGTGACTCTTCTTGAATTTTTCCTGTTGCTCAGCCGTCGCTTCCGTCTGGTGCTTCTGCTTCCAGTCCGCATAGGGCATGCCGTAAACGATCTCCCGCGCAGCAGCTTTATCCAGCGTCATTCCTTTTTCTTCCGCAGCTTCCTGATACCAGTTGGACAGGCAATTGCGGCAGAAACCCGCCAGATTCATCATATCGATATTCTGCACATCCGTGCGCTCTTGCAAATGATCTCTCAGCCGCCGAAAAGCAGCCGCTTCGAGTTCGAGTGTTGTTTGATCGGTCATAGCCCATATCCAATAGTAATCTGTTTACCCTAGTTTAGACCTGTCACCGTCTCTTGCAAGACCTGATCGACAACCCGGTTGAGAGCCTGCCGACTATCCAGTCCCTCCTCTATCGCGCTGCGGTAGGTGACAAGCTGCCTTTCAGCGGATGTTCCGCGCTTGAGAATGGTACGCGCATGATGCACTTCCTTCACACAACCAAGGGCATCGGCATCTTCTTCAACAAGTCCGATAATTTCCTCAATCAGATCTTTTGTCGGCACCGGTCCCGGAATACCGAAATCAATCAGATCTCCTTCAACACCAAATCTTTGGGCAAGCCAGCGATTTTCAGCCACCAATGTGGCTGGATAAACCCGCCAACGCTGATTGTTGCGCCGCAGCCTGAAGAGCATACGTAACAGGCACGCATAGATCGCTGCAATACACAGGCTGTCCTCCATCAGGGAGCACACATCCGTCATTCGCATTTCAAGGGTCGGGAATTTCGACGACGGGCGCAAGTCCCACCAGATTTTCGACCCATCCTCGATGGAACCTGCTTCAACCATGGTGCTGACCAGACGCTCGAACTCGCCGTAACTGTCGAACCGGTCCGGAACGCCCGTTCGCGGCAGGCTGTCAAAGACGCTTAAACGATAGGACTTAAGGCCACTCACCTCCCCGCGCCAGAAAGGGGAGGATGTACTCAAGGCCAAAAGATGCGGCAGGAAATAAGACACCTGGTTCATCAGATCAATACGCAATTCCGGCTCTTCAATACCGCAGTGAACATGCATCCCGCAAATCATCAGACGGCGGACAACGGCCTGCAAATCCTGCGCAATGATATCATAACGCTCCTTCGCAGTGTGTTTGAGAAGATGCCAGTCAGCAAAAGGATGGGTAGAAGCTGCCATCAAACCAAGACCGTGGCTCTTTGCAACCTCCGCCACAGTGCCGCGCAGCTCACTCAACGCCTGGCGGGCTTCTGTCATATTGGCACAAACCCGGGTTCCGATTTCGATTTGCGATCGCAGGAATTCCGGCGTTACCTGATGATGGGGCAATCTCTTCTGGCATTCGTTCAGAATATCGGGGGACGGATCGATCGCCAGATCCCGGGTTTCAGGATCGACCAGCAGATATTCTTCCTCTATCCCGATTGTAAATTCCGGCGGTTTCAACTTCATCTGCCTATACTCCGATCAAGGCGCCGTCAGTTTTTTGCTCAACTGCCCAACGACATCCACCATCAGATTTGCCCATTGCTCGGCTCCGTGGTGAGTGTCAATCAGGTCCTGGCGGATCTCAACCACCACATGAGGGATGTCCAGTTTTGTTCCATGTTCATTCATTGTATAACCGAAGGGCTCGCGTGCCGAATAAGGCTCATTATCCCCAACAACAAGAGTAGGGTTTTTCCGCAGAATTTCCATCATGGGAACAGCAAGACGTTCATCTTTGTCCCACAGAATCCCGATATGCCACGGCCGCTCATAATCATCCATCACCGGCGTGAAACTGTGCATGGAGAATACAAGAGGCAAGGCATGCGTTTTTTGCTTTGCCTCAAGAACCTTTCTGAGTTTCGCATGATAGGGTGTGAAAAAGCGTTCCAGGCGTTGTTTGCGATCTGCCTCACTGATAGTGACATTCGCCGGAACATGAACGCCGTCGCTCACAGCCGGTGTGGAGGCAGGGTCATCCGGGTAGCGGTTAGCATCCATCAACAATCTGGAAAATGTCGCATAAACTGCCGTTGCCTGCAGTTTTTCGCTCATCCTGCGGGTCACATCCTCGATCCCGATATCCCAAGCGACATGGCGGCGCAGCAATGCTGGATCCTCGATCCCCAGAGCGTTATACTCCGCGGGAATATCGCGGCTGGCGTGATCTGCAATCAACAGAACCGGGGACGTACTGTTTTCCTGTGTAATAATATACGGATCGGACATAAGGACGATTTCTGAAAGAGAGACAATTTCAGGAAAAGCATATCTCATATTCGGACGGGAAAGAAAAGAAATTGATCGTCTGCAGCCTCAGAAAAGATCAGGCTACCACCGTTCCTCAATCGCTTTTGCTATACCGACGAAATCTGCTTCATTTTCCATCATGCCGTCGGGCGCAAGCCACCAGTCCGCCATTTCATTGTTGAAATAACCAACGGGATCCGAAACCCCAGCTCCTTCCAACTCATCCATGCGGCTCACGGCCCAGTTATAGTCATATTTCTTGACGGGTACAGGCGTATTGGAGACAAGGCGAACGGTCACATCAGGCCGCAGGCGATCTGATTGATCGCAAGGCATGGCATCGGATTGCGTGGACGCGGCGGAATAGTCCGGAAGCAACTTTGCGGGATGGTTCCGTCTCAACCGGCTGTTGTGAAAAATCGATTGAAGTTTTGGCAACACCTGCAGGCGGAGTTCAGCAACGCAGAAGCCAATGCCATCTGCCGCTGCATAAAGCACATCTTCCGCTCTACGATGAAGTGTTCCGAAAAGTTCCATGCGAATCCGTCTGATATCCTTGCTCATTCCCATGGAAGCTATTTTTGCCAGTATTGCAGTTAAAATTGTGTTAACAAAGCGGCAGTTTTGTGGTGTTCCCTTTTCATTTGCGTTTAGGTATCGAAAGATGGAAAAAATTGCAAAAACGAAGATAATTGAAAATATATCGAAATTAAATCACAAACAAATTCTTTTCCTTGTGTCTTTTTGGTGATAGTGTCGTAATCATTCTCGACAGGCGGCTCCTCCTTAATAAATCGGCAATAGATCGATTATATAAAAAAATTCTTATTTATTATTTTCATTCAAGAAACATCTGGCATGCGTAGACTTAGAAAAACCAAAATTGTTGCAACCCTTGGCCCTGCAAGCTCTGACCCGGAAATGGTAGAAGCCTTGCATCTGGCGGGGGCCGATGTTTTCAGATTGAATTTCAGCCATGGGGATCATGCGGATCATAAACTCCGCTACGATACCATCCGCAACCTGGAGGCCAAACAAGGTCGACCCATCGGTATTCTGGCCGATCTGCAGGGTCCTAAAATCCGGGTTGGCACTTTCGCGGATGACAGTATTCAACTCGAAACCGGGCAGTCCTTTACCCTTGACCTGGATGAAACACCCGGCGATGCCACCCGTGTAAGCCTCCCTCACCCTCAAGTTATGGAATCCCTTGAAGAAGGAACGATCCTTCTGCTCGACGACGGCAAGCTTAAGCTTTCAGTCACCGATGCTGATAATAAATCCGCGCGATGTGAAGTGATCATTGGGGGAAAGCTGTCTGACCGCAAAGGTGTTAATATTCCGAACGCTGTTGTGAGAATGTCCCCCTTGACGAACAAAGACCGCCGGGATCTCGATTATGCTCTTGAACTGGGAGTAGACTGGATTGCCCTCAGCTTTGTCCAACGCCCAGAGGATATTGCTGAAATCAAGAAAATCGTTGCGGGCCGGGCGGCGGTAATGGCGAAAATCGAAAAGCCCGCTGCTGTTGAAGAACTTGATGGTATTATCGAACTGTCCGACGCCGTGATGGTGGCGAGAGGGGATTTGGGTGTGGAGCTTCCCATTCAGGAAGTCCCGTCAATTCAGAAAAAAATTATCAAACGGGCTAAAGAAGCAGGCAAGCCGGTGGTGGTTGCCACGCAAATGCTGGAAAGTATGATCTCTGCCCCCGTTCCAACGCGCGCCGAAGCGACCGATGTTGCCAACGCAATATATGACGGCGCGGATGCTGTCATGCTCTCTGCGGAAAGTGCAGCCGGTGATTTTCCAACCGAAGCGGTCACCATGATGAGTGACATCGCCGAAGAGACCGAAAAAGATCCTAATTACAGCGATATCATGGATGCCAAGCACGGCTCTCTTGAAGCCACAACAGCAGACGCCATCAGCGCGGCAGCGGCCCAGGTTGCCAATACGATCGGTGCCTCGGCGATCGTCACCTATACAACATCAGGCTCAACGGCTTTGCGGGCCTCCCGGGAAAGAGGCAAAAGCACGGTTCTGGCCTTGACCCCCTCCCTGCCAACGGCAAGACGCCTGGCCCTCGCCTGGGGATTGCATTGCGTCCATACAAGTGATGCCAAGAATTTCTCGGATATGGTAGAAAAGGCTTGTAACACCTGCTTTCAAGAAGGTTTCGCCCGACCGGGAGAGAGGATTGTTATTATGGCTGGCGTTCCCTTTGGCACGCCTGGCTCCACCAACATCCTGCGCATCGCCTGGGTCGGAGAAAAACCACTCAACCAACACTAATGACAGGCCGTATGGCGTCAGATTTTTGACCCATCGATCTCCAGCCGTAGAAGTCTGATTTTTCGGACAACCCCGGGCATGTGGGGGTTGATTTTCAGGGCTTTTTCGAAAGCGGCGATGGCCTGATCCGGTGTTTTTTTCAGTTCATATATTTGCCCGAGCCCGGCAAAAGCGCCAAAATGCCGTGGTTCAAGCTCAAGGACCCGCCCAACATCGCTGACGGATCCATTCAAATCACCAACGAGGAAGCGAACCGTTGCCCGCTTGTTCCAGGCTTCTGCATAGTGAGGATCGGTTTCCAGCGCCAGTGTAAACAGCTTCAACGCCTGTCGGTACTGGCCGGACGCCATATTCTGGACCCCCAGAAGCATCAACAGATCAATCCTTTCATTGCCAGATACCATCCAGATATTCCAAATGGATTTTTCAATAAGACTGGCTTGAGAAAGATCGTTCGTGACCAAAAGCTGTTCAAAAAGGGGAACAAGCCGCTCATCATCCTGCCGCGCCGGTGCCTCACCTGCAAACAGGCCTACCAAAAGAGCAACAGAGAGAACTGATTTAAGTCCGACCATTTAGTGAATATAGGGCAGTTTATCCGCCCTGACTTCCCTATTGCTTCACTTTGTTTTGAGTAAAGACCTAATCAGACAATTCTGCAGGCTTTGGACCTCCTGTCGCCCAGTCTAGAAGCTGAACCGTATGCACAACCGGTACATCCATCTCAGAACCGATCTGAGCAATACATCCAATATTCCCGGCAGCGACCAAATCTGGGGAGGTTGACGCGATATTGGCAGCTTTCCGGGTCCTCAGACGGGATGCCAGTTCGGGCTGCAGCAAGTTATAGGTCCCGGCAGAGCCGCAACAGATATGAGCCTCCGGAATGGATTGCACATCAAAACCCGCTTTTTTAAGCAGATTTTTTGGCGGATCCGTTACCTTTTGGCCATGCTGCAATGAACAGGCAGAGTGATAGGCAACCCGCAGCTCCGCCCCTGCATCCATCACCTTCAAATCAATATCCGTCAGGAATTCCGTTATGTCTTTGGCAAGCCGGGAGACTGCGACCGCTTTCTCCGACATTTCAGGATCCCTTTCGAACATATGTCCATAATCCTTGACGGTTGTTCCGCAGCCCGATGTATTAATCAGAATGGCGTCAAGCCTGCCCGCTTCTATTTCAGCGTGCCAGGCCAGTATATTCTTGCGCGCCAGCATGAGAGCCGGCTCCTCCTGCCCCATATGAAGCGGCAAAGCGCCACAACATCCCGCCGACGGCGGTATGACGACATCGACATTGTGCCGTGTCAGGAGACGAATAGTTGCGTCATTGATGTCCGGTGACAAGACTTTCTGCGCACAGCCCGTCATCAGAATAACCCGCTTGCCGGCCACATTCCCGGCGGCTGAATGCAAAGGCAACTCGTCAAGTGCCGAACGGCCAGGCAGCGCGCGAGGAGCCATCTCCAGCATCGCTCGCAAGCGCCCCGAAAAAACTCCTCTGAAAGGGCGTGCGAGTGTCGCCCCGACCAGTGCCAATCGAAACAGAGTGGGACGCGGCAGAATAACTCCAAGAATAGCTCTCAAAACGCGATCCATGACCGGGCGTTCATAGGTTTCGTCGATATATTGCCGGGCATGGTCAACCAGATGCATATAATCCACGCCCGATGGGCAGGTCGTCATACAGGAAAAGCAGGACAGGCATCGATCAATATGGGTGACAGTCTCTGCTGGTGCCGGTTGTTCGCTTTCCAGCATCTGCTGGATCATATAAATCCGGCCCCGCGGGCTATCCCGCTCATCCCCGAGCTCTGTATAAGTTGGGCAGGTCGCCGTACAAAATCCGCAATGCACGCATTTTCGCAAGATATCATTGGAGCTAGCGAATTTAGGATCTGCGAGCTGAGCGAGAGAAAAATCTGTCTTCATGAGCGTCCCTCCGCCACCGGATAAAGTCTTCCCGGATTGAAAATCCCATGCGGATCAAATCCCGATCGGACTTTCTCACTCAGTTTTGCCATGACAACATTCTGTGGCTGGAACGGAGAGACCGAGGCCCTCAACGCATCGCTTGCCCGGATCAATGTTGCATGCCCATCCCCTTTCAATGATCCACGGATTATGCTCTCCCCCGCCGCGTCCACCTCTTCAGGTACAGACACCCAGATCAGGCCGCCGCCCCAATCCATATAATAGTCAGCATCGGGTAACCCTTGCTGCACCATGGTCAAATAGGAGGGCGCATCCGCTGGCGGGACAGATATTTTCCAGACAGGCCTTTTTCGATCGCCCGTGAAAGCCTGCACATCAGCGACAAAGGACCAGAAAGCCTCAGAGTTATGTCCGTGTAATTCTTCTTGTGATCCCAACGCCATCATTTCGTCCTTAAGGGCGCTGCACCGATATTCAGCAGAGGGTGCTGGCCCCTCTATCAAGAAGGCCGTGACAGAGCGCCCCGCATTCGTAACATGACCTATTCCAGTGCGCTCCGCGATCTTGGCAGGCAGATAAGCAGCGGCAGACACTTCATGGATTGATGACAAGGCATCCCGCATTGCTTTCACCGCGCTATCAGGTGTCAATCCGAACACGAGGACCGTCCGTTTTTTCTCTGGCCGAGGCAACACTTTGAACGTCAAACTCGTGCAGAGGGCGATTGTGCCATAGCTGCCACATACCAGTTTACACAAGTCATAACCGGTGACATTTTTCATCACCCGGCTACCGGTCTGAAAGGCCTCCCCTCTTCCGGAGAAACCTTCAGCGCCCAGCAAATGATCTCTCGCCGCACCTGCCTTAATCCGCTCCGGCCCCGACAAGTTACAGGCGAAAACGCCACCAATTGTCGATTGTCCCGCTTCTTGGCCCAGAAGAGAGCCGTAATCGGGCGGGGCAAATGCGAGTTTCTGCCCGGCCTGCTTCAAGACCCCCTTTATCGCCTCAAGAGAGGTTCCGGCTTTTGCCTTCATCACCAGCTCTGCAGGTTCATGCATCTCAATTCCAGAGAGGCCTGCAAGGCTAAGCCGGGCATCAAAGTCCATCGGTCTCCCCAAGGCGGCCTTAGTGTTATTGCCGCTGATGGCCAGAGACTTCTCCCCTGCAAGCGCCCATTCCAGGATGTCGGTGACTTGCGCTTCTTTGGTAATATCGAAAATGTCCATTTTTAGAACCTTGGCAAATCAGGGAATGGCAGCTCGCCGTTGTGAACATGCATTTTGCCTAGCTCAGCACAGCGATGAAGGATTGGGAAGACCTTTCCGGGGTTCAATCTGCCGTCTGGGTCAAAGGCACATTTAAGCCGTTGCTGCTGCTTCAGATCCTCTTCGGAAAACATCTCGGTCATCAAATCCCGTTTCTCGATACCAACACCGTGTTCTCCGGTGAGAACACCGCCGACTTCCACACAAAGCTTCAGAATATCAGCGCCGAACTGTTCGCATTTTTCAAGCTCTCCCGGGACATTGGCATCAAACAGGATCAGCGGGTGAAGATTGCCATCTCCCGCATGAAAAACATTGGCGACGCGAAGGCCGTAATGCTGGGAAAGCTCGTTCATTCGGGCCAGTACTTTCGGCAGTTGGCCGCGCGGGATCGTGCCATCCATACACATATAATCAGGAGAGATCCGCCCGACCGCCGGGAAAGCCGCTTTTCGCCCCGCCCAGAAGGTCATGCGCTC
This sequence comes from Sneathiella sp., assembly GCA_039975135.1. GTDB lineage: Bacteria > Pseudomonadota > Alphaproteobacteria > Sneathiellales > Sneathiellaceae > Sneathiella. The sequence continues at coordinate 19,919 of JBDWHS010000022.1, read as the reverse complement.
TTCTTCTGAACGGCTTTGCTTGATGACCGTCGCGCCGCAGTCTTTTGCAATCTCTCCAATAGCCTGATTATGATGATCGATCTCCACTTGCGGACCATCCAGTTCAACGATAAGCAATGCTTCCACATCAAGCGGATATCCTGCTTTGCAAAATTCCTCGGCGGCGTGAATAGCATAGCGGTCCATCATCTCCATGCCGGCCGGAATGATACCGGCACCAATGATTTTACCGACACAATCGCCCGCTTGCTCACTGGAGGGAAAGCCGATCAGCTGCGCCGAGATATTCTCCGGACTACGCAGCAGCTTGACCGTCACTTCCGTTATAACCCCCAATAATCCTTCGGAGCCGGTGATAACCCCCATCAGGTCATAGCCTTCGGCGTCCAGCTGCTTCCCGCCAAAACGCAGAATGTCCCCTTCCATGGTGATCATTTCAACCGCCAGGACATTATTCGTCGTCAATCCGTATTTCAGGCAATGAACGCCCCCGGAATTTTCTGCGATATTGCCGCCAATTGTGCAGGCTATCTGGCTGGAGGGATCTGGCGCATAATAAAAACCATCAGCCTTCACAGCATCGGTAATCGCGAGGTTGGTTACGCCCGGCTGCACAACGGCGCATCGGTTATCATAATCAATCTCGATAATCTTGTTGAATTTCCCAAGGCCGAGGAGAACGCCATCGGCCAGTGGTAATGCGCCGCCGGAAAGCGATGTCCCGGCGCCACGAGGGACGATATTGACATTCTCTGCCGCGCAAAATTTCAGAATTTGAGAAATTTCTTCTTTTGTTTCCGGCAGGACAGCGATCATAGGCAGCTGCCGATAGGCGCTTAGCCCGTCGCATTCAAATGCCCTGAGGCCAGCTTCTTCATCAATGACGCCGCCTGGGCCCGTGACAATTTCCCGTAGTTTCTCGACCAGATAGCTTCTTTTTGCCAGTACTTCCTGATCAGGTTTTGGCATCATAACCATGATTTTCGCCTGCCTTCCTGTCACTCATCCCAGAATTCAATCACGAGAGTATAGCGGGGATGCAGACATAAAAAAACCGCAGCTGATAAACAGCGCGGCTTTTTTCACCATTCAGAAATTCCGAAGAATTTCCACCAGATTTATGCGAATTAACCCTGGCGCGCTTTAAAGCGAGGATTGGTCTTATTGATCACATAAACCCGTCCTTTGCGACGGACAACGCGACAATCACGATGACGCTTCTTCGCGGACTTGAGCGAGTTGATGACTTTCATGGTACAGACCCCAAAAAAACTGTTCTGAATTTGAAGGCCGGAACATACTGACCTCCTGCTTACATGTCAATGGCGAAAACCGCTGTTTTCAACCGATCAAATTATTTGTGCCGGAACACGAGCGTAAACCCTAAAAACCTTGAGAGCACCGGCCTCCATCGCCTTCACTCTCGCGGTCCATAACTCCCCTTCTTTCAGCACCCAGTCATGCAGATGGCCGCTTTTAGCGCCCCGACTGGTATGAGCCGCATAATCGGCAAAAGCCTTCAGGACATTTGCCTTATATTCATTGGTCGTATCTTCAGCAATACTCACCTCAAACCCAGCATTTGTCAGCATTTTCCGAATTTGTTGAACATCCAACATGACTGGCTCAATAGGCTCTTCCGCTATCCATTCTACCAATGCCGGATCATCAAGCGAGGCACCATCCAACATATAGTCAGACATCATGAGCTGCCCTTCGGGTTTCATCATGGCATGAAGCTGATTGAAGCAGGACTGTTTGTCTTTCACACAAAACAGCGCTTCGGACGCATAGGCAACATTGGCGGATTTCAGCTTCGGCTGAAAATCTTCGAAATCACAATGATGATATTTTATATAGCGAGTAAGCCCCGCCATCTTCGTCATTTCCTGGGATGCACTGTAAAGTTGCTGATCAGATTCGTACGCATCGACATAGGCTTCATGTTGATCCACAACCCAATGGGCAAACCCGCCAAGGCCAGAGCCAATTTCTGCCACACTCATGGTTTTGTTCATTCCCATGGGTGTTGTGAGGCGTGTCTTAACCACATCAGGAATACACCGAGTCATGCCGTCGCCAAACAGGGTTACAACAGAACGCTGCCTGCTTACCGCCCAGCCATGAACAGTGGGAGGACCATCGTCCTCCACCGGCTCTTCCTCAACCGCCTCCATTTGCTTCGCAGGCTCTTTTAATTCGTAGCCGTCCCACCACAATTTCAGCCGCTGCGAGAAAGGTAACTTTTCGTTATCCTCATTTTTCGCACTGCTTGCTTCAGCACTCATTCCCTAACCTTGGCTTCTTTTGGCATAAATGTGCAAAAAAGCCCCCAACTTCAAACATCTACTCAACTTACTAAGTCTATAATGTCAGAAATATATTAACCATATGTAAATCGGCTAGTTTTCTCAACTAACCGTAGTTCATTGGTTATACTCTTCTCTTAACTCCCGCTTCAACACCTTTCCGATGGTGCTTCTGGGGAGATCTTGACGAAAGGCCACACCTGATATTCTCTGGCTCTTGCCAAGACGGTCATTCACCCAGCCCTTTATACTCTCTTCACTGTCACTTGCCGCCGCCGCCAGAACCACAAGGGCAAGTGGAGTTTCTCCCCATGCCTCGCTCGGCACGCCAATCACGGCAACATCTGAAACTGAAGGATGTTGCATCAGCTCAGCTTCAATATCCGCAGCATAAATATTGAATCCGCCCGAAATGATCATATCCTTTTTGCGGTCCAGCAAATACAGGAAACCATCTTCGTCAAGACGGCCCATATCACCGCTTTTGAAAAAGACCAGCCCCTCCGGCGATGTCCACAGCATCTCTTCGGTCAGGTCAGGCCGATTATAATATCCAGTCATCATGGCATCAGATCGACCGCAAATCTCACCGACCTTGCCCACGGGCAGCTCCATACCCTCTTCGCTAATAATACGAAGATCAACTCCTTCACCAGCCTTGCCAACGGATGCAAGTTTATCCGGGAATTCCGTTGCGGATAGAACAGTTCCAATACCGCCCTCTGTCAGACCGTATACTTCAATCAGTTTTCCTGGCCAGCGTTTGAGTGCATCCACCTTCACACCTTCACGGAGCGGCGCACTGGTTGAAAATTTCACCTGGAAATGACTAAGATCGAAGCTGCCAAAGTCCGGATGAGCCAGAATACGCTGATATTGGACCGGCACTAACATGCTGTGTGTAACTTTCTCCGACTCTGCCAGCTTCAGATAGTCTTCCACATTGAATTTCGACATGAGCACAACCCGCCCGCCCAGCGCCAATGTGGGCAGCATGACAACAAGCGTTGTATTGGAATACAAGGCTGTTGAAGATAAAGTGACACTCTCAGGCCCCACACCCAGATTTTCAAAGCGAAATGTATGTTGCGCCCGCATGGAGTGGCTCTGCTCGATGCCCTTGGGAACACCGGTCGTGCCGGAGCTGTAAATCAGATTAAACGGATCTTCTGGATTGATCTCGGTTTTATAGTCAGCATCAGAGGCGCCTTTCAGTAAATCCTCATAGGACATCCAGCCTTCTGCTTCAAAATCAAACGCAATACAGTTATCCGCCCCTAATGCTTTCAAAGTACCGATAAACGGGGTGAGCAACTCGAGTGTGCCTGAAGACGCGAAGACCATACGAGCGCCACAATCTCGGATCATGCCTTCCAGCTGAACGGAAGACGCCATACCGGATAGCGGAACAATGCAAAGGCCAGCTTGCAGGGTTCCCAGAAACACTTCCATATATTCGATACTGCTTTTGGCAAGAACTGCAACCTTCTCCCCTTTGCGAAACCCTTTGCCCGCAAGCATGTTAGAGATCTGGTTCACCCGCGGCATCAGCTCCGACCAGCGTCTGCCTTCCCCATCTGCCTTCAAAACGGTCAAATCCGGATGGCGGGCAGCCATCTCTCTGATCCTGTCCGGAAACGGTATAAATCCGTCAACATCCGTCAAATCACTATACAAAGTCTGGGGAGCTGGCGTTCCGCTCATTGTTATCTCCTAATGATTATAAATCGTGGCCGGTGTAGAGAAAACGACAACAACCGATCACATTGTTTTTGTTTTTTGCCTAAGATAGACAGATGATCCCTGAATGCCAACACCCAATGAAGCGACAAAACAGGAAGACAAATGTTCAAACTCCATCCCCGTCTGGAAGCTGATACCCTCCCTATCATCAAACTGCAAATCAGCAGCCTGTATTTGATGAAAGATGCTCGATTTCCCTGGGTTATTCTGGTTCCCGAACGGGATAATCTGACTGAATTACACCATTTATCGGAAAAGGACTATGCCATCGTCACGCAGGAAATGCATCAGATAGCGCAAATGATGGAAGACAGCTTCTCACCGGATAAAATCAATGTCGGTGCTCTTGGCAATTTGGTGCCGCAACTGCATATTCATATCATCGCACGCTTCACATCGGACGATGCCTGGCCCGCCCCTGTCTGGGGCGCGGGCGACGTACAACCCTATACCGCGAGCGCAGAAAGCGACATGATTACAAAGCTTCAGAAATCCATTAACTCACATTAAACCGGTTAAATTAGTTTATATTACATCCACTTGATCCAACGGCCGTGGAAGTCACCCCGCGCCAATATGCGGGTCTCCCCTTCTGGCCATACAGTCAGGGACAAGGCGGCTCCAGGTTTGTCCTGATCAGCCTCAAGGCGCAGCCAGGCTAGAGGGCTGGTTTTGGTTGCCCGGCTCCCGGCTTCTTTGAGCAGCGCCTCGCCGCTCTTTTGTTTTTCTTCCGGAAAATACTGCCAGGCGATCGTATGATAAACAACATGGACAGCCCCCTCATGCTGCTCTGCCAGCCTTTTGGACAACCAGTCAATGGCATCTGACTGAACTATTTTTTCAGACTGCCTCGCTGCAAAAGAGATCGCGGCCTCTGTCTTCTTTATGCGCGCCATCTGATCCGGCCAAAGATAGGATAAGAGCTTTTCCCGCTCTTCACGCTGATGAATATCGACGGGATTGAGATCACAGGCGGCTCGCGCTCTTACCGTCAACTCGGCCGCCGCCGGCAATTGACCTTGAATATCCGGCTCCAGCACCACATCAGAACTCCCATCGCCCCAAGTCAAATCGCCAAGTTTATAGCGAAAATGATCCCAATAGAGGTTTAATCCGGCACTCGCGCCGAGTTCTGATGTCACCAGTTCAGACAGTCCCGTTCTGTGGGCAACCTCAAAAAAACCGGGGAGCAATACGCCGGCCCGCCGCACTTCATTCGTCTGCGGCGCACTTTCAAGACGGGCCAGAATATACTCCGCCTCTTTCGCAGCCACCGCTTCAACAGCATTCAATACTGCCTGATCGCTCGCCTTACCGTCATGCGGTGGATAGACGGCGTTCAGTTCCGGTATCCGGCCTGTTCGTGCCAGGCCGTGAAAAGCACCGGCCAACCGCAAAGGAACAGAATCTCCATAGGGAGAGACATCTCCTTCCCAATCCCGGATTTTCTTCCAAACCGGACCCTCATGGGGCAGATTATCTGCCAGCAGGGCGCAAAACCGCTCCATAAATGGAGAATCGAGATTTGCGCAGGCCTTCGACTGGATTCTGAACGCGGCTTCGAGGGTCGTTTCTGTCATTATCTTTCCTTCTCAAGTTCAGAGCGCGGCACAGGCAATGAAGCCAATTTTATGAAGCGCAACCCTGGTCAGACGGAATGTGAGAGGGCGACTTGCAGCCGCTGGAGGAAAGATAAATATACAATAATCGTGGATTTTTGCAATCTTTTGCGAGAGACGAACCGTTCAGCCATCTCTCGCAATTCATTGATTGAGCTTAGATAATCCGTTTACGGATTTGTGTCACAGCCAGCTCGACGATAGCCACGACAACCAGCATACTAAGCAGAACCATGGCAACGCGGTCCCAGTAAAAAAGCTCAAGAGCTGTACTGAGAGCCACGCCGATACCGCCGGCACCGACCAGGCCAAGAACCGCTGATTCCCGCAGATTGATATCCCAACGGAACAGAACGATTGACCAGAAAGTTGGCAATACTTGCGGCCAATATCCCATAGTCATGATGCTGAACCAGGGAGCCCCCGTTGTCTGCAGGGCCTCAATCGGTCCCTTGTGGCTTTCCTCCAACGCTTCACCAAACAACTTACCGATAAAACCCACAGATCTGAAAGCAATGGCGAGCGCTCCGGCCAACGGACCCGGGCCGACGATGGCAACGAACAGCAATGCCCATACCAGCGAGTTAATGCTTCGGGAGGACACCAGAATGAGACGGGCGAACCAATTCAGAAATTTATTCTGTGTCACATTCTCGGCCACCATCACGCCAACCGGAATGGCCAGAATAACGGCGAACAAGGTTCCAACAGTCGCAATATGGATCGTCTCCACAAGCGCTTCATGAATAGTGCTTGGATAATAGCTCGCATCAGGCGGCCACATACGATTGAACATATCCGCTATCTGCTCCGGCGCATCCAGAAGAAATTCCGGGATAATTTCAATCGTCCGCATGGACACCACAATGGCGGCAATCGTAACAATATAGAACAGGAAACGGCCGGTCCGCTCAAAGGGAGTAAATCGCTGCCAGGTGCGTTTTTCCAGAAAAGTCTGGTTATCAGGAAGACTTTCACTCATCGATACAGTTTCCTCATAACATTATTAATCCCTTCCGCCACCATAATCACCGCAATAATGGCGATCAGGATCGCAGAGACAAAGTCATAGTCGAACCGCTGGAAGGCTGCAAACAAGGTGCCGCCGATACCGCCGGCACCGACAATCCCCACCATGGTGGAATTGCGCAGATTTGAGTCCAGCTGATAGGAAGTAAAGCCGATAAAGCGCCCCATGACCTGAGGCAGCACACCATAGGTGATAACGCTGGAGAAAGGAGCACCGGTTGCCCGAATGGCCTCGATCTGCTTCAACGAAATCTCTTCAATAGCCTCTGCAAACAGTTTTGCGATAAAGCCGATGGAAGCCACGATCAGCGCCAATGTTCCTGCCAAAGCACCGAAACCGACGGCCTTCACAAACAGAATAGCGACGATAACAGGATGGAAGGATCGGCAGGCAACAATCAATGCCCGTGCGGGCCAGGTCACCCAGGCCGGCATCAAATTGCGTGCCGCCAAAAAACCAACCGGCAAAGACAGTATGACGCCCGCAGTGGTCGCAATAATGGCAATCTGAATGCTTTCCAAAAGCCCTTCAATCAGCAGGTTATAGCGCTCGAAATTCGGCGGCATCATCCGGCCAATAAAATCTGCACCATGTCCCAGACCCTGAACAAGCCGCGCGCCGCTTACATCAAAAAGCGAAAGTGCATAGGCGACATAGAGGGCAAGAATAATATAGGCAAACGTGGCCAGCCAGTTCCGCTTGGGCACGTATTTGCGCGCTGCCTTGGCAGTGCTTCCGGACACGCTCATGCCAACCAGTCCTCACCACCGTAAATGGCTTTCAAATGATCATTTTGCAGATCTTTCGGCGGCCCATCGAAAATCACCTTGCCGGCCGACATACCAACAATTCGATCCGCGAACCGCTTGGCAAGCGACACATCGTGAATATTGATGATCACCGGTATATTGCGAAGCCGCGCCTGCTCGGTCATCAATTCCAGGATTTCAACCGAGGTTTTGGGGTCAAGTGACGAGGTTGGTTCATCCGCCAGCAATATGTTCGGAGACTGCATCAGGGCCCGCGCGATGGAAACCCGCTGACGCTGACCGCCGGAGAGTGCATCGGCGCGCTGATCGGCAAAATCTCCCATGCCGACCTGCTCCAGCAAGTCAAAAGCTTTGGCCACATCTTCACCTGAAAATTTCCGAAGCCATGCCCGAATGGGGGAGACATATCCTAAACGCCCGCTCAAGACATTTTCCATGACAGACAAGCGTTCCAGCAGATTATATTCCTGAAAGACCATACCGATATGACGGCGGGCATTTCTCAACCGGCGCCCCTTTAAGGATGCCAAATTCTCGCCCATGAAAAGGATCTCGCCGCTTGTCGGATCAACCAGTTTGTTGATGCAACGGATAAGCGTACTTTTACCAGTACCAGAGGGGCCAATAATGGCCGTGATACCTTTGGCTTCGATTTCAAGGGAGATATCGGAAAGAACAGGCTTGCCGGGTGTATATTCCTTGAAAAGATTATTGATGACAAGCGCACGGGAGGATTGCGGTCCCGCTTGCATGTCCTGCTGGGCGGCCGATTGGGTCATAATAAATTCCTGTAACAAATCTTTATTGCCTTGATCTTTCAAGGCGAAATGCAGACTTCCTGTACCGCGACGCGGGCGGAAGCCAGACCCGTAAGGCCCGGCCTCCCTCCAGGAAGGAGTGGATGGCTGGCAAAAACCAGCCAAATCCTGTCTCGTTACTGCTTTTTCTTTTTCGCAGCCGCTTTCTTGGCTTTTTTCGCCGCAGCTTTTGCTGCCATGGCATCCAGACCTTTACGGTCATAGGATGCGCCCGTAGCAGCCGCGATGGTCCGGATAACATCCCAGTCCGCTTTATAAGTCACAGGATAAAAACGGTCTGCGCCTTTAAAGGCTTTCTGCATGTTTTCAGGGAACCGGTAGGTGTGGAATGCTCCGACAATTTTGTGAACAAGATCCGGGTGCAGATCATGCGCATAAGCAAAAGAAGATGTCGGGAATTTCGGGCTGCGATACAGAATTTCAATCTCATCCGCTTTCACAACACCGCGGGCCACCATCCGTGTAAAAACATCGGATGCCACAGGCGCGGCATCGTAGTCACCAGAGACGACACCCAGAATTGACTGGTCATGTTTTCCGGAGAAAACAATGTTGTAATCTTCGCCTGGAACCAGACCTTCATCTGGCAGCAAAGCACGAGGTGCCAGGTTACCTGAATTGGAAGACGGCGAGGTATGAGCGATCTTTTTGCCTTTAAGATCTGCCAGAGATTTGATGCCACTGTCTTTGCGGGTAATCATGATCAGGTTATAGCCCTGAAAGCCATCTGGCGTTCCTTTAACCGCAATTGGAACGGCGCCTGCCAGGTTCACAGCAAAACCGGTTGGACCTGTTGAGAAACCGGCAATATGCAAACGACCGGAACGCATGGCTTCGATTTCAGCGGAATTGGACTGAACCGTATAGTAGACAACTTTTTTACCCGTCGCCTTTGACAGATACGCCTGGAAATCCGCGAATGCATCGCGGTAAACGGCTGGATCCTCAACCGGCGTATAGGTAAAGACCAATGTGCTTGGATCTTTCCATTTACTTTCATCTGTTGGCTGATCCGCGACCAGATCTTTATCCACGTCACAAAAAAGCGTATCCAGCGTGCCGCGTGGGCAATCCTGTTGTGCATGAGCGGGTGATGACGCCAATGTCATCATGGCGCCGCCAATGAGTGTGGCCGCACAGGCCAGTAATTTTGAACGCATTTGGTTCCTCCCCAATTTTCATTTCAAATTAAACATCCGGCCAGTTCATCAGCCGTTCCCTTCCTCATAGCAAAGAGCGGGCCAACTTGCGCATACCTCCCTCAAGCCCCGATTTTCGGGCATCCCGTGCTGTTGTTTCGGTCCCGAATTCTATCATTCTGGATAAAATTGACAGACGATACTGGTAAAATATGACAATATTATCCGATTTGATAATTTTTCGATGCCGTTAAAGCATCTTCACATACTCGAAAAGCTTGCAGGGGTCAGTCTGATCCCCCTACCCTGACACAATGCCAGAGACGAAACATACATATAATCCCACGCCCCGGCCAAGGCAGCGCTTGCGCCTCCTGCCAAGCGGTATTGGAGCCCGGGTTAATCTGGCTTTTGCCATTATCTGTGCTGTGATGGTTGGCACCCTCATCCTCTCCTGGCTGGCCTTCGAGGAGCTGGGAGAGCAAATCAGCGAATTTAATGAAGTTCGAACTCCGTCCCTTTCCAAATCCATCCATCTTTTAAGCATCGCTAACAGCTTTCACGGCAAGGGCCCCAACCTTGCCAGAGCTTCCTCGGATAACGAGCGGCAGAAAATCTATGAGCGGCTGTTTGACGATCTGAACAGAATGGCTGCGCTCAACGTCGCCTCTACATCAGAGCAGATCGAGGCGGAAAATTATGAACGTATTGGCAGGCTGGTTGAACGCCTGAAAACCAGCCTGACCCTGTTAAACAGTTCCGCTAAATATCGCATTAACCTGCTTGAGGCTCAGCGGGAGATTCTGCAAGAACTGGAGGCGCTGTTCAATCAGCCCGGTCTATACGAAACAGCAGAGGCCAACGCCCAGAAGACCGTCGATATCGAGTTGGTCAAGTTTGACCGTACCCTGGCCCGGCTTCAAGGCCATATGACCAACTGGCTCAGAGTGGGAACCCAGACTGAACTGGATGAGCAAATCCCGCTCCTTAAGGCGCTGACGTCATCGCTCACATCCAGGTCGCAGAACCTTTCCCCTGACATTCGCCGAAATATCATTCGGATCATGGCACAGCTTGAAGGAAAAGAGGGTTTGATCGCGCTGAAAGAAAAGCAGATTGCCGTGGATGAAAACACCACCCGTGAGCTTGATAAAATTCAAGTTAAAATTCGACAGATCCGATTGATCCTCACCTTGAATGTCAAGCGAACAGAACGGGCCGTTCAGGAGAGTGCCGATCAATCCAGACAACTGATCCGAACCCGCACAGCACAACTGGCCCTGGCCGTCGCGCTGGTCACATTTCTCGCCTTCTTCGCCAGTCATGTTTTTGTCCGGCGGTCTCTGATCCGCCGATTGACTTCTTTAGGGGCATCCATGCAGCGCATTGCAGACGGGCATTTGAACGCCCCCATTCACATTCAGGGAGATGATGAGATTGCCCGCATGGCGGAAGCTCTCGTCGTCTTTCGAAATACCGCCCGGGAGGTTGAAGAACAGCAAACCCGGGCCATCATCGAAAGTTCCGTGGCCGGCTTGATCATGACCGATACGAACGGAACAATCGAATTTCTGAGCCATACGGCTCGCCAGCTTTTCGGATATGAAAATGAACCGACAACACAAACAGGACACTCCATTATTGACCTTGTCCTGACCAGTGACAGATCGACGCTGTCTGACTTGATGAAAGACCCGAAGGCAGACGCCATTATCGAGCTACTTTTCCGATGCCGTGATGGCCGCATTTTCCCAGGAGACATCGCTTGTCGCCGGATTTCTCAGCGCGGCGGTATCAAACTTATTTTCACGGTCTATGACGTCACGGACCGCAAAGAAGCTCAGGACAAACTGGAAGAAACCGTTGAACTTCGCACCCTTGACTTGAGAAACACCAACCAGGAATTGCTGCAGGAAATCAGCAACCGCAAACAAACAGAAACCCTGCTGCGCAGCACCAAGGAAGAACTGGTTCAGGCCAGTAAGCTCGCCTCCCTTGGTAAAATGGCCTCGGGTATTTCCCATGAACTTAACCAGCCCCTGATGGCGGTCTCCAATTGGGTGCATAACGCAACCCTCCTGATAGAAAAGGGAGATTTGGGAGCGGCGAGCCAAGCTCTGCAGGATATGGATGTCCAAATACGCAGGCTCATTGAACTCGCGTCCCACTTGCGAACCCTGGCCCGGCAGCCGGATCTCAATTTTGCGACTGTCGATCCCGGTATGATTATCGAGCGAGCCTTGGGCTTGTTTTCCGAACGGATGAAACAGGACAAGATCACCCTGATCAATAGCGTCCCCAAAGACTCGGTCTCCATACAGACAGATATGTTGCGTCTGGAACAAATTGTCATCAACCTGATTTCCAATGCACTGGATGCCATGAAACAACCCTCGCAAAGAACATTAACCCTGGCCATAGCGAGCAAGGAAGAGGCTGTTCTCACCCTATCCTTTTCCGATACGGGTTCCGGTATTACACGGGAGGATCTGCCTCACCTGTTTGATCCCTTCTTCACAACGAAGGAAGTAGGCCAAGGCATGGGGTTAGGTCTTTCTATCTCCTATAACATTGCCCGGTCTCTGGGCGGAACCATTGAAGCTGAGAACAAGAAGGAGGGCGGCGCAACTTTCACAGTGTCCCTTCCTGTCAAACCGCTGGATCAAAACAGATTAATGCAAGCCGAGGAGATCTGGTAATGGGCTCTCTTCGAACCAATATTTCCGTCTATTTTATTGATGACGATCCAGCAGTCCTCAGCAGTGCAGCGCAAACTCTGGAATTGTCGGGACGGACGGTTGTTACCTATGACAGAGCGATCCCTGCCCTCGACACATTGTCTGTTGAGCTTCCTTCGGTGGTTATTGTCGATGTTCGGATGCCCGAGATGGATGGCCTGGAATTTCTGGAAAAAGCGATGATGATTGATCCGGAGCTTCCGGTCATTCTGCTCACCGGGCATGGCGATGTGGATATGGCAGTGCGCGCCATGCGGATCGGGGCCTGGGACTTTCTGCAAAAGCCCGTGCATCCACGCCAGCTTATGGAATGCACCGAGCGGGCCGCACGCCACCGGGCCGTTGTCCTAGAAAATCGCGAATTCAAGAAGACAAGCCCGGACACAGATGGCCTGTCAAAAAGGCTTATCGGGCAATCGGAGAGCATGTGCGCCCTTCGCAAGACAACTGCAGCCCTGGCTCAGGCGGATGCCAATATCCTCATTCGGGGTGAAACAGGCTCCGGCAAGGAAGAAGTGGCCCGTTGCCTCCATGAATTCAGTCCCCGAAAAGGCGGCAACTTCGTCGCCATCAATTGCGGTGCGGTCCCGGAGAACATGATCGAGAGCGAATTGTTCGGCCATGAAAAAGGCGCCTTTACCGGCGCTCAGAACCGACGGATTGGCAAACTTCAGCATGCGGATGGCGGAACGGTTTTTCTCGATGAGATTGAGTCGATGCCCCTTGATATGCAAGTGCGCCTTTTACGTGTCCTACAAGACCGGGTTGTTGAACCCATTGGCGGAAACAGATCCATTCCTGTTGACATCCGCATTATCGCCGCCAGTAAAGAAGACCTGTTTGCCCAGGCGCAACAAGGGCATTTTCGCGACGACCTTTATTATCGCCTTCATGTGGCTGAAATATACATTCCCCCTGTCCGGGAAAGAGGCAGTGACATCTTGCTTCTGTTCAATACTTTTCTGGGACGCGCCGCCGACCGCCTGGGAAAAGAAGTGCCGGACCTTCCAGCCGCCCTCGAACAGGAGCTTCTATCCCACACATGGCCGGGCAATGTGCGAGAGCTTGTCAGCGCCGCCGAACGCCATTTACTGGGTCTGCCGATCAAAGGCCAAAGCCGCGTTGAAGAGGGCAGCTCCCTCCCTGCCGCGAGCCTGCAGGAAAAACTTGATCTTTACGAGAAGAGCCTGATCCTCAAAGCCTTGACGGATAATCAGGGCTCCATGCAGAAAACCGCTGACAGACTACAAATTCCCTATAAAACGCTATACTTGCGCCTCAGAAAATACGGGATTGACAAAAATGTGCTGAAAGAAAGTTGAGGGACCTCAAAGAGGGGGCGGGCCGCCTTCAATATAACGCTTATACATATCTTTGCAGCGCCGATAATGCGCCTCGATATCGTCATCAGGACTGGCGAACATCTGTTTGACGGCAAGGCCTCTGAGCAAGACCAGCAAAGTGGCGCGCCAGTTCAGTTTTTCTGATTTGCTCTGTGGATAATCCAGGAACAGGCCCAACCATTGCTCATCCCGTTCCTGCTCCAGAATACCAATCGCTTCCTCGATCACCTGTTTCAGCTCAGGATCCAAACGGCCCCGGGTTGTGATTTCCAGAAAAACAACATAGATACCGCTGCTATATCCTTCCCAATAATGATCAATCAGTTTATCGAGCCGTTCACTCTTTTCAAGTCCAGCCAAATCCGCTTTGTCGACCAGAGCATTGATTTGCTGAACGATTGTAACAACCACCTCGCGCAACAAATCCTTGGGGTTGGAAAAATGATACTGAATGGCACCGCGCGTCAATCCGGCAGCACTGGCAACCCGCGTTGTTGTCAGATTCACACATCCGTCGGTATGAATAAGATCAATCGCTGCTGCAATCAGTTTGTGCCGCGTCTCTTCCCGGCGCTGCGCCTGTGTCCGTTTTTCAGAAGCCGCGCCTTCACCGCTCTGCGAAGATCCGCCTGCCTCCCCTGTTTGTTTTTGCATATCCCGTCCCCAAATCCTGGCTAGCCAGGAAACCTGACGTTTATTTTTTCGCCTGATCCTATCTGAAAATCCCGCAAAATCAACAGGTTCGATCCCGTCGATATTTTTCTGACAATTTGTCATTTTTCTATTGATACATTCATTCATGAATGATAGTATCATGTCAATAATAAGAATAAGGGGGAAACGGTCGGTGCCAAGTGTGTGACACAAACCCCCAACTCTTATTTCCCGGACTTCAATTCCTCCAATTGCACGGCGCTCACATAGATACCAACCAGACCTTCAAATAAGATTTGAATTTCTGCTGCGCGGCCTCATCATCTTTAATCCAACCGGCAATTCGATAGGTTACAATCTGGAGAAAAAAGGCCTGTGCGCCCTCAGCCAGCAACCGTGCATCAACATCACATTGCTTTTGCGATTTTTCCCTTTCAAGGCAATCGGTTAACGTCTCTTCAAAACTCTCGCAGCTATTGCGAAACTGGGTGGACCAGGGTCCTTCATCAAAGGTCGACTGGTTAATAAACAACCTGGCAAATTCGGAGTTTCGCGAAAAGAGTGTCAGAAGCGGCTCATAAAGAGCCAGCACACGGTCAACCAGTGGTGCCAGATTGGTGTCTGCGGCCCGGCGTTCCATAACACAAACCGCTTCCTGCATTTCCTGCATTCCAACGGCAGCAATAAGATTTGACCGATCCTGAAAATGGGCGAATACCGTCCCTTTGGCCACCCCGGCCTCGGTCGCAATCATTTCCGCCGTCACATTCTCGCATCCCTCGGCTTCAAACAACTTACGGCTTGTCTCCAATATGCGGGCCTGCGTCTGCAGGCTTCTTTTTTGAACAGGCTTCATGTCCATCTTTCGTTTGATTATTTGACCATGGTCATTTTTTACTATAGACCTTTATAAAATTGACCGTGGTCATTTTTATATATGGAGACGATAATGACGAACAAAATTCTGGTCCTCGAAGGCCACCCGGAGAAAAAATCCTTCTGTAACGCTCTGGCAGAAGCCGTCAAAGCCGGGGCACTAGAAGTCGGCGCAGAAGTCAGGCATGTTAAATTGACGGATCTCGACTTCGAAGCGAGCCTGCAAGGTGCCTATCAGGCCACTCACGATCTGGAACCGGATTTGGAGCAGCTGTGGGAAGAGATGAAATGGTGTGACCGGATGATCCTTGTCCACCCGCTGTGGTGGGGAGCGGCCCCGGCGAAACTAAAAGGTCTTTTCGACCGGCTTCTGCGCCCGGGTGAAGCTTTTCACTATGAAGAAGGCAAAGCCTTGCCAATCGGGCATCTGAAAGGACGAATGGCAGAAGCGCTGATTACATCCGATACACCAACCTGGTATCTACGCTGGATCTATCGCGCCGGATGGCATGTTATTTTAAAGAAACAGATCCTCGAATTTTGTGGCTTCAAAGTTGGAAGGATCAGAAATCTTGGACCCATGCTATCCGCAAACGAGCAAAAGCGGGCCCGTTTTCTGGACATGGCCAGGAAAGTTGGCAGGGCGGTGTAGCTGCATTTTTAGAGGTGCAGCATAGTCTCCCCCGTTGATTTTTGCCTTGATTATCAAGGTTGAACTGGTAACACTCCCGGTTCAATCAAGGTATTAAGGCGGGGACAGCAGGTGATCGGCAATATTCTAACGGGCGCACCGGTTTGGGTTTGGCCTTTGCTCGCCCTTCTGGTCTTTTTGGGTCATAAGGCAACAAAACTCAGAGAAACACCCGTTATCCTGATTTATTGCCTTCCCTTGCTGGGGATCCTCAGCCTCCAGGCTGTCAGCTCACTCGCCTCACCGCCAACGGCCTGGAGTATTTTTGCCATCGCTTATGGTCTTGGCTCTTTTCTGGGATTCAACCTTCAAGAAAGGTGGTTGCTGAAGAAGGAAGGCTCAACTGTCACCTTAAAAGGAGAATGGGTTACTCTGCTCAGCATGATGACGCTTTTCTGGATGAATTTTGCCAATGGTTTTATGCAGGCGACAAATCCTGATCTGCAAAGTCAGATTGCGTTCATTGCCCCCTATTGCGCCATCATTGGCCTGGCCGCGGGCAGTTTTCTCGGGCGGGCTGCCAAAGTCATGCTGCGCTGATATTCTCTTCCCGCCCGTCCCCTCCCCCTTTTCTGAAAAGCGACCGAATGCTCCAGACACTTCTTGATCCCATCCTTCCTATTTTTGCTCTTATGGCGATTGGCTTTGCGGTTGGCCGGATCGGATTGTTTGATGGTGAGACGGCACGCGCGCTGAACAAATTTGTGTTCTTTGTCGCCCAGCCAGCCCTCATTTTCATCCTGCTGGCCAAAGCACCTTTTCAAGACTATGACGGACCGGCCCTCAGCCTGTATTTCGCCTCCGAAATTCTCGTTTACGGGATTGGCACATGGGTCGCCCACAAAGTCTTTGGCCGGGAAATTAGAGAAGCCCTGCTCATTGGAATGACCTGTGCCTTTGTCAACCATCTGTATTATGTTCTGCCCATTGCAACGCTCATCTACGGGCAGTCCGCTGCGGCTCCAATAACCGCTGCCATCATCGTTGATCTCGCGGTTCTTTTCTGCGGTACTATTTTCCTGATGGATATTCTGGCGCCCGGCAAACCCTCCCCTGCCGCCACCCTCATAAAAATTATCAAAAACCCCGCTCTGATGGCGTTGGTTGCCGGCATTATCGCGAATATTTATGCACATTACCTGCCTTCCGGATTGATGACTTATGCTGGATTTGCGAGTACCGCCGCTGCGCCGGTAACGCTCTTCGCGCTTGGTGTCATCATGTCCGAGACAACTCTCAGGCCGCTGGGCGGGATTATTGTCGCTGTTCTTGTCTTAAAAATTATCGTCCACCCGGCTCTCGCCTATTTCGGCGTCTCGACCCTTGATATCTCGGTAGACTGGAAGGACCCGATCATCCTTCTGGCCGCCGGACCGTGCGGTGCCATGCCTTTTGTGATTGCCCTGCAATACAATATCCAAACAGAAGTCATGACCAAAACCATCCTCATCTCAACGGTTTTGACACTGGCAAGCCTGGCGATTCTAACCTCGTAGAAGATCAAGGTTCAGGACCATTAATTCCCCTTGAAATCCGGGGATCGTTTTTCGTTAAAGGCAGCCAGACCTTCAAACCGGTCGTTGGAGCCAGCATGCTGGGCATTCAGGGAAAGCTCGTAGCGAAGGCCTGCCTCCAGTGACATGCCCTGCCCATCATTCACCATGCGTTTCATCCGTCGAAGGCCAAGGGGACTTCGGCTCGTCAGTTTCTTTACCCAATCTTTTAAGCAGGCGGGTAATTCTTCATCAGCCGCGACCTCGGTGATCAACCCCCAGTCCATCAATTGTGATGCCGGCAAGAAATCGCCGGAAAAAATCATCTGCTTAGCCCGGACCGGGCCAATTATTCTGGGCAGGCGGATCGAGCTGCCGCCGCCCGGGACCAGCCCATAATTGGCATGAGCATCTCCCAGCTTGGCACTTTGGGCTGCCAGAACCAGATCACAGGCCAGTACCATTTCAAGCCCGCCTGCCAGCGCCAGACCATTGACTGCCGCGATGACAGGGGCGGGAAACGCTTCCAGCCTTAACAATAGCTTTCTGAGATCATCCAGGAACTGACTATTCACGGATGCAGCATCACTGCCTTTCATTCTCTTTTGTGCTTCTTTCAAATCGACACCTGTACAAAAAGCGCGCCCCTCCCCGGTCAGGGAAAGGGCACAAAGTGCTTGATGATCCTCTAGCGTATCCAGCACCGCATTAAGCTCTTCCATCATCAACGGGGAAATACTATTCAGCGCATCCGGCCTGTTGAGCGTGATGGCGACATGCCGCTCATTGGTGGCGATTTTCAGCGTTGAGTAAGGCATCTTTTTGCTCCCATGTTCTTGTTGTTTTTTATCCCCTTTACCCCCCCTATTAAATCGCGATATCCAACGCTGTTCCAACCTTTGTTTGAATTTTTCCGACAGAAGAGGGTTGCAAAATGAATATAGTTCGAATATGAATTAAATATAGTTCACATTCGAAATATATTGATCATGAAACAACGTAAAATATTTCATTTACTTCAACGGGCTCATAGCGCGCTATTCCGGGCAGCCGATCAAAATCTGAAAAAGCATTTTGATCTGACGGCTACCCAACAAGCGGTCCTATTTCAATTGATTGTGAAAAATGGCCTGGCCATTTCCATCATTGCCGAAAATCTGAAGATGGGAAAATCAAGTTTGACAGCTCTTATCGACCGAATGTCGACTCGGGGGCTGGTTCGGCGGGTGCGTAATGCCTCCGACGGACGCAGTTACGAAATCGAGATTACACCTAAAGGCCGTGCGCTTTGCGAGATCAGCCTTCCCATAACGCTACAGGTAAATAATCAACTGCTGGCTCCTTTCTCGGAACAGGAGCAGGAAACCATCGAAAAATTTTTGAAATATGTCGCGGATTTTTCTGCCGACGCTATGGACCTGGAGGTACATGCCACAGTTCTATAGTCATATAAAATACTATTTGTTCCGCAAATAAGGAAAGAAAAACTATCTTTATTTGCGGAACTTTCGATATCCGCTTTTCCTCTATAGAAAGTTCACGTACCGGCTTTCGAGGAAACGGATAAGGAGGTCGCATATTGCCAGCGTTCATTTTACCCCATTAGCTGTTATTCAAATGGCTAATTGGAACCTGACATGTCCCAGTGCGGCCTCCCTCTCTTATTTTGTCATAGCTTCATCCCGGCATTTAATCATTCGAAGCGGGGTGTAGACAATAGCAACGGTACCATCCTGCTTGACGATTTTATTGCGTGTCCGCACAAGACCCCGGCCTGGCCGGCTGGTCAATCGCGCCTCGATCACTTCGCATTCAACATGCAAGGTATCTCCGGCAAACACCGGATTTTCAACATTAAGCTCCATATTGAGGAAGGCATATCCAGTATGCTGCATGGTAGATTGGACCAGCAGGCCTTCTGCGAAGGTGTAGGCCAACGCTCCCGGAGCAACCCGCCCCTTGATATCAGAAGAGTTTTCCAGAAATTCCAGATCCATAAACAGCACTTCCTGCATGCCAGTCGTATTGATGAAATTCACGATATCGGCTTCTGTCACGGTCCGGCCGATGGTTTTAAACTGACGGCCTAAAGGAAGATCCTCATAAAAGAAGCCAAGCCCTACTGTTTCCATTTTTATTATCCTTATCTGTCACCCTAATCGGCGAGGGAGAGCTTCCCGATGATGTTGCGTTGTATCTGATTGGTTCCTTCAACAATTTTAAGAACCTTGGCATCCCGGAAATATCGCCCGATCGGATATTCCGATGAAATACCGGCTGCACCAAAAAGCTGAACGGCATTTTCAGCAACGGTCATGGCTGTATCGGTTGCAAAGAGTTTCGACATTGCCGCCATCCCGGCAAGCTCATTCCCCCGAACGCCCGCATTGACCATCGCGGCCGCTTTATACACCATCAGGCGCGAGGCTTCAGTCTGAGTTACCATGTCAGCAATCATCCAGCGCACCCCCTGAAAGTCAGAGACTTGCTGTCCGAATGCGCGGCGTTGTTTGATAAAGTCCTTTGTATGATCAATAGCCCCTTGTGCCAGGCCAACAGCTCTGGCGCCAATATAGGGGCGCGACTTGTTGAAGGCTTCCATGACAATTTTAAAGCCTTTCCCTTCCGGGCCGAGCCGGGCGCTTTCCGGGACGAAAACATCTTCCAGAAACAAAGCGTTGGAGGGCACCCCTCTC
>JBDWHS010000021.1:0-36037 GCA_039975135.1 Sneathiella sp. | reverse complement strand
GAACCCTGAAAGCCCCGTAAACCCTTCGACACAAACCGCTAAATCATCAGTCTCTCAACCGCTCTTCAGCAACCCGCCCCGTCGGCGTGGAGCGGTTTATAGGACCATCAAACAACAACGTCAAACCCTTTTTTGAAGTTTCTTAAAAAAAAACCAAATTCTTGGCCCTACCCCTTGATTGCCCCGTTTTTCAGCATTTTTGCAAACCGTATTTTCGCCCCTCTCGCGACCCTTTATCGCATTACTCTAAGGACAGGCCTTCTACAAACAGCGGATATTATGAATCGAGGTTAAAGGCCGCACTCACAATATGAACACTCCATACGGCAAGTGTGAGGCAAAATTCAGTAACCTGCCCACAGATTTGTATAAAACAATCAAATTCCCGCCTTATTAAGGAAATATTGAGGAAAACTTGACAAAAACACCCTCTAAACGCATTGTTTGGGCCGATCATTATAGTTAACGAAAACCAAGCGATTGCTGACGAAATATGGTGGTGTAATCAGTGTTCAATATTCTTGACCATATATCTTTGTACAAGAACAAGAAAAGTAAGGCCGCATTGCCAATGATAGCGATAGTCTTTGGGGGACTGATAGGAGGGCTTGCCGCTCTCAGCCTCATCCCGACCGATTCACCTTTCAGTTTAAGCTCTGATACTAACAAGGAACTCGCGTCCCTCTCCGGTGAGGAAGGAATAACCTCCCAAACAGGGAATAACACTGACAGCAAAATCCCCCCCCTTCCGGGGAACAAACCAACCGGTCTCGATTTATCAAAAGATACTCACCCTTCCGAAGAGACGAAGACAGTCTCTGTTGGACGTGGAGATACCTTGATGAAGGTCTTGACGAGAGCTGGTGCCGACCCGCAAGAGAGCCATCAGGCGATCACTGCCTTGTCCGAGGTTTTCGACCCAAGACGGCTGAAGGTCGGCCAGAATGTTACACTAAATTTTGACATGTCAGCAGAACAACCGGACAACGCCGCTTCTTCCGTCAGTCTTGTCAGCATTTCCCTCAACCAGGATGTCGACCGGCAAGTCGCAGCAATCAGAACACCCGATAACAACTTTCAGGTCAAAGAAACTGTTATCTCACTGGACAAGCAAATGGCCCGCGCGGGCGGCGTTATTGAAAATTCCCTGTTTCTTGCCGCAGCCGAGGCCGGCCTGCCAACCAAGGTCATTCTCGATCTTATCCGGATTTTTAGTTATGACGTGGATTTCCAAAGAGAGATCCAGACCGGCGACAGTTTCGAAGTCTATTTTGAGCGGTATGTTGATGAAAATGGGCAGCCTCTTAAAGAAGGCCGCATTCAATGGGCATCCATGACCTTAAGCGGAACGGAAATTTCGCTCTATCGTTTCAAGACCAGCGATGACGGGTTTACTGACTATTACTCGGCAAACGGTCAAAGCGTTCGAAAAACATTGATGCGGACGCCTATCGACGGAGCCCGCCTCACTTCCGGGTTTGGAAAGCGGCGCCATCCTATTTTGGGATACACCAAAATGCACCGAGGTGCGGATTTTGGCGCAAGGCGAGGAACCCCCATCATGGCGGCGGGGAATGGAACCGTTGAAATGGCTGGCCGAAACGGGGCCTATGGCAACTATGTCCGCATACGCCACACCGGTGTCTATAAGACTGCCTATGCTCATATGAAAGGCTTCGCCAAGGGGATCCGCAAAGGCAAGCGCGTCAAACAGGGGCAGATTATTGGCTATGTCGGCTCAACAGGTCGCTCAACCGGACCACATCTTCACTATGAAGTGCATAAAAACGGTCGCCAAATCAATCCGCTGTCTGTCAAACTTCCAGCAGGCCGCAAGTTAAAAGGCAAAACACTGGCGCAATTCAAGTCATTTACCCGTCAGATGGACAAGGCCATTGCTGCATTGCCGCTGAACAAACAGGTTGCCAGCCTGAACTAGGCACAAGGCAACGGCCCTGAAACAGAAAAAAGGCGGCTTATTCAAGCCGCCTTTTTTCTTGGATCCTTATATTAAGCAGCTTCTGCAACGGCACCGTTAATCAGCAAACCTTGCTCGTTACAGCTGACCGTCACAACATCTCCCTCCGAGATATCGCCCTGCAAGAGCAAGCTTGCCAGAGGGTTCTGCAAGTACCGTTGAATGACCCGCTTGAGTGGCCGCGCGCCATAGACGGGATCGAACCCACGATCCGCCAGCCAATCTCTTGCCGCCGTATCGAGAACCAGAGACACCGCGCGCTGTTCCAAGCGAGAAGTCAGATGATCAAGCTGTATTTTGACAATATCATCCATGTCTTCCCGGCTGAGGCGATGGAAGATAATCTGCTCATCCAGCCGGTTCAGAAATTCAGGCCGGAAAGCCCCGCGAACAACTTCCATAACTTGATGTTGAACCAGAGGATCATCAGCATCGGCATCCCCCCCCAAATGTTCGCTACCAAGATTGGAGGTGAGGATAATCACCGTATTCTTGAAATCAACAGTCCGTCCCTGCCCATCGGTCAATCGCCCATCATCCAGAACCTGAAGCAGAATATTGAACACATCAGGATGCGCTTTTTCAACTTCGTCAAACAGGATGATTTGATAGGGTCTGCGCCGGACCGCTTCCGTCACGACGCCGCCCTGATCATAGCCGACATAACCGGGGGGAGCACCAATGAGACGGGCGACACTATGTTTTTCCATATATTCAGACATATCCACACGCAACAATGCATGTTCGTCGTCAAACAGGAAACCAGCCAGGGCTTTTGTAAGCTCGGTTTTACCGACCCCGGTTGGACCAAGGAAGAGAAAGGAGCCAATCGGCCTGTTTTCGTCCTGAAGCCCCGCACGCGCCCGCCTCACAGCATTGGATACTGCCGTCAGTGCTTCTTCCTGTCCGATCACCCGCTTACGCAAGCGGCTTTCCATCTCGAGCAGTTTCTCCCGCTCGCCTGACAGCATTTTTTCGACAGGAATACCGGTCCAGCGAGAGACGACACCCGCAATATCCTCCTCTTTGACACTCTCTTTAACGAGGGAGGAGTTTTCAACATCCTGCGCTTCCTGAAGTTCTTTTTCCAGCGACGGGATAACGCCATAAGTC
This sequence comes from Sneathiella sp., assembly GCA_039975135.1. Lineage (GTDB taxonomy): Bacteria > Pseudomonadota > Alphaproteobacteria > Sneathiellales > Sneathiellaceae > Sneathiella. Next base: position 32,946 of record JBDWHS010000021.1, on the reverse strand, counting down.
AATTCACCCGCGCGCTGCAAATCACCTTGCCGCTGGCAACTGGCCAGATCATTTCTCGCCTGTTCCAGCCTTTCCTTTACCTGTTGCGCCGTATCGAGTTTCTGTTTCTCCTGTTGCCAGGTTTCGGTGAGAGCACGAGACTTCTCCTCCAAAGAGAGCAATTCACTCCGCAACTTTTCCAAACGGTCCTTGGAGGCTTTGTCTGTCTCTTTCTCAAGCGCCGAGCTTTCAATCTTCATCTGCAGGATTTTGCGGTCCAACTCATCCACTTCTTCCGGTTTGCTGTCGACTTCCATGCGACAACGACTGGCAGCTTCATCCATCAGATCGATTGCTTTATCGGGTAAAAACCTGTCTGTGATATAACGGTTGGACAGCGTAGCCGCAGCCACGAGAGCATTATCTGCAATCTGCACACCGTGATGCAGCTCATATTTCTCCTTCAATCCTCGCAAGATCGAAATACTGTCTTCAACGGTGGGTTCCGAAACAAAGACAGATTGGAAACGACGGGCTAGCGCAGCGTCTTTTTCAATATATTTACGATATTCATCCAGTGTGGTTGCCCCGACGCAGTGAAGCTCTCCCCGAGCCAAAGCCGGTTTCAGCAAATTGGAAGCATCCATTGACCCTTCGGCAGCCCCAGCGCCAACCAGCGTGTGTAATTCGTCAATAAACAGCACAATCTCACCGCCTAATGCCGATACTTCACTCAGAACCGATTTAAGGCGTTCTTCGAACTCTCCGCGAAATTTGGCACCTGCAATCAGCTGGCCCAGATCCAGCGACATCAAACGCTTGCCCTTCAGACTTTCAGGCACATCTCCATTGACGATTCGAAGCGCCAATCCTTCGATGATGGCCGTTTTACCAACGCCGGGCTCGCCGATTAGAACCGGATTGTTTTTTGTCCTGCGAGAGAGAACCTGAATGGTGCGACGAATTTCCTCATCCCGCCCAATCACGGGATCCAGCTTGCCTTCCTGAGCAGCTTCGGTCAGATCCCGGGCATATTTGCGCAACGCATCATAAGTACCTTCTGCACCTGTACTATCGGCTGTCCGCCCTTTTCTCAGATCATCAATCGCTTCATTGAGATGATTGGCTGTCACGCCTGCATTTTTTAGAATTTTGGCGGTTTCTGATCCTGTCTCAAGGGTCAGTGCCAGCAGCAGTCGCTCTGCCGTTATAAAACTGTCGCCGGCTTTGTCTGCCAGCTTTTCTGCACCGCTAAAAACGCGGGCCAATTCCGGGCTCATGCCAAGTTGCCCGGCACCGCTTCCTGTTACCTGCGGCATTTTCACAAGGGCCGCTTCTGTATCAACCAGCGCATCCTTGGCCTGACCGCCTGACTTATTAATCAAACCACTCGCCAATCCTTCCGGATCATCCAGAAGCACTTTCAGCAAATGCTCGGGTTTCAAAATCTGATGATTTTCCCGTAGGGCAAGTGATTGGGCCGCCTGAACAAAACCGCGCGACCGATCGGTATATTTTTCGAAATCCATGCTCGTCCTCGACACATAGACCGCTGTTTCTCTGTGCAACAAAGACGGACCCCAATGAGAGGCAATCCGTTCTTATCCACCAGCGGTTTCCTTAATCTAGATGTGGTCAATGTCCACGTTTTTGCAAGTGAAAACATTCACATTAGATTACCGTCAATGTATAGATCTTACTTTAAAGCAGAATTTAATTCGCTCTTCACCCCATTGCCCAATTACGGAAAGATATTCACCTCGAAAAACATAACCGCCATAGCGACAGGAGGTCCGGGAAGCGTATACAGAAAAGGGAGCCGACAGGCTCCCTTTCATTTTCTATTCTGCCGTCTGAGGTTCGTCCGTTTCGGAGCTATCTTCATCCCTCCGATTGGCGCGGCGTCTGAGGCCCCGTGTCCGGCTGACACGGCGTTTGGTCTTTGGTTTTTCCTCTTGCTCAGCGTCTTCCGGAGAAGAAAGCTCAAGCTCAGGGGCATCGGGCGCACTCAAGTCCAGAACAACCGGTTCAGCTTGAGCCGTTTCGTTCTGTTTTTCCGTTGGCGCCTCTTCTGCAGGCGGGCTTGTCACAGCATCGTCGTCCTGAGACGAAGCCGTCGTATTTTCTTCAGCAGCTGGCTCCGCCGCCGCCGCGCTCTCTTCAGCCGCAGGCTGCTCGTTCGTCCTTTCAGGCTTGACCAGGTTATTGGCCAGCATAATCCTGAAATAATGCTCCGCATGCTGGAAGTAATTTTCAGCACCCACAGGATCTCCCGCTGTCTGCGCATCCCGCGCAAGCGTGGTGTATTTATCATACACCTGTGAGGCCGACCCCCTGATTTTGCCGTCAGGACCGTTACTGTCATAACTGCGATTGCCGCCGCTAGAGCGCCTGTTGTTATTTGATCCGTTCCGTCCGCCGGAAGAACCTGACCGTCCGCTTCCAGAACCGGAACGTCCACCGCCGCGAGGGCGTCTGTTACCGCTAACTCTCATTATTCTATTGAATCCGTTAAAAAGAGTTCAAATTCTTATTTTGATCGCCGATCCCGCGTGATGAGAATGTCAGCCTCATTACGAAAAACAGATGCTATACATCTGAAGGGGATGGACATGATTTTAAGTTAAATAAAAGATCTATGACCTCACTGGGTCAGGGCGTTATCGCCTGATCTGTATAAACCCTAACCCTGCTTTTCAGATTTTCCAACCTTTTTTTTAAAAAATTATTTTTTAAGCTGACCACTGACGCAACGTCCGATAGAGGCCAGGTCATTATGAATTTCAATCTGAATAAAATTCATATCTTCCAAATAGTTGGCGACTATGTCCGCTTGTCCCTGCCCGACCTCGAAAATCGTGTATCCACCAGATCGCAGATAGTGCCCAAGCTCAGAAATAATGTGCCGGTAACATATTAATCCGTCCGGCCCGCCATCCAGAGCCGCATGTGGCTCATACTGGGCAACTTCCGGCTGTAACAGCGGAACATCCTCTGTTTCGATATAGGGCGGATTACTGAGTATCAAATCATATTGACCTTCAACAGCAGAGAACCAGTCACTTTGCAAAAAGTCTGTTCGGGCCTCGAGCCCCAGCCGCAGAGCATTCTCTTTAGCGACAACCAAAGCGTCTTCACTTTGATCAACCCCCACGCCTTCAGCCTCTGGCAATTCCGCGAGAAGTGTGAGTAAAAGACATCCGCTTCCGGTACCCAGGTCCAGTAGTCTATCAAACTCAGCACCCTTTTTGACACGTTCAAGAACCGCGTCAATCAAAGTCTCACTGTCAGGGCGCGGATCCAGAACATGAGCGTTTACGACAAAATTCCGGCTCCAGAACTCCCGGCTTCCCAAAATATGGGAGACAGGTTCCCGGCGAGCTCGTCGGTCAATCATCACCTGATATTTGTTAAGCGCATCCGCTTCGATTGGTCTCTCAGGTTCCCGAATGACAATTTCCCGATCTCCGTCAAAAAGAGTTGCCAGCAAAAGCCGGGCATCCTGCCGCGGCCCGTCAACGCCTGCCTGCCGAAGAAGGCGGGTTGCGTCACTCAATACCTCCGCGATGGTCGTGCCTATCAATGTTACGCCTGACCTTCTACTTCAGCCAACCGCTCTGCCTGATCTTCCGCGATCAGCGCGTCAATCACTTCCCCAAGCGCTTCACCGGCAATCACTTTATCAAGTTTGTAAAGTGTCAGGTTGATACGGTGATCCGTGACCCGGCCTTGCGGAAAGTTATAGGTACGAATGCGCTCTGATCGATCTCCGGAACCGATTTGCCCTTTCCGATCTGCCGACCGCTCTTCCGCCTTTGCCGCTCGCTCGGCTTCGTAAATACGCGACCGTAGAACGGACATCGCCTTGGCCTTGTTTTTATGTTGGGATTTTTCATCCTGCTGCTGAACAACAATACCGGTCGGGATATGGGTCAAACGCACCGCGGAATCCGTCGTATTAACAGACTGTCCGCCGGGCCCTGAGGCCCTGAAAATATCGACACGCACATCTTTCTCATCAATTTTGACATCAATTTCTTCCGCTTCGGGGAGCACAGCAACTGTGGCGGCAGAAGTATGGATACGGCCTCCGGTTTCTGTTTCAGGGACACGCTGCACCCGATGTACACCTGATTCGAACTTCAATTTGGAGAAAACATTGTTGCCCGTGACCTTGATAACAGCTTCTTTACAGCCTCCGATATCGGATTCAGAAAATGACATCGTCTCGGAACGCCACCCCATTGCTTCAGCATAGCGTTGATACATACGCATCAAATCACCCGCAAAGAGCGCCGCTTCTTCTCCGCCAGTGCCTGCACGCAATTCCAAAATCGCGTTTTTCTCATCAGCATCATCTTTTGGAAGAAGCTGGAGTTTAATCGCATGTTCAAGATCAGGTAGTACCTCTTTCAAGGCTCGAACTTCATCCTCTGCCATCTCCGCCATTTCGGCGTCCATGTCGCCACCTGCCAACATCTCTTCCAGATCCGCGAGTTCTGTTTGAGACTTTTCAAAACTCTGTATCGTCTCCACAACAGGTTTGAGTTCAGCATATTCGCGGCTCATCTTTACAAAATCATCCGCTGCCACATTTCCCATTTCACCGGCCATCGAGGCTTCCAACTCGTCAAAGCGGGCCAGGATCATTTTCAACTTTTCTTGCGGCAGCATTGTCCGTCCTTATCCTAGTGTCGCCAGGTGATCGGCAATCTTCTCAAGCGCAACCTCTTCCTGCGATCCGTCATCCAGATCTCTGAAGGTGCAAATATTTTTTGCCAACTCATCTTCACCAATGAGAATTGCCGCCCGTGCATTCAATTTGTTGGCCCGCTTCATCCGCTTACCAACATTTCCTTTAAAAGCCATCTCCACAGCCACGCCATTTAGCCGCAAGTCATGGGCAATCGTTGCCGCCATTTTTTCCGCGACATCCCCCACGGGAATAACTGCCACTGGACGGTTTGCTGCCGGGATATCGCTTGCCAAAAGAGCGAGCCTTTCCATGCCACCTGCCCAGCCGATACCAGGGGTTGATTTTCCGCCCAGTGCTTCTATCAGGCCGTCATACCGGCCACCGGCAATAACGGCCCCTTGGGCGCCCAGTGCATCTGTGACAAATTCGAACGCCGTATGGGTATAGTAATCCAGGCCGCGAACCAGGCGACGGTTTAATTCATACTGGATGCCTAGCTGATCCAACCCCGCAAGCACATCGGCGAAAAAATCCGTGGAATAGCTGTTTAGATAGTCATCAAATGCAGGAGCCTGCTCTACCAGAACTCGATCCCCCTTATCCTTACTGTCAAGAATGCGCAAAGGATTGCGTTCCAAGCGGGTCAGACTGTCTTCAGAGAGTTTGTCTTTATGATCACTGAAATACGCAACAAGTGCGTCCCGGTAAGCGTGTCTGCTGTCAACATCTCCCAACGTGTTGATTTGCAGGGAACAACGCTCCAACACACCCAGTTTTTGCAAAATTGCGGCGGCTACAGCAATCACTTCCACATCAGCTTTGGACTCTGCCGCCCCAATGCATTCAAGATCAATTTGGTGAAACTGCCGCTGCCGACCTTTTTGCGGCCGTTCATAGCGAAACATCGGGCCGTTCGCAAAGACCTTGAACGGGACATTCTGCTGAAGCCCATTGCTAATAAAGGAACGGCAAATCCCGGCTGTATATTCCGGGCGCAATGTCATGCTCTCGCCGCCCCGGCTTTCAAAAGAATACATTTCCTTTGAGACAACATCGGATGTCTCACCCATTGTTCGGGCAAACACCTCCGTAAACTCAAAGATCGGCGTTGCCATTTCTGCATAGCCGAACCGCGCTGCAATATCACGTGCGGTATCCCGCACATAAGCGTGCGTGCGAAAATCTTCTGGCAATAAATCATGAGTTCCGCGAACCGGCTGTGGTAATGACACTTTCTTCTCCGTTTTTCTCGGGGCTTTTCGTAGTTTGGATCCGGTTATACCGGATCAGGCGTCGACTGTCTGTTCTGAGCTTTCCGCAGCTTCGATTTCAGCTGCTTTGGCTTCAACAAGATCCACAATATGATCTACCATACCATCCGTATCAATCTTGTGATCCGTCATGCCACTGAGATAAACCATATGATTGCCTTTTCCGCCGCCTGTCAGACCAATATCGGTCTCCCGCGCTTCGCCAGGGCCGTTTACCACACAACCGATAATCGATAGGGTTAGAGGGGTCGAAATATGTTCCAGACGCTCTTCGAGCTTTTCCACCGTTTTGATAACCGGAAAAGCCTGCCGGGCACAGGAAGGGCAGGAAATGATTGTAACGCCGCGACGCCGCAACCCAAGGCTTTTCAGCATTTCATAGCCGACTTTCACTTCTTCTACCGGATCTGCCGATAATGATACCCGAATGGTATCGCCAATCCCCGACCAAAGCAGCATTCCCAGCCCGATCGAAGATTTGACCGTTCCGGATGTCAGACCGCCCGCTTCTGTAATGCCCAGATGCAAGGGATAATCACAGGCCTCAGCCAATCCCTGATAAGCTGCAACAGAAAGAAAGACATCAGAGGCCTTGACGCTGATTTTAAACTCATGGAAGTCATTATCTTCGAGTATCCGAGCATGATTAAGCGCTGACTCCACCATAGCTTCCGGACATGGCTCGCCGTATTTCTCCAACAACTCTTTTTCCAGACTGCCAGCATTCACACCGATCCTCATGGAACAGTTATGATCAACGGCCGCCTTCACCACATCGCGAACCCGGTCGGGCGATCCGATATTGCCCGGGTTAATACGCAGGCAGGCGGCACCAGCCTCAGCCGCTTCGATACCGCGCTGATAGTGAAAGTGGATATCCGCAATGATAGGAACCGTGGTTTCACGCACAATTTCCTTCAAGGCGCGCGTACTTTCCTGGTCCGGACAGGAAACCCGGACCATATCTGCACCGGCCTCTTCCAGCGCATGGATTTGTGCGATGGTGGCTTTCGGGTCCGACGTCAATGTGTTGGTCATGGACTGTACGGTGATCGGGGCATCCCCGCCGACCTTCACATTTCCAACATTGATCTGGCGAGAGGGACGGCGAATAATATCGCGATAGGGTCTGACGCTCATGAGGCTGAATTTTCATTTACTGGCTGGCGGAAAATCCGCATTCACAAATTTCGCATAAAATGGCGGTTTCGGAGACAAATATCAAGTGTTAGCTCGTATGCCTCTGATTCAAGTCCGAACGAGGATATCTATTCAGAAAACGCTATTGGGTTGAGGCAGGGAGACTGGTTCTCAGATTCTCGGGTTCAAGGGGCAGGTCCCGGACAATACGACCATAGCCTCCCAGTGATCCCAATACTGTGCCATCCAGCCGGACCTCAAGCCCTCCTGCATTGGCAGCATTCAGTTTAAGACCGGTTTCGACCGGCACCATATAGGTGTCCCCCGGCTCCAAAACCCGCTCCAGAACGACGCCCTGATCCGCTCCGACCACCTGTATCCAGGTTTCCTGATGCGCCAGCAGGATGATACGGGCGTCCGAATTCTCCACCCCCAATGTTTCTGGAACGCTTTCAGCGACAACATCAGCCTTCTTAGTCGAATCATCGCTCAAAGTTGTTTGCGGAAAGACTGCCTGAGTCGATGTCAAAGAAGCAACCGATGGCTCGGCTATGGGTTGCTCGGGATCTGATGGGCTCGCCGTGCCTTCGGAAGCAGGTTCGACTTCCTGAGGTGGAGCTGATACCGCGGCAGGTGTAACCGAGGCCGCAGCAACATCAGGCGTAGGCACCGGATCTTTTTCTATCACCGCTGGCGTTGTTTTTGTCTTCAGTTGTTCAGCCGATTGGTTTTCAGGATTTTCCAAAGTAGCAGAAACTTCTGCTGGCCCTTCCTCGGTTTGTTGTCCACTTGACGCCAAAACAGGTTCGGTAACACTGTCATCAGGAACTTTGTTTTCTGCACTCTTTTCCTGAGCGAGGCCCTCTGTCTGAACCGATAGTGTATCGGCCTCAGTTTCAACAGCGGGAGGGTTCACTGACGCGGAGGGTGTTGGATCAGAGGTCGCCATCGTCTGGTTTTGTGTTTCCACGGGGGTAGGGAGAGGCGCATTCGTCGTCTCAGAAATCGAATTGGCACTGGTGAAGTCTTTTAATTTTGCAACCAGCCGGTCCGGCAAATCCGGAACCAGATCCATTTCGGCCTGATCGTTATTCTGCAAATAGTACCAACCGCTAAATGCAATAACAGCCGCAAGGCACGTTCCGATGATCAGGTTTCCTCCTGGCATCCGGCCTTCCGATGTTGGTTCAGGGAACGCCAACTGAGGCGCCCGCAGCGTGCCTTCATGTTCCGATTTGTAAAGTCCAACCAGAGCCACAGCATCCAATCCGAGGGCGTTGGCATAGGATCTTAGAAAGCCGGTGACGAATGCCTGTCCCGGTAAGTTACTGTAATCCCCGTTTTCCAGCGCGATAATTTGGCGAGGGCGCAGCCTGAGTTGTTCCGCCATCTGGTGAGGGCTTAGCCCCTGCTTTTCACGCTCTCGGCGAAGCCTGTCCCCAACGGTCAGATAGTCTCCGCTCTCCTCAGTCTCTAAAGGTTCCTGAGAGGTCGCAGCTTCAGTCGCCAGATCGATCTGATCCTGCTCTTGATCAACGCCGCTCTTTTCCTCATCAGGAAAAGCGAGGGTAAGGCGTTGCTGTGCTGCCTCATCCAATGGCAGGTTCTTCTTTTTCGCCATTTCACGATACCGCTAAAATTCAATCGCTCAAAAATTTTGTCATACTTCGCGATTATTGCCAGACGATAATTTATTTTTTGATAATTGTCCGCAAAAAAGAATTAGGATCAATCCTTTAGGATTTCTCATTGGCTTACAATGCCTGATTAAACAACAATAGAATGGTCTTTGGCAAAGGCACGCAGTTGCTCGCGCGCCGACACCTCCTTGGATCGGCAAAGGCGCGCCGTAAATTCCTGCACCCTCGCAATATCTGCACTGCGAACCATTTCCTTGACCGGACCGATCGTCTCCACCGACATGGAAAGAGAGCGATATCCCAATCCCAGCAAAGTCATTGCTTCAAGTGGTTTGCCGGCCACATCCCCACATACCGAAATCGGCACTTTGGCTTTTCCGCATTCAGCCGCGATATATTGCAGCATGGTGAGGAAACTTGAACTCAGCATATCATAGCGATCCGTAACCATTGAGTTTCCGCGATCCACCGCATAAAAGAACTGCATCAGATCGTTGGAGCCAACAGAGACAAAATCAACTTCATTCAGTAGATGGGGAAGCTGCCAGACAATGGAGGGGACTTCGATCATCGTGCCAACCTTGACCTTTTTCGGCGCATTCCCCTTCTCTGCTTCCCGCTTTATCTCCTTCATCAGAAGTGCTTTGGCTTCGATGAACTCCGATACTTCTGCGACCATGGGAAACATCAGTGTGAGGTTTCGGCCCGCAGCCGCCCGAACCATGGCGCGCAGCTGAGCTTTCAGTAACGCCGGACGATCCAGACCAATACGAATGGCCCGCCAGCCCAAGGCAGGATTTTCCTCTTCCTTCATTTTCAAATAAGGAAGCGCCTTGTCACCGCCGACATCCAGGGTCCGGAAAATGACCGGTCGGTCACCGGCTTTATCCAGAACCTTGGCGTAAAGCTCGGTCTGCTCATCCACTTTTGGCATTTTGGAGCGAACCATGAACTGCAATTCCGTCCGGAACAATCCGATACCGTCAGCACCGGCTTCATCGAAATGGTCAAGGTCAATCAGCAAACCAGCATTCATATGCAGACCGACCAATTGCTTGTCTTTGGAGACAGCGTCCAGATTTCTAAGGGCTGCGTATTTTGCCTGGCGTTCAGCCCGGTGGCGAACGCTGCGATCAAAGGCCTGGATGACATCATCCCCGGGCCTGAGGAACACTTGCGCATGCTCCCCGTCCACCAGAATAAGATCGCCTTGCTCTACCGCATCGGAAATTTCATGGCATTGGCCAATGACCGGAACGCCCAATGCCCGGGCAACAATCGCGACGTGGCTGCTCCGCGTTCCCTCCACAAGGACAACGGCCTTCAAATGAACCCGATCATAATCCAGAAGTTCAGCCGCGCTCATATTGGTCGCGACAATGACCGTATCCTGGGGCAGATGATGGCGATCAATACCGACATTTCCCTCCAGATGGAAATAAAGCCGGTTTGCCAAATCATCCAGATCAGACAAGCGTTCGCGAATATAGGGGTCAGAAATCTTTTTCATCCGCGCCCGGGTATCATCCTGAACACGTTTGATCGCAGCTTCTGCGGTCAAGCCTGAATGGACAGCCGCATCAAGACGTTTGAGCCAGCTTTTATCATGGGCAAACATCTTATAGGCTTCAAAAATATCCCGGGATTCTTCGTTCACCAGCGCATCTGAGTGATTGAGCATGGCCTCAACAGACTGCTGCAGTCCGTCAATCGCCAGTTTCAAGCGATCCAGTTCATCTCCAATATTATCGGCAATGGTTTTGCGAACTTCGATCCTCGGCTCATGGAGGACCGCGTAACCACTGGCAAGACCTTCTGCAAGAATGCGTCCGGCCAATCGATGTGGCAGCGTTGCGTTACCAGCGGTATCGAGAAGCTCGGTCGCGCTGATCATTTGCTCTGAACTGATCAGCTCCGCAACGACCATGGCAACCGTCTGCAGGGCTTCTACTTCTTCTTCGGTATAGTGCCGCATCGTCCGGTTCTGAACCACCAGAACACCGATAACCCGGCCACCGCGCATAATTGGCGCACCTAAAAGAGAATGATATTCTTCTTCACCGGTTTCCGGGCGATAGGCAAATTGCGGATGGCTTTGGGCGTCAGAGAGATTAAGCGCGCGAGCATGAGCGGCAATATCGCCCACCAGGCCTTCTCCAACTCTCAATCGTGTATTATGAACAGCGGTCTTCTTCAGACCTTCTGTTGCAAAAAGTTCGAGAACGTCACCCGCCCGCATCAGGTAACAGGAGCAGACTTCAGCGATCATGTTCGATGCAATCAGTCCGACGATTGTCTGCAAGCGGAGCTCAGCATCCCCTTGTCCCGCCATCACCCTTCGGAGTTGACGGAATAGAATCCTCGGGCCACTGACTGCCGCGCTACTCATCTATTCATTTGCCTTCCTGTCAGCCAGGCTTATGCAAAACTCTCTGCAGCCTCACTGACCAGCTCCTGCAAAATTTCTGCAGTTGATTGTTCTCTCTTGACCATACCGACGCTTTGTCCTGCCATCACGGAACCAAACTCGACATCCCCTTCAATGACAGCCCGGCGCAGCGCTCCGGCCCAGAAATGCTCAATTTCCAGCTGTGCGCTTTCCAGATCCAAATCGCCAGCTTTGTATTTGGCGATCACCTCATGCTGGGTTTCGATAAACTTCCGCCCGCCTTCGTTATTCAGCGCCCGTACAGGAATAACCGGAAATTGCGGATCCACCTGCACCGTTGTGACAGCATCCCGGGCGCTGGCCCGCATGAACGCTTTTTTGAAGTCAGCATGCGCAATACATTCTGTCGCACATACAAATCGGGTTCCAAGCTGACACCCTGCAGCGCCCATTCTCAAGTAATTGGTGATTGCCTCACCGCGCGCAATACCACCTGCCACAAAAACCGGAACATCTTTGATATGGGGCAGAATTTCCTGAGCCAGAACGCTGGTAGAAACCGGCCCGATATGACCGCCCGCTTCCATGCCTTCAATGACCAAGGCATCTGCACCGGAGCGGATCAGTTTTTTGGCCAAAGCCAGGATCGGGGCGAAGCATACAGTTTTTGCGCCTCCTTCCTTGATCTTGGCAATTGTCTCGCGCGCAGGCAGACCGCCTGCCAGCACGACATGACTAACCTTGTTTTCCAGGCAAATATCCACAAGCTTGTCGAGATCCGGATGCATGGTAATCAGATTGACGCCGAACGGCTTCTGCGTCAGCCCTTGCGTCGCTTTAATTTCCGCATCCAGCAAATCCGGTGTCATTGCTCCGCAGGCAATCACACCAAAACCACCTGCATTGGAAATCGCAGCAACGAGATTGCGTTCCGAGATCCAGGACATAGCACCGCCCATAATGGCATAGTCGGTACCCAGGAAATCACAACCGCGTTTCCAGGCTTCGTTCAGATCCTGAAGCTCTTCTGTCTGTATATCAATTGTCATAATGTCAGGCTGCATCCAAATTAAAGGCAGTGTGCAAGGTTCGAACGGCAAGCTCAGTATATTCTTCAGCAAGAAGAACACTTACCTTGATTTCAGAGGTTGAAATAACCTGAATGTTGATCCCTTTCTCAGCAAGGGCTGCAAACATGGTTTGGGCAACCCCTGCATGGCTCCGCATTCCCATTCCAACGATGGAGACTTTCACAACATCCGGATCAGGAACGATCGCCTTGCAATTGACGTTGCCTTTCAGATTTTCAAGGACTTTCAAAGCAGGGTCCAGCTCATTACGTCCGACTGTGAAAGTAAGGTCAGTTGCCTTGCCATCTTCGGAGACATTCTGGACAATCATATCCACATTGACATGCGCATCTGCCAAGGCACCGAAAACAAGGGCGGCAACCCCTGGCTGATCGTTTACCTGCTGCAATGTAACCTTGGCTTCATCCCGTGTATAGGTTACGCCGCTTACTACCTGATGTTCCACAATATCATCCTCATCAACAACCAACGTTCCCGGCAGCTCTTCAAAGCTTGAAAGAACCTGTAACTTAACCCGATGCTTCATCGCCATTTCGACGGAGCGGGTTTGCAGGACCTTGGCCCCCAGGGACGCCAGTTCAAGCATCTCTTCATATGTAATTCTATCAAGTTTCGAGGCTTTTGTCGCGATACGGGGATCAGCCGTGTAAATACCATCAACATCTGTGTAAATATCGCATTGATCCGCCTCAAGGGCTGCGGCCAGTGCCACCGCCGATGTGTCTGATCCACCACGTCCCAGTGTTGTAATCCGATTATCGTCTGCAATACCCTGAAAGCCGGCACAAACAGCGACCTGACCGTCCGCAAAGCGCCGAATGATATCCTGACAGTGAATCTCCTCGATCCGGGCTGCACCATGCACATTGCTGGTCTTGACCGGCACCTGCCAGCCCAGCCAGGATCGTGCGTTAACGCCCAGATCCTGCAAGGCCATCGACAGCAATCCTACGGTAACCTGCTCGCCGCTGGAGACAACGACATCATATTCGCGAGCATCATGCAAAGCCGCAACTTGAGACGTCAAACCGACAAGGCGATTGGTCTCTCCGGACATTGCAGAGACAACAACGGCCACTTCATTGCCAGCATCCACTGCTTTCTTAACGCGCCGGGCCACATTCTTGATGCGGTCAACAGACCCCACAGATGTGCCACCAAATTTCATAACCAGCCGTGCCATGACTGCTGTAACCTTTCGACCGCGCCTTTTATACAAAGGCAAACTAAAAAATAAGGAACAGGTACCTTTTCTCCTTCAAGGAGCGTATACATATACTTAACACAGCCTGCTGAGCAAGCTCAGCGAGCAATTTTATTAGTATTCATACTTTTTTTTGAGCGAACAGCCATGAGTGATGCGGCAAACTCCAAATCAGTTGATCCCAAGGAAATTTCTAACTTTGCCGCCATGGCAGATGAATGGTGGGATGAAACGGGGAAATTCAAACCTCTTCACAAGTTCAATCCGATCCGCATTGGTTATATTCGGGATCAGGTTCTGGATCATTTTGATCTGGCCTTGGAAAACAGCCCCGATCAACTTAAACCTTTCAAAGGCTTGCGGTTTCTGGATATCGGATGCGGCGGCGGCTTGCTGACAGAGCCCATGGCAAGGCTTGGTGCCGAAATTGTTGCGGCCGATGCGTCAGAAACGAATATCAAAGTTGCCTCCCTGCACGCGGAAAAATCGGGACTGGATATTGATTACCGGCATACCACTGCAGAAGAGCTGGCAGAGGCTGGTGAGACATTTGACGTTATTCTGAACATGGAAGTGATCGAACATGTTGCGGATCTGGAAGGATTTGCCGCCAGTTGCTGCCAAATGTTGAAACCAGGCGGCCTGATGTTCATCGCCACCCTGAACAGAACATTCAAAAGCTACGCCCTGGCCATTGTTGGCGCTGAATATGTCTTGCGCTGGCTCCCTCGCGGCACCCATAACTGGAAGAAATTTCTCCGCCCTTCCGAAGTGATAAAGCTGGTCAGATCCAATGGTCTTCTGGTCAAGGACATGTCAGGTGCGACCTATAATCCGTTTCAGGATACATGGTCTCTCAGTCAGGATTTCAGCGTTAACTATATGATCACTGCAAAGCGGGAACGATAACGCTCCCTCAATTGACCTTCCTTGCCAAATTGACTACTGAAGAGGCAGAATTTCTGCTGAAAGAGAAAATGCGATGTCTTTACCTGTATCCCCTTTAGCGCCCGCCACCTTTCCCGATCTTCCGAAGATTTCCGGAGTGCGCTTTGCGACGGCGAATTCAGGGATGCGCTATAAAGGTCGGGACGACCTGATGCTGGCTGTCATGCAGGAAGGAACATCCGTTGCCGGTGTCTTCACCAAAAACTCCATGCCAGGCGCGCCCGTTGACTGGGGCCGGAAAATCCTGCCAACCGGCAAAGCCCGTGCTTTGGTTGTTAATGCCGGCATCGCCAATGTCTTTACGGGCCGGGCTGGTATAAAAACGGTCGAAGAGACCGCTCAGAAAACCGCTGCCCTGACCGGCGCGCCAGAGACCGAGATTTATATCGCGTCAACCGGTGTGATTGGCGAAATGGTACCGACAGAAACAATCACAGAGACTCTGCCGTCGATGATGGACCATCTGGATGAAGGAAATAGCAAAGCAGCCGCTGATGCCATTCTGACAACAGACACTTTTGCAAAAGGGGCGACGGCGACGTGCGACCTGGACGGTAAGACCATCACGATTTCGGGTTTTGCCAAAGGCTCCGGCATGATCGCGCCGGATATGGCGACCATGCTGGCTTTCCTGTTTACAGATGCTGCCATTCCTGCGCCTGTTCTTCAACAGCTTCTGTCCGAAGAAAACGAGCGCAGCTTCAATTGCGTGACCGTGGACAGCGATACTTCCACAAGTGATACGGTCCTGCTTTTTGCCACAGGGGCGGCTCAAAACAATGTCCCTACTACTGGATCTGATCCGATACTTACCGATTTCAAAAGAGCACTGCTTGCGGTGATGAGCGATCTGGCTATCCAGGTTGCTAAGGACGGCGAAGGCGCCAGTAAATTCATTACGGTCAATGTCACTGGTGCAGCCAATGATGCGTCGGCAAAGACCATTGCCCTGGCGATCGCCAACTCCCCCTTGGTCAAAACGGCAATAGCCGGGGAAGATGCCAATTGGGGGCGCGTCATCATGGCCATCGGAAAATCCGGTGAACAGGCAGACCGGGACAATATTGCTCTTAAAATCTGCGGTGTGCAGATTGCCAGAAACGGTGCCGCCGACCCGGACTACCGGGAAGAACAGGTCGCACCGCATATGAAAGGGAAAAACATTACTATTGATGTGGATGTGGCGGTTGGCGACGGCCATGCCCACGCCTGGACTTGTGACCTCACCCACGGCTATATCGAGATCAACGCCGACTACCGGAGCTGAGTAGGAATGCCCTCATTACCGACAATTCTGGTGGTAGCCGTCGCACTGGTTGACGACGACAATCGCATCCTTATTGCCCAGCGCCCGGAAGGCAAAAGCATGGCGGGACTCTGGGAATTTCCAGGCGGCAAGGTCGAAACTGGTGAAACGCCGGAAAATGCCCTGATCCGGGAGTTGAAGGAAGAACTCTCCATTGATGTAACGGAATCGTGCCTCGCGCCCTTCACCTTTGCCAGCCATACCTATGAAAAATTCCACCTTCTCATGCCTTTATATGTTTGCAGGCGATGGGCCGGCACACCTTCCCCGCAAGAAAAGCAAACCCTGAAATGGGTCCGGGCCAACCGATTAAAAGATTTTGAGATGCCGCCTGCGGATATCCCGCTTGTCGCCATGCTGCGGGATCTTCTCTAGACCCTCTGTGCCTTCTCACCCTATTTTTTTGATAGAAGATCCGTAAGGCTTGTTTGCCCACTTCCAGGTTTCAAAGGTTTCTGCTGATTTTCATGCGGTGACCAGCCGGTCAGGTAAATAATCTGGAAACTGGCGGAAATCAGGCCTTCCGCATCTGCAAACTGTTCTGCATAAAGCTCGGCAGCCCGCATCAATACAGCCCGTCCTGTAAAGCTTTTTTGCCGGTCTATCAGAGCATTCCCCTCTCCCATGAACCGCAGCTCTTTCATTAGATCAAAGGCGGTTCGGTATTTGAGCGTTATTGTCTCAACATCCGAAACAGGCAGGGCAAATCCGGCCCTTTGCAGGAGGGCACCCGCATCTCTCACATCGGTAAACGGAGAGATTCTCGGGCTTATGCCGCCGCAAACTTCAAGCTCCGCCTGTGTGAGGCAGGTTTTCAATTCACTCAGACTATCAATTCCGAACAGGGCACCCAGGAATAATCCATCCGGTTTCAAGGAACGGAAAATCTGAATGAGGGCACCCGGCAGATCGTTGGTCCAGTGCAAACTGAGAACGCTGCCGATCATATCAAAACTGGCTGGTGCAAAAGGCAAAAACTCTTCGTCGGCGACAACTGCATTTTTGAGGTCGCCGGTCTCAAGCATGTCGGCAGACAAATCCGCTGAAATGACTGTGCCGGCGTCAGTATAATTCCCAAGGTGTCTGGCAAAGGCACCGCTATGGCACCCCAGATCCAGCACCCGGTCAAACTTACGGGCAACATCCTGTGCCCTTTCGGCCAATCGGTCGGAAATTTCGTCAAACAGAAATCCGTATTTGGACCAGTCGCCCAGTGCTGCGCGCCGTCGATGCGCATGGACGATCTCGCGATCAAAAAGAGAAGGATGAGGAGAGGTTTCGGCTTTTTTCTGCATATCGCCCTTATGACATGCAAAAGTCTTCAATTCAATGATCGCAATTTCACCAAAAAGACGTTTTATTTTTAATCTATTCTCGTATTATAAGGAATGGGCTTCTTAAGATCTGTAAAACACATCGCATCCAGAAGCGGCGGCGCGGCGCTCGACCTTCTCTTTCCCGCCCAATGCGCAAGATGCCGCGAACCCGTTGGTGCGGCGGGCAGTCTTTGTGCGAATTGCTGGCCGGACGTCACCTTTATCAGCGCGCCTTTCTGTGAACAATGTGGTTACCCTTTTGAATATGAAGTGGGAACCGGCATGACCTGCGGAAATTGCCTCGCCGATCCGCCGCCCTTTACCCAAGGCCGATCCGTCCTGAAATATGATGCGGAAAGCCGAGACATGATCCTGTCCTTCAAGCATGCGGATCGAACGGATCAGGCACCCGTCTTTGCAAACTGGATGGTCCGGACAGCCGGCGACATCCTGTCAGAGGATGTCCTGATCACGCCGGTTCCCCTTCACTCTCGCCGCCTTATCAAGAGGCGTTTTAACCAGTCCGCCCTTCTGGCGGGCGCCATTGCAAAAATCACGAACAAACGGCTGATACAGGATCTTCTCATCCGCAAAAGAGCCACTCCAAGTCAAGGAAGTAAAAGCTTCAAAGGTCGCTTTCGCAATGTAAAAGGGGCGTTTTCCGTAAATACTCGCTGGTTGACAAAGGTCAAGGGTGAGCATGTCATTCTCGTTGACGACGTCTACACAACAGGGGCAACTGTAGCAGCCTGCAGTCAGTGTCTTTTGAAAGCCGGCGCAAGAGAAGTCAGTGTCCTGACCCTTTGCCGGGTTGTTAGACCTGCCCGCTTGTCTATATAAGAGGGAGGGGCGCAAGTTTAGTTTGAGCGGAAAAAGCCAATTATGAAAAGCATCGAAATTTACACCACCATGTTTTGCCCTTTTTGTTCGCGGGCCAAATCCCTGCTGAAACGCAAAGGAGCCGATTTCCAGGAAATTGACGTGACGATGGATGCAGCAAGGCGTCAGGAGATGACCAAAAGGGCAGAGGGAGCTACATCTGTGCCGCAAATTTTTGTGGATGGCGAACATATCGGAGATTGTGATTTCATACACAAACTTGACGCAGCCGGTCATCTTGATCAAATTCTCCAGACTGCCTGACCTATTCCGGGAGACCTATTGTGACAAAATTTACCGCGGCCTGCATTCAAATGACATCCGGTACCGATCCGGTTGAAAATCTGGAAATCAGCTCCGAGCTGATCCATAAAGCCATTTCTGCAGGCGCGGATTTTATTGCAACACCCGAAGTCACCAATATGCTGGAGCCCTATAAAGCGGAAGCCAAACGCAAGGCTCAGTTTGAGGAAGATGACCTCACCTTGAAGGCTTATCGGGCCCTCGCCTCCGAAAGCAAGAAATGGATTATGGCAGGCTCGCTGGTCATCAAAAAACCCGACGATGATCGGTTGGCAAACCGATCATACCTGATCAGCCCAGACGGCACGATTGCCGCTTGGTATGATAAAATCCACATGTTTGATGTTGAACTGGATACAGGTGAGACCCATAAAGAATCAAACGCCTATGCACCGGGAGAGCGGGCCGTCACAGTCCAGACGGACTGGGGTGTTCTGGGTATGGCCATTTGCTACGATGTTCGGTTCGCCCATTTATTTCAGGACCTCGCTATTAAGGGGCGGGCCGAATTACTCACCGTTCCAGCGGCCTTCACCCATACGACAGGGGAAGCACACTGGCATACCTTGTTGCGCGCACGCGCCATTGAAAATGGAGCCTTTGTCATTGCACCCGCTCAATGCGGACATCATTCGGAAACCCGCCACACGTTCGGCCATTCTCTGATTATCGATCCATGGGGTAAGATACTTGCCGATGGCGGTGAAGAACCTGGAATTACCCTGGCTGAAGTGGATATGAGCAAAGTCTCAAAACGCCGCCAGCAAATCCCCAATCTCAAAAACCTTCGACCTTACGCCTTGAACAGTTCCCTTGCGGAGCAGACGGCTGCCGAATAAAAAATATGAGCTATTGACCTGTCTATAACAGACAGGATTAGAACCATGCCTTTCTCACTCTCTGACAGAAAGGCTGACGGCAATGCTCAGTGACAACGACTTTATCAAACAATTGGAAAATTGCACCCTCCCCGCTGATCAATTCGATCATGTCGGGCATCTCAGGATTGCCTGGCTTTATTTGAGAGAATTGGAGATAAAGGATGCGATTACAAAAACAGCGAATAGCATTCAGAACTACGCGTCCAGTCTCGGGGCGCCGAAGAAATTTCACTACACACTGACAGTCGTCTCGCTCTTTATTCTCAAAGAGCGCATGATGTCTGATCCTGCCGGCAAATTTGAAACCTTTCTGGAAAATCAACCAGATCTGCGCAGTCACTTCAAAGACCTCGTACATGCCCATTATTCGCAAGAGAGGTTGAGTGACTCTCGCGCCCAAGAAAGTTATATTGAACCGGATTTGAAGGATTTTTTTGAACCGTTTTCTGGACCTGACGACCCACTATCATAACTCCACATTGCATAGAAGAGTGACTGATAATGTACAGTATTGGCGACATGGTGAGAAGATTTGGTTTATCCCGCACAACCCTGCTTTACTACGAAGATAAGGGCCTCCTTGTGCCTGCCCGGCAGCTAAACAGCAATTACCGAATGTATAGCGAAGCGGATTGCGAGAGGCTTGCGTTGATCAAAACATATCGCCGGACCGGATTGCCGATCGAAAAAATCGGCAAACTGCTGATAGATGGCGAACAGGACGACCGCGAACAGATTTTAAAAGCGCAGCTGGACACGCTTACCAACCAGATCAGCATCTTGAATACTCAGCGCACTCTCCTTTCCTCCATTCTCGGGAAGGAGAATTTTGTTCAAACCTTGTCTAAAGAAATCTGGGTTGAACTCCTGGCTTCCATTGGGCTGGATGAAGAAGGCCAAATGAATTGGCATCGTTTATTCGAACAGAAGATGCCGAATGCGCATGAAGAATTTCTGAGATCCCTTCACCTGGATACTGCCGAAATCATTCGCATTAGAACAGCCTCCGCCAAAACCGATCCTGAATAAGAGATTCTTATTCAGGTTTGCGGACGGCGATAGATTGCCGAACAGCGGGAGAAGGATCTTCGTAATATCCTTCTTCCCAGGCCAGAATCTCAAAATCGGAAAAAATCTCTTTCAGCTCGCTCGGTTTCAAAAGAAAATCTGGACTTCTGGGTCGGCCGTATTTCTCATTGCCAACGGCAAAAGTATCATACAGGAGAATGCCGCCCGTTTTCATCGTTCGTTTCAAATCCGCAAATAGCGGCCGCCACAGATAATTCACAACGACAATCCCGCCAAAAGCCGCCTCCTCAAAAGGCCAGCGTTCTCCTTCCAGATCAGCTTGGACGATCTCTGTATTCGGCGGCGCATTATCCATAACGGCGTCGATATCCCGGTCGACAGCCGTTATTGAAAAGCCCTGTTTCCCCAGGAAATCAGAATGCCGCCCTGCACCGCAAGCAACATCCAATATTCTGGCTTCAGGTTGGAAAAAAGTGCAATTTTTGCTGATCCAGCGTGATGGTTGCTTCATTCCTGCCTCTGTCAAATAGCTCTTGAATTCTCCGATTTGACGATCGATGCTGTCTGGAAACTTGCGCTTCGGTCGAAAATCTCTATTTTTCTATCATAGAGCAGGCATTTCGACCTGCTGTGCGTTTATAGCAGAACAGATGTTCAAGTGAATGATCAAGTACAACCTAAAATGTGAAAATAACCATGTTTTCGAAGCCTGGTTCAAAAACAGCAGCGCTTATGATGAACAAAGCGATCGGAATATTGTGTCCTGCTCACTCTGCGGCTCAACAGCGGTTGAAAAAGCACCTATGGCCCCTTCCGTTCCCAAAAAGGGACGTAGCCAGGCAACTCCATCGAAAGAGGAGGTTACCCAGACAGCCGTTGTCATGAGTGCGCTTCGTGAAATTCGCAAAACGGTTGAAGAAAACTGCGATTATGTTGGGGAGAAATTTGCCGAAGAAGCCCGTAAAATCCACTATGGCGAAGTGGAGGAGCGCGGGATTTATGGCGAGGCAACCACCGAGCAGCGCGAAGAACTAGAAGAAGAAGGCGTTCCGCTTGCCGCCGTCCCCTGGCTTCCAAACTCGGACGCCTGACAGACACCGTATAAATCATCGACCCGATATTGAACTGATTTTCTAATTGAGATAGGCTCACGATACAGGCCTGCCCCGTGCCTCCCCCCTCCGATTGGGAAAGTAACTGACATATAGGGTTCATTCATTTACTCGAACTGACTGTTCGAGCTTCGCGCATAAGGAGGGACTGCGGTTGTTGCTCGCTACAGGAGTTCTAAAATGAAACTGTCAGCCCCTATTTTCCGGCTTAAACGCCAAGCTCGCCAGCTCTCCCGCACTGCCAAAATCCCCTTGAATCAGGCTCTTGATGAGCTGGCCAAAAAAGAAGGATTTCAAAACTGGAGCTTGCTTGCTGCCCGGATTTCTCCTGCACAACCAAACGCGACCATCTACCGTCAGCTGGAAGCAGGGGACATGGTGTTGCTAGCCGCACGCCCGGGTCATGGCAAAACATTGCTGGGGCTTGAATTGATTATCGAAGCTGTAAAAGCGGGAAACCGCGGGGTCTTCTATACCCTGGAATATACGGAAGATGATATCCACTCCCATTTTCAATCTCTTGGCCATCATCAGCCAACAGAAAAGGCGGTCACTCTTGATACGTCTGACGACATCAATGCTGATCACATCATCAACACCCTGGATAAGGCCGCAAAGGGAACACTGATTGTCGTAGACTACCTGCAACTTCTCGATCAAAAGCGAGAAAACCCTGTGCTTTCGGATCAAATCGATGCCTTGAAAAGCTTTGCCAAAACAAAAGGCCTGATCCTTGTTTTTATCTCTCAAATAGATCGTTCTTATGATCGCTCTCAGAACCTTTTTCCGGATCTGGCGGACATTCGCCTGCCTAATCCGGTGGATCTGACACTTTTTGACAAAGCCTGCTTTTTGAACGACGGGGAGATCAGGCTCCAAGCTGTTGCCTGATAAAGTAAGACCATCAAAAAACCCCGCCAGAAATGGGCGGGGTTTCGCATCATCGCAATCCGGTAATTCGGATCTTGAGCAATTTGTTAGTCAGCCTTCTTTGACTCTTCCGCTTTTTTATCGTCAACCGGGGTTTCCCCTTCAGGTTTCACGATCGAAACAACAGCAGCAGCTTTCAACTTCTCAATCAAGTCAGTAACCGTGGTATTGGTCAGAGTGCTGGAAAGCTGCTCTTTCATTGCCTCAAAAGCAGGGGGCTGAGTATCGCGGCGATCTTCAAGCTTGATCACGTGCCAGCCGAACTGAGTTTTAACAGGCTCACTTGTATGTTTACCTTTTTCGAGCGCGAAGGCCGCTTCGGCGAATTCAGGAACCATTCTATCTTTTGTGAAATAACCCAGGTCGCCGCCTTGCGGACCGGAGGGGCCAGTCGAAAACTCTTTCGCCAGAGCTTCAAAACCACCGCCATCATTCAATTTCGTTATGACGTCTTTTGCTTCCTGTTCTTCCTTCAACAAAATGTGACGGGCGCGAATCTCTTCAGCCGCTTTGAAATCCTTGGTCGCTTTTTCGTATTCTGCCTGCAAGGCAGCGTCGGTAACAGCCGCTTCAATTTTCTTCTGAAGGTAATATTCCTGCAGAGCCTGAAGACGCAAATCTGCCAGGGTTTGGCTAAATTCTTCCTGCGTATCATACTTCTCCGCGACCGCTGCATTTTGAACGATCCGCATATTCACCAATTGCTCAACCAGCTGCACTTTCAGCATAGCATAGGGAGCCTGGCGGTATTGGGCCGGTAACGTTTCATACAATTTTTTGACATCTGATTCCCGAATTTCAGAGCCATCAATCGTCGCAACGACTGTATCGGCAGGATCTGCAGCGACTGCGTCAGCAGTTTCAGAGCCACCCGTCATCGCAGCCGGAAGTCCTTTCATATCGGAGCCAACAAAATAACCGATGGCAAGAGACGCCCCCGCAACCACAAGGAAAGCGAGGAGATTAGCGATTTTCATATTCTTAAATCCCAGATTGTAGATCCACTACCGAAAACACTAAAAGTGAGCTTGCCTTTTACTGCGGCCTCGGCACTGAAGCGAATATAGGTCATTTGCATCACGACACAAGGATTGTTGCAAAAACATGCCACAAACACCCTTTTTCAGGATATTAACCGCTTCAATTCCTTATAGCGTATCTGGATAGATTGACAGAGGGGGAGTTCCCCCTTATCTGTCACCTAGGTTTGCAGGTTCTCTTTAAAGGTAGAAGGCACCTGCAGAAGAAATTCTGAGGCGCTATATCCGCAGATGTAACGTCATCGCAAGTGACCGGAGTATAATCGGAAATGTTTGCTACATTAGCCAAGGCACTGTTTGGCTCATCAAATGACCGTGCCTTGAAATCCATTCGGGCGACCGCTGATCAAGTTAATGCATTGGAAGAGCAGATTGCCCCCCTTTCTGATGAGGAACTGATGGCCAAGACCGTTCAGTTTCGCGCTGAATTGGAAGCTGGCAAAACACTGGACGATATCCTGCCGGAAGCTTTTGCCTCTGTCCGTGAAGCGGCCAAACGTGCGCTGGGAGAGCGTCATTACGACGTCCAGCTGATGGGCGGTGTCGTTCTGCATCAAGGCAATATTACAGAGATGAAAACAGGGGAAGGTAAAACCCTTGTCTCGACGCTTCCTGCCTATCTCAATGCCATTGCAGGCAAAGGGGTTCATCTGGTGACCGTCAACGACTATCTCGCCAAGCGAGATAGCGAATGGATGGCGCAGGTTTATACGCGCCTTGGTCTGAGCGTTGGCTGCATTCTGGGCGGCATGATGGATGATGAGCGCCGCCAGGCCTATGCTGCAGACATTACCTACGGTACCAACAACGAGTTCGGCTTCGATTATCTTCGCGATAATATGAAGTTTGAAAAATCCGCCATGGTACAGCGGGGCTTCAACTATGCCATCGTCGATGAGGTAGACAGTATTCTAATTGACGAAGCCAGAACACCTTTGATTATTTCAGGCCCCGCAGAAGATTCCTCTGAACTTTATCGCGCTATTGATGCTCTTATTCCGCGCCTCAAAGAAGAAGATTACGAATTGGATGAAAAAGCCAAAACGGTAAACTTCACGGAAGAAGGCACAGAGGCCATCGAAGACATCCTGCGAGAAGCTGAATTACTGAAAAGTGATAATCTCTATGATGTCGATAACATCTCCATTGTCCATCACGCAAATCAGGCTTTGCGTGCACATAAGCTGTTTGAAAAAGACAAAGACTACATTGTCAAAGATAACAAAGTTATCATCATCGATGAGTTTACGGGCCGCATGATGGACGGGCGTCGTTTTTCCGACGGCCTGCATCAGGCTCTTGAAGCCAAGGAAAAAGCAGATATCCAGCCGGAAAACCAGACACTGGCTTCCATTACATTCCAGAATTATTTCCGCCTTTACAACAAACTATCAGGCATGACCGGTACGGCCTCAACCGAAGCTGAAGAATTTGCCGAGATTTATGGTCTCGAAGTACTGGAAATGCCAACCAACGTTCCCGTCCAGCGTATTGACGAGGATGATGAGGTTTACAGGACCGCCCAGGAAAAATACGACGCCCTCGTGGAAACCGTTCTGGAGTGTCAGGCAAAAGGCCAACCTGTTCTGGTAGGAACGGCCTCGATTGAAAAATCCGAATTGCTGTCTGAAATTCTCAATTCGAAGAAAATCAAACATAACGTCCTGAACGCCCGATACCATGAGCAGGAAGCCGAAATCATCGGTCAGGCAGGTCGGTTAGGGGCTGTTACCATCGCGACCAATATGGCTGGCCGCGGAACAGACATCAAGTTGGGCGGAAATGTGGAAATGCTGATCGAAGCCCGCACCGCCGGCGTCGAGGATCCTGAGCAGATCAAAAAAATGACGGCAGAGGTCGAAGCAGAAATCGCGGTTGAGAAGAAGAAAGTTCTCGATCTCGGTGGTTTGTTTGTGATCGCCACAGAGCGCCACGAATCCCGCCGTATCGACAATCAGCTACGCGGCCGTTCCGGTCGTCAGGGTGATCCAGGAACATCCCGCTTCTATCTGTCCCTGCAGGACGATCTGATGCGGATCTTCGGCTCTGAACGAATGGATGGCATGCTCCGCAAGCTTGGTCTTGAAGAAGGGGAAGCCATTGTCCATCCCTGGATCAACAAAGCACTCGAAAAAGCCCAGCAGAAAGTGGAAGCTCGAAATTACGATATCCGCAAAAACCTGCTGAAGTTCGACGACGTCATGAATGACCAGCGTAAGGTTATTTATGAGCAACGTATCGAACTGATGGATGAAGATGATGTTTCTGAAACCGTCGCTGGTATGCGGAACGAAGTCATTGATTTCATGGTCGACAAGCATATTCCTGAAAAAGCCTATCCAGAGCAATGGAGCACGGCAGAGCTTAAACAGGAAGTGATTGAAAATCTCGCACTGGATTTACCCATTGAAGATTGGGCTCAGGAAGAAGGGATTGCAGACGAGGAAATTCGGGATCGGCTGAAGGATCATGCTGGCCGCAAAATGGCAGAAAAAGTCGCAAATTATGGTCCTGATGTCATGCGCATGGTCGAAAAAAGCCTACTGCTGCAAATTCTGGATCAAGCTTGGAAAGAACATTTACTACAACTTGATCAGTTGCGTCAGGGTGTTTCCCTGCGGGCTTATGCGCAAAAAGATCCGCTTAACGAATATAAAAGTGAAGCCTTCAATATGTTCCAGGCAATGCTGGACCAGCTTCGCGTTTCCGTTACGACATATCTCTCTCATGTAGAGTTGCAGGATTCGTCCGCCATGATGCAACCACAGGAGCCGGACACAGACCAGCTGCAGACAACCCATATCGACCCCACTACGGGGGAAAATGAGATGGAGCAGGCACAGGATTTTGATCCCAACAACCCTGAAACCTGGGGGAAGGTTCGCAGAAACGATCCCTGCCCTTGCGGATCAGGTAAAAAAT
Source organism: Sneathiella sp. (assembly GCA_039975135.1). Classification (GTDB taxonomy): domain Bacteria; phylum Pseudomonadota; class Alphaproteobacteria; order Sneathiellales; family Sneathiellaceae; genus Sneathiella. The sequence continues at coordinate 6,870 of JBDWHS010000021.1, read as the reverse complement.
ACAAGCATTGTCACGGACAAGCCTGACCCCAAATATGAAATTTAACGGGAGGCTCGAATGATTGCCAAACTCAAAGCTGCCTTCTCTGGTACGGCGGCCCCTTTAAAGACGGGGGTTGAGGACAAAAAAATCGCAACCGCCGCGTTGCTGATTGAAGCCGCTTTGTCAGATGAAGAATATTCAGACACGGAACGGACAACCATTTCAGTTATCTTGAAACGGCATTTCTCTTTATCCGATACAGACGTCTCCACCCTGATGGAGGAAGCGGAAAGCGTTCACTCGAATACAGACCAAATCCTTGCCTTTACGCGTTCCATCAAGGAAAATTTCGACATTGAGGACCGGGTTCAGGTCATCGAAATGTTGTGGGAAATTGCCTATGCGGACGGTGAGCTCTCCGATTATGAAGCAAATCTGGTCCGCCGGATCTGCGGGTTGATCTATGTAAGCGATCGGGACAGCGGTATGGCCAGAAAACGCGTTTTGCAAATGATTGGCACTCCGAAATAATTCCCATTTTCTTTGTGTTAATCCGAACAAAGGGGTTGTCTTCAAGGGATAATGGAGATAATTCCTAAATAATAGAAATGTTGCGTTAAGAATCCAAGAGCTGGAGAGAGAGATGACCTACGTTGTTACCGAAAACTGCATTAAGTGCAAGTTCATGGACTGCGTGGAGGTCTGCCCGGTAGACTGCTTCTACGAAGGTGAAAACATGTTGGTTATTCACCCGGATGAATGCATCGACTGTGGCGTTTGTGAACCCGAGTGCCCGGCAGAAGCCATTTTGCCTGATACCGAAGACGGTGTTGACAACTTCCTTGAACTGAACCGTAAATACTCAGAAGAGTGGCCCAACATTACCCAGAAGGGTGAGCCGCCTGCTGATGCGGAAGACTGGAACGGCAAAAGCGGAAAAATCGACAAACTTAGCTCTAACCCAGGCCAGGGATAATTCTCTGGCAACCTGATCAAGACTTGTAAAAGCAGGCTCGCATACACACCTGTCTATCAGGGTTAGTAATTTCAGCATAGTTGTGTTACAATAACCGAAATGGCTGAGAGAACTCGTTCTCTTGGCCCTTTGTCCGTTGTATTTCTGATACAGACATCTCAAGTACGACGGTAAAATCGGCGGCGTGCCGCCTGTTTAATGGAACCCGCAATTGTTGCAGCGCCTTAAGCAGCTGCTCTTTTTTTTGCGCCACTTTGGACAGGTTCCATGGATGAGAGAAGGATTTGAATGACTAAAGAGTTGGAATTCGCACCACTTGACCATATCGTTTATCCGACACACGGGGTGGGTCAGGTCGTCAGCATCGAAGAGCAGGAAATTTCCGGCATGACATTGGAACTTTATGTCGTCGACTTTTCCCATGAGAAAATGACTCTCCGCGTCCCGATTGCTAAAGCCAAGAATGTTGGCATGCGCGCTCTTTCTTCTCCGAAAAAGATGAAAACGGCACTGGACACCCTTAAAGGCCGGGCCCGTATCAAGCGGACAATGTGGAGCCGCCGCGCTCAGGAATATGAAGCCAAAATCAACTCCGGAGATCCTGTTCAGATTGCGGAAGTGGTTCGCGACCTGCATAGAAATGAGGATCAACCTGATCAATCTTACAGTGAACGTCAGATTTATGAAGCCGCCCTTGAGCGTCTATCCCGTGAACTGGCCGTTGTCGAAAAGATTGAGGCCGATGTTGCCACTGAGAAAGTGCAAAAAGTCCTTCAGGCCGCCTGATTTTCTATTCCCGTTTTAAAGCCCGGATATCATCCGGGCTTTTTTTGGTTAAATTTGAATTAATTTTCTTCCGGGGCTTGCTTATTCGAATCAGACGATTCATTCTGACACTCGATGAAAGCGAATCAACATAGTGAAAAATTTGGCTGCTTATCCTATGCCCATCGGGTGTGGGCTATCTCCTGTATTCATGGAGAATCCGATAAGCTGGCACAACTTCATCAGATCCTCTCAGATCGGTGGCAGCCGGGTGATCGGCTGGTCTATCTAGGCAATTACTTAGGGCGCAGCCCGGGCATCAAGGATGTTCTGGACGAAATGCTCCGGTTCCGTACTGACCGCCTCTGCATACCCGGTATGATCCCTGAAGATATTGTCTATCTTCGCGGTGCCCAGGAGGAAATGTGGCGGAAATTGCTGCAAATTCAACTGGCGACGGATCCATCGAATGTCTTTGACTGGATGGTCGAACACGGGATTGCAGAAACCCTGGAAGCCTACGGAGAGAGCGAAAAAGAAGCCCGCGCTTATTTTCGCGAAGGCATTCTCGCAACAACCCGCTGGACCGGGCGCCTGAGAGACAAAATTCAGAGTCACCCCGGACATAACGATATTCTCATTTCATTGCGCCGGGCGGCCTATACGATGAACGGAGAGCTTCTCTTTGTTCACGCGGGTATTGATCCCAGTCGGCCCGTTACTGAGCAGACAGATACCTTCTGGTGGGGAAGCGGCTATTTCGACAAGATTTCAGAGCCCTATTCGGGCTTCAAAAAGGTTATTCGCGGCTTTGATCGGGCCCATGATGGCGTCGAAGAAACGGAATTCACAGTCTCACTCGACAGCGGCTGTGGCTTTGATGGCCCCTTGACCGCGGCCTGCTTCACGCTGGACGGTGAAATTGACGACCTAATCAGCTCAGACTAGGCTGTAAGCACATAAATATGGCGGCTCTGGCAGGAAGCAAAAACGGCTTCAGTTTGCAGCGCCCGCTTCTTTGTCCGAGCCATATTCCAGGAATTTGTATTTCTGCCCCGCTACGGGAGCCTTATCAACAAATTGCGGATTCAGCAGAAGGAACAGATCCTTTGCCGGCCCCGCTTCAGCCATTGCGCCGTAGAGATCATCAAGATCGTCACCTTGTGCCACTGTCTCTATCGAAAGACGCACAGGTTTTATCGCAGCGGCCTCCCCATACCCCAGCGGTACGAAACTCTGATAGCTTTCTGCGTAATTTCCCTCCAGCGCTTGGCTGGAGGTCGTATTTTCATAGGCAAACCGAACGACCTTGTCATACCCGAAATTGATCACAACGCCGGTGACAAAAACTTTCTTACCGTTTTTACTAACCGCAAAACGGGTTCGTGCAGCCTGTGCACCCCCTACCTGCAGTGTTTCAACCGTGGAAACCTTGACTTTCTGAAGCCAGATTTTACGAAGATATTGATCGACGGGCAAACCTCTCAACCCTTTAACATCAATGTCAAAGATCATACGCCCTCCCTTGCCGTTCATGGCGTAAACCGCCCGAGAGGAGTTGATCAGCTGATAGCCCTTGGGTGCCTGAAATTTAAACCTCAGATCCGGATGTAGAAACCACCGTCCCCGAATGACCCCTTCCTTGATATCATCGCCATAAAGCATGCCGTTAATGCCTTGCAAATAGGCTGCCCGGCCATATTTCCGATCCAGATCGTCTTTAACACGGCCAGCGGAGGCATTCGCCTTGGCAATACGATCGTCCGTCTGCGGGTGAGAGGCAAAGAAATCGAACTGTCCCGATTGACCGTCTTTTCCAGCAAGCTTTGCTGCATATTTGGAATGCGCATCGAGGCGCGCCAGGAAATCCCCCATCGCTTCCGGTGGATAGCCCGCCAACCCGAGATATTTGACTCCCAGCTGATCCGCCTCATATTCCTGATCGCGGGAATAGCCGGCAATATAGGCCCCACCGATGGTCTGGCCCAATTTGAAGACATCGCTACTTTGTGTCAGGATACCGGCAATAGCCCCCAACAATCCAATCCCGGTTGCCCGACCTTGCCGCTGCGCGCCATGCCGTGCAATAACATGCCCGACCTCATGGGCAAGAACACCAGCCACTTCCGCTTCGTTATTAGCAAGCGCCAATAGCCCGCGGGTGACATATACATAGCCGCCTGGCAAGGCGAAGGCGTTTACAATTGGGCTATTAAGGACCGTGACCCGCCACGGCTCGTCTTTCTGTTCAGTGACCAAAGCAATTCTAAGGACAATATCAAGAATATAACCATTCAACCCTTCGCGAATATATTCGCCGCCATATTGGGCAACAATACGAGGATGTTGCTGTGCACCGATTTTCCCTTCATTCTTTGGTTCGAAAATGGAAAACAAATCTGCAACATTTGTCTCGTCAGCAGAAACGGTCCCTGCACCCGTGAAAAACAAGCTGGCTGCAAAGGCAGCAATCAGCCCCTTTTTCCCAACCGATTTGGTTGCCGTTACCATCATACCCGCTGACATGCTTAATGCTCCCGCCCGCTTAAGGACCTTCTTCCAGAATTTCAATCTGTTCCGGAAAAACAATTTCCATAAAGGGACCGTTATAGGATCGAACAATCCCTCTTACCCTGATCCATTTATTCTCTAGGGCCGATAATTTCCAGTCCAGTTTTTTAAATCTAGCACGATTTCGGGATGAAACAGAGGCAGTAAAGTCAGTCTTCCAGTCCAAACCAAAATTCAGATAGGTTCCACTTCCGGTTTTCCGCACGGCTTGCACAACGCCTTCTACAATTTGAAAGCCGTTTCTGCCTTCAAGGTCTGCCACGTTTTCTGCAGCATAAACCTTAAAATGCTGCCATCCACCCTCTCTATTCACGCGGGCTTTCTGTTCAGCGGCGAGAAGAGTTTGTCGCAGGGCCGGTGGATACGGCCCCCTTCCGCTCCAGACGGCAGCACCTTTGCGGATCCAGTATTCCTGGAGCCACCCAAAGGAGGAGGTATAAATTTGCCCGATTTTATCTCCATAGCGGTTCGATACTCTATATAAGGGGGGAAAATTCTCATTTTCCAATGAAACCTTCTCTTCCAAAACCTGCTCCCAGGCCTTCCCCGGCTGGATCCAGTGCAATTCTTGCAAGGAGAATGTCTCTCCGCTCTTTATGCGAATGGTCTGTTTGTTGGCATGAGCCGCAAGCCCGGTAAGGATCTTTCGTTTTTCTTCAGCCAGAGGCATCTGTATCGCACTTAACAGAAGGACAATACCGACAAAAAATCGTGACATTCTCACCATCGCTTTGATTGATTTTTTAAAATATTATCCTCCTATATGGAGATCTACAAGCGATATTCTATTTTTACATATTTTTAATGTATATTAAATATTTACACATTAATTCTTGATAATAATTTATATTCCCATAAATATACCATGAATCAAAATTGCTTAAAGGCCGCCCTCATGCCCAGTCAGAGTCAATTCAATACGATAGAAGCAGAAGCAGCCCGCCTCCGTGGCTTATATGGTCACTTGGACGGAGCGCCGCTCCTGGAGGCATTGATCCATGATGAACTGGGCGGCCAAATCATGATGACGTCCTCATTTGGTGCAGAATCTATCGCTTTGCTGGACCTTGTTGCACAAGTAGACCCTACTATTCCCGTCATTTTCCTCGATACCCGCCGACTGTTTGGTGAAACACTTCGTTACCAACGCCAGGTAACTGAGTTGCTAGGCCTTGAAGACGTCCGGCTGGTTCGGCCGGATAGTGGTCAGCTCCAGCGCATCGACCCGGACGATATGCTGTTTGCAACAGATTCAGATCGATGCTGCGAGGTTCGAAAAGTTATTCCCCTGGATAAGGCTATGACAGACTTGCAAAAAGCTGGATTCAAGGCCTGGATCACTGGACGCAAGAGATTTCAATCCGATGTTCGAGGCGCCCTCGACACTATCGAAGCGTCAGATCTGTTTTTAAAAATTAATCCGCTCGCCCACTGGACGGACGAGGATATCAAAACGGTGGTTCTGGAGAAAAACCTACCGCCTCACCCATTGGTAGCAGATGGTTTTCTGTCCATTGGTTGTATGCCTTGCACAGAACGCACAGCAGCCGGAGGGGATGCCCGCTCAGGCAGGTGGGCTGGCAAAGGCAAAACAGAATGCGGGATCCATTTGCCAAAGCCATCTTCGACGCTCAGCTAACATTAAACACAAAAAAAATGTATTTTAAATTTAATCTACATTTTTCTTGCGTTATTTATTTTATATCCTATATGATGAGTATGAAACTAAGGAACGGCGCCTTTTGAGGCCCTATCAGGAGATATGTCGATGGCATTACAAGTTTTTACTGCTTCTCTGCTGAAAGAAGGTCTTGTTGTTTATCTGTGCCTGGAAGGTGACAATGCCTACTGGTCAACGGAACTGACAAAAGCCACGACAACGGATACTGCATCGCTGGATAGATTGCAGGCAGAAGCGGACCGGGCCGAACAGGAAAATATTATCATCGCCCCCTATGCGATCGATGTGGATATTTCCAGTACTGGCGTAACCCCCTCGACAAAGCGGGAGCAAATTCGGGCAACTGGCCCCACCTTTCGCCTGCCACAGGCGGCTGCCTCTGCCGGGGCAACTGCAGGGCTGCACGCCGCCTAACAACCCATAAGAAAGTCTGAGCTAAAATGTATCAATATTCACAGCAGGATCATCAACTGCTGCTTGAACGGGTATCGCAATTCCGTGACCAGGTTCAACGGCGTCTGAAAGGTGACCTTTCTGAAGAGGAATTCAAGCAGCAGCGTCTGCGGAACGGACTCTATCTTCAACTGCATGCCTACATGCTGCGTGTCGCTGTTCCTTATGGTCTTCTGTCGTCTGAACAGATGCGTACTCTTGCTCATATTGCCCGAAAATATGACAAAGGGTACGGCCATTTCAGCACCCGGCAGAATATCCAGTATAACTGGCCAAAACTGGAAGATGTCCCGAGCATTCTGGACGATCTCGCAGCCGTTGAAATGCATGCCATCCAGACATCAGGCAACTGTATCCGCAATACAACATCGGATCCACTTGCAGGTGTTGCAAGGGACGAGATTGAAGACCCACGCCCCTATTGCGAATTGATCCGCCAATG
>JBDWHS010000020.1:0-141368 GCA_039975135.1 Sneathiella sp. | reverse complement strand
ACTTGGACTTACTGGATTTTGCTTCTGCCAAAAGAGCGTCAATCTTGGCACAGATGTCTTTCGTTTGAGCTGTTACACTTTCCCCGGGGGCACCGACTTGTCCCGACAGATAAATTGTATTGCCATAGACAACCGCCTGACTCATTCTACTACCGGGCTTAATTCTCTTTATCGACATTTGAGTTTCCTGTTTTAAAGATCCCCTTTTCATGTTTCCCGAAATCGGTCGGGGCTCAATCCCGAAATCAGATCCTGTGTCATCCAGTTTTTTAAGCTGCGCCGTTGAACCAGATCCGCGGCCAGTTCTGAAAGGGCCGGGGCTGTCTGAATGCCATACCCGCCCTGCCCCGCCAGCCAAAAGAAAGTCGGGTTATCTGGATCAAACCCCACGACAGGATTTCTATCCGGCGAGAAACACCGCAGACCCGCCCACTGATTTTTAACCCGCGTGACCGGATACTCTGTCGCCTGTTCAAAGGCATAGAGGCCTTCCGCAAGCACCAGATCATCCACAAACGCATCATGCGGCGCAACCGGTATTTCGTCTGAGGGTGAAACCAGCAAGCGTCCGGCATCGGGTTTCATATACCAATGTTCCATTACATCCGCCACCAGCGGCCAGGTGTCTGGATCATGGTCACTCGGGCTCGGTAATACAGCCATGCTTCTGCGCAGAGGCGTTATCCCAACAGGCTCTACACCACATAATTCAGCAATCTGATCTGCCCAAGCTCCTGCTGCGTTAATAACCACCCGCGCCGTAAAACCCCCAACACTGGTTTTCAAGTGCCAAAGCCCGTTCCCCTGCTGCTGTGCCTGCTGCAATTCTGCTTCTGTCTGCAGGGCAGTACCTGTTCGGCCAGCCTGACGAAGAAATGCCTGATGAAGCGCTGCTACATCAATATCCTGGGCATTTTTTTCATAAGTTGCAGCTTTGATATTTTGCGCCTTCAATAAAGGGACGATCTCGGTTGCCTCCTGAGGCGACAGGCGGACAAGCCCCTCTCCTTGCATGATCTCTTCATTCAATGCCGCCTCACCATCCGCACCGGCAATCAACATCATACCGCGCGGGCTCAAAAAACCTGCCTCAGCAAAATCAGCGGGCGGTGAGTTGAGGAAAGGATAGCTGGCTTTATTCAAGGCCCTGATTTCCGGACTGCCATAATTCTGGATAAAAATCGCTGCAGAGCGGCCGGTTGAGTGATACCCGGGCCGATCTTCTTTTTCCAGAAGTAAAACACGTGCCTCCTGGTCAAGCATCGCAGCCACGCCTGCGCCTGCAATACCCCCGCCAATAATGGCAAAATCGTAAGATGGTAGATCACTCATAACCGGATCCAGATTGTCAAATGGATTGCCACCCTATCGCGCACGGGGTCAGGCAGCAAGTGGAGATCTCCCCGTCCTCCAACAAGACCTTTAACTCATAAGTGACGTTATATGTATGAGTTTACGGCCTAGACTCTTTGTAAGATCAAAGCAGATCCCAGACCGCCTGCTGCAGCGATTGAAGCAAGGCCCAAAACACCGATCTCTTCCTGCTGCAATTCATGCCAGAGCCGAACAATATTAATCGCTCCTGAAGCGCCGACAGGGTGCCCTCTTGAGAGAGCACCGCCACCTCTGTTCAAACAATTTGGATCCAGTTGCAGCCGCTCCGAATAATCGATCATTTGAACGGCAAAAGCCTCCATCGCTTCGACAACAGCGACATCCTGCATCGTCAGGCGATATTTCTTCAGGAGATTATCGGTTGCCGCATATAAGCCACGGAGCGGCGTCTCAGGATCACATCCAGTGCTCAGATATCCCAGGATACGAACGGCTGCCAGTTCTTCTCGCAGCTCTTTTATCTTTTTATCGCTGACGACCAGGACGGCTGCCGCTGCATCTGCTTCCACTGCAATGGTCGCTGCGGTCAGCGCATGAGGCGCATCACCTGCAACCAAAGGGAGTCTTGCACATAATTTTTCCGTCAACGGGCGTGTAAAGCTGTCCCGAGTGATGCCTGCCAGCGGTATGATTTCCGCCGTGCCTTTTTGTTGGACAGCCACAGCTTTTTGCTGGCTGGCAATCGCAAATCTTTCCTGATCAGCCCGAGAGATATCTTTCGTTAGTGCAAAATCTGCCGCCGATATCAACATGTCCGGATCCCGGTCACGCCAAGGCGTAAAGGGCGGCCTGGTATAGGAGGCAGGCTCTTCCCCCTTCGCTTTAGGTCGGCGCTGGCGGATCGGGGATCGGCTGTAGCTTTCAACCCCACCCGCCAATACGACTTCGGCTTCTCCCGCTTTTATCATCTGAACCGCAAGCCCGACACTGTCCAGACCTGAGCAACATTGTGTATCAAGAGTCATAGCCGGCTTGTCTTCTTCAATACCAGCCTGAAGCGCGGCTACTCGGGCAGGATTACCCCCACCATACAGCGCATTCCCCAGAATAACCTGGTCCAGGTCTTCCGCGGCAATGCCCGTATCATTCAGGAGAGTCTTCATGACCGGCGCGGCCAAATCAGCAACTTCCAGTTTGGAAAAGGCGCCTTCGCGCGGGCAAACAGCTGTCCGGCGAGCCGCAACAATAAAGGCATCCCTCATGACAGCATCTCCAGCTCTCCATCCTGAGCTTGCTGCTTCAGCGCTGCAAAATCCGTTTTGCCAGAGCGGGTGAGCGGCCATTTTTCCGTCAGAAAAAACTGATGGGGGACTGCGTATGAGGCAAGCCGCTCTGCACAGAACGTACGCAATTCCCTTCGCGAAATCTGACGATTTTCTCCCTGCAAGACAGCCACAATCCTGTTCCCTCTTTTCTGTTCCTCCAGACCAAAGGCGGCGATATTTCTGATATACGGGTGAGCGATCAGGCATGCCTCAATTTCTTCCGGAAAAACGTTTCGCGCGGAAACAGTGATCATCCGGTCGGCACGCCCCGTTAAGTAAAGAAAACCGGCATCATCCACATATCCGGTATCTCCAACGAATAGTCCGTCCTCTTCCAAATCAGAAACCAATGATCCCGCATATCCAATAAACCGATAGGGGCTTTTGACAAAAAGGCGGCCGATTTGGCCGGCGGGAAGCCGCTTTCCCTTTTCATCAAGGATTCTAATCTCAACGTCACCAAATGCCCGGCCAACAGAGGCCGGAGGCGGGTTCTCTTCTTCTTTTGCCACCGTTACATAGCTCAGTTCGGAGCTCCCATAGAATTCTGCAAACGACGCATTGGGGAAAACCTGTTTTACGGCCTGCTGGAGTTCCGGAGCGCATTTCGCACCGGAAGACAAAACCAGTCTGACAGACGGGACAGGTTTTTCAGATCCGAGGCTGTCAACAAGCGCCTGAAGCTGGGTCGGGACGGCATAAATAACGCTCGCTTGCTGTCGATGTAAATCTCTCAGAACCCGTGTTGGCCGGAACGCGGAATAAAAGAGGGCCGTTGCTCCTTCATATAAAGCGCGAATAACTGCATAGAGTGGTAGCGAATGGGTAAAGTTACCGAGTGCAGCGATGATGTCTTTATCTGAAAGACCGAACTCCTCTGTGTCGCAGGTAAAGCTTTTTATCCAGGAGCGTTGCGACCGGATAAAGCCTTTTGGAACACCCGTCGACCCTGACGTAAAACCCGCATAGAAAGGGGCATCAATATCGGCAATGGCAACCGGAATACTCTTGTTATCCTGGGCAGGCATATCTGCCAGCATCTGCTGATCAACAAAAAAATCAGGCTTTGCAATTTCCTCCGCCTTTTTCCGCAAGGCATCGGGCCAGTCAGGATCCAATACCTGAACTGTCTTTCCTGCTTTTAAACCAGCCATGAAGAGGGCAAGAAAATCAGCAGAATTGGGTAGGGAGAGTGCCACTGATTGACCTGAGGGACTTCTCGCATTCATGAAACTGGAAAAGGCCTCTATTTTGCGATCAAATTCAGCCCAGGGCATAGCATTCCCGTCCAGGCTAAAGGCAACTTTCGCAGGCTGCTGGGCGCTGTGTTTTTTAATTCTCTGAAAAATTGGATCTTCCGAAAGATCCTGATCATGAAATGTCACGAAATCCAATAGTTCCTGCCGGTCGGAAACAAAAGAATTTGCCGGATGATCAGGATCGGCATATCCCAGTGCCATGCCGCATACCAGTTCTTCTTTCTCTGAAAACCCTAAATGCTTCCTGACAATGGAATGATAGGAAATGAAGCTCGCCTGCGGGCAGGTGTCCAGCCCTTTCCCTCTGGCCGCGATCATCACACTCGCGAGGAAAGTTCCCATATCCAGCCAGCTACCCTGCTGAAGATCACTGGGGATTGTAAAAAGCAGCCCAACCGGCGCGCCAAAAAAACGATAATTGTCAGCCTTCTGTTCCCGCATGGCCCGGATATCACGTTTCCCGATACCCAAGGCAGAATAAAGCTGCTCACCCGCTTTGTGTTTTCGGGCCGAGAATTCTTTCGATATCTTGGCCGGATAGTAGGGATACTGTTCTTCGGCTTTGGCAGATTTGTCAAAGAAAGCAGTCCTTAACGCCTGTTCCAGATTTTCCTTTTTCTCTCCTGTGACCACATGAACTTGCCAAGGTTGGAAATTACCGCCGCTCGGCGCGCGCCCTGCCAGCTCCAGAATATCTTCTATCATCTCACGCGGGATTGGTTTTTTTAGGTACCCGCGGACCGACCGCCTGCCAGAGACTGCCTTTCGCACAACATTCCAACGCTCATCTTCGGTGGCCTTGGGCATTCTCTTCAACCGTCTCATTTTTCCGTATCAAAAGAACGCGCGTCCAGGGCTTCTGCTATTTGCGTTCCCATTTTCAGCGTCCGGATAATAACCGGCATGGCGACGGCAAAAAAGCTTCTATCGAGGCCCCGTGCCCGCTGCGCTTCCCTGACCTCTTTTGTCACGCTGCCGATAACTGGAATAAACCGAATTGAAAGGGAGAGCGCCAAACTGACTTTTTCAACAGATATCCAGCGGCTCAAGTGTCGCAACCCAGTCTCCAGGGCTACCACCATGTCCGATGTTCGCGTTGTCAGCGTCACCAGACTGGCGGCAAGGATCAAGGTCAGGAAGCGAAGCACAATCAACAAGGCTGTGGGCCAGTTGGTGAGAAACCCCTGCGCGAGAAAGATAATCAGTAACAACCAGAAAACCGGCTTCACTTGCCCGATCATCATTCTGAACGGGATCTTGCCTGCACCATATAAAGCGGCAATCAGGATAAAAGCACCGCCCACAATGTCGATCGTCTCAATGATAAACAGAAAAGTGCCGAGCACCGCCAGACATGTCAGTTTCACACCTGCCGGCAGGCGATGCAAAACCGTGTCCGCCGAATGATAGAGACTTAGCATGCGCCACACAGAGCTTGGTATTGTTCAATAACGACGGAAGGCCGTCCGTCAGCATATACCTTCCCCTCATGAAAACACAGAATCCGATCAAAATCAGACAAAAGATCCAGATCATGCGTCACGAGAAGGAGCGATTGCGGAACCGTTTCAAGAACGAACATTAATCGGGTTTTATTTCGCAAATCCAGAAGTGTCGTCGGCTCATCCAGCACAATATAGTCGGGCTCCATAATCATCACCCCGAGCAGGGCAATCATCTGCTTCTCCCCGCCGCTCAAATGGTGTGTTAGCCGATCCGATAGGTGGCTCAGATGATACCGGGCGAGTGTGGCGTGCACTTTCGCGGCCATCTCCTCTTTCGATATCTTAAGATTTTTAAGCCCAAACGACAAATCTTCTGACACGATCGGATAGACAATCTGATTATCCGGATTCTGAAACACAAATCCGACTTTACGCCGGATTTGTTTGCCGTCTTTTTTCGTCTTCAGACCATCGACAGTCACATCGCCCTTCGTTGGGGATTGCAAACCATTAATCAGCCGGGCAAATGTGCTTTTCCCTGAACCGTTCAGGCCAATGATACCCACCCGTTTTTCCGGAATCTCAAGGGTTATATCTTTTAAAATACAACGCCCCTCAAGTTCAACAGAGACCGCGTCCAGTCTGATCATGGATCTAGTCCTGTTATCCAGGTTGCCTGCTCAAAAGAGGGTACGATCTCTTAACAGTGATAATCACAGCTGCCGCGACGCCCGCTTTGATCAGGTCTCCCGGAACAAAGGCGATGGATCCAAAAAAGGCTTTAGAGAGAGGAATTTTCGCCGCAAAAGCAACCCAGGGGATCCCGATGGCGTACAACAGAACAATACCGCCCCCGACACATATAAGGGCCGCCAGGATAACATTGAGCTTGTCCCAGTATTTTTCTGTCAGGAAGCCGATAGCAAAGGCGGAAATGATCCAGCCAACAAGAAATCCGCCGCTCGGTCCTGCGAAAACACCCAGGCCACCTCGCCCACCGGACAGAAGTGGCAAGCCGATTGCAACCAGTCCCAAGAACAGGAGCATGGAAAAGGCGCCCCGTTTAGCGCCCAAAATCCCGCCTGCCAGCATCAGCCCCATACTTTGAGCCGTGATGGGAACACCAAATGCCGGAATGGTGATCGGCGGAAAAACACCCAATGCAGCGGTCAGAGCTGCAAAAAGAGCAACATAAACAATATCTTTGGTTGTCATCAGTACAAACCTAATCATGAAGGCGGCGAAATGCCTGTTTCATTCCAGCGCCATCGCGCCAGGCCACCTTGAAACCATAATGCAAAACAGGTGCGGCTGACTGCCCCCGCATATCAGAATATCTGCGTTCTAGCGGTGTTTTACTGCAGATGTCCAGTTCTAACTTTCTTCTCATAGGTATACAGTCATATGCCGCCGCTGGCCTGTCAGAGGCGTTTTTCAGGACCGCTTGGCAATTTCTTCAAGCATTACTTCTGTCGCACCGCCGCCAATCGATTGGACTCTGGCGTCGCGTACCATTCGCTCGATTGCGGCTTCGCGCATATATCCGAAGCCACCATGAAACTGCTGACAGTCATACATCACTTTGTTGACCAGCTCTCCGCAATAGGCTTTCACCATGGAAACTTCCTTAACACATTCCTGCCCTGTAGAATCAAGCCAGGCACAATGGTAGAGAAGTTGCTGTCCTGCCGCGACTTCCGCCTGCCTTTGGGCAAGACGTTGACGAATGACGTCTTTCTCCCAAAGCGTGGCACCAAATGCTTTCCTCTCCTTAACATAATCCAACGTTAGCTCAATTGCCCGTGCGGCTTCGCCAAGAGCCTGGGCTCCCAGAACGGTTCTTTCATTCTGGAAGTTCTTCATAATGGCGTAAAAACCCTTATTCACCTCCCCCAGAACATTTTCTGAGGGAACGCGCACCCCATCAAAAACCAGCTCAGCCGTATCGGAGGATCGCCAGCCCATTTTCTCCAGTTGGCGGCCCACCGTGAAACCGGGCATTCCTTTTTCCAAAATAAAAATGGTTACGCCGCGCGACCCCTTTGCATCAGGATCTGTTTTCGCCGCGACAAAATAAAGATCCGCATGCACCCCGTTCGTGATAAACATCTTGGATCCGTTAAGGACCCAGTCAGACCCGTCTTTGACTGCCCGAGTTTTCATACCAGCCACATCAGAACCAGCATCAGGCTCTGTCACCGCCACAGCAGTTATTTTCCGGCCTGCGATGATGTCCGGCATATACTGATCCTGCTGTTCTTTTGTGCCTGCATTCGCAAGATGTGGTGATGCCATATCTGTATGGACAAGGGATGTAATCGCAAAGCCGCCAAATGTGGAACGCCCCAATTCCTCCGCATAGACAGCAGACGCCAGCACATCCTGATCTGTCCCCCCATATTCTTCCGGATATTGAATGCCGAGAAATCCAAGTTCACCCATTTTATGTATGACCGCGCGCGGGGTCATGCCTTCCTTTTCCCAGTCCTCACCAAAGGGAAGAACTTCTTCGGCGATAAAGCGTTGAAGTTGCGCGCGCAGGAGATCATGTTCTTCTGTAAAATAGATGCTCTTTGCCATAACAGGCCTCCTTCTGATTTGTTAATCTTCTATTTCGAGAGAGAGAAGCAATGCCCCTTTTTCAGGCGTATCTCCTGCGTCATAATGGATTTTTGACACAATACCGGAAGAGGGCGATGTGAGTTTTTGCATCAGCTTCATTGCTTCGAAAGCCAGGAGAGGCTCACCCGCCTCCACCCGTTGCCCCACCTCTGTCAGGATCTCGGCGAGCAATCCCGGCATCGGCGCGTAAATAGCCGTGTCGCCGGAAGAACCGCTGCCCGAAGAACCTGCCAAATAGGCATCCTCCGGCCTCAAGAGAGTGAGGCTCACGCGTTCTTCATGACTGGAATAAGAGAACTGACGGTTGTTTTTGCGAACCGTTGCTGTCCCTCGCATCCCCTCTATTTCGTATGAAAAATCATCCTGCTCAAGACAGGCATTCCTGACAAAGAGAGGGCTTTCACCCGCCACCAAGATATTATAAGAGCCGGCTCGCCCTTCAATCTTGACCAAATGCAGAACACCCTTTTCATCCCGAACGGAGACATAACCAGCCCCTGCGCGATCCGCTGGCTCCGTAATACGCCAACTTCCCAGCTTGCTCCATGGACCGAGCAGTGCATCCCGCCTCTCTGCCAAAAAGGCTGCGAGTGTCGCCAGCTGAAATGTTTCGAATTTAATGTCGGCTGCTTTCCAGCCGCCGTCGAACGCCGTCTCCACTGAAGCGGTATGATGATGCGCTTCTTCGAAGATCGGTAATTTCAGAAGATCACGAAGGAAAGGAATATTTGTACCGATCCCAGAGATATCATACACTCCCAGCGCTTTATCAAGACGCCAAATTGCGGCGACGCGATCGGGGGCCACGACGATCACCTTTGCCAGCAAGCTATCATAATAATGTGTAATTTTGCTTGTTATACGGACACCACTATCGATCCGGACGCCGTCTCCCTCTGGCTCCTGATACCCGTTAACAACGCCGGTTTCGGGCTGATAATCCAAGGCAGGGTTTTCCGCAGAAACCCGGGCTTCGATAGCCCAGCCTTGGCACGGAACATCCTCTTGACGCAGGGAAAGCTTCTCTCCCCTTGCGATTCTCAACTGCCATTCAACAATATCAATGCCGGTGATCGCTTCAGTGACCGGATGCTCCACCTGCAGACGGGTATTCATTTCCAGAAAATAAAATGCCTGCCGACCCGGCTCTACCATGAATTCCACAGTTCCAGCGCCTGAATAGCCGATCTCACGACATAAAGAGAGGGCGGCAGCGAACATGGCCTCTCGAATATTCTGAGGCAGGTTCTGGGCGGGCGCTTCTTCAATAATTTTTTGATGATTCCGTTGGAGGGAACAATCCCGTTCAAAGAGATGCAGACAATGCCCCTCCTGATCGGCCAGAATCTGGACCTCGATATGCCGAGCCTGCCCCACATATCGCTCCAGAAGGACTGAAGGATCTCCAAAGCCTGCTTGTGCTTCCTGCCTGGCTACCGACAGCTCACCCAGAAAATACTCCAGATCATCAACCAGCCTCATACCGCGTCCGCCGCCACCCGCACTGGCTTTGATCATCAATGGTGTTCCAATATCCCGAGCCGCTGCCATCAAACTCGCATCGGATTGATCCTCGTCCCAATATCCGGGGATAACGGGAACATTGGCCGCCGCGGCGATACCTTTTGCCCGGATCTTCGACCCCATCCTTTCGATCACATCCACAGAAGGTCCGATAAAGGCGATATCAGCGTCAGCGCAGGCACGGGCAAAATCACTGTTTTCTGCTAAAAAGCCATAACCAGGATGAATGGCCCCGGCGCCCGCTCTTTGGGCCGCTT
This sequence comes from Sneathiella sp., assembly GCA_039975135.1. Taxonomy (GTDB): domain Bacteria; phylum Pseudomonadota; class Alphaproteobacteria; order Sneathiellales; family Sneathiellaceae; genus Sneathiella. The sequence goes on along the minus strand of JBDWHS010000020.1, from coordinate 131,601 downwards.
CAATAATCTTGTTACCGTCCAGATAGCTGACCGCTGCCTCTGACGCACCGATATGAACAGCCTTGTCCGCCAGGGAGACAAATTTCGCCAGACGATCAGCCTCTGAAAAAACCGCCACGGTCTTCAAGTCAAGTTTCTGACATGCCTTAATAATGCGGACGGCGATTTCACCCCGATTGGCAATTAGAACAGTGTCAAAAGACATATCTGTTTCTCCGTTCTTTTTTGTCTTGTGAGAGGGATCATCACATCCGGTAGACGGGCGTGTATTTGTCTATTTTGGGTGTCGTCCGTATCACAGTGAGGCACAGGCCCAGAATATCTCGCGTCTGATCAGGTGCAATCAGACCATCATCCCATAATCTGGAGGTGGCATAATAAGGATCGCTTTGTTCCTGATATTGGTCCCGAACTGCCTTTTCGAGGCCATCAAGTTCCGCTTGCGGCGCATCGCCGTCTTTTTCTTTACTCCGGCGAAGCTCCAACATCACGTTTGATGCAATATCGGCGGACATGGTCGCGACTTCTGCAGAAGGCCAGGCAAACAGAAAATCTGGACGAAAACCTCTGCCGCACATGCCATAATTTCCAGCTCCGTAGGAACCGCCAATAATTACCGAAAGTCTTGGTACCCGTGCTGTAGACATGGCGTAAACCATTTTAGCACTGTTCTTGGCAATCCCGCCTCTCTCCGCTTCTGTTCCCACCATAAACCCGGAAATATTATGCAAAAACAGCAGGGGAATATCTCGCTGGTCACACAGCTGGATAAATTGCGCACCCTTTAAGGATGATTCTGAGAATAGGGCACCATTGTTACCCAGAATGCCCACGGGCTCGCCATGAATGCGCACCCAGCCACAGACCAGACTCTCTCCCCATTCAGGTTTGAATTCCTGCATCTCGCTGCCATCGACAATACGGGCAATTACTTCGCGCACATCATAGGGTATTTTACGGTCATGGCTAATCACACCGGTCAGTTCGCCTGCCGGATAAAGTGGAGCAATACCGGTATCGTCCGCTTGTACGTCCTGAAGTCGTGACATATTCAACTCCGCCACAATTTCCCGCAAGCGAGCGAGCGCTTCTTCTTCCGTTGCCGCCAAATGATCGCAAACCCCGGATATTTTGGTGTGCATATCGGCACCACCCAAAGTCTCTCCGTCAACTTCCTCATTAATCGCAACCTTGACAATGGAGGGACCGCCCAGATGAATACGGGCATTGCCTTCCACCATGATCACTTGATCAGATAAAGCCGGAATATAGGCACCTCCCGCCGTACATCCTCCGAAAACTACCGAAATCTGCGGTATACCGACCGCAGATAAGTTGCATTGCCGATAAAAGGTATTTCCAAAATGATCCCGATCCGGGAAAACGCGATCCTGTTCCGGCAGATATGCGCCCCCGCAATCTACCAGATACAGGCACGGCAACCGCTGGGCCTCGGCAATTTCCTGCGCCCGGATGTGCTTTTTTACTGTTTCGTGAAAGAAAGACCCGCCTTTGACCGTTGCATCATTGGCAATCACCATACAGGGGGTCCCTGAAACAATACCAATCCCGGTGACAATGCCCGCGGATGGCAACTCATTTCCATATTGTCCCCAAGCCGCCAATGTTGAGAATTCCAGAAATGGGGTTCCAGGGTCAACAATCCGGTCAATGCGATCCCTAACCAGTATTTTCCCCCGCTTATGATGTCGCTCGACAAGAGCTTCCCGTCCTCCTGCAATCGCTGCCTTCATGGTGTCCCGCCATGTTTCCAGAAGGCCGTCATAATGTTCCTTATTGTCTCTAAATAGTTCGGAACGAGGATCAATCCGGGTTTCAATTATAGCCATTTATCTCTCCATTAATCCCTTGAGAAGAATGCTTGCATAAATGCTTGAAAGCTCTTCTGCGCTACCCTGTTCCGGGTCGAACCATTCCAGTGTTGCATTGAGAGAACCGATCAACATCAAACGAAACATGCGACAATCAAGATCTGCTCGAAGTTCCCCCTTTTTCTTGGCTTCTGTCAGAATGGTATCCCAGAGAACTTCATATCGGCGACGCATAATCAAAGCATTGCTGCGGATATTTTCCGGCACTTGGCCGTAAATCCGCACGTTTGCCGATGTATAGTCAGTATGCTCCAGCAGTGTTTGAAGATGCGCGCAAATCGCGTCTGTCAGGAGAGACTCAGCATCAGGATACTCATCCGCGTGATCAAAAATCTCAGCGACAGAAGCATGAACGCGCTCGATACCCAGATTAAGAACCTCCAGGACAATCTCTTCTTTGCTTTTGAAATGGTAATAGACACTCCCAGCCTTCATGGCAGCCGCATCCGCGATACCACGCAAGGAAACAGCCGCATATCCCTTCCCACGAAACAAGGAAGCCGCCGCATCCAGTATTCGTTTTCGGGTCTCCGTCGCCCGTTCCCCTTTTGACAAAGCCTTAGTCATTTTTTGCCTCACTAATTCTAACTAACGTTAGACAATAAAATATTTTCTGTCAATAAGGCAAAAAAAACCTGCGACATCAGAGAGATCGCAGGCCTTCCAGTCGATGAATATCAGGCCCTGGTATTACGAAGTGCCGTCAATGTGGTTGTCGGTGTGCTCGCTTCCGGATCTGTTTTAATGTGAATAAGCGTTGCTTTGTTGCTCTTTCGCGCCCGTTCGAGAGCAGGCGCAAAGTCTGCATCCGCCATAACCGTCTCAGCATGCCCCCCATAGGCTTTCGCCAACATAGCAAAATCCGGATTCTGCAATTCGGTTGCTGAAATCCTGTTTGGATAGTCCCTTTCCTGATGCATACGGATGGTTCCGTAAACGCCATTATCAATCAGCAAGACAATGATATTGGCACCGAACTGCACAGCAGTTCCAAATTCTTGCATTGTCATCTGGAAACATCCGTCGCCGGCAAAACAAATCACCTCTTTCTCCGGATTTCGAAGCTTTCCAGCCACGGCGGCGGGCAACCCGTACCCCATGGAGCCTGACGTTGGCGCCAGCTGTGTGCCGAAGTGACGGAACCGCCAGAAACGATGCAGCCAGATCGCATAGTTACCGGCTCCGTTCGTCAAAATGGCATCTTCCGGAAGGGTCTCTCGCAACTCAGCCATCACCTGACCCATCTGCACGTCCCCGACGGTCTCCGGCAAAGCATCTGTCCAGCTCCGGTAAGAGGCATGTGCGACCTCAGCAACATCGGAATTTAGAGTTGCCGGTTTTTCATTCATCGCCGTCAGAAAAGTTCCCGGCGTCGCATTGATCGCCAGATCCGGCACGTATATCCGGCCAAGCTCTTCCCCCCCTGACTGGATATGCACCAGTTTCTGCCTGGGCTTTGGAATATCAAACAGCGAAAAACCCTGACTGGGATTTTCTGAGAAACGGGCCCCCAAAAGAATGACCAGATCACTCTCTTCAATGCGTGATTTAAGGGCTGGATTGATGCCGAGCCCGACATCTCCTGCATAATTGGGGTGAAGGTGGTCAAATAGATGTTGTCGCCGGAACGAGCAGGCAACCGGCAATCCCCATTGTTCCGAAAAGGTCGTAAGACCTGCAACCGCGTCTGTATCCCAACGACTGCCCCCTGCAATAACAATCGGATTTTGGGCATTTTCAAGCATATCGTGTAACTGCTCGATTGCTGCTTCGGTTGGGGCCGGGGATGCCACTTCTACGCGCGGCCCTGCCTCGGTATCGAAATGTTCGGTCAACATATCTTCCGGAAGAGCAAGGACAACCGGCCCAGGACGACCGCTCATGGCAACATGAAAGGCATGAGAGACAATCTCGGGAATGCGATCTACATGATCAATTTCCTCAACCCATTTAGCCAGATCACCAAAAGTTTGACGATAATCCACTTCCTGGAAAGCCTCGCGTCCCCGCATCCTGCGACCGATTTGCCCGACAAACAAAATCATCGGGGTGGAATCCTGTTTCGCCACATGAATACCTGAAGCCGCATTTGTCGCCCCTGGGCCCCGTGTCACCATGCAGATACCGGGGCGTCCGGTCATCTTGCCATCCGCTTCAGCCATCATGGCAGCGCCCCCTTCCTGACGCGCAACAACAGCCTCGATAGAGCTGTCATGCAGTGCATCCAGCACGGCAAGATAGCTCTCCCCCGGGACGCAAAAGGCACGATCCACACCCTGTGCCTCGAGGCATTCAACGATCAGTTGACCACCGGTCTTCATCATACTTCCCTTCACTAAAACCTATCCGTCCCGTTTGATCGATAGAAGATAAAGCGGTCCGCAAAAATTTGAAATGCTGTATTCTGCATTTGACAACACTTTTCAACCATCTGGCACTGAAACTGACAAATGAGTATTCTTTTTCTCAACTCTGTCGGGATCAAAGCACGTCGCGCGTCCTTGGTAAATCAGTCTTTAGAAAGGTCATCATGCAATATTCTATCCTAATCTACAGCACAGAAGACGCATTTGAGCGGTTATCAGAAGATAAGCAAGCTGAAATCATGAGCGAACATCATACCTTGCAGGCAGCTTTGAAAGAGAGAGGCCCTTTTGCAACCGCCAAGCTGATGCCAACCAGCAACGCCGTGACATTGAAACCCGCGCCTGAGAAAGGGCAAAAACCACTGGTTGTTGATGGGCCTTTTGCCGAGACAAAAGAGCGTTTTCTGGGTCTTTACGTTGCCGAGTTCGGCAGCCTTGAAGAGGCGATTGAGTTTGCCTCCATTATTTCCTCGCCGATCGTTTCACTGGAAATTCGCCCTATTGCCTGGGCTGGGGGCCTTTTTAGCGACGATGCCTGATACAGACTGGCTGGAAAACAGATTTGCCGAGATCAGGCCCAAAGCCGTTGCGGCCCTGACCCGGCAATTTCGCGATTTGGATCTGGCGGAAGAGGCTTTTGCCACCAGCTGCCTGCGCGCCGTTAAAAACTGGCAAACACACGGCCTGCCTGACGACCCTCTCGCCTGGCTTTTAACGGTCGGCCGAAATGCCGGAAGAGATATTCTCCGCAAACAAAAGCGATCCCCGGGCGAATTGAATGAAGAAGGCTCGGAGAACCCGGAGGCAGATTACATTGCAACCCTTGACGACAATGGTTTGCGGGACGATGTCTTGCGTCTGCTTTTCATCTGCTGTCATCCGTCACTTTCAACTCAGGACCAGTCTGCTGTAGCACTGAAAATCGTAACTGGCATGACAACGGAGGAAATAGCCAGTGCATTTTTGGTAAAACCCAAGACAATGGAACAACGCATCACCCGCGCCAAAAAAACCATCAACAATGCAGGCGTTCCCTTTGAAACCCCAGATATGATGGAACGGAATCGCCGCCTTAATTCCGTAATGCTGATGTTATATTTATTATTCAATGAAGGCTGGTCCGCCAATTCAGGGGAAGTTGTCCTTAAGATCCCGGTGTGCGAGGAAGCCATTCGCCTCACCCGCTTACTCCTCACTCTGTTTCCCGGCTCCAGTGAATTGATGGGGCTTCTGGCTCTCTGCCTTTTTCAGCATTCCAGACGCAATACCCGGGCAACCCAGAACGGTACACTTGTTCCTCTTGAAGAACAGGACAGGCGTTATTGGGATCACGATATGATCCGCGAAGCAAGCTCGCTAATGGAGAAAGCCAGGCGCCATGCGGCCCCGGGGTCTTATCAAATTCAAGCTGCTATCGCAGCAGTTCATGCTTCTGCCCTTCATGCAAAGGAAACCAATTGGCATGAAATAGAAAGATTGTACCGAGCTCTTTACGAATTTGAGCCCACTCCTGTCATCAAACTCAATCACGCGTCCGCCTTGGCAAAAACAGAAGGGCCACAAGCAGCTCTCGATGCATTATCTGCCGTCTCTGATGAACTTGCCACTTATCGTTGGTATCACGCTGCCTGCGCCGCCTTTTATGACGAGCTGGGAAAATTTGACTTGTCCAAGCATGCCTATCAGACCGTTTTGGAACTTGGCGTGACGGAGCAGGAAAGAGCGTTTGTCTTAAAAAAAATTGCGGAACTGGAAAAAAAATCCTGAGTGTTGTCGGATAGGACAGTACGACAGCGTCCTTGGAATATCTCAACCTCGAGATCGAAACACAAGGAGAGCGTGATGACTGATATGACAACCCCCGGTGTGGCTGGCTGGATCGAATTTTCAGGGCCGGATACAGCAGCTGCCAAAAAATTCTACGCTGATGTTATGGGATGGACCATCGCCGACATGCCGATGCAGGATGGTAGCGGTTATACCGGCATTATGGTCGGCGATGGATCGATCGGTGGCTTTTCTCCCATGCCAGAGGATGCCGGCAGCTGGACGATCTACATAACCGTCACGGATGTCGATGCGTCAGTGAACAAGGCAAAGGCTGCAGGCGCAACTATTCTGGCAGATCCATTTGACATACCCGGGGTAGGTCGCATGGCCAAAATCGTTGATCCTCAAGGCGCAAAAATCGCCATGATCACGTATGAAAGCATGCAGGGCTGAGGCCTGACCAACCCTCGGTGCAGGCTGGCGTTGCCCACACAGCGTCGGCCTGCATTCTCGTTAAAAGGAACAGAAATGGCATATGATCAACACCTGGCCGAACGTCTTAGAACCATTCTGCAAGAGCAAGGCGAGCTATCCGAAAAGCGTATGATGGGCGGCGCCTGCTTTATGTTAAACGGCCATATGGTGGGCGGAGCCGATCGGAATAAGGACGGAATTGGTCGCTTTATGTTTCGCGTCGGCAAGGAAAATGAAACCGCTGCCCTGTCCTTGCAGGGCGGCGAAACCATGATGCAGGGCGGGCGGAAAATGAGCGGGTTTTTCTTTGTTCCCGAAGAGATATGCGATGAGCAGTTGCTCACCAGTTGGGTAAAACTCGCGGTGTCTTTTGTTAAATCCCTTCCCCCCAAATAGTGAGGGTCATTTGATCAGATAGGTTACCAGATCAGGTTGCCAGCTGATCAGCAACAAGGCAACAACCGTTGTCAGCAAGAACGGAACCAAGGCCCGAAAAAGCTTGCCGGGCTTCACGCCTGTCATTGCCGTAGTCACAAACAACCCGGCTCCCACAGGCGGTGTCAGAAGCCCAAGAACTAGATTTAAGCAGATAACGACACCAAAATGGTAAGGGTCGATCCCGTACTGCTCCTGCGCAATGGGAAGCAGAATGGGAACCACCAGGATCAGCGCTGCAATCCCGTCCAAAATCATCCCAACAAAAAGCAATGCCACATTGACGACCAGCAGGAAGACCAGCGGATTTCGGGTAAGCTCTATAAGTTCCGCCGCCAAATTCTGGGGAACCTGTTCATAAATTATAATCCATCCAAACAGATTGGCGGTCGCCACAATAAACACAACAATGGAAGTATTCAGCGCCGTTCTGAAAAGGACCGTTGGCATCTGGGAGAGTTTAAGTTCCTTGTAGAAGAAAGCGCCCAGAATAAAGGCCGCAACGGACGCCACTGCTGCCGACTCAGTAGGGGTTGTAAATCCAGCAAGAATACCGCCCACAATGACGAGCGGGATCACCATGGTCGGCAGGCCCATTTTCGCAGCCGTTATCTTCTCCGCCTTGGTTTTCTGTTCTCCCACCGGGTAATCGTATTTACGGCCCAGCAGCGCGAGTGCGATAAAGAAACCAAAGGCCATAATCAACCCCGGAATAATACCGGCAATAAACATGTCGCCGATTGCAATTTGTGCCAGCACACCGTAAATTACGAACAACATGGAGGGCGGGATAATGGGCGACAGAAGCCCGCCGGCCGCCGTCGTCGCGGCCGCGAAAGCACGGTCATAGCCCTGCTTTTCCATTTCGGGAACCATGGAGCGAGACATGATGGCAATCTGCGCAGCAGCAGAGCCGATAATGGAGGCCATCATCATGTTTACAATCAGATTGATATAGGCCAGCCCGCCTTTGACCCGCCCGATAAAGACACTGGCGAAATCGATCAGCCGGCGGGTTATACCGCCCTCATTCATCAATTCACCTGCCAGCATGAAAAGTGGCACCGCGAGCAACCCATAACTTTCAACCCCGGAAAAAAGCTGCTGCGAATAGGATTGCAACAAAACTGTCTGACCCGAGTAGAAAATGTAGAAAAGTGCAGAAATCGCAAGAACGAGGGCGATCGGAACACCAACAAAAAGCAGAACGAGAAAAGTAACACCAACCATGATCAACCCATCTCCGGCAAGGCGGCAATTCTGCCGGTGATTTTTTCCAGCAGATTGACCAGCGCATGTATCGTCATCGTCACCGCCGTCACCGGCATTACCAGCCAAATCCAGAATTTACGGATCCCCAATGTCGTGGTTGGTTCTTCATAGATAAAATTGAAAGTCTCACCTGAAAAAGCCTGAAGATCGAACCCAAAGGCAGCCAGTGTAAAAGGATCGTACCAGAGAAGGCTAAGCCAGAAGAGAATGGTAGAAAAAAGGAACACGATCAGATCCACGACAATGGACAGAACCTTTCGAAGGCTCAGGCCCAGCAGACCATCGATAAGGGTCACCGCAATTCCCTTGCGCAATCTGACCATCATTGAGGCCCCGATCATCACCATCCAGATCATGGCATAAATGGCCAATTCGTCGACCCAATACAAGGCGTAACTTGCTGATCGGGTGATCACATTCAGAAGGATCAACCCTGTCACGGCCGCCGCAAGGACGATCATGACCTGCTTTTCAGCCAGCAAGGCAACCAGCGATATTTTCTGAAGAATTCCCAGCATTCGACTACTAAAACCCTGACACATCCAAAAATCAAGCCGTCAAAGACTTCGCTGCTCTGACGGCTTGCACATTGACTTCGGCGCCGAAGCTTATTTCGCGGCTTCTTTACGCAACGCAGCAAGAGCAGGTGCGCGCTTGCTCCAGATGCTGTTCCATTGATCCGTTGAGGTGCCAAAGAAATCCGGGCCGACTGTCTTGATCGCAATGCCGGTCTTTTTAACTTCTTCAAGGAATTTGGCTTCCCCAGCGACATATTTGTCGATGGTCGAGTCCAGATGTTTCGCCATCATCTCCCGGATCATGGCACGTTCTTCTATGTTAAGACCTTTCCAGACTTTAGCCGAAACAAGGCCCACCATCGGGAACATCATATGATTGGACAGAACAACGGTTTTGGCATGCTCCGTATATTTCAGCTTCCAAATCAGCTCCAGATCCATATCAATTGCATCTACCTGACCGTTGGCCAAAGCATCATAAACCGCAGGCAGGGGCATTGGAGTTGGCGCTGTCCCGAGTATTTTATAGAAATCCTTGATAGGCTCAAATGGTGTAATCCGGATTTTTTTGCCTTTCAGATCATCTGCTGTAGAGACGGCATCGCGGGCCACAACCTGACGGAGACCCGCCGACCCATATCCCATACCGACGACCCCGGCTCTTGCTGGCAAAACTGTCAGAAGGCTGGTTGCTGTTTTACTCCGCAGAATTCGGGCGGCATGGGCAATGTCTTTTGCGAGATAAGGCGCGTAAAAAGCACCGAAATCAGGCACACGGTTTGACACTTCGGCAATTGTCAGAAAAGCCATGTCGAGCGCACCGGTTTGCAATTGCTGAAGCATCTGGGCTTCGTTACCGAGCTGACGGGAGGGGAATATCTTGACCGAATGCTTACCGCCCGTTTTTTCTGCAAGCTCCTCGCCAAAAGCACCAGCCGCTTTCGTCCAGATATGCGGCGGCGGTGTAATCAACCCCAACCGGAATTCTTTGGAGAAAGCCGTTCCGGCTCCCATTAACATCGCGGCGGCGGCCGATCCGACCACCAGATTTTTAAGGAATGTACGTTTTTTCATGATTGTCTCCCTGTATGATATGGTTTTAAAGAGAAACCCAGCCTGCCGGCGGCTTTCCCTTGCCCGGATGCAACTCTCCGCAATTTGGGCAGGTTCTTGCATCCATATTATTGTGAAATTCGTCATAGACCTTGGGCAGCGCCGTCACGATACCGCTGGAATCAAGAAGAGAGACTTCGGCTCTGTGCAGCTTTGTTGTGCAATTAAAACAGAACCACTCAAATCCTTCTTTCATATGGGTCATGCGCGGTGCTTCAACGACGATACCAATAGACCCTTCCTGCGGCCGTTGCGGCGCGTGAATGGTATGGGCAGGCATCAGAAATACCTCCCCTTCACGAATGGGGACATCGTATATGACGCCGTCTTCGTATACTTTCAACACCATGTCGCCTTTGACCTGATAGAACCATTCTTCCACTGGATCATCATGAAAATCGACGCGAGTATTCGGCCCTCCGACAACCATGACAATCATACCGGAATCGTGATGTAGCAGTTTGTTTCCAACGGGTGGCTTCAATTGATCCTGATTATCTTCCACCCATTTCTGGAAATTGAAGGGTGAAAATCTTGGATGTAACGGCATTGCTTGTCTCCAGCTATAGGCTCTCCAGCTCGAACCACAGGTTTCCCAATTTTCAGGCTATGCGCTTCCTGTTAGTTGATCAATTGAATTAACTGGAATTAGGTATTCCAATATGAAATAACAGAATGATGGAAAAACGGAACCGTCATATCAAAATAGCCGAGCGCGTTTCGACGCGCCTCAAACTGAAGCAACTCAGACTCCTGGTTGCTGTCGCAGAGCATTCAAGCATTTTACATGCCGCGAAAGAGCTCAACATCTCGCAACCTGCCGCCACAAAACTCGTCAAGGATCTGGAGGCTGACTTCGGCGTTATCCTGTTTGAAAGAACCAATCGAGGAGCAATCCCGACCGCCTATGGGGACGCTCTGGTGCGCCATGGCAAGCTTATTCTGGCACAAATATCCAACGCAGCTCAGGAGCTGGACAATCTCAACGAAGGGATGGGCGGGCGCGTTGTGGTCGGCACCCTGCTCGCGGCCTCCGCCAAATTGCTCCCCAAAACCATTGAGCGGGTGCACCGGGAGCGTCCGAATGTCAATATTGTCATTCGTGATGGTACCAACGACATTCTGATGCCATCGCTCCTCACCGGCGATTTGGATCTGGTGCTTGGCCGGTTGTCTCAATACCGCCACCGCAAACAAATTGTCCAGGAAACATTGCTCAATGAAAAATTCTGTATCGCTGCGCGGGCAGATCATCCGCTGGCGAAAGAAAAAGGAGAAGTGAGCTTCGAAGCCCTAAAGGAATTCGACTGGATTTTGCCAACCACAGACACAACATTACGGCGGCAGCTGGAGGCCGAGTTTCTGGACAATGGCATGACGCCCCCGGAAAACGCCGTTGAATCCGTCTCCTTCCTGACCAACAGAGAACTCTTAAAGGCAACGGATATGCTATGTGCGATGCCCTATCACGTGATTGAAGAGGAAATAAAGGATGGGCGTTTTATTGCTATTCCCTGCCCGATCAATACATCGCTCAGTCCGGTTGGTGTTTCCTATCGCAGAGAGGGCGGCTTGACACCTGCAGCCGCCGTTTTCCTGACAGAACTGAAAGCAACCGCCCTTGAGCTGGAAACAGAATAAGCTGCTCAATCAAACCGAGACCGGCACGATCCGTTGTGTGACGGCATGCACAACACTCATAGCAGTCAAAGCCGATGACTTTGGATTGTCCGGGAGGGTGAGACCACCAACCTCAAATCGAAGCTCCCCAAACGCTCCTGTTGCTACCACTTCATGCATATTGGCAGAGACGGTCGGATCGGCATAAAGCTCCACGTCGGTCTCATCAAAGCCGATTCCTGATAGCGCGATGGTCGCCGCCACATTCGCATTTTTTGGATATTTAAGGGCGGCGTCCCGGGCAGTCCCTTTAAAATGGCAGACAGGTTTTGTCACAGTTTCCAGATCGATCACCTCTTCCGCTAAAGAGCCTTTCCAGCCCAGCGGTTTTTTGCGCCCCACATACGTCACCTTTGCAAGACCGCCCTGCCGTGCTGCATTCAGCGCGTCCATGCCTCCCACAGCGCCGGCAACGAGGCGCAATTGGCTGCTCCCCTCTCTTGCGCTTTCTGACAGTATCTTTGCAACGTCATCATCGGCGAGTGCCCCTGCAGAAACCGAAATGATATCTATTCCGCTTTCCAGGATATCCGGACCATGCTGGATAAGAGCCGGATGTCCGCCGCATTCGATGGCAAGGGATATATCAGATGCAATATCAGCAAAATCCGTCACAGCCTTCGGATGTCCTGCCAGCGCCGCCGTCGCAACCTCCTCACGGCCTGACCGGCACAGAACATAACGCAACTTAACGCCATCAGCCTCTTCCAATGCCTGCGCCACATACTGGGCAATCGCCCCATATCCAATCATCACAACAGACAGCATGTTCTCATCCTCTTTAACCGCTCAATGGAAACCAGACTGACAATAATCGATAAGCAAAGCAGCTTTGATATTCTATTTTATGATAACAGGATCATCTATTTCGATTTGGAATTATACCCTTTCTTCGACAGAGTGGCCCCATAACAGCCAAAAGACGGAGCACTCCCTTTGAACATATTCAGGTGGCTTACGAGAAATTCGCCCGATAGGAACAAAGAAAGCCGTGCACCCGTTCTCAGCGAAACAGGGATCGGGGAGTCTGTCCGGCGTTTGGAAGATGATCCGTTGATCCGCGGCAACGGATGTTATGTTGACGACGTCCCGCTGGAAGATCCACTATATATAACATTCCTGCGCAGCACCTCTGCTCACGGCACTCTCCAGAGTATGGATATCTCTGATGCTCTCGACCTTCCGGATGTTGAAGGAATTTTCTGCGGCGATGACGTTTCAGGCCTGGGTGATCTTGCCGTCAATAAAATCCTCAAAGACATGTCAATCCCGCCTTATCCAGTTTTGGCTCACCAGACGGTCGACGCCATCGGGCAACCGATCGCAGGCATTGCCGCGAAAACAGCGCAAGCAGGTCTTGATGCCCTTGATTTAATCGCAGTGGATATCGACGACAAGCCTGCCTCCCTACCCTTTCACAATCACGACCCTCAAAAAAAAGCCCTCCAGCAAAGCTGGAGAGGTGGGGATCCGGAGACTGCTTTTCAAGAAGCGTCCCACCAGGTCTCCGTTACTGTTGAACATCCGAGACTGGCTCCTTCTCCTATGGAAAACAGGGCCATTGCAGTTCAGTACCATCAGGAGGACAGCGTTACGGTTTACCTGTCCAGCCAGACGCCACACCGGGCACGCAAGGAGCTATCGCGCATCCTGCAGATCGCACCGGAGAAAATTCAGGTGATATCACCCGATGTCGGCGGCGCCTTCGGCATGAAGGCCTCCCTTTATCCAGAAGAGGTTTTCACAGTCTGGACTGCGTTTAAACTGAAGCAATCTGTCAAATGGACCTCTACCCGCAACGAAGATCTACTTTCCGCCAGTCATGGCCGGGGCGCGCGGAGCCGGGCCAGTCTTGCCTTCGATGCAGACGGTACTTTTCGGGGCTTGAAAGCAGAAATAGAAGCACCGCTTGGTCACTGGCTTCCCAACAGCGCCGCCATTCCCGCCTGGAATGCAGCGCGCATTTTGCCAGGCCCTTACAGGATCAACGATATAGAGGCTTCAACAACCGGATATCTCAGCCATACCGCACCTGTAGGGATCTATCGGGGCGCCGGAAGGCCGGAAGCAACCTTGCTGATGGAGAGGCTGGTTGAGGCTGCAGCTCGCAAGCTGCAGATGGATCCGTTCCATATTCGCAAACTTAACCTGCTCACAACAGAAGAACTGCCACGTATAAATATGGCAGGCAGCACATTAGATTCAGGAGATTATCCGGCAGCCCTTGAGCGCCTGAAAAACTCGGCTCAATATGATGCTCTTTGTCAGAAAATCATAAGGCGCCGCCAAGAAGGAGACCTCGCCGGTTTAGGCTTGTCTTTCTATGTCGAACCTTGCGGTCAAGGTTGGGAGAGCGCGACCGTTACCTTACATCCCAACGGCAAAGTGACAGCGGCAACCGGCACAAGCAGTCAGGGACATGGCCGGGCGACAGCGTTCCGACAAATTCTGTCTGAAGTATTTGATCTCCCATTTTCGGAAATCACCTTTTTTCAAGGGGACACCAATACATGCCCTGAGGGGATCGGGGCCCTCGCCAGTCGCAGCACAGCGATTGGTGGTAGCGCTCTCAAACAGGCGGCAGAACAGGTTCTGGCAAAATCGGGAGGGAGTGTGACACCCGCCCAGGACATCACCGTGACAGTTAAATATGAAAATGAGGGCGAAGCCTGGGGCTACGGTTGCTATCTCGCTGAAATCAGTATCGACGCGCCAACCGGAAAACTGACGGTTGAGAAACTGACTTGTGTTGACGATGCGGGGACCCTGATCAACCCCATGATGGTAGAGGGGCAGATTATGGGGGGCGTGGCGCAAGGGATTGGCGAAGCCCTGATGGAACAAATCCGCTATGATGAAAGCGGACAGCTTCTGACCGGCTCCCTGATGGATTATGCGCTGCCTCGAGCCAACGATATGCCTGACTTACACATTGAAAAAATGACGACCCCTTCTCCTAAAAACCTACTCGGCGCCAAAGGCGTTGGAGAAGCGGGGACGATTGGTGCACCAGCCGCAATTCTGAACGCGGCTCTTGATGCGCTCTCCCCCTATGCGATTGAAACACTTCAAATGCCGCTCACCAGCGAAAATATCTGGCGAGCTCTGCAGAATGCGAAAGGACACTGAACGCTCATGAAATATAGCAAACTGGATGCCAAGGAATATGCGCGGGAGAATATGAAAGGGATTTGGGCCGCGGCCCTCAACCCGTTCAATCCCGATTTTTCCATCAACGAAGAAGGAATGCGCAGTAACGTCCGACATTGGGTGGATGATCTGGCCATTCAGGGATTGTTTATTGCCGGCAAGCAGGGAGAGTTTTTCTCCATGTCACTCGAAGAAAGAAAGCGCAATTTCGAAATTGCCGTGGAGGAAACGGCAGGCAAAGCCGGGACAATCATGTCCTGCTCTGATCAAAATTTTGACACCGTGATCGAGCTTGCCAAACATGCTGAAGCGATCGGAGCCGATTATATCGTTGTTCATGCCCCTGTTCTGCACTTTATCAGCGACCCGGATGAAACCCTGTATCAGTATTACAAAGCAATTTGTGATCAGGTGAATATCGGAATTGCCATGTGGAGCCACCCCGATAGCGGCTATCTGATGAGCCCGGAGCTATGCACGAGAATTGCTGAACTTCCCAACATTGTGGCCATCAAATACAGCGTTCCGCGCGATATGTATATCAAACTCAGTGAAATGGCAGGAGACAAAATTCTTGTCAGCACAGCATCGGAAGAAGAATGGTTCGACAATATGACAGAACTCAACTGGCAACTTTATCTTTGCTCCTCCCCGCCTTACTTGCTGCAAACCAAGAACGATCGGCGCATGCATGAATACACACAGCTTGCAATGAAAGGCGAAATTGAAGAGGCACGAAAAATCAGGGATAGCCTTGATCCGGTTCGCCATGCCCTTAAAAGCACACGCCCCGGCGGCAAACCGCAAGCGCATCAGAAATACTGGCAAGAGCTTCTTGGGCAGATTGGCGGACCTGTTCGCAATCCCCTTCTTCAACTCACAGATGAAGAAAGGGCCATTACCAAAGCAGCTTTTGACACTTGCGGGTTGAAACTTTGACCTAAATCTTGAGTTTAGATCGGAATAGGGTGCGTGCTCGCACCCTATTTCGCGCACTGAATACAACGGCTGGCATAGGGAAGTATTGTCAGTCTTTTTTCATCGATATCATCACCGCACTGTGTGCAGATACCATAGGTTTGCGTTTCAATTCTCTTAAGCGCCGCCTCAATTGCCTGAATTTCATCAAGCGCTTCTTTTTCAAGCCGCTCGATGACCTCTTCATCTTCTCTCTCGGCCGCTTGCTCAGAAAAATTTGCGCTATGCTCCTGCCGCAGGCTATTTTCCATATGCGAGACGCGATCTGCAAGCGAACTCAATCGTCTTTCCAATTCCGTTTTTGTTTCGGCGATATTCAGCATATTCTATTCCAATCTCCTTAAAAACCATCAGGAGGCCAGCATATCCCCGCGCTTTACCCTTATGCTTTGACGGAAATCAATTTTTTTCCAGATCGTGATAGACAAGAGTGGCCAGTGTCATCAAATCCTCTTTTTCGAGCGGGGCGACCATGGCATAGGCATAAGTCTTATCAATCCAGTAAAAGGCAGAAATGCCGTCGCGGCGGGCAAATTGAAAGGCAGTATCCTGATTGCCGTCGGAGGCTCGAACATACAAAGTCACGCGCTTTCCATCTTCCTGCTGGTACATAAATTGGGCCGCCGGAAAATCACCATCCGATAAAAGCCGGCCACCGACCAATGTAAAGCCATGAGCTTCTATATCCGGAGCAGTCAGCGTCGTTCCCAGCCGTTTTGAGAGCCAGTTTACAAGATGTCTCTGCTGACTGGCGGGCACTTCGACAGGGTGCCTGACCTCCGAGACAAAAACACGATGGGCCCCGATAGCACTTTGAGCAAAAACCTGCGAACCAGAGGATGTGTTTCCTGTCATACCCGAAAACTGAATGCCCCAACCTGCAAAGCCACCCACCAATAGGAGCAGCAATGCGGCCGCCATTTGCATCCAGGGAAAAGCAGCTTTCGACGGAGATATCTTGCCCTTCGTGATAATCTTCGTCATTTCTGCCGGTACATCTTCCGACGCAACCGCCCCAAACGCTTGTTGCAATTGAGCATTTTGAAGCTTGTAGGCATGAACGGAAGCGGCATCCGCTGGATGGGCGGCGAGCCAAGCCTCCACATCCAAAATATTTTCCTGTGTCAATTGACCGTCAGCATAGGCATGCAGCATTTCCTGACTGATACGTTCCTGCTCGCTCATTTCACTCTCCGTAAGCCAAAACTGTTCGGCCCTGATGTCAGATGCCTCAATTGCTCCCGTCCCCGGTTCAGGCGTGACATCACGGTTCCTATCGGAACACCCAGGATTTCAGCGGCTTCAGCATAGCGCATACCTTCCAGCCCAATAAGCAGAATAACCTGTTTCTGCTCTGCAGGAAGGGTGTCAAGCGCCGCTCCAATATCCTGTAATTCCAGCCTGGCCTCCTGCTGACCTGGACTACTCTGTGCACTTTCTGGAATGCTTTCCAAGGCTTGCCGGTCAGGCTGCCTGGCCGAGCGTCTTATATTATTCACATGTTGATTATGCAGAATTGAAAACAGCCACGCGCGCATGTTGGTACCTGGTGTAAACAGATGAAGCCGCCCCATGGCGCGGCTCAGACAGTCCTGAACCAGATCATCTGCAGCATCAGCATTCCCCTTCAGCGCGCGGGCGTAACGTCGCAGGTTCGGAATTGCATCTATCATATGACGGTGAAGATCATCCATTCTCACAAATCCAGAAACAACTTATCCTTAAGCAAGACAAAAGGCGGTGAGGAATTTAAAACACCTCCCTCACCACAATTTTGTCTCTCTCATATGATCAAGACGATTTAAGGCCGGGCTAAATGCCAAACATCTTTGACGCCATCACCCGTCACATCACCTGGTTTCTTGTCCTTGATCCAGGTATAAAGTGGCTTGCCTTTATACGCCCACTGCTTGGAGCCGTCCTGCCGCTTTATAACGGAAAAATCCCCTTCGCCCTTCGCCATGCCTTCAGCGTTGAGGGGCGGCCATGCGACAGCGCATTTCCCGTTGCAATTGGACTTTCCTGCGGCATCTTTGTCAAAAGTATACAAACTCATCCCCTTGACGTCGGTCAGAATTTCACCGCTTGCTGTCGAGGCTTTCTTGGTCACCGCACTCATATGGTGAGCGGCAAAGGCACTTCCTGAGACAAGCGCAAACGCAACCACACTGGCAATCGCCATTTGTTTAATCATCCTCTTAATCCTTTCTTTCCGGGGCAGTCCCGGTTTCCTGAAACCTGTGTTTCAAAGAGGTAAACAAATGGGCAGTGATTTTATTCCATCGCATCCTTCACATTTTAAAAAATAGCCTCAAACTAAGCTTTCAGTTTAAAGCCGTCATAGCCAGCTACCGCCACCTGATTGCATTTCTGGACATAGGCAGGGTATCCAAGATAAGGCATGAAAACACGGGGCTTTCCCGGAATATTGGCTCCGAGGTACCAGGAATTACAGGTTGGGAAAAGTGTTTTTCCCGCAGTTTCGTTCACATGGGATACCCAGTCTGCTTCGGCTTCTGGCTCGGCTTCAATGGTGACTTGATTCTGATCCCGCATATAGCCGATACATTCTGAAATCCAGTTCACATGCTGCTCAATTGACGGCATCATATTGGCCAACACAGAAGGACTACCAGGTCCTGTGACAATAAATAGATTGGGAAATTCTGCCATGGCCAAGCCCAGATAAGTCTTCGGCCCCTCTGCCCATTTATCCTGCAGGCGAAGCCCCTGCCGGCCTTTGATATCGATCTTCATCAGGGCACCAGTCATCGCATCAAAACCGGTCGCAAAAATCAAGCAATCAAACGCGTAAGTCTTCTTAAGCGTCTGGATCCCCGTTCCTGTAATGTGGTCAATGGGATCTGCTTTCACATCAACCAAAGTGACATTGTCTCGATTGTAAGTGGCATAATAACCCGTATCCACACACAAGCGCTTGCAACCGACAACCGTTGACGGCGTGAGTTGATCGGCAAGCTGAGGATCGTCGATAATGTCACTGATTTTTTCGCGAATATAGTCCGCGGCCGTATCATTTGACTGTTTGTCTGTCAGAAGATCATTGAAGGCACCCAGAAAGGCCAAGCCGCCATTTTTCCATCGCTCATCATAAATTTTCAGCCTGGCATCTTCGGACACATCCAGCGCATTCTCTGGATTAACCGGAAACAACATGCCGGACCGGGTTTCATGAGCGGCAGCCCGGCGCGCTGCATAATTGGCTTTCACGTCTTTTCTGTACACATCATCCAATGGGCGATTATGGGCCGGAACCGCATAACTCGGCGTTCGCTGAAAGACTGTCAAATGCCCTGCCTGTTCAGCGATCAAAGGGATTGATTGAATAGCAGAAGAGCCTGTACCGATAATTCCGACTGTCTTGCCTGTAAAATCCACATCATGATGAGGCCAGTGGCCGGTATGATATACTTCCCCTGTAAAATCATCCCGTCCGGCAATATCCGGCATATTGGCCGATGACAAGCATCCCGTTGCCATAATGCAAAATCGGGATGTGATTTTCTGATCCTGATCTGTCTCAACCGACCAGAGATTTGCAGTATCGTCAAAATGAGCTGCTGTCACCCGGGTTCCAAATTGAATATCTTTTCGCAGATCAAACCGGTCGGTCACATGATTAACATACCTCAGTAATTCTGACTGGGTCGCATAGCGTTCGCTCCAATCCCACTCCTGCTGCAAGTCATCGGAAAATTGATAGGAATATTCCGTACTTTCAACATCACAGCGCGCGCCAGGGTAGCGGTTCCAGTACCAGGTGCCCCCCACCCCGTCACCTGCCTCTATGATTTTGGCGGTAAAACCGGCTTCTCGCATACGATGGAGCATAAAAAGGCCGGCAAATCCTGCTCCGACAATGAGAACATCCAAATCAGCTTTCTGTTTCATGCCTCTCCCCTTATTGTTTTTTATTGGCACGTTTTTCGGAGAAGTGTATCAGGCAAAGCTTATTCATCAAGGCAAATTAGCTTCGCGCACTGGCGAGATTAGCCAGATCTTTCACCATCGTCACCAATTCCGGTAATTTTTCACCCGCCACATCTCCGCGTGGCCCGATGGCATTAATGATATATTTTATGGGCTTACCCTCTTCCGTGATAGGCGCCGCAACCGTGGCCAACCCTTCTGGCAGCGTTTCTTCCTCATAGGCATAGCCTGCCATCCGATCCAGCCTCACCTGCTCCGCCCAATTTTCAAATGTTGGAGCCTCCGCTGCCCATTTCGTATTTTTGTAGGCCGCGTTCAGATGATCTGCCTCCAGACTTTTCCAACCCGTCAAAATGCGCCCGCTCCCACCGTAGGGAGCTGGAAAACGTGTTCCCACCTTGGCATAGATACCAAGAGGCGTATCAGGGGCTGCACAGGCAATAATCACCATATAATCTTTTCGAACATGTTGGCTGAGATACAAACAGACACTGTATTTATCAGCGGCCTCCCGCATGTCGTTCTCGATCCGCTTGGGCAGTTCCTCTTCCCGCATCTTGCCGGTCAGTTCAAGAATGCCACCAAGGCAGAGGCTGTAAGTTTTGGTTGCAGCATTAAACTCAACCATCCCCTCTATCTGCAGGGTTTTCAAGACGGCATAAACAGTTCCCGGATAACGCCCTAGTTGGCTGGCCAGTGGCGTCACTCCGATCCCACCGCGTTTATTGGAAAGTGCTCGCAGAATATCGACTGTCAGTTTTGCAGCACCGACTTGCTTCACACCTTTTTTCTGTGTTTCCATTTTTTCTATACAAAATTTACTATTGGATACAATAAAAATCAGCATTGAATTTTTTATGGCAAAAAGCAATCCTGAAATTGGAGAAACGGCTGGGCAAATAACAAAAGACTAAAAACCGCCCGGGATCCCTGCCGAATTTGCCGGCTTATACAGGAGTGCCAAGGTGCCCAGACTGACAAGCATCATTGATCCGAAGAGTGACGAATTTCGCAAAAACCGGACAGACATGCTGGATGCGCTCGATCATGTCCGGGAACTTGAAAAACGCATCGTCGATTTAAGCGCAAAGCAGAAAGACCGCTTTCACAAGGCCGGCAAACTTCTCCCGCGGGAACGGCTCGATCAGCTTCTTGACCCTGGAAGCCCTTTTATCGCTTTGAGTCCGCTTGCCGGATACAAATTGCATGAGGATGACGGCGAAGAGAATATTCTGGGGGGCTGTGTCATAACAGGTATCGGAACTGTCGCCGGAACCCGTGTCGCCATCATTGTCAGTGACAGTGCGATAAAGGGGGGAACCGGCACCTGGGCTGGCGGACAGAAAACCCTGCGTCTACAGCAAATCGCAGCAGAGCAGAAACTCCCGGTGGTCAATTTGGTGGAAAGCGGGGGCGGCAATCTCCGCCTGACCTATTTGACTTTTGCGGTAATGGGGGGGCGGCGCTTTGCCAATCAGGCCCGCCTGTCTTCATCTGGTCTGCCGCAAGTCACTGTCGTTCATGGAAACGCGACCGCTGGCGGTGCTTATGTCCCCGGAATGTCAGACTATGTCATTACAGTTCGGGGGCAAAGCAAGATGTTCCTGGCAGGCCCACCTCTGCTTAAGATGGCAACCGGTGAAATTGCTGATGGAGAGGAACTGGGCGGTGCTGAAATGCATGCAGAGGTTGCCGGAACAGCCGAATGGATTACCGAAAATGATGCCCATGGGATTGCCAAAGCGAGAGAGGCTGTTGCCAATCTAGACTGGCGAATGGACTGTGAAAATCAGGGATGCAAAACCGGGATGGAGCCTTTATACGATCCGGATGAGCTTGCTGGCGTGGTACCGATTGATTATCGCCAGCCTATTGATGTCCGGGAGATTATTGCACGCATCACCGACGGATCAGAGTTCCTCGATTTTAAAGAAGAATTTGATGACTATACCTTGTGTGGTTGGTCTCAAATCGGTGGCTTCAAAGTCGGCATCATTGGCAATAATGGCCCGATTACAGCCAAGGGAGCTGTAAAAGCAGCCCAGTTCATTCAACTCTGTGACCAGGTTGGAACACCGCTTCTCTTTTTGCAAAATACAACCGGCTTCATTGTCGGTAAAGACGCCGAAACCGCCGGTATTATCAAGCATGGCTCCAAATTGATCCAGGCCGTTGCCAATGCGCGGGTTCCCAGAATAACCCTGATGGTCGGCGCCTCCTTTGGCGCGGGGAACTATGCCATGTGCGGGCGAGGATACGATCCGGATTTTCTGTTTAGCTGGCCCAATCACCGCATAGCGGTTATGGGCGGTGAGCAGGCCGCAGGTGTTCTCGAAATCGTTGCCAGAGGCAGTGCCCAACGCAAAGGCATAGACGTTGATGAAAGCGCCCTTGCTGCTCAGCGCGACGATATTATCGTCCATTATGACGAAACCTCTTCTGCGCTCTACGCCACATCCCAGGTTTGGGACGACGGCATAATTGACCCAAGAGACACGCGCCGGATCCTCATTGAATGCCTCGCCATTACCAATGGCGCTCGATATCGCACGCTTAACGCCAGTACTTTTGGTGCAGCCCGCCTTTAATCCGATCAGGAGACTTTAAATGATTTTCACACACGAGCATGACGCTCTGACAACAACAACAAATAAAATCATCGAAGAGCATATAAATCCCTATATGGATGAATGGGAAAAAGCCGAGATTTATCCCGCTCATAAAGTCATGAAAATTCTTGCAGAGGCAGGACTTCTGGGCATCGGTAAGCCCGAAGCCTATGGTGGCCTCAATCTAGACTTCTCCTATGAAATGGTTTTTGCTGAAGCCCTTGGCAACATCCGC
Organism: Sneathiella sp.; assembly: GCA_039975135.1. Classification (GTDB taxonomy): domain Bacteria; phylum Pseudomonadota; class Alphaproteobacteria; order Sneathiellales; family Sneathiellaceae; genus Sneathiella. Next base: position 109,158 of record JBDWHS010000020.1, on the reverse strand, counting down.
GGTAACGGTGTTTCCACCTCCATCGGTGTTCAGACAACAATGTGTACACCGGCTCTCACCAAATATGGCAGTGAGGATCTCAAGCAGGAATTCCTGGCCCCGACAATTGCCGGGGATCTGGTTGGCTGCATTGGTGTGAGTGAAATGTCTGCAGGCTCCGATGTTGCGCAAATTAAAACGACAGCCCGTAAAGACGGTGATGATTATGTCATCAATGGCTCCAAAATGTGGATTACCAACGGTGTACAAGGGGATTGGATCTGCCTTTTGTGCAACACATCCGATGACAGCCGTCATCAGAACAAATCGCTTATTATTGTGCCGCTGAAATCCAAAGGTGTTTCTGTCTCGCGCAAGCTCGACAAACTGGGACTGGTCTCCTCCGATACGGCCGAGCTATTCTTTGATGATGTTCGAGTACCTGTCAGCAACCGGATTGGGGAGGAAGGAAAAGGATTTATCTATCAGATGGAGCAATTCCAGGAGGAGCGCCTTTTTGCCGTCGCGCGCGGCATCCGTGTTCTGGACAATGTTATCGAAGATACAATCGAATATACTGGCCAGCGCGAAGTGTTTGGCAAACCCGTCCGGGATAATCAGGTTGTCTATCACAAGCTGGCCGAACTCCAGACCGAAGTTGAAGCTCTCCGGGCTATTTTATATCAGGCGACAGAGAAATACCTAGCCGGAGAAGATGTCACCAAACTGGCATCCATGGGTAAATATCTCCTCGGAAAGCTAGCGCTGAAAGTACCCACTGAATGTTTGCAGTTCTGGGGCGGCCAGGGCGTCATGAACGAGAATTATGTCTCCCGCGCCTTGCGCGATATGAGGGTCACAGCCATTGGCGGCGGCGCCACAGAAATAATGCTGGAAGTGATCGCCAAATATATGGGCATTCATCCTGGCCGCAACACAAAGCGTTAAGACACCGGCTCATGCAAATCACCCATGAACATCGCGAAATGCAGCGGACAACCCTGAAACTGATCGAGGAGGTTATCCATCCCGATCTCGATCAGTGGGAAAGGGATCAGATTTTTCCGGCCCATGCCGTGATGAAGGAATTTGCAAAAGCTGGGTTGCTGGGAATTGGGAAACCGGTTCAGTATGGCGGGCTGGATCTCGACTTCTCCTATGAAATGGTCTTCGCTGAGACCTTGGGCAATATCCGCAGCAGCGGCGTGGGCACTGCCATCGGCGTCCAGACAACGATGTGTACGCCGGCCCTGCTGAATTACGGCAGTGAAGAGTTGAAACAGGACTATCTTGTACCCACGATCGCCGGTGATCTCGTCGGATGCATCGGTATCAGTGAAAATCATGCAGGGTCTGATGTTTCGAAAATAAAAACCACAGCCTGCCGGGACGGGGATGATTACATCATCAATGGCTCCAAAATGTGGATCACCAATGGTGTTCAGGGAGACTGGATCTGCCTGCTTTGCAATACCTCCGACGAGGGCGGGCCTTACAAAAATAAATCACTGATCATCGTCCCGCTGAAAAGCAAAGGGGTCTCAGTCTCCCGCAAGCTCGACAAACTTGTCCTCCGCTGTTCCGATACAGCGGAACTGTATTTCGACAATGTTCGCGTCCCCGCCCGCAATCTGATCGGCGAAGAAGGAAAAGGTTTCCTCTATCAGATGAAACAATTCCAGGAGGAGCGGATGTTTGTAACGGCACGGGGTATTCGGGCGATGGAAATGGCAATTGAGCATACCACCGACTATACCGGCACCCGAAAAGTCTTTGGAAAATCGATCCTTGATAATCAGGTCGTCTATCACAAACTGGCTGCCATGCAGGCGGATATTGAGGCGGCAAGAGCCCTCCTCTATCGCGCAACCAATACCTATATGGCAGGCGAAAATGTCACGAAACTGGCCTCCATGGCAAAATATCTGGTGGGCAAGATGTCCATGACGATCCCTGCAGAATGTCAGCAATTCTGGGGCGGGCAAGGAATGATGAACGAAAACTGGATCAGCCGCGCATTCCGCGACATTCGTCAAACGGCTATCGGCGGCGGCGTCAATGAAATCATGCTCGAAGTGATTGCAAAAGAAATGAGCATCCATCCTGGCAGAAACAAGGAGACCCAAGTGCGATGACTGAGATGCCCTTTTGCGAAATGCTCAAGCTGGAGCGAACAGGCTCTCGCCTGACCATCCTGTTTAATAGGCCGGAACAACGCAACGCGATCAACATGCAGATGGGCCGAGAATTTGCCACTGTTGTTGATTGGCTTGGCCAGGAAGATGCTGTCAGACTGGTCCTCTTGCGAGGCGCCGGCGGTCATTTCTGTGCGGGCGGTGATATCAAGGAACGTAAAAACCAGGTTGAAACGACTGCACCGGATGGCGAAGATCCCATCTTCGCCCGTAACCGGCAGGCGGGCATGGCCTTTCTTGATTTTGAACGGCTGCCTCAGACAACGATTGCAGTTGTTGAAGGATCTGCCTTTGGCGGCGGCGTGGGCTATGCCTGCCTTGCGGATATCACGATTGTCTCGACAACAGCCCGTTTAGGAATGCCGGAGACGACATTGGGCGTAGCCCCCGCCCAGATCGCCCCCTATGTGGTCAAAAGGATCGGCCTGACCCGAGCCCGGCAGCTGGCTCTGACCGGGGAGCGGTTTGACGGCACACAAGCCTATCATTATGGCATCGCACAATATCTGGCTGAGCCAGAAAAGCTGGAGGAGACAGTAGAGAGAGTTGCCAGCAGCGTTATGCGCTGCGGGCCCAAAGCCAACGCGGCGACAAAACAGATTATGTCGAATGTCGGAAAATACCAGGATGAGGAACTCATCGCTCAGTCCGCCAGGATATTTGCAGACCTCAATAGAAGCGGTGAGGGAAAAGAGGGACAAACCGCCTTTGCGGAGAAACGCAAACCTTCGTGGCAGGACGACTGAAATGACAAAAAAAACCATCCGTATTGGCGGCGCATCCGGCTATTGGGGCGACTCCCAAGAAGCGCCAAAGCAGCTCGTCCTGAACGGGAATATAGATTATCTAGTTTTTGACTATCTTGCTGAAGTGACCATGTCGATCCTCGCCAGGATCAAAGCGAAAAACCCTGACAGCGGTTATGCACGGGATTTCGTCGAGCTTGCCATGAAACCTCTCCTCCAGGAGATAAAATCACGCGGCATAAAGGTTGTCGCCAATGCGGGCGGCGTCAATGTGAAAGCCTGTGCCGAAGCTCTGTCCAAAGTTGCCGAAGATCTCGGAATTTCATTAAAAATCGGAATTGTCGAGGGAGACGACCTTTCTGATCGATTTGACGCGCTTCAAAAAGAAAATATTACGGAGATGTTCACCGGCGAACCCCTGCCTGAAAAACTGACGAGCGCCAACGCCTATCTAGGTGCCTTTCCCATTGCCGCGGCACTGGATGAAGGGGCAGATATTGTTATCACAGGGCGCTGTGTTGACAGCGCGGTCACCCTCGGTCCACTGATCCATGAATTCGGTTGGGGTCTTAATGATTTCGACCAATTGGCCGCAGGCTGTTTGGCAGGTCATATTCTCGAATGCGGGGCGCAAGCCACAGGCGGAAACTTCACTGATTGGCAGGATGTCGTCGGTGGCTGGGATAATATGGGCTATCCTATCGCCGACTGCAGGGCGGACGGCTGTTTTAGCATTTCCAAACCCGATAAGACCGGAGGACTGGTCTCCCCTCTCACCGTTGGAGAGCAGGTCCTTTATGAAATCGGCGATCCTGCGGCCTATATCATGCCCGATGTCATTTGTGATTTTTCCGGCGTTATAATTCAACAAGCCGGAAAGGACAAAGTTGAAATTTCAGGCGTAAAAGGCAAAGCACCCACACCATTTTACAAGGTTTCAGCAACCTATCCAGACGGCTACCGGGCGACGGCAATGACTGTTATCACCGGGTTTGATGCGCCTGCGAAAGGTCAGCATTTTGGCGAAGCCCTGATCCGACGGACGGAAGCTCTATTCCGGGAGAGGAATTTCGGAGAGTACAGAGAGACGGCGATCCATCTTATCGGAGCCCAAACTCTCTGGGGAGAAAATGCCAATGATCAGGCAAGGAGCGCACGTGAAATAACAGCCCGGATCGATGTTCGCCACGATGAAAAAGATGCGATCAATCTGTTTTCAAAAGAAGCAACGGGTGTCGGTCTTTCCATGACAACAGGTAGAGCGCCTGGCGGCGCTGCCGGCAGACCAAAGGTAACACCTGTTGTCGCTCAATTTGCCTTCCTCATTGCCAAGGACAGGCTGACACCAACAGTCACCGTTGATAGCACACTCCATCCTGTCACAGCACAACCCAGCACTTACACCACCGATGTGATCAAATCTGCCGACATGCCTGCGCCTCTGTCACCTAACACAGAAATGGAGGAGGTTCCGTTAATCGATCTTGCCGTAGCCAGAAGCGGTGATAAAGGGGACAGCGCCAATATCGGTGTCATTGCCCGGTCAGAAACCTATCTGCCCTATATCGGCAAGGCACTTACAGCAACCGCTGTCAAAAACTGGTTTTCGCATACAACAAAGGGAGAGGTTGACCGCTATTTTGCGCCAGGTATGAACGCTTTTAATTTCCTGCTTGGCAATACTTTGGGCGGAGGTGGTACATCCTCCCTGCATCTGGATAGTCAGGCAAAAACCTATGGCCAACAAATTCTTGCCATGCCCATTCCAGTTCCCAAAACGCTTGCCGCCGCTCTTTCTAAGAAACAGGGCTCAAAATGAAAAAGATCAAAACCCTTCTCATTGCCAACCGCGGCGAGATTGCCCATCGCATTATCCGCACCGCCAAAGCACTCGGCCTTGAAACTGTTGCTGTCTATACGGAGCCGGATGCTGGCACGCCCCATACAAAAGCCGCAGATCAGGCGATATTTTTGCCTGAGGTAGCAGGAAGGGGAGAACCTTATCTGGATTCGGAACGGCTGATCGAAGTCGCCCTGCGTTCCGGTGCTGACACTATTCATCCGGGATATGGCTTTCTGTCCGAAAATGCGGATTTTGCAGAAGCATGTGTAAAGGCAGGCCTTGTTTTTGTAGGTCCCGGTCCTGATGCTATTCGGCTGATGGCGGATAAAGCCGCGGGCAAGGCATCTATGGCAAGAGCCGGGGTGCGGTGTGTTCCCGGCTATGACGGCGAAGATCAATCGCTTGCACGGTTAAAACAGGAAGCAGAAAAAATAAACACCCCGCTTCTCATCAAAGCCGTTGCCGGCGGCGGCGGGCGCGGGATGCGGCGGATTGATAATCTAGCCCAGTTCGATGAAGCTTTGGCCTCTGCGAAGAATGAAGCCCGCAATGCCTTTGGCTCGGAGGATGTTATTCTGGAGCGTTATCTTACTGAAACACGGCATATCGAAATTCAGATCTTTGCCGATCAGCACGGAAATGCGGTACACCTATTTGAAAGAGATTGTTCTACCCAACGACGGCACCAGAAAGTCATTGAAGAAGCCCCGTCTCCTATTGTAGACGCCGATTTACGGGGCGCGTTGGGCCAGGCTGCGGTCAAAGCGGCAACCGCCATCGGCTATGTGGGAGCTGGAACCGTAGAATTTCTGGTAACGCCCAGCTGGGAATTTTTCTTTATTGAAATGAATACCCGTTTGCAGGTCGAACATCCCGTGACCGAAGAAATTACCGGCCTCGATCTGGTTGAATGGCAACTACAAGTCGCTGACGGGGAAATGCTGCCAGCCTCACAGGCCGATATTCAGATGAACGGCGCGTCGATAGAAGTACGCTTATATGCAGAAAATCCGTCAGACGGATTTATGCCTCAAACAGGGGCGGTCAGCCAGTGGGAGCCGCCGGTGGGTGATGGCGTTCGGGTTGACCATATGATTGTCACGGGTAATGAAATTTCTGCCCGCTACGATCCTATGATTGGCAAGCTGATTGTTCATGAAAAGTCCCGGGAAGGCGCCCGCAAAAAACTCATCAAGGCTCTGCTTGACCTTAAATTGTCTGGCATTCTCACTAATCGCGCATTCCTGCTAAAGTGCCTGGCACATGACAGCTTTATTGGTGGCCCCGATACCGGGTTTGTCGATCGCCTGCTGGCAGAAGAGGCATCTGATCCAGCCGGCAAAACGAACATGCTGGTAGCGGCTGTTCTATATTGGCTTGAATGCCGAAAATGGCGTGCTATGCCATCAGACTGGTCGAGTTTAGGGAATGCTTTTCGGACTATTACTCTTGTTTTCGGAGAAAAAGAAATTTCTTTTGAAATCAGGGCAAATGAAAAGGTGGCCTGGGTAAAAACGGATGATCATCCCGACGGTGTTCGGATCACACTTGAAACAGAGCAGGCGGAAATTACCAGAGCAACCATTGAAGATCAATCATGGCCAGTTTCAGTATGGGAAAATGGAGGAGAGACATATCTGGATTTCGGCTCAGACTTTGCGGTCGCCCATCTGAAAGATCCCAATCCAGCCAATCAGGCCGGTGGTTCTGCTGATCACTTTGTGAAAGCCCCAATGGCGGGACGGATCCTCTCCGTCGAAATCAAGGCAGGAGAGGCTATTACTGCCGGACAAACCCTGGTCATTCTGGAAGCCATGAAAATGGAACATCGGATCCGGGCAGGTCAGGACGGCCAGGCAGAAGCAATTTCGGTTTCAGTCGGCGATCAGGTTGGCAAGAACGACCTACTGGTTTCTCTCGCCTCATGATATGTTTCAGATCCCTTGAAGAGCCGCGGCTTCTTTCCTCAGCCTATGTGGCATGCCCATCATGGATCGGTTAAAGCCAATCCGTTTATACCAGTAATGGACGCCAGTCAGATCGGCAAACCCCATGCCGCCATATACTTCGGTCGCCGTTTTGGCAATAAACTGCCCCACCTCATCCATGTGGGATTTGGCAAGCAAAACGGAAACATCAAACTCATCCGGCAGGTAATTTGCGGCATAGGCGGCGTACCAGATAAGAGAACGACACGGCTGTAATTCAGCCGCCATTTCCGCACAGAGATGCTTGATGGCTTGAAACGAGCCGATCACCCGGTCAAACTGCTTCCTTTCCAGCGCATAAGCCACTGCCATTTCCAGCATCTTCTCGGAAGCGCCCAAACTATCGGCCGCCAACATCAGGCGTCCCGTATTGATCACATATCGCAAGTCAGATTCTGAAAGACCTGGAAGAGGCTCTGCTGCCACCTGATCCAGTATCAAATGACAAACGGATCGTGTGCCGTCAATGCTCACAAAAGGCTCCAGCGAGAGGCCTTTCCCCTGGCTTTCCGCGAGAAAGACTTTGCCCCCATCATCCGCGATGAGGAATGCATCAGCCTGGGCCGCCTCAAAGGAAAAATTGGCATGCCCCGTAAGACTTCCGTCTGAAAAGGTAATCCTTTCTGCTTTTCTCCCGTCCGACATGTAATCGCTGAAGGCAACACCCAAACGCGCACGCCCGTTAGCAAGCTTGGGCAGCCAATTGCTTTTCTGCGCATCGCTCCCGCCGCGTTGCAAAGCAAGGACGCCCATGACGGAGGAGGCAATAAACGGGATGGGCGCCGCAAAGCGCCCCAACTGTTCAGAGACAAGAGCCGCTTCAAGCAAGCCTGTTCCCGAACCGCCTTGCTCTTCTTCTATCAACAAACCAGGAAGGCCCATGTCGGTTAGGGACCGGGTCGCCGCTGTATGACAACCACGTCCCTCTTGAACAGTGTTTCGTATATCGTCCAACCCAACCAGCCCATCCAGCGCCTTATGAAAGCTGTCCTGCACCAGTTGTTGTTCTTCAGAAAGGGTAAAATCCATCAGAGAGCCTTCCTCGGTTTTGGCTCTCGCGGCATTCCAAGCCCGCGTTCAGCAATAATGTTCTTCTGAATTTGGGCGGTCCCACCGCCAATGATCAGGCCCAGATCATACATGGATTGCTTCTGCCAGTAGCTCGCTCTTTTCTCCGAAGCATCGCCATCGAAATTCAAACCATATTCTCCCATCAGATCAATCGCAAAAGCATCCAGATCATAATTGAGCTGGCATCCGACAAGCTTGCAAATCAAATCGCCAAGTCCCGGAGAAGCCTCTTTTTCTGCAAGACTGAGCAACCGCATTTCGTGCAGTCGCATGCTCTGAACTCGCGCCTGCAAGCGAATGAAACGGTCTCTTACAAGCGGATCATCAAAAGGCCTGGGAGCTCTTTCACTCTCACTTTCCATCAAACGGCGGATCTTGTTCAGTCTGCCAATGGAGCCGTTTGCACTCGAGAGCATGCCCCTTTCATGTTTGAGAGTGCTATTGGCCACTTTCCAGCCATTACCGCGCCCGCCAACCACCTGCGATTGAGGCACTCTCACATCGGTGAAAAAAACTTCGTTGAAGGAAGGGTGACCGGTCATTGTCTCCAGAGGGCGGATCTCAATACCCGGCGTGTCCATAGAGAAAACCAGATAGCTGATACCCTGATATTTACCAGCATCCGGTTCAGTGCGAACCAGGCAGAATATCATCTGCGCGATATGGGCAGATGACGTCCAGATCTTCTGCCCGTTGATAACAAAATCGTCGCCATCCTCTACAGCCTTTGTCTGCAGAGACGCCAAATCAGAGCCTGAACCGGGTTCTGAATATCCCTGACACCAAAAGATATCCCCTTCAATTGTCGGTTTGATCCAGGCTTGTTTCTGCTCTTGGGTTCCATGTTCAAGCAATGTGGGAATCAGCATGGAAATGCCCTGGTTTGCCAAACCTTGTGGCAAGCTAGCGTTAAAAAACTCATCGGCAATGATCCGGGATTTCAGAATATCCTGATCTGCACCATATCCACCATATCCAGTTGGAATTGTACGGCCAGCATAGCCATGTTTAACAATCAGCTTTTGCCAATCGAGCACATCCTGATCATAAGGGCGGGGGTTAAGGCGATAGGAAAATGATGTTTCCTTCGGTGCCAGATGCTGGTTCTTATTAAGGAACGCCCGGACTTCTGTCCGGAAAATCTTGTGTTCTTCGCGATCTCGCAGATCCATCCGTCAGACCTTTCTGCGGGCCCGTCTCGTCTGAGCACCGCTTTTCTCTAACAATGCCCAGTACAAACGGATGGATCAACAAAATCTGATATTGAATAGCCAACAAAATTCTATATAGAAAATTATGAGACTATCTCTCCAGCTGGCCTGAGATGACATATTTCAGAATTTTAACCACCTGCGCCGGTGTTCGGGCAACAGCCTGAGCAGCACCATCGACTTCTTTCAGCGGATGATTAACCGCTTCGTCATGCAACGTAATATAAGGAATGCTAAAAGCAGCACACATACCTGCATCAAAGGCGGCGTTCCACTGCTTGTATTTATCGCCAAAGCGAATAATCGCAATATCGGCATCCTGAATAAGTGTCTTGGTTCTGATGGCATTCATCCGGCTTCCCATCTGGTCTTTCCAGAAATCATCAGGTGCCTCACCAAGAATAGCGACACCACAATCGTCACTATCTGCATGAATTGTCACGGGCGAGGCAAAGCTGATCGGAAGGCCCGCTGCCGCGGCCCCCTCTTCAAGTTGCTCCCGCCAGTCTGTATGAATTTCTCCGGACAGGTAAACTGTCCAATGTCGCTGTGTCATGTCTCGGATCCTGCTCTAGCAATTGGAAGACAGACCCTACTCAAAACAAGGCGCAAAGGAAAGAAATCCAGATCTGCTTTTTACCCTGTGGAAAGTACTTGCTGCTTATTCTCACTCCCTGACGGGAAATGACGAAACTCCCCCCCAACGGAACGGGTATAGACCAGCAAACTGTCTTTTACAGATCTGACAATCGCCAGATCCGGATGCTCTTCACAAAAAGGAATCGCAGGATCCTTTTCAAAAGACAGGGCAACCTGGTGATTAAACCCTCTTTGAATATGAAACGGAATCCCTCGCCAGTTTCCCGAAATGGGACGATGTACATGCCCCAAAACCATCAGATCGGGCTTTCGTCTTGAGATCACTTCCCATAAAGCATCGCTGTCCCTCAACATAATCTGATCCATGGCAGGCATACCAAGTTCAAAGGGTGGATGATGGTTGGCTAAAACCAGCTTTGTGTCCGCAGGCGTTTTGGCAAGTTCTTCATCCAGCCAGCGAAGCCGTGCCTCGCACAATCGCCCAATATGATCTCCCGGAATGTCATTCAGGGAATCGAGGCAGAGAATTCTCATATCGTCCGTCTCTAGAGCAAACTGATAAAACCCGCCCTCCATCTGCGGCATGTCAGGGAAAACGTCCCGGAAAGGAGCGCGGCTGTCATGGTTACCCATCATGAGATAATAGGGAACTTCCAGTTTCTTCAAAACTGCGCAAAGCTGAACATAAGCTCCCTTTTCTCCAAAGTGCGCCAGATCTCCCGTTGCCAACACAAAATCAATGTCCTGATGGTCCCGGTTAATCATCTCAATGCCGAGGGCGAGACGATCAATTGGGCTGGTCCCGTAAAGCAAGCTGTCGTCATCCAGAAAGTGGGTATCTGTAATCTGTATAAAACTCATCAAAAGTTCCTGCGATTGGAAGAAAAAACGGGAGGAGGTTTCCCTCCCCCCACAGGCCGGAGCAACCTGTTACTTTTTGGGAAGAAGATCTGTTACTTCTTCCACTAGATCTTGTTGAACAGCTTTCATATCGTCGCTGTCACCAACCACAATGCCCTCAATCCCATCATAAATGGCCTGGGTCACCGCAAGGCCGTTGTCTCCCGGATAGGCAATCCAGTCTCGCAAGAGAGGCAACTGGCGAACGGCCGTTTCTTTGTTCGGGTTACGTTTGTAAAAATCAGCAAGAATAATTTCATTCGCCGCCTTGTTTGGAGGCATATAGCCTGTCGTCTCTGCAACAGCAGCAGCGCCGCGGCCAGAAGTTACAAATTTCAGGAATTTCCAGGCTGCATCCAGACGCGCAGGGTCTTTGGATGTTGAAACCAACATGGCTGCGTTACCACCGGCAGGCAACCCCATAGGCTTTCCGCCAATCCCCGGGAACTCATTTGTCTTGAGCTCGAAATCCCCTTTGGAACGCTCTACCGACCCCAATGCAGATGTCGACCAGAACATCATGCCGATTTCACCCGCAGAAAAGGACGCTAAAGCTTCTTTCCAGGAGAGGTTTTTCATTTCACAACCCCGGAAAATTTTCTTCATGGTATTCAGTGCCGTCAAACCTTCTGCACCGCCAAAATTAACTTTGGAATTTTCAATGATGGGCTTGTCCTGGGACCACATCAATGCCTGCATAAACCAGTTTCCGGTGATATTCCATCCCCAGAACATCGGATTTTTAACGCCGTTTGCTTTCATTTTCTGGCAAAGCTCGATCACTTCATCCCAGGTTTGCGGCATTTCGTCGGAACCGGACTTACGCACCAGGTCCATGTTGTAATATCCAACAGGCAAGGATACCGCGAACGGCAAGCCATAAACCTTGTTATTGAAGGTAGACAGCGACAACATGGCACTGTGATACCCTTCTTTCGCAAAATCCTTTTCTTTTGCAATAAAAGGTTCCAGTGATTTCGCAATCCCTTTCTCGACCAGCAGAGCCTGACGGTTCAACCCTTGCAGAGTAACGTCCGGCAATGTATTCGAGACCGCTTCACGCAAGATCGTATTGGTGCCATCTTCATATTTTTCGTATGTCGCCCGGAATTTCACGTCAATATCCGGATGTGCTTTTTTGAAATCCTTCATGGTCTTTTCGAAAGTCACATCGAAAAGATGGCTGTAGGGATATCCAACTTCTATTTCAACGGCTTGCGCCGCTGTCGCGAGCATGGCAACAGATGCCATCGCCGCCGTAACAAGATATTTCATTTTCGCTCTCCTCTGTTGATACAAGGGACAGAAAATCAAGCTAAACTCTGGCCCTCTTAATCCCTGCCTCCAGGGAAACTGTGGTAAATCACTTCATTCCGGTTAGTGTTATGCCTTCGATAAATCGGCGCTGTGCAAGCAGGAAGGCAACGATCAGCGGCGTCACAATAATCGTCGCCGTCGCCATCATCGGTCCCCAGATGGAACCGTCCGCATCCCCTTTAAATTCCCGCAAACCCAAGGGCGGCGTATAAAGGTCCCGGTTTCCGGTAATAACAATGCGAGGCCAGAAATAGTCGTTCCAGTGCGCGACGACCGAGAAAATGGCAAAGGCAAGCAATGCCGGAATGGCCGTCGGCAACATGACCTTCCAAATGATGGAAAATTCTGTCATGCCATCCATTCGGGCGGCATCAATCAAATCGTCCGGCACCGTCATGAAAAACTGACGCATCAGAAAAATGCCGAACACCGAAATCGTCCAGGGGATCACCAGCGAGGCATAACTGTTCGTTAAACCGATTTTGGACAGCATGATATAAATCGGAAGGGCGATGGCATGAACAGGAATAAGCAGGCAAAACATCACCATTGAGAATACAAAGTCCCGGCCTCGAAACCGCAATTTCGACAGCGCGTAGGCGCATGGCAAGGCGATCACGACCTGAAGTAGAAATATAGAGGCTGTCACGATGATCCCGTTGAGCAGATAACGTAGCAGCGGTGCTTTCTTGAAGGCCTGGCTGTAATTGAAAATGACAGGTGTTTCGAGGCAATCCTCCCTCGGATTCCCGAGTTTTACACAATACTCGTTCACCATGGGTTGCTGCGCACCAAAGAAGCCGCCCGTATTGGTTTCGATTTCCTTCTGGGATTTGAGGGAATAGCTGACCATCACATAAAATGGCAGAATGACAATCAACGCACCGAGCAATAAAACCGCATGCTTCAACGCTTCACGATAAGGAGATTGTTGTCCAAGCATCAGTAATGCACCTTTCTTTCGACAAAATATCGTTGGGCAAAGGTGAGGATCAGGACAAAGGCCAGAAAGGCGACTGTAATCGCCGACCCCATCCCAAGCAGGTTCTGCTGAATGCCTTTTTCATATATCGCATACATCATCACGTAAGTGCTTTTAGACGGGCCGCCTTCCGTGATGGCCTCCACCGTATCGAAAACCTGAAAGGATCGGATTGTTGTAATGGTCACGACAAAAACAGTTGTCGGGCCGAGCATCGGCCAGGTCACCAGACGGAACCGGTCCCATCCACTTGTTGCACCATCCATCTCCGCCGCATGATAGAGATCTTTTGAAACCCCCGTCAGACCGGCAAGATAAAGGACCATGTTAAACCCAAAGGCTTGCCAGATACCGATGAAGGCGACCACACCCATGGTGTATTTCTTGTCACCAAACCACAGCGGAAAGCCGTCTTCACAACCATGGGCATACCAGCTTTTCGTTCCGTCTATCCAGGGGAGCCAGCCGAAACTGAAAAAACTTTCTACAATCGTTCCGCATCCTGCCGTCAGGCTTTGATTAATCAACCCGATCGTCGGATGCAGCGTGAATTCCCAAACGATTGCCATGGCCAGAAGGGCCGCCATGACAGGAAGGAAGTAGATGGTTTTATAAAGATCACCAAAGCGTCTGACAGAATGGATCAGAAGAGCCGCACCAAGCCCCAAACCAATAGAGATCGGCACAACCAACAGAACATAAGTGATGCTGGCCCAGATCATCTTGGAATATGCGGAACGGCTAAGCATGGCGGCATAATTCTTGATGCCCACCCAGTTAAACGCCGGATTCCCAAGGGAGTAGTCTGTAAAAGAAAGAGCCCCCGCCACAAAAACCGGGCCGATCAGCAGTAAAAACATCAAAAACACAGCAGGCGCTGCGAACCAATACCCTGCCTTGCTTGCGGGACTAGCCATCTGTTCAGGCTCCCACCAATTCGATCCGGCGGTTATCATCACCGAATATCAAAGCCCGTTCAGCAGCGGCCTGCAGTTTGATTTGCGAACCGATCGAAATCTCCGCCGCCCTCTCGGGCGCGGCACGAGTGATGATCCTCTGATCAGAGCCATTGATATGCCCGTGCAGAAAAAAATCAGAACCGAGATTTTCCTTGTAGGTAATGGTAAAAGGCCAATGACTGCTATTACTACCCACCGGTGCCAGATCAAAATGCTCTGGCCGGATACCCACATGGACCTTCTTCGGTTCTGACTTCGCGCGGCTCGGCAGCGGAACCCCATAGGCGGTCACTCGCCCTGCACTATCGATTTCACCCGGCAGAAAATTAATTTTCGGGCTCCCTACAAACTCGGCAACCCGCCGATCCTGGGGAGAGCGATAAATCTCGTCGGGCGTGCCGAACTGCAGGATGTTGCCCTCCATCATCACGGCCATTCTGTCTGACATGGTGAGGGCTTCCGCCTGGTCGTGGGTTACATAAACAAAAGTGACGCCGAGCTTTCTGTGCAACTCTGCCAGTTCCGCCCTCATATGAACCCGAAGGGCTGCATCCAGGTTGGAAAGCGGCTCATCCATCAGAAAAGCGGCCGGCTTGCGGACCATGGCACGACCAAGTGCGACCCGCTGACGTTGTCCGCCCGACAACTGACCCGGCTTCCTGTCAAGCAGGTGGTCAATTCTCAATGTCTGGGCAATATCGCTCACAAGAGCCTGAAGATGCCCCAACTTACCTTTTCGCTGTGGCATCGCTAAGCCAAGTAACGGGAACCGCTCAAGGAAAGTAAGATCCCGAAGGCGAAGCGGTGTTTCCATATTCTGCCGGACCGTCAGATGAGGATAGAGCGCGTAAGACTGAAAGACCATCGCGAGATCTCGTTTGCTCGCTCGCAATCCGTTCGCAATCCCGGCGCCGATTGAAATCGTGCCCGCATCTTCCGTCTCCAGCCCCGCAATAATGCGCAGCAATGTTGACTTCCCGCATCCGGAAGGTCCTACCAATGTCAAAAACTCACCGTCAGCGATATCCAGACTAACATCCTTCAATACTTCCGTTTCACCATATGACTTTTTGATCGACTGCAGAGAAATTCCTGCCATAGCTATCTCCTTCTGGACAGAAGGCTTAAAGGCTATTCTTTTCTCTTTTGTTACATATAAAGGTAACAGTTATGGGTTAGATAAAGGCTACTATGATAGAAACAAAATCGTCATTTACAGCGGCCCGTATTCGCGCCCTTAATGCTGTTTTCGAAGAAGGTAGCTACTCCGCTGCGGCGCGCTATCTTGGCATGACCCAACCGGCTGTGAGTCAAGCTATCCAAGACCTGGAGAAAGCGTTCAATGTCCAGTTATTTGAACGCCGCGGCCGCAGGCTTCTGCCCACAGAATTCTGTATGGAACTGGCCCCGATTGCCGACGAAATGATCCGTCTTGAGCGCTCTGCTCTTGACCTGCTGGACAGAGGGAGGCGTGTTGAAAGCGGCGTCCTTCGCGTAAGTTTCGGCAACCTTACACCGGGCCTTGATATGATCCGGACCTTCCAGCAGAAATTTCCGAAAGTTCAAGTACAGACAGAATATGCGATTTATTCAAACGTCATGGATGCAGTCCTCGAACGCAGAGCCGATATCGGTATTCTGCCAAACCTTCCCAGGGATGGACGATTCTATTCAAAAATCTGCTTGTCACAGGAGTTGATCACCCTTGTTCCTCTTCGGCACGCCTTTGCATCAGCGTCCAAGCTCAGCGTTTTTGATCTGGCGGCCGAAAAACTCATCTTTCAAAAGCAGGGGTCTGCAACACAGAAGGTTGTCGATCAGGCATTTAATAAGGCAAATCTCGCCCCCAGGCCAACACTGGTGCTGGAGAAAGGCAGCGAAGTCTATGAGGCCGTGGCCAGCGGTATGGGTATCGGTTTTATGTGGAGTCATGGCACCAGCCGAAAAGATGGTTTGCGCCGAATTCCCATCGAAGAAATCAGTTCATCCTATGATGAGTTTGTCTTCCGGCGGGCAGATTTGAATAACCCGATTGTCGATCTCTTCTTCTCCACAATCACCGCCAAGGGCGCATCATGAGCGCTTTGAAGCTTAAGGGCTAGCAGATCCCGCTTCTGTTCTCATCAAGGGGGTCGTCAACATTGCAGCAAGGAGAATAAAACCACCCGAAACCCAGAGGCAGGCGGCCAGGCCATAGTTCTGATAAATCCATCCCGACAAAACGGTTCCGATCAGCCGCCCCATGGCATTCGCCATATAATAAAAACCGACATCAAGAGAGACGCCATCTTCTTTGGCAAAGGAGACGATGAGGAAACTGTGCAAGGAGGAATTCACCGCAAAGACAAAGCCAAATAATCCAAGGCCGGCGATCACCAACATTTCAGGATTTGCGGCCTCCCCCAGCCTCCACGCCATGAATAATGGAATAATCGACAAGGTCAAAGCCCAGAAAAAAGCCGACCTGCCGCCAGGTACCTTCCCGGATCCGGCACCGGTCAAAACAGGGGCAACAGACTGGATGAAGCCATACCCGATAATCCAAAGTGCCAAAAAACTGCCAACCGACCAATGCGACCATCCCAAAATACTGGAGAGATAGACGGGAAGGGCCACAACAAACCAGACATCCCGCGCCCCAAAAAGAAACAACCGGGCCGCAGACAAAATGTTCACAGCGGCGCTTTTGGAAAAAATCTCCGAGAATTTGGGCTTGTTCTGCGCCCGGCCAAGGTCATTCTTGAGGAAAAACAGGCTGAAAATCCAAACCAGCAGCAAGGCTCCCGCCATGCACGCCATGGCCCCTCTGAAGTCAAGGGCGGCCAAAAGCACCGCCCCCATAAAGAAACCAGCACCTTTCAGAGCGTTTTTTGAGCCCGTCAGAATTGCAACCCACTTGAAAAGCGTACCACTGGCATTTTTAGGAACCAGCAATTTGATCGCACTTTTGGCACTCATTTTATTCAGGTCTTTGGCGATACCGGAAAGCGCCTGAGCAGCCATAACAAGAGGGATGGTCAGAAATTCAGGAGGCGCTAGCAGCATCCCCAATGCTATTATTTGTAAGACAAGTCCAACATTCATAGTCCGGTTGAGGCCCAGACGAGCGCCCAACCAGCCTCCGACCAGATTGGTGATCACGCCAAATATTTCGTAGAACAGAAACAGCATGGCGATCTGGAGCGGAGCGTAGCCCAGATTGTGGAAATGCAACACAACCAACATCCGAAGTGCACCATCTGTCAGGGTAAAAGCCCAGTAATTCCCTGTAATGATCAGATATTGTTTAACACCTTCAGAAACCCCTGCACTCATGTCTTTAACTCGATCCTTGATCGATCTGGCCAACCATCCGCGCGAGCTCCGCCGTTCGGTTGGCATAGCCCCATTCGTTATCATACCAAGCGTAAATTTTGACCTGGCTTTCATTGATCACCAGGGTCGACAATGCATCAATAATGCAGGAGCGCGGATCCGTCTTGTAATCGATGGAAACAAGCGGCCGCCCTTCATACCCCAGAATGTCCTTAAGCGCGCCCTCCGACGCTTCTTTGAATAACTGATTGACCTGCTCTGCCGTAACAGGCCTCTCCATTTCAAATACACAATCCATAAGCGATGCATTGGCGAGGGGTACTCGAATGGCATGACCATTGAGCTTGCCTTTCAGTTCCGGGAAAATATGGGTAATGGCAGTAGCCGAGCCCGTTGTCGTCGGGATCAGGCTGCTCCCACAGGCTCTTGCCCGCCGCAAATCTTTATGAGGAGCATCCAGAATAGTCTGTGTATTGGTGATGTCATGGATGGTTGTCATCGATCCATGGCGAATTCCGATTTTTTCATGCAGGACTTTCACCACCGGTGCCAGACAGTTTGTCGTACAGGACGCGGCTGTTACAATGGGATGAAGCGTCGGATCATATAAATGCTGATTGACCCCCATGACTACATTCAGAACGCCCTCTTCCTTGACCGGCGCTGTCACGACAACCCGTTTCACTCCTTGCTCCAGATAAGCTTCCAACAATGCTTTTTTATTCATCTTGCCAGACGCTTCGATCACCAGATCACAATTAGAAAAATCTGTTTCTGGAATTGCTTGATTGTGCGTGCAGGAAATTCTCCTGCCGTCAATCAGCAAGTCGCTGCCCTCAACCTGAATATCCCGGCTCCAACGACCATGAACAGAATCAAACATCATAAGATGGGCAAGCGTTTCTGCATCCCCCGCCGGATCGTTAATCTGGATGATCTCAACATCATCCCATTCCCAGGCAACCCGCATGGCAAGACGGCCCATCCGGCCGAACCCGTTGATTCCAATTCTTACTGTCATAACCGTTTCGCTTTCCTGTCGTCCTGACCTTCTGTCAGCAACATGCCTCTACACGCGCTGGCCGGTCTCCCATTTGATGAAGGTTAGAGATGTTTTGTTTCAGAAATTGTGGATTGGCCTTTTCCGACTGCCTTAAAACAATTTTGGCCCATTCCGGCATCGTTTCCGCCACATCATAGAAGACCCACTGCCCTTGCCGTCGATCGGTTAGCAATCCGCATTTACGCAATTGTGCCAGATGCCGGGAAATCTTCGGCTGAATTTTCTGTAAAGCTTCCACTAACTCACACACACAAAGCTCTCCCTCCCGCTCAATCAGCAAGAGACATTTCAAACGTGTTTCATCGGCAAGGCATTTGTAGAAAACAAGCGGATCCATATCTTCATCTACTCAATCATCATATTTATATGAAATTTCGTATATATTTTTTTCCATATATGTCAATCAAAATGATCCGATTACCTTTACTCAGGTGCCCAAATGCATAGATGATTGAAGGGAACCAACGAGGGGATGCCGTGTCCAGTCAGGAAATTCAGTCCCGCGATATCGAGAAAACATTTCTGGAAGCTGAGCAGACAGGCTTGCGCGTAGCCATCAAAGGCCGCCTTATTGCCTTGCTGCTTGTAGGCTCTTTCATGGTTCTCACTCGGATCGCCAATCTCTCTCACGCGCTTGATCTGTTGATCGCTGTGATCGGGTTTTCGTGCCTGGGCGTCCTTCATTATAAACTGATCGGCTCCTCCTTTGATCGGCCCTGGGTCAAATATATCTTTGTCACCATTGATTTCAGTGTCCTGTCTTTTCTGATTGCAACACAGCCCATCTTTGACACGATTGACGTGCCACAAGTGATGACCTTCAGAAATACGGTCTTCCCCTTTTATTTCCTGATATTGGGAATGGCAGCTTTCGGGCTTTCTCACTGGCTGGTTCTGTGGGCAGGCTTTATGGGTGTTGCCGGTTGGCTTGGTGCGTTTGTCTGGGCCATCAGGGATATGTCCGAAAGGCTGGAATGGCGTGATGTCGGCTCAACCCCAACAACGGAAGAATTTGTCAGCGTTTTTCTGAACCCGAATTTCGCACCCCTTGGCACGCGCGTTCAAGAGGCGCTCATCCTTCTGACCACGGCCCTTCTCATTGCCGCCGTGATCTGGCGGGCCCGGCAAACCGTTTACCGCCAACTTGAACTGGATGATGAAAGGCGGACCATTTCAGAGGTTTTTGCCCAATATGTTCCAAAGAAAATCGCCGATAGTCTCATTGCAGATCGGGGCCTTCTGGAACCGGTAGAGCGCGACGCAACTGTCCTTTTTCTGGATATTGCCGGCTTCACGAGCATGACCGAGCAATCCGGTCCCAAGCGGACCGTCGCTATCCTCAACGATTTTTTCGATCAGGTCACAACCGTCATCAGCACACATGAAGGGGTCGTAACCCAGTTTATCGGAGATGCCGTTATGGCCACCTTCAATATTCCGGTTGAAGATTCAAATCATCGCCAGCACGCCATCAGTGCTGCCAGGGAAATCCTGTCCCTGTCTGAAAGAGCCACATTTGCCGATGAAAAACTGTCTGTACGAATTGGCTTGTGCTCCGGCCCTGTTGTGGGCGGCAGTGTCGGCGGCGGCGGCCGTCAATGCTACACGGTTTATGGTGATACCGTGAACCTCGCCTCCCGCCTTGAAGCCCTTAACAAGGACTATGGGACAAATCTACTGGTTGCAGAAACGACCCTTCCAATTGAAAGGCCGACCGGTTTCCGTCCAGTCGGCCATATTCAGGTTCGCGGTTTCTCGGAACCGGTTTCGGTTTATGCCGCCTCCGATTGACCCTGCTTATTTTCTTCTTTTTTTCGATCCAGCATTCTGACCAGAACATAAAAAACAGGTGTCAGGATCAAGCCAAAGAAAGTCACGCCAAGCATACCGGAAAACACAGCCACCCCGATCGCCTGCCGCATTTCCGCCCCAGCACCGGAGGATAGGACCAACGGCAGTACTCCCATGATAAACGCAAAAGACGTCATCAGAATAGGGCGCAACCGCAAGCGGCTTGCTTCAACAGCAGCGGAGACAATGCTATGCCCCTCCCGCTCCAGCTCACGCGCAAACTCCACAATCAGAATGGCGTTTTTCGAGGCAAGCCCCGCCAGAACAAACAAACTGATCTGTGTGAAGATGTTGTTGTCACCTCCAAATAGATAAACACCGGCAATCGCCGACAAAATGCTCATCGGAACAATCATGATCACCGCAAGTGGCAGGGTAAGGCTCTCATATTGTGCGGCCAGTACCAGAAAGACCAGCAGGATACAAAGCGGGAAAATAAAGATCGCTGTATTGCCCGCCAGAATCTGTTGATATGTCAATTCCGTCCATTCAAATTCCATCCCCGCTGGCAAGGTTTCTTCGAGAATTTTGGTAATGGCATCCTGTGCCTGACCACTAGAGAAACCGGGTGCCGCATTGCCGTTCAAATCCGCAGACCGGAAGGCATTGTAGCGCATGGCGGTATCAGGCCCGAATGTCTCCGTCACATTCAGAACACTGCCAAGTGGCACCAGATTTCCTTCCTCGTTCCGGGTTTGCAGCCGGACAATATCTTCGGGAGAGGAGCGATAATTTTTATCTGCCTGAGCAATGACCTGATAGGTCCGGCCAAACTGATTGAAGTCATTCACATACATGGATCCCAGATAAATCTGCATGGTTCGGAAAACTTCTTCAACCGACAGGCCAAGCTGCTGCGCTTTCGTGCGATCAAGATCGGCGTAAAGCTGCGGCACATTGATGTTAAAGCTTGAAAAGATTCCTGTGAGTTCCGGGGTCGCCCAGGCTTTTTGCAAAACCTGTTTCACTGTATTGTCCAGTGCTTCATATCCCTGATCTGTACGATCCTGAATTTGCAGCTTAAATCCACCGACAGTACCAAGTCCGAGCACGGGAGGAGGCGGAAAAATAGCAATGAAGGCTTCTTCCACTGCGGCAAATTTTTGCTGCAATTTTCCGGCAATCGCAAGACCGTAAAGAGACGGGTCTTTCCTTTCGGCAAAGTCATCGAGTGTCACAAATATAATGCCCGCGCTTGAACTGTTGACGAAACCATTAATGGACAGGCCCGGAAAACCAACCGCACTTTTAACACCGGGCTCCTTCATGGCGATTTCAGACATTTCTTTCAGTACCTGTTCCGTCCGCTCAAGAGTTGCCCCTTGAGGAAGCTGAGCAAAACTGATCAGATATTGTTTATCCTGAATGGGAATAAAGCCGGAGGGCAGCATCTGAAAACTCTGCCAGGTCATTCCCAACAGAACGGCATAAATGCCCATCATGATGGCTTTACGGCCCAGGCTTCTTTTAACGCCGGATGCATAAAGAGTAGTGCTTCGATTGAAAAATCGATTGAACCCGCGAAAGAACCAACCAAAAGTCGCATCCAGCAAACGGGTCAGCATGTCTTTCGGTGCATCATGCCCCTTCAAGAGCAGTGCTGACAAAGCCGGGCTGAGGGTCAGAGAATTAATGGTCGAGATGATCGTCGCAATGGCAATCGTCAACGCGAACTGTTTATAGAATTGGCCGGTCAACCCGCTGATAAAGGCAATCGGTACGAACACGCCGGTAATGACCAGTGACGTTGCAACGATCGGCCCTGTCACTTCCTTCATGGCAGCGACCGTCGCATCTCGGGAACTCAAGCCATTAGCAATATTCCGCTCCACATTCTCGACAACAACAATTGCGTCATCCACCACAATCCCGATGGCGAGGATCAACCCGAAGAGTGAAAGGACATTGATGGAAAAGCCAAGCAGCAACATCAGGGCAAAGGTCCCGATAATGGAGACCGGTACCGCGAGCAACGGAATAACAGACGCCCGCCAGGTTTGCAGGAAAACAATCACCACAATCACTACCAGGCCAACGGCCTCCAACAGGGTCATGATGACGGCCTTGATGGAATCCTGAACAAAGACAGTAGGATCATAGACAATGCTGTAATCGATGCCTTCAGGGAAATTTTTCTTCAGATCTGCCATAGCGGTCCGAATGCCCTTGGAAATATCAAGGGCATTGGATCCAGGGGACGCAAAAATAGGGATGGCAACAGCTGACTGATTATCGAGCAGGGAACGCAGAGCATATCGTTGGGCATCCAGTTCAATCCGCGCAACATCTCCCAAGCGGGTAATGGAGCCATTGCTGTCCCGCTTGATAATCACCTCGGCAAACTCTTCAGGTGTTTCCAGTCGCCCTTGAACATTGATCGGCAACTGAACCTGAACACCATTGTCATAAGGTGCACTGCCAATGGTACCGGCAGCCACTTGAATATTTTGCCGCCGAATGGCACTGACAACTTCAAAGGCTGTAAGACCTCTTTCTGCCACTTTATCGGGATTAAGCCAGATCCGCATCGCGTAGTCACCGGAGCCAAACAGACGCACCTGCCCCACACCGCCGACACGGGCCAATCTGTCTTTCACATTCAGATTAGCGTAGTTTCGCAGGTACAGCATGTCGTAACGTTCACTGGGAGAGCGCAAATGCACCACCATGGTCAAATCTGGCGAGCTTTTCAAAACCGTAACCCCAAGCTGCCGTACAACATCGGGAAGGCGCGGCTGTGCTTGTGATACCCGGTTCTGAACCTTCTGCTGCGCAAGATCAGGATCCGTGCCGATTTCGAAGGTCACTGTCAAAGACAAATTACCATCTGTCGTTGCCAGAGAATTCATATAGAGCATTCCCTCAACGCCGTTGATCTGCTCCTCCAGCGGTGCAGCCACGGTATCCGCGATTTCTGCAGGGTTGGCCCCGGGGAATTGAGCCTGCACGACAACAGAGGGAGGCACCACTTCCGGGTATTCCGAGATCGGCAAGTTCAACATGGCTATTAAACCCGCCACAAAGAACAGGATGGACAGAACGCCTGCAAAAATCGGACGATCAATAAAAAAGCGCGAGAAATTATGCATCTCGAAATCCTTGCGAGAAACCGTAAAGTAAATTGTAATTTAGGACCGTATTACCGGTTCAGGAAACGGTATCCTGAACCGGACGTGGAGCAACGGGCATGCCGGGGCGGACTTTCATAATGCCTTCGATAATAACCTGGTCATCGGCAGACAAGCCGGAGGTCACAACCCGTTTTCCATTCTGCGAAGCACCCAGTGTTACCTGGCGATATTCAACAATGTTCTTGTCAGAAATCGTATAAACAAATTTCCGATCCTGATCCGTATTAATGGCTTTTGACGGCAACAAGATCAGATCCTTCCTTTCAGGATTCCCCAGACGTAGTTTCGCATACATGCCTGGCAACAGATCACCCTGCTTATTGCCAAAGACAGCCCGGGTCCGAATGGTCCCGGTATTGGGATCGATCCGGTTATCAAAACTGTGCACATATCCGTCGATCGTATTTTGCCCTGCAATGCTCAGCTGCACCGGAACTTGCATCTGCGCGCCGCGAGCTTTGGTTGAAGTCTGCAAAAATGACAGATATCGCTGCTCATCAACCTCAAAATCAGCATAAATACTATCCGTTGAGACAATGGTTGTCAGAACAGGGCTGTTCCCACCGCCGGAGACAAAGTTCCCTTTGGTAATTTCAACCCGGCTGACCCGCCCATTAATAGGTGACTTCACAAAGGCATGATCCAGTTCAATCTCTGCCTGTTCAAGAGTGGCAATTGCGCTTCGGACGTTACTGGAGGCGACGGTAAAAGCGTTCAGGCGTTCATCGAAAACACGCTTCGACACATTCCCTCTTTCCACCAGCTCCTCTGCACGTTTCTTTTCTTTCTTGGCCAGTGCAAGATTTTGCCGCGCGGCATCCAGTTCCGCCTTCGCCTGGCGGACAGCTGTCCGATATGTCCGAGGATCGATTACAAACAGAACGTCCCCCGCCTTGACACGCTGGCCATCCTCGAAATTAACTTCAACAATTGTTCCGCTGACTTGTGGGCGGAGTTCTACCTCCTCAACAGCTTCCAATCGGCCGGAGAAACTACTCCATAAGCGGATAGATTCTGACTGAACTGTCAGGACACCAACCGGTGTTGCTGCGGGTGCAGCTTGTGCAGCCGCGGCTTCACCGTCTGCTGCCTGACTGCCGGACACTGAATATTGTAAAGCCCCGCCTGCAGTTGCGGCAATCAATGCAAGCGCACTCAGAAATTTCCATTTATTTTTTGATTGCATTGGGTTCCACTCCTCCAGCAAATACCATACGGTATGATCGTGGACGGAACATACATACCGACCGGTATGGGTTCAAGAGGGAGAGCACTCCAATCTCGCGCAAACGTGACCGATCTTACAATCCAGAGGCCTGAGCCAGAGGTTCTGAGGTCAGACGATAGCGATATTCAGGCTTTAGATCCAAAAGACTGCAGATCATTTCGGTCAAATCACTTCGCATTCCAGAATGATCGTTGAAAACACGGCCATAATTGACCAAGCCTTGAATATACTGATACAGAAGTCGTCCGATCTGATCCGGATCCCGATCGCTATTCAGCATACCCGCGGATTTGAGGTTACAGATCATCACGCCATGATGTTGCTGAATTTCCAACGCCATTTCCTGAGAGCATTGAGCCACGATATCGTCAGATCCGCCATCAAGACATCCGGCAGAAATAATGGAACACCCGGCAAGCTCATCTTCTGCCCCCTCTGTTTGGTGGCTTTCCGTAATCATATCGATCAGATTCTGCAGTTGCTCCAGCGGTGTGTAGTCCGATGACGTTATTCTGTCAAAATCCGGCTTGGTCTCGTTCCAGTGAAGCTGGGTCGCCTGATAATACAACTCTGCCTTGGACTGGAAATGATGATAGAAAGCGCCTTTAGTGACACCTGCTTGCCTGCAGATCTCGTTCACCCCTACCTGATGGTAACTGCTCTGACAAATCAAGGTCATTGCAGTTCTCAACAGCTCTTCACGCGTCTCGGCAGAATTTCTCATAAATATTCCAGATCAGTTTCTTTAACAAAAATATACATACCGATCGGTATTTTTCAAGTTACGGGCCTTATGGTAGGTGAAATCGATATAGTTTCCAGCTAAAACAGTCTAAATTTCCGCATTAAGAAAAATCGAATTCACTTCTGTATGCAACGTTAGCCATTGCAGAAGTTCCAATCTAAGGCTATAAATAAATCGCATACAGGGCTGTATTGAATTTTGAACACGCGATTTTGTCCAGGATAGAAAATGGGAATGAATAGTCGATCTCCCTTAAAGGTTGGTGTCATTGGAGCTGGTATTGTTGGTCTCTCCAGCGCCCTTCATTTGCAGCGATTGGGGGCGTCCGTTACCCTCATTGACCGGAACGAGCCGGGAAGTTCTGACGCCACCTCCTATGGCAATGCCGGTATTTTGGCCAGATGCTCCGTCGTCCCTGTCCCCACGCCCGGCATTCTGAAAAAAGCTCCCTCCATGCTGTTTGGGCAAGACGGGCCTCTCTTTATGAAATGGTCCTATTTTCCAAAACTGCTGCCATTTCTCATTCCTTACTTGAAAAACTCCAAGCGGGAGACCGTTGAATATATCGCAGAACACCTGACCCCTCTGTTGGATGACAGCGTGGATCAGCACCTGGCACTCGCTAAAGGAACGGACGCTGAAAAGTGGATCAGACCTTGCGAATATATGTTCCTGTATTCCGACAGAGCTGCTTTTGAAGGCGACGCCTTTGGATGGGGACTTCGCCGGCAACACGGATTTGAATGGTATATGCTGGAAGGGGACGATATCCAACAGCTCAACCCCTCGTTGTCTACGGCCTATAAATGCGCGGTTGTGATGAAGGATCACGGTATGATTACCAGCCCGGGCCATTATGTCGAGGATCTTTTTAAAGCCTTTATACGGGATGGCGGCCAATTCGAGAAAGCGAGCGTACAAGATATTGAGCGCGACGGGGGCAGGGCCTGTCTTAAAACAGAGGGCGCAGACCTCGTTTTTGATCAGGTGGTTGTTGCCTGCGGTGCCCATTCACATTTTCTGGCACAAAAACATGGCGCAACTGTTCGCCTGGAAGCAGAGCGCGGCTATCACCTGGAACTGATTGGCGCAAATCGCGATCTCACCATTCCGGTTATGGATGCCGCACGGAAATTCGTTGCCTCTCCAATGGATGGGCGCCTCCGCTTTGCCGGCGTCGTAGAGTTTGGAGGATTGAAAGCACCTGCCTCCAAAGGCCCAACAGACCTTTTGATGCGCGGCGCGAAAGCCATGTTACCGGGACTAGAATTTGAAACGAAACGAACCTGGCTGGGACATCGTCCCGCTCCCACGGATAGTTTGCCCATTATCGGGCCAGCACCCAACGGAGATCCGGTTCATTTCGCCTACGGACATCATCATGTCGGACTGACCGCAGGACCCAAAACGGGCCGCATCATTGCCCATCATGTGATGAAAACTCAGCCTAACGAAAGCATCGATGCCTATCGATGTGATCGCGCGGGCTGACAACAAGCGAAGATACGACTAAGTCTAACAAGGGAGACTGATATTATGAAAACCACTTTACTCAAAACAGCATCTGCTGTTGGGGCAGCTCTGCTTTTAAGCTGCGGCGCAGCCAGTGCGGAGAAATGGGATATGCCTATGGGATATTCCGCGTCTAACTTTCATTCCAAGACGGGCGCTGAATTTGCGAAATGTGTCACAACAGGCACAGGCGGCGATCTTGAAATCGTCACACATCCGGGCGGATCGCTTTTTAAGGGCAATGAAATCAAGCGGGCTGTTCAAACAGGCCAGGCGCAAATCGGAGAACGCATCCTGTCGGCTCATCAGAATGAAAATGCGCTTTTCGGCATTGATTCTGTGCCTTTCCTCGCGACGTCATTTGAGGATTCTGTCAAGCTTTGGAATGCCACAAAACCTGAGTTTAACAAACTGATGGACAGTCAGAATCTTGTTCTTTTGTATTCTGTTCCATGGCCTGCACAGGGCTTGTATTTCAAAAAAGAAGTAAACTCTGTTGCCGATATGAAAGGCATCAAGTTCCGCTCTTACAATACAGCAACCGGTCGCCTGGCGGAGCTTACCGGTATGCTGCCTGTCCAAATCGAGGCAGCTGAAATCTCACAGGCTTTTGCAACAGGTGTTGCTGAATCCATGGTGTCTTCCGGCTCCACCGGCTATGACCGTAAAGTCTGGGAAAGCCTGACTCATTTCTATGAAGTAGATGCCTGGCTGCCGCGCAACCACATCTTTGTCAATAAAGACAGCTGGAATAGCCTGAATAAAGCCAATCAGAATGTCGTCCATGGCTGTGCAGAAATCGCAGAATATGCGGGCTTCTGGCGTGCTGTCCAATATCAGGAATTCACCATTGGTCAATTGGCCAAAAACGGCATGACTGTCGGTAAAGCCGGCGACAAGCTGAAAGGTGAACTTCAGGAGATTGGCAAAAAAATGACTGCGGAATGGCTTGAAAAAGCAGGTCCAACAGGTCAAGCCATTGTTGATGCGTTCAAAGCGTCTCAATAAGATCGAGCTCTGAACCATACGCCCCGCTTCACAAGCGGGGCGTCTTACTTATGACAGGGAGGAGTAAGAATATGGCTGCACTTCGCAAGCTGCTGGATGGTCTCTATCTTTTTGGCGGCATTATGGGAGCGCTCAGTCTCGTCATTATCCTTTTGCTCGTCGTTCTACAAATGGTAGCGCGTTGGGTCGGAGAAGTGGCCCCCGGCATTCCGGAATATGCCGGTTATTTTATGGCATCTTCTGCTTTTTTAGCCTTTGCCTACGCGCTCAATAAAGGCTCTCATATCCGGGTCAATCTATTGCTGCAGGCGGTAGGTTCTGGAAAAAAATGGGTCGAAATCTGGTGCTTTGCAATAGGCAGCGGATTGGCTGTCTATTTCTCATACTATGCTATCAAAGCCGTTTTTTGGTCGCACAAGCTCAATGACATTTCCCAAGGACAAGATGCTACACCGATCTGGATACCACAATTATCCATGGCCGTTGGCGCCGTTCTTTTGGCGATCGCGATGGTGGACCATCTGTTACAGCTGATTTTTACCGGAGAGCATGGCATTGAAGCCGATACGCTCGACAGCCATGCGGAGTAACAGATAATGGAAGAAATCTACCTCACTTCAATTTTCCTGTTCATCCTATTCCTACTGCTGGGAACCGGTGTTTGGGTTGGTCTTGCCTTGTTCGGCGTTGCCTTCACCGGACTGGTGCTTTTCACCTCCCGCCCGGCTGGCGACGCGATGACGACAGTCATCTGGTCAGGCACCTCAAGCTGGACCCTGACAGCCCTTCCTCTCTTCGTCTGGATGGGGGAAATACTCTACAGAACCCGACTGTCGCAAGACATGTTTCGTGGTCTTGCCCCGTGGATGTCTCGTCTTCCCGGTGGCCTCGTCCACACCAATATCGTCGGCTGCACAATATTTGCCGCCGTCTCGGGCTCTTCCGCAGCGACATTGACCACGGTTGGTAAAATGTCCATTCCAGAACTTCGCAAGCGCGGATATCCGGAACATATGATTGTTGGGACACTCACTGGTGCGGCCACACTTGGATTGATGATCCCGCCTTCACTTACATTGATTGTCTATGGCGTGACAGTAAACGAGTCTATTTCGAAGCTGTTCCTCGCCGGCATTTTTCCGGGCCTCACCCTTGCTCTCTTGTTTATGGGATATGTAGCCTACTGGGCTCTGACCAAGCCTGATCAGGTCCCCGACATTGGCGAGAAGCTGACATTTGGTGAGAAAATCAAGGAATCCCGCTTCCTACTGCCTGTCATCGCTCTTATTTCTGTCGTGATCGGATCGATGTATCTTGGCATTGCAACGGCAACTGAAGCGGCGGCCTTCGGGGTTATCGGCTCTCTGCTCCTGGCGTTGTTCCAGGGATCTCTCTCGTGGACTACTTTCCTCGACAGCCTGATCGGGGCGACCCGAACCTCAGCCATGATCATGTTTATCCTGGCAGGAGCGGCGGCTCTTTCTCTCGCCATGGGCTTTACGGGATTGCCACGTGCTCTGGCCGGCTGGATTGACACAATGGAACTCTCTCCTTTTGTGCTGCTCTTAGCTCTGATGGTCTTTTACATTATTCTGGGTTGTTTCCTGGACGGAATATCTTCCGTTGTTCTGACCATGGCCATAGTTGAGCCGATGATCCGCCAGGCCGGCATCGATATTATCTGGTTCGGTATCTTCATTGTCGTTGTCGTTGAAATGGCGCAAATTACGCCGCCTATCGGGTTTAATCTGTTTGTTATGCAGGGAATGACAAAACATGGTATGGGGTATATCGCAAAGACAGCCCTTCCGATGTTTCTGATCATGGTCGGGATGGTGTTTATTCTGATTTTCTTCCCGGAGCTGGTCACCTATTTACCAGACAATATGAAACAGCCCGGACAGGGATGATAGATGTGAGGTCATGAAATGGAAGCTTATACTCTTTGCCGCTTTTGTTGCGACGGATAGCATCCCTTCATGACCTTTTTCCTAAAACTCGTTGGCCGTCATGCCCGGCTGGTTCTTGCTCTGGGTGTCATCCTGGGTCTGGTGTTGCCGGGCCTGGGCGATTATGTCGGCTCCGCCCTTCAGTTGCTGGTCGTTTTACTGTTAGCCGCAGCCATGATCCGCGTCGATCTTCTGGATGTCCTCTCTCATTTAAGAAAACCGGGTCGGCTGGGGTTTCTGCTCATATCCCTGATGCTGTTGCTCCCCCTGGGCGTTCATGGCATTGCTCTTCTCCTTGACCTTGATCCAGTTCTGCATCTGGCTCTGGTGCTGGTGGCCTGCGCACCGCCTCTGGCTTCCGCACCAGGCATGGCGGCTCTGTTGAAACTGGACGATGCTTTGGTCCTCAATGTTATGGTTCTTGGAACTCTCATTGTTCCGTTTACGGTTCCTGTGATAACCCTGAGCATTCTCGATTTGCCTCTCGATCTCGATCCGATTTCCCTTTTGGGTCGGCTGATCCTGACCATTGGCGTTGCCATTCTGGCGGCTGCCCTTTTCCGGAAACTAGCAGGCGAAGCCAGAATAAAGCAAAATCAAGACCTCCTGGATGGCGTTTCCGCACTGATCATGTTGATTTTTGCGATTGTGATTATGAACGGTATCGGACTGACACAAGTTAAAAATGGATTTGCCGTCCTTGATACGCTTTCTGCCGCCCTTCTCGCCAATTGGGGTATTCATCTTTTCCTGCTCTTTTGTCTTGGCCTGTGGGCGCTATATCAGAAGAGGGAACAGCTTGTCTCCCGGCAAGGCGGGGCCATAGCATTGATGGCTGGTAACCGGAATGCCGCCCTGTTTATGGCAGCGCTCCCTCCCGAGACCATTACCTCGCTCCTGCTCTTCCTGGCATTGGCACAGTTGCCTATTTATTTAACACCTCTCATGGCTTCCCCAATCTACAAAGTATTGCTGAAAAAACGCTGATCCAAGTGCCAAGAGCGGATCAGTAGTCTTCTCAAAAATTGAATACAATTTTGTTTACAGATCTGAAGACAATGCTATTTTATTCTCTTAAAGCTTGATGATCTGAACGCTCTTTTCTGTGAGGCCCTCATGAAAGTTTACGGCTCCAAAACCGTTTATGGCGCCAGTGTCGGTATTTTGATGCTGGAAGCGCGCTTCCCACGCATTCCCGGCGACATGGGAAACGGCCTGACCTGGCCTTTTCCTGTTCACTACAAAACCGTCAAAAACGCCTCTCCAGACCAGGTTGTTCGAAAGGGCGCAGACGGCCTGCTTGATACCTTTATTGAAGCTGGCCTGGAACTGGTGG
Organism: Sneathiella sp.; assembly: GCA_039975135.1. Classification (GTDB taxonomy): domain Bacteria; phylum Pseudomonadota; class Alphaproteobacteria; order Sneathiellales; family Sneathiellaceae; genus Sneathiella. Next base: position 78,229 of record JBDWHS010000020.1, on the reverse strand, counting down.
ATCGCGGGGCCGATGGCATCACAACCAACTGCGGCTTTCTTGCCCTGATGCAGGATGAATTACAGGAAGCCTTGAAAGTACCTGTCGCCACCTCTTCCTTGATGCAGGTTCCAATGGTTCAGGCCACACTGCCGAAAAACAAACGGGTTGGCATTCTAACGATCTCGGAAGACACGCTCACTGAAAAGCATCTTGATGCAGCAAATGTGGCTCTGGACACCCCCGTTCAGGGAACCGATGCCGGCCAGGAGTTTACCCGGGCGATCCTCAATAATGAAGAAGCCCTCGATGTTGATCTTGCCCGGCAGGATAACGTTGAATTTGCCCTAAAACTGGCACAAGACAACCCGGATGTTGGCGCCATTGTCCTGGAATGCACGAACATGGTGCCTTATGCATCAGACATTCGTGCAGCAACCGGGCTTCCGGTCTACTCCATTTACAGTTTTGTCAGCTGGTTCCAGTCAGGCCTGCAACCCAGAAGCTTCGATCAACCCTTTCTGGATGGCAAGCCGATCAGATACTGAAACACAGTGCCTCAAATCAGGAAAGCAGCCCTATGAGCAACCACAAAATCAAGGATCTCACTGTCCATGTGGTCAACATCCCGACCAAAACCGTTCACTCTCATGGCAGCGGGGATATCGCGGGGATTAAAAGCGTTATTCTGAAAATAACGACCGATACCGGTATTACGGGGTGGGGAGAAGCTTCTCCCTGGCCTGTTTTCACAGGAACGGCGGAGGGCAATGCCGCCGCACTGCATGTCTATTGGCGACCTCATTTGATGGATCAAGATCCGACTTTGGTCGAAAAACACCTCTTCATGGCGGAACAGTCCGTAGTGGATTGCCCGGAAGCCAAGGCCGCCCTTGAAACCGCATTGCTCGATATCACGGGCAAGATCCATGGCATCTCCCTTTCAGAATTAGTTGGCGGCCGCCACCGGGATAAAATCCCGCTTAGCTTTTCCGTCGCCAATCCAGATTTTGACAAGGATCTGGAGGATATTGACGCGATGTATCGCGACGGTGTTCGTCTTCTGAAATTGAAGACCGGCTTCAAAGATCATGCTTTTGACCTTATGCGGCTTGAAGAGCTGCGCAAGCGATATGGTGACACACTTAGTCTGCGTGCAGACTATAATCAGGGACTGCCCGCTTATGACGCTATCCGTCATATCCGCGATCTTGAGGCTTTTGACCTCGCCTTTGTTGAACAACCGGTCAAAAGACACGAACGGGACGCTCTTGCGGCCATCACAGCTGCAATTGATACCCCGATCATGGCCGACGAATCCGTTTTTAACCCGCGCGAAGCCGTTCAGGCAATCCAGATGAAACTGTGCGATGTCATCACTCTTAAAATTATGAAAGCGGGCGGCATTCGCCGGGCCCTGGAAGTTGCGGCGATTGCCCGAACGGCGGGGATTGAGGTTTATGGAGGGTGCATGTTTGAAACCGGGATCGCCCATGCTGCCGGCACACATCTGGTTGCAGCCTTACCGGACCTCAAACTCGGCTGCGAGTTTTATATGCCGACCTATTATGCCAGCGAAGACATCCTGACAGATCCTTTCCCGGTAAAAGGCGGCTTTGTTCATGTGCCGACGGGTCCGGGATTGGGTGTCGACATTGATCGGGAAAAGTTACAAAAATTCACTCTGGAGACGTTTTCCTGAAAATTTCCAGCCAATTCCAAGCAACAAAAAAGCCCGATCTCAAGACCGGGCTTTTTTAGCGTCAAGATACAGACTTATCCCATCCAGCGCCGAACCGGTGCATTGGTTTCTTCCAGCGGCTGACAGATAACATCGATTAATGTCGGACCATCATGCTCTATCGCCTCTTTCAACACCCGTTCCAGGTCATCCGGATTTTCGACACGCCAGGATTTAACACCATAAGCCGCGGCAACCGCAGCCTGATCGGTGCGGTTAAAATCAACATTGTAATAGCGGGCATCTTTATCCGCAAACTGACTGGCTTTAATCCATCCAAAATTGGCATTGGAAAACACAATATAAGTAATCGGCGCCCGGGCCCGGCAAATGGTTTCAAGTTCCCCGCAGGTGAAGCCAAAAGAGCCGTCTCCCATCATCGCAACGACTTTGCTACTGGGTCGGCCATACCAGGCCCCTAACGCCGCTGACAGGGAATAGCCAAGGGCACCATGCGCCCGATTGGTGATAAAATAACGGCCAGGAAGAGGCTGCTGATAATACGCAGAAAAATATGGGCAGCTGGTTCCGGGATCAGATAAAACCGTCGCATCTTCAGGCAAAACCTTCATCATGGCGGTAATCACAGTTTCTGGCCGGATAGGCAGATCTTTCGATTGTGCCAATTTTTCAAAAATCTCGAATTTCCGCCGCTTTGCTTCGGCAACAGCAGCTGCCCCGCCATAGTCCGGATTTTTTAAAGCCCTTTTGTCCAGCTCGGCATTGACAGCAGCAAGCGAGAGCTTCAAATCCCCAACGACACCGACTTCAGACTGATAATTGGCACCGATGACCATCGGGTCATTGTCAAAATGGACAATTCGGGCACCCGGCTTCGGCGCCTCCCAGCGTGACGTCGTTGTTGATCCTGCCCGGCAACCCATAAAAACAACAAGATCAGCCCCTTCCATCAATAACCATGTCTCGTCAGTACCGCCGTTCGAACCGACCACACCCAGACAGTTCGGATGAACATCCGCCAAAGATCCCTGGCCGGAAATAGAGGTTGCTACGGGTATATTGAGACGGCGGGCCAAATGATCAAGCTCCCCCATCGCACCGGCAATAACCACCCCGCCGCCGCAAACAATCAGCGGAGATTTGGCAGAAAGAATAGCATCTACGGCCGCTTCGGCTGCGCCGGGCTCCGGTCCTGTCGGATAAGCAGGATAAGCACTATGCTTTGGATCGGCCCAGATATCGGAAGCCTCAACCGCATCATACTGAATATCATAGGGCAGTCCCAAATGCGCAGCTCCGGACCGACCGGTTGTCATTGCCCGGAAAGCCGTTCTGACCATCCGCGGGATATGAGCAGACTGCTTGATCACCGTATTCCATTTGGTAAGCGGACGCATGAGTGCTTCCTGATCCACTTCCGTCAATGGGTATTTACCGTAAGATGCCACTGAAATATCAGTGGTAATGCCTAAAACAGCATAAGAGGATTCGCTTGCTTCAATCAGCCCCGGCAACAGATAAGTCGCCCCGCCGCCAGATGGCCCCTCACAAACGCCAACACGGCCGGTCACCCGGGAATAGGCATCAGCCATATAAGTTGCACTTCTCTCATCTCGCGTTAAAACGTGGTCAATCTTATGATTGAGACGCAACATGGCATCGTAAAAAGGTAATGTTGTATCACCGCAAAGCCCGAAGATATGCTGAACGCCATGCGCCTCCAGCATTTTGACCATCGCTTCCGCACCGTTCAGTTCATTTGTCACTGTTTCATCCGCCTGCTGGGCACGCTTTGCATGCTCTGATGAGCTTCACTATTCTCATCATTAAAAATTGTATACAGAATAATATACGTTACTGAGCGCAAATCAAATAAAAACAGCATGACAGTTCCGCTTTATGATCCATTCAAAGCGGCCAACTTAAAGGCTGTTATTTTTCTTAAAACTTAGTGCCTTTTCGGCATCACATGGCGGGCACGTAAAGCTGGGAGTAAGCGGTCTTGACCGCTGCCGTCGCTTCTTCGCTGCGCTTCACGATATGTTTGCGAAGAGCCTTAACCGCCCCTTCTTCATCTCGCGCTTTCAGCATCTTGATAATCTGAAGATGATCTTCAGGTGTTCCCGCCCGGCGGCCTTCCATATCGATGCATCTGACATAGCGAATACGGGCATTGATATTTGAGAGGATCCGGACCAGTTCCTTATTCCCTGAAAGATCTGCGACCCGCATGTGGAATTCCTCATCCAGATCCACAAGCTCCTTGGTCGAGGAAGAGCCCAGATAGGTAGGTTCACACTTCCCGATAAAAGCGCCCAGTTCTTCAATCGCCTCATCACTTGCCCGGGTGACCGCCAATCGCAAGGCCTCACTTTCAATCGCAACACGCGCTTCATAAAGACTGAGGATTTTTTCAGGACTGAGAGCTCGACAGAAGAATCCGCGTCCATTTTCAAAATCAAGAAATCCTTCTGCCACCAGCCGGTTGAGGGCCTCCCTCAAGGGTGTCCGGCTCGCACCGAGTGTTTTCGAAAGTTTGCTTTCGTTGATCCTTTCGCCTGGCATAAATTCAAAATTTATCGCCATTAGTCGAACTCTTCCGTAGATCTTGTCTACGCTGCTTGAGAGCTCACTCATAAAATTCTCCGTCCCGTGCGATTTGCGCATTGTTTCTTATCTATTTATAGAAACTACGGCCTTTTAACAACCGATCCTCGCGAAAATCACACCTTGATCATTTAGCCTGAAGGATTTTGAAAAACATACCATAAATCAGAACACTTGTTTGCACACAATTTTGGATGCATCTCAGCGTACACTATTTTTGGTGTATTTTGGACGTGCTCAAACCTCCTTTATTTCTTCAAAGGCTAACGGCGGGAATTTCTCTTGGGTGCACCGTCTCAAAGACAGGTTTCACGCTCCCGTCTGATACTGGGGAAGCCTGATTATTGTTTTTTCAAAAAGGCCAGCATTTGATCGCGCATGACGAACTTCTGGGGCTTGCCAGTTATGGTCATCGGGATTTCATCGACAATACGGATATGTTTCGGAATTTTATAATGGGCAATCTGTCCCTGACAGAATTGCCGAATTATTTCCGGCTCCAGCTCTTCTCCGGGCTTGACGACCACCCAGGCACAGACTTCTTCTCCGAATTTCTCATCCGGAATGCCAAAAACCTGTGCTTCACTGACCTGGGGATGACGAAAGAGATATTCTTCGATTTCACGCGGATATATGTTTTCTCCGCCTCGAATGATCAAATCTTTAACGCGACCGACGATCGAGCAAAACCCGTCCTCATCCAGGATCGCCAGATCGCCTGTCTGCATCCATCCATCCACGATACTTTCCCGGGAGCGTTCTTCATCTCCCCAATATCCCTTCATGACAGAATATCCTCGCGTACAAAGCTCCCCTTTTCCGCCAATGGCAACCGTCCGGCCGTCCTCGTCGACAATCTTGACTTCCAGATGCGGATGAATACGCCCAACCGTCGCACAACGCTTGTCAATCGGGTCATCAACGAAGCTTTGGAAGGAAACGGGAGATGTTTCCGTCATGCCATAGCAAATCGTGACTTCCTTCATATTCATCTTTTTGTTGACCCGCTCCATGACATCAATGGGGCAGGGAGCACCCGCCATAATCCCGGTTCTAAGGGACCCAAGATCAAAAGGCTGCTCTTCCATCTCCTGAAGCATGGCGACAAACATTGTCGGCACACCATAGACGGCAGTGCAGCGCTCGGAAGATAACGCTTTCAAGGTGGGAACAGGTTCAAATGCTTCCCCCGGGAAGATCATCGCGGCCCCCTTGCTCACCGCACCAAGAACGCCCATCACCATACCAAAACAGTGATAGAGAGGGACAGGAATACACAAGCGATCCGCCTCGGTCAGATGAATGCGATCGGTCACAAAACGGGCATTGTTGATTATATTATAGTGAGACAGCGTGGCACCCTTCGGCGCCCCCGTTGTTCCAGATGTAAATTGGATATTTATCGGATCATCCGGATCCAGGGTCGGGTCAATCGCGGGCAAGCGCAATTGTTGTGCGGGCCCGCCAAGCTTCTTGACCTGTGCAAATGTGTACGTGCCGGAAGCGGCTTCCTCTTCCATCACAACAACGCTCTTCAGAAAGGGAAGTTTCACAGAATTTAAATGTCCCGGTTCGCATTTTTCCAGCTCCGGCGCCAGGGTGCGGATCATCTTAAGATAATCGGATGATTTGAAAAGGCGCGCTAAAACAAGTGCCTTGCACCCGACCTTGTTAAGAGCATATTCGACTTCAGACAAACGATAGGCAGGATTGATATTGACCAGGACGATCCCAATCCGCGCCGTCGCAAACTGTGTCAACACCCATTCATAGCGATTGGGCGACCAGATACCGACCCGGTCCCCTTTTTCGAGTCCCATTGCCAGAAAGCCGGACGCAAGTTCATCCACCTCACGGTCAAAATCGTAATAGCTGTATCGTTGTCCTGTATCGGCAAAAACCATCGCGGGTCGCGGACCGAAGCGTGCAACGGTTTCCCGTAACATCTGAGGAATGGTGATATATCTGAGTTCCGGCCCGGTATCGCCTTTTACGTATGAGATTCCGTCTTCTGGCGCACCGGATTTTCGCTGCGAAGAATGACGATCAGCGGCACCAGTTTTTACAGACAGACTTTCGTTCAAAATAGACATTCGTTGGCTCCCTACATGTCCCGCCAGTCACCGCTTTGCTCAAAAGCATGGGCTGCCTGATAGATTTTCATCTCGCCATAATTCGGGCCGACCAGCATCATGCCAATTGGCAAGCCGTCACTCAACCCACATGGCACATTCATCGCCGGCAACCCTCCGTTAAAAGGAGCCGTATTCCCGATCATTTCGAAAGCACGTTCAACATAAAGGCTGATCGAGCAGTCTGCAGGCGGGATTTGCTGCGGCTTCATAGGCACCGTCGGCATCAGAAGTATATCATACTGTTTGAGAGCAGCAGCATATTGTTCGTTGACTTTACGCATAAGGTTTTGCGCTTTTCCATAGAACCGTCCACGATACTGCTCCTGAAAATACTCACCCAGAAACATACAGGTTTTTAATGAGTGGCTCAATTCATCCGGGCGGCTCCTCCATTGTGCCATATGATCAATCATGGATGGAAGGAACAAACCGCGATAATTGGTACCGGCGGAGTTTCCATGCATCATCAAGTCCTGTAGACCTTCAACGGTGATCGCTGTCCAGCAATCGACTGCCAGATGATGATCTGCAATAGAAACTTCCTCAACGCGAGCGCCCAGTTCACGAAATCTTTCTGCTGCGGCCAGAACCTTCTGATCGACATCGGCATCACTTTCCGGCCGGTGAAAGCCTTCTTGCAAAATTCCGATCCGAAGCCCGTGAGCGCCTCGGCCCAGCGCTTCGGTATACCGGAATGTTTTCGGCTTGTACTGGCGCGGATCCAGACCATCTTCACCGGCCAACACTTCCAGAAGCAGGGCATTATCTGCAACCGTATTGGTAACCGGTCCGACATGATCAATCGTCTGTTCAACAGGCATAACGCCGGAATAGGGAACAAGACCATGTGTCGCTTTCATCCCGTAAACACCACAATTGGAAGACGGGATGCGGATTGATCCTCCCTGATCCCCGGCAATTGCCATATCGACCTCATCTGCCGCAACAAGGGCGGCGGAGCCTCCAGAAGAGCCTCCCGCCATATATCCCCGTTTCCAGGGGTTATGGATAGGCCCTTTGGCATTCGTGTGAGAGCCACCGGACAGACAGAAATTCTCGCAGTGAGACTTGCCGGCAATGACGGCCCCTGCATCCAGCATACGAGTGACGATGGTCGCATCAATTTCAGGTGTGTATCCTTCCATGATGGAAGATCCGTTCATCATCGGAACACCGGCGAGGCAAATGGTATCTTTTAAGGCAATCCGCTTGCCGCGCAGGGGACCATCCATCGCGCCTTTCACATCCGTTTTCACATACCACGCATTCAAAGGGTTATCCGTCGCATCCGGGTGGTAGCCGGGCGCTCTGGGGTAACGCACTTCTGGCAGATAGTCCGGGGTCGTATCCAATCGATCATAAGCTTGCAGATAAGGCTCAATGATTTCGCTATATTCGGCGAGCTCCTCATCCGTCAGGCTCATGCCGAACCGCTCAGCCATAGTACGCATTTGAGAAAGTGTCGGGCGTTTTATCGTCATATTGGTCACTGCATTTTGTGAACCGGCCGAGAGAATACTGGCCTCGTTCTGGTTATTTGAGAGGTCGATTTTCTGAGGAGATGTTTTCGTAGAAGAAGAAGGATTATCAGATGCCATGGTAGAGCTGTTACCGCGCGTTGAGCGAGCAGCACCAAACCCGAGAAATTGATCCACCTTGGCTTGGTCAGAAAGCTCTGCCCGGCTGAGCGCGCCCGCAATACGGCCGCGCTCCATGACCAGGACACGATCTGACAAATCCGCAATGAAGTCGAAATTCTGTTCCACCAGCAGGATCGACAGCCCCCGATCCTGACGAAGCATCAACAAGGTCTCCGCCATTTCCTCGATGATGGAGGGCTGAATGCCCTCGGTTGGTTCATCGAGAAGCAGAAACTCCGGATCTCCCATCAAACATCGGGCTAACGCCAGCAATTGCTGCTCCCCGCCGGACAACGCCCCTCCGTCCCGGTCCAGAAGCGGCATCAGTCTTGGGAAATCGGCCAGAACAGCTTCCATCACATCGTCTTCTCTGCCGCCTGAATAGTCATGCCAGGCGAACCGCAGATTATCCCGAACGCTAAGCTGCGGAAAAATACCGCGCCCCTGAGGCACATATCCAATTCCAAGACTTGCCCGTTCATTCGGGGACAGGCGGGTGACCTCTGTTCCGTGAAATCGCAATGTGCCGGAGGTGGCCGGCAAAAACCCCATTGCTGTTTTGAGCAGGGTAGATTTCCCCATGCCATTATGGCCCAGAATACCAACCACTTCATTGTCAGAGACTGAAAAATCAATACCGTGCAGCACGGGTACTTTTCCGTAGCCGCCCGACAGCCCTTTTACATCCAGAACAATTGCTTTTTCCGGCTCACTCATGACGCTTTTTTCCCAAGATAAACATTCCGCACCGTGGGGTCAGACATCACGACATCCACATGATCTTCCATGAGAACGGAGCCTTGATGAAAGACAGTAACCGTTGACGCGATTGAGCGAATGAACTGCATATCATGTTCCACAATGACAACAGCAGCACTGCGGGTCATTTCATGGATAATGTCAGCCATACGCTCCACATCCTCAGCCGTCATTCCCGCGGCTGGCTCATCAAGGAGAACAAGCCAGGGATCTGCCACGGCCACCAATCCAAGCTCCACCCTTTGCCGTTCCCCATGGGCCAACCTGCCAAGTTCCGCTTTTGCGATGGAACTCAATGCAAGTCGGTCAATCACCTCATGGGCTTTTTGAGCCGCCTCTTTTGATGACATAAACCGCCGGCCCGCCATCCAGATATTTTCAAAAACAGTCAGACCGTCCATGACATTGGGCACCTGTGTCTTGATCCCGACCCCGAGTGCTGCAATTTCGTGAGGATGCCAACCGGTTGTCTCCTGCCCCCGCATAAAGACCTGACCTTCACTGGGGCTGTGCAATCCGGTGACGCACTTAAAGAAAGTCGACTTTCCGGCCCCGTTCGGCCCGATCAGACATCTAAGTTCACCGGCTTTAAGTGAGAAATTCACATTGTTGGATGCGACAACACCGCCAAACCGCATGGTTAAACCAACCGTTTCTAAAACAGCTTCAGCCATTGACGTTCCGTGCCTTTCTTAACTGCCGGTGATTTGAAGGTTTGCGGGCCGCCCGGCGACCAATGCTGACCTGCCAGACAGCCGTGATCGCCGGGACGATGCCTTTGGGCAGGAACAGGACAAACAGCACCAGGATAATGCCCGTAATCAGTGTGTTGTCGATAAGGGTTTGCTGTCCAAGAAGGAATTTAAGGTAAGCGAGACCGGCAGCTCCAATGATGGGTCCAAAACGGGTTCCGAGGCCACCGACAATACACCAGATGATGATCTCGGCGGACTGTCCCAAACTGAACAGGCCAGGTGTTACGATCTCCCCCCAATTGGCAAACAAGGCACCGGCAAGCCCTGCGATGGCGGCGCCAATGGCAAAGAGAATTGTTTTCCGCGCCCTGACATCATATCCCATGAGGGAGACACGGGTTTCATTTTCCCGAATGCCCACGGCTATCCGGCCAAAAGAAGTTCGCAGAAGCCAGGTCACCAGAAAGTAGACGATCAGCAATGCGAAGGCGCAGACATAATATAACCCATCCCCCCAGATGAAAGCATCAGGCTGCCCTGGAATATTCAATGTGTGAAACCCGGGAATCCCGTTAAAACCACCAAGCCTGGCTTCCCCGATCACATATTGAGGACCTGCGGTCGAGTTGACAAACCGGAACAGGATCAGAGTAACGACAAGGGTGATGACCCCGAGATACACATCCGTCAATCTGCCATAAAACATCATCGCCCCGAGCAATGCAGCGAACAAGGATGGAATCAGGATAGCCAGCAGCATCGGCACCGTACTTTCCCCCATATTGATGGCGGCAATCGCATAGGTATAGGCTCCCAGCCCGAAGAAGGCAGCCTGCCCGAAACAAAGAATTCCCCCAAACCCCCAGATCAAGCCCAAGCTCAAACCCAACATGCCGTATATGACCAAAATGGTAAGTGTATAGGTGCCGATCATCTGTGGCATCAGCCACATCAGAACGAGTGCCGCCAAAAGAGCAATAGCATCCTGTTTTTCCAGGCTATTGGACATCACATCTTCCCTTTGAAGAATTTGCCGGTTACCCCTTGCGGCAGCAGGCGAAGGAGGATTACAGCAGAGATGAGGAGCGCTACTTCTCCAATGACCGGCGATATACTGAAAGTGAAAATCTGATTGACCAGCCCGAAGAGACCTGAACTGCTGGCAAGACCTGTAATCAGTGACGGGCCTCCCGCGATGACAGTGATAAAGGCTTTGGCAATATAAGCGCCGCCAGAAGTTGGGACCAACCCGACAAGTGGTGCCAGAACGGCCCCTGCCAATCCTGAAAGTGCTGAGCCACAGAAAAACGTCGCCATATAAATGCGGTCGGGGCTATATCCAAGCGCCGCGGCTATGTCTGACCTTTGCATGGTTCCCCTGGCAATCAATCCCATTCGCGTTGTCTTAAGCACGCCATAAAGTCCGGCAAGCAAGAGGATCGATATAAAAATGATAAAGAAATTGTAGCCGTTGATCTGATAATCACCGATCGCGAAACCAGTGATGGGGGTCGTGATGCTGGTTGTCGTATTGCCAAAAATCATCGTTGCCAGTCCGATGAAAAACAGACTTAAACCCCAGGTTGCAAGCATGGTATCGACCAGTCGGCCATAGAGATGCCGGATAACCAGACGTTCTGTGATCAGCCCGATCAGACCGACAACAATTGGCGCAATGATCAGCATGGCAACAAAGACGTTCACACCCAGATTGACGGCTGTAATGGTTGCGTAACCGCCCATCATCATGAACTCACCATGTGCCAGATTGATAACCTTCATCATTCCGAACACCACCGCAAGTCCGGCACTGATCAGTGCCAGGGACGCGATGGCATAGAGCACTTCCACAAATATGACAAAAAACAGATCCATGTAATTCCGCGTCCGTTGGTCAACCGGTCAATTCATCCGGCAAAGTGTGAAAAAGGAGGACGGAACAAAGGCCATCCTCTTCCCAAAAGCAATATTGATCTCCGATCAAATCTGGATTTCATATTGCTTGTTATCATTTGGATTGGTCTTGAGATCACACACGGCCTGAGTATCAATGGGCGCCCGCTGAGGCAGCGTTTTGAGAACCTTCATTTTCTGATCCTGCATTTCCATCAGGTGGACGTCCAGAACCGCATGATGTGTGTTCGGATCAACGGTCACCTTGCCGCCGGGTCCGTTGATCGAGATGCCGGTTTCAAGCGCTGAAATCACGGCATCCCGATCCAGGGAGCCGGCCTTGCGCACGCCTTGCGCCCATGTGAGCACCCCCTGATAGTTGGAGACAGCAATTTCATGCATGCTCTGATCACCCTTATTAGCGTCCGCCCAGTCTTTCTTGAAAGCCGCATTTTCGGGCGTATCCAGTTCCTGACTGTAGTTGTAGGCAACCATGATGCCATTGCCTTCCTCTGGTGTCAGAACCTTATGCTCATTCCCGACGCCAAGAGTTGTCGAGGCAAGCGGGATCTTGCTTTTCATGCCCGCCGCTGCCCATTGACGGAAGAAAGACAAATGAGCACCACCCACCAAGGGAGCAATCACCAGATCCGGATTGACGGTTTGAATCTTGGCGATCGTCGAGCCAAAATCGGCAACATCCAGTGGAAAAAAATCAATCCCAACCGTCTCGCCGCCATTCTCCGCCACAAATTTCTGGATCCATTTCGCGGTAATTTGCCCGTAATTATAGTCAGCTGCCAGGATGTAGATTTTTTTCCCGGACTTACCCATTGCATAGGGAACCAGGGCTTCAACCTGCTGCGCCGGTGTCACGCCATTGATGAAGATATTGCGGTCACAAACACCGCCTTCATAAAGCACATTATAGAAATAAAGGGTCTTGGTTTTGCGCATGGTCTGCCGAATGGCTTCCCGGGAGGCTGACAGAATACCGCCATGCACCACATTCACCTTATCCTGCCGGGTCAGTTGCTGCCCATATTGTGTGTAAAGCGCCATATTCGATTGGGTATCATAGGAGACAACTTCAACTTTCCGGCCCAGCAGTCCCCCTTCCCTGTTTATCTGAGAAACAGCGAGACGAAGGGCCATATCCATCGGTTTGCCGTAGGCATCGAAAATACCCGACGTGTCAAGAATGGAGCCGAGCTTGATGGTATCTGCCCCAACCGCGATATTCGGCAGCATCAAGGTGCCGCTTAGCGCAGCACTTGCGGTGACAAATTTTCTTCTGTTGATTTCCATAATAACCTCCTCTTGCAGCGCAATTGCTGCTCCTGTTCACAGTGCTTCTCTATTTTTTGTCGTCCTTGTGTTTGATGCGATTTGCATAATCCGCTGTCCGGCCAGCTAGATTGGCATCAAAATCAAGTCCGATTTCCTCTCCCATCTGCTTCATTGCAGGCAATCGAACGGCCATTCCCAAGATCTGGTCCATCGCCGCTCCGAAGGCACCTTCGGCTCCCCCTGCCTCCGTCCCCGGCCCGCCATTTCCGGAGGCTCCCCCGTTTCCAAACCCTCCGATTTGATTGATTTTGATCGAGTCAATTTTTTCGACCGGCTTCATCATCTGCGTCATGATTTCTGGCAAGCGGTCCAGTTTGCGCTCTTCCAGACGCAGTCTGATAAGATCCTCACTCATTGAATTCTCGGCACCAATTTGCGCTGCCTGCCCCGCCGCCCTGGCCTCGGCCTGGGCAAGCTCTGCTTCGGCAAGCATTTTAGCGGCCTTCGCGTCCGCCAGTGTTTTCGTGGCAAGTGTTTCGGCATCGCTTTTGGCCTGTGCGGCGCTTAAGGCGACATCTTTTTCCAGCCTCAACCGCGCTGTCTCATGTTCACGCTTGACGCTTGCCCGATCTTTCTGCGCCTGAACATCTTCTGCGGCGAGCAGAACTTGCGCCCGCGCTGCCTCTTCCGCGGCTTGCGTTTCAAATTCGGCTGTCCTCAAACGGCTTAACCGGGCCTCATTTTCCAGCTTGGTTTCTTCAAGAGCACGGATTGCCGCCATTTCAGATCGACGCAAAGTCTCATCATTTTCAATCTGTGCCGCCTGAACTTTCTGCTCCGCGTCAATACGGGCCGTTTTCGATTTTATCTCTGCCTTGGATTTCGCTTCTTCCGTTTTTGCCTGTGTGTCGGCCGCCAGACGGTCAAGCGCTTCTTCCTGAGCAAGCGTCGCCTCGCGTTCAGTCCGCTCCATTTCCAGTTGTCGTTGATGTTTTTCCAGAGCGCTCTGCCGGATGGCCAGAGCTGTTTCAGTTTCGATCAATACTCTCTCCCGCCGCTGTTGGGAGATCAGCTCCGCGTGCCGACGCATGCCTTTTGCATCAAAGGCATTTTTCTCATCAAATTGTGACATATCACTTTGATCGACGCTCAACAGAGAGGCAGATATCAGGGAAAGGCCGAATTTTTCTGCCTTGGCAGTCACAGCCGTTTCAATCTCCCCGATGAAACTTGCCCGGTCATGATGCATTTCATCCAGCGTCCGGCAGGAGGCGGCTGTTTGCATGGCGTCAATCAACGGGCCTTTCAGAACCTCTTCAATAGCACTGCCATCTCTCGCAATTTTCGAGCCCAGAGACTGCGCGGCGATCGCCACACTTTCTGCGGCCGGGGAGACACAAAACTCAAACTCCATAGCAACATTTGCCCGCAACTCATCGCCTGTCAGCAGCGCGTCCCGCCCGGCCCTGACTGATGAGAAAGAGATCGCGGCCATAACAACCCGCTGTGTCTGATGAATAATCGGAAGCGACAGGCAGCCCCCACTCAGGACAACATGCATGCCGCCCAGCCCTGTTCTGACCAATGCCGAATTAAGGGTCGCTTTCGCGTAAAATTTCTGAAGAAACCAGATGCCCAGCAAGACAAGAATGACGGCTAAAGCTATGGAGACAACCCAAGTCAAGATGACTCTCCCAAACAGTTTGACGCTCGATATCAGCCGTTTTGCACGACCGTAATTTTGATCAAACTGTGAAGGATATTATTTTCCATTTCAAGTAAAATATTTTCCAAATCAAATAATTTTACTTAATGAACTGTTATTTATAATGTTTTTATTATTTCGAACAGAACACCTTTTGCTTTCGCAAGATATATCGGGGCCTTGTCAGGACGATCAGCAGTCGAGCTTTCAACGCGCACGCTTGAAAATTCAACACCTTTCAAAGAGTCACTATTTTGCGCCTGCCAGTCATTCTTATGGACCTGAAGCAATCCTGCCAGAAACTGCACACCTTCATAGGTGGACTGACCAAGCGCGTTTAAAACGGGGGCGCATTCGCCGTGAAAACTGTGGTATTTTTCTCTGAAAACAGCATTCTCTTTGGTCGCTAGAGAGCCAAAATAAGAGGAGGCTGAATAAAGCTCATGCAGGTTTTCTGCCCCGCTCGCCAACAAACCGTTTTCTTCAATTGCACAGGAAAGGCGGATCATTTTCTTATGCAATCCGGCCGCACCAAAGGCCCGATTAAATGTAATTGCGTCCTGACCAACAAGAGAAATCAGGACAGCCTCTGCCTTGGTTTTTTCAAGTTCTTCAACAATGGCAGACATATCACTCATCCCAAAGGGCGTGTATTTTTCATAAGCCACGGAAACTGACAGATCTTTCAATTTACGTTTTGCGTAATCATTGGAAGCCCGCGGCCAGACATAATCATTTCCAATCAGCGCCCAGCTTTTTGCAGCATGCATTTCCTGAAGGCACTCAAGAGCGGGGCCAAGCTGCTGGTCCGGCGTCTCTCCAATGGCGAAAATACCTTTTGTATTCTCCCCTCCTTCATAGAGCGGCGTATAAATGTAGGGGACACGCTGCTTGACAATTTTGCTTAGATTTTGACGGACTGCACTGATATGCATACCGACAATGGCATCAATTGCTCTGATTTCGATGAGCGAGTTAATCACCTCTTCAACAGGGGTAGATGCTTCGATAGCGGAATCGATCATGATCAACTCCACAGGCCGGCCACCGATACCATCCGCTTCATTGAGTTGAGCAACCGCTACTTGGGCGCTTGAAATACAGGAGGGGGCCCAAAGACCTGCCGATCCGCACATCGGAATCAGCAAGCCGATACGGAAGGTACTTCCGGGCAGGGGCGTCAAGCCGTCTGCAAAATCACTCAGCTCACTGGGCATAAAACGGTGAGCAAGGGATTGAGGGGCCAGCAGAGGGTTATAATATGTAACCGCCATAATCCATAAAATGCATTGAAAATAGTTTCCAAGTCAACTAAATATCGTAGCAGACACAGCCTCGAAGAATGGAATGCTATGCAAAGCAAATACTCTGTCCAGTCCTATATCTCCTATTCACTGGCAACAGCGCACCGGAAAATCCACACGTCTCTGACGAGAAGATTGAAAGAGTTTGGTGTTCAGGTTGAAGCATGGCGTGTTATGGAGATACTGGAAAACGGCTCGGATTTGACAATGGGCGATCTAGCAGAGATTGTATTGATGAACCCTCCCACGCTCACAAAACTGGTTGATCGCATGGTGTCAGACGGCATTGTCCATCGCCGTATCGCCAGCAAGGATCAGCGCCAGGTTAATCTTGTCCTCAGTGAGTTGGGACGCAAGAGAATTGACCAAATCAGAGAGCAAGTGCAGATCGAGGACGATGAGATTCTTCAGAAAATCGGCCTGGAGAAAGCGCAAATGCTACACAGTATCCTCGCAGAGATCGGCGACACGATCAAACATTAGACACCGACAAACCCCTCTGATGTCACTTCCCAGGGGCCGCAATCAACCTTCAGCGTAGGACCTGATCGCCTCACAGGTTACGTCGAAGCTTTTTTGCATCCTGAGAATCCGTCTTGCCTCTTTCCTTGACGACTTTATCGACAAATCACTCATAGCGTTCTATTTGAACCAAGCAGGAGTGAGCAATCGGTCCTTGTCCCAACTTCGATGTGCCCTTGTCCAACGTCAGCACATTGGGGTTGCCGCCCATACAAAGGCCTGACACTTCATCAGGGTCAAACCAGGCCCCCGTACTGATTTGAATAACATTTTCACGTATTAAATCAGAGAGATCGGCCGTGCAAAGACAGGCTCCCCTCTCATTGAAGACACGCATGATATCGCCTTGCGAAATACCGGCCTGGGCTGCATCTACAGGGTTCAGCATTGCCGGCACATGCCCATTCTTCCGCATAGATTGTGCAACGGGCCCGTGGTCCAATTGACTATGCAGTTTGTCTTTTGGCTGATTGGATATGAGATGCAGCTGACCTGCAGGGGCCGAGTTCAGAGACTCAATGGGCTCCATCCAAACGGGATGGCCAGGGCAATCATCATACTCAAAGCTTGCAATTTTTTCGGAAAATATTTCTATTTTCCCACTGGGCGTTTTAAGGGGATTAGCATCCGGATCCAAACGATAGTCAGCCAGCATTACATAGGGTTGCGACGGCACCTCTACTTTATGCCAGCCCTTTTGATTGAGTGTCTCCAGCGACGGTAAAATCACATTGCTTTGCTCTGCTAATATACGACTTTCTTCAAAAACCCAACGAAGCCATTCGTCTGTATCACGCCCTTCAGTATAGGCCTCTTCCACCCCAAGGTGACGAGCAATTCCTTTGAAAATATCGAAATCGTTGCGAGCCTCTCCGACGGGATCCACAACTTTTTCCATCGCTATGACATAGGGATCTCGAGGCCCAAGGGAAAGGTCGTTTCTCTCTAACGGGGTCGTGCATGGCAAGATTATATCCGCATGCTTCGCAAGTGCATTCCAACACCATTCATTGACAATGACTGTCTCGGGTTTTGACCAGGCTTTAAGCAGTCTGTTTAAATCCTGATGGTGATGGAAGGGATTACCGCCAGCCCACCAGATCAATCGCGCATCCGGGAAACTATAGGCATGGCCATTATAGTCAAATTTCCCTCCAGGATTTTCCAGCATCTCAGTAATACGGGATACGGGAATAAATGTATCGATGGGGTTTTTCCCCTGAGGAAAAGATTGATATTTTGGAAAAGGACGTTCAAGACCAATGGTATTGGTTGCCCCATATCCAAATCCGATACCACCACCAGGCACTCCAATTTGCCCCATCATCGCTGCCAACACAGTCCCTAACCAGAAAGGCTGTTCCCCGTGATCCTGCCGTGTAAGAGACCAGGCAACAGATATCATCGTTCGGCCGGCCGCCATCTTTTTAGCAAGGCCGATGATATCATCGGCAGGAATTCCGCAAATCCGGGCGGCCCATTCTGCCGTTTTTTGAATACCGTCCGTTTCTCCCGTCAAATAAGCTGCAAACCGATCGAAACCAACCGTATATTTGTTCAAAAATGCCCAGTCTATTCTATCCTCACGTAGAAGTTCATAGGCTAGGCCAATCATCAATGCTGTATCTGTGGAAGGCCGAATAGGAACCCAGGAAGCCTCAAGATCGTCAATAAGATCGGATTTCAAGGGCGATATATTAACGACATCAACGCCCGCCTGATGCGCCTCGCGTAAAGCATGCTCTGCACGATGTGCGCCGACCCCGCCTTGCCCGATTTGAGCATTTTTGAGCGGCATGCCTCCAAACGACACGATCAAATCGCAATTATCGATTACGGATTGCCAGCTTGTTGCCTGATATATGAATTCGCTGCTTCCGAGCACATGGGATAATATGACTTCGCCTGCAGCAAGGCTGTAACTGTTCACAGACCGGGTAAAACCACCTATCAAGTTCAAAAACCGCTTCAAATGGCTTTGTGCGTGATGGAAGCGGCCAGCGCTGGCCCATCCATATGAACCGGCAAATATACTCTCATTCCCATGCAGATTGCGAACACGATTAAGTTCTTCCGCCACCATATTTTCGGCGACATCCCAGCTGACCGCAACAAAGTCTTCTTTGCCTCTGGCATCGGTCGTCGCGCCAGGCCCCCCGTCAAGCCAGCCTTTTCGAATATGGGGGGTTTTTATACGAAATTTGTCGTTCAATACCCCAACATATCCCTGACCGATCAGGGAGGGGGCGGGATCTTCTTCAAATGGGTGTATCGCTTTCACCTCATTGTTTGCACTTTCGATCCGATACGTTCCCCAGTGAAAACAGGAAAGAGGTAATTTTGTCTTATCTTTCAATAGATAACCCTCAAGCCATCAGAAACAAAAAGACTAACTTCCTTTTGCTTCAATGAAATCCCGCTTTCCTTCACATCCATTATACCGCTTCCTTGACAGCACTCAAAAATTGCTGAGTTCTTTCTTTCTTCGGATTTCCAAACAACTCGGAGGGCGAACCCTGTTCTTCAATTTTTCCGCCATAGAAAAAACAGACTCGGTCTGAAATGTCAGCGGCAAAACCCATCTGATGAGTCACCATCAGCATGGTCAAATTATGTTCCGAAACCAATTTACGAATGACGGTCGTCACCTCTCCGATCACCTCCGGATCAAGAGCGGACGTCACCTCATCAAACAACATTACTTTCGGGCGCATTGCAAGCGCGCGGGCAATGGCAACACGTTGTTGCTGGCCACCTGACAAGCGTGAGGGGTGTTGATCTTTCTTTTCAATCATACCAACCATCTCAAGTAATTCTTCAGACCGTTCTCTGGCTTCGGTCTTTGAAAGGCCGAGAACCTGAACGGGTCCTTCCATACAATTTTCAAGCGCTGTCATATGAGGAAACAAGTTGAAATGTTGAAAGCACATACCAATATCCGCTCTCCTTTCACGCAGGTACCGTTCGTTGGCCAGTGTCAGTTTTCCATTTGACGGCATGTGCGTTAATGGCTTTCCATCAATATAAATGCATCCTTGATTAATGGTCTCCAGCGTCATCAGCATTCGCAGCACAGTCGTTTTACCTGATCCTGAGGGGCCAATTATCGAAACCATTTCCCCTGGCGCCACATCAAGGTTCAAATCATCTAGAACAACGAGGCTACCGTATGATTTCCTGACACTGTTAAAACGCACCATGGGTGCATTCTCGCCCGTAATTTCCAGGGGATATCCAGACATGTCTTCCATGTTTACATTCCTAACTTACGGCGCACATAACCTTCAAACGCCCGGATAAGGCCAGCAGAAGGGAGAGAAATCGCCAGAAAAATAATACCAACTAGTGTGTATGGCTCAAGATACCGGTAATGCTCGGAACCGATTGTGTTGGCTGCATGAATGAGCTCTGCCACACCGATAACCGATAGCATCGGCGTATCTTTAAAAATGCCGACCAGATAATTCCCGAGCCCTGCAAGAGCAGGTGGGATGGCCTGCGGAATAATAATACGCCGGTAAGCCTGAAGTTTTGTCATATTAAGCGCTGTTGCCGCTTCCCACTGCCCTTTCGGTACGCTATCGAGACCACCTCGGTAAACCTCGGACAGATAGCACGAATAATGCAATCCGATCGCGATCATACCGGACATCCACGGGCTGAGCCGGATGCCAAATTGCGGTCCCACATAGAACACGAAGAATATCTGCAACAGCAGCGGTGTAGAGCGAATGAATTCAACCATTTCGCGGATCACGAAAGTGAGCCAGCGATATTGGCTGCGTTGCGCCAGGGCGATGAATAACCCAAGGATCAAGGCAATTGAATAACCCGCACCAGCTGCGAGCAGCGTATTCCCAGTAGCCTCTACCAAGCGGGGAAAGATTTCCCAGACAAAGTCCCATTTCCATTCAAACATCACTCAAACCCTCCCCATTTTGCGGGCCATGAACCGTTCCAGCCAGCGCATGAAAGGTGTGATTGCAAACCGGGACAAGATGTAATAGATCACCAATGCTACCCCGAAAACTTCGGCCGACAGGAACGTAAATCCGTTGATCTGCTTGGCTTCAAACATCAAATCCGTGACCGCTATCAAAGAAACTAACGCCGTTCCCTTCAACAGTTCAATCATCAGATTACCCCAGGGAGGGAGCATATTGACAAGCGCTTGAGGTAAGATGATGCGCCACATACGTTTCGCGGGGCTCATATTGATTGCAAGAGCCGCTTCCCACTGACCTTTGGGCACACTCAAGATACCGCCACGTACCAGCTCAGCGCCGTAAGCACCAATATTCATACCAACCGCCAGATAGCCCGCCGTAAATTTATCAATGGTGAGGCCGAATAGAGGTAAAACAAAGAATATCCAATAAAGCTGGACTAACAACGAAGTGCCTCTGAAGATCTCGATGTAGATTATTGCCAACCAACGCATGGACTTGTTTTGCGAGAGTTTGAGCAAACCCATAATAAGGGAAATGACAACCCCTAGAATTGCAGCGAAGAAAAACTGAGCAATCGTTGTGGCTGTTCCTGATAATAGGCTAGACCAATACTGGCTTATAAATTCGAATAAGGTCATATTATTGAAATATCAGTGATACTAGTGGATGGAGCGGGCCTCGAAAGGCCCGCATACTTGATCAATTGAAGGGGGCAAGTTAGCGATTTTTGCATACCCACTCAGTATCTTTTCCATCCGGCAATACGCCCTTGCCGTACCCGAATTTGCCGACAGCTGCCAGCATCTCTTTTGTACCGATGTATTTTGCCTGCGCCGCGTTGAATTTATCGCGGAAATCGGCATCTGCATGCCGGAAACCAATACCGACCCAATTGGAGCGGGTAGTGGGCTGTTTGGTCACATCACTTAAAGCAACCGCACCGTTTGATTTTTCCACCATATCACGCGCGCTGAAATACGTGGCGGCCGCGGCATCTGCCCGCCCTGCTTTAACGGCCGCGAGGGTTTCAGAAGCACCAGGAACTTCTATAATATTACTGGCTGGCACACCCACACGCTTTGCCAAATCAACAGTATTATGCCCTGCAACAGCAACCATAATTGCACCGGTTTTAACGAGGTCTTCCATCGTGTGGATGCCTTTTGGATTGCCCGGTTTGACCATAAACGCATCACTTACTTTTGCCATTGGCTCAGAAAAAGAAACGTTTTTGCAGCGTTTTTCCAGAATATACATGCCGCCTGTAATCATATCAAAGCGGTTCGCTTGAAGCCCCGGAATGAGCCCGCCCCAATCCGTTACGACCGGCTCGATATTCGTATACCCCATGGTTTTCAGAACACCCACAGTGTGCGCGTTGACAAAGCCATCAGGAGAATTGTTTTTACCTGAATATGCCCATGGTATTTCGTTGGCAAAACCGATACGGATTGTCTTGTTTGCTTCAATACGCTCCATCAACGGACCTGCAAAGGCTGACACTGTACTGGCAGCCAGGAAAATTCCAGCAGCAATAAAAGTCTTGGAAATCTTGTATGACATTCTATTCTCCTTGTTAAAGTTGCTTTTTCTTATTGAGGGTTTGTCTCCCATTTTGTACGAACCCATTTCATGTGTGATTTACCTCTTTCGCGATCTTCCCTCCTACGACAACACCGGCAGTTCAGAAGCCGCGCGCTTCGACAACAGTGTCGGCTCCCCATCCCGGATCACTATATTTTCTTCATGGACCATGATGCGATCCGCTCCGTAACTCATAGAAGGCTCGAGCGTAATCACCATATTTTCGGCAAGTATTGTTTGATCAAATGCGGCATGAGAGGGCCATTCTGTGAGCTGCATACCGAGCCCGTGGCCCATTCGGCCAACGCCATCCGCCTTGGTATCAAAATCACTGATGACATTTTGCATGGCTTTGAAAAGATCGGCGCATGTCACACCGGGTCGGGCCGCTTTTAACCCCGCTTCTGTCGCGCGATAAAGAACATCGTAAGCGCGTCTGCTCTGGTCATCTGCCATGCCAATGGCGAAGTTCCGATCAAAATCACAGAAATAGCCATCAAAAACGGCCCCGGTATCCAGCATGAGGATATCCCCGGTTTGCAAAGGTCGGGCTGTCGGCGGCGAAATAACATCTGCATATCCGCCCTGGTCCGCGCCGCCAACCAGATAGGGGACATCGTCAGCCCCCTGCCTAAGACATTCCATTTTAAAAGCGCGAAAGGTCTCGATGAGAGGTTGTCCGATTTGAAACAAGGTCGTTGCCTGATCGAAAGTGCGGGAGGCCACATCACAAATATGGGCGATCTTTTCGATTTCCGCTGCGGATTTGATTTGCCGAAGTGTTTTGATAATGCTGGTAGCATCTGCAATAGCAAGGCCCGGCAATCCTTCAACAAGGCGTTCAAAATCTGCGAGCGGCATTCTCAGATGTGTCTCGCTTCCCTTTAAAACACCTATTTTCTCCCCACGCGCTGCATAAGGTTTCAACACAGCATGCAGCAGGGAAATACCGTCATCTTCCGGATCAGGAGAACGCCAGGCCCGGATATCCTCTATCCAGGTCCGCTGCATGACCTCGGCTCCGATTTCCGGAATGACAGCAATCGGCATCCCTGTAGCCGGGATAATTAGAAACCAGGGCCGAGTCGGGCTCTGCCAGAACAATGTCTGGAAACCGCTAAAATATCGCACTTCTGCTTCAGTTGTCAGAAGAAGTGCCGACATCCCCTGCAGGGCCATAAGCCTCTGCGCCCTGTCCAACCGGTTTTCAAACTCTGCCCTTTCAAAACCGCGTTTCGGAGGTTGATCAGGCATGATCAACCTCTTTGAGCATCTTCGCATGAATTTCAGGATCCGTGATGCCTTCTGATCCGATGCTCAGGATAACTGAATTCTCATCAAGACCCAGGGTGTCTCGGAGCGTCTTCTGACGCGCTATCATGATGGCAGCGGCAAGACCTGCAACAGCAGATTCGCCTGCTTCAATCACTGGGTCACTCCCCAGGGGATTGACAAGCAGACGAACCGCGGGAGAAACAACATCATCAGAAATAGTGACAAAGTCTCGGGCTTCCTCACTCAAAATTGACCAAGCCATGTCAGAAGGTTCGCCGCAGGAAAGCCCGGCCATGATTGTTTCCCGCTCAATTGTTACGGCGCGGGCTTCCCCGGCCTTGGCACTCTCGAACAGGCAGGCTGCCCGGTCAGGTTCTACAATAACAACGCGGGGGCTTTCTTCCTTCCAATGCTGCCGAAAAGCAGCACTTACGGAAGCCGCCAAGCCGCCAACACCGCCTTGCAGGAAAACATGGGTTGGCGGTGTTTCAAGGGTGTTCACCATTTCTTCGACCATCACGCCGTAGCCTGCCATCACATCGCGGGGCGGTTCGCTATAACCTTCCCAGGAAGTGTCCGAAACAACAAACCAGCCATTTTTTTCTGCCTCCAATCGCGCAAGACGAACCGAAGCGTCATAATCGCCTTCGATACGAATAACGGTTGCTCCCAGCGCCCGCATGGTCTCGGCCCGACCTTCACTAACTTCAGCATGAATATAAATCCGGCAGGGAGCACCAAACCTTCGACATCCCCAGGCAAGAGACCGGCCGTGATTACCATCAGTCGCCGAGACAAGCGTTATAGAAGCCGCCTCCTCGGTAAATCGGCCATTGCGGATATCTTCAAGAGTAACGTCATCCGTCCGCCCGGATTGAGCCCGTCTTTGAGCGATCTCATTTCGTAAAATTCTCAAAGCCGCATAGGCACCGCCAAGCGCTTTAAAGCTTCCCAAGCCGAAACGCGGCCCCTCATGTTTATACAGAATACCCTTGATGCTCAAAGCAAGAGCTAAGCCCTTTAGGGAATACAGAGGCGTTGGCGCATAACCGGGCCAGGTCTTGATTTCCTCGGCCGCCTCCTCAAAATTCTGAGGAGTCAGCACATCCCGGTACGCGGTACCAACGGCAGGCTTATAGCTAATGTGATCGATTTTAGCGGTGTCAAAGCAAGCGAACATTCTGGGTATCCCTGGTTAGTAAATGCCTTGCAATCAGAAAATATGGACGCAACCAAGTGCGTTTCTGAAAGGCTGACGCTTTTAAGCATTTTTGTATTTCTGTCCCTTGAAAAAACTATAGGCACAAATGCAGGTGTAATTTTCGCGGATCCGCGCTAAGATTTTCCGGATTTCGTATAAATTGGTCCCAGAAAGTCTGAATTTCGGAATATGGATAAGTTTGATCGTCAAATACTGTCTATTTTGCAGACAGATTCGCGTTTAACCGCAGAGAAGATCAGCGATCTGGTTGGCTTGTCCTCTGCCGCTGTTCAAAAACGCATCAAGAAAATGCGCGACTCTAAAATCATCCTCAAGGAAATCGCTGTTCTGGATCCCGCCAAATTGCACCAGAATTTGACGGTGATTGTTGATGTATCCCTTAAACAGGAAAATAAAGAGGTGCTGGATACCTTCAAAAAGCGCATGCTTCATGCACCGCAAGTTCAGCAATGCTATTACACGACCGGTGAAGCTGACTTCATCCTCATCCTGGTCGTCAAGGATATGGAGGAATACACGACCTTCACTCATGACTATTTTTTCAGTACGTCACAGGTTGACAAATTTACCAGCTCCGTTGTCATGGATCGCGTAAAGACGGAGCTCAGCATTCGGGTTCTTGAATAGATTTTCAGCTTCGAAGAGCAGGCAGTCCAACCCCAGTGCTTTCAAATCCGCCATCAGCTGCCAGGATCTGGCCAGTTACATAACTTGCCTTTTGAGAACATAGGAAAACAACGGCTTCAGCGATTTCGTCTTCTGATCCATACCGATTAAGCGGAATAGCATCATGATAGGCTTCGATGATATCCGGGGTATGAACGGCCATGGCAAGTTTGGTGCGAACAGGACCCGGACAGACGCAATTGGCCCGAATGCCATATTCCCCCAGTTCTGCGGCCTGTTGCTTGGTCAAATGAATAACCGCAGCCTTCGATGTCCCGTAAGCAACCCGTAAAGTGGACGCTCTCAGTCCCGAAATTGAAGCAATGTTCACAATTGCCCCTTTTGAGCCTTTCAATGCAGGTGTGGCTTCCTGGGACATCAGGAATACACCATCTATGTTGGTTTCCATGACCCGTCGCCAGCGTGCAAAATCCGTCTCTTCTATCGGGCCAAAATCGGCAACACCTGCATTATTGACGAGGGCGTCAAATCCCTCAAAGTGGTGCGTTATACTGGCGATAGCTTCCTTGACTGCACCCGGGTCAGAGACATCGGCGACCAGTGGATAAACATCTGTCAATTCAGATACCTCGCTCTCCAGGGCGGGAGCATCCCGATCGATCATAGCCACTTGCCAGCCATCACGCAGGAAAAGCTTTGTTGTTGCAAGCCCGATCCCTCTTGCTGCTCCTGTTACAATCGCCGTTTTTTTGCTCACACCTTAGCCCTCTCCAATATCCGTTCGTTACTTCAAGTCATAGCCGGAGTTGTCTGACGGGTAAAGAGGGTCAGGTCAGATTGCAGAGAAGCGAAAGGCCCTATAGGCCGGATTGACGCCTCACAAAATCGGAAATCTCCTGCACACCCAGCCCGCGTGACAAATCCGTAAACTGGACCGGTTTGGTACCACGGAAATGGGCAGCTTCCTCCTTCATACGATCCAGATCAGCATTCACATAAGGCGCGAGATCGGTCTTATTGACGATCAGCAAATCTGAACGCGTGATCGCCGGACCGCCTTTACGCGGAATATCATCCCCTTGGCAAACGGAAATTACATAAAGAGTAAGATCAGCAAGATCAGGGGAGAAAGTAGCGGCCAGGTTATCGCCGCCGGATTCAATAAATACAATATCAAGGTCCGGATGTCGCTCTGTCAGCTGATCAATCGCCTGCAGGTTAATACTCGCATCTTCACGAATAGCGGTATGAGGGCATCCGCCGGTTTCAATTCCGATAATCCGGTCTTCCGAAAGGGCCTGCCGATGCACGAGGGCAAGAGCATCTTCACGGGTGTAAATGTCATTGGTGACAACACCAATAGATAAGTCATCCCGCAGGGCAAGGCAAAGCTTCTCCGTCAGTGTGGTTTTACCTGAACCAACTGGTCCGCCAATACCAATCCGCATGGGGCCGTTCAGGGGAGTATCGGGAATGAGATAAGCGTCAGTCATGATCGGAATATCCGTGTTGAAAGTGTTTCATGCCGCATGGCGGCAATATCAGAATAAAAAGCACATCCGCCAAGATCCTGGGCAGAACTGCCTACGGCGAGGTTGACGACTTTAAGAATTGTGCCCTCCAGCGCGGCTTGCAGGGCAAGACCGTCTGATTGGCCGAGTGGGACCAGGCGCATAGCAACAGAAGTCAGATTTGCTGAAAAAGCATGCAACGCACCTGTCAGCACCTCTTTTTTGCCGATGCCATGATGCCTTGCAAGGCTGCCAAGAATAACAGGCAAAGCCACATTGCGACACTGGATACGATCCAGAGAATGGTGCAAAGCCACAGGCCAGGCGCGGCTGGCTTCCAGAAAAGCTGATCCCTGCGCGCGCGTCTCTTCATATCTTTCTTTCGAAGGAGCCAAGGCCAACGCCAGATCATTTAATGTCAAAAAGGCCTCAACATCATCAGGGTCCACCTGCCAGCTGACCGCCAGCAGAACAGCGTCCGTCCACCCGCCACCATAGAGCAGGAGAGCCTCGATCCAGTCCTGAACGCTTTGTCGGTCCGCGCAGTGTCCCTCCGATATCCGGGTTTCCAGCCCGTGGCTATAACTAAAGCTGCCTATCGGAAAGGCTGGCGACAACCAGGTCAGAAGCCGCAGGAGATGGCTCTGCTCCTCATCCATGTTTATGTCGAGCGGCATAAGCACCGTTCATCGGCGAAAAAGGAGCGTCAACAGGTGTCAATTCCGCTCCCAGCCCCGTCAGCATCTCGGCGATAACATGATCCTGCCGGATGCGTAAATGGTCAGGGAGGATTTCTGTTGGCTGATGGCGGTTTCCCAGGTGCCAGGACAACTGCAATAAAGCGTGAGGGTCCCCTGCCCGAACTTCATATAAAGCCTCCGGCCTGGCCTGGATTTCAACAATCTGCCCGGTATCCAGAAGAAGACCGTCCCCGTGATGCAAGCGTTCGGCCTGTTTTAGCGACAGAAGGAAATCCAGCCCACCATCACTTTTCAACATCAGGCGACGACGATGCCGATCTTCTTCCTCCAGTGTGATTGTATCAAAGGCGGCTGTATGCCAATCCCTTTTCTGAAGAATTTTATGCGCAATAATCATTCCACCCTCCTCTTAAAAAAGAAAATAGCGCTGAGCCATGGGAAGAATCTCGGCAGGCTCGCATGTCAGAATCTCTCCGTCAGCTCGCACTTCATAAGTCTCCGGATCAACAGATATGTCCGGCGTTGCATCATTATGGATCATATCAGCCTTGCTGATGCCCGATCGGGTATTCTGCACCGCCAGCATTGTCTTCGCCGTTCCGAGATTTTTTCTCAGATCATTATCCAGCGCTGCCTGTGAGACAAAGGTAACGGAGCTATTGGTCAGCGATTTGCCAAAAGCGCCGAACATGGGCCGGTAGTGAACCGGTTGCGGCGTTGGGATGGAGGCGTTGGGATCACCCATCGGGGCGGCCGCAATAGTCCCTCCCATCACAATCATATCCGGCTTAACCCCAAAAAAGGCAGGAGACCACAGGACAAGATCCGCACGCTTGCCCGCTTCGACAGAACCAATATGTCTGGACAGTCCCTGGGCAATGGCGGGATTAATCGTATATTTGGCAATATAACGTTTTACCCGCGCGTTATCATTCTCGCCGCTTTCCTCCGGTAAGGCGCCGCGCTGCCGTTTCATTTTGTCTGCCGTCTGCCAGGTCCGGATAATGACCTCACCGACCCGCCCCATAGCCTGGCTGTCAGAAGAGATAATCGAAAAGGCTCCCATGTCATGCAGAATATCCTCTGCTGCAATGGTCTCTTTGCGAATACGGCTCTCAGCGAAGGCAATATCTTCCGGAATATTAGCATCCAGATGATGACAAACCATCAGCATGTCCAGATGCTCGGCAATGGTATTGGCCGTATAGGGGCGTGTCGGATTTGTCGAAGACGGGATGACATTATCCATACCGCAAATTTTGATAATATCCGGGGCATGGCCACCGCCAGCGCCTTCTGTGTGAAAAGCATGGATGGTTCTGCCTTTAAAAGCATCAATCGTGCTTTCCACAAAACCTGACTCGTTCAACGTATCCGTATGGATCATCACCTGAATATCATGATCATCCGCGACCCCAAGGCAGGTATCGATCGCCGCAGGGGTCGTCCCCCAATCTTCATGTAACTTGAGAGCCGCCGCCCCGCCAAGAACCATTTCCTCCAGCGCCTCCGGACAGGAGGCATTTCCTTTGCCAGCAAAAGCCAGGTTCATTGGAAAGGCATCAGCCGCTTCAATCATACGGGCCAGATGCCAGGGCCCGGGCGTACAGGTTGTCGCAAGAGTACCATGGGCCGGTCCTGTGCCGCCGCCCAGCATCGTCGTGATCCCGGACATCAAAGCTTCATCAATTTGCTGAGGACAGATGAAATGAATATGGGCGTCCATGCCGCCAGCGGTCAGGATTTTACCTTCCCCTGCGATGATTTCGGTTCCGGGCCCGATGATAATATCCACACCCGATTGGGTATCCGGATTACCGGCTTTACCAATGGAGTGGATCAGGCCGTCTTTCAGGCCGATATCTGCTTTATAGATACCGCTATGATCAACAACAAGCGCATTTGTGACAACCGTATCGACCGCTCCATCAGCTCTCGAAACCTGGCTTTGTCCCATGCCATCGCGAATAACTTTTCCACCGCCAAACTTGACCTCTTCCCCATGCCGGGTGAAATCCTGCTCAACTTCGATAAATAATTCTGTATCAGCCAAACGAATTTTGTCCCCCACAGTGGGGCCAAACATATCCGCATAGGCCGCTCGAGATACTGTATGTGGCATTACAATTTCCCTCCCACTTCACCCCGGAAACCATGGATCTCTCGCTTTCCCGCAATGAGGATAAGCGAGACTTCTCTGGCTTGCCCTGGCTCAAACCGCACAGCAGTGCCGGGGGGGATATCGAGACGTTTTCCGCGTGCCTTGCTTCTGTCAAATTCAAGCGCCGGATTCACTTCAAAAAAATGGTAATGAGATCCGACTTGCACAGGCCGGTCTCCGGTGTTTGAAACCACAAGCGTGGTCACTTCAAGCCCCGCATTAAGCTCAATGTCACCGTCTACAGATATAATCTCTCCTGGTATCATAAAGCACCTCTAACGAATGGGTTGATGAACAGTGACGAGCTTGACGCCGTCGGGGAAAGTTGCCTCGACCTGAATGTCATGGATCATTTCGGGGATGCCTTCCATAACCTGGTCCCGGGTTAAAATATGGGCACCAGCTTCCATCAGGTCGGCAACGCTCCGACCATCCCGTGCGCCTTCAACCAAAAAATCGGAAATAAGTGCAATGGCTTCGGGATGGTTCAGCACAACACCGCGTTCCAACCGACGCCGGGCTACCATCGCCGCCATGGCAATAAGGAGCTTGTCCTTTTCTCTCGGGGTCAAGTTCATCAAGTTCCTCCGTTCTTTTCTATGACATCCATACCTTTGGCATGGGATCGTTATTTCGTAATTTCTGTATCAGGGGTATCAGGTTTTTCCGCAACTTCAGGCCGTCGGGCGCGGTTAATCGCACCAGCAGCTTTCCATTGAAAGTACTCACACCGCCCTCACTTCCAACAAGCATTTCCTGAAAAACTACGGCCAGTGCCGACAACTCGTCTTGATCAGGGCTCGTGTAACAAAGTGTCGCAAAAGCGACATGGCCATCCAGAACAGCGCGCCGTTGAACAAGATTGTCACTGCTCTCCTTGAAATGAAGTGCTTCGGCATGAACAAGTCGACCTCCTCGGCGAATATTCCAGCGATCTCGCATCGAAAAGTGATTGAGCCGTTCACCCATTGCGAGGCGGCCAAGCAACACCGCTTCAACTGCCAAAAAACGGGCATTTTCGGCAAGATCCACAGTCAGTTCCCGGTCCAGTCTTGCATTGTCATACAGGATCGTTTCCTGAGGCAACCAATCCAGCCGAGCGTCCTCCTCAACATGAATATGTGTGCTGACAACAGCATCCTCTCCCGTAGACTTATAAATTTTTTCGCACGCCTGACTGGCCACCGTAAGCCGGGTGCCAGAGGCAGCCGACAACGCCCACTTGAACACATCTCCACCGGTCAGCCCACCCGCACTATTGATCAGAACCGCCTCCATCCCTGGCCCTTCATATATATGAGGCAGGCGGATTTTGGCAGCGCCTTGCTGATAGAGCCGATCCAGTGACGTCTGCTGCAAATGCCCCTGCTTTACAGAAAGGCGTCCGGAGCCTTGCGTCCTCTGAGGGGCAATACGAGCTGAATTAAACGGTGAGGAAACTACGGACATCATCCCTGTCTAGATCTTCTGCGGAGCCGGTATGGGCGATCTCCCCCCGGTCCATGATATATACAGTGTCAGCGAGTTCTCGGCAGAAGTCCAGATATTGCTCAACAAGCAGAATGGCCATTCCTTTTTCATCTCGCAAATACTGAATAGCTCGTCCGATATCCTTGATAATGGACGGCTGAATGCCTTCTGTCGGTTCATCCAGAACAAGAAGGGATGGCCGTGTTATCATTGCCCGGGCAATGGCCAGTTGCTGCTGTTGTCCCCCTGACAAATCACCGCCCCTTCGAGACAGCATTTCTTTGAGGACCGGGAATAGTGCAAAAACCTCGTCATCGATAACCCGTTCTTTTCGAGGCAATTGCACATAGCCGGTTTCAAGATTTTCGCGCACTGTGAGCTGGGGGAAAATTTCCCGCCCTTGCGGAACATAAGCAATCCCCTTTTGTGCCCGAACATAGGGCGGCGCTTTGGTAATCACATCACCCTGTAACGTGATCGTCCCACTTGAGGCAGGATGTTGCCCGGTAATCGCCCTAAGAAGGGACGTTTTCCCAACACCATTCCGCCCCAGAATACAAGTGATCTTGCTGGTAGCAGCGTCCAGATTAATCTGGCGGAGCGCTTGCGCTGCTCCGTAGTGGAGATTGAGTTGTTTAACGGATAATGCTGACATACC
Organism: Sneathiella sp.; assembly: GCA_039975135.1. Classification (GTDB taxonomy): domain Bacteria; phylum Pseudomonadota; class Alphaproteobacteria; order Sneathiellales; family Sneathiellaceae; genus Sneathiella. Next base: position 46,839 of record JBDWHS010000020.1, on the reverse strand, counting down.
TATCGCCCCAAATAACTGTCAATGACATCTGGCTGCGCGCTCACATGATCGAGAGATCCCTCCGCCAGAACAGAGCCTTCGGCCAGGACAGTCACCTTGACATCGAGATCGCGGATAAAACCCATGTCATGTTCTACAACAATCACAGAGCGGGTTTTTGCAATCTGCCGGAGCAGCTTGGCTGTCTCCACGGTTTCAGCATCCGTCATCCCGGCAACAGGCTCATCAACAAGCAGGAGTTTTGGCTCCTGAGCCAGCAACATTCCGATTTCAAGCCATTGTTTTTGCCCATGAGACAAATCGGCAGCGAGCGCGTCTGACCGGTGAGCCAAGCGGATTGTCTCCAGGATCTCCGTGATTTTCCGGAAATCCTCACTGTCTTCCTGATAAAGGATTGAAGCCAGAATACTCCGGTTTCCAGCCAGGGCCAGTTCAATATTCTCTCGAACGGTCTGGCTTTCAAAAACCGTAGGTTTCTGAAACTTACGCCCAATACCGGCCAGCGCGATTTCGGTTTCATCCTTTTCAGACAGATTAATCTGCCCTTCAAACAGAACATCTCCGCTATCGGGTTTTGTTTTACCCGTAATGATATCCAGCATCGTCGTTTTCCCGGCACCGTTTGGGCCGATAATGGCTCTCATTTCGCCAGGCTCGATAATCAATGACAGACCATTGATCGCTTTGAAACCATCAAAAGCAACGTGAACATCATCCAGATAAAGAAGACTTGAAGAGGTGGGTATCATTGGCTTTTCCCTCCTGAAGGTTCTGGTTTGGCCGCTTGAAAAGAAACTTTCGGTTTGGATTTTGTTTTTTTGAAGAGGCGAGCAATATTGGCAAAAACGCCCATTAGGCCTTTGGGTAGAAAGAGCGTGACGGCAATGAAAAGAGCCCCCAGAGCAAAGAGCCAGTATTCAGGTAAGGCAGCCGTAAACCAGCTTTTCCCTAGATTGACGGAAACAGCTCCGAGAAGAGGTCCGATGAGCGTGCCGCGCCCGCCAATCGCTGTCCAGATCACCACTTCTATTGAGTTGGCAGGCGCAAATTCACCCGGATTGATAATGCCGATTTGCGGTACATACAGAGCGCCTGCAACGCCAGCCATCATGGCGGAGAAAATAAAAATAAACAGCTTCACCTGTTCGACACGATAACCCAGAAAACGTGCCCGGTCCTCGGTTTCCCGAATTGCAATCAGCACCTTACCCAGCCTGGATTGAATAATCGCCGCGCTGATCACAAGGGACGCGGCCAGGACACAGGCCGAGGCGGCAAATAACGCGGCCCGCGTCCCGCCTGTCTGAAGGGAAAATCCGAGAATGTCTTTGAAATCCGTCAGCCCGTTATTGCCGCCAAATCCCATATCATTCCGGAAAAACGCTAATAGAAGGGCGTAGGTGAGAGCCTGTGTGATAATGGAGAGATAAACACCGGTAACGCGCGAGCGAAAGGCAAACCAGCCAAAGACAAAAGCCAGCACCCCCGGGACGGCAATGACCATCAAGGCAGCAAACCAGAACTGGTCGAAACCCCACCAATACCAGGGCAATTCAGTCCAGTTGAGAAAGACCATAAAATCAGGGAGAACCGGATCACCATATACCCCCCGAGTACCAATCTGACGCATGAGATACATGCCCATGGCATAGCCGCCCAAAGCGAAGAAAGCACCATGTCCGAGGGAGAGAATACCGCAATATCCCCAAACCAGATCAAGCGCGAGAGCAAGCAAGGCATATGTCAGATATTTTCCCATAAGAGAGACGGCATAATCCGGGACATGCAGCATATGAGTGGGCGCCAGCAACAGATTACACAGCGGAATAACAATCGCCAGAAAAATGAGAAAGGCGGCAACCCAGGCAATACGGCCTTGCAAGCCGCGAAAAAGAAATGCGGAAATCATGACTGCGCAGCCCTTCCTTTAAGGGCGAAGAGGCCCCGTGGTCTTTTCTGAATAAAGAGAATGATGAAAACAAGGATCAGGATTTTGGCGAGCACCGCCCCTGCAAAAGGTTCCATAAACTTGTTAGCAACACCGAGAGAAAGAGCACCGATAAAGGTTCCCCACAAATTACCAACACCGCCGAAGACGACAACCATGAAGCTGTCAATAATATAGGTCTGTCCAAGATTGGGAGAGACATTACCGATTTGCGACAGCGCAACACCGGCAATACCGGCGATACCGGATCCGAGGGCAAAAGTAAAAGCATCAACCCAGGGGGTTTTAATGCCCATAGAGGATGCCATTTGCCTGTTTTGTGTCACAGCCCGCATTTGCAACCCCATATGGGTGCGCTTGAGCAACAAGAACAACAAAGCGAAAACCGCAACAGCAAAGAGAAGGATCCAGATCCGGTTGAGAGTGAGAGATAAACCGCCAAGCTCAATAGCCCCGGACATCCAGGATGGGTTGATAACCTCCTTGTTCGTCGGCCCGAAAATCGTTCGGACTGTTTGTTGAAGAAAAAGGGAGACCCCCCATGTTGCCAGCAAAGTTTCAAGGGGTCTGCCATACAGGAAACGAATAATCCCGCGCTCCATGATGAAGCCAACGGCCCCTGCTGCCAGAAAAGCAACCGGCAAGGCGATAGCCAGTGAATAGGAAAGCAGATCCGGCGCGGCTATTTTGACAGCTTCCTGCACCACATACGTGGTGTAAGCGCCGATCATCACCATTTCTCCATGGGCCATATTGATGACCCCCATCACGCCGAAAGTAATCGCCAAACCGATGGATGCCAGCAGGAGAACAGAGCCCAGGGACAATCCGTACCAGCTATTTTGAACGATCTCCCACATTTTGAGCTTTTCCTGAATGCGGATCTCTGCTTCTGCAGCGGCAGCGTACACCTTGGGAGACGATGACGTGTGAAGGGCTGAAAGAAGCAACACCGCGTCCCGCCCCCCCATATCTTCAGCAATCTTGATGGCGGCCAGCTTTTCAGTCTCGGGGGTTTCCGTAGACAAGGTGATCGCGGCTTTGGCTTGAAGAAGTGTTTTTAAAATCTCCGGGCTCTGCTCAGCAGCGAGACGCTCGTTGATCAGTTCCAACGAAGAAGCATCCCGGCTTTTGAGTAATGTTTTTGCGGCTCCGTGGCGAATGTCTGTATTTGGATTCGATAGTTGAAAAAGGCCAAGCCCTTTTCTGATCTGACGGCGCAAGCGGTTATTGACCTTGATTTTTTTAAACGCTTTTTTGGACAGCCCCTCCTGAACAACTTGTGTCAGGGGATGGATAGCGACAAACCGACCATCCTTCACGCTTGTCAGCATAACCTGCTTATCCGATTTTTGGATAAAAAGTGTGCCCTCTGCGAGATGCGAAAGGACAGGAATAATCCTCTCGTCTTCTGTTTTCAGGAGTTTCTCGATCTGCTGCGCTCGGTCTTTCAACTTCCCAACCCCTAAAGTGTTTATCAGGGGTCCCAAGTCTTCTTGAAGAGCAAGAGAAGGCGCGGGCAGAGCGATTAAAACCGCAAAAGCCAACGCCAAACGACGAAAGAAAAACATGACTGTCTCACACTTATTATTATATTCATTGCTCCCGGCGACAGTGCGCGCACCGTCGCCGGGTTAATCGGGTTATGACGGGTATTTATTCAGACCCTTTACCGCCACATTTCTGTGTCTCTATATTGAAATTTCCGCAAGAGAGAGGCGCTCTCCAGTCTGAGATCAGCTTCGCTGAATCAACAAGGTAATCGGACCAGGCATCGCCTGGGACAAGGCCGGCTGTCTCATAGACAATGTCAAACTGACCATCATCCTGAATCTCACCAATGAGAACCGGTTTTGTAATATGGTGGTTCGGCATCATCGCAGAATAGCCACCAGACAGGTTGGGTACAGAAACCCCGATCAAAGCATCAATCACCGCATCCGCATCGGTAGTTCCGGCTTTCTCAACCGCTTTTATCCACATGTTAAAGCCAATATAATGCGCTTCCATTGGATCGTTACTTACCCGCTTTGGGTCGCCTGTATAGGCTTTCCAGGCTTCTACAAACGCATCATTTTCGGCTGACTCAACGGACTGAAAATAGTTCCAGGCAGCAAGGTGACCCACAAGTGGTGCCGTATCCAAACCGGCCAGCTCCTCTTCACCGACAGAGAAAGCAACAACAGGAATGTCTTCTGCCTTGATCCCCTGATTGGCCAGTTCTTTATAGAAAGGCACATTGGCATCCCCGTTGATGGTGGAGACAACCGCCGTCTTCTTGCCTGTCGCGCCAAAGGCTTTGATGTCGGAGACAATTGTCTGCCAATCAGAGTGACCAAAAGGCGTGTAGTTGACTATAATATCTTCTGCAGCAACCCCCTTGGCTTTCAGGTAGGCCTCCAGGATTTTGTTGGTTGTCCGGGGATAGACATAGTCCGTTCCGGCCAAAACCCAACGCTCAACGCCTTCTTCTTCCATCAAATAATCGACAGCTGGTACAGCCTGCTGATTAGGCGCAGCCCCCGTATAGAAGACGTTCCGCTGAGATTCCTCTCCTTCATACTGAACAGGATAGAAAAGAATGGAATTCAACTCTTCGAAAACCGGCAGGACCGACTTGCGGGAAACGGATGTCCAGGCGCCAAAGACCGCGGAGACCTTTTTAACATCAATCAGCTCGCGCGCTTTTTCCGCAAAGAGAGGCCAGTTGGAAGCCGGATCAACGACAACCGGCTCCAGCTTCTTACCAAGAAGCCCACCCTTTTTGTTCTGCTCTTCTATGAGCATCAACATCGCATCTTTGAGCGTCGTTTCTGAAATGGCCATTGTGCCGGACAGAGAGTGGAGGACGCCGACTTTGATTGTCTCTTCAGCCGCCAGGCTGAAAGGTGCTGACAACAGGCCTGCTCCTATTGTCACAACAGCAGCGAGGCGGGATAGTTTGTTTGACACGTTATTTCTCCATTTTTTATGTACTTGCCAGCTATGGAGCAAAGCTTGTGCCAGTTGGGAAAAGGCGCCTTACTATTCTTTTAACTCTCTGATTTTGTGCGCATAAAAAAGAAAATGAAAACAATAATACAGAATATGCTAAAGAATAATGCGGTCGATTTTTAAGCAGCAATGCTCAATAAACAGGCATGTCTAAAAAATAGGCAAAATTGATCGAATGTTCGATGACATACCAAATCAACACCTTTCCGGAAGGGAGGAGAAGAATGCTTGACACATCTTACATCCCGATAAGGCGAGATTTTGTGTTTGATGAGACATGCCATATCTGTCCGCGCAAACTTACCTCTAACATCGCCACTATCATGCGAGACAGTCACGGGCAGGAAGTCCCGTTTGGGCCGATATGCGCCAGGGCAGTCCTTGATTTGGAAAAACACATACTCCTGCGCCAAATACCAGATTTCACGAAGGCTGCCCCAACCCAAACAACCGGAAAATCCGGTGACAACATCAGCAAAAGCAAGTCTGACGGGAAAAACGAGAGTGCCAAGTCAGCAGGGCAGCAACGCCGCGCGATCACATATCTGCTTCTTCGGCAGCGAAAACTGGCGCATATACCGGCAGCCGGCTACGATCAGCTTTCCGGCTATGCCGATACGTTTGATGCAACAGGTTCATTGACCGAAGACGCCGTCCGTCATCTTCTTAACATTGATCGGAAAAGCGACGGAACCAAGTTCGGTTTTGACAATTTGCAGGCTTTGTATGGGTATGATCGTTGTATTGCGCGAACACTTCTTTCTGTGCCACCGAGAAAACAGGATTGGCTGAAGGACGTTCAGGCCTTTCTTCACACGCGCCTCTACCTCACGCAACCTCAAGCGCAAGGAGTGGAAAACTGGTTCAAATATATTCCCGGCCATCAGCCCCTCGACCCTAGAGGATTTCAATGGGCCTGGCGCAAATAACGCCTGTTTCTCTTTTGTCAGCCCCCTCCCAAAAAAGCCAATCGATGAAAGCTGCGACAATCTGCCCCTGAAGAAGGGCGTGACTTTGAGATTTTAATAGGTATAATAAATACCAATTAAAGCTCTTGGGAAGACATTGATGGAACCTATCTCGCTCATTCTTAATATCAGAATTAGAAAATATTAAGGAAACTGTTATGACTAAACCATATTTTGGTGTTTTTTCCTGCTTTTCATGACCCTTTCAAAAGAACCGAGGTTATGTTCATGACACCTGCATCGTCCGCACCCGCTGCTTTAGATCACCAACACGCATCGACCCTCATTGCCTCCTGGCTTTCTCGCGGATGGCAGGATTACAGAAGACGACCTGTTATTTCAGTCCTTTATGGTGTCGGCTTTTCACTTCTGAGCTGGATTATCGTCATTGCACTGAGTTTAAGCGATTTACATTGGGCTCTGTTGCCGTCGCTTTCTGGCGCTATGCTTGTGGGACCTTTAATCGCCGTCGGCCTTTACCAGATCAGCCATCAGATTAACAGCAACTCTGCCGTTAAAATTGAAGCCCCCGGCCAAATTCTGCTAATTGGCGTCATCCTGATGGTTCTGGTGCTGATCTGGATCAGGGCGGCAACGATCCTGTTTGCCCTTTTCTACGGATTAAAACCGTTTCCAGGCTTTATCGACCTCCTGCAAACGCTCTTTCAGACATCTTCTGGATTTTGGCTAATTATCGTAGGCTCCCTTGTCGGTGGATTGTTTGCAGCTTTCTCTTTTGCCATAACGGTTTTCTCCATGCCCATGCTGGTATCTGAGCCCGTAGATGCGTTTACCGCAATGGGACGAAGTTTCTCAGCCTCCGTCAGGCATTTTGGCCTCATCTGGCAATGGGCGGCCATCCTAACAGGGCTCGCTTTCTTCGGGTTTTTGTCAGGAATGATCCTCATGGTGATCATTTTTCCGCTTTTGGGCTATGCCTCCTGGCACGCGTACTGTGATGTTTTTGACTCCTCCCCCATCAAAAAGACTTCCACATGACGTCCTTTTTCATCCCCTCCTGTACATATCAACAATAGAGGATCAGGATTATGTTTTCCGCATTACCGGACGGTGCAAAGCGCTATAGCACCTCGCCTATTTTCAATCAGGAAACTGTCCCGCAAGCTCTGCTGAAAGACCACCAAACCAAAGCCGGTGTCTGGGGGCGTCTTGTTGTGCTGGACGGCTCCCTGGATTTTATTATTCCAGACCGGCATCCTCTTGCTCACCCGGTAATAGCGCCGGATTTTGCCGTCATCGAGCCGGAAATCATCCATCATGTCAGCCTGAAAGGGCCGGTCCGCTTTCAGGTAGAGTTTTACAGGATCGAGCATGGTGATAAAAAAGAGGAAGAGCTCTGATGGTACAGAATACTGAATCTTTTGTTGCCTTGGTGGCCTCCCTTCTCGTATTTCTGACAGGCGGCGTTCTGCTGGGATCCAGCAACGAAACCGGCCTGACACTCCATGGGTGGCTGATGATCGTCTTCTCTGTCTGGGCAATCAAAAAATCCATCGACCGCCTGACTGAAGCACCACGGACCAACCTCACTGAATATAGTGATGAGGTCATAAAATGGGGCGTATTGGCATGCCTGATCTGGGGTATTATCGGATTTACAGTTGGTGACATTCTTGCCTGGCAGCTCGCTTTCCCGGATCTGAACGGCGATCAGTCCTGGTCCAATTTCGGACGCATTCGGCCCATTCACACAACAGCTGTTATTTTCGGCTTTGGCGGGAACGCGCTTATGGCAACCTCCTTCTACGTTGTGCAACGGACGTCCCGGGCGCGCCTTGCTGGCGGCCTGCTGACATGGCTTGTTCTGGGGGGATATAATTTGTTTGTCCTGCTGGCTGTCACCGGCTACCCACTCGGCATTACCCAAGGCCGCGAATATGCAGAACCGGAATGGTATGCTGATTTGTTGCTGTTGATTGTCTGGCTTGGTTATTTCTGGATCTATATGCGAACCCTGGCCCGCCGCACCGAAGCCCATATCTATGTTGCAAACTGGTATTATCTAGGCTTCATAGTCGTGATTGCCATGCTCCATATCGTCAATAATCTTGCGGTTCCGCTTGGCCTTGGATTCGCGAAAAGCTATTCCGCGTTTTCCGGTGCGCAGGATGCCATGACACAATGGTGGTACGGGCATAATGCCGTCGGCTTTCTGCTGACCGCCGGTTTTTTGGGAATGGTATATTACTTCCTGCCAAAAGCAGCAGGCCGGCCAATTTACTCTTATCGCATGTCGATTGTTGGCTTCTGGGGCATTACCTTCCTGTATTTGTGGGTTGGCTCCCACCATCTCCATTATACAGCCCTCCCGGATTGGGTTCAGATCCTGGGCATGACCATGTCCGTTATTCTACTGGTTCCCAGTTGGGCCTCGGTATTCAACGCCATTCTGACGCTGAACGGCGCCTGGGACAAAGTCAGAACGGATCCAGCCATCCGCTTCATGATGGTTGCTGTCCTCTTTTATGGGCTGACAACATTTGAAGGCTCCTTCATGGCCATCAAACCGGTCAACGCCCTCAGCCATTATACAGACTGGACTATCGGTCACGTCCATGCCGGCGCTCTCGGTTGGGTCGCGTTCATCACATTCGGTGCCATGTATAAAATGGTTCCGTGGATCTGGAAACGGGAAGGTGTCTATTCCATTCGGCTTGAAGCCTGGCATTTCTGGTTGGCACTCAGCGGCACGCTCATCTATGTCGGGGCGATGTGGAACAGCGGCATAACGCAATCACTGATGTGGCAAACGTATAATGCGGATGGCAGTTTTCTATATTCCTTTATGGATAGTGTAAATGCCATGCACGGCTACTACATTGCGCGTGCCGTTGGCGGCCTGCTCTACCTGATCGGCGCCCTGATCGGTGCCTACAATATCTATATGACCGTTCAGGGCCCGGCCGAAAAACGCCCCGCAACAGCGCAATTGCCGCTTGCCGGAGGAGATTGACAATGTCCACACATCATCAAAAACTGGAACGTCACTCCCTCAAATTTGTAGCCATGATCCTGCTGGTTGCATCGATCGGGGGACTGGTTGAAATCGCCCCTCTCTTCACGATCGAGAATACCATTGAAGAGGTGGAGGGTATGCGTCCCTATACCCCTCTGGAATTGGCTGGCCGCGACATTTATGTCCGGGAAGGCTGTTACGCCTGCCATAGCCAGATGATCAGAACTCTGAAGTCTGATATTGACCGCTATGGCAGTTTCAGTCTCGCAGCGGAAAGTATGTATGATCATCCTTTTCAATGGGGATCAAAACGAACCGGGCCAGATCTGGCCCGCATCGGCGGCAAATACTCTGACGGATGGCATCTTGCTCATCTCATTGCTCCTCGCGACGTTGTAGAGGGCTCTGTCATGCCCGGATATGGCTTCCTGACCGAAGCCCGCCTTGATACGGCTAAAATGAAGGCAGCCCTGAAAGCGCAATCCCACGTCGGGGTCCCCTACACGGCCGAGCAAATCAAAAACGCCGAGCAGGATGCCCTCTGGCAGGCCGATAGCGAGGCTGAATTTGAAGATGATTTATTCGAGCGATATGGAGAGGCCGTCAATATCCGGGATTTTGACGGCAATAAAGACATGGTTTCAGAGATGGATGCCTTGATCGCCTACCTGCAGATGCTTGGCACGCTGGTTGATGTCAAAGCACTCGAAAAAGAGGATGTTGTAAGATGAGCCATGACGCTGTTCTCGTCTTCGCAAAGACATGGGGGGCCTTATACCTTTTTGTCTTTTTCTTTGCCGCTGTGGTGTGGACCTATCGCCCCAGCAAGCGAAAAACCTATGAAGAGGCTGCCGAACGCCCGCTTAAAGAAGAGGATATCCCATGCGAATAGAGCATGATGAAGTCAGTGGTCAAGACACGACGGGACATGAATGGGATGGCATCAAGGAACTCGACACGCCTATCCCAAAAATCGTCACCCTTGCCTATATCCTGACCTTCCTTTTTTCAGTCGGTTACTGGATCTTCTATCCTGCTTGGCCTTATGTCAGTGATTTTACGCGGGGTCTTACAGACTATTCGTCACGTGCCGACGTTCTTAGCCAGCTGGCAGCGGCAGATCTTTCCCGGAACCTGGAAAGCCAGGCTTTGCTTGATCGTCCCATTGAAGATCTAGCAGAAGATCCCGCTATCCGGGGTAAATATGAAGAAAGCACGAAAGTGCTGTTTGCCGACAATTGCGCGGCTTGCCATGGGCAGAATTTGAGGGGGCAGCGAGGGTTTCCCGATTTGACCGATGACTCATGGCTTTGGGCAGGATCTCCAGAGGAGATTGAGCTGACCATCCAATATGGGATCAATACCGGTCACGATGAGACGCGGTTTGCTGAAATGACAGCCTTTGGTCGCGATGAGATTCTGGAAAAAGAGCAGATTTCTGACCTGATTGCCTATATTCATGCCCTTTCCGGTCAAGAGCATGACACCGATGCCGCTTCGCAGGGGGCTCCGCTCTTTGCGGAGAATTGCGCTGCATGCCATGGCGAAGATGGCAAAGGCGGCCTGGAAGTCGGCGCGCCCGACCTGACTGACAAGCACTGGATATACGGCAGCGATCACGCATCCCTGAAGGAGACTATCTGGAATGGCCGGAAGGGGGAAATGCCTGCTTGGGATCAACGTCTATCCCTGGCAGAAATCCGAAAACTGGCACTGTTTGTCTACTGGAAAAGCGATGACAGAAGAGAATAAAAGCTTCCGCAATATCATGTATGGCCTGATGATTACCCTGCTGATTGCCTATGTCGGATACAAAGCCTGGCATTTGTCGCTGGCACTGGAAATGTTTGAAGGACAAGGCATTGTTATTCAGCAGGGTCAGCCTGCAAAATAACAGTGCCTTCAGCATAAAAAATCAGCCTTTCGGACGTCCGGCAGCAAGCCAATAACCGATGCCCATCGCCCCAACACCGGCCACGGCATTGCCGGCGCTTACAAATATCAGATTTCGCAAGGCCCCGGTCAGAGTGATGCTATCGGGATGCTCAGAAAACAAAGCAACGGCAAAGATTGTCATATTGGCAACGCTATGCTCAAACCCCGCCGCGATAAAGGCATACAGGCAAAACCAGATAACACCGATTTTGGCAAAGTCGTTTTGTGTTCTGGCGGCACACCATAATGCCAAACAAACCAGCCAGTTACACAGGATGCCGTTGAAGAATAACTGCAAAGGTGCCCCCTGCATCTTTTTATAAGCCACCTGGTGCAGAAAAGAACTCTCCCCGCTGCCCAGAATAAGGCCACCACCGCCATACACAAACAAAAAAGCCAGCAAAACAGCACCAACCAGATTGCCCGTCCAGCTTGTCAGCCAACAGGCAAGCAAATCTCCAAAGCTGGTCTTCTTCATTAAAAAGCCATGCGTCAGATACATTGTATGACCGGTGTAGAGTTCCGACCCTGCGAAAACCACAAGGATCAGGGCAATGCCGAAACTTGCCCCCATTACAATGGGTCTGAAAGCCGCATCAACCCCTTGCCCAACGGAAAAGATAAGAAGAATTCCAAGGCCGACATAAGCACCCGCCATCATCGCAAGCACAAAAAAACCGGCCGGGTTATGCCGCAAATTCTCGCGCTTCGCAACAGCCAGATCTGCAAAGGCGACAACTGAGTCATGGTAATTCATGATATTTTCAAACTCCGTGAAAGAGGGCCATTTCCAGTATCTTCCCGCTCCCCTGTAAAAACCGGGATAATCCAGAAAAGCGATAACCCTGCAGCTATTCCAAAAAAGCCGTATCCCAGCCGCACCTGATCATCCAGCAGATAGGAATTGCAAATCCGAACGGGGGCATGCGTGTAGAGAAACCCCAGAACACCCAGCATGGATATTGTCTCAGCTTTTATAAAGCCGCGGATCAGAGGGCTTAAATGTCGCCAGCAAAGAGCCAGCGGCACCCCGACAGTCAAAGGCAGCAGGGTGAATTTCGCGATAAACATGCTCCATTCCGCCAAAATCGCATCCAGTGTCCGGGGCAGCATCCAAAACAGGATCGAAGTGATGGCTAGCACCAGCAAGGGACCCGTCCAGATCGTCCGGTGGCCTTTTCCAGCAACAAGGAAATAACCGGCAGCCGCCAACAATGGAAATTGAACCAAAACATGAATAACCGGATCTGCAGCAACCCAGATTTGGGCGACAAAAGACAAAACGAAAGCAGATCCGGCCAGTATATAAGTCATGACAGTGGCGCTTCGACCGCCTGCAGGATTGCCTGATAGGCATTTGTATCAAACACACCTGAAAACCGGCCTTCTTTATTGATCAAAAGAACAGCCGTATTGTGCTGATAGCCACCCCAGTTATCCGGAATAACCGTCACTTTGAAAAAATCCAGAAGTGTATCCAGATCGGTGATGTCAGGGCGTGCAATGGTCCAGGTTTTCCCCAACGCGCCATGCAATTCTCCATAATCAGACAATGCCTCGATCGTATCGGTTTGCGGATCAAAGCTTATGGAGATCATACGAACAGAAAGCCTTCTTTCTGCCAACAGATCTCTCAATCTTGCAAATTCCCCACCAGCGCTTTGACAAATGGTCGGACATGTCGTGTAGATAAATTCAATAAGGGTGGTTTGCGGCACTGCCCCTTTCAAAGGCTTGAATTGACCGGCCATCGTTTCCAGGATCGGATCCGGGGCCAAAGGGCGTATCTGCGAGACTGCAAGCCGCCGCGCCCCTTCCGCTGTGAATGCCTGCAGACTATCTGTCGCACTGTAAAGTCCTGTACCACCCAGCAGGGCAGCACAGAATGTAACAAGAATTGCGCGCTTCATTTTCCCGCCGCCCTGCGTGCCAGCCCGATCGTATAGATTATCACCAGAAATGCTGCAGCGAGAACAACCGTGACCGCAAAAAATGTTCCCAACTGGCTCTGGAACTGCCAACTTTCAAGATGCACCGCCCACCGCCGGGGAATGGAACTCGCGCCAGACCACAAGAAGACAAGGATAAACCCGAAACCGCCGAGAACATAAATATTGAATGCAAGACGTTCGACCAGGTTATCCACGGCCCGAGCCGCTCTATCTCGTACCAGCCAAACAGAAAAGCCAAAGGCCATGGCAACTTCACCCAGCAGCAAATAGGTGTGGAAATGTCCCGGAACCCAAAGGGTGTTATGCATGACCTTGTTCACAGCAATCATGCCATCGATAACCGCTGGCACAGAGCCAAGCGTCCACCCCGCAACACTGAGAACCAGGAGCTTTGATGTCAGGTCCCATTTCAAGCCGGACCCCTTGACATAGACACATAAAGAGAATGCCGTAATACCGATCAGTGGTACACCCGACGCGTAGGACATGATCTGACCGAGAGCCAGCATCCAGGCGGGCATCACCAGATCCTGCAGCATATGGTGGAAGTAAACGAGCTGGACGAACACAACGACCAGTGCCCAGCCAATTGCAAACAGGCGAGATGTCTTCCAGGGCTTTCCAGTATATTCAGGGATGATCTCGTAGACGGCGGTTACGGCCATATAGATCGTTGCATTGATGAAAACATGGCCAAAGAAATAAATCGCATTCTTTGCGAGCAATGCATCAACGGCAAATTCCGGCAGCAGCAGATTGACGATACTGGCGACCAGAACAATGGCACCGAAAACAATCCCTGTGGAATTAAAAACGATAACACTGGCTGCGGCAATCACTGTTGGCGGCGGCGCGTTTTCCTGATCTCCGTTCACGATATAACGCCACCCCAGAGCTCCCGACAGTCCTCCATATTGTTTGACGAGCCGATAACCCACTTCCAGATAATATAAAAGAAAGCCGACACCGATTGAGATATAACCAAGACAAAAGGCGACCCCCGCTTCAACGCCCCATGCACCGCCGGAAATAGCGGGCAAAGGAAAGAGGAATGTCCAAGCGCCGCCATATTCGCCAATAAAAATCGATCCGAGGATCAGGACAACGCCGATCAGGAAAAGTCCCAGAAATACCCAGTAAATAGTCGGATTAAGCCGCACGTACCGCCCGACAAAATACCACATAATGGCACCGCCCGATAAAGCAGCGGTGCCCACCATACCCGCACCATGCGCCGTCAGGATCTGGTAAAAAATTGCAGGATCCAGTTCGATAAATTCGCCTTGACTGGCCCGCAGGACCAATCCGAAAATCATCATGAGCAGAAAAACAACACCGCTTAACAGCATGGTCAGTTTAACAGCGCCCGCTTGAGGCTCATATTTCACAGTATCCTCCATTATTCTGCCGCCACAACTTCAAATTCATTAATCATGTCGTGATGGGCAACCCCGCAAAACTCCAGACAGAGAACCTGATAAGTGCCAGGTTTATCAAAGGTCATGACAAGCTTGTTGGTATAACCCGGCATCCCTTGAGCCTGACCGATCAACTCCAGATCAGAATTGTAAATTCCCATGCCGTGGTTGACATCTTCGGATGTGATGTGAAACTCCACCTCCTTGTTGAGGGGGACCGTTTCCCGGTCGATTTCCCACCACCATTGACCGCCAACAACATTGATAACAACAGCATCAGTGGACGCGACAGCGTGAGAGCCATACCGCAATGATCCGACACTGATAACAATTCCTGCAACAGCCAGAAATCCGATCAGTTGGTATCGGCGTCTATTCACGCCTGCGGCCGATGCAACCTCCTTACCGGACAGGACGACAAACAAAAAAATGCCGCCAATAAGCGCCATCAGAACCAGAGTTATAAGCAGTATCGATGATTGCATAACAGGCCTCTTCAATTAAAAACTCCCATCGTTTTATTAATTGGTATTTGAAATGTCAATTTAAAAATGTATTTCAAATACCAATTTAAAGATGTAGACTATCTGCCATGCAATTATCAAAATTCACAGATTACGCCCTTCGCACCCTACTCCATCTTGCCGCCGCCAGGAATTCATTGATGTCGACGAAAGACGTGGCAGGTATACATGACGCCAAGTATAACCATCTGGCAAAAGTGACTCAGTGGTTGGCAAATGAAGGATATATTGAAACGCAGCGCGGACGGGCGGGTGGCATGAAGCTGGCTCTTGATCCTGCAAAAATCAATATCGGTACGGTCACCCGAAATCTGGAACAAAAATCGGCCCTGGTGGAATGCATGCAAGCCGACGGCGGAAGCTGTAAACTCTCTCCCGCCTGTGGATTATCCTTTGCCCTGAACCAGGCTCGGGAAGCGTTTTTTAGCGTGCTGGATGATTACACCCTGAAGGACCTGATAGCAGCGGAACCTCAAATGCTGAACCTCCTCCTAGCCCTCCATGACGATTAGAACGGGTTTCATATTTACCCGAAAAAGCCTAACCCGCAACATAATGAATAAGGAACAAGCCTCTTTTGACACAGTCTCATGAGGACTGAACAAACGAGCTCTTCTAATTTTCCCTATCTGAATGAATTTCGAAGATTTCTGAGAAATTCTGAGGAAAACAAATCATCGATAAAATTTCGCATGCGACCGGCCGACAATCCTTGAGAATCAATAGATGTTACCAATATTCGTCCCTCAAGTTCCGTTTATAGAGCTTGCCATTCGGTGCCCTTGGCAGAGTCTTTCTAAAATCAATGCTGCGGGGGCATTTTATGCTGGAAAGTTTTGACCGGCAATATTGAATGAGTTCAGCTTCCATTTCAGAAGATGCCTTCTCTTCAGCAGCCAATTGTATAACGGCCTTTACTTCTTCACCAAAATCTTCGTTCGGAACGCCGATAACGGCCGCATCCAGAACATCAGGATGCCCGATCAGTATATTCTCTGTTTCTTGAGGGTAGATATTCACCCCTCCCGAAATAATCATGTAGGATTTGCGATCTGTGAGGTAGAGATACCCTTCGTCATCCACTCTGCCAACATCACCGAGAGTGGTCCACCCAGCATCGTTCGTGCAGTCTGCGGTCTTTTCCGGATTGTTATGATATTCAAATTGATGGCCATTTTCGAAGAAGATTTCCCCTTCGGCACCCTTGGGAGCTTCTTGCCCCGTTTCATCACAGATATGCAAAATACCCAGCTTCTCCCGCCCAACGGATCCTTCATGTTGCAGCCATTCCCTGGTCGAGATGGCAGTGAAGCCATTGTTTTCGGTGCCTGCGTAATATTCGTGGATGATGTCACCCCACCAGTCAATCATCTGATGCTTGACACTTATCGGACAAGGAGCCGCTGCATGCACCGCCATTTCCATGGAAGAGAAGTCAAATGCATTCCTAGTTTCAGACGGAAGTTTCAGAAGCCGAACAAACATTGTCGGGACCCATTGGCTATGAGTAATCTGTTCTTGTTCTATAATTTTCAGTGATTGTTGAGCGTCAAATTTTGCCATGATGAAGGCGGAGCCGCCCATTTTCAAAGTGACCATGGTATGGCGTAATGGCGCTGCATGATACAAGGGGGCTGGGCACAAATAGCGGGTTTGAGCACTGTATCCGAATAGAGAAGACAGTAAGGTAATCAACATGGATCTTCCGCCGGGGGCTTCTCTCGTTAAAGGCCATTTTACGCCTTTGGGTTTTCCCGTTGTCCCCGAAGAATAGAGCATATCAAGCCCCTGAACTTCATCACTGATGGGCGTGTCAGGCTGGGTATCCAGCATCGCAGACCAGTTTTCGGTACCACCGATGGACGTTCCCACCATAAAAAGGCGGATTGCCGGATCGACCATATCCTGTAACTGCTGGGCAATATCCGAGAAACTGTCTGAAATAATGACAACGCGAGCGCTGCAATCCGCAATGATATAGGCAATTTCCTCAACCGTTAAATGCGTGCTGATCGTTGTGTAATAAAGGCCTGACCGATCTGCTGCAAAGCAGGTTTCGAGAAATTCACGCCGGTTTTCCATCAGGATCGTCATATGATCTCCAACGTTCAAACCTGACGAGCGCAACAACTGGGCCCCTTGATTAGCCCGTTGTTCAAGCGCCTGAAAAGTAACGCCTTCACTCGATGGGTATATTTTAAAGGCGATTTTGTCCGGCTGGTTTACGGCATGATGTCTTATATCGAACGAAAGGTTTTGATCTGTCATGAGGAAATTTGCATCAGTGTTTTACCGAGAATGTTGTGATCCTGAAGAGAGGCTAATGCCTGTTTTAACTTAGAAAATGCATAAATCTCACCGATGACAGGGCGGATCTGGTGTTGCTCCATTGCCGCAAGCATCGCTTCGAAACCGTCACGGTGCCCAACCGTCACGCCTTGCAGCCGTAGTTGCCGAGCCACTATTGGTCCGAGTGAAGCCGTTAAATTCAACCCAGACAGAACACCGATCATCGAGAGGGTGCCGCCTGGTCGAACGGCCCGCAGGGAAAGAGGAAGTGTTTTCTCTCCGCCCAGCTCAATGATATTGTCATATCCACCGCGATCAGCAGTTATCTCCCGGCTGGCGCGCGCCCAGTCGGGTGTTGCCGTATAATTGATGGTGGCATCTGCGCCAATCTCACGCGCCTTTTCCAGTTTTTCATCACGTGATGAAATGACGGTTACATGAGCCCCCTGCAATTTTGCAAAAGCAATTGCAAACAAGGCGACACCTCCTGTGCCTTGCACCAGGATTTTCTGCCCCGCTTTTGTCTGCCCCAACGTGGAGAGGGCGCTCCATGCTGTGAGCGCAGCACAGGGTAATGTAGCGGCTTCAGCATCCGTCAGATAATCCGGAACTTTGACAACGCCTTCTTCCGAGAGGCAAATGAATTCCGCCATGACGCCATCCAATGGCCCTCCCAGAGCAGATGCAAAGCGTGTCGGATCAGGCTCTCCGGATACCCAGTTCTGAAAATAGGTTGGACAGACACGATCACCGATAGAGACCCGGCTGACACCTTCCCCTATTTCGACAACCTCTCCAACACCATCTGAGACTGGGATCAAGGGTAACTGACCGGTTGCCCGGCCATAGCCTCGATCCGGAACAATAAGATCGCGCGCGTTCAACGCCGCCATCTTCATGGAAATCAGTATTTGGCCGCGTCCCGGTTTAGGAATATTCCGTTCCGCTAGCTGAAGATTTTCAAAACCCCAGTCGCCTGCAATTTGAAAGACACGCATACCTATACTTCGCCCTATTGTTTGGAGGTTGATTTTGTTAAATGGGACAGTTTAGAGACCCGTTCGAGAAGCATTTCAGTTGAACCGTCAACCAGTGCCGCGATCCTTGAGGCTGCCAGATGGCGAGCAAAGGGATATTCTTCCCTCAAACCCTCGGCACCCATTGAATGAAGCAAAACGGGTATATGCTTCTGGCAAGTGTTGACGGCTTGTATTTTTGCCTGAGCCGATATCAACTGGGTATCCTTGTCTTGATCAATCTGTTCAGCTGCAGAAAACACAAAATTGCGTGAAACAGCCAAGTCAGTTTCCGCTTGAGCCAGAGCAAACCGCCAGGACTGATGATCCATGAGAGGTTGGCCAAAACTGTGCCTTTTCAGACCGTAAGTTATGGCGTGCTTTATCGCCGCTCCAAGCATGCCACAGCACATGGCGGCCACATAGATCCGCGCACCATTAATTTCAGACATTATGGATTTAAACGCCCCTTCAGGAGACGATAGCAAGTGATTGTCAGGAATTTCGCAATGGGAAAAAACCAACCCGCCCGTTCCCGTACTGGCTTGTGAAAAAGCCGAACTAATCGCATATCGACGGCAGCCTGGAGCAGTTAAATCAACCAGAAATGACTGTATTGCAGTACGCTCTCCAGGACCACCGGTTTGCGCATATACAACAGCCAAAGAAGCGTTTCTGGCGTTGGTGATCCAGATTTTCTCGCCATCCAAAATCCAGCGATCTCCTTCTTTTTTTGCGCGTGTCTGGATGGCTGAAAAGTCAGATCCAGCGACCTGCTCAGTCAGTGCGGTACAAGCACTGGCTTGCCCCCAAAGCAAGGCAGGCAAATATTCAGTCTTTAAGGATGCTGAGCTGCATTGCGCTATTTTTATGGCGACATTCAAAGTGTTGACCAGCGACATCGCGAAACCGAAATCCGCAGCAGCAAGTATCTCGCAAGCCTTTGCTTTCACTGAAAAATCAAAACCAAGTCCACCATTTTCTTTCGTTACGGCCAGTCGGGACAGACCTAATTCAGCCGCTTTTTTAAAGAGCTCCGGAGCAGGTGCCCCACCCTTATTCCATTTTGCCGCGGCGGGCATGATTTCATTAGATGAGAATGTCTCCACAGTATCGAGAAACTCTGAAACGCTTTGATCTGACCCGATCATGATTTTCGCACCAGACGATTGCGAATATCAATAAAAACACCGACAATCCCACGAGGCATAAAGATTGTTGATAAGACTAAGATCAAGCCATAAATGATCAGCCGAAAGCTATCCGCGAAACGCAGATATTCTGGCAGGAAAACCACAATGAATGCCCCGATGACCGGCCCGGTTATCGTCCCCGAACCACCAACAATGACAGCCAGAATTGCATCAAGGGATTGTGCAACACTAAAAATCTCAGGATTGATAAAACTTTGATAATGAGCGTAAAGAGCGCCTGCAAGCCCCGCGAACATAGCGCTGCTGACAAAAGCAAACAGCTTGTATTTCCATGTTGTAATGCCGATTGCACTCACCAGATCTTCGTTCTGTCGAATTGCGATCAGGATCTGCCCGACACGGGATCGAATGACCAGCGCCGTTAGGGCGGTTATCAGGACAGCCACAATCAATACGAAATAGTAATAAACCTTGCGATCCGCAAAATTCAGCAATCCTTCTTTGCCTCCGCCGGGTTTGGGAATGCCTGTTAATCCTGCTTCCCCGTTTGTCAAATCTGTGAAATTCAGCAAAACAATGAAAATCACCATGTTAAATGCCAGCGTCACAATGGCGAAATAGTGACCTTTAACCCGCAAACTTGGATACCCGGTCATCAAAGCAAATATCGCTGTTATGAGCGGCGCGAGCGCAATCGTGATCCAGACAGGGAGACCGAAATGCATGCCCGTCAGGGCCGTGCTATAGGCCCCAATTCCCATAAACCCAGCCTGTACAATCGAAACATAACCAGTATAGCCTTGGATCAGATTTTGCCCTTGCGCCGCAATAACCCACACCAGCGCCAGAATGCTCAAATGCAGATAATATTTGACCGTAATAAGATAGGGCACAGCCGCGAACAGGAATAATATCGCAGTATATACAAAGAACCTGGTTGGTATTTTCATGATGCTTTCCCCATTAATCCCTGAGGCCTGACGAGCAGAACGACGATCATGACGACAAAGGCGATAACATCTTTATAGGCAGATGAGATAAAGCCAGCAGCCAATGCTTCGGTGACGCCCAGAACCAAACCTCCAACGATAGCACCGGGTATGGATCCCAATCCGCCGAGAATGAGAACGGCAAAACCTTTGACGACCAATCCTTCTCCGACACCGGGTGCAATGGCAAAAAGAGAGCCGACCATAACACCGGCTGCAACGCCGAGTGCCGTTGAGATCACAAAGACAATCAAGGGAAGAATTTTAACATTGACCCCCATCAGAATAGCCGCATCTCTGTTTTCGGCAACGGCCCGGATGGCCTGCCCTGTTTTCGTCCGTTCAACAAAAACGGTCATGGCAACAATCAATGCAATGGCTGAAACAATTACATAAAGTCGAAGTTCCGGGATGGTAATCCCGCCAATATTAAAAACCCTGTCAATATCCGTTGGAATAACGACCTGTTCAGCGCCGAAGAGTTTGAGATTAAGTCCTTCGACCATCATGGTAAGGCCGAGCGCTACAATAAAGGCATTGATGTGGTTGGCATTTCGGACCGGCCGATACGCAAGGAATTCTATCAGAACGCCGAGCAACATACCAACCGTCAGGGCAATTAGGATAGCCGGTATCAGAGGAATTCCCTGATTAACAACAAGAAAAAAGGTTAAATAACCACCAAACATGGAAACTGACCCATGAGCAAAATGGGCGATCCCTAAAATTCCGAAAACGGTCGTCAATCCGAGGGCGATGAGTACATACACACCGCCAATCGCAACGCCGTTTATTATCTGCTGAATGACTTCAATCATAATGTAGAGTTTTCTTTTTCAGTCGATCTGATGGTCGTCGGTCTGTTCAGTAACATTGGTTGACCGCGCGCGAAGCAACACCGGCTCTCAGGAAGTGAACCGGTGTTGCGGCGATTTCCTTAGTCCAGGGTACTAAGGAAGGCTGAATACGAGGCTGGGCTTGATGGTAAATCCTGTACAAAAACCCAATTTCCGCTCCGCCATTGAAAGGCACCATTTGACGTATAGGCCTGACCATTCTGATCAAACATTTTATTATCAATCGGTAGATACTGCATCACAGCTTCACTCGGGACCGGCAATTTCCTCAAGGCCGCAGCAACGGCTTTTGTATCGTCTACCGTGCCTGCCGCCTCAAGTGCATCTTTCAGTGCATAGGTTTGGTCATAGGCATAAGGCGAGCTTGGGGACGGTGCAATTCCGTATTTCTGCGAATAATTCTTGTGATAAGCGATCCCATTATCGCTCGCAGATAAAAGTGTGAGCTCTGTCGGACGAAGGTCCCACACGCCTTCCATCTGGGAGGATGTAGCAACCCGTAAAAACTGCTCTTCACTGCCACTGGTAAAGCCATACCGGGCAACATCAAGGCCCAACTCGACGGATTGACGATATATGAAGGCCGCCGGTTCAACATATCCAACTACTAGAATGGCATCCGGCTTCAATTCTCTGATTTTGGTCAGCTGCGGGCTCATATCCCGATCTTTTGTTGCGAAAACCTCCCGCGTGACGATCTCTCCGCCAGCTTTGACAAATTCCTTTTCAAATGCATCGACATAGCTTGCATAAAACGAGATTTCCAAAGCGCCCAGAACGGCAACCCGCTTATGGCCCTTCTGGGCAACAAAAGTCCCCGCAGCTGCGCCTGTATAGTCAGCAGGAGGGCGGGTTCTTACAAGATTGGGAATTTCCTTCGTCGTAATAGATCGCTCTGCAGCATTCCCGACCAGCATGACAGCCTCTTCATCCTTGATAAAGGACGCAACCGCTCCTGTCGCCCCTGAACAACAAAATCCAAGAATGTATTTCACACCATCCCGATCCAGAAGTTTTCGCACAGAATTGGAGGCCTCTGTAGGGTTAGCCTTATCGTCATAGGCGATGACATCCAGTTTATAAGTGTCGCTTCCTACTTTCACGCCGCCTGACGCGTTGATTTCAGCGGCCGCCATTTTAACAGCATTTGCCTGAGGCAAACCATAAACAGCAGCCCCACCTGTAAGGGCATCACTGACACCAATGCTCAGAGTTTTATCGGCGGCCCAGCTTAAAGAACCGGTCAAGGCTGTCAGCGCGAATGCTGTCGCCCCAAGTTTCATTATCATTCTATTTTTCATTTATTCTCTCCCGTTAATTTTTTTTAGAGTCGATTTAACTGCGTACATCCTCTCTCAATGGCCAAGATAGGCTTTAGCGACTTCTGGATTTGACTGAAGCTCCGCACCTGTGCCCTGCAAAACAATCTCTCCGGCTTCAAACAAATAAGCTCTGTCAGCCAGTCGAAGCGCCATCAACGAATTCTGTTCCACCAATAAAATAGTCATGCCCATTTCCTTGATACGGGCGATTGTCTCTCCGACTTCAGCCACGATTTTTGGTGCAAGTCCAAGAGACGGCTCGTCAAAAATACAGAGTTCAGGGCGCGCCATCAGAGCGCGGGCAATGGCCAGCATTTCCTGTTCTCCGCCAGACAAAGTGCCGGCGGCCTGCGAGGAGCGCTCCCGAAGGATCGGGAACATATCCATCATTCTATCCAGGTCCTGTGCTTGATTTTTGTCCTTGCGAGGATAGGCCCCCATTCGCAGATTTTGGATGACACTCATCTGCGGGAAAACTTGCCGACCTTCCGGGCACATGGTGATACCAGCACGGACAATGGAATGCCCGCTTTGATTGGTGATATCTGCGCCGTTAAGGCTGATACGACCTTGTGAGGAAGGAATTAACCCACAAATAGCCTTCAAGGTAGACGATTTACCCGCGCCATTTGCCCCTATCAAGGCGACGCATTCGCCTTGTTTTACATCCAGATCAACACCATGAATAACTTCGATCGGGCCGTAGCCTGCATGCAGATCTCTCACTTCTAGCATCAGGCTGCCTCCCCGAGATATGCGTCAATAACAGCCCTGTTATCCCGAATTTCCTGAGGTGTGCCTTCTGCTATTTTGGAGCCAAAGTTAAGAACAACGATGCGATCGCAGACTTCCATAATCAACGCCATATGGTGTTCAATAACGAGCACGGAAATTCCCTTATCCCGGATGCGACAAATCAAATCGCTCAGTGTTTTGCGTTCGTGTGAGACCATACCCGCCGCGGGTTCATCCAACAGAACGACCTTCGCGCCAGTTGCAAGTGTCGTGGCGATCATCAAAAATCTCTGTTGAGCGGAGGAGATGGTACCGACGGGCTTGTCTGCCACATCCGACAGATCGGTAATTTCAAGAATTTCCTGTACTTTTTCCGAAAGAAGATCTTTTTCATACTTGGATTTTCCCAAACCAAAGGCTGAAGAAAGAGGATGCGAATTGAGTGTTGCTTCACCACCGAGCATTATCTGTTGGCG
Organism: Sneathiella sp.; assembly: GCA_039975135.1. Classification (GTDB taxonomy): domain Bacteria; phylum Pseudomonadota; class Alphaproteobacteria; order Sneathiellales; family Sneathiellaceae; genus Sneathiella. Next base: position 23,285 of record JBDWHS010000020.1, on the reverse strand, counting down.
AACAGTAAAGTCTGGAAAAACACTAGCTGTTTGGAATGTTCTCGCTAATCCATTGACGACCCGCTGATATTCGGGCAGTTTTTCGATCCGAGCACCTGAAAGAGTAATAGTGCCGGATGTTGCTGGGAAGACACCTGCCAGCGTGTTGACTGTCGTCGATTTTCCTGATCCGTTCGGGCCAATCAAGCCCAGAATTTCTCCAGCTTCAACCTCGAATGAAAGCTCTTGAATAGCGCGTATTCCTCCGAAGGATTTGCAAAGATCCTTAACCTGCAAAACTGCATTCGTCATTTTCTCTCCATATCACTTCACTGCTGATGGAGAGCTCAAACTATAGGCGCGAAGAAAGTTCTGGAAATATAATGATTACATTATAGTATCTAATAATTAGATTTCTTGAGTTGCACTATCATAATCAATGAATTAGGAAACCTCGCCGTGAAGCAGATACGGAATATCAATTCTATACAGGTTTTTGGCGTAGTTTCTCGTCTGAAAAATGTTACTCATGCGGCTGACGTACTAAATATTAGCCAAAGTTCCGTAAGCTACCATATCAAAAAATTAGAAACGGAAATTTGTGCACCTCTGTTTGAAAGAAAACCCAACGGGCTGGCTTTGACAGCTGAAGGTGCGATTTTATCCTCCTATGTTGAGAGAGGGCTTAGTTCAATCCAGGCGGGATTGGAGAAAGTATCCCTGCAGACAGATTCAGTGCGGCTTGCGGTCCTTCCGATGTTTGCCAGTCGGTGGCTGTCCTCGCGCCTTGGCAGCTTCTGGGAAAACTATCCAAGCCTGCAGCTTTCATTCCAGAACCACAATAATACATATGTCAAAATGGAACATCCCGAGACCTTTGCTGACTTGGGCATTCAATGGGGGCGCGGAGATTGGAACGAATTCCATGTAACGCGCCTCTGGTCTGAAAAGATGGTTGTTGTTTGTAGTCCTGAATATTTAAAAGCCAATCCGATTGACAATGTCTCAGATCTTACAAAATGCACGTTGTTGCATGTCGATGACAATCGCATGTGGTCGGAATGGTTCAAGAACAACAATGTAGAGTCTTCACCCTCACAAACTCAAATGATGCTTGAGGATCGCCATTTTCAACTCAGCTCTACGGTAAATGGACTGGGTGTCTCCTTGTTTGCTAAATGCATGATCGAGAGTGAAATCAAAAGTGGCTCGTTGATTAATCCTTTCAACCAGACATTTGACACTTCGTTCGCCTATCACCTCGCCATTCCAAAAGGCGTCATTCTGTCACCGTCTGCAATTGAATTTAAAGACTGGCTATTGACATTGTGCCGTGAAAAGAATGCCGACACATAGCGTCAAAGACTGACGTTCCAATTTTTAAATTTAGATGTTTCAGACCGCTGTGTATCGGGCATCTGAAAGCGGTATATGATGAAGATTCAGAATAAATTCAAGACATTGTTTTTATTGACATTTTCCATCCTGAAATTCCCAGCATGCTTATCATAAGTCAGGATTCGTCTGTCGGGAATTTATCTATCTAATATTTAGATATTATCTGCAGCTTATTGAATTTCAAATTTCCTGAAAGGTTAGATACGGTCCGCGTTGAGATGCGCCGATATAGCGTCTTGTAGAACTGCAAGTCTCCCTGCTGAACCGCAGGAAAATAACCGCACATAGCTCCTTTTCAAAGTATAGCGTTTCACGATTTGTAAAGTGGCAGCGGCCGATGAGTAATTTTATTTTAAAGCAAGACAAGGTAATATAATGAAAGAAATTATCTTAGCTGCCAGCATCGCAGCAGCTCTGTTTTCTGCCTCCAGCATGACTACTGCTGCGGATGATGGCGAGCACACCAAGAGAAATATTCATGAGCATGGTCATTTCACCCGCGCTCAACAACCCTACCAACAAGCCACTCACATACCGTTTGTAACAAGCCCCTTTGCCCCCTCAAAAGCCATTCCTGCACAGTGTAAGAATGAGAAGGTCGAGGCCTATATTAAGGCTTGGGAGAATGGCCAGGTTAACTTCGATACCATTCAACCTGACGAAACTATTCCGGCCAACAAGCGCGGTTGCCTGACAATCGATGACGCCGGTAATGTTGGGCCAGCAGCTCAATGCAGTCTGGAAAACGCACCGGTCGGGTATCTATGGAAAGAGTTAAGCGACTGGCCGGTTACAATCGGCATTACCAACGGCAAACCCTCTGATCATGATCCTCATTTTCATGGGCAACCCGAATGTTATTATGCCGTGTCTGGGCGAGCTAGAACCCTTTCTCAAGGAGAATATAAGTGGATGGAGACAGGCGATTATTTTTATATTCCTGGCACCACAATTCACAATACGCCTATTGAAGATCCAAAAGGCTTTGGTGTGATGTATTGGTATCCGAAAAATGGCCATTTCGATGGTTTCAAATACTATTGGAAAAAAGACGTCAAATATCTTCGCCCGGCGGAAGAAGCCTTTGACGAAGTCAATGTAATACGAAAAGCCGCAATGGGTTTAAACCCATATGGCAAAAACAAAAAATATTTCGAAAAGAAATTAGAGGCCTTCGAAAAAGCCGTTCAAAAATAGAGATATTGTTTCCGACTCCATATCTTGGCAATCCCATCAGCACAAATCCTCACTTTAAGTTCATGCTGGTGAGTTTGTCCATGGCGAGCGAATTTATGTTATTTTTGGAGCGCAATATCAAGCTCAGTATTTTTGATGGACAAAAAAAGGGCGGCTAAAAAGCCGCCCCTTCGTTTAAGCAAAACCGCCTCTAACAAAGAAGCCAGATCTGTTTCTATCAAATTGCAAGAATATCGCCGTCTACCAGATCATCCTTGCCGCCCCCTGCAGGATCAGGATGTCGTCCGCAGGACCATCAAAAGTAGATTTGGCGGTAGCAAAGGAATACTCCTCCCTCTCCTGCTCTCGTTTGTTTAACGCTTTGCAATGTGTCGCAGAGCAGACATCTCCCTTGTCCCAGGTAGCTCATCAAACCCACTACCTTTTTAGCATTTTTTTGTGAACTGACGGTACGCCGGCCAAGAAAATTGTGACATCATTTTCTATGGCAGCGTCGATATCTTCTGTAAGAGGCAGGCCATAGGCGAAATGGCGAACAGCACGGTAGAAAAACATGCCGTGCAATCCCCACGCAAGTTCCAGCTCTTCCGGGCTAATGGGAACTTCTTCTACAAATGGTAGCCCATGTTCATGCCGCAACTCGACGCATACTGGTTGCAAGACATTATCCTTGATGATCGAGAGGTACCGGTCATTGATGCCAACACCCTTTAATCCGGAATACATAAAGATGCGGACCCAGACATAGTCATAAACAGCACCGGAATATTGTGAATAGAACTCTATCAGACGGTCCTTCAATGGACGCTCGCGATTGGTTATTAAATTGTCCCAATTTGGGTTCCAGCGCTGGACATACACCTCCTGGTAAACTCGCTCGATCAATTTTTCCTTGCTGGGAAAGTAACGATAAAGAAGTGGTTGGGTGATCCCCAATCGTTTCGCCAAATCCCGGGTTTTCCCCTCCAGACCATGTTCAGCGAAGAAGGTGATAGCTTCTTCAACAATCAAGGTTTCCCGACTTCCAGGGCTCATTCGCTTGCGTTTCGCAGTTCTGTCGCTTGATCCTACCTGCCGGGCTATCGAGGAAGTGTCATCCATTGCTATTGCCTACTTTCTTCGCTGGGTTGAAATCCGATGGCCGAATAATGCGCAATTGACAGCTTATTTATCAAGCGATATATTGTATTTTATCAAATGATAAATAAGACAATCAAAAAATAAGACTGAAAAAACGTGTCTAATATCGGGGGATAAGCTTGAAGTCGACCTCATTTGAGTATGTTCGCGCTCGCTCGATAGACGAAGTGTTCGTCTTTCTTGGGAAGCACGGTGACGAAGCCAAAATCCTGGCGGGTGGGCAAAGCCTGCTCCCTGCCATGAATATGCGTCTCGCGGCACCCGAAGTGTTGATAGATGTTTCCCAAATCCCCGACCTGCAAGGTATCGAGATGCTGGGAAACAGACTTCGCATCGGTGCCATGTCCCGTCATGTGGACGTCCTTAATTCCTCTAAGGTAGCTGAACACACCCCTCTTATCGCTAGCGCCACGCGCAACGTCGCGCATCCGGCCATTCGCAACCGTGGAACCTTTGGCGGCTCTTTGTGTCATGCGGACCCTGCTTCAGAATTGCCGGCCTGCGCTCTGGCTCTTGGGGCCAGTTTTAATATTCAGAACCGCTCCGGCTCCCGTGCCGTGAAGGCGAAAGACTTCTTTCAAGGGACATATACAACCTGTCTAGAGGATGACGAAATTCTGACTTCCGTCGATGTCCCCTTGGCAACCGCCGATACTATGACGTTTTTTGAAGAATTCTCGCGCCGCAAAGGGGATTACGCCATGGCCGGTCTGGCAGCGAGGGCTGAAATACAGGGTCAGCAAATAAACGATGTAAAGCTAGTGTTCTTTGCCGTCAGCGACGTCGCCACTTCTGCTCAATCTGCCGAGAAGCTTTTGTCTGGTGCTTTATTGGGGACTGTCGATACAGAAGCAATTTGCCAGGCTGTTAGCGGAGACATCACCCCTTTCGATGATCTTACAACATCGGGCGCAACGAAGTCGGCACTTATGAAAACATTGACCCGTCGCGCCCTGCAGGCCTTCGCAACTCAGGGAGAAGCATAGTGAGTGAGGCCCACACAATTACAATCCATGTCAATGGGGAAGCAATGACCCGCACCATTGAGTCCAGGCTTAACCTGGCTGATTTTCTCCGGGCTGAAGGATTAAGTGGAACCAATGTCGGCTGTGAACACGGTGTCTGTGGTGCCTGTACGATTAGGATTGACGGGAACACGGCCCGCAGTTGTTTGACGCTGGCCGTGCAATGCGACGGGTTGGAAGTTGTGACCATCGAAGGCGCTACCGATGAAGAGGCTATCAAGGATTTACAAGACGCATTCATCGTCAACAATTCCCTTCAGTGCGGATTCTGTACGCCAGGTATGTTGATGACCGCAGATGAATTGCTCAAAGATAATCCCTCCCCCACCCGTGATGAGATCCGTGAACACCTGTCGGGGAACTACTGCCGCTGTACTGGATATCAATCCATTGTCGATGCCATTGAACAGGTCGCCAAACAACGTTCTGGAATAGTTTAATGAGTGAACAGAAAGTGATATCCACACTGGACGCGCCCAATTCCTATGTTGGAAAAACCGTTCCCCGTCCGAACGCTAAGCGTTTGGTCGAAGGACGCGGCAACTTTGTCGACAATATCGACTTACCACGCATGGTTCACCTGGCTTTTCATCGCAGCCCCTATGCACATGCAAAAATAATCTCAATTGACACGGACGATGCTCGAGCGATTGCCGGCGTGGTTGGCGTTTATACGATGGACGACTTGAAAGACATCCTAACGCCTTGGGTCGGCACGCTCAGCCATCTGAAGGGGATCAAATCAGCCGAGCAATGGCCGCTGGCAAACGGCAAAGTATTCTGGCAGGGCGAGCCCGTTGTGGCCGTCGCAGCAACCTCGCGGGCCATCGCTGAAGATGCTGCAGATCTGGTATTGGTGGAGTATGAAGAGCTTACTCCGGTCACAGATATGACTACAGCACTGGATCCCGAAACGCCGGTGATCCACCCAGAACTGGGCGATAATCTTTGCTTCCATCGCGTAGTTGATAGTGGCGATGTTGAGGGCGCTTTCAAAGAAGCTGAGGCCGTTGTAGAAGAGACATTCCATTTCAATCGGCACACCGGGGTTCCCATGGAATCCCGCGCCATCGTCTGCGATTTCAATCCGTCTGATCGAGAGCTGACACTTCACATGTCCGTGCAATGTCCGCATATGTCGAAGAATCTGTATGCGAAGCATTTGGGACTGGATGAAGACAAAGTGCGGGTTATTTGCAAGGATGTCGGCGGATCATTCGGGATCAAAATCCATACTTATTCCGATGAAATGGCTGCCGGCGGCATCGCTGTAAAACTGGGACGCCCGGTAAAGTTTGTCGCTGACCGCCTAGAAAGCTTTGTTACCGACATTCACGCTCGCGACCACATCATCAAGGCTCGCGCCGCCTTCAATGCAAAAGGCGAGTTGTTGGCGATTGATATGGATGACATAACCGGGATCGGCCCCTATTCGGTTTATCCTCGCACCAGTGGCATCGAACTCAATCAGGTTGTTAATCTGACAGGCGGTCCCTACAAGCACACAAATTATCGAGTTGACGGCAAAGCGGTATTCCAGAACAAGAACGCCATGTGCCAGTACCGTGGTGTCGGGCACCCGATTGCAATATCAGTGGGCGAGCACCTGATAGATCTTGGGGCTAGAAAACTGGGTATTGATCCCGTCGATCTTCGTCGTAACAGTTTTATTCCTGAAGAAGCCTATCCCTATACCTCTCCGTCAGGGGCGATCTACGAGAAGCAATCTCATCGCCAATGCCTGGACAAGTTGGTAGAGATCATAAATTACGACAGCCTGCGTACCGAGCAGGAACAATTTCGGAGAGACAATATCTACCGCGGTATTGGCTTTGCCAGTTTAGTTGAGGTGACCAATCCAGGGCCGGCTTTCTATGGGGTTGGCGGGGCCCGCATTGCCTCGCAAGATGGTTGTACGATCCGCCTGGATCCCACTGGCGGCCTAACCGCAATTACCGGCGTAACCGAACAGGGACAAGGAACCGAAACCATCATCGCACAGGTCGTTGCCACTGCAGTCGGTGTTCCGATTGAAAATGTTCGTGTCTCGACCGGTGATACAGAGGTTGTCCCCTATGGCGGTGGCACCTGGGCATCGCGGGGGGCAGGCATCGGTGGCGAAGCTGCCTTACAAGCGGGTAAGGCGCTAAAGCAGAACATTCTCGATCTTTCGGCAACTATTCTACAGGCCAAGATTGAAGAGCTTGACATTGTCAATGGATTTGTCGTGAGCGCGAATAGTGGCACTGAACGTTTGCCGCTCTCCGAATTGGGGAAAATCGCCTATTTCCGGGGCGATACCTTACCCCAGGGCGTGCAGCCTGAACTGGTTGCAACACGCCATTATACGCAGCGCGGCTATCCTTTCGTCTTCACCAATGCCGCGCATGCTTGTCATTTGGAAGTTGATACCGACACGGGACTGGTAAAATTATTGAAATATTGGGTGGTTGAGGATTGCGGAACCGTCATCAATCCGAAACTGGTGGCGGAACAAACACGTGGCGGTGTGGTTCAGGGGCTGGGCCCGGCTTTGTACGAAGAGTGCCTCTATAGCCCGGAAGGTCAGATGCTGAATGGTTCGATGGCCGACTATCTGGTGCCTATGGCAGGTGAAATGCCTGACATCGTGGTCGATCATATCGAAACGCCTACGGAGACGTCAGAACTGGGAGCGAAAGGTGTCGGGGAAGCGGGAACCGCAGGGGCTCCAGCAGCTGTCATGAACGCCATCAACGATGCCTTGAGACCGTTCGATGTAACCTTGGCTCATATGCCGTTCACACCAGACAAAATTCTCAAAGGCCTGGGAAAAGCATGATCGAAGACAGGGAACAAACAGAGGGAGTAAATATCAGCATTATTGAAAGCAGACGAAAAACGGAGAAACTCATAACTAGGAGGAAGATTAATGAGTTCGATAAAAGGCAACATAACACAAAACGGGATGAGCCGTCGTAAGATTATCAAAACTGCCGCAGCCGGTACCGCAGTACTCGGCACAAGTCCCTTCCTTTTCAATATTGCCAATGCAGCAAGCGATACAATAAAAATCGGTATGCCAGTACCGCTGACAGGCCCATATGGCAAGGAGTCACAAGAACAAGCCCGGTGTGGTCAAATTGCTGTTGATCAATTCAACGCAGCTGGCGGCTTGAATGGGCGTATGGCTGAATTGCTACCCCGTGATACCAAGCTGAAAGCTGGAGAAGCCGCAACGCGGACATTTGAGCTGATTGAGAAAGATGGTGCCAACTTTATTTGTGGTTCGTTATCGGCCTCCGTACAGTTGGCTATTAATAATGTTGCCAAGGAACGCAAGACGATCTTTATGTCGATCTCACAATCCGACGGTATCAATGAGGCCAAGCATTTCTCCAAATATACATTCCACGAAGCCATGAACCCGCATATGACCGCGGGGGCTGTTGGTCGCTACGTCTTCCCTCGGGAAAAAAAGCGTGTAGCGTTGTTAATTGCTGATTATGCATATGGTCATGAAATGGCCCGTGGCTTCATTAATGCTGGCAAGGCGCACGGTATTGAGGTTGTTGCCCAGGTTAAGCACCCACTGGCAACCAAGGATTTTTCACCATTCCTACCCCAAATTCAAGCGGCCCGTCCAGACGTACTCTGCTTGTGTAACTTCGGTTATGACCAGCTGAACTCACTCAAACAATCAAGCAACTTCGGTATGAAAGAGCAGATGAAAATGGTTGCGCCGGCATTGCTGTACAGCCAGCGTCTATCCGGTGGTGCTGATCCGTATGAAGGTGTTATTGGTGGCACCAACTATCATTGGACACTTGAGGATAGCATCCCAACGGCCAAAGCATTCAATGATGCTTACCGCGCATCAAACGATGGCAAGCCGCCATCTGATTATGGCGGTTATGGTTTCTCCGGCATTGCCAGTTTGCTGAAGGCTGTCAAAGCCGCAGGCTCAAACGATACTGATAAGGTTATAACCGCAATGTCCGGCATGAAGTATGACAATTACAAAGGTGAACAACATTTCCGGGAATGTGACCATCAGTCCGTACAGGCCGTTCATATCATCGCTTCAAAATCGAAAGCTCAAATGAAGAACGACTACGATCTGTTCGACATCCTGCATACAGATCAAGCCAGCGAAGGTGCTCTTCGGTCATGCTCTGAGCTTGGCCACGGCTAACGCCCTCCAATATGTTCCCAGCCTCTGTTTCACCGCAGAGGCCGAGAATATATTTTATGCAATTTATCTGAAACCGAAAGATCGACGAAGATGGACGGAATCCCCCTAAACCTATTCGCATTGCAAATGGTTACCGGCCTTGCACTGGGTTCTGTATTCGTTTTGCTGGCGGTTGGTTTGTCCCTTATTTTTGGGTTGCTGAACGTGGTCAATTTCGCTCACGGTGCCTTTTATATGCTCGGTGCATATGCCGGTGTTTTCGTGATGGGAATGACCGGTAACTTTTGGATAACGTTGGCGCTTGTACCTCTTCTCGTTGGGGCCGTCGGTCTCGGTGTGGAACGGTATCTGGTTCGACCTTTATATGGGCGCGGTATTGATTACCCCTTGTTGCTGACATTTGGTCTGGGGCTTGTTCTGGTTGAGTTGGTGCGAATTGCCTTTGGTTTAGATGGCGTGCCATTCGATACTCCCAAAATACTGCAGGGCGCAACGGATCTTGGCTTTGGGTTTTTCCCAACTTACCGGATATTTATAATAGGCATCACGGCAGTCATTGTTACGGCACTTTGGCTTTTTATAGAAAAAACGTCTTTTGGCCTGATCATTCGAGCCGGGGCTCGTGATCCAGAGATCGTAAGGGTCTTGGGCATCGATATTTCAAAAGTGTGGTTGATTGTCTTTGCCATTGGTACCGGCGTTGCAGGCCTTGCCGGTGTGCTATCAGCCCCCATGCGCAGTGTGATCCCAGACATGGGGACAACTGTTTTGGTTGAAGCTTTTGTCGTGACTGTGGTTGGTGGAATGGGGTCTCTTATCGGGGCCGTTGTTGCCGGACTACTTGTCGGTATTGTCGTTGCTCTGACTTCCCTGTTTTTCCCCGAATTGGCTGACCTGTCCATGTTTATATTAATGGCCGCCGTTCTATTGGTCCGCCCTCAAGGGCTATTCGGTAAAAAAGGACTAATGGGATGAGTGATAATCCAAAGAGCCATAGTGAAATGAATATGCCTGACCGCCGCTTCGCCGGATTGGTGCAAGCTATTGACCGCCATCGAGTGATTGCAACGCTGGCCTTATTATTTTTGTTCCCGTTTATCATGCCGTATGAGGCTTTGGCGGTGAACATCCTGATCTACGGATTGTTCGCGATGGGTTTTAATCTGGTATTTGGTTATATGGGCGTACTGTCATTCGGCCATGCTGCATTTTTCGGCGTCGGGTCATACGCAACAGGTATCGCGATGATTCACTTCGGCATACCCTGGCTGTCGGCCATCGCCCTCGGTGTGATCGGGGCCGGTGTAACCGCAATGATCATGGGCGCAATGGCAATTCGGACACGGGGGATCTATTTCGCGATGGTGACGCTGGCACTTGCCCAGTGCGTCTATTACCTTGTGTATCAGATGAGCGACTGGTCCGGTGGCGAAGATGGCCTGACGGGTGTTAGTGTTGGCACCATCAGTCTGGGTATTGTCAGTTTTGATCTGTTCGATCCGACAGCGAAGTATTATTTTATTTATACGTTTGTCTCTGTTGCAATTATTTTATTCTCTCGCATTTTAGCCTCGCCTTTCGGGGCTGTTCTGGAAGCTATTCGGGAAAATGAAAATCGGGCAGCGGCATGTGGCTATGACGTCCGAATGACCAAATGGGTTGCATTTGTGATCTCAGGTCTATTTTGCGGTCTTGCCGGGGCGCTCAATGCCATCCACCTGTCCGTAGTGCCAATTGAATCACTGCATTATCACTTGTCCGGTCAAGCCGTCATGATGTCACTTCTCGGAGGAATGGGAACGTTCTTCGGGCCCTTCGCCGGTGCGATGGCATTCCTGTTGCTCGAGGATGTGATTACGCTGATGACAACCCACTGGCCGCTGTTTTTAGGGGCGATCTTTATGATTTTTGTTTTGTTCTTCCCCAAGGGCATCTGGGGCTCAATCTTGCATTGGATGAAGCGATGAGTTCGAAGATGGACAACACCAGTGATATTATGCGTGTAGAAAATGTGACTATGCGGTTTGGCGGTTTTACAGCTCTCAATGATATATCTGTCTCATTTCGTAAAGGTCAGATGACAGCCATCATTGGGCCAAATGGTGCCGGCAAAAGTACCCTGTTTAATGTGCTGTCCGGTGCCTTTTCGCCAACTGAGGGCAGAGTCTTTTACGAAGGTGCGAATATTACCGGAAATCCGCAACATGCATTTGCCCGTCTGGGAATTGCAAAGTCATTTCAGATTACCAATGTGTTTCCTGATCTTACAGCGTTAGAAAACGTGCGGGTTGCTATACAAGCCCTGCACAAGAGGTTTGATTTCTGGACACCACGCGGGAAATTAACCGCAATGCGAGATCAGGCCGCCGAGCTTCTTAGTATGGTTGGTCTGGATAACCATCAATTGAGGCTGGCGGGAAATCTTGCCCACGGTGAACAACGTGCGTTAGAAATTGCGTTGGCCCTCGCCTGCAATCCGCGTTTGTTGTTACTGGATGAGCCGACGGCCGGTATGAGTCCAGAAGAAACATTTGTCATGATGGACTTGATCACTCAGCTTGCCAGCGAGCGTACGGTTATTCTGGTTGAGCATAAAATGAAACTGGTAATGGGAATTTCCAATCATTTGATCGTGCTGCATCAAGGCGAATTTTTAGCGGAAGGTACGCCCGATGATATTCGTAGCAATGATGAAGTGCGCCGTGTGTATCTAGGGCAAGGGAACCACTAATGCTGAAAATCGAGAATTTGCATGCCTGGTACGACCATTCTCACATCATTCAGGGAATTTCATTACATGTGGGGCAAGGCGAAATTGTTTCAATTATTGGCCGTAATGGGGCGGGAAAGACGACAACCCTGCGCACGATTATGGGACTGGTGGCTAAGCGCAAAGGAACTGTCGAGTTTGATGGTGGAAATGATATTCAGCAAGAGTCAGCCCATACCCGCTTCCGATATGGCCTGGGATATGTTCCGGAAGACCGGCGCATTGTACCGGGGCTAACCGTCCGCGAGAACCTGCGCCTCGGTTTGACGGCATCGCCTATAAAATCGGAAGAAGAAGCCGTCATTGAAAAGATCGCGGAAATATTTCCCCGCCTAAAAGAGCGACTGGATCAGATAGCCGAAACAATGTCAGGTGGCGAGCAGCAAATGCTGGCGATTGCCCGGGCGACGGCTTCCGAACCAAAAATGATCATGTTGGATGAACCATCGGAAGGCATTATGCCGGTGCTGGTTGATGAAATGTTCGAATTATTCTCCGAATTAAAGAAACAAGGTACGACTATTTTACTGGTCGAGCAAAATGTCGAACGCGCCCTTGGCATATCCGATCGCGCCTATATTATGGACCAGGGTGTTATTGTCCACGAAGCCTCCGCCACAGATCTGCTAGCGGATAAGGAAATTCAAGACCGATATTGCTCAGTCTGATGGTAAGCTTCCTGAATCCGAGCATCGATACGTCCAGCTCCTAAATTTCCGTATTCCAATGATCGTCATTTTTAAAAAAGGATGGAAAGTATCCAGTCCATCTTTTAAAGGCTTTTCGAAAATTCGATACATCCTGGTAGCCGCACCGGAACGAAATTTCCTCGACAGACAAGTCTGTATTTCTTAAATATTCAACTGCTATCGACCGTTTCGTAGTATCGATCAAATTCTGAAGTGAAACTCCTTCCTTTGCTAATGCCCTGAACAAAGTACGGCGGGAAAATCCCAGTTTTTCTGCAATGACGCTTGCATTGGGGTTTGCCGTCAAATCATTGAAGCAAATGGCTTGAATACTCTGTTGTAGCTTTGAATGAGAGCCCGTTTTTGACAAAATATAATCACAATAGCTGTGACACAGCATTGCGGTATCCGAATCTGCCTGTACACAGGGAGAGTTAAGGGCTGAGGAATCAAAATGCCATTCCATTATATCAGCGCCAAAATGCACAGGACATCCAAATACTTCCTCGTAGAGATGAGCATGTTTCGGTCTTGAATAAGGAAAATACATTTCCTGTGTCGGAAACCGGTACCCAAGCAAAAGCGACATTAGTTTCTGTTGTGAGCTCCGCCAAAATTCCGCGACAAACGGTAATGAAGCCCCCAACGCACTTGGATTATGGGATTTCAGGATTCCGGTAGTCCCCCGGAACTGAAGAGAAATCCGTAACACCGGTGCCGCCAGGTCGAAGTTATATTTTCCAACATGAAAAGCCTCTCCCAAAGTTGCACTCGTCGCCAACGCATATCCGTAGACACCAAAATAGCTTATCTCCTGCCGGCTTCCAGCCAACAGACCTGTGCCCGGTCGCTTAGACAGTGCGCTTGCTGCACCAAAAAGGGAAATTCGGTCCTGGTGACTAAGTGTGGCGAAAGCCAATTCCGTATCATCATCCTCTAATAACCCCGCAGTACGCAGAACCGCTTTCTTCTCGATACCCTGTTCACACAATTCCTCCCACAATGCCGGAAGCCCGGAGCCAAGTGAGATATTTTTGTTCGGAAATGACCAATTCGCATGACCATTTTTCAAAGGATAATCTAACAAACTGCCCCTTTCGTTTTGGCACTTTATCACCTGTAATTTGGCACTATATCACCTTGTTGAGCCAACTTAAAGCAATAGGATAAAGGGATAGTACGCTCCGTCATGGAGTGCTTGGAACAAGGAAACGCTATGTCAGAACAACCAGTTGTCGCATTCGAAACCGAGGGTTCACTTGCGATTTTAACAATGAACCACCGCCCTCATAATCTGATTGGCCCGGATTTAATGTCCGGCATTCTCTCTGCTTTGGAATCGGCAAAATCAGCTGGATGCCGTGCGGTCCTTCTTAAGAGCGGTTTGCGGCATTTTTCAGCAGGTGCCGACTTGGCATTGTTTGAAGCGGCCATTGAGGGACAAAGCTCCAAAAGCGACCTCACTCCGGCTCTTTTCCTGGAGAAACTGGAGACATTTCCTTTGCCAATTGTTGCTGCCGTTCACGGTGTTTGTGTTGGCGGCGGGTTTGAATTAGCCCTTGCCTGTGACTTCATCATTGCGGCTAAAACATCAAAAATCGGATCTGTCGAAGCAACAATTGGCGTAAATCCGCTCATGGGAGCGGTTCAACGGCAGACGCAGCGTGCCGGCGCACTTCGCGCAAAGGAAATGGCGATGCTAGCTCGCAGATACGATGCAGAAACTCTTGAACGCTGGAACCTCATAAATCGGGTCGTCGATGATGAGAAATTCGAAGACGCCGCTCTTGCGATCGCATTGGAAATCGCGGGAGGACCAACGCTCGCTCATAAAATCACCAAAGAGATTTGCCGCATTGCCGTCAATGAAGGCGTCAAGGCCGCAGATGATGTGATGTCTGAAAAACAATTGCCCTTATGGAGCTCCGAAGACATTAAAATCGGCTTGGAATCGTTGCAAAGCAATGGGCCTGGCCTTGCCAAATTCAAGGGGTGTTAAGTATGTCAGGACCATTAAGCGGCATTAAAATAATCGACTTTTCACGGGTCCTTGCCGGTCCGCTTTGCACGCGCACCCTTCAGGATCTAGGAGCGGATGTTACTAAAGTCGAACCACCGCGTGCAGATGTCACACGCTTCGCGGCACCCGTAAATGAGAACGGGATGTCAGGCTATTATGCTCAGCAAAATGCAGGTAAAAAGAACATATCGATAGACCTGAATATCGAAGAAGCTCGTGAAATTGCTCTCAAGCTATGTGATGAAGCTGACATTCTCGTAGAGAATTTCAGGCCGGGGGCTCTGGACGCCTTCGGATTAAGTTACAAAGCTCTCTCTGCCCGGAATCCTAGATTGATTTATGTATCGATTTCCGGCTATGGACAAGCTGGGCCGTGGAAAGGGCGCATGGCTTATGCACCAACCGTACAGGCAGAAGCCGGTTTTACGCATAATACCCTGCGTCACTTCGATGAAAACCTGTCGGCCCCACAGACGGACCCCTTGTCGCATGCAGATGTCTATGCTGGTCTGCAAGGCGTGATCGCGGTTCTGGCAGCTCTTCATCACCGGGACGAAACCGGCGAAGGTCAGCATGTCGATGTTTCGATGACCGCAACGATGATCGCCGTGAACGAGCGAGCTCATATTGACTTTAACGATCTGGATCTCAAAGGTGAACCCCCTATCCTTGGCGCAACAGACGGATCATTTTTTCTAGGACCAAACGACGAGACTTTCATTACGGCAATGAGTCTGGTGGGAACAACATCTTTCAGATTTGTCATGGCGGCAATGCGTCGTCCTGACTTGGCATCTGATCCGCGCTTTGCAACTGCATCAGCGCGCCGGATCAA
This sequence comes from Sneathiella sp., assembly GCA_039975135.1. Classification (GTDB taxonomy): domain Bacteria; phylum Pseudomonadota; class Alphaproteobacteria; order Sneathiellales; family Sneathiellaceae; genus Sneathiella. The sequence goes on along the minus strand of JBDWHS010000020.1, from coordinate 8,058 downwards.
CCTGGAAGCCTTGCAGGAAATCGTTCAATCCTGGATATGGTCTTTCCAGGATATGGCCGCGCTTGATGCCCAGCTTGATGAAGCTAAAGTGGCAATTGGCGAAGTTCGCTCACTCGCAGAAGTCGCTAAGTCAGAATGGGCAGAATATTGGAACGCAACGTTGGACGTTCCAGATCGCAATGGCGGGCAATTCCGACTACCGGGGCGGCCCTGGAAATTTTCAACGGGTGAGCTCGGCATGCCTGATCAACCAGCCCTGCAGGGAGAACACAATACGGAAATCTGCAAGGAACTGGGTTATTCGCCAACTAAAATCAAAAATATGAAAGCATCAGGGGCGCTCGTTGGCAATTTTGCCTCCATTTTGTCAACCATGATCCTGAAATCCGGTCAGCAAGGGCAAGCGGCAAAGGCATCGTCAAAATAGCTTTCTGTCCAGTGGGGGATTCCGCTCTGGCATTCCCCGCCCAACTCTCGGAGATCAACAAACAGGCAATGAGCAAAAGTGGATTTTCCATGTATATAGAACTCAACGAAACACATGATGCCCAACTCACTAGCTGGGTCGAAGGTGAAAATGATCCGAATACAGACTTTCCCATTCAGAATTTACCATTTGGAGTATACAGAAAAAGGGGTACCGGAGAATGGCGCAGCGGCGTCGCAATTGGCAATTTCGTCTTTGATCTTGCCGGAATTAATGCAACCAGCACAGGTGATCTGAACTGGCTCGCCGCAGCTGGGCCGTCAACCTGGCACTCTCTTCGAAAAGAGCTATCAGCGGCCTTGTCCGACAAGGGAATGGCTGGCATTTTATCAAGGTTTTTGACACCACTTTCCGATATCGAATTGTCATTACCAGTACAATCCAGAGACTATACAGACTTTTATACATCCTACGATCACGCCTATAATACGATTACCCTCTTTCGCCCGGACAAACCCGTTCCCACCAACTTCAAATGGATGCCCATCGCATATCACGGCAGAGCGTCATCCATTATACCATCCGGATCGCGGATTCCCCGCCCGATTGGTCAAAGATTAATCCCAGGCAGCTTAACGCCTGTCTACGAGGCTTCCGCTTTCTTGGATTATGAGGTTGAACTGGGTGTCATTATCGGGCCAGGAAACACGGCCGGAGACCCCATCTCCATCGAAACGTGTGAAGGTCACATTTTTGGTCTGGTCCTTTTGAACGACTGGTCAGCGCGTGACATACAGGGTTGGGAATCTGATCCGTTAGGCCCGTTTCTATCGAAAAATTTTGCAACAACCATATCGCCCTGGATCATTACACTGGAGGCCCTTGCTCCCTTTCGCCATCCCGCGGTGACCAGGCCTTCCGGTGATCCGAAATGTCCAAACCATCTTACATCGGAACGTAATGATTTGAAGGGTCATTTTGATATTCAGATAGAAGCCTGGCTGGAGACCAACCGCTCGGAGACACCATACCAGCTATCAAAAACATCCTATAAGCACTCTTATTGGACACCCGCTCAAATGGTCACACATCATACATCGAACGGATGCCCATTAAATCCAGGCGATTTGCTAGGAACGGGAACCATTTCAGGCCCAACACCGACAGAACGAGGATGCCTGCTTGAACGAGCATATGCAAAAAAACAGCCCGTTCAATTGCCTGGCGGAGAGCAACGTGTTTCTCTTGAAGACGAAGATACACTCACCCTGAAAGCTCATTGCGAGAAATCCGGCGCACGGCGTATAGGATTTGGTCAGGCAACCGGCACAATTACTCCTGCCAGAAACAAAGAAGCCCTATAACAAGCTGAAACCCGCTAGACTTTACATCCAAAACACGAAGCGCCCCCATAATCTCTATTATGAGGGCGTTTTGATTGCAAAAATGCTCTGCAAATTTATGAGAGAGGCTCCCGGATTTCCTTGATTGTCCGCTGGACAAGAATTGACAACCGCTGCTCCCGATAAGCTGCTGAAGCGTAGCTATCCCCGACAAATGTTATCGCCTCAAAATCTGTCGCAATCGCTTCTTTCAAAGACCCGTTCCCAGATATCAGATACTGTTCCACATAGTTTAAGCGACAAGGCACCGACGGCGCACCCGACACAGCAATACGCGCAAAGCCGGGGGCAAGATTATATGCCAGACTTGCAATACTCCAACCAACAGCTGCATGCTTCACTTTGCGATATCCCTGCACAGCGCCTGGCTGGGGCCTTTTGAGACCAACTCGGGTCACCAGTTCCCCTTTGCAGAACACCTGACCAGCAGCCAAGCGGTCCCCGTAATCGACAATCACTTTTTCATTGGCGGAATTTGCCAGATGCAGCTGGGCATCCAGTGCGAGGGCGGCCGCAGCCCAATCCCCTTGGCGTTCAGCCGCACAAAGTGCGCCAACCAAAGTGCCCCGCGCTCTAATGGAAGGATCAGCTGCAGAATTTGCAACCTCTGACAGCAATGGAATTGCGCTCGCGATATTTTCTGAAAGGAGGACATTCTGTCGAACGAGCGCCTCAATGGATACCGTCTCCGTATCGATTTGCACATCGGTCAAAGCGAGCCCGTTTATATCAACCACTAAATCAGGCTGAACATGTCTCTGCTTTAGATCTGTCATCAGACTGTGCCCTCCGGAAAGGGCGACGGCCTTATCTTTTTGCAACAAATGAACAGCTTCTGAAAGAGTATCCGGACGGGCATAGGCGAAAGAAGAAGATATCATTTTACATTCTCTGCTGTTTGTATAGCGGCAAGAACCCGCTCTGGTGTGAGCGGCATGTCAAGGTCCCGAACCCCTAGAGGCCAAAGCGCATCAAGGACCGCATTAACAATTGCCGGGGGCGCACCGATCGCACCACTTTCGCCAATACCTTTTGCGCCCAGAGGGTTGGTCCAACTTGGTGTAACGGTATGTTCCGTCTTCATAATCGGCACTACATCAATACGCGGGATTGCCTGTTCCGCTGGCATACTGCCGTCCGGCAATGGTGTTCCGTCTTCAAACAGGGCCTGACCTATTCCCTGCACGATACCGCCATGCACCTGCCCTCTTGCAAGCAAGGGGTTAATAACGGTACCGCAATCATCTACAGCCAGATATTCCAGCAACGAAATCTCTCCGGTTTCCCGGTCCACACTTACTTTTGCAATATGGGCGCCATAGGGCGCTGACATGGCTCTCGGATGGTAGAACTCGGTTTCTTCCAAACCTATGACCTGATCCCTCGGCACATTATGTCCCAGCCAAGCAGTTCGGCTCACGTCAGCAAAGGCAATGGACCGGTTTGTCTCCTGCACAATAAAGGCCCCCTCCTGCAAGATAACATCTTCTACAGAAGCCTGAAGCAAATGCGCAGCAAGCATTTTCATACGTTTTGCGACACGTTCGCTGGCAACACGAACGGCACTACCCCCTACAACGACAGACCTCGAATTAAAAGTGCCGACTCCTTGGGGAACCAAATCTGTATCCCCTTGAATAACTTCCACTTGCTCAGGACGAAGCCCCAATGCATCAGCAGCAATCTGGGCATAAACCGTAACATGCCCTTGCCCGTGACTATGAGATCCAGACATGACGACCGCCCGGCCATCCGACTGTATGCGAACCAAGGCACTTTCATATCCTCCCCGATCGAAGCCGATCATGGCCTGCAATTCACCAGGCCCTACACCGCAAGTTTCAGTATAATTACCGATGCCGATGCCCAAAAGGGTGTCAGATGCCTCAGCCTTAAGGGCTGCGAATTTTTCGTAGTCTGACACGTCCATGGCTCGAGACAATGTTGCATGATACCTGCCGACATCCAGCATCCCTCCGACAACATTCCTGTGAGGCATCTTTGCCTCTGTGACGAAATTTTTTTGCCGGACATGAGCCGGGTCGAGCCCCAACTCTCGTGCGACCCGATCGATGGTTCTCTCAATAATATAAGCGGCCTCGGGCCTGCCGGCTCCCCGATAAGCGTCAACCGGAGGCGTATTGGTGTAAACACAATCAACAGCAACATCAGCATGGGGAATGTCATATACACCCAAGACAAACAGAGCGACATTGATCGTTGGAATACCAACTCCCATACTAGAGAGATAGGCCCCGACATTGGCGCGACTGCGAACCTTCATAGCCGTAATTTTACCATCTGCTTCAGCAGCCACTTCAATTGTCGTGATATGATCGCGACCATGGCTGGTAGCGACAGCATTTTCACGCCGTCTCTCAGACCATTTTACAGGTCTTCCAAGCTTCCGTGACGCATACGTGATGGCAACGTCTTCAGAATAAAAATGCATTTTTGCGCCAAATCCACCTCCGACATCCGGCGAGATAACACGCAACTTGTGTTCAGGAAAAGCTATAGCTTCCGCTAACATGCGACGGAACATATGAGGCAGTTGCTGGCCAATATAGACTGTCATCCGGCCGGAGGCAGAATCAAAATCTGCATTGACAGCCCGACACTCTAGCGGGAACGGCACCAGCCGCTGATTGCGTATATCGAATTTCAGTTTTAGAGCGGCGTCTGACGATGCCTCCTCATAATTTTCCTGCCCCCTGCGAAACGTTGTTGCCCGGTTTTGAGGGATATCCTCGTGCAATAAAACGGCATTTTCCAACAATGCTTCATCCTGATTCAAAACATGTGGAAGTTCTTGGTAATCAATCTGTACGGCAAAGGCAGCGTCAACAGCAGCAGCTTCACTTTCAGCAATAACCATGGCAACGGGCTCCCCAACATATCTGACCCGTTCTTCCGCCAAGACTTGCCTCCCTTTGGAGAGCGTTCCTGGCAGAACCCAATTTGGAGTAATCGGACCAACATCAGGCATATCTCGTGCCGCAATGCAGCTAACAACGCCGGGCAAGAGCCTCGCTTTTGAAAAATCGATCGACTTTATCTCGGCATGTGCGTGAGGACTGCGTACGAACTGAGCAAACAGTTGGCGCGGCAGGGTGATATCTTCTACATAGCGCCCCTGCCCCTGCAATAATCTATCATCTTCCAGACGGGGGATCGGCCTGCCAACCCATGTGTCAACATCCGTCAGTTCTCCCGTGATCAATGGATCAGTTTTCATGAGACATATTCCCTGCGGAAGCCGCGTCCAGTACGGCTTCTATGATATGTTGATACCCTGTGCAGCGGCACAAATTACCCCGCAGCGCCTGACGGACATCGTCTTCGGTTGGCTTATGATTATGCTTTAGAAGCTCTCTGGCAGCTGCGAGCATGCCGGGGGTACAAAAACCGCACTGCAAAGCGTGAAATTTTCCAAACGCTGCCTGCAAACGCTCTCCGATGGCATCCTCAGCCATGCCTTGTGCTGTTACAAGCTCTGCACCATCAGCTTGAGCTGCCAGCATCATGCAACTTTTTACAGTTTCGCCGTCTAGAAGAATTGAACAGGCACCGCATCGTCCGCTTTCACACCCAATGTGAGGCGCAGTTACGTTCATTTGGTTGCGAAGCGTCTGGATCAAAAGTGTTCGCGGGGAAACACTCGCAGTGTGGTGACAGCCATCAACCGTTACATTTATTTCGACTGTCTCATCTGCAGCTGTGATAGACTTACCCATCTCTAGCCATTGGCCTTCGCGAAAATCGCAGGCATTCTTAAAGCAACAGCCATCTCGCCGGTTAGCCTTAGCGCACCGGTTCCGAATGCAATCGCCGGGTCAAGCGTGCCTGTATAAAGCTTTTCATAGGTATCGTGAGCGGCTGTCAAAACACAATCAGCCGCGACTTTGTCGGTGGATACAGTCGTACCGTCAATGTAAATGCTTCCCAGATCATCGATATCCATCCGCACTGTTTTTCCACCGAGAGAATTCGCATCTACTGCACTGCGAATTCCGCTTACATATTCCTCAATAGATTTCATTTTAAGCCTCGTTAGGTTTAGAGTTATTCTACATAGTGTATATACACTACGTAGAATAACTGACAAGCCCTTATTTTCCGCCAAAGCATGACCAATCAACAGGGGGAATGGCACTGCACGTCTTTTTTCAAGCGAACCAGGCAACCGTTTTAGAGGAGACGCTCAAACAGACTATTGAGTTGAAGATATGGTCTCATGTGACAGATATTTTCCGCTCCCTGCCAGTGCGAATGAGCTGGAATACTCTATCAGAAATCAGGCTTCCAGTTTATTAAGAACACCAAGCGAAGCCATAGTATTATCGTACACTTCTTCACTCAATTCAGCTTCTATTCGCTCTTGCACAGCTAACCATTTAGGATACGCTGCCTGCAGGATGTCATGCCCGGCCTGATTCAACTGAATGCGCCGTCGTCTGCCTGGACCTTCAGCTCCACGAGTAACATAGCCCGCTTCTTCCAGCAGCTTTATATTTCGAGTTAAGCTGGTTCTATCTATATTGAGCCAGGTTCCGATTTTGGAAACCGATTCTGGCCGTGTCCGGCCAATTGTAATCAATAAGGTAAACTGTGTTATCGTCAACCCTGTTGGGCGAAGCGCGGCGTCAAACAGGCGTGTCATGGAACGCGCAGCACTGAGAACGCGAACACCAGCACATCGTTCCGTTACATTCCTGTACATGTCATCTTCTTTTACCATGGCGCAACTATAAACAATATGGCTCAACCGTCAAAATCAATGTCCTACCGGTCTAGCATTTCTTCCATGCCGGACGTGGCTGCCAGACTATTTCTTCCTTCGGTCTTCGAAGTTCAGCTCTTCTGACCATTTGGCAATCATTTCAACAATAATCCGCAATCCCTCTCCTTGCTCACTAAGCCGGTAATATTGCCGATTAGGTTCACAAGGAATGGGAGACGTCATTAATATTTCTGCCTCCACAAGCGTCCGAAGCCGCAAAGCAAGAGTTGTCCGGGAAATTCCAAGCCTCAGGCAAATTTCATCAAATCGGCAAGGTCCGGCGCACGCTTCTTTGATTATCAGTAAAGTCCATCTCTCCCCCAACAACTTCAGGGAATAATCCAATACATGTTGGGGGCTACTGATCTGAGATATCCCGCTGCCGATCACGTAACTTCAATAGCATCGAAATCAAGTCCGACTAAAACAATATTGGGATCATGCTTTCCATCGGCCAACCTTGGGTAAGCCACCCGGCGGCTGGGTATTGTAATTCCGCCAACGTCGATATGATCGTAACAATAATGCGCAACCCCAATTGAGCTATCCACAATCTCGACGTGATAGTCCATTCGCCGGATTAAGCCTGCTTTGTCAATATAGTATGTCTGTTCAGAACAGTTGGAAGGGATTGTTTTCGGAAACGTCACCGCCAATTTTCTCCATACCTCACCTTCTTCTTCCCAGGTTCCTCTCTCCTGGACGAGCATACCTGGATGAGAAAACAGGAAAGGGGCGGTCAGGTAATGCCAAATCGCGTATCCAGCAAAGTAGAGGCTATCCAACGGATCCCATGTCTGCATTCGCGGACGTCCGCTAAAGTCTTTTCTCGGATTGGCACGCTCTTCAACAAGCACACCTTCCTTGTAAATGGCTACATGATCGCGCTTAAAAGCACCTTTTTGATCAGGTTCAATATATGGTGAATACTCGGTTTTCGGTGTCCTGCAGTCTATTTTTACCTTCACATCCTTAAGAAGATCGCTTTGACCTTTTAGGTTAAAAAGCGCCCCCTTTATCGACGCATGAAGTCCAATCTCTGAAATCTCTTCCCAACGCTTCAGTCCGCCATGGGCATCCATGGTAAAATTCAACAAATGTTCCATTCTCGTTCCTATTTTTTACAAGCACACAATGTTCGAAATCAGGCATTATCGAACGCGTGTAGTTGACCAAAGCATAGCCAGTTCTGCTGATCGTCAGAATATTATAGTGCATATACACTATATGAAGTAAAGATGTGATCCTTAAAATCATTGATACAATCACTGATCCTCTCCGTAGGAGCCGTATCTTCTTCACATTTATCGGCGCGTGGCTGCACATCATCCAAAACCAAAAAACTGCTAGGAAGGAGGTTTTGTTACCTAGCTATCTGCTTATACGTGGCGCTCTCCCCACTCATACATCACTGAGCGGCACAAACTGTTAATAGTTTGGTTCTC
>JBDWHS010000019.1:0-61049 GCA_039975135.1 Sneathiella sp. | reverse complement strand
TAATAAACATATTGATAGCGCCGGTTCCCTTGCCTTCTCCGACTTTGGCGGCAACCAGGACAAAATCGGAAACTTCGGCATTTGTGCACCAGATTTTGGCACCGTTAATCACATAGCCACAGTCTTTAGGCACCGCGCGGGTTTTAATGCCAGCCACATCAGAGCCACTTTGCGGCTCCGTTGTTGAAAAAGCCCCTCGCAAATCACCGCTGGCCAACCCGGGCAGATATTTGTCTTTCTGCTCTTTCGAGCCACCGGCCAGAATTGCGCCAAATGGCAACCACTGAACCAGCAGCAAATAAGCCGTATTGTAGCACACCCGACCAAGTTCCTCGATGGCAAGGCAGCAGGAGACAGAATCTTCCGTTCCGCCATACTCCTCGGGAAAAGGCAGCGTAAACAAACCCAGCTCTTTTAACAGATCAAACATATCCTGAGGATACTCGGCTGTCGCATCAATATCATTGGCCCGGGCTGCAACTTTCTCGCGCGCAACGCGGCGGACCAGCTCCTGGACCTGTTTCTGATCTTCTGTCAGTTCAAAATTCATTTTGCTTGTTCTTCATTCATCGTTCTCGGCTATAGGGTCGCGCTGAATTCCAGTCGCGATGCATCTTTTATGATGCAGAGAAAGCAGGTTGGATGCAAATCTTGCCTCGTCCTGCCTTGTTATTGTTTGTTTTTTTGTTTTCTCCGCCAAAGAGTATCGCAAATCATTTCACTATCATCCAATATATTATAAAGTGGTTTTTGATTTAAAAAATATATTGATAAATATCATGACTGACATTCGCCATCTTCGTCATTTTATCGCCGTTGCTGAAGAGAAACATTTCCGGCTCGCCGCTGAGCGCCTGCATATGACGCAACCGCCTTTAAGCCTCTCGATTAAAAAGCTTGAAGAAGATCTGGGCGTCAGGTTGCTGGATCGTACGAATAAAAGTGTGTCTCTCACCTCCGCCGGAGAGGTTTTTCTGAACGGTGCTCTGGAGACATTGCAGAAGCTGGATCAGGTTTCCAATGACACCCGGCGGGCAGCCGAAGGGCTGACCGGGCGGCTAACAATTGGATTTGTTGGCTCCGCCATATATGACGCCCTTCCCGACACGGTCCGCCGTTTCAGGGCGGCATTTCCCGATGTAGAGCTGGAGCTTGAAGAACGGAGTACTATGGACCAGCTCAATGCAATTTCGAGCGGAAGCATCGATGCTGGGCTTTTACGCCCCCCCGTAACCGGGCGCGGGCTGTTTAACCTCCATCCGGTTCGGGATGAAAAACTCATCGCTGTGATGCCGAAGACGCATCCGCTTTCGGATCGACCTGCCATCGATCTTTCAGCCCTTGCCGGTGACGGCTTCATTCTCTTTCCTATGAAGACATCACCCAATTTGCACGCTCTGGTTCTTCATGCCTGTCATGAAGCGGGCTTTGCTCCTCGTGTTAGCCAGACCGCGTCTCAGATACAAACGCAGATCAGCCTTGTCTCAGCCGGGTTAGGCGTTGCACTGGTCCCCGAATGCGCGCGCCGCGCCTTATATGAAGGGGTTATCTATAAGGATATTGACGGGCCGCCCCAGACAATCATGACCCAAATGGCAATTGCCTGCCGACAGGGGCATTCCAGTCCATTGCTGAGCGCATTTATTGACGTTTCCGCCAGCACCGCCGATGCCTCCCCTTTACCTGCGATGTAATTGTTTTGATTTCTTTTCCTGATAGCCTGAAGAAAACGGAGAGAATATGCAAAAAATAGTTATTGCCCTGATCGTGCTGGTTGGCATTATCCATCTTCTCCCGCTTGCTGGCATTATGGGAGCGACGAAGCTGGCGTCGCTATACGGGATCACCTTAAGTGACAATAACCTGACCCTGCTTATGCGCCACCGTGCCGTTCTATTCGGGCTACTGGGCTTTTTTATGATCTCCACCGCCTTTCGGCCCGCCCTGATCCCGGTTGCACTCTTTGCTGGTCTGGTCAGTGTTCTGTCCTTTATTCTTCTAGCCGAGCTGGAGAAGCCCATTAATGAGGCGCTCAATAGGGTCGTTCTGGTGGATTGGGTAGCGGCTATTTGCCTGGTCCTCGCCGGGGGTTTTTGGTTTATGTCAAACCGAACGACCTAAAGGCTGATCGTTAAGTTGTGAACAGACAAGCAATTGCGTTCTGAAATCACATCCCTTAGCATAAATGGCAAGGGGAGTGACAATGACAACAATAAAAACCCGAACCATTTCTGCTGCTGGCAACGACATATCCTATCTGGAAAAAGGAGAAGGCCCTCTTTTTCTATGTCTTCACGGTTTCCCTGATCATGCCGGCACCTTCAGGCACCAACTTGATTTCTTTGCTCGCCAGAATTTCCGGGTGGTTGCGCCTTACATGCGCGGATATGGACCAGCGTTAAAGACGCCGGATCCAACTTTTGCAGCCTATGACACCGGCTCAGATGCCCTCGCCCTGATAGAGGCCCTGGGAGAAGAAAAAGCGATTATTCTTGGCCATGACTGGGGAGCCAGCGCGGCCTACGCAGCCGCCTATATGGCGCCGGAACGGGTAAGCCATCTGATTACCGCAGCCGTCCCCTATAGTCCAAAATTCATGCAGGCCCTTTTAAAGGACGGTGATCAGCAGAGACGGTCCTGGTATATGTTTTTCTTTCTGGCCCCGTTCGCCGAAGCCGCCGTTACTCAGAATAACTACGCCTTTATTGACCGCCTGTGGGCTGAATGGTCTCCCGGATGGGAGGTTGATCAAAACCATCTGTCGGAATTGAAGGATATTTTTTCGCAAGGAAGTAATCTCACCGCCGCCTTGTCCTACTACCGCGATACTTTTGGCGGGGCGGCAAAACCCGGCTCTACGGACTCCCGTTTCTCCGGATACGCAAAGAAGCCAATAGACGTTCCCACGCTTTATCTGCACGGGCAGCAAGATGGTTGTATCACGCCAGATCTCTCCGGCGGGATGGAAGCTCTGTTTTCAAAAGGCCTGACCAAACAATTCTTGGACGGTGCCGGGCATTTCCTGCATTTGGAAAAACCGGATCTTTTCAATTCTCATATCAGCCAGTTCCTGAAACTAGGAAAGTAGATTTTATGACTTTAACCGCACATCTATACTGGTCCTTCAGAAGTCCTTATTCCTATTTGGGCACAGGACAGTATCGGAAAATGACCGAAATATATGATCTTGATATCAAGGTTAAACCCGTCTACCCCATTGCTATTCGCACGCCAGAATTTTTTACCAAAGCCGACCCGCAATGGATCGAATATCTGGTGAGAGATTGTTTCCGAACCGCAGAGTATCGGGGTATTCCCTTCAGATGGCCGCGCCCGGATCCCGTTGTCATGGACAACAAGACGCGCTCCATTTCCAAGGATCAACCCTATATCTATCGCCTGACCCGTCTGGGCGTTTTGGCCAATCGCAAGGGCAAAGGCATGGCTTTTATCGATGCTGTTTCCCACGGCTTGTGGGGTGACGCAATTGAAGACTGGCACTTGCCGGAAAATCTGGGGCCTATTGTTGCCAAAGCTGACCTGGATCTGGCGGAGATGGATCAGGAAATCGTTGAACTTGAAGAAGACATCGAAGCGGAGATTTCACGAAATCAGGACGAGCTGACAGAAGCAGGCCATTGGGGCGTTCCTACACTCGCCTTCGAAAACGAGCCTTTTTTCGGCCAGGACCGCATTGATATGGCTGTCTGGCGGATGGAGCAAAACGGCCTTCAAAAACGCTAAAGACAAAAATAAGAAGAGGACAGAAAATGCCCCGGGACACTTTTGACTTTATTGAAACAGAGCTGAGCAAGGGCGTTGTGACCATTATTTTAAACGATCCGCAAACACTCAATGCCATGACCACCGAGATGATGAAAGAGGTCATTGAAGCCCTGGATCACTTTGAAAAGATGGATGCGGTGCGCGTCGTTATCCTAACCGGAAAGGGCCGGGCATTTAGTGCAGGAGCGAAGCGCGCGTTTCTTGAAAAACTGCCAGGCTACACCGAAGAAGAAATCAAGGAGACAATCTATCGGTACTTCGCCGGTGGCGTTAAAAAAATCCGTAATTTCCCGAAGCCAACGATAGCAGCCATGCGCGGAGCGGCAACAGGGGCAGGACTTGAACTGGCGCTGGCTTGCGATTTCAGGATTGCAACAAAAGACGCTGTGCTGGCAGAAACCTGGATCCATCTGGGCCTGATTGATCCTTTGGGCGGCATGAGCCTTCTGCCCCGTCTTGTTGGACTTGCCAAGGCCAACGAACTCCTATTACTGGGCGATAAAATCACAGGTGAGGAAGCACAAGACATCGGTTTGGTGAACCGGGCCGTGGAGGAGGACAAACTCGATCAAACGGTCGGAGATTACACCTCCCGGCTGGCGGCCAGTGCCCCCCTTGCCTTAAAGGCAATGAAAGACGGCATCCGCCGAGGGCTGGAGCAGGCACCGGACAGCATGGCAGATACCAATATCCGTGTTCAAAGCCAGCTGGCGAAAACAGAGGATTTCAAAGAAGGCGTCAGAGCCCTTTTTGCCAAAGAGAAACCGGCTTTTTCAGGACGGTAACTCTCACAACACCGGACCTTAGACGGTTGCCGCCAAACGGCTGGCCTGATTTATCGCCCGTTTGGCATCCAGCTCGGCCGCCTCAAAAGCGCCACCGATCAGGGTTGCCGTCATCCCCCTCTCTGCCAGTTGATCATGCAGACTGCGGTTGGGGGTTTGGCCGGTACAAAGAATAATCGTATCCACATCCAAAATTTGCAGCTCATCTCCCAAACGCAGATGCAAACCGGCATCGTCAATTTTCAGATACTCGCACCCGTTCATCATCTTGACGCCACGCTTGGCCAGTGTCAGCCGATGGGTCCAGCCTGTCGTCTTACCGAGCCCGCGTCCGACGGGAGTGGTTTTTCGCTGTAGCAAATAAACCTCGCGATCCGCTGATTGCACCTCCGGCTCAACCCCGGTGACACCACCTCTGGGGTGGTTTTTAAAATCGATGCCCCATTCTTTGGCAAAAACATCCACGTCCTGAGACGCCGACGGTCCTGCATGGGTGATCAAATCGGCCACATCAAAACCGATCCCTCCCGCCCCCAGGATGGCAACTTTATCACCCACTTCTCTGCGACCTTGAATGACGTCGATATATCCAACCACCTTGTCGTGATCAATCCCTTCAATTTCCGGGGTCCGTGGCTCGATCCCTGTTGCCAGGATTACTTCGTCAAATCCAGCTTCGACAAGCATATCTGCTGTGACAGCTGTGGAAAGTTTTAGCGTAATCCCCCGCACGTCTATCATGCGGGTAAAATACCGGATGGTCTCAAAAAATTCTTCCTTGCCCGGAATTTGCTTCGCCAGATTGAATTGCCCGCCGATTTGATCGGCGACGTCAAACAAAGTGACGGCATGCCCTCGCCTTGCCGCGATCTCCGCATAGGAAAGGCCCGCAGGCCCAGCACCGACCACGGCGATTTTCTTCTTCACGGTTGCCGGCAAATAATCAAACAGGGTCTCATGGCAAGCCCGCGGGTTGACAAGGCAGCTCGCTTCCTGGCCGGTATAAAGATGATCAAGGCATGCCTGATTACAAGCAATACAGGTATTGATTTCATCTTCCCGACCTTCCAGCGCTTTCTTCACCAAATCCGCATCTGCGAGCATAGGCCGCGCCATGGACACCAGATCAGCATCCCCGCGTGCCAAAACAGTCTCTGCCACATCCGGCATATTGATCCGGTTGCTGGTTATGGTCGGGATGGACAATTCTTTTCGCAAGCGCCCGGTAACCTGCGTGAAGGCCGCTCTTGGCACCATTGTTGCGATGGTTGGTACAGCAGATTCATGCCAGGTAAAATGAGTACTGATAATACTCGCGCCCACCTCTTCAATCGCTTTGGCAAGCGTGACAATTTCCTCCCACGACATACCGCCTTGCAGCATATCCATACCGGGAATGCGGAAAATGACAATGAAATCAGGGCCAACGGCCTGCCGGATACGCCGCACGCATTCCACTGGAAATTTCATCCGGTTCTCAAAAGGCCCGCCCCATTCATCTGTTCGCCGGTTTGTTTTCTCCACCAGAAATGTACTGAGCAAATAACCGGCTGAGCCAATCATTTCCACGCCATCATAGCCCGCCTTTTGGGCTTGTACCGCACAGTTGGTCATATCAGAAAGCTGTTTTTCAATACCAGCAGCATCCAGTTCATTCGGTGTAAAGCGCGCGATCCGCGACCTCACTGCAGACGGGGCCACCGCTTTTTCAGAAGGCGCCAGAGAGCCTCTATGGAGGATCTGCATGCATATCTTGACGTCAGGATCAGCATCGTGAACGGCTTTGGTGATCAGACGATGTTCCGCGGCTTCCTCTTCATTGGATAACTTGCTCCCTTCACCGCCTTCTTCGTTGGGAGAAATGCCGCCCGTAATGATCATGCCAACACCGCCTCGCGCCCGCTCGGCAAAGTAGGTGGCCATCCGCTCAAAACCGCCTTGGGCTTCTTCAAGCCCTGTATGCATGGAACCCATGATCACCCGGTTCTTGATTTTCGTAAATCCAAGGTCCAAAGGTGCAAACATATGAGGATATTTATTCCGGCCTGTCATTTTCTTGTTCTTCCCGTTATCTGCTCAGACTGATCGGATAGGTTTCCGATTTTCTAACACGGTATAGGAAAATGAAAAAAACGAATAGAGGAAAGACGGCTTCAGACTAAAAGCATTTAAAACCGAACCCCAAAAGACAGGGCACCAAAGACAGAGCTGTCATCCTGCCCGTCAAACTCGTTTGTGCGGTAAACAAGCGTGTAACTGAGGCGGTACCGATCATAGGTGAGTGCCAGACCCGCATTAAGGTCGGCTACAAAATATTTCTTATCGACACTGTGAGAACTCGTGAATGTATTCCCGTCCAGAAAGATGTTTCGGGCAATGGCGCGACCATCGACACCGGCAAACAGATACCAACTCCATCCTTTTTCCGGCGTTTCAAAATAGCCGGTTCCGGGCAAGCCTGGTCGAACACGGACCGGCGAATCCTGTAAAACACCATCTTGCGGTGCCAAGCGGACGGTGAGGCCCGCATTGGCAAAAGTGTAGACATTGCCCAGCGTTGCACCAAAATGGGGGCTGGCAGCGACAGTAAATCCGGCTCCGCTTGCCTGCCAATAATCAGGGTAGCGACGCTGCCAGCCCACCAGAAGAGCAGGCTCGTTACTCAGCTGATTGGACCAGCCTCGTGGTGTCGGGCTATCCGGCGTAACGTATTTATGGACGAATTTCTGCGTCTGTTCTCCAAGCGCCCCGGACCCCACGATACCAAACGACACTTCCAGCTCATCAATATGGTCATTTGTTGGTGTCACTAATCCCATTGATCCATACAAATGAGCAGCCCAAGGGCGATCCTTCGGATCCTGCTCCCGTTCAGTAATGGTACTCGGTGAATAGAGGTTTTGTCCCAGGGAATAGAAAACGGCGGATCTATCGTTCAAACTGAAAGTTGGAACATAACTGGCGATCTCTTGGGCAGCCCTAGGAATCTCAAAGCCCCGATCCAGATAACCCAATCGCACCCCACTGGTATAATGCTGATCGGTTCCGCGAAAACCAATGGAGTCATTTTCAATAACGATATTGAAAATCCGGTCTTCCTGCGCGGCTGGTTTTTCGGTGTCAGCATAAGACGGCAGGCTCAGACACAACCCCGAAAACAATAGAAAGGCAAACCTCATCATCAATGACACTCATGCATTGTTCCGCAACATCTGTCTTCCCTACCTCAAACGGACACAGAATGCGAGCCTTCATCGACCTGTAAACTGCGCCTCTCTCTTTTCAAGGAACGCCGCTACGCCCTCTTTCGCATCCTCTTTCTCTCGCACATCAGACTGGATTTCCAGTTCAGCCCGGAACCGGGCTTCGAAAGCCTCCTCATCATCCTTGTCAACGAGACTGCGGGTTCTGTTAAGCGCGAGGGTTGGTCCTTTTGCCAGTCGGTTCGCAAGATCGAGCGCTGTCGGCATCAATTCATCATCAGGAACACAGTCATTAAGCATCCCGAGAACCATCGCCTCACTTGCACTGATCGGATCGTTGGTCATCATCAATTCGAGGGCACGATTGCGTCCGATTGCCCGGGGCAGCAGATAAGTTGATCCCAAATCCGGCACCAAGCCAATACGGCTGAAGACCTGGATAAATTTCGCACTCCGGGCTGCGATCAAAATATCTCCAACGAGAGAAAGGGAGAACCCGCCTCCTGCGGCTGTACCGTTGATCGCCATAACAACCGGAACCCGGCTGGTGCGGATCGCCTTGAAGGCCTTGAAGTAACAATCCATCACAGCCGTCACAAGATCACGGCCATCCTCAGGGCGGTTTTTAAGGTCCTGGCCAGAGCAAAATCCGCGGCCAGCGGCCGTAAAAACCAATGCCCGGATCCGCTTGTTCTCCTCGATATAGGCCAAGGCATCCTGCACTTCATACATCATATCAAATGTCAGAGCGTTCAGGGTTTGTGGTCGGTTGAGGGTGAGGATTGCCACGGCTCCCCTCTCTTCCAGCAGGATATTATCATATACTTTTGTCATAGCAGCCTCCAGATCGGGTTTCTCATATTCAGCAAAGCCTGTACCCGCCCCCGGATGCAGGCGCAGGTGATAGATCAGTCCCGTTTTTCTATTTTCTCCGCCAGCGACAACAGATTTTGAGCCTGCTTCAAATGCGGCATATCCACCATCTTGCCGTCCAGTCCTACAGTGCCCATTCCCGGATTCTGTTTAAAGACATCAACAATCCGCTTTGCATGAGAGATCTCTTCCTCAGATGGAGTGAAGGCACGATTGATAACCTCAGACTGCGCAGGATGAATAGCGACCTTTCCGATAAAGCCGCTTTTGCGATCTCGCAGACACTCCTTCTCAAGTCCCTCCAAATCCCGGAAATCAACAAAGACAACCCCCACTGGTTGCACATTAATTGCCCGGGACGTGGACAAACACAAGGTTCGGGCAAGCTGGAAAGGTTCGTCATAATCCCCGGTGACCGGATGGCGGTTATCGCTGGCACCCAGCGCTGCGGCGAGATCCTCACCGCCCCAGGTCATGCCGACAAGCCGGTTAGATACATTATCCAGATAGGTGTGAAAGGTCAGCAAGGACGCCGCCGTCTCTGTCGCAACACTGAGGATTTTAGTGGCACCGGCCTCCAACCCCTCCCGCACTTCCAGAATGGACAGATATTTATCCAGCGTATTCACATCCTCTGCCGAGTAGACCTTCGGTAGAACAATCCCATCCGGAGCGCCAGCCATAACCGACGCCAGATCCGGCAGGGACAAATCATGATCCAGCGGATTAATTCTGACCCATAATTGTTGGCGAGTGCGGTCAGGATTATCTTTCAGAAACTGGCACACCATCTGCCGCGCAATTTCCTGCCGATCATCCGACACGGAATCCTCAAGATCCAGGATCAGAGCATCGGCCGGATTGGTCCGGCTTTTTTCAAGCTTCCGCTCGCTATCTCCAGGCACGAACATCCAGGACCGGATCATTATGCTGGCCTCATTTTCATCAGGCCTGTACGGGAGACATAGCAAATCTCTTCGTCCCGCTGGTTATAACCATAATGCTCAAACACCACGAGGCCTTCATTGGGACGGGATTTGCTTTCGCGCATTTCCTTAATGCGGGTCACAACCCGAACGGTATCCCCATGGAAAACAGGATGTTTGAACCGGATATCGGTCATACCCAG
This sequence comes from Sneathiella sp., assembly GCA_039975135.1. Lineage (GTDB taxonomy): Bacteria > Pseudomonadota > Alphaproteobacteria > Sneathiellales > Sneathiellaceae > Sneathiella. Next base: position 51,273 of record JBDWHS010000019.1, on the reverse strand, counting down.
ATTACCCAATGTCGTGCCAAGCGTCGTATCAGCAACCGTCACCCCGATCACAAGTCCCAGTGTAAACAGGCTGTTGACGATGCGCTGACCATACATGGTTCCTTTTGAATATTCCTCATCCAAATGCAAAGGCTGCGGATTATGGGTAAGGGCGGAAAACATGATGTTGTCCATCTCGGTGATGGTGCGGGTAAGGGCATGGTTGAACTCCATCCCCGGTTCAAACTGTTCGTAATATAATCCTGACATTGGCTTTCCCTTTTTTATGTTGTTTTTAGACATCTGTTGTTTCAGTGACACCTTGCGCGAAAAAAGCATCGATCTCGGCCCTCGAATAACCGGCCTCCAAAAGAACCTCCCGGCTGTGTTCTCCCAGAAGCGGCGCATGCCTGGTTGGCGCCGGCTGGGTCTCCGACCAGTCGGTCGGCACCGCCATGTCCCGAATTTTCCCTTGTGTCGGATGATCGACTTCTGTGAAAAAGCCCGTCGCTTTGAGATGTTCATCTTCCAACAGACTTTCAGGACTATGAAGCGGCATGGCAGGCACATCAGCTTTGTCAAACAAATCAAGCCATTCTGCTGTCGTTCGGGTCGCCAACAGCTCGGCAAGTTCCGCGTAGATTTCCGCAATATGCTCTGTCCGCGCCGTGATGGTTTTAAATCGGGGGTCCCGGTCAAGCTCCTCTTCCCGGCCCAATGCCTGATAGAAGGATCGCCAGTGACGATCCGTATAAACCATGGCACAAACATAGCCGTCTTTTGTTGGAAACGGACGGCGATCCGGATTGAGCATGCGTTTATAACCGGCCCCTCCCTCCGGCGGCAGAAAAGTCTCTCCCTCCAGATGATCGGCGAGGACAAAACTGGTCATCATTTCAAACATCGGGACATCCAGCTTTTGCCCCGTTCCTGTCCGGCTGCGATAGTAAAGGGCCGCGTTAATCTGTCCTACGGCCCAAAGGGCGACGGCCCTGTCAACGATCGCTGAAGGCGCGTATCGCGGAGCACCGCCATCGGCCATATGGGCTAGCATGGGAATGGAAACCGCCCCCTGGATCAGATCATCAAAGGCCGGTTTTTTCGCGTAAGGACCGTCCTGACCAAACCCGTATAATCCTGCATAGATGATTTTCGGATTGATTTTCCGGATCACATCATAGGACAGTCCCAGCCGGTCCATCACTTGAGGCCTTCTGTTATAAACCAAGATGTCTGCATCTTTCAGCAAGGCAAGAAGGGCTTTATGTCCCGCCGCCTGTTTCAGGTCCAAAACCACACTGCGTTTGCTGCGATTGCAATTGAGGTAAATCGCCCCCATCCCAAGGTTTCGGCGGGCACCGATAAAACGGACCGGATCCCCACCCGGTGCTTCTACCTTGATAACATCGGCGCCCATATCGCCTAGAATCTGGGTTGTATACGGGCCCATCAACATGTTGGTGAGGTCGATGACTTTTATGTCGTCCAGTGGCTTATTCATGATAATACCATCTTCTTTGTTCCTCTTATTCGGCGCTCAATAGGATTTTGGCAAATCGAGCGCTTTTTCAGCCAGATAGCTTAGTATCAACTGTGGGCTAATGGGCGCGAGCCGGTGGATCATACATTCACGCAAATAACGCTCTACATGATATTCCTTGGCATAGCCCATACCGCCATGAGTCATGACGGCAGTTGTACAGGCTTTGTAGGCCGCTTCTGCCGCCAGATATTTGGCCGCATTTGCTTCCAGGCCACAGTCTTCTCCGCTGTCATATTTTTGCGCGGCCCGATAGGCCATCAGGTTGGCTGCCTCCAGTTCTGCCCAGGATTCGGCGAGCGGATGCTGAATAGACTGGTTCATGCCGATGGGCCGACCAAACACCTCCCGATCCCGGGCATAATCCGCGCCCCGTTTCAAAGCGCAGCGGCCCAGTCCGACCATGGAGGCTGCAATCAATATTCTCTCTGCATTCAAACCATGCAGAAGATAGCGAAAGCCTTTCCCTTCCTCCCCGATAAGATCCTCTTTCGGGATGGGCATATCATCGAAGAAGACCTGATTGGAATCCACACATTTGCGGCCCATCTTGTCGATCGGTCTGATTTCCGCATAATCCCGATCCAGATCCGTATAAAAAAGAGAAAGGCCGTCTATCGGCTTATCAGTATTCTCGACAGAGCGGGCAATAAGAAGAACTTTGTTAGCCCTGAGCGCGGTGGAGGTCCAGATTTTCTGGCCACTGACCCGATAGCAATCACCATCCCAGATCGCTTTCGTCTTGAGCCGGGTTGTATCCAGACCCGTATTCGGCTCAGTTACTGAAAAACAGGCAACGTCCTCTCGTTTTATGATCGGCGGTAACCAGCGCTGTTTCTGTTCTTCCGAGCCAAAAACAACCACCGGATTAAGCCCGAAAATATTGATCGCAATAGCGGCAAAACCCGCATTGGCAGCTCCGGACTCCGTAATTGCCTGTACCATGGTTGCCGCTTCGGTAATGCCCAGACCACTGCCACCGTATGCTTCCGGCATGGCAATCCCCATCCAGCCTTCATCCGCAATTGCCTGGCAAAACTCTTCGGGGAACTCCCCGTCAGTATCTCTTTCAAGCCAGTATTGATCGCCAAAACGTGCGCATAAGCGGCCCACATTTTCCTTGATCTGCTGTTGCTCTTCCGTCAATCCCATAACCATCTTGTTCTTCCCATCCTGATTGTTCAGTTGTTATTTTTCTTTATTGGATTTCCAAAGGGTCAGCGTGTTTTTACCAACCCTTCTGCCAATCGACTGCAATCGGCAGCGGCGTCCCGCAAATGCGGCTCATGCTCCTTCACATGCTTAAGAAACCGATCCGCCGGTCCTGCGACGACCAGGGCTGCAATCACCTCTCCTGCATCCGAATAAATCGGGGCGCCGATCCCGCTGGCTCCCGGCACACGCTCACTATTGCTAAAAGCAATCCCCTCTTGCCGGATCTTTTTCATTTCCTGGCGAATTTGGTTCTGATCCGTGATCGTATTTTCCGTAAAAGCCCTCAGATCCGTGGACATCAGATACTCTTCAAAGCGTTCTTCAGGTAAAAAGGCCAACAAGGTTTTTCCCATCGAACTGCAATAAAGCTCCCTTTCTTCTCCGACTGTTACCGCATAGCGAATGGCATTGGTGCTCTCAATCCGATCCAGATAATGCACCAGATCAGCACGCGGAGTGAGCGCTCCGAAGATCACGGTTTCTCCTGTTTTCTCACAGAGCGCCTCCATGATCGGGCGCGCCAGTTTTACAAGCTCCCGCCCTCCGGTGACTTGCATGGCAAGAGAGTGAATTCGCGGGCCCAGCTGATATCGACCGGCCTCATCCCGGACCAGTGCCTTTTCTGCTACCAGTCCGGACAAGAGCCCAACGAGGCTGGTTTTAGGCGCTCCAGCCTCTCCGGCTAATTCAGCGAGTCCCAACCCACTGCCAGTTCGCGACAAAGCCTCAAGGATTGAGAAAATCCTGCCCACTGATTTGGGCTCTCCGCGCGGTGCGGAGGAAGGCAGTTTTTCATCGCGTTCCTGTTTTTGCATGACAGTTTGTTTGCTCACTCTCTTGGCAAAATTCTAAACGCCGATAGTGTAACCACCATTAACCGACAAATGCTGCCCGGTAATGTAACTTGCAGCCTGTGACAAAAGGAAACAGACAGGCTGAGACACCTCGTGTGGATTTGAGAAACGACCCATGGGAACTTGTGCCATAACGCCGTCCCGAAATTTGTCAGATCGGATGGTTTCTGTCATTTCGGTTTCAACCACACCAAAACAGATGGTATTCACGCGAATTTGCTTGGCTGACCATTCTCGGGCAGCACTCATTGTCAGCCCCATAACGCCGGACTTCGCAGCCCCGTAATTAATTTGACCAATCGTCCCGCGGCGCCCCGCATCGGATGAAATATTGACAATGGAAGCCGGGCTGGTATCGCCATCATTCGCCCGCTCATACATATGGCGTCCAACAGCCTGCAAACAGTAGAAAACGCCCGACAAATTCACATCGATAACCTGCTGCCAGGTATCAATCGGCATTTTGGTTGCCATAGCAGCCCGAACAATGCCGGCATTGTTGACCAACCCGTGAATAGCCCCGTTCTTGCTTACCGTCGCCGCAACCATGTCCTGAACAAATCCTGGCTCAGCAACAGAGCCGACATGAACTTCCGCATTATCTGCGCCAAGCTCATTGGCCAAAGCCTCAATCTTGTCGCCCTGTAAATCCACTAGGACCGCCTTACCACCCAGACTGACAACAAGACGGGAAACCGCTTCGCCAATTCCTTGCCCTGCCCCGGTCACGATCACAGTGTGACCTGTCAAATTCATCGGATTATCCATCTTCTTATTCCTTCTTTTTCTTGGATCGATATTTTATTGTACGCAAATACGTATATCGTACGCATATGTATATTTACAAAATGGAGGTTGGTCAAGCCTTCGAAGCTGAACAGCAACACAAACAAAAAAGGACCTCCTGACGGAGGCCCTACATGACAGGCGTCAGTGTCTTGAAAAGAAAGGAATTTCAGCACTTCATCAGGAGAGACCGAACAGTTGCTTGGCGCCGGCAAGCTGGGTCTGAAAAACAGGACTGAGATGGCCGCCTTCAAGATTGGTTTTTTCAAGCTTATTCAGGTAGGGATCCCACTGTGCGCCTTCCGGCGCTGAGACCACATCCCCTCGCCCCAGCAGAATTTTGACGACATAGGCCGCAGCAACAGCAGCCCCCATCGTACATCCAATAATTGTGGAGGGACCCCGCTTTTCCGTAACACTAAGCTTGGTAGGGTCGACCAGATATTGGTTATGTAAACCTGCAGGCGAAAGTCCGAGATAGAAGCGCAGATACTGTTCATCTTCACTCTTCCCTTCCAGGCCGAAATATTCCTCAAATGTCATTTCGCCAGGCATAAAACAGAGAAACGCAGTCCCCATCCCCAAAGGCGCCGCTGTAACTGCTGGAATATTCCTCTTGGCACAGGCCTCAAAAATACTCCTGCGGGCATGCATCGCAAAGAAATCCAGGCTATCGAGATATAAATCAGCCCCCTCCAGAAACGCTTCCAGATTATCATCGGTCACACCATCCGGAAACGTCTTGATTTCTGCTTCGGGATTGATATCGAGAACAGCAGCTTCTGTCACACCGAGCTTTGATTTTCCGACCGTCGACATGGCCGCGCCAGCTTGACGGTTAAAATTTTCGATCCCGAATGTATCAAAGTCGGCCAAGTGAAATTTTCCAATACCCAACCGTGCCATGGTGTTCGCGTGATTTCCGCCGGCACCGCCACACCCGGCAATGACGACTTTCTTGGATCCCAACTTGGCCTGCTCTTCTTCTGTAAACCAGCCAATATTACGGGAAAACCCTGTTTCGTAATCAAACTCAGCCGCCGCCATGCCACTCTCCATAGTTACTTAAATTGTCTTAAGCCTGTTTATCTAGACGGGTATGGTTGAGGGTGGAGTTTAACATTCGATTAACTAAAGCAACCAATTATAGGATAATTTTAGAAATATAATCGCAAATAGTTATTCAAAAACCTGCCCCAAACCTGGATTGGCTCATTTGCATTGAGTTTCAAAATCTTCATTCGTAATCCATTTTTAGGACTAATCCTTTAGAATTAAAGCTAAAAATTGTGGCTCATATGGTTTGAAAAAGGCTTGTAAATCAATTGATATTAATTATTAATAGCAATTTCTAGATGCTAATGATTCTTAAAAGCAATAAATATTCAATGATTTCATCATTGAATTGGAAAGCTAAAATGCCAAACTCTACTTCCATAATTACTCTCGCGTTTTCATGTTGTTTTATCCTTTCGCAAGCCTCATATGCGCAATCCGACAGCGAAAATCCTGCCCCCTCAAAAAGATCTCCGATCACTCACACGAAGTCTGAAACAAAAGCTCAGGAAAAAAATTCTGCACCGCTACAAAAGAAACAAGGCATCATTAACCTCCCTCCTGTGACAGTGACTGCCGATCGCAAAAGGAAGAACCTGCTGGAAACTCCTGGAAATGTCTCCACGATAACAAGAGACGATCTGGATCGGCGTATGGATAATGTCATTGAAGAGGTTTTTAGATACGAACCAGGCATTGAGGTCTCCAAACAAACCTCTGGCACAGATCCTTTTTCAAGCTCAGGCGGCATTCAAATCAGAGGCGTCGGGGGCAACCGCACACAAGTCCTTGTTGATGGCAATCGAACGATTGAACGCATCACCGACTCAACACGCGATATTGTCGATTCTTCGAATGTTAAAGCCGTTGAAGTTGTCCGGGGACCCTCGTCTGTTCTTTGGGGGAGTGATGCGCTTGGCGGAACCATCAATTTTGTGACGAAAGATCCGAGCGACTATTTACTGAAAGATCAGCAAATCGGCGGTACCGCAAGCTTTGGGTATGGCTCGCTAGACAATAGCTTTACGGAATCTGTTACAGGAGCTGCCCGGTTAAGCCCAAAGCTATCCGCTCTGATCTCTATTACAAGACGCGACGCCGAGGAAATTGAACTGCGAAATGCAAGAAATGGCGCCGGCTCCCTTCAGGAATGCCCGCGCAATGCAGAAGCAACGCCGTGTAACCAATTTGATCCAACGGACATTAAATCCAATAATCTGCTGTCAAAGCTGGTTTGGTCTATTTCTGAAGATAATCAACTTCGATTGACGGGGGAATATTTCACCCGCAACACAGTCGTCGATCAGAACTCTGTGTTAGGAGATGAAGTTAATAGCCTCGGTACACTCGTTTCAGAAATACATAGTTACCAGCATGAGCAGGACATGAAACGTTGGCGCCTCACGCTTGACCAGGACTGGGCACCGGATCTAAGCTGGCTTGACAGGGTTAAGTGGCAAGCGACTTATTCACCCCAGCAGATCAACCGCTTCGGCAATCGTCACAGAACTTTGACAGCTGGGGGAGATGAGGAAAGATTCCTTCGCAATCAATATTATGAAGAAGCATTCTACGAATTAGACCTGCAACTTGAATCCTCATTTGATTTTGGGACAAGCAGTCACGTCCTGACCTATGGCCTTGACGGCGATATCACCACAACTGATTATGATCGCGAAGACATCACGCAAAACCTGACGGCCGGTACAACGACCGTTGCGCGAGCAGGGGGTTTTAATTTTGCAGACGCGACAACAACACGACTAGACGGCTACATCCAGGATGAAATTTCCTTTTTTAATGGCCGCTTTAAAATTACACCAGGAGCCCGCCTCTCTACTTATTCCATTGATCCCAAAACAGATGCTGATTACCAAATTGTTCCCGGGGCCGAGCCACGCGAAATTACAGAATCTGACATACAGTTAAAACTGGGCACGATCTTCAACGTAACAGACACTTACTCAGTCTATGGGCAATATTCGCAGGGCTTTAAAATGCCGACGGCGCAACAATTATTTCAGTCATTAGACAGTCTTCCATTCTTTGCATTAGTACCGAATCCCGACTTGTTACCAGAAACAGTGGATAGCTTCGAAGTCGGTCTCAGAGGAGATTTCGGATCCAGTGGATACTTTTCAGTAAATGGCTTTTTTGCAAAATACAAAAATTTCATACAAAACTTTGTGGATGCAGATCCGCTGGATTTCGGTCTTCCGCTCGGGACCACTGTTTTGACATATGACAACGCAGATTCCCTGACCCTGTATGGCATTGAAGCCTCCGCCGCCCTGCAATTGCCCGGCAATTTTTCTTCGCGCTTCGCCCTTTCTTATCAAAAAGGAACGCTGGAAGATGGCGGTGTAGAGACAACCTACAACGGCGCTCTGCCGTTACAGGCAGTCGCCGCTCTTCGCTATATCAATCCGGAGTACAATTTTGATGTAGAGCTCATAAGCACTCTGCAAGGAGGAGCAAACAGCGTCGAAGATTCTACCAGCGATTTCGAACCGAAAGGTTACGCTGTGTTTGACTTGGTTGGCTCTTGGACCGCAGCGCCGAACGTTACCATCAGAGCTGGCATCACCAACCTCTTTGATACACGTTACTTTGGAGCGGAAACACGCGGATTTCCGATCAATGGTTCGGATAGTGTGAAGCGAACAAACCCCCTTGAGCTTCAAACCGCCCCTGGAAGAGCCTTTAAAGTAGGCCTCAACTACACGTTCTAGCTCTCACTTTCTGCTCTCTTTTTTACCCTCTAGAGGGTCCCCGTAACATCGCTCCACGGACAACAACATCAATGAAAGAAATCGCGCGGCATATATGGCTAATATTACGGCTCAGCCTCCTCAATCGGGCCGACAGCGGGAATATAATTCTTTACCTAATTGTCCTGGCAACCGAGCTGGCTATCATTCCGGTCTCAGTGCGGCTCATTCAATGGACAGCCGACTTTTACGGCGCTTTGGAGAAAATTGACGGTACCGAGGCTGCTCGCCAGGTTGCGATCTTTGCGATCATCATTTTAATATACGCCGCCCTTAGTCTTGCTGCTGAGTATCTCCAAAAATTTCTGGTCATACGCTGGCGTCAACGCCTGACAGATACTGTTCTTTCTGATTGGCTGGACAACAAGATTTATTGGCGGTTGCAAAATGGTTTCGGCGTCTCACACATTGAAAACCCGGACCAACGAATTGCAGAAGACTGCAAACTCTTTGTCGAGGATTTTGTCCGGGAGACACTGGATCTTATTACGTCTGTAACAGGTCTTGTTACGTATGTGGCTCTTCTCTGGTCTCTCTCTGACTTCGTTCTTTCCTTCTCCGTGTTTGGATGGTTAATTGAAATTCCCCGATATATGGTCTGGGCCGCGTTCCTATATGTCGCACTCGCCAGCGGTTTGACCCATATACTGGGCAGTCCACTTAAAGGTCTGAATTTTAAACAACAAGGGAGAGAAGCAGATTTTCGTTTCGAACTTGTACGGTTGAGAGAAAAAAGCGAACCCATCGCAATTTCCGGGTTTGAAGAGGCACAGGATCGCCGCTTCCAGCAAAGATTCAATGCCATTGTCCAAAACTGGCAAAAGCTCATCTTGCAGGAATTTTTTCTAGGCTGTTTTACAAAACCCTATTTCTTCACCATTTTACGTATCCCTCTTATTTTGGCCTTACCGGCCTATTTTGCAGGATCCGTAAGCTTTGGCGGCTTAATGCAACTTGCCTCCGCATTTCAGCGCGTTGCAACAACCCTCTCATGGTTTATTTTTGCCTATAATCGTCTGGCGGTTTTGCTGGCTACAGCAAGCCGTCTCGGAGAGCTGCTGGATGCCATTCGCGCATGCCAGGCCTCTGCTGACTATAGTATTACTGTCCGATCTCATGCGAATAGTGCGATTGTCGTACGAGATTTAACTCTCGAAACGCCAACTGAGACCCCTTTGCTCCTGCCAGCAAATTGGACCTTTAATCCTGGAGAAGCCATCTGGATCACCGGGCCATCCGGCATTGGAAAGAGTACATTCCTGAAAGCCATGGCCAATATATGGCCTTATGGTAGCGGAGATATTCTTATTCCAGAGAACCAAACTTGCCTTTTCCTCTCGCAAGAATCCGGACTTCAACTTACCAACTTATCCGAAATCGCTCTCTATCCCTATATGTCTGATACCGTCAATCATAGTAAAACAATTGAGTATCTGGATATCGTAGGACTTTCACAATACTCTGAAATGTTGAAGCAAGGCATCGATCCTGAACTTTCCGGATTATCAGGCGGCGAGTTACAGCGGTTTGCCCTCATTCGGATACTCATTGAAAAACCGAACTGGGTTTTTATGGACGAAGCAACCAGTGCCATTGACGTGCAGAATGAAGAGCAGATTTTCAAACATCTACAAACACAATTGCCAGACACCACATTTATTCTGATTGCTCACAGGCAGCCCGCCGGATTTAAGGCATTGCACATTTGTGATCTTTTCCCCGCCAAACAAGCGGATGAAGCATCCACTATGACAATCGACCCCTCTCGCGCTTCTGATCATTAAGAAAGTACCCCTCCCTATGGCTTTAACTCTTCCTCATCCGGTTTCAACCTGGCTAAATCCAGATAACGGGCAACCTATCTCCCACCAAACTCTCATGACTGCACTGTCAAAAAAACAGGTTGTCCTCTTGGGAGAGACCCATGACCGATATGATATTCATCGGTGGCAGCTTTCTATCACAATAGCGCTCTATACTCTCAGAGAGAATATTGTGGTTGGTTTTGAAATGTTTCCCCGGTCTACCCAGCCCATTCTGGATAAATGGACAGCAGGAACGCTTTCGGAAACGCATTTTTTGAAAGAGATTGACTGGAAGACTGTCTGGGGATTTCCTGCAGAGCTCTACTTGCCTCTGTTCCGGTTTTGCCGGGAATTCAACGTCCGTATGATCGCATTGAATTGTTATCGGCCTCTTGTCACCCGGGTTGGAAAAGAAGGCTGGGACGCGATCCCCGAAGCTGATCGAGACGGACTGTCACCCGCCAAGCCGGCAACACAGGAATACTTGGATTACTTAGCGTCCCTTATGGGTAAAAAATCACCCTTTTTCGCTCAATCCAAAGAAGAGGAAGTCCGCCGGGATCGTTTCGTCCGCGCCCAACAAACCTGGGATCGTGCCTTTGCGTGCAACATCGCCAAAAGCCAGACGGATGAAACCAGCCCTTTAGTCATCGGTATTATTGGCCGCGGGCATCTCGAATATGGTCACGGCACCCCTTACCAGTTAAAAGATCTTGGCATTGAAGAGGTGTCCGTCCTCCTACCATCGGACGAAGCCGCCCCGGCAGCTTCAAAGCTCAAGAATATAGCCGATGCCTGCTTTCGACTACCGCCGATGATTGAGAAAGACTGAAACATGTCAGGGAGTTGCGCAGTAATCTATTATTTTCTCCAACTTACTCTGACCACTCATAAAGCATTGTTTTAGATATAATTTCACGAGATCTGTTACACGAACCACGCTCTAATTCTCCGGAACTCTCTTACTCTATGCTTACCTATGTGACTTTCTGATTAATGGTCAGGGAAAAATTCTTGTCCCTATTCCATCAGCTCTTCTCAAACAAATCTCGGGGTCCGACTGGAATATGAGTTCCGATGTTTCAACTGGCGCTCCGCAATAGTCAAAAATTCCATGATGGATTTGAGTTTTCATGGCACCGTAGTAACCGTGGCGCGCAATCGTGCTGACATCAGCCCCTGCAATGGAAACAATATGGACCTTCAAGTCATGAAGTTTCTTAATGATCTTGTCCCCTGACGTATCATCATAGGCCCAACCATGAGTAAAAACGCGATCAATCCATCCCTTTAACAAGGCTGGAAAAGACCACCAGTATATGGGATGAACTAAAACAAGAGCATCGGCCCGATCAACTCTATGCTGTTCCGCAAGAATTTCCGATCCAGATTTAGCGTCGCCATGAAAGGCATGCATGTCTTCAATCTTATAGCATGGGTCGAAATTTTCAGCCGCGAGATCTGCTATCTCAACAGTGTGATCCTGATTGGTTCTTAGAACACTGTCGGCAATTTTCTGCGCAACACCATGCGTCAAGGATTTGGGATTTGGATTGGCAGTCACAATGAGGGCGTGCACGGTCTGGCCTCCGATGATTTCTGTTGCAATAAGAGTGGATACTGGCAACTATATACCATTAGTAAGTTAATTTATGTAAGTTACCAATGGTATATAACAATGTCAAGGAAAGTCCGTAGACGTCTCTCACGTGAAGAGCGATATCATCAATTGGTACATATGGCCTGGGCCATTGTGCGCGAGAAGGGAGCTGAGGGTTTGACGCTCGGATATTTGGCGGAGCAATCAGGCGTCACCAAACCCGTGGTCTACAGTCACTTTGGGTCGAGAAATACTCTTCTTGTTGCGCTATATGAGGAGTTTGATACTCGGCAAACGCTTCTTATAGAACAGGCCATCCAAAAAAATAATGAAACCGTGGAGGCATGCGCTAAAGCGATTGCTGTCGGATATGTTGACTGCGTGATGGCACAAGCTCAAGAAATACCGGGAGTAGCAGCGGCGTTAAGCACCGTTCCCGAGCTGGAACAAATAAAACGAGCCTGTAAAACGACTTTCCTTAAAAAATGTCAAAAAGCACTCGCACCATTTTCGCCCAGTGGCGACATCCACATGGCAGGCTTACAAGTTATGTTGGGAGCGGCAGAAGCATTATCCTATGCGGCAGCAGCCAAAGAAATTACGGAGCAGAAAGCCAAAAACGAGCTTGGCGCCACCATCATCGATATGGTCACAAGACAAACCGCTTAATCTTTTTAAATGGTAGGCGCTACAGGGTTCGAACCTGTGACCCGCTGATTAAGAGTCCTCAAAATCAACATTTCTCTCATTTTACATATTTTACTCTATACGATCATAATATATTGATTTATATATATTTTATAAATTTCCCTTTACGAAATCAGCCACACCGACTACGCTCCAATTCTCGATACTTTGCTTACCTAATGCTTACCCGATGGCTTTCTGATTAATACGTCAGTGGATAAATGTTGGTCAGCTTGAGCTATTTTTGCGCCGCTTCAGAAAATCGGCTTAAACATCATTCGTCACAGCTCGGGTAAGCAAAATACGGTCCTTAGGTAAGCAGGCTTGGAGCGCTCTTAAAATGCCTAAACTAACAAAACGGTTCGTTGATCTAGCGATCCTTCCTTCGCCTGATGAGAAGGATATTTTTCACTGGGATAGTGAACTAAAAGGCCTCGGCCTTCGTATCAAACACACGGGTGTCAAAAGCTATCTTGTTCAGTATCGCAAAGATGGACGCTCTCGCCGCCTGACATTGGGCAAACATGGTGCCCTTACCGCCGATCAAGCCCGACAACGCGCTCGCATTGAACTCGGCAACGTAGCAAGCGGAGAAGACCCCGCAGAGGATCGCCTGCAACAGCGAAAGGCTCCAACCTTCTCGCAACTTGCCGAAGACTATATGGAACGGCATGCAAAGCCCAACAAGCGCCCCAAATCCATCAAGGATGATCAGTCCATGCTGGACAACTATCTGCTTCCTCGCCTTGCCAATCATAAAGTGAAGGAGATCCGACAACGGGATATGGAGCAGATTATCCTGAAACTGAAAGATACTCCCTATCGTGCCAACCGGGTTCGCGCCCTCGCCTCAAAAATGTTCAGCCTCGCGGTAAATTGGAGCTGGGCCGATAAAAACCTCCTTACCGGTATTCCGAAATTTCAAGAACAGAAACGCGATAGATGGCTGTCAGAGGAAGAATTGAAACGCCTAGCTTCCGTGCTTGATCAACACCCGAACCGACGCGGCGCAACCATCGTCCGCCTGCTGATCCTGACAGGAGCAAGACGTGGTGAGCTGATGCAATCCAAATGGGAAGATTTCAATTTCGACCGCGGCACTTGGACAAAACCGGCTCATACGACAAAACAGAAACGAACAGAATATGTGCCGCTATCGGCAGACGCCATTCAAGTCCTGTTAGACTGGCGTGAGCTTTGCCCACCGGATAGCGAGTACACTTTCCCCGGAAAAGTCACCGGCCAACCCATCACCGAGATCAAACGCTTCTGGGATGAGGTCCGGGCCGCCGCTAATCTGCCAAACGTAAGGCTCCATGACTTACGGCACACCTTCGCTTCGCATCTTGTCTCCAGCGGCGTATCGTTACCTATCGTGGGAAAACTCCTTGGTCATACTCAACCGCAAACGACGCAACGCTATGCGCACCTTGCCGATGATCCTTTGAGGGAAGCCGTAAATATTATAGGCACAAAGTCCCAGCAGTTCCACAATTAGAGTAATGAGTATTATTATAAATACTCACTACTCTAATTTGTTTGAAATTGGAAAGAACAGAAATTAAGGAGGGGTTAGTGGAAATAACAAAAATGAGCTTTGATGAATTTATGTGTACAGGCAATCAAACAATAACGGCGACTCCAGTCGCATTTGAGATTTCAGCCCCGTCAATTGAGGAATATATAAGAAATGAAATTAAAAAGCTTAACAAGCAATATACATTAAATGAATTGGATACAGATCTTGGAGACGTTGCATTATTGTCCAATGGTGAGTTTGTTGGTTTTTATACTGGAGAAGCATTGGCGATACGGAGTGATCACAGAGGGAAAGGATTATCTACCCCTATGATTCTTGAAGCTATAGTTGCTCGACCATGCCCAACAAAGCGGACATTATCGTGTTCAGGAAAAAAAGCGCTGGAAAAAGCGTGGCGTGTTGCTAACGGTCAGGCTGTTAGCCCTTAGATCTAAATTATTCGAAAAACGCGAAAATACTATTTAAATCATTGTATATTTTTTATCTTGGGGCAGCTATATCCGACTGCAATTCGGCGGATAATCAACCGCAACAATATTATTCTCAGAAGGCTTGATAGAAAATCATCATTGTGCTTGTATAAATTCTCCCTAGTTATCGCGGAAATTGAGAATTGATTGATCAAATTATCCTGACATTGCACCGCAATAAGAATTTTTGGCTTGCCCGTAGCAAAGCACTAAAATTGTTATTTGAATTAAAAGCGCAGAAATACTTAATCTCTGCAAAAATTCAGAACGCATCTTCAGCTCTTAGCTCAGCTAAAAGCATCACTCAGATAACCTTTATGCCTATATTATCGGCGGTTACGCTTGCAGGGTTAATGCAACTCGGCAACTCGCATCTAAAGCTTAATCTTCAAGAAATCCTATCAATCCAGCAATCCATTAATGATGAGTTTTATATAACACTTCTCGCCACAATTAGTGGGATTGGCGGAATTTTCATAGGACTATATTACGCAGGCATTAGTGCGGTTAGCAGTACAATATATGCAAGAGTCCCAAACAATGTCCGAAACCTTTTATCTCAAGAAAAGTTTGGTAATTTTTACCTGAGCTTTTTGGCTTTCACTACATTTTTCTGCATAGTACTGATCACACTAAAGACTATTGGCCTGCCAGTGATCCAACTCGCGATACCACTGGTTATATTTTTCTCAGGTATCGGGATTTTTGCATTTGTAAAACTAGGACAGCGAGCATTTAACTTTTTCAACCCTACAGCACTATCATCACATATTTTTCACGACTTGAGTAAGTCCTTGCAATCTGTCGTAGCCGGCGGGTATCAGTGGAACGACGCCTCCTTTCAAAATCATGCTCACAAGCAAGCAACTATTTCATTTGAGACTTTAAAAACGCTTGCTGACATTACGGAACAAGAGGATCACTTGAGAGGCCGCCCCTTCATCGAATTGGCTAATAAGTGCCTTATGTTTCTCATTTCTTATGAAAAAGCGCGGCACAAAATTCCTACTAATAGCAAGTGGTATAAATCTGTATACTTACAACAAGAATGGTACAAGGCACGTGACAGCGAAACTTCAATTGCGCACCAAACTTCAACGCGCCTTATTCCGAAGGATGGCGCTGACTACGATTGGGTAGAAAACAATTGCATGGCAATTATCAAACAATGCATTAAGGCCAACATTTTAGATAATCAATATGCTCAATTATCAGAAATTTTTCCTTATTTCCAAGCATATATAAGTAAAATCGTACTTCTTGGTAACATCGAAAAAAGCCAAAAAACCGTTAAAGAATTCAGCGGAATTTTTTTTGAGAATCTTAACCATAGTGCAGAAGATCAAGACGTTATTCTGGAGCAATTGGCGATTGTTGATCAACTAGGCAAGATGATGATCGACACTTTGCTTGAGTATCGAAAAACATTACCAAGCTTGAGCTATGAGTATACCAAAGCGAAAATCAGTTCTGTTAACTGGAATTCCAAGACTGAAATTTATGATAAAGAATTACCGAGCTATTGGATATCCCAACTCGAATGGTTGCAACCCAGACTAAACTATGAGCGTCGCGTAAGGGGAGAGTATGTTACTCCACTATGGTATCAGCTGGAAATTATAACGCTTAATGAGGTACAGCAATTTTCACTAAATATTGATTCTATAGTTGATGGCGGCTTGTCCTTTTTTAAAGAACTTATAGAAGATTCAATTTCAAAAAAACAACCTTGGATAGCTGCAATATTAGTTAGTCAAGAATGGGAATACTGGAATAAGGTAAACTACCAAAAAAATGACTGGTTAAGTATCATTCATGATTTCGAGCTGAATAGAAAATTAGACGACCTACCCTGGCGATCAATCGAAATCTCTGAACTTTCTAATAAAATAGATCATC
The DNA here is from genome assembly GCA_039975135.1 of Sneathiella sp. Taxonomy (GTDB): domain Bacteria; phylum Pseudomonadota; class Alphaproteobacteria; order Sneathiellales; family Sneathiellaceae; genus Sneathiella. Next base: position 35,071 of record JBDWHS010000019.1, on the reverse strand, counting down.
GAAAAAAAGCCTTATTGAAAAACATGGCAACATTGGAACCGGTTCTTTCACTGGGCAATCGACCGGCAGATTTTCCCGACTTTAGTGGACAATTCCTTCATACAACCGGTGAAGCAGTATTTGAAGCGCTCCTAGAAAATGATCTTGAATATTTTACAGTGGGCTTTCAACAATATTTTTTCAGTAGTCTGTTAAAATACGACAACTTGAAACCGAAAGTCACCTCGGAGAATATGACGCTTTCGCATGATGTCTTAATTTCATTATCCCCAATTATTGATCTAATTACGATTAGCGGATATGCGAAATTATTGTCAGAGTATTATAAAAATCCCGATTTATGGGAAATTACAGCTCAAATCTGGGATCAGTATCTTGAAAAAGACCAAGGCGGCGAGAGGCTTAAATTTATATCTCTAACTTTAAACGTCAACGAAACCAATTTTTACGTGGTTCCGAGAGGGGAAATGCGATTTCAGTGGCAAAGAGCAATTAGAGGCAAGCTTTCCGAGGTTCCGCGTCGAGAAGTCTATAGTAAGGGCATGTATTTTCCACAGGAAATAGCTGATCACGAGAGCTCTCTCGTTCGAATTTTAGCAATAAGAGATTCCTATAATTTCTACAAACCAACAGATATTTTTTGTCATTTCTATTTATCGAGCCGTAAGGAAACGGGTGATTTAAGTTTTACTAAGCATTCAAAAGATCTCAATAGAGCTTTGGGCCAAGAGGAGCGTGACTATGAAAAGAGCGATAGTGGAGAGGAGAACTCCTCATGAGTTCAGAGTTTTCGAACACTGCCGAACTAAGGATGACGAGGCACTTCCGTAGTCTTTCGAGCCCTCCATTCTCCAGCCTTACATTGGACATGTTTGTAGAAGATGTGCCGCTATCAATTGTTCCTATCAGAGGTCGGACAAGAAGAAATGAAAAATTTTCAATCACCTTACATGGAGACGAACAGTCCCAAAAAGCCGCACTGTCAGTATTAAGCTCTCTTGCAAGAAACGATGAAGATAACCTTGTCGGTCTAACTTGTGAAGCAATCGAGAATATTGCCACTCTTTTAGCTTGGGACGGATGTGCTTATTACGAATTATTTTCAACAAAAGATAACCTGCTTAACCTTTCTAATTTTACTTCTAAGCGACTATTCAGAGTACCATTCTATTATTTGCAAATCGTACCAAAAGGGCATTGGGAGGACATTGGTCGCAAGGTGAACATCATTCGGTCATCCGAAGTTTGGCAAATTACCATGCCACGCCAACTTGGTGGAAAAAAGAGATATAAAACAACCCTCAAAAACTTGGAAAGATTTGGAAGCTCTGCACCGGAATTCTGGCTTGAGAATATGCAGTCAGGATTTTCAAGCCATTTTAATTTTGGAGACTTTGTCAAAGAAACAAATATTTATCATGAAAAAGCTACCAAAATCTGGGGTTGGAATCGTAGAGATAGTGGCAACGAATACTTCACTGAATTTTATTCATTTTATTCTATGGTTACATTTAGGTGGGCTCAATCTATCATGAGAGATCATATTTTAAATGAAATCAATACACTATTTAGCCGACTTAAAATTACCAGTCGCTTAAACATATCAGGACTCCCTTCCCCTAATGATTACCTGCAATTGCGAGAGGAATTATCGGAAGGGAAGAAAAGCTTCAAAGAAGTTACGGAAGTAATTTGGAAATGAATACGTGCTTGTATGCTCTTTAATTTGTATTCACTTACAGGAGACAAAAACCAACCTTTTCTTCGCCCTTTCAACGCTTTCAAAAAACGTCGTTTCTGGAGCTCTTATCTGGTTGCCTATGATATCAGCCATTTGCGACGGCAAGACGTTCAATATCCGTTCTCTGTCAAAGCTTTCAATAGTCGCAAGACCTGCAACAAGACCCATTAACTGCGTTACGTAGATTTCTTTCTGTTGGCTCGCCAATACCTCTTTCACCTGATTTGGAAGAAGACCGGATCGGTATTCGGTTAGTTTGTTTTCCAAGCACTTGTGAACAGCATCCCATAAGGGGTGTTGCCGCTGTCTGGATACATTGGCGTCCGTTTGAAAATCGTCATTGTATCGGATTTTATGGGCTATGTGGGTAAAGACGTCGCCAACAGAGTCCTCAAGATCTTTGAAGGATCGGATATTCCATTTGTCCTTTAGCTCCTTCTTCGCGGCGCGGAGTTCCACGCGCCAGACATTCTTGGTTTTGTCCTTTGGATCAATTCCCCAGACTTTGAACCAGTGAGGCGTGCCAAGGTCCAGAGCTGCTTTTCGTTTGTCATAGACAATGACCTGACGGCCCGGCATTTTGCCGATGGTTACGGACTCTTTTCGGCCTCCTCGGAACACGTAGGTTCCATCATTATTGCCTGTGTCTTGATCTACATCCTCAAATTTCAGATAGGGAGAGATTTTTGATCGGTGGTGGGCGACAAATTGATGTTCATTAATTTCGAAGACGCCTGGGATCAGGAAATCCATGGCGAAATCCACGCGGCGGATACTTTCTTGACCAATGATACAGCCCATATCCTTTAGCCGTTGCAGCAGACGCTCCTTGATCTCCCAATAGGGATAAGCAACCAGCGCCGCAGCATAGACCTTCACACCAATATTCCATTCACTCGGATTACTGTTCTTCTTGAAGCTCCAAAGCTCACCCAGCGGGCCTGTGCTGAAGGTGTATGCATATCCGCCGCTCATTCCGGATTTCCCCACATGTCCCTGAATACGTCCGGGACCTATTTCCGCGAGTTGATTTTCCTGCCGCGCAGTGGCCTCTTCTTTCACTTGCTCCAACTGATCAATTACCTCAAAAGACAAAGCGCCTTGGAAAGAGATTTCGAGAGTGTCAAAGCCTGCATAAATGTTTTGAATGGTCATGATTACTCCTGTCTACGCTTAAGGAATTCTAGAGGGGGGTGTTACGAGGACCCCCCTTTTGAGTTTTCGGGCGTCTGTTTGAATGAATGGAAATCAGTGCGCTCCGCGCCGGGACCGCTTGGGTTTTGGGGTCGGGAGCCTCTCCCTGCCCAAATTACCGGGGCTGGCGAGGGAAAGGGGCACTGCAGATGCAGCGCCCCGGCCTCTCGGCCCCAAAAAGCCTTACGGTGCGGTCAAGCCCGCAAGGCCAAAACAGGTTCAATAGCCAACGGCTTGGGAAGTGCTGGAGACAGTGCGCTCTTCGATCCAGCGGATCAGGTCGCGGCGGCGGTAGCGGATGGAGCGGGCAGAGACCTTTACAAAGTTGGGACCTCCGCCCCTCACTCGCCAGTTCTGCAAGGCGCGAATGGAGTAGCCAAGGAAGTCAGCCGCCCGCTTTTCGTCAATCATACTGTCATAGTATTCGGCGGATTGTTCTTCAATAATAGTCCGTGTCATATCATAGCTCCATTAACGTTGTGTCTGTCGATGGAGGTATTGTCAGCGAAGTCCGTCCCTATTAATAATCCTATAAATAGGAGGAGGTTTTATAGATTATAGGGAGTTCTATTTTTCCTGATCAAACAAAGGATTAACATGTTTTTCGAGCGCCTTGACGCTCAGACCTTTATCACCATTTTCCTCATCAGGATAGTGATCCAACACCCATTTTCGAACCGTTTCATAGCAAGCTGTCTTCGGTTTGGAGAAATCAATTTTGCCTTGATCGGCTAGCGTGAGGAAAGCTTCCTTTATCTGCTCCTGTCGACTTGGCCGACCGGCAGGAGCGATTTCGACAGATACCAACTCTTCAATACGTAGGCTTTCAAGCTTAATCGAGCCAGACGTCAAGCTGTCTCTCTCCCAATTAATACGACCGTTCCATAAATCACTCGGGATCTGGACAGGTGCATCCTGTACGTTACGAGGGGACTGAAATCCGTAGCCTGTCAATTCCCCTGACAGAAGCCTTTTCTTCGTATCGTTACGAAGGGATGTCAGGATTTCGAGCTTGGAGGTTGTCTTAACGGCAAGACCTTCGAAGATATCAGCGCCTTTGGCATCGCCCTCAATATTCGAAATCAATTTCTCCAGCATCATCATTCCATTTTGTTCTTGATGATATTTTCGATACGCAGCCGCCTGCGCTTCATCACCAAATTTCAGAGGCGCGTTTTGCAACGAGATTGCCTTATTCCACTTTTCCCAACTCACTACTCGACCTCTTTGTTACGATACGTATAGAATTGATAGATGGAAACATACTCAGAACGAGTGCTGACGCGCCAGTTTATTTTTTTGCCATTCTGTTCGATACGTTACGAAGGAATGAACATTGGGCCGCTGAAGAAATGTCTCTGAAAAAAGGATCTCCACGTACGTACGAAACGTGATCACGTATGTATGCGCGAACGATAGCAGTTCTATTTTGGAAAATTGGAAATGATGAACGACGGCCTAAAAAAAGAGCTCTTAAATCTGTGCGGCGGTTCGGTCGAAATTAGGGCAAACGATATTCCAGATGAGTTCGGCCAAGCGAGCATATCAATCCTGTTTCCCAATGATATTACGCTCAATGCATGTTACTGGCGAATGATCAAAGTCAACAACACAGTTATCAGCAGCTTTGATCACAAGCAGATTTATGGGCTAGACGAGCCAATAGATGCCAAAGAGATGCTCATCAAAATTTTGGATAACCAGATTCTTGATAAAGCCGAACTCGACAGAAAGTCTGGCGACTTACACTTCTTGTTCTCCAACGGAACAAGTTTTCAGGTGTTTGGCTTCAGCGCATACGAAGTTTGGGAGTTACACTATTCAGACGGTAGCACAGATTATTCAAATCACCTTTGATCATGCGAACCTATTGCGCTCGGATATTCGCAAACGAAAATACTGCCTACGCTGAGAAGCTCCATTTTTCTCTGCCACCTGCTTACCCAGTGCTTACCTATTGTTTTTTCGTTTTAGATTTCAAATCGCTATCGTTCAATTTTATCAATAAAATCAATTAATTAAATGGTAGGCGCTACAGGGTTCGAACCTGTGACCCGCTGATTAAGAGTCAGCTGCTCTACCAACTGAGCTAAGCGCCCCCAAAGGTCTTTCAAAGCTTAGCGTATCACATTTCCTGCAACAGGACTGCAGAAAATGTGATACGCGGATAGCTCCAGAACGGCTGCACCTGCGGCCGTCCCGGAGAGTCATATCACCCCATGTGATGGACTTCCTGAATCCCATATACTGGTGTCTCAATACCTTCCATACGCGCTTTGATTTGAAGCGACAGGAATTGAGAGTAATGCCGTGACTGATGCAGATTTCCGCCATGAAACCAGAGTGCTTCCTGCTGCGTTGGTTTCCACATATTGCGCTGCTCCCCTTCCCATGGCCCTGGATCCTTGGGAGTATCAGAGCCAAGTCCCCAGCATTTGCCAACTTTATCAGCTACATCCCTGCTAATGAGATCTGCTGCCCACCCGTTCATCGAACCATAACCTGTCGCATAAACAATCAAATCCGCATCCAGCTTTGTACCATTATCAAGAATAATCCCGTCCTCAACAACTTCATGAACCTGGCCATGGGCAAGTCTGATTTTTCCGTCAATAATCAACTGGCTTGCACCAACATCAATGTAATAGCCTGAACCGCGCCGCAAATATTTCATGAACAAGCCTGAACCATCTGCACCCCAATCCAGTTTGAAGCCTGCTTTCTCAAGACCCGCATAGAAATCCTTGTCGACTTCTTTCATCTGGTCATAAAGTGGGATCTGGAATTCGTGCATGATACGGTATGGCAGGGATGCAAAAATCATATCAGCTTTCTCTGTCGTCATACCGTCGGCGACGGCCTGCTCCGAATAAAGCGCACCCAGGCCAATATCCATCAGACTGTCAGAGCGAACAATATGAGTTGTTGAGCGCTGCACCATCGTCACATCAACATCCCCTTCCCAAAGAGCGGCACAAATATCATGCGCAGAATTGTTTGAACCAATAACAACCGCTTTTTTTCCTTTATATGCATCTGGACCCTGATGTTTGGATGAATGATGTTGATCCCCCTTAAATGTCTCCATGCCCGGAATTTCCGGCATATTTGCCTTACCAGACATGCCTGTCGCCAAGATCAGCTGCTTGGGTTTCAAAACAACCTCACTGCCTTCTCGATCGAGGACAACTGTCCAGGCTTTTGTCTGCTCATCATAGATGGCGGATTTACAGACTGTCCTTGTCCAGTAATTGAGTTCCATAATCTTGGTATACATTTCAAGCCAATCGCCGATCTTGTCTTTTGGTGCAAAGACAGGCCAGTTTGGCGGGAATGGCAAGTAAGGAAGATGATCATACCAAACTGGATCATGTAGGCATAACGACTTGTAACGGTTGCGCCAGCTATCGCCGGGCCGATCATTCTTCTCGACAATAATCGTTGGCACACCAAGTTGACGAAGCCGTGCGCCAAGAGCAATTCCACCCTGACCGCCTCCGATAATGACTGTATAAGGCTGTATCTCGTAGCCAAGTTCACCGGCTTCTTTTTCGCGTTCTTCCTTCCAACTCAACCGGTTTTTACCAGCGCCATGTTTCGCACCCGGAATACGGTTCATACCCAGAGGCTCCTCATGACCTTTCAGCTCTGTCATAGATGTCAGAAGAGTCCAGATCTTACCTTCTTTTAGGCGGATCAAACCATAGCCACGCGCTACTTCCGTTTCAAAATTGATCCAGGCGGTGATGACACCTTCCTCTTTAGTGGCCAACTCGCCTTCGGTTACATGCCAATTGATCGGTTTTGTCTTGGCAAGCTGAGCGTCCAACATGTCCCGGACTTGCATTTTACCTTCAACGGTTTTGATATTCCAAGTAAATGTCACCAGATCTCGCCAATAGCAGTCATCCTGAAACATCTCAACCGCATGATCTATATTGCCACTTTCAAGGACTCTTTCAAACTGGCTCAGAAATTTTGTCACCTCGCCATTAACTGTAGTATCGAGCATTCATCTTTCCTCCCTAAGAACTTTTTATGAGAAAAAACTAGGATAAAAAGAGGAGGTAGATAAGGCGAATTGCGCCAAAAAACTATGTCAGCAGAAAATATCGGAAAAACATGTAGCGCATTGTGTTGCATGCAACGAGGACTGCAACAGCTCACATCACTCGCAGAGAAACTCAGTGCGGCCTTTGAATGCCCAATCGCTCCATCCGCCGATGCACTGTTGTTCGATTGATACCAAGATATCGGGCAGTTCTGGAGATATTCCAGCCACATATTTTCAAAGCCGTTTTCAAATCATCGGCTTCCTCACCGAGAGTTTTTGATTGCCGCAAGGCCGGCGGACTTTCCGGAAGGGCCGGTTTAGGAAGATCTTCCAGATCAATCACTTCACTTTCCGACATGGCAAGTGCCACATCCAGTGCACTCACCAGTTCACGGATATTGCCAGGCCACGCACGATGTTTGAGTTCAAGGCGCGCAGCTGCGCTTAACCGATACGATCTCGGATAAGAAATTGCCCTTTGCCGCAACAATTTATCAAGCAGCCAGTCGAAATCGGTGCGTTCTCGCAGTGGCGGCATGCGCAGGGTTGCCGCGGCAATATGGAAGTAAAAATTCGACTTTAGCGTTCCTTCCTCAATCATCCTGCTGACATCCCGCTCTGTCGCCGAAATTATTTTTATCCGCAACTTTACTGAGGGAAGGTTATCGACAGAAGGCAGTTCACCATCTGATAATACTTTTAACAAACGTGCCTGCACCGCGGGCGTCAAATCGCCCACTTCATCCAGGAACAGAGTACCGCCATTGGCAGATTGGATGAGCCCCTGCCGTGTCTCTATACCAAACAGCACCTGTTCTATCATTTCTTCAGATATCGCGGCGCAATTGACAACCACAAAGGGTGCTGAAGGATTTAGAGAACTATGATGCATAGCCCGCGCCAGTCTTTCTTTGCCGGAACCTGTTTCACCGGCTATCAATACAGAAGCCGGACCATTGGAAAGCTTTGCCGCCGCTTTTTCAAGCTGCCTCATTTGCGGCTCTTCGTCGCTCAACACTTGTAAGGGTCGCGGAAGATTAATCCTGGTGGTAACGGAGGAAATATTGTGATGGGGAGAAATAGCGTGCCCAAACATGGAGGTTCCATCTTTGAGGAAAATCAGCCGTTCTTCCGTCGGACGGCCACGGGTGAGTTCTGGCAAATCATCAATGGCCAGATTGAAAAAACGACTGACGGGCTGGCCGATTAATTGAGCAGAGCTACGCCAATCAATATGCACCGCTTTTGATATCATGCGCGCGGCTATATGGGTCATTCCTATGATATTTCCGCTGCCATCAAGTGCCAGAGCAGCTTCAGGATCAACATCCAAAAATTCCGGCATCTGCGAGAACCGCAAGACCCACTCCGAACGGTTCATTGCCATCAAGTTCGCCAGCTCAATCCGACGTGCGGATGTTGTTACCAGTTGCATGGCAAGGCTCTGGCTGATTTTTGGCTGAGGGGATCGTAAGAGCGATATATCGAGAACAGCCGTTAGCTCACCTGCGGTATTGAAGATCGGTGCTGCTGTGCAGCTGAGGGGCGTGTGGGTGAAATCAAAATGATCTGTCTGGTGAATGGTGATGGCTTCACCGGTCGTGATACAGGAACCGACCCCGCAGGTTCCCGCAAGGTTTTCTGACCAATCAGAGCCAAGATACAAACCTGCCTTTCGCAAGTCACTTTCAAATGATCGATCACCAAAGAAGTCAACAGTGATACCGTGATTATCGGCCAAAAGCAGGACATAGTTTTGACCCGCAACCTGCCGGAACAGATTTTCCAGACCGCTCCTCGCAATTGAGATCAATTTCTCTGATTTTTCACGATGTTCGCGAAGCTTACCATCCGGCACGATATAAGCAGGGTTAGGGCGAGATGGATCGAGCCCATGCCTGTTCACACAGCGCAGCCAGGATTGACGAACATCATCATCCCTAACAGAAATACCGCCCTCTAATACGCGATCAATTTCTCTGATATGATTCACTTCCAGTGATGCTGGCACAATCTTCCCCTCCCAAAGAACATTGTTATAACGAAGACAGCTCTGCTTAACGCCTCACTGACTGGAACTATCTATCAACCATTGGGCCGTTTATCAGGCTGCAAGCATAAACCACCTGTCTTTCTCATGCAAAGCATAAGAAAAAACTTAAATAGAGGAAGAGAAGGTATTTTCAGTCAATATGGCCGCTTCATATTGCGACTTTCTCGCCCATTTCCCGGGCCAGTCGGGTTTCGATTTTTTTGAGATAATCTTCCACGGAGATTTCGATTTCCGATGTCACTTCAAGATCCCGATCCTCGAACACATCTTTATCCGGATGAGCCGCTTTCCATTCTTCAATCTTTTTGTCCCGGTCCCGCAGTAGATCTGCAATAACGGGCTTATAGAGCCGTATCAGGGCCGTCAGCCAGATATTCACTGGCCAGGAGGGCGGCGCGAGGTCCATTTCAAACTGATCCAGCAATGTAATAACATCTTCTGCCGTATACCAATTTTCGGCTGTTACCCACCGATTTGTCGTAAACAAGCTGATCGGGAAGCCTTTATTATCCATGGAAATTGCGATCAAGTGACTGATATTGTCATCCCGTTCATCCATGTAATCCTGATGAGACTGGTCCTTGATTGCCTTTATCTCCGGCGTCATCCCCTCTGATCGGACGAATGTATGGAAATGACCATGCTCCCCTTCCCGGTGGGCATGATAATAGTATTGTGAATGGGTTTCCGGATCATAGACATCACCGGGTGGATAATGGTCCATTTCATAAAATGTCCCTTGATCCTTGATCACTTCACCAACGATATTGTCGTTTGACTTGGCAAGTACCCGATAGCAATTGAGGACATACTGCCCGGCATCTGCCATCTCTTCCAGTTCTTGCAATGTCAGGCTTTCCCAGTCCAGCATGCTTTACCTGTGTACAAAAAGGATCTAATCAATTGGGCACGCAAGCCCTTTTCAGAACCTGCGTGCCCAACTGTGAAGCAAAATAACCAGTTCCGACAACTGATTATTTTACAATCGCCGTTGCTGCGTTAGCTTTTCTTGGCTGCACATGGGTTACAAGGATTACACTTGTTCTTTTTCTTGGCTGCACAAGGATTGCAAGGGTTGCAGGCATTTTTCTTAGCTGCACATGGGTTGCAAGGGTTACAAGCATTTTTCTTCTTAGCAGAGCAAGGGCTGCAAGAAGCAATCACAACGCCGTCCAAAGATGACGCCTGTGCGGCTGGAACAGCAGCAATACTTGCTGCAGAAAGAGCGGTCAGACCAACAGCCGTTACTTTAAGGGATTTTTTCAACATGGTTTTTCTCCTCGTTAGATAAATTTATGCGGGAAATAAAAGGAAACGACTCTCTCTTCGAATTTCCCATGAGAGGGTCATTATTGGTTAAATAGACCTTATTTGCGGTTTTCTTCAGGCAGCAATAACAGATAGTCCTGCCCATCAGCCCCTGCCTCATGACATTCTGCGCAGAACGCCATGCCTTCAGAATTGTTGCCTTTGGTGCGACCAAAAATTGTTCCGTCCGGCATGACCATCGTATATCGCCAGTTGCCGGTTTTCGGAGCGAACCCATTCTCCATTTTCTCCATTAGGAACATGGGGCCCGCCATCATCTTGCCATTGGTATGGACTGTAAAACTGTCTTTCGCAATCACCGAACCAACTGGCATCTGCCCGATATCTTCATATTTTTTATAGCGCTCCGCCCCGACGGCATTGACCCAGTTATTAACGAAACGATTGCCATGTGTAGCGGCGACATAAGGGCTGGTAGCGACATTTTCCCAACCTGTATAACCGGCCATTTCCCGAATACCGGCTTTGACATATCCGGCCGTCATTTCAGCCCGGATGCAATCATAAGCCGCAATGGCCTCCTTGGCCGTCAGTTCAGGGGCTTCCCCTGCTGCACAAGGGTTGCATGGATTACAAGGGTTTTTAGCGGCACAGGGGTTACAGGGATTGGCGGCGGCGCAAGGATTACATGGATTTTTCTTGGCGGCGCATGGATTACACGGATTGCAAGCCGCTTTCTTGGCCGCACAAGGGTTGCACGCATTCTTCTTGGCTGCACACGGATTACAGGGGTTACAGGCGTTCCGCTTGGCAGCGCACGGATTGGCCGATGCTAATCGCGGAACAACACAGTTCTGAGAATAGGATCCCCCACCTGCTGCGCAAGGATTACAAGGGTTGCATGGATTTGCAGCCGCACAGGGGTTACACGGATTGGCGGCGGCACATGGATTACAGGGATTCTTCTTAGCCGCGCAGGGATTACAGGCCGCGACCTGAACACCATCCGCGGAAGATGCCGCCCGACTGACCGCGGCTGGATTAACACCTGTTTTTTCCGGCCCCGAGGCCTGGGCAGTTGACATAAACATCGATCCGCCCCCAGCCAAAAGACCAGCGGCAAAAAGTGCAGGAATAATGGTGGAAGACTTAAGTGTACTATTCAAGTTTTTCATAAGGTTTCCCTCCCTAGCAAAGATGGATGTCACTTTAATTTGTTCTGTGTCCCGGCCTCATCTATTGACCAGACTATGTCAGATGCGCGACCCTCTCTCTAATAACGATGCTTCACATAAACGTGACGGAATGGGAAATGCAGCGTCTTACTTCAAAGCCCTTGATAATTGCGATTTTCAGTACGGCAATGCTCATCCACGCGATCGCTGCCCCAGCGTCCGAGATGCCGCTTTCTTTTCTGCAAACAATTCCTGTTCCAGCCGGGACTTTCATTACAGGATCTGACCGTGCGGAACGGGAAATGGCTTATCGTCTGGATGAGAAAGCCTATAGGCATAGCAGAACGCGAACCGGACGATGGTATGAAAACGAAACTGAACGCAAAAGCCTCTCGATCCCGGCTTTCGTCATAACAGACCGGCTGATCACCAATCAGGAATACCAGCATTTCCTGCGGGAAACCGGTCATAAAAGCCCGAATGTCACCCCCTCTGTCTGGCGACAATATGGCCTTATTCATCCATTCGAACGCACCCGCCGCTTTGCCTGGAAAAACAGGTCTTATCCGGAAAGTCGCGGAAATCACCCTGTCGTTCTCGTCTCTCACACAGACGCGATTTCTTTCGCAAAATGGTATTCGGATCGCACTGGACAACACTGGCAGCTACCGACAGAAAGCCAATGGGAAAAAGCTGCAAGAGGTGTCGATGGCAGATATTTTCCTTGGGGAAATGAGTTTGAGCCTGCCAATCTGAACAGTCATGACAAGGGCCCTTTTGATACCTTGCCTGTCGGTTCATTCCCCGCTGGGAAAAGCCCCTTCGGATTGCTGGATCCGGCAGGCCAGGTTTTTGAATGGACCCGAACAGCAGCTGATACCAATCGCTACATCGTCAAGGGAGGTTCCTGGGATGACAGCGGCTGCGGCGTCTGCCGACCTGCGGCACGCCATAGCCGCCCCGCCTCCCTCAAGCATATCCTGATCGGATTTCGTCTGGTACGTGAAGCCCTTTAGTCCGGGTGTATAAGTTTACGGCCTAGTTATCAGAAACGACGAGTTTATAATCCGGCGTCGTATTAAGCGGGCAGGAAAACAGATATTCACCGGGCTTCAAGGTGACTTTATAGTCCTTGCTTTTTCCCTGATGAAGACCGCCGCCAGAGACGCTGATCTTGTTCAGTTTATGTAGAGGATTTGCCCAGTTATAGTCTTTTTCCCGCAACCAGAAACCCAACTCATAAGGCACATTTTTATTGGCAACGCGGAAAACATACTCGCCCGGTTTTAACGTGAGTGTCTTTGCGCCCGCCACCCGTTCAGTGCCTGACTTTGCGTTGATTGCTTCACAATCCGCTTTCCGACTTGTGCTGTATCCCTTGTCACTTTCCACATCGAGAAACTGACACGGCACCTGTGTCAGCTCGATGACCTGTGGTGCCGCCTGGGCGTGCAACGCAAGTAAGGAGCCGGCCATCACCGTCAGTGCCAGTCCTGAGAATTTTGCAGGGTTCAAAATTGGTCGCATTTTCTTCTCCTTCTCACACATATTTAAAAAATTTCCATCGGATCAAGCCGTGGCACTACTCGCCTATTCTCGCCAGAAAAGCCGGCGCATTTTCATTCCGATCCAGTTACCTGGTAAGGCGCAGAGGATCCAGACCCATCCATGCAGGCTGGTGGAGGCTGCGCCACTGATGAAAGCACCGATGTTGCAGCCATAAGCAAGCCGAGCGCCATATCCCAGCATCAACCCACCAACAATAGCAGCCAGCAGCGGACCAATCCGCCGATCCCATCTGGCGGCTTTCCGCCCACCGATTAACATGGCAAAGGTCGCACCCGCCAGAATACCCAAATTCATCACCGATGTTGTATCCCGCCATATCGGCTGTTCGAGAGCCTGTTGCTGAAAGCCGCCCGTCCAGAAGCCGCTCGTAAGCGGATCCCAACCGACAAGGGCTGCAACTTTGGCGCCCCAGAGTGTGAAGCCCCAGGTAATTGCCCAGGGATGACCAACACTGACCAGCGTCAGCCAATTGAGAAAAGCGAGAGACACGCCGCCCCAAATTAATGGCCAGGGGCCGCGTAAAAGCCTGCGCGTCAAAGGCATGTCTTCGGCAGTGTTTTCCTTTCGGTTTTTCTGTTGCCGGTACCGACGAAGCAAAAAATACAGTAAGCCGAGCATGGCCAGCTGAGCAGGAAGGGCTATTTCCCACCCCCACTCTCCTGCCAGAGAAAGAGCCGGCATGGACGGTAAAGATTGCCACCAGGCGAGATCAAGGCTGCCCCAGAAGGCCCCTGCGCAGAAGAAGACCAAGACAATAGCCATACGCGGATTGCCGGAGCCTGCTGTGTAGAGGCTGCCCGATGCACAGGCACCCCCCAACTGCATACCGATACCAAAGAGAAAAGCCCCCGCAGCCATACCGATACCAACAGGAGCCACAGCACCGCCAACAACATTGCCGAACGCACTGCCTTGCGACAGGACCGGTGCGAACAGAACCGTCGTTAGCCCCAACAGAATAATCTGACTATCGATGCCGCGTGTGTCCCGCCGGACAAAGAAATTGCGGTAAGCTCCGCTGAACCCGTAAGAGGCGTGATACAAAGCAACACCCATCGCGAGGGCGATAGTGAACATCCACAGCATCTGAGCTTCTGCTTGCACAATAATCCAAGCCGCGATCGCGATCGCCACACCTGTTAGAGGCAAGGTAAAAGGCCGTGCGGGCTGGAAAATTGTGAGCGCAGGAGCTGCCATTACCACTTCCTAGCGCGTTGCCTGCTCGGCAATACGAAGAAGGATGGCATCCAGTTCCTTTGCCATATCGACAAGATCACCGGATGAGGCATAGGGAGCAAAAACATCTGAAGCCAAGCGGAAAGAGAGTCGTGCTCCTTCAGGCTGTTCGGTGACATAAAGACGAAGCGGTGCTTCGATACCGGCGTCCAGACTGGCCTTCAGCATTCTGACAGCAAAGCGCGGGTGAAAGACCATGACAACCCTGTTTCCAGGAATGGTAACACCTATTTTCCGCGCGCCGCAATCTGCACAAGCCTCTGCAACAACACCCATCTTCTCGGTGGCGATAGCCTGCTTAAGGCGATCCAGAAAGGGGGCAAATTGTTGCGTCGTCTGATAGGTTTTCATCATCTTGGCATGCCCGTCCGCTTTAACGGTGTTCGCAGATAAAAAACCTGCAACGAGGAGTGCCAAAAAGAGAAGGGTGGTTTTGGTGAAGAAATGTCGATTATTGATCATGATCCAGGCGCCTATCGATGTATATTGATACGCGGGACTGTAAAACTTCTTCCCCTCACATGCATCTCAACTTCCCGAGAGCAAACCCTCAAGGCTATTGATGTTGGCGCCGCCAGTCCCAGGGTCGATCAAATTGACCTGCCCACAGCCCGTGCTTTCCCGCTTTCGCTTTTTCCACCTGTCGCTCAAGCCCGGCCCCGCTCTTCGGGTCCGGCAAAGCCCACCCCGTATACACCATACCTTTTGACAAATCATACCCGCCCGCCGAGCAGCGGGCCAGGATCGGATCAGATTGACGATCTATAGGATCGCAGCGCACAACCGCCCCTGCTGTTAAGTCCATTAATCCGGTTGCTGATATCCTGCCACAATCGAAAGAGCGTCCTCGTCTGTTTTGGCAGATTTGCCCTTCTTCCGGGGCATCGATGCCAACCAGGCGATAAACTGTGCCGGCAACTTTAAGTGTCTCACCGGTCAGGATTTCGGCGAGCCCTTCAACCGGCTCAGCTTGCGGCAAAGCAGGACTGGTCCCTATCAGGGCAAAGGACAGATAAAGGGCGGCGCGGGCAGACATGTGATCCTTACCTAATGGCCAACAGGAATAAAGAGCAGCATATCATTTTTTGTAGGTAAGTTAGATCACGATGAGATGATCGGTCTCAAACGCCAGCGTCTCAGTATTTCTTACCCTGGATCTCGACATCCCGGTGCAAATAGACACTCATGATAAGGCCGAACCCGATCAGCAGGGTCAGCATGGAGGTACCACCATATGAAATCAGAGGAAGCGGAACACCAACGACCGGCACCAATCCCATCACCATGGCAATATTGATAAACACATACAGGAAGAAAATACCTGTCATACCAACGGCCAGCAACTTGCCAAACTGGTTTCGAGACCGATAGGCAATCGCATAACCGTACGCAATCAGCAGAATATAGAGTGCAAATAGAATAAGTCCGCCCACTAGACCAAACTCTTCCGCCAGCATACTGAAGATAAAATCCGTTCTCATTTCCGGCAGATAATTCAGATGACTTTGCGTCCCCTGCACCAACCCCTTGCCAAAAACCCCGCCAGATCCCAGCGCGATTTTCGACTGCATGATATGATACCCGGCACCGAGAGGATCGGATTCAGGATTTAGAAAAATCAAAATTCTTTTCTTCTGATATTCATACAGGAATTGATAGGCAAAAAAGCCGCTAGGGATGGCGACACCAATAACCGCGCCGAACATCCAGAGACTGACACCCGCACAGAAAAAAACGATACCGGCGCCAGCAACAAGCAGCAATGTCGTGCCGAGATCGGGCTGTCTCAAGACCAGGGCAGCAGGCAGGACAATCAGGATTAGCGGTACAATCAGCCACCGGATCCGCCGGACATCATCCATTGATAATCCATGGAAATAACGTGCCATCGCCATGATGAGCGTAATTTTCATAACTTCAGAAGGCTGCACCTGAATACGACCAATATCCACCCAGCGCTTGGCACCCATACCGACAACACCCATAATCTCAACAGCGCCCAGCATCAGCAATGCAATCGCATAGAGAGGATAGGCAAGGCGGAGCCAGATACGAATATCCACCAGGGCAACGACAAACATAATAAACAAGCCCGCGGCAAAGCGGATCATCTGGCGTGACGCCCAAGGCTCGATACTGCCATTTGCCGCCGAATACAACATCACAAAGCCAACGGAAGCGACCGCACAAATCAGGAGCACAAACCCCCAATTTATATCCCAAATTTTTCGGGATAGCGGGAGATTGGTTTCGGGAGCGCCGATTTCTCTAAGCATCCTCGTCCCCGTCCGCTTTCGGTGTCTTGACAAATTTGGATCGGTTTTTGCTGCGCACCGGATCAAGACGCAGAGCTTCTTCCATCAGGTCTCGCGCAATTGGCGCCGCCACTTTTGATCCGCTGCCGCCATGCTCGACAATCACAGATACGGCATATCGTGGTTCATCAAATGGTGCATAGGCGACAAACAAGGCATGATCCCGTTCTTCCCAGCGTCGTTCTTCTGATTTCAAGACACCGGTCAGTCTCTCCTTTTTGGAGATCCGCCGAACCTGGGCCGTACCGGATTTGCCAGCCATTTCCCATCCTTCGACCTTGATCTTCGAAGCACGCCCAGTACCACGCTTGCCGTTCATTACGTCAAACATACCGTTCAACACATGTTGAAGCGCTGTTTTATCCAGTCCCAGGTCAGGAATGGCGTTTAATCCATCTTCTCCCTTCAAGGTAGCCGGGTCCTGCTTAACAAGGCGCGGTGTCACAGCTTTTCCGCCATTGGCCAGCCTCGCTGTCATCACTGCCAGCTGCAACGGGGGCGTCAGAACATACCCCTGACCGATACCAACATTGAATGTATCCCCAACCTGCCAGCGTTCGCCGCGAACAGCTCGCTTCCAGTCTGTTGTCGGGATCAAACCGGATTTTTCGCCGCGCAGATCCAGTCCAAGTTTCTCACCAAGGCCGAGCCGGTTCGCCATCTCCGCAATTTTATCAACTCCGACTTTCCGGGCGATATCATAAAAATAAACATCGCAAGATTGCTCGATGGCTTGGCGCATGTTCAGTTTTCCATGCCCCCCACGTTTCCAGCAATGGAATTTGTGTTTGCCAAGCTTTGTTGATCCACCGCAGAAGACTTTATAATCTGCGTTGATCACACCGGCTTCCAGCGCAGCCAGGGCGACAACCATCTTGAAAGTAGAGCCAGGAGGATACTGTCCTGCAATTGCCTTGTTCCCAAGTGGCCGTTTAGGGTTTGTCTGCAAGGCCTGCCAGTCCTTGGTGCTGATACCCGTCGTAAAACTATTCGGATCAAAGCTGGGGACAGACACCAGGGAGAGAACGTCACCCGTATGAATATCGATCACCGCCGCCGCAGCACTCTCACCCTCCATTCGGTTTGACGCATAGCGCTGAAGTTCAGCGTCGATTGTCATAACCAAATCATTGCCGGCACGGCCTTCCTGTCTGTCCAGCTCCCGAATGACACGGCCATATGCATTGGCCTCGACCCGGCTCGTTCCTGCCGTCCCTCGCAAGGAAAGATCATAGAATTTTTCAATGCCGTTTTTACCAATCCGAAAACCTGGCAGTTCAAGAAGCGGATCAGGTTCCAGGTTTTTCAAATCCCGTTCTGACACAGCCCCCACATATCCAACACTATGAGCAAAAAGCTCGCGATAGGGATAATACCGGGTTTCACCGACAGCCAATTGTATGCCCGGCAGTTCGGGGCTATGGACATTGATTTTGGCAAATTCCTCCCAGGTCAAGTTTTCCATTACAGGGATGGGGACAAAGCCACGTTTACGTTTTGTCTCTTTAATCACGCGCGCACGGTCTGCCTCCGGCACGGGAACCAGTTCAGACAAATGATCAAGCGTCTCTTGCACACTTTTCGTCTGCTCCCGAATAAGGACAACCTGGTAATTCTGGCGATTGCTGGCAATTTCCTCACCAAACCGATCCAGGATGCGCCCTCGCAAGGGCGCCAGAAGCCGGATATTCATCCGGTTCTCATCCGCCATCATCGTATATTCATTTGATTGAATAACTTGCAGATAATAAAGTCGGCCTGCCAGCACCGACATCAGGGCTGCCTGGCCGCCCGCCATGAGAAGTGACCGTCTGGTAAAGAGTTTTGATTTTTCCCGATTGCTGAAGCCCCGCATCTTATACACTCTTCAACAAACTGAACTGCACCATACCGAAGCACCAAGCAAAGAAAGGGAAAACCAGAATAGTCAGGGCTAGTTGCATCAAGACCGGCAAAATGGGTAACAACGTCAGGGAATAAAGGCAGGCAACAAACCAGGATAACAGGCTAATTCCCGTCGCTATCAGCAAATAGCCCCACCAGCTGAGAATAAAGGCTTTTCCAACAAAGACGTGCCGCTGTGAGACAGCGATCCCGTGGATCAGCAAGAGCATCAGGGAAGATAGCCCAAGGGGCACCCCCGTCAGGATATCTGAAATCAGGCCCAGCAGAAATACGATGGGAGCTGACATCAGATAGGGACGGTGCAGGCTCCAATAAAATACGGCAATCGAGACCAGAGATGGAGTGACAATCGCATAACCTTCGATCCGCAAAGGAACAACGGACAACAGCGCCAAAAGAAAAGTCAACCAGAAGGGAATGCTCCCTCTCAGGACCAGATTTATGCGATACGATAATGGCGGTGTTTCAAGCATCAAACGCTCCGTCAGGCGGGATTACTCCCCAAGCCTGCTTTCACCAAGATCTCCTGGATTGGTTGCCCGGTCGGTAAGGCCCGGCAAGTCATATCGCAGGACACTGACATATTCAAGCCGCGCCCAATCTGCAAAAGTCTGCACTTGAATGTAACCATCGGATACAGAAGAGACGATCCCGATAGGACGTCCTGCAGGCAACATGGCACCGTCTCCCGACGTCACAACACGGTCTCCGGCAGAAACTTGCGCATTATTGGGAAGATATTCAAGACTGGGCGATGCCGAGTTATCCCCCACCAGAATGCCTTTATGCCTGGACTTCTCAAGGAGAACCGGAATACGGGAGTTCAAGTCAGTCAGCAAAAGCACGCGCGAAGAATCTTTACCGGTCTCTGCAATGCGGCCCACCAGCCCCAGAGGTCCAACAACAGCCTGCCCAACCCGGATGCCATCCCGTGATCCTGCACTTAGAAGCAACGTGCGCACGAACGGGCCGCCAGAGTCGCCCACCACACGCGCCGAAATCGGCAGCACAAGAGGATCGGTGAGGGCATTCAGAAGTCTTCGGTAATTTTCATTTTCCTGATCAAGTGCGCGGCTTACTGTCTGCCAGCGAAGCAGCCGTTCATTTTCCCGGCGCAGACGCTCGTTTTCTTCAACCAGACTTGCGAGCTCCTGAACCCGTTCGATCCCTTTATTGATCGCGTCAACGGGTTGAGAAAGGGTCCCAAGAACAGGAGAGAGGGCGTCCGTACTGATTGTGCGAACCCGTTCCAGAAGAACAAGGTCGGCTTTACCGAGAACAAGAAGGGCGATGGAAATACAGATCAATGTCAAAAATGCAAAGCGCTGAAAGATGACTTTCAGCGGAAATGCCAGTTTCCAAGCCGTTTCTTGTTGCAATGCCATTCACGCTACTCCGATCCATAAAGCGGTAAAAAAGCCGCTAAATAGCTCTCTTCCTAGTTGTCTCCACTCAGTACATGGCGCAGTGCTTTGATTTCTTCAAGCGCCCGGCCTGTACCAATTGCCACACAGGATAAAGGCTCATCTGCAATGGAGACCGGCAGGCCCGTTGCATGACGCAGAACATAGTCAAAATTACCAAGCAATCCACCGCCGCCGGTGAGGACAATCCCTTTATCAACAATGTCAGCCGCCAATTCCGGTGCTGTATGCTCAAGTGCTACTTTAACAGCTTCTATAATGGCCCCGACAGGTTCTGCCAGGCTTTCGGCAATCTGCCGTTGACTGATCACCAGTTCCTTTGGAACGCCGTTCATCAGATCCCGGCCTTTAACTTCCAGTGTCTCGCCATTCCCATCTTCCGGTGGGCAGGCGGACCCAATTGTCTTCTTGATCCGCTCGGCAGAGCTTTCGCCGATGAGCAGGTTATGATTGCGGCGGATATAGGCAATGATCGCTTCATCCATCTTGTCGCCGCCCACACGGACACTTTTCGAATAGACAATGCCGCCCAAAGACAGAACAGCAACTTCTGTGGTGCCGCCGCCAATATCCACAACCATCGACCCGGTAGGTTCTGTCACCGGCAAACCTGCACCAATGGCTGCGGCCATCGGCTCTTCAATCAGGAAGACTTCCCGCGCGCCCGCATTTTCTGCAGAATCCCGAATGGCTTTGCGTTCAACAGCCGTTGAGCCGGACGGAACACAAATAATAACCTGTGGCCGAGCGAAGGAGCGACGATTATGCACTTTTTGGATAAAGTGCTTGATCATTTCTTCGGCAATTTCGAAATCCGCAATCACACCATCTCGCAAAGGGCGGATCGCTTCTATATTTCCAGGGGTTCGGCCCAACATCATCTTGGCTTCATCACCAACCGCAAGAACCTGTTTCTTGCCTTGCCGGTGAATAATCGCCACAACAGACGGCTCATTCAGAACAATGCCGCGCCCCTTGACATAAACCAGCGTATTGGCTGTACCAAGATCGATTGCCATGTCAGCGGAAAGCATGCCGAGCATTTTGGAAAACATTAAATTGCCTCACTCACTATTGTAAAGAGCAAGCCCCCCTGCCCTTCAAAATTCCCAATCCACCAGGCATTAGCGACCAGCCTGACCTTTAACATCGTCAACCGATCTCCGTTCACCCGGATATAAAACTTGATGCCGTAAAGACTTGAAAATACCAGTATTTACGTGCACATCAATGGGTATGTCAGAAGATGGTTAATATTTTCCAACTATTACCAATTCTGTTTACGATCTTTCGCAAGCCCCGCGCAACCGATTTATGGGGTGAAAGGGATTTTTTGAAGATCCTCTATCAAGGGTCTCTCATAAATACGAATAAATCGCCAGAAAGATCGTTGCCAGAACAACAATCTTCACACTGATGGCAATCAGAACCCATTTAGCAATTTTGTGCGTTTCGCCTTCTTTGCTCATTAGTTCCTTGGCATTTTCCATATGCTTTGTTCTTTCAATCGACCCACCTTACATCCACACCGCCTGATCCCCCCCCAAAGCAGGGGAAGGTCCGGGCCAATTTGGTTGCGTTTCGGAATACCGGATAACAGGGCCCAGATGCCGAATATCTCCATAACTGGTTTGACTGGTCATCTGCAGGGCTACAACCTCTTCTGGCGTCAATGGTTTTCCAACATTTGGGTCAGCAAGTCTTTCCTGCCTTTGAAGGAACATGGCAGACTGACAGAGGGAGACTTTGACATGATAACTTCCCCCTTCCCGGGCCCGGCGTGCCAGCGCCAGCAAGGTTCCATATGCTCCCAAATAGCCGGTCGTATAATCACAGAAATAGACAGGCAGCAACTCCGGGAACTCACCATTTTCGCGACTGATACCGGTGACAGTTTGAGCAATCTGCTCCCATCCTCCCCGATCACTGAACGGTCCGCCACTGCCATAGCAGTCAATGGAGGTATAAATCAGGCCGGGTCTGACATCCGCAAGTTCTTTCGGCCCGAAGCCTTTCTTGGCAATGGCGTCCGGGCGATACCCTTGGGAGAAAACATCAGACTGTTTCACCAGCTCTTTCAGATGGACGGCTTCTTCGCCGTCATCCATGTTGAGAAAGCAACTCCGCTTACCGTGGGAGAGGTCGATCACGAATTTCTTGATTTGCGGCACGTGTTTGGCCGCAACCATAAGAACATCTGCCCCATATTCGCCAAGCGTCCGCGCGGCGACCGGCCCGGCCAGAATTCGGGTCAGATCCAGAACCCTTACTCCCTGCAGCGGCGGTCCCGCCTCTGGGAAAGGCTCCGGCTCACTCTCGCCGATTTTTTCAATCTCAACAACAGCCTGTGCCGCCAACGCCTGCCCGTGAGGATGAGCCTGCCACTCCGCCGCGCTTCGAACAATACCGCCGCAGCCACCAACGGCTGCGATCGCCGCATCCAGCGCTTCGGCATCCCATTTTGCGACGGCATCGCCAATAGAGTCGTTATTGAAATCGCAATCCAGGACAGCCAGCACTTTCTCTTTCAAATGCCGAATACCAAAATGCGGCATAAACAGTTTTCCGTCCCGGGTTGGATAAGGCACGATTGTACCATAGGCAGCCGTCGCCAATGGAGAATCATTCATCGGCTGATAGCCCCCATCCTCGTCTTTGAACTCCAGATAGTCGCTGCTTTTCAAGGCTGCAGCGGCATGGCGAATATCCACAGACACATTTTGGCGTCGCCCGGTTTTCATCTCCCAGATGTCAGAGACTGCCACTCCGGTTGCCGCCAACACCGAAGCGCCTGTCTCTGCGACTTTAAAAGGCGTCTGATACACGGGATCTGAGCCGGTTATTTCGGCAACAGGATCCTCTGGCCGGTTTCTGATCTTCATCAGTTCCTGGAACGCATTATTCATTATTTTTATATCCTGGAATTATGGTGAGTTGCTTCAGTTTAGTTTGAAAATCCCCGAAAATCCATATGCGGGCGAATTACAAAAAAACCGGCACCCTTTCGAGTACCGGTTTTCAATTTCCACACGCTTAAAGGCGTGAAGCGTTAGTTCTTTGTTTTGTCGACAATCGCGTTTTCGCCAATCCAGGACATCATGGAGCGGAGCTTGGAGCCGACCTCTTCGATCTGATGCGCATCGTTCAGGGAACGGGTGGCTTTCAGGAAAGGCTGGCGAACCTTGTTTTCCAACATGAAGTCACGGGTAAATTTACCGGTCTGAATATCTTCCAGAACCCGTTTCATTTCCGCTTTGGTTTCTGGCGTGATGATGCGTGGGCCTGTCACATACTCACCATATTCCGCGGTGTTGGAAATGGAGTAGTTCATGTTAGCGATGCCGCCTTCATACATCAGATCAACAATCAGCTTCACCTCATGCAGACATTCGAAATAGGCCATTTCCGGCGCGTAACCGGCTTCAACCAGTGTCTCGAAACCAGCCCGGATTAGCTCAACAAGGCCGCCGCACAGAACAGCTTGTTCACCGAACAGGTCTGTTTCGCATTCTTCCTTGAAGGTTGTCTCGATGATACCTGCACGGCCACCACCATTGGCAGAGGCATATGACAGCGCAATATCCAACGCGTTGCCGGAAGCGTCCTGATAAACGGCAACCAGTGTTGGAACTCCGCCGCCTCGGAGATATTCAGAACGCACCGTGTGGCCTGGGCCCTTTGGAGCAATCATGAAAACATCCATGTCGCTACGTGGCTCAATCAGGTTGAAGTGAACATTCAGACCGTGAGCGAAAACAAGAGCAGAACCCTGCTTCATATTGCCTTTAAGGTCATTTTCATAAATGTCAGCCTGCAGTTCATCCGGTGTGAGCATCATAACGACATCACCCCAGGCCGCAGCATCCGCCGGGCTCATCACTTTCAGGCCAGCGCCTTCTGCTTTTTTTACAGAAGAGCTGTCCGAACGAAGGGCAACAACCACTTCTGTAACGCCGGAATCTTTAAGGTTGTTGGCATGGGCATGGCCCTGGCTGCCATAGCCGACGATGACAACTTTTTTGCCCTTGATCAGATTAACATCGGCATCGCTGTCGTAGTATACGCGCATTTCTTATCTTCCTTCCAGATCGTTGGCCCTCAAGGCCGGTAGTGTCTATTTGTTAGAGTATTTTAGGAGATGGTGTCATGGCCCCGTTTGATCGCCACGATCCCCGTGCGACAAACTTCGGTGCGACCAAGATCGCCCATCAGATTGATAAATTCTTTCACCTTGCCTCGGACGCCCGTAACTTCAAATACAAGGGAGGTTGCCGTTGTATCGACAGGGCGCGCCCTGAAAATATCTGCAATTCGCAGGGCTTCCACACGCTTCTCACCGGCACCTTCAACCTTCACCAGCGCCATCTCCCGTTCCACACTCGGACCGTCAAGAGTAAGATCGGCAATTTTATGAACCGGCACCAGTCGCTCCAGTTGCGCCTTGATCTGCTCAATCACCATCAGGGTCCCGGTCGTTACGATCGTGATACGGGAGAGGTTTTCATCCTCATCCACCTTCGCAACTGTCAGGCTTTCAATATTGTAACCCCGACCGGAGAATAGGCCAACAACCCGCGACAAAACGCCAAATTCGTTATTGACCAGAACAGCAATCGTATGCCGGTGAATTTCAGTTTTCTGTATCATGTCCAAGTATTCTTTTTTAGGGGAGCAGAACACTCCGCTCCCGCTTTTATACCAAATTGATAAGAATGTCGCGTCTTATACGAGAGACATACCGGCGGCTGTGATTTCCGGACCAGTCCCCTCTTTATCATCTGCCAGCAACATTTCGTTATGCGCCGCACCGGAGGGGACCATCGGGAAAACATTCTCCTGTTTGTCCACCAGCATATCGACCAGAACAGGCCCGTCCGTCTCCAGCATCTGGATAATCGTCTCATCCACTTTTGTCGGATCAGAACAACGAAGGCCCGTTCCGCCAAACGCTTCTACCAATTTCACGAAATCAGGCAGGCTTTCCATATAACTTTCAGAATAGCGACCACCATGCAGCAATTCCTGCCACTGACGCACCATGCCCATATATTCATTATTCAGAATAAAGATTTTCACCGGTAAGCGGTATTGAATGATGGTTGAGATTTCCTGCATATTCATCATGAAGGAGGCTTCACCGGACACATCAATTACCAAAGAGTCCGGATGAGCAATTTGCACGCCCATAGCGGCAGGCAAACCATATCCCATTGTCCCGAGACCGCCAGATGTCATCCAGCGGTTGGGCTCATCAAAATCCAGATACTGCGCGGCCCACATCTGATGCTGACCGACTTCAGTGGTGATATAGCGATCCTTGTCTTTTGTCAGTTCATTGAGACGAGACAGAGCATATTGTGGCTTGATCCGCTCTCCCTCCTGCTTGAATTTCAAGCAGTCGCGGGCCCGCCACTTTTCAATTTCTTCCCACCAGCCTTCGATTGCCTTGAGATCCGGCTTGTAAACTTCCGATTTCCAAACCTTGACCATATCTTCGAGGACATGGGCAATATCGCCAACAATCGGAATATCAACCTGAATATTCTTGTTGATCGAGGATGGATCAATATCAATGTGGATCTTTTTTGAATTTGGTGAAAAGGCATCCAGACGGCCGGTAATACGGTCATCAAACCGTGCACCGATACAGACCATGACATCACAGTCATGCATGGCATGGTTCGCCTGAAACGTCCCGTGCATCCCCAGCATACCCAGGAATTGTTTATCCGACGCCGGAAAGGCTCCCAGCCCCATCAGGGTACTGGTGACCGGATAGCCTGTCATCCGGGCAAATTGGGTCAGCAGTTTGGACGCTTTCGGGCCAGAATTGATCACGCCGCCACCGGTGTATAAAATGGGCTTTTTAGCCCCGGCTATCATTTTTACCGCTTCCTTGATGGCTTTAAGATCACCTTTGACCTGCGGTGAGTAGCTCTTGTGCTGGATCAGTGCCGGCGGCACATAGGTTCCATCGGCAAACTGAACATCTTTTGGCAAGTCAATGACAACCGGCCCCGGGCGCCCATTGGTCGCCACATGAAAGGCCTCATGAACGGTTTTCGCCAGATCATTCGCATCTTTGACCAGATAGTTATGTTTGGTGACCGGGCGCGTGATCCCAACAGTATCAGCCTCCTGAAAGGCGTCATTACCGATCAGATGCGTCGCGACTTGCCCCGTCAGACAAATGAGCGGAATACTATCCATCATTGCGTCGGCCAGACCTGTCACCGCATTCGTCGCGCCAGGTCCTGACGTAACAAGCACCACGCCCGGTTTACCGGTTGACCGGGCATACCCTTCCGCGGCATGAACCGCCCCGCCTTCCTGGCGAACCAGGATATGCCGGATGCTGTTTTGCTTGAACAATTCGTCATAAAGTGGAAGCACAGCCCCGCCAGGATATCCAAAAATCACTTCCACGCCTTGGTCAATCAGCGCTTTGACAACGATTTCCGCTCCGGTCATTTCCTGCTTTGCCATGGGATATCCCTAATCTCTCTACAATCGGCACAAAAAAATTGCTTAATGATAAAAAAGCGCCCGGATTTTAACCCGAGCGACCCTGACCTGACCAGCTGATAATAATTTCAGCTGCCAGACTATCTCAATGAGCGGAACCTAACCGGTCATTTCCCCAGGGTCAACAAAAAATGGCGAATAAATGGAAAGAAATCACCCTTCAAACTTTCCAAATCTTGCGCAGAAGAGCTTTTTGCTTCACTCATCTTATTCCGAACCCACGTCATTTGGCGCTTGGCATACCGTCGGGTTTGCCGTTTGATTGTCTCCAGCATTTCCTCTCGAGAGATGCGGGAAGCCAGAAAATCAGCGATTTCTGGAACCCCCAAAGCTTTCATGGCTGGAAGCGACGGATCCAGATTACGCGTAAGAACGGCCTGCACTTCCTCAATCGCGGCACCTTCTTCAATCATCCAGTCCAGCCTGTTGTTGCATCTTTCATAGAGCCATTCCCGGTCGGGGGTCAGTGCCAGCCAGGCTCGAGGACATTCCAAAATTGGGCCATCAGCCGCCTTTTTCTGCCAGGTGCCAAGAGGGATTCCCGTTTCAATCACGACTTCAAGGGCACGCAGAAGGCGCTGTGTATCGCCCAGGTTAAGTTTTTCTGCCATTTCAGGATCCAGTGCCATGAGCCTTTGCTGAATGACGTCATTCCCTTCCCGCCGCTGTAGATCCCGCAGTTCTTTCCGCAATGCTTCCGTAATCGGCGGGATTTCCGCAATGCCCTTTGTCAGGATCTCAAAGTAAAGACCTGTCCCACCAACGATGACCGCCAACTGACCAGCATCATGGCACTGTTTCACTTCTGCAAGAGCCATATCCCGCCAGCGGGCTGCAGAACAATAGTCATCTGGCTCCAGCACGCCGTATAAACGATGGGGCGCCAGCGCCTCTTCCTGCTGATCCGGCCGCGCCGTGATGACCCGCAAGCCTGAATAAACCTGCATGGAATCAGCGTTAATCACAACGCCATTAAATTCCTGCGCAATAGAGATCGCCAACGCGGATTTGCCGCTGGCGGTCGGGCCTGCTAAAAGGACACAGCCTTTGGGGCTAACAGAATTCTGACCCATTCATTTATCCGACTGATAATGGTGCATTAATGACAAAAAACGTTTTGACGCTGGTTGCTGATCCTCACAACACTCGTCCTTTCACTAACATAATTGAGGTGGTCGAAGCCAGCCTCTCTGCTTTGAGTGTCGGAGATATGACAAAAGACTGGCTGGAGCCGGACAAGGTATGTGATCTTTTGTTTACCGGTGACATCAACCTGTCCACCCTTCCAAAAGACCTGAGTGAAACCGATTTTTGCCTGCAACCGCAATCTCACCGAAAAAAGAAGCTCCTGCTTGCCGACATGGATAGCACCATTATCACGGTGGAGTGCATTGACGAACTGGCCGATTTTGCCGGCCTCAAAAAAGAAGTCTCCGCAATTACCGAGAGAGCCATGCAGGGCGAGCTTGATTTCGACGAAGCCTTTTCTGCCAGAGTAGCCATGCTGGAGGGACTGGCTGAACCAGTTCTTCAGCAAACCTTTGAAGAGCGGGTAAAGCTCACATCTGGGGCCAGAACCCTTATTCAAACCATGAAATCAAACGGCGCTTATACAGCCCTAGTTTCCGGTGGCTTTACCTTTTTCACATCGCGGGTGAGAGAATTGACCGGGTTTGATATGGATGACAGCAACACCCTTCTCTTTGAAGACGGCAAGCTTACTGGAAAAGCAGCTTTACCCATTCTCAACTCAGAGGCCAAACTGAATAATCTAAACCTCCTCATAAAAGAAAAAGGATTGATGCGATCAGAAAGTGCAGCCATTGGTGATGGTGCCAACGATATTCCGATGATTGAAGCCGCCGGCCTTGGTGTCTCGTTTCATGCCAAGCCGGCAGCAGCAAAGGCGGCAGACGCCAATATCCGGTTTGGTGACCTGACAACCCTTCTGTATTATCAGGGCTACAAAACGGCAGATTTTGTTTTCTAAGCGATTATTGCCGTCGCCTTTGAGTATAGGTTGATTGTCATACAAATACCCCGTATGGTGGTGTTAATGCAAGGAAAGGCTCGGCAATGCAGAATTTCGAGAATGCCTGAACAGAACAATTTGTTACCAGACGCGACCAACGATGCCTTGTTCTGGACTGTGTTCCATACAAGTTCCGACTTGATGGCCATAACATCCGATAAAGAGCGCCGGCACCTGGCGGTGAATGATGCCTGGCTCAGGACCATGCAATATACAGCCGATGAAGTTATTGGCAGATCCGGTATCGAAATCGGAATTTGGCCAGGATATGATGTTCCCATACAAATAGAACGAGCCATCTCGAACGGCAAAGCTTTCGACAATCTGAAATCTGTCATGCGATCAAAGAACAATCGTCTGATTCATTGTATCCTGACAGCGCGAGCCATCACCTTGAACGGAGAGAAGCTCTGGCTGTTTTCCTCTCGGGATGTCACGCTCAATAAAATCGCCGATGACGCCCTGCTCAATCAACAGGAAATTTTGATTGATGCGCTTGAATCAATTAATGAAGGCTTTGTTCTGTATGGTCAGGATGGCGGCCTGATTGTCTGTAACTCCAAATTCCGCGAATTTTATGGCTACAGTGAAGAAGAAGCCCGGCAGGGCGCTCATCGACAATATCTTGGCCAACTCGACATAGAACGGAAAACGGTCCTCGTCAGTGAGGAGAAAGAACACCTCTATGTGAACCGCCGCGAAGACCTGACCGTCGGCCCTCCAGAAGCGTTTGAAGTACGCTTGAAAGACGGGCGTATTCTAATGCTGAGTGATCGCCGTACATCAACGGGCGGTGTCGTCAGTATTCAAAGCGACATAACGAATGAACGAAAAATGGAAGAGGCCCTCCGCCGGTCTCAGAAGATGGAAGCGATCGGTCAGCTGACAGGCGGTATTGCACATGACTTCAACAATATTCTGAATGTCATCCTTGGTAATCTGGAACTTGTCGAAGATCTTGCTACTGACAAACCTGAAATAGGTCGGCTGACAGATGCGGCGCTAAAAAGCGTTAATCGCGGAT
Source organism: Sneathiella sp. (assembly GCA_039975135.1). Classification (GTDB taxonomy): domain Bacteria; phylum Pseudomonadota; class Alphaproteobacteria; order Sneathiellales; family Sneathiellaceae; genus Sneathiella. Next base: position 5,555 of record JBDWHS010000019.1, on the reverse strand, counting down.
CGGATCTTACTAAAAAGCTCCTGAGTTTTGCCAGAACAGGTGCAACAACCAAAAAGAGGGTTGCCGTAAATGGTCTGATCAAAAACATGCAGGCGCTGATTGCCCGGTCCCTCACAGCGTCAATTGAGGTTAACTTCCAGCCAAAAGAAGATCTATGGGAGGCACTGATTGATCCAGGGGATCTGGAGGATGCACTGCTTAATATATCCTTGAACGCGCGCGATGCTATGCCAAATGGCGGCCTTCTGACCATCAGGACAGGCCATTATCATCAAAGTGAAGCGCATACCGAAAAGGAGCGCCCGCCCCTTCCTGGCGACTATATAGAGATATCGGTCAGTGATACCGGAATTGGTATGACAACGCCTGTCCGCGAAAAAGCGTTTGAGCCCTTTTTTACAACCAAGGAGCAAGGAAAAGGAACAGGCCTGGGGCTCAGCATGATCTATGGGTTTGCCCAACGCTCAAACGGGCATGTGACAATCCAGTCCGAACCTGGTTCAGGAGCAACTGTCACTCTCTACCTTCCCCGTGCTGGAGGAGGAACAGAAACACCAAGGAACGCTCACACGAAAGCCGTTCTAGCGGACGGGGCAGAGAAAATCCTGATTGTCGATGACGAAGGACCCTTGGTTGATGTGGCGGCCTCGATCCTGCAAAAACTGGGCTATCGCGTTCTGACGGCAACCAATGCAAACGAAGCCTTGCAACAGCTCGAAGAACATCCGGATACAGATCTTCTTTTCACAGATGTGATCATGCCCGGCTCCCTGGATGGCTTCCAGCTCGCTTTTCAAGCGCGCCAGAAACATCCGGACTTGAAAGTTCTCATGGCAAGTGGCTATACCCGATCGAAAGAACAGCTGGAAAACACCAGTTCAGAAATAGTGCGTGAACCCGCGGGTCGTTTACTTCAAAAACCGTACACGCGATCTGTTCTTACTGAAGCCGTCCGGGAGACTCTGGATAAGGCCTTGTAAATCGATAAACAGGAAAATTAGGGGGAAGAAAATCCCCCTAAGTTAATTCATCTGTTCTTCTAGAAGTGTTTTGGCATAGTTATATAGTATATGACACCGCCAAGAACAGCCCCAACGACCCAGCCGAAGCCAGATAATGCTTCAAGAGCAGGCACCCAAACAGTTGCGATGGAGAAAATCGCACCCAATCCAAAAGAAATCAGCGCTTTTTTATTCCAACCGCTCTCATACCAATATGGACCAGACGGCTCTGCAGAGAAAAGTTTCTGGATATCCAGCTTTTCCTTTTTTACTAAATAGTAGTCCGCAATCATGATGCCATAGACTGGTGCCAGGACAGCTCCCAGTGTATTCACAAACGCTCCTATACCAATGGTGCTGATCCATGATACCCAAAGGGCTCCGACAAAGAGAGAGAGAATGGCCGTGATCAGACCTCCTAAACGAAAGTCAATTTTGTCAGGCATTAAATTGGCCAGGTCGTAGGCAGGCGGGACAAAATTGGCGACAAGATTGATACCGATCGTCGCTGCAAAAAAAGTCAAAGCAGCAATAATCGTCAAAGGAAGATACCCAACCCGTTCCACAATATCAGCAGGATTGGTGAGATTTTCTCCATAAATTGCTGCGGTTCCTGCTGTCACAATCAATGCAATAAAAGAGAAAACAGCGACATTCACAGGAAGGCCCCAGAGATTGCCTTTTTTCAATTCACCTTCTGTTTTCACAAATCGGGAAAAGTCGCCGAAATTAATAACAACGGCTGCAAAATAGGCAATCATTGTTCCAACAATTGCGAGGAACGCGGTTAGTGTACTTCCGTCATAGTCACTATGGCCGGAGAAAATAGTGCTAATTGCGGGCATCATCTGATCACCGGCCTGAACCCAGATAATGACCATAAGCACAATCATAACAGCATAAACAAAAGGGCCCGCCAGATTAAGGAACCGGCGTATCCACTCTATCCCTTGCCAGAACATATAAATCTGGAAAAACCACACAAGGAAAAAAGAGAGCCATCCTATCGCAGTGATACCCAGATACTCTGGGCCTCCCCCCGTATCAAACACAGCATTGATCAGGAGAGTTACGGCCGTTGAAGCGAAATAGGTCTGCACTCCATACCAGAAAATGGCAACTATTGCCCGCACCATTGCTGGAAGGTTGGCCCCTCTTATTCCCATACTGGCACGCGCCATAACAGGATAAGGAATGCCGTATTTTACACTCGGCTTACCGGATAGATTGACAAGGAACATAACAAAAAAGCCCGCCAACACTATCGCGGCCAGCACTAACCAGCCGTTCAAACCGTAGGTAATAAATAAGGAGGCTGCCAGAGTGTAGCCAAACAAGCTTTGAATATCATTTGCCCAGACATTGAAGATTTCAAACCAACCCCACGTTCGTTCATTTTCCGGAACCGGAGCCAAATCCTCATTGTAGAGACTGGGATCTTTGTTCTGGATTATCAGATTCTCATCACTCATCTGCCTATCCCTGCTGAAATATATTATAATTTTATGTGTGCAAAACTAGCGTGCATATTACAAATTCGTGCATAAATACCGTTCATATGTCAATCTTTTTGTGATATTTTATTCCGATGAAAATTGGATTTGCACGTGTGTCGACACGTTGGCACAGCACAGAAGTTCAACTTTCTGCCTTGAAGGCAGAAGGTTGCGAGCGCGTTTGGCAAGAGGATATGGCTGAAGACAGCTCGACTGCCGAGCGTGTCAGCATGCTTATTCGCGACCTCAATGATGGAGATACCGTTATCGTGACTCGCCTGGATCAAATTGCCAGATCGAGCCGTGAGTTGATGGACTTTATCGACGCAATCCACAAGCAGGGGGCCAAGTTCAAGTCAATCGCGGAGCCTTGGGCCGATACAACTCAGGAAAACGGGGATATTCTTCTCACTGTTCTTTCAGGCCTGAACCAATTCGAAAAAAACCTAGCGACAAGCCAGGCTATCCAGGGGCGGGAGCATGCGCGCATGAGTGGCGTCAAGTTCGGTCGACCGAAAAAGTTATCTGAAAAACAACAGAAAAAAGCGGAAGCACTTTTAAAACAGGGGAAAACTGCTGCGGAGATTGGTCGTTTGTTAGATGTCAGTAGAAGCACGATCTCGCGCCTAAAAAAATCAAAATTATGGAGCCGCAGCTGAAATTGAACGGTTTGGCAATGAAGGGCGACTAATTCGCAAGATACCCTTACTCTCTTTGAGCTTGCGAGTACCAATATGCCAAATCTAAAACATGCTGCGATTGCCGCATTTTTTTTGATGTTTACATCAACTGCTTTTGCACAATCCGACACCGTTTCTTATGCATACAAACAAACAGGTGACTGTGCATTTACGGCAGATAAAATCAACCAACCAGCCTCTTACAAAATACGCTTTGAGAAGAGATGCGAATTGACCCGCCTTCAGACCCTCCAGACTTTCAACAACCTATTCGCAAAACTGGATTCTGAAAAGGTAGAAATGGAAAACCTTGGAATAGGTCGTCTTGTTGATTGGGGGTGGCTTGGCCGATCGATCCATCAATATACTGAAACGTCACCACTATGGCCGAAAAACCGGAAAATTTATATCTCTGCAGCATTCTCCACCAAGTTTGTAGAGAATGCGTTACAGGAGATCCTTTTAGAGCCTCTTCTAACCTCTAACAAGGCCGGAACGCTTCAACGCTTTCACTCTTTTTCCTGTGAGAAAATACTACTGGATGAGGATCGACGTCCCTATGACGGTCTCTGCTGGATGGTCTTCAAATAAAACCCCCGCAAAATGCGGGGGCTTTATCAAAGAAACGATCTCCTACTTCTCAGTGCTCAATGCTACAAACCGGGAGGTCAATCCCCTCTTAATCAGCATCAATACAGATTTGCGATCTGAGTCCAGAGCCTCATCCAGTGTTTTCTTGACACCATCGACATCGCTGACAGGCTTCAACTGCACTTCGAGAATTTGATCACCTGGCCGGATGTCTTTTTCACCGGCTTCAGATTGATCATCAACAGCAACTACAATGACACCATCCACCTCGTCACTGAGTTTGAATTGCTGACGTATTTTCGGCGTCACTGTTGCAAGGCGCATTCCCATCACTTCAGAAACAGCTGGTTTCTTGGCAGAAGGACTCACACTTGCCAACTGCGTCTCGGCTTTCTCCAGCTCTCCCAGCATTACCGATTTGGTTATTTTCTTGCCGTTTCTCCAGAGTTCGACTTCCACTTCAGCGCCAACGGATGTTTCCGCAACCAGACGAGAGAGTTCCCGTGTTTCGCCGACATCCTGGCCGTTAAATTCTAGAATAACATCACCGGCCTTGATTCCGGATTTGAAGGCTGGGCCGTCTTCAGGGACGCCCGCAACAAGAACGCCGTCCGTATCATCAAGACCAAGGCCTTCTGCCAGTTCTTCCGTCACATTCTGAATAACAACACCCAACCATCCACGGCGGGTCTGGCCAAATTCTACCAGCTGGCTGGCAACATTTTTTGCCAAAGCAGACGGGACAGCAAAACCAATCCCTATGCTGCCGCCAGACTGAGAGAAAATCGCCGTATTAACACCGATGACCTCCCCGTTCATATTAAAAAGCGGGCCACCGGAATTACCCTTGTTGATGGAGGCGTCTGTCTGAATATAGTCGTCATATGGACCTGAGCGGATATCTCGCCCTCGCGCAGATATAATGCCGGCGGTCACCGTTCCGCCCAGCCCAAACGGATTCCCGATCGCCATGACCCAGTCACCAACACGCGATTTGTCACTATTTCCCCACGGTACAGCGGTCAGTTTTTTATCTTTCGCATCAATCCTGAGAACGGCGATATCGGTTTTGGGATCTGTCCCGACCAGTTCAGCGGGTACTTTTTCCCCATCCTGAAAAACGACGAAGATTTCATCCGCACCATCAATGACATGATTATTGGTGACAACCAGTCCTTTTTCATCAATGACGAAGCCGGAACCAAGAGAGGTTGCTTTGCGCTCACGCTCTCCCTTTTTGCCTTTACCGCCAAAATCCTTGAAAAAGTCTTCAAAAGGATGCCCCGGAGGGAATTGAGGGAAGTTACCTCCCCGCTCGGATTTGACGATCTGCGTCGTCGAGATATTCACAACGGCAGGAGAGAGTTCCTCTGCCAGATCAGCAAAGCTGTCAGGAGCGCCTCGTGCTGACGCACTAAAAGCAAACAAACTGCCAACGACAAGAATAGCGGCAGCAAAAAACAAAGTAGCCTTATTCTCATGAACAGCTTTGCTGCTCTCTTTCACTATCACAGGTGCTTTGCGCCTGGTCTCATCTGACATTCGATAGGGTATGTACAACGTTGTCATCCTTCCATCATTCCTGACGCATCTACAATACGCGCTCTAGCTCGATAAGCGGTAAGGGGTTTGTAGTGCTTAACTATCTACTTATGCTTTTCACGCAAGATATCCAGAGTGAAAAAGCGCCTTAGCAAGGCCTTAAAATAACTGGAAGTCAATTGTGGCATAATTGTGCACATATCGATTTTAGGCCAAATTCTTTTAAAAAACTGTGTCTTTTTTAC
>JBDWHS010000018.1:0-124780 GCA_039975135.1 Sneathiella sp. | reverse complement strand
CAGTTTTTATTTTTATTTTTGTGTCGCCACTTTTTTCCATCGAGGCAATTTGCCCGACATCCGTAATAATTCCCGTAAACATTTTCACCTAGGCCTAGTTCCGAAGAAAATAACATTCCAGTTGGTCATCGCCGAGTGGGCGAATGCCGTCCAATTCCAGTAACGGTGCTTCTTGCACCTCTTTCAATCCGATGGACTGAAAAGCAGAGATTCCGTCTCCGCCGATAATCTTTGAAGCCCGGAACCACATCAGGCGGTCTACCAGTCCTTCTTTTATCAACGATGCCTGCAGATGGGAACCTCCTTCGACAAGCAACCGGGTAATTCCCTTCTCCGTCAACAAGCGCAGGGCGTCTTTCAAGTCCGGTAGTCCAGTTTCAGTGGGATCTACTTCAATGACGTCGATACCAAGATCGCGGATCGCCTGAACCCTGTCCGGATCATTGCCCGGGATCGTTACAATCCAGAGCGGTGTTTGATGAGCCGTTTTCACAAGCTCACTGGTAAGCGGCAATCGCAGCCGCGTATCGGCAACGATGCGAATAGGCGAAAAATCTTCGAGACCAGGCAGGCGACAGGTCAGCGCGGGATCATCCGCCAAAGCGGTTCCAATACCTACCATAATGGCATCATGCTCAGCTCGCAGCTTATGCCCGTAACGCCGAGCCTCTGGGCCGGTTATCCATTGACTACTGCCCGTTTTTGTCGCAATTTTCCCATCCAGACTGGTTGCCATCTTCAGAGTTACCAAAGGCTTCTCGATGGTTTTGCTCTCAACAAAGCCGATATTCCCGTCAAGGGCTTCACTTTCGCAAACCCCTTCAACCACTTCGATACCAGCGTCCTTTAACCGCGCAATACCATCTCCGTTTACCCGCTCGTCCGGATCCTGAAGCGCAGACACTACGCGCGCAACCCCTGCTTCAATAAGCGCATCGCAACAGGGAGGTGTTTTCCCTTGATGGGAGCAGGGCTCCAGGGTGACATAGGCGGTTGCGCCTTCAGCGGCCTTGCCGGCATCCTGTAGCGCCATGGTTTCGGCATGTGGTCGCCCACCGGTCTGCGTCCAACCACGTCCAATAATGTGCCCACCTTTTACAAGGAGACAGCCTACTGCCGGGTTCGGTGCGACACGGCCAAGCCCCCTCCCCGCCAGTCGGAGAGCCATTCTCATAAAGTGTTGATCTATTTGTGTTTGGTCAGTCTGTGACACTACTTTGCAGTTCGCCGATAAACTCTTCAAAATCCTTGGCTTCCCGGAATTCCCGGTAGACCGATGCAAACCGAACATAGGATACGCTGTCGAGGTTCGCCAGCCCTTCCATCACAAGCTCGCCAATTTTATCGGAATGAACTTCCTGATCACCGCTGCTTTCCAGCTGCCGAACTATTCCGTTGATCATTCGATTGATTTTTTCGGAATCCACAGGGCGTTTACGGGTTGCGATGGTGACAGATCGTTCTAGCTTTTCTCGCTCAAACGGGCTCCGTTGGCCATTTTTCTTAACAACTGTGAGCTCCCGCAGCTGGACCCGCTCAAAAGTCGTGAAGCGAGCGCCGCAAGCCATACAGGCTCTTCGGCGGCGAATCGCAGTATTATCTTCCGTCGGACGGCTGTCCTTTACTTGAGTTTCTTCGCTATTACAAAAAGGACAACGCATCTGTCAGTTCCCCAAAATGTCGAGATGCCTGATGATCAGGCATCCCGCTCAATTTTTTTTACAGGGACGAATACAGCGGATAGTTATCACAAAGTGTTTTCACATCGCCGCGAACTTTCGCCTCTACAGAACTGTTATCCTCAGGATTTGCAACCAGTCCGTCAAGAACTTCAGCGATCAAATCGCCAACTTTTGCAAATTCCTCGGCTCCAAAGCCCCGTGTTGTTGCGGCTGGAGAGCCCAGACGGACACCAGATGTCACGGTTGGTTTCTCAGGGTCGAAAGGAATACCGTTCTTGTTACAGGTGATATTTGCGTTCTCGAGCGAGCGCTCTGCCACATTCCCGGTCAGTTTTTTGGGCCGCAGATCCACCAGTACGACATGTGTATCAGTCCCGCCAGAGACGATATCCAGACCATGGCTGATCAAGGTTTTGGCCAGAATGTCCGCATTCTCAACAACAGCTTTTGCATATGTCTTGAAAGAAGGTTGCAGGGCTTCGCCGAAAGCAACCGCTTTACCGGCAATCACGTGCATTAGCGGTCCGCCCTGAATGCCCGGGAAGATGGCTGAATTGACTTTCTTGGCGATCGCTTCGTCATTGGTCAGGATCATACCACCGCGAGGGCCGCGCAGCGTTTTATGTGTTGTGGTTGTCGCAATATGGGCATGGGGGAACGGGCTCGGATGTTCGCCAGCCGCAACAAGGCCTGCAAAATGCGCCATATCCACCATGAGATAGGCACCAACCTCATCGGCAATCTCACGGAATTTCGCGAAATCCAACTGACGTGGATAAGCGGAACCGCCGGCAACAATCAGTTCCGGCTTGTGCTCTTTAGCCAGAGCAAGAACTTCATCGAAATCCACCTGATGATCGTCCGGGCGGACATTATATTGGACCGCATTAAACCATTTACCGGACTGGTTTGGTTTTGCACCATGGGTCAGATGGCCACCTGCTGCCAGTGACATGCCAAGGATGGTCGCCCCTGGCTTGATCAGAGACATGAAAGCGCCCTGATTGGCCTGTGAGCCGGAATTGGGCTGAACATTCACAAAACCGACATCGAACAGTTTCTTTGCCCGCTCAATCGCAAGATTTTCTGCGATATCCACATATTCGCAGCCACCATAGTAACGGCGGCCTGGATATCCTTCGGCATATTTGTTTGTCATGACGGAGCCTTGGGCCGCCATCACTGCTGAACTCACTATATTTTCGGACGCGATAAGCTCGATCTGGTCCCGCTGACGACCTAGTTCCTTTTCAATAGCACCAAAAACATCGGGATCATTTTTTTGCAGATCCGCATTGAAAAAGTCAATCTGGTCAGAATTCTGTTTGGTCACGTTGTGTCACTCCATTTTAACAGCCCGGCACATGAATGTTAAAAGTGGCCGGGTAACGGTATCACCAATGGGGTATATCGGTTCAATCATTCATCGTTGTCGGCGTTTGCCATTTCCAATATAACTGCCAACCTGCACCGGTTTTTCACTCCGTCCGGGGCAAGCCGAATTCAGCGCCGGTTGGATAGCACAACATCTTGACGCTTCCTAGGAAAACCCACCTATCCGTGGAATAATTTTTCACATTGTAGAAGAACGCTCATGACGCGTTTCATTCATGCCCCTTTTTGCTTGTTTTCCGCCTTCGTTTTTTTGTATATTAGAAATTGATAAATATTCCCGCAGAATCAGGCCTGCTTTCCAAACAGGCAGGAAAGTTCTGCCTTCCTTCAATTTAATGGATAAGGAGGCGACCATGGGAATGGCCACTTCACTTGAGACATATATGTTAAACGCCGGTATCGAATATGATCTGGTTCATCATAAACCCTCTTCCACAATCGCTGGCGCTGCCCGCAATGCACATATCAGAAAAGACTGCGTTGCCAAGGCTGTTGTTCTGAAAGACGACAAGGGTTTTGCCCTTGCAGTCATCCCAAGCATGACACAGCTATCGCTCCGCAAGGCGAAGGAAATGACACATCGTGATTTCTCTCTTTCCAGCGAAGAAGAATTCTCACCCCTTTTCGATGACTGCTCGATCGGTGCGGTTCCTCCCATCGGGAATGCCTATGGGATGCGGGTATTACTGGATGAATCTCTGGAAGAGGAGACCGATATCTACTTCGAAGCGGGTGATCATGAGAATCTGGTTCACGTTACCGACTGGGATTTTGAAATCCTGATGCGCGGTGCTGAAGTCGGCGAAATCTGCAGGCACTGATCCTGAATTCGTTAAACAATAATACCGCCCTTGCTGGCTGACCCTGCAGGGCGCGTGTTATTGTTGCTGCCTTTTTCCTTGTTCAAAACATATTGCAATTTACGGACAGCCGTTTGCTGCAAATCCATTTTGCTGGCCGTTTTCGGGCCGACAATAGACACTTCCCTGAGTGTCACCGGGTCAATGGCAGACACTTTCACCACATTGCCCACTGGGATCATTTCAATGATGTAGCCTTCGCCTTTTGAATGCGCTGTCACAGTTCTTTCCGCAGGGTTTTATTCAGTTAAATTCAGCTTTGATCCCAAATATACCACAGTGCTTATTGAGTTTATGTAAAAGTTTCTGTAGACAAGAGACATAAATAATAATTTTAAACTTAAAATAACCGCTTGAGGGCACCCTACCTCCTGTGGCCAGTATCGGAGACACTCCATGAGCAGCACACCTGCCAATCACCGCCCCCCTTTTAACGCAGAAGACCCCTTCTTTCTGAATGATCAGCTTTCAGAAGAGGAGCGGATGGTCAGCCAGACAGCGCATGATTACTGTCAGGAAAAACTGATGCCCCGCGTTCTGGAAGCAAACCGGCATGAAAAAATGGATACCAGCATCTTCCGTGAAATGGGCGAACTGGGCTTGCTGGGCTGTACTATCGAAGGCTACGGCTGCGCAGGCATGTCATACGTCTCCTATGGTCTCGTTGCCCGCGAAGTTGAGCGCGTCGACAGCGGATACCGCTCCATGATGAGTGTGCAGTCCAGCCTTGTTATGCACCCCATTTATACTTATGGCACAGAAGCACAGCGCGAAAAATATCTGCCAAAATTGGCAACAGGCGAATGGATCGGTTGTTTTGGCCTAACCGAGCCAGATCACGGCTCTGATCCCGGCAGCATGGTCACCCGAGCTAAATCCGTCGACGGCGGCTATCGCATGACCGGCGCAAAAATGTGGATTACCAACTCTCCTGTTGCCGATGTTTTTGTGGTCTGGGCAAAAACGGATGATGATGTGATCCGCGGCTTCATCCTTGAAAAAGGCATGGAAGGCTTATCTGCACCAAAAATCGAAGGCAAGTTTTCCTTGCGGGCGTCGGTCACCGGCGAAATCGTCATGGATAATGTATTTGTACCTGAAGAAAATCTGATGCCGAATGTCAGAGGTCTTGCAGGACCCTTCGGTTGCCTGAACAGCGCCCGTTTCGGGATTGCCTGGGGCGCACTTGGTGCAGCAGAATTCTGCTGGCAGGCTGCTCTTCAATATACAATGGACCGCAAACAGTTTGGCCGTCCACTTGCCGCCAATCAGTTGATCCAGAAAAAACTGGCAGACATGCAAACAGAAATCACTTTGGGCCTTCAAGGATGTCTTCGTGTTGGTCAGCTGCGCGATGAGAACCGCGCTGCACCCGAAATGATCTCCCTGATCAAGCGAAACTCTTGCGGTAAAGCGCTCGACATTGCCCGCGTTGCCCGTGACATGCATGGCGGCAACGGCATCAGCGATGAGTTCCATGTTATCCGCCATGTCATGAACCTTGAAGCCGTCAATACCTATGAAGGCACACACGATGTCCACGCCCTGATCCTCGGCCGGGCTCAAACGGGGCTTCAGTCCTTCACGAGTGACTAAGCGTCAGCCTTCTCTATTAAAACAAAAAGGCCCGGTATTACCGGGCCTTTTTAATTGGAAAAATGTTTCCCTCAGCTCTGTCTCTTACGTTTTCTCCAACCGATAAAACCGAGAAACGCCACCCCGGCACCATAGAGCGGCAAAGCTGCGGGCAGCGGCACCGCAGAAATCGAAGCCGAAACATTAATGTTATCGAACTGATGATGAAAAGAAAAACCTTGATCCCAGGTTAAAGACGTCAGATCAGTAAAGAAAGATGTGAAAAAGAAAGTCTCAAAATCATTTTCCCCTCCATCCAAAGTAAAGCTGATATTCTGCGTCAAGCCTCCAACTTTTTCACCTGTAAAAGTGACTTGGCCCGGACCCTGCTGCCCATCACGCAGTTCAGCGAGGTCAATTGACAGGACATCAAATGCTCCGCCGCCCGTTTTGGTTAAAGCAGCGAACCCATTAAGGACATTATTGATCACAAGGGACGTAGATCCAGCGTAAAGAGAACTACCGGTCCGCGGAGAAACGAAACCATCCACACCGGGAGCCGTCAGGGTAAATCCATCTTCCTCATAACTACTTCCGGGAAATGCAAAACCAGTCCCACCCGCTTGGAGCGTCTCAAAATCAAGGATCACAGCAGACGCTGGCTTCATTTCTGCTATCCCGACAACACTCACCAAAGCAAGTGCTCCTACCGCCAGAAAGCGGCTCGTATTCTGTAAAAATCGCTTCACAACATCCCCCCACATAAACATGATAATTTATCCTGCATTACGTAATTTGTATATACAAGTCAAGTAACATTTTTATTACCAATGATGAGGATATCTGGCGTTACCGTCCAATATTCGCGTCACATCCAGATGTTTTTGTTGAATTCAGTACTTCAGAAAGTACGATGCTATCGCTGAGATAAAAAGAAATAACAACACATCAATCAGGCACAATAAGACCATCTCGCTTGAAAAATCGGCGAGAACTTCAAGGGGGTAAGTGATGAAAGTGGCAGGGAAGAATATCATTATCACAGGCGGTGCAAGTGGGATTGGCAAAGCGCTCGCCGAGCGTTTTCATACTGAAGGCGCGGCTCATATCACCGTTGCGGATTTAACAGCGGATAGTCTTCAACAGGTTGCAGATAGTGTCGGTGGACTTGCAGTCCTCTGTGACGTCTCGAAAGAAGACGACATCAAGAACCTCGTGGCAAAAGCGGAAGATGCCTACGGCCCCATCGATATATTTGTCTCGAATGCCGGTATTGTCCGCTACGGATGGGAAGAAACGCCGGATGAAATCTGGGATCAAAACTGGCGCATTCATTTGATGGCCCACGTCTTTGCCGCCCGTGCCGTTGTTGACAAAATGGTCGCGCGCGGATCCGGTTACCTGATCAATACCGCCTCCGCCGCCGGTCTTTTAAGCCAGATTGACAGTGCCAGTTATTCAACAACGAAACATGCCGCCATTGCCTTTGCAGAGACACTCTCCATTCGCTATGGCGACAAAGGGGTTCGAGTGTCCGTCCTCTGTCCTCAGCAAGTGCGAACTGCCATGACGAAGAACAGAACAGGGGCCGTGTCGAATGTTGATGGGGCGCTGGAGCCGGAAGAGCTCGCCGATTGTGTGATCGAAACAATGGATAAAGAAGCGTTTCTGATCTTGCCCCATCCTCAAGTACTCGATTACATGCAGCGCAAGACATCCGACTATGATCGCTGGCTTGGTGGCATGAGAAAACTCCGGGATCGCTTCCTGGGGTAAAAAGTAGATTTCCAGTTCCAATAATAAAAACAAAGGATAAGGAGAGAATTATGAAATCTTACGCGAATGGCAATGTGGAAGTCACTCAGGACGCCCCGGTTACAATCGTGACCATCAACCGACCGGATGTCCGCAATGCCTGTAATATGGAAACCGTACAGGGTCTTCATGATGCTTTTGTCGATTTTGAAAAAGATGAGAATGCCCGCGTGGCCATCTTTACCGGCAAAGGCAAGACCTTCTGTGCGGGCGCAGATCTGGAAGAAGTCTCATCTGGCGCGTCTATTGGATTTAGCTGGGCTGGAACCAACAAAGGTGCCACCCGCCGCCGTCTCGAAAAACCCGTGATCGCTGCTGTTGAAGGCCATGCAGTGGCTGCTGGTCTCGCTCTCGCCGTTTGGTGCGACATGCGGGTTGCGAGTGAGAGTGCCGTTTTTGGAGTCTTTTGCCGACGCTTTGGCGGCCCCATGCCCAATGGCTGTACCGTTCGTCTGCCCCGCATCATAGGCGAAAGCCGGGCGCTTGATATGTTGATGACAGGCCGACCCGTGGATGCGAAAGAAGCCTATCATTTTGGCTTGGCCGACAGATTGGTATCCGAAGGGCAGGCTCTGGCTTCTGCGCTAGAGCTCGCCCGCCAACTGGCAAATTTTCCGCAAACCGCCCTGCTGTCTGATCGCAAATCCGCCATGACCCAGTGGAATTACCCTGAATTGGAAGCCATAAACCGGGAAATCGAAGGCAGCCAGCCTGCTTTTGAAGATGCGTTTCAATCGGGTGCCGGCACCTTCGTCTCCGGAACAGGGCGCCACGGGTCGTTCGACTAAGGGTATTTCTCTGGCCCTTTTTTGTTGTACTGTTCAATTTACCAGATACCATGTCCTCATAGAGGCAAAGAAGAATAAATAACAACAGCAAGACAAATCCGCGCCGAGAGCAGGGTTTAAAATGAGGGTTTCATGAAAGTAGCAGGAAAAAATGTCGTTATCACAGGCGGCGCAAGCGGCATCGGCAAAGCACTCGCAGAGCGCTTTCGGGCAGAAGGTGCCAAAGGGATCACAATTGCAGACCTGTCTATAGAGGCGTTAGAAGACGTCGCCAAAAATATTGATGCCTTGGCTGTCCCTTGTGATGTATCAAAGGAAGAGGATATCAAAAACCTTGTTGCGAAAGCTGAAGACGCCCATGGCCCGATTGATATTTTCGTCTCCAATGCCGGGATCGCCAAATATGGCTGGGAAGAATCACCGGATGAAACCTGGGACCTGAACTGGCGCATTCACGTTATGGCCCATGTTTACGCCGCCCGGGCTGTGGTCGGCAAAATGGTGGAGCGGGGCGAAGGTTATCTTCTGAATACCGCATCTGCGGCAGGCCTTCTCAGCCAGATCGACTCAGCCACATACGCAACCACCAAACACGCCGCTGTCGCTTTCGCAGAAAGCATGGCCATTAAATATGGCGACAAAGGCGTTCGCGTCTCTGTCCTCTGTCCGCAGCAAGTTCGTACAGGCATGACAGCAGGCCATGAAGATCATGTTGCCGCCGTTGACGGCACGATGGAAGTCGAAGAATGCTGCGATCACATTGTCGCAGGTATGGAGAAAGAGGAGTTCCTCATCCTCCCTCACCCACAGGTTCTAGACTATATGCGTGGCAAAACCGCCAATTATGATCGCTGGCTCGGCGGCATGAGAAAACTCCGGGATCGGTTCCTCGGAGCCTCTCAATAACGCCCACTAGTAAGGCTTTACAGGCGCAGCTCTTGCTGCGCCGAAAGCCGCGCTGGAAACTGACGAGGCATATATTTCCAAAGCCCGGCTGACAGGCCTCCTTCGAGAGGCCGGTTTGCAATAGGTTTTCTCTGAAATTTTTCGCTGCCTGCGTTCTTCAAGCTGATCAGGATCAACAAGAAGCTGGATCTGCCTTTTTGGAATATCAATTTTGATACGATCTCCATCTTCGATGAGGCCAATAGCCCCGCCCTCCGCAGCTTCCGGCGAGACATGTCCGATGGACAAGCCAGAAGATCCTCCGGAAAATCGTCCATCAGTTATCAAAGCACAGCTTTCTGCAAGCCCCATGGATTTTAGATAGGTTGAAGGTGTCAGCATTTCCTGCATCCCTGGTCCCCCCTTCGGGCCTTCGTAGCGAACTACGACAACATCTCCTGCTTTCACATCCCCTAACAAAATGGCAGAGGAGGCTTCTTCCTGAGACTCGTAGACCCTTGCTTTGCCTTCAAACTGAAACATCTGCCCGACCACACCGGCCGTTTTCACAATGCAACCATCCTCCGCGAGATTACCAAATAAAACAGCCAAGCCTCCTTCCGTCCTATAGGGATGTTCCATATCACGAATGCAGCCCATCTCCCTGTCCAGATCCAGAGATTTATACCGGGATGATTGCGACATTGGGTGGATTGTTCGCACTCCTCCCGGCGCAGCGGAATAGAACCGATCAAGCCTGCTATCATTAGAATTCCTTATCCCCCAACCGTCTATTCTCTCTCCGATATTCTGAAGCGAGACCGTTGGCAATCCGCGATGGATCAACCCCGCCCTGTCCAACTCACTCATGATCGAGATAATACCTCCAGCCCGATGTACATCCTCGATGTGATAGTCTGGTGTTGAAGGAGCCACTTTGCAAAGGTGAGGGATTTGGCGAGACAATCGATCAATATCTTTCATCGAAAACGGGATTTCACCTTCCTGAGCCATGGCCAGAAGGTGCAGGATTGTGTTTGTTGATCCGCCCATGGCGATATCCACAGACATGGCATTTTCAAACGCTTCAAAACAGGCAATCGATCTTGGCAACGCTTTGTCATTCTCATGTTCGTACCATTGCCGGGCAAGCTCGACAATCAAATGCCCGGCTTCCTCAAACAAATCCCGCCGATCAGAATGTGTGGCCAGTAAAGTACCATTGCCAGGGATAGCCAGACCAATCGCCTCGGCCAGGCAGTTCATTGAATTGGCCGTAAACATACCGGAGCAGGATCCACAGGTCGGGCAAGCAGATGTCTCCAAGGCATCAACATCCTCCTGTTTTGAATGAGGGTCCGCGCTGACAATCATGGCATCGATCATATCAACAGCTCTCTCCCCGGTCGAAAGATGTGTTTTCCCGGCTTCCATTGGACCTCCCGAGACAAAAATCGCAGGAATATTGAGGCGCATTGCTGCTATCAGCATGCCAGGTGTGATCTTGTCGCAATTGGAAATACACACCATGGCATCTACACAATGAGCATTCGCCACATATTCAATGGAATCTGCGATCAGCTCCCGGGAAGGAAGACTGTAAAGCATCCCGCTATGTCCCATGGCAATGCCGTCGTCGATGGCAATGGTATGAAACTCTCTTGGCACGCCGCCTGCTTCGCGAACTTCCTTTGCGACGATCTCTCCCACTTCTTTCAAATGGACATGGCCAGGTACAAATTGTGAATAGGAGTTCACAATCGCGATCATTGGTTTGGCGAAATCTTCATCCACCAAACCTGTCGCCCGCCAGAGGGAGCGTGCTGCCGCCATGCGGCGACCTTGTGTCGTTGTTCTTGAACGATATTCAGGCATAAATAATCTCCCGTTACTGATAGATTTTGGAGGGCAGCCAGGTAGCGATATCGGGCCAATAGAAAACGATCATCAGGCCCACGAGTTGCAGAAATACAAACGGGACTACACCCCTGTATAAATGGCCGACAGTAATTTGCGGGGGAGACACACCTTTCAAATAGAACAACGCAAACCCGACAGGAGGCGTTAAAAAGGATGTCTGCAAACAGACAGCAACAAGAACCGTAAACCAGATTGGGTCAAAGCCGAGCGTCGGGATCACAGGTTGAACCAAAGGCAGAACAATCAGGACAATCTCGATCCAATCGAGAAAAAAGCCCAACGCAAAAACGGTGCCCAAAATGATGAAAAGGGTTCCATAATGACCAAAACCATGCCCCGTCAGCAGATCAATGATGACGTCGTCACCGCCCAGCCCTCTCAGGACGACAGAAAAACAGTTTGCCCCCAGAAAGATAGCGAAGATAAACGCCGTTGTTTTACCGGTCGCATAGGTTGCTTCTTTGAGAGCAACAACTGAAAATTTTCCATTCGCAATTGCGAGGAAAACGGCTCCTGCGGCACCTACGCCCGCCGCCTCAGAAGGGCTGGCGATCCCGAAAAAAATGACGCCAAGGACAGCGATGATAAGACCTGCAGGCGGCAACAGGCCGGTTAGCAGGGTATGCAGTTTATTCTGCCCTATATTTCTCTGCTCCTCCTCGCAAATAGGAGGCGCTTTATCGGGCCTTAAAACAGAAAAGCCGAAAATATAGGTGACATAGAGTCCAGAGAGAATAAGCCCCGGAAACACGGCGGCCATAAAAAGATCTACAAGAGATACTAACATCTGGTCTGCCATGAGGACGAGCATAATGCTTGGGGGAATCAAAATACCAAGCGTGCCCGCAGAACATATTGTCCCGACAGCCAATTCAGGCTGGTATCGGCTTTTCAGCAAAGTGGGAAGCGCCAGCGTTCCCAACAACGCGATGGAGGCTCCGATGATACCAGTCGACGCTGCCAGAAGAACCCCCATCAGCGTAACCCCGATTGCCAATCCACCCGGTGCCCGGCCAAACAGAATTTGCACGGACTTCAAAAGCTGAACGGCAATACCACTGCGATCCAGCATATGCCCCATGAAGATAAACAAAGGTATCGGAACGAGGCCATAGTTTGACATGACCCCGTAGAGGCGATTAACGACCAGTCCGAGATCCATAATACCAACATCAACATCAAAGCCATTTCGAAAGAGTATTTCTCCTAGCAGGGCGAAAAGGACACCAGCGCCGCCGAGGACAAAAGCAATGGGATATCCAGAGAACAGAAGAAGTGCAAAGGTTCCGAACATCATCAGAACGAGAAAAAGATTAAGATCCATAAGATCAGTCTTTCAGTTTTTCAGGAGAGAGTAAGTGGCAGATATTTCTCAATATTGAAGCGACGCTTTGCAGCGACAGAAGAGCCAGGCCAACGGACATCACCGTTTTAATGACATAGCGCGCCGGTAAGCCGCTTGGATTGTCTGATCCTTCCCGCACAGCCCAGGAATTTTCGACAAAACTGATCGAGAAATAGAACAAAATGAAGGAGAAGGACGCGAGAAGCACCACACCTCCTATCAGATCGATCACAGCCTTTAGTTTGTATGAAAAATATTGATGAAAAATATCCACTCGAACATGCTCATTTTCTGCATGTGTCCAGGCCAACCCAATGAGAAATCCTATTGAATATAAATGCCATTGGACCTCCTCCAACTCGATCATGCCGCGTGAAAAAAAATACCGCAAAACAACATTTACAATCACAACAAGGATCAGAAGCAGGTAGGCGGTGGAGGCGATACGGCCTGCCGAAATGGTGATCGTCTCAATCAAATCAGCAGACCGCTTCAGGGAGCCAGTTATCATATCTGTCTCTCAATCCGGTGCTATCAGCGGGCGTATGCTATACCGCGCCACTCCGCTGTCGCGGACATGAAGCCGTTCATACTATCAAGCACCCGTTTGAAATCCGGATCCTTCGCCGCATTCTCTGCAAGAACTTCGTCCGAAGCCTTGCGGAATTTGGCAAGGGCCTCATCAGGCCAGACATGAATTTTAACGCCGTGGGATTTAATGGTCTTCAGCGCCTTTGGCTGATCGGCAATTCCCTTGGTCATCCCCCAGAGCGTTGCACTCTGGCAGGCTGTTTCGATGCTGGCCCGCTGTAAATTGCTCAGGCTATCCCATTTTTCCTTATTCACAATAAGTTCGAGAATGGAGGATGGTTGATGCCAACCTGGGAAATAATAGTTCTTGGCCACTTTATAAAATCCGAGAATCTCGTCGATAGCAGGCATTGAATATTCGGTTGCATCAATAACGCCGCGTTCCAGATTGGGCATGATATCGCCTGCAGCAAGGACCGTCACGGAAGCGCCCAGCTTTTTCATGACATCTCCGCCCAGGCCACCAAATCTGATTTTCATACCTTTGAATTGCTCGACAGTGTCAATCGGCTCGCGGAACCAGCCGGCCGCTTCCGGTGCTAGAACGCCGCAGGGAACAGGCACAACACCTTGTTTTTCATAGAGTTCACGCCACAATTTCAGCCCGTCTCCGTGATAGATCCAGGAAAGAAAATCATTCGCTTCCGGCCCGAACGGAACGGCCGCGAAAAGAGCGAGTGCCGGAATTTTACCCATCCAGTATCCAGGCCATGAATAACCCGCATCGATGGATCCAGCCTGCACGGCATCAAAAATCTGCAAGGTTGGAACCAGCTTTCCCGGGTCATAGAATTTTACCCGCACTGTCTGGTCTGAAATCGTATTCACTGTATCCGCAAAATACTTGGCGGTTTCCCCTAAGGCTGGCAGGCCCGCAGCATAAGCGCTTTGCATTTTCAGGCGAACAGGCTCCTCTGCCTGTAGGGTTCCCGAAGTGATAAAAAGGGATGCCATCCCTGCCAGTGCAAGCTTGGTCAATTTTATTGAAGTCATTCTTTCCTCCCAGTTCAAACAGGCTTTTTATGTTTTTTGAAGCCCGGAAAGAGAGGTAGCACGAGCATTTAAATCAATTTAACGAATTGTTTTTATCTATTTAATCAAATAAATTGATGTAATGATTAAAAATATCGACACAGACCTCTTGCGCACTCTCATTACAATTGATGACCAAGGCGGCTTTATCAAAGCCGGAAACCGCTTGGGCCGCTCCCAATCTGCTGTCAGCATGCAGATGAAACGTCTTGAGGAAATTTGCGAAACCTCCATTTTCACCAAGGTTGGTCGACAAATGAAACTGACCCCAAATGGTGAAAAGCTGCTCAGCTACGCAAAAAAACTGGTCATTTTGCATGATCAGGCTTTGGACTCACTGACTGAAAGCGATATTGAAGGCGTCGCCAGACTGGGTGTCATGGGTGATTATGCAACCAATGTACTCCCGGAAATAATCTCTGAATTTATTGATAAGTATCCCAACATCCAAGTGGAGATCACGACGGGATTTACAGTGGATCTCATTACTCAGCTTGGGCAGACATTCGATCTGGTTCTGGCAACCCAGAAAATCGGCACACAGAGCGGGGAAGTTCTTAAAGAGGAGACAACACATTGGGCCTATTCTGCCAATCGGGAGCTTCCTTCTCTGGACAAGCTTCCGCTTGCTTTGCTTCCGTCGGGAAATATGTTCCGTGAATGGGCATTGAGATCTCTTGATGAAGCCAGTATCGGTTGGCGAATTCTATATACCAGCACCAGTATTGCTGCTGTTGAAGCCGCAGCGGAAGCCGGTATTGCGCTAACGGTGGTCAAACAAGGCAGCAAACGGCTGGGATTACGATTGCTGGATGACGAACAAGGGCTCCCAAGATTACCAGGTACTGAAATTGCCCTCCATACGGCTCCTGGACATATGTCTGTCGCAACCCGGCTTTTGCAGGAACATCTAAGAGAGCATGTTTCAAATTTTTAAAGTGACAATCCAGCGCATTCTCACATTACCGCCCCGTAAATTTCGGATCCCGCTTTTCCGTGAAAGCTTTTATGCCCTCCGCATAATCTTCGGACAATGTCGCCAACGCATACTGGTCAATGTCCATATAGCTGGTGGCATGATTAAGGGCATTGGCGGCAACGTTGGCGCCTTGTTTAATCATGCGAACCGGTAACGGCGGACGTTCGGCAATTTTTCTGGCATAGGAAAGCGCCAGTCCATAGGCCGTCTCCTCCTCTGTAAGTTCCTCAACCAGTCCCCAGCGATGGGCTTCTTCCGCCTCGACAATATCGGCAATGATGGAAAGTTGTTTGGTACGGGCCGGGCCGATCAGATTGACCATGCGCGGGACAGACTGCCAGCTCATATTCATGCCGTTTTTAATCTCCGGCACATAGAATTTGGCAGACTTGGTGGCGATCCGCATGTCCAGCGCCACACTCAATGCGACCCCGCCACCGATGCAGTAACCATCAATAGCAGCCAGGGTCATCGGTTGTATCTCTTCCCAGGCTTTGCACATTCTGGGGCCAACCTGCAGCATGTCCCGCTTATCCATCATGGAGGCGGTCATCCGTTCTTCCAGCGCGGCGTCTTTCAAATCAAATCCAGCTGTAAAATTTCTCCCATTGCCTGTCAGAATAACGGCATTCGTCTCGTTATCTCCATCAAACGACCTGGCGACCTCTGTCAGCTCTTTCATCAGATCTACAGAGAGCGGGTTCATGGCATGTCCCCGATCAAAACGAACTGTGGCGACCCGGTTTTCTTTTTCGACAGTTACATACTTGTAGGACATGCGTTCCCCCTTTATTGTTTTTTTACAAACGTTAGCAGCATTTGAATGCAGAAAAAAGGATCCTGTTATGCCAGCCTATATGGTCGCCCGCGTCAATGTAAAAGACCCGGCGCAATATGAGAATTACAAGGCCCTCGCGCCCATAGCCATCAAGAAATTTGGCGGCGAATACCTGACGCGCGGCGGAGAAATGGAGACCCTGGAAGGGGACGAAGAAACATTACGGGTTGTCCTCGTCAAATTTCCAAGCATGACTGCCGCCCGGGATTTCTATAACAGCCCGGAGTATCAAAAAGCCAAGGCCGCCCGTGACGGCGCCGCTGACGGGCAGTTTGTTCTTCTGGATGGCTATAAGCCATAATCTTCAGACGTTAAGATCACCGGTTTCGAGGGGGGCGAAATACGCGGCAACGTCCTCTTCACTCACCTCATCAAGAGAGGCCGGAGACCAGACGGGGGACTGGTCTTTATCAATCACAACGGCACGGGTCCCTTCATAGAAATCAACACCCTTGATGATGCGATTGACCAGTCGCCATTCCAACTTCATGCAGTCATCGAAATCCCGGTTTGCCCCTTCCCGGATCTGGCGGCAGGTTACTTTCATGCTGGTCGGTGACTTGGCCCGCAAACCGGCTGCCATTTTGGCTGCCCAGTCACCATCCTCCGCCTCCAGACTTTTCAGGATCTCATCGACTGAGTTATGACTGAAATATTGATCAATTTCCTCTTGCTGGCCGGCAAGAGTTGAAGGTCCCGGATCCTCAGCGTAAACGGCGATTAACTGATCAATATCCCGGTACGGGTTCTCTGAAAACTGCATACTGGCGAGAGACATTTCCAATCCGTCCAAATTGGCGGACTGCACAAATGATGTTGCTACACCGGCATAAACCGCATCTGCCGCTTTCAGGCGCGCGCCCGTCAATCCTAGATACATGCCAATCTCACCCGGACAGCGGGGCAAAAAGTAGGTACCGCCCACATCCGGAAACAGGCCAATGCCGCTTTCTGGCATGGCAAACAAAGTCCGTTCGGTGGCAATCCGATGACTGCCGTGTACAGAAACACCGACACCCCCGCCCATGACAATGCCATCAATCAGCGCAATATAGGGCTTGGGAAAATGCTTCACTCGGGCGTTACAACGATACTCATCATGATAGAAGCGAAAAGGATAGTCGCCGCCTGACTTACCTTCATTGTAAAGCTTGACGATATCACCGCCCGCACAGAAAGATTTCTCGCCAGTCCCTTTGATAAGGGCCGCCTTGATACTGTCATCCGCCGCCCAGCTTTGCAGTTGCTCATCCAGCGCAATCGCCATTTCATGGGTGAGTGCATTCAGGGCTTTGGGACGATTAAGCGTAATAACGCCAAGTTCACCCTTCTGTTCAAAAAGTATTTCCTGTTCAGCTGACATTTTAACTGCGTCCCTGTCCGTCTTTCAGTTTGCGGGAAATAACCACCCGCATGATTTCATTGGTCCCTTCCAGGATCTGATGAACACGTGTATCCCGTACATAGCGTTCAATAGGAAAGTCCCGTAAATATCCATAACCACCGTGAAGCTGCAAGGCATCATTGCAGGTTTTGAAGCCCACATCCGTAGCAAAACGCTTAGCCATGGCGCAATACAAGGTCGCATCTGCCTCTTTCGCATCCAGCTTACTGGCCGCCTGCCGGATCATCAAACGGGCCGCCTCCAATTCTGTTGCCATATCAGCAAGGGCGAACTGCACGGCTTGAAAATCACCAACCGGCGTTCCGAACTGCTTGCGATCGGCTGTATAATCCTGTGCAGCTTCCAAGCAAGCACGCGCGGCCCCGATGGAACAAGCCCCGATATTCAACCGCCCGCCATCCAGGCCTGCCATGGCGATTTTAAAACCCTGCCCTTCCGTGCCGACCAGATTTTCAGCCGATACCCGGCAGTCATCAAACAGGACTTGCGCCGTTGGCTGGGAATTCCAGCCCATTTTTCGTTCTTGTACGCCGAAGCTGATCCCGGGTGCATCCTTGGGAATGGCAATACAACTCACGCCGCCCGCGCCGTCCTCTCCCGTCCGCACCATTGTGACATAAACATCCGCTTTACCACCACCGGAAATAAAGGCCTTGCTGCCGTTAACAACATAGTCATCACCGTCGCGAACTGCTTTGGTTTTTAAGGAAGCCGCATCGGATCCAGCGCCAGGCTCCGTCAAACAATAGCTGGCGAAATGTTCCATGGTGGTGAGCTTTGGCAGAAACTTCGCCCGCACCACATCGCCGCCAAAGCGGTCAATCATCCAGCTTGCCATATTATGAATGGAAATATAGGCCGCGGTCGACGTGCATCCCGCTGCCAGTTCCTCAAAGACAATCGCCGCATCCAGACGGGACAGGTCCGAGCCGCCATGCTCATCTCCGACATAAATACCGGCAAAACCAAGTTCAGCCGCCTGACGAAGCTCACCCACCGGGAATATTTTTTCCTCGTCCCATTTTTCCGCACCTGGCGCGAAGACATCCTGACTGAACGCCCGTGCCATATCCTTGATCAGGGTCTGGTCTTCTGTCAGATTAAAGTCCATATGATGATCTCCTTAAATTCTCTCCCCACAACTTACGCCAAACGATCGTTTGGTGAAAGAGATATTCTTGCACAGTCCCCCTGCGACAATATGCGTTACCAATAAAATTTGCCGTAGACGCAAGCGAGCCCTATTATCAACTTCCAGAATATGGATGGAGAAAGACAACCTCATGAAGAAGCCTTCCCCTGCTTATCCTGAAACACGGATGCGCCGGAACCGGACACTTGAATGGTCCCGCCGGCTGGTTGCGGAAAACGCCCTGACCCCCAATGACTTTATATGGCCGGTTTTTGTTCATGAAGGCAAGGATCTGGCGATCGACATCCCCTCCATGCCCGGTGTCCAGCGCCTCTCAACGGATCTTCTGATCAAAGCTGCGCGAGAAGCTTTCTCACTCGGCATTCCGGTGATCGCCCTTTTTCCAGCCGTTGAACCCGGCCTTAAAACAGAGGATGGCCGGGAAGCCTCCAATCCGGATAATATTATCTGCAAAGCCATCAAAGCCTTGAAAGATGCAGTTCCGGAAATGGGCGTTCTGTGTGATGTCGCCCTTGATCCGTTTACAACCCATGGTCAGGATGGCCTTTTGGAAGACGGGTATGTGGTGAATGATCCAACCATCGAAGCCCTGATTGCCCAAACCATGAACCAGGTTGAAGCGGGCTGCGATATTATTGCGCCGTCGGACATGATGGATGGGCGCATTGGTGCGATCCGTCAGGCGCTTGAAACGTCCGGCCATGTCAATACGCAAATTATGGCCTATGCTGCGAAATATGCTTCCGGCTTTTATGGCCCGTTCCGAGATGCTGTTGGCTCCACGGGTAATTTGGGGTCCAGCGACAAGCGGACCTACCAAATGGATCCGGCCAATACGGACGAAGCTCTGCGCGAGGTTGCCCTGGATATCCAGGAAGGTGCCGATATGGTGATGGTAAAACCGGGTATGCCCTATCTGGATATTTGCCAGCGTGTCAAAACAGAGTTCAAAGTGCCGACCTTCGCCTATCAGGTATCCGGTGAATATGCGATGATTGCTGGTGCTGCCAATAATGGCTGGCTGGACCGGGACAAGGTCGTCCACGAGGCATTGCTATGTTTCAAGAGGGCAGGTTGTGACGGTATACTGAGTTATTTCTCAGTCGAGGCTGCCAAAAAGCTGCGGGGTTAGGAGGGCTTAGCGTCCTCCCGAAACATCCAGCAAAGCCCCAGTGATGTAACTCGCTTCCTCTGAGAGGAGCCAAAGAGCGGTATCGGCAACTTCACTCGGTTGGCCGCCCCGCTTCATGGGAACATTTTCTTTCACCCGGTCCACCCGATCTGGCTCCCCGCCGCTGGCGTGAATATCGGTATAGATAACACCTGGACGCACAGCATTGACGCGAATGCCCTCTTCCGCGACCTCCTTTGCAAGGCCGATTGTAAAGGCATCAATAGCCCCTTTTGACGCTGCATAATCCACATATTCATGAGGTGATCCCAGCGTTGCCGCCACAGACGAAATATTGACGATCCCTCCGCCTTTTCCGCCGTGCTTTTTAGACATCCGGCGCACGGCCTCCCGTCCACAAATGAAGGGTCCAATAATGTTGGCTGTAAAGACACGCTGCAGCCTGTCGAAAGTCACATTCTCGACGCTGCCATGAGCCTCCAGTATTCCCGCATTGTTCACAAGGGCGCGAAGCGGTGCAAGTTCTGCATCGACTGTTTGAAAAAGGCGCAAGATATCTTCTTCGCGCGACACATCCCCCTGGACCGCGATGGCCTTTCCTCCGACTTCATGGATTTGTGAAACAACTGTCTCAGCGGCCTCCTTGTTGCCAAGATAATTAACACAAACATCGTATCCTGCAGCCCCGGCCTTTATGGCAATAGAAGCTCCAATTCCGCGACTGGCCCCTGTTATAAGAATGGTGCCTTTCATTTATGCCTCCAATGCCTGAACAAGATCATCCAGTAGATCTTTCGCATTTTCGATACCGATGGAAAGGCGTAACAGATCGACCGGACAGGGCGTTCCCTCCCCTTCAATACTGGCCCGGTGTTCCACCAGACTTTCAACGCCGCCCAGTGATGTTGCGCGTTTGATCAATTGAAGATTGGCTGCCACTTTGATGGCTGCCGCTTCCCCGCCTTTGACGCGAATGCTCATCATCCCGCCAAATCCGCCTGTCATCTGCTTTTTTGAAATCTCAAAGCCAGCATGACTTTCCAGACCGGGATACAAAACCTCTTCCACGGAAGGATGCTGTTCAAGCGTCCGAGCAAGCATCATTGCATTTTCCGAGGCTTGTTTTACCCGAACGGACAAAGTGCGCATGCCCCGCATCAGGAGCCAGGCTTCAAAAGGCCCCATAACAGTGCCGCCAGCATTGCGAACTTTACATATCCGGTCCCAGAAGGCATCCGCTTTTGCCGCCACCAATGCTCCGGCCAATACATCGGAATGACCGTTGAGATACTTCGTGGCGGAATGCATAACCAGATCCGCCCCAAAATCGATTGGCTGACACAGTAAAGGCGTCGCGACCGTATTATCAACGGCCAGCACAGCCCCCGCCTCTTTCGCAATTTTCGACCATTCTGCAATATCATCCACATGCCAGGTCGGATTGGCCGGTGTCTCCATCCATAGAAGCTTTGTCTGACCAGGCCTTACAGCCGCTTTTAGCGCCTCAAGATCACCGTTCGGGACAAAAGTCGCCTGCAAACCCCCGTCGGAGCCCAAGGTGAGTATCCAGTTCCGGAGGGCCCAATACATAATTTCAGGGGCAACAATATGATCGCCGGGCTTAAGCGCTTGAAACACACTGACTGCGGCCGACATTCCCGAAGAGAACAGGAGTGCCTTTTCCCCATGTTCCATGGCGGCAAGAAGGCTTTCCGGTTGATCATAATTTGGATTCTGATCCCGCGTATAAACGCGACCGCTTGGATAGCTGTTATCCGCCTCGCGTTCATAAGTCGTACTGGGATAAATCCCGGGGATAACACCCTTATGATTTTCATCCATCCAGCCCATTCCCTGAGCCAGCAATGTCTCTGTATTCAACGGTTGTTTTTTTTCACTCATAAGGCTCTCACTCACAAAAATCGCGCCGCATACGTTATTCCACCAAAGCAATTCCAATGATTGCCTGTATTGCGGCAAATTGAAAAGGCAAAATAATGGATATCAACAACGAATTGACAATGCTGATCAACCGGGCACGAGAAGAAAACAATCTCCCACCGGTTCGTCAGGCATCTAAACTGGATACCGCAGCAGAACTGCATGCGGCGTATATGCTTCAGAAAGGTATTCTTTCACATTCGGGGCGAAATAACAGTAGTTTTGACGATAGAATCCAGAATGAAGATTATGCTTTTAAATCCGCCGCCGAAAATGTTGCTTTCGGTGCCAATTCTGCCAAAGCCGTTCTCGCCTTGTGGATGGATAGTCCACCCCACCAGGCCAACCTCCTCAACGAGGATTTTACGGAAATCGGCATTGGCATCGCCCCCACTTTAAGCGCCAGGCCAGATGCAACAGAACGATACTGGAGTCTTTCTCTCGCGGCACCGTTCTTGCCCGCGGGCGGAGCCCCCAGCGAGGAGCACACCTTTGAAGCAGAACCCCTGCCCGTCACCACCTCCACCGATCCATCGGATCCCGGAGGTGGTGATCTTCCATAAATTCAGGATCAGCCCATCTTGCGCAAGCGAGCAATCAAGCTGGAAGTATCCATTCGGCCGCCGCCCATGCGCTGGACATCGCTATAATACTGATCCACCAGGGCTGTATTTGGTAGGCTGGCACCGATCTGATTGGCTGTATCAAGGCAAATCCCCAGATCTTTACGCATCCAGTCAACAGCGAAGCCGAAGTCAAATTCGCCTTCGATCATTGTCTTGTAGCGATTTTCCATTTGCCAGCTTTGCGCGGCGCCCTTGGAAATCACGTCGATCACTTTTGTTGCATCAAGACCGGCTTTCTGAGCAAAATTGATTCCCTCAGAAAGTCCTTGTACAACCCCTGCAATGCATATCTGATTGACCATTTTGGCGAGTTGACCCGCGCCCACCTCTCCCATTCTCATACAGGCTTGAGAATAAGCGTCGATGGGTCCGGCTGCGCGCTCAAAATCTGCCGCATCTCCGCCGCACATAACGGTCAAAGCCCCATTTTCTGCTCCGGCCTGCCCGCCTGACACAGGAGCATCGACAAATCCTATCCCCTGCTCCTTGCCGATTTCTGACAGTTGCACAGCCACTTCAGCGGATGCGGTTGTATGGTCGACAAACAAGGTACCAGAGGACATCCCTGCAAAGGCCCCGTCATCCCCAAGAACCACGCTGCGTAAATCATCATCATTGCCCACACAGGCAAATACGATCTGCGCGCCCTCTGCCGCCGCTCGCGGGGTTGTCGCAAAGGAGCCCCCATAGTCACCGACCCACTTTTCAGCCTTTGAAGTCGTGCGGTTATAAACAGTGACATCATATCCAGCTTTTTGCAGATATCCAGCCATGGGATATCCCATAACACCCAGGCCGATAAAGGCTGCTTTTTTACTCATCCGTGCACTCCCTTGGTAGTTAAACAGCGTGACATTCCGTTTTAATGAGTCTAACCCGGCCAGAAAAGAACAATCTCTCTTTTTCGTCTTCCTTGCATTCTTTTTCAGCTGCGATAACAATGCCCTTTCATGAAGATGGGGAATTGAACATGAAATGGCTCATACGCGGTATCATTGCTTTTGTTATACTGGTTCTTGTCACAGCTGCAATCGGCTATGCCTACCTGCAATCCTCTCTGCCAAAGATGGACGGTGAGATCCAGTTGGCCGGGCTTTCTGCACCCGTCGAGATTATTCGCGATAAATCAGGCATTCCCCATATTGACGCTAGCTCCACCGAAGATGCTCTTTTTGCGCTTGGATTTGTCCATGCGCAAGACCGCCTCTGGCAAATGGAGATGAACCGGCGGACCGGGGCTGGCAGACTGTCTGAAATTCTGGGAAAAGATGCACTTGATACGGACAAATTCCTACGAACAATCGGGTTTTATGAGGCTGCGGAACGCGCCTTTAAAACGTTCGATGAGGAAACCAAGTCCCATTTGATTGCCTATACCAAAGGTGTGAACGCATTTCTGGATCAGCGCAGCGGCGCTCTCCCTCCGGAATTTCTGATCCTTCAAACATCCCCTGAGAGATGGACACCGATTGATTCTGTTGTCTGGACAAAAATGATGGCTTGGGATCTGGGTAAAAACTGGTCTAACGAAATTGGTCGGATGCAGTTGATGTCCATTCTTTCGCCCGAAGAGGTCAACGAATTTTTCCCGCCCTACCCCGGGGAAGCAACCATTCCTCTTCCTGATTTTTCAGGGCTCTATGATATCGCCGCTATCGAAACTGAAAAATTAATGGCCGCAGCGCCGGATGTCTTGCCCCCAAGTGCCGGTTCCAACAACTGGGTTGTTTCCGGTACGCGGACGGAAACCGGGAAACCCCTCCTCGCCAATGACCCTCATCTGGGTTTGGCAGCCCCTGCGCTGTGGTATTTTGCTCATTTGAAAACACCGGATTTCAACGCGATTGGAGCCTCATTGCCCGGTGTACCCGGTATTATTCTGGGCCGCAATGACAAAATCGCCTGGGGCTTCACCAATACCGGTCCGGATACTCAGGATCTCTATATCGAAAAACTCAATCCCGACAATGATACGCAGTATAAAACACCGGACGGATCGGCCGATTTTACGACCCGCCAGGAGGTGATCAATGTAAAAGGCGAAGAGCCTGTGGAGATCACCGTTCGTATCAGCCGCCACGGCCCCATTATCTCGGATGTGTATAAAGCAGGTGCTAAAGCAACACCGGAAAATCACGTTCTCGCCTTTGCCTGGACAAGCCTTTCAGACAGCGATACCACGCCTATGGCATCCGCCAAAATGATGCGCGCGTCCAATTGGAGCGAATTTAAGGACGCCATTCGCCTTTTCTCCAGCCCCCAGCAAAATATAGTCTATGCAGATGTGGACGGAAATATCGGATATTACGCCCCTGCTCAGGTTCCCGTTCGCAAAGACGGAAATCTGGCACGAGGCCGACTACCGGTTCCTGGCTGGCTCGCCGAGTATGACTGGGACGGTTTCATTCCCTTTGAAGAATTGCCGCAGGCCTATAACCCCCCGCGTGGCTTTCACTATACAGCCAATCAAAAAATCATACCGGATAATTACCCCCATTTCATCACCTCTGACTGGTCTGTTCCTTACCGCGCGGACCGGATCAAGGAAAGGCTGGAGCAGGAGGAAAAGCACAGCATCCAGACTTTCGTAGACCTGCATGCGGATGTTAAATCCCTTATGGCCATTGAACTTCTGGACGTCCTTTTGACGACCAGGTCTGCCGATGAAAGATCCGGTAAGGCGCTCGTTTCATTAAGCACTTGGGACGGGCAGATGACACGCAAGGGCAACGCTCCGCTTATTTTTAATGCCTGGATCCGCGCATTGAACAAAGCCATCTATTCAGATGAATTAGGAGAATTTTTCCCAAGATACTGGCGCCATCGCCCGATCTTCATCCTCAATGTCCTATTAAATAATGACGGGCAAGGCCGTTGGTGTGATGACCGGACAACAGATCTGAAGGAGAATTGCGGAGCCATTTTACAAGCTTCTTTGAACTCTGCCCTGGACGACCTGGAAACGCGATATGGATCTACGATGGAAGACTGGAACTGGGGAGAGGCGCATTTTGCTTTCAGTGACCACCTGCCTTTCTCCAAAGTCAGTGGCCTGGATAAAATCTTCGATATCCGGGTTCCCTCTGCCGGCGGCTCCTTCACTGTCAATGTTGGGCGGAACAGGCCCGCAGATGAAAAGCATCCTTTTGCCAACACCCATGCAGCCTCACTTCGGGCAATCTATGATTTTTCTGATCTGGATAACTCCCTGTTTATGCATTCAACCGGGCAATCAGGAATTATCTTTTCCTCTTTTTATGATGATATGGCCGAAGAATGGGCTGACACCAAATACCGCAGAATGACAATGGACAAGACGCACTACTCCCGTTCCGCAGAAGGGACACTCTTGCTAAAACCCACAGCGCCCTAAAGAACCGGGAAAGTCCCTTTGTGAAACAGGAGAGCCTTTTTCTCAGCATGCGTCACAACATTTGTCACCTGACAAATGAAGATCAGATGGTCGCCCGCTTCAACCGCTTGCCAGGTTTCACATTCGATAACAGCGAGGCTGTTATCGAAGACGGGCGAGCCATTTTCGCCAGGATCATAATCAATGCCGGTAAAGCGATCCGGCTGCGGAGAGGCAAAGCGATCACAAAGGTCCTTTTGCGCGGCACTCAGGATATTAACGGCGAATTTTCCGGATTCTTTGAATTCCTGACAGTGATTACCCGTATGCCCAAGGCTAAACAGAACAAGTGGCGGCTCGAGAGAAACGGAGCTGAAGGAATTGACCGTAATTCCCAATGGAACACCGCCCTCCTTCATTGATGTAACAACGGCGATACCAGTTGCGAAGCAACCCAGCGCATTCCGAAATTCTCTGGCGTCAAAAGTCATGTTGTCTGCATACTGTCAAAATCACGAACCCACGATCAACACCATAGCATTGATCTCAATCAATTTTCGGCACCATCCCACAGCTGCACATTAAAATCACTCTTTTTTTGATTTATGAAAACCGGTCGATCTGTTTTTCGCGGCTCTTTTAACATAGGGCAGAAGCCCTGTATTGAGGCCTTCTCATCCTCGCAAATAATAAATTGGTTAAAAACTTCCTCAAATTGCACACCGTTTATTAACCAAATTCAGCGCAGAATTCAGCCCAAAGGAAAACTGGGTCAGTTTAAGGGTTTTTTTAAGAATGTTTTGGATTTTAGGCGTCGTCGTTACATTTGGGTGTGTGGCCGGTGGATATGCGCCTCACGGAAGCTTTGCGATCCTCTGGCAGCCTCTGGAATTTGTGATTATCCTGGGTGCCGGTGCTGGCGCTTTCCTGCAGGGTAACCAGAAATGGGTTATTTTTGGAACATTGGGCAACATGGGCAAACTCGTGAAGGGTGTGCCTTACAACAAAAAAACCTATGAAGATCTTCTCACCCTGATGTATGCGATCTTCAAGCTGGCGAAGACCAAAGGTATGATTGCCCTCGAACCCCATATCGAAAATCCGCATGATAGTGCTCTTTTCCAGAATTTTACCAGTTTTACAAGCAATCATCATGCGATGGATTTTATGTGTGACTATCTTCGCCTGATGACCATGGGTACAGAAAACCCTCATGAGGTAGAAAATCTCATGGATATTGATCTGGAAACCCATCACAACGAACACCACGCCATGTCAGCCGCCGTTACAATGCTCGGCGAAGGTCTTCCAGCCTTTGGTATTGTGGCCGCTGTGCTGGGCGTGATCACGACAATGGGATCTATTGCAGAGCCACCCGAAGTATTGGGCGGATTGATTGGCGCGGCCCTTGTGGGTACGTTTTCAGGTATTTTGGCTGCGTACGGTCTGGTCTCTCCCATGGGAACCAATCTACAGCAGTATTTCGATGCAGATGCGAAGTACTATGACTGCATGAAAGCCGGCCTGCTTGCGCATCTTCAGGGATATGCGCCAGCAGTTTCAGTAGAGTTCGCTCGCAAAACGCTTTTCAGCCATGAAAGGCCAACCTTCTCCGAGGTCGAAGAAGCCTGTAATAACGCCCCAACTGTTTAAATCGGCCACGTTAGGAACTGGACAGGAATATGGCTGACGAAGTCGCC
The DNA here is from genome assembly GCA_039975135.1 of Sneathiella sp. GTDB lineage: Bacteria > Pseudomonadota > Alphaproteobacteria > Sneathiellales > Sneathiellaceae > Sneathiella. Next base: position 97,766 of record JBDWHS010000018.1, on the reverse strand, counting down.
CCGATAATAGTCAAAAAAGTCAAGAAAGCCGGTCACGGTCACCATGGTGGCGCCTGGAAAGTGGCATATGCGGACTTTGTGACGGCCATGATGGCCTTTTTCCTTTTGCTCTGGCTGCTGAATGTGACTGACTCTGTCCAAAAACAGGGAATTTCAGACTATTTCGCACCCACCACCGCCAGTTCGAGCGAGTCAGGCTCCGGTGGAGTTCTGGGCGGTACCAGCATGCAAACGGAAGGGGCAATGACATCCAATACGGGAACGCCTTCTGTTGTCTCCAGCATCTCCCCGCCGGAAGAAGGCAAGAAAGATGATGCGGACGGAGATGGTCAGAGTGAAGTGGATGAAGCCGAGTTCCTGGCTCGCCTTGCGGCAATTGAAGAAGCCAGTTTTGAAGACGCCCGGGATCAGATCAAGCAGGCAATTTCAGAAGACCCCAACCTGGCAGGCCTCGCCGACAATATCGTTATCGACATGACCCCGGAAGGTCTCAGAATACAAATCGTTGATCAGTATGACGAGAGTATGTTTCCAAGCGGGGGGACGACGATCCCACCCAGAATCAAAAGGCTTTTGGGGAAAATCGTAAAATCCATTGAAAATCTGCCAAACGGCTTATCCATCAGCGGTCATACCGATAGCTCGGGCTTTTCGGGGAGTGACTATACGAACTGGGAATTGTCATCAGACCGGGCAAATTCCAGCAGGCGTGCCATGCTGGAAACCGGCCTGGATCCAGAACGGATAAAACGCGTTTCGGGCAAAGCAGATACGGAACCCATGATCGAAGATGATCCAACTAATCCGACCAATCGGCGGATCAGTATCATCCTGTTGCGGGAAACGCCGGTTTTACCTAAAAACCTGAAATAGGTCAGGGTCGAAACACTAGATTTTCCAGACCAGAAGCCTTGTCTGTCGCCCGTCTTTTACCTTTATCACCCGATCAGGCTTGAGACCGGGAACGTCAAAACTGTTGCTGATAAAAAGACTTCCAGGTTTCATTTCTGCTTTGGCTTTGACAAAAAGGTCGGGCATGGGAACCGGCGACAGGAAACAATAAAGGACGTCGAATTCTGACAAGTCAAGCTTCCAGAAGCTGGCATAGATGAACTGAACATTCCGGCTTCCAATCCCCTTGTTCAAAAGCCAGGAAATCAGAAACGGAACTGGTGCCGATTCAATACCGGCAAAATACTGTTTTGGTCTGCTTTGCCCCAGATATCTCATGGTTCCGCCCAGGCCACTGCCCAAATCCGCGACCTTCAACCCCTCTTTTTTTGGCAGGAAATCAGCGAGTTTGTCGGCTGTCAGAGTATTTGTCAGATAAAGCGGTACCCGATTGATCGCGACATTCCAGAATGTCATCAATAGAAGTCCCAAAATGACCGGATACAGCCAGACAGGAAAACTGAACGCCAGTGCCAGAACAAGGAGCGGCGGAGAGAAAAGCTGGATTAACACCCACCAGTAAGAAAAGCCCAATATATATGTCAAACCAGCCGCTATACAGCCCTGCCCGACCATCAGCCAGAAAAACGGAACGGGAAATCCGATAAGGTGCCGAGCCTGTTGCTCAAGCGCTGACAGCAGGAAAAAAATACCGCCCTGCACCAGAATCATAATCAGGATCGGAGGCGCTGAATGGATTTTTTTTACCAGCATATTCCCTGCAATTTCATTCCGTTAAGCCAGAGTTTTCTGTAAAATACTTGAATATCAACAAAGAGACATCACCTGTATAAACATCTTTGTGGTCTCTGACCATCAACGCAGGAGGCGAGTTGTGGCGAAAACCACCGATTCCTTGATTAACCTATCCCTGAACAAAGAAAAAGGCGGAACAGAACAATTTGAACGGCCGGGCGACTATGAGGGTATTCGCACGAAGCGTATTTTCGCCTATGCCATTGATGTGGTTTGCATCTTTTTTGTCGGTATTCTGGCCGGGGCAGCGGCCACGCTTCTGGGAATTATTACACTTGGTCTGCTTTCCCCGCTCCTGGCGATTTTGCTGGCCTGTGTGCCGCTTGCCTACCACACCATCACGATCGGTGGTCCCTGGAATGCAACCGTGGGCATGAAGATGTTTGGTCTCGAAGTTGCCCTCGCCAATGAGGGAGAAATAGATTATGTGACAGCTTTTATTCATGCCGCTCTGTTCTATTTTTCCATTGCACTGACTTCTTTCCTGATTCTGCTGGTTTCCGTCTTTAACCCGCAAGGCAAGCTGCTGCATGATTACTTAACGTCAAGCACTGTGCGCAACAAACGCAGTGACCTGAAGACTGTGGCTTAACTGGATCGGATTGCAACGGCCTAGAGACTGTCTTTAATCTTGTTCCACAAGAGCATGCTGTAAATTGCGGGTTTATGCATGAATTTTGCAATCCTGATAGGGCGATGAGGGATTCGCCCAAAGATGTCAAATCCCGTCATCTCACCGGAGATCGCCTCTGCCAGAATACGGCTGATCGCTGCAGATAATGTCACGCCTTGCCCAGAATAGCCTTGCGCATAATATATCCGCTGACCGATCCGCCCCACATCAGGCAAACGATGGCGATTGGCCGCTATGAGGCCATCCCACCAGAAATCGATCCTCACATCTTTCAGCATGGGAAATGTTTTCAGCATGGCACTGCGGATGCCATTATTCTGTTGGTTTGATCGGCCAATGGACAAATCCTGCCCCCCATAGACCAGTCGGGTATCCGGCGTCATTTTGAAATAATCAAGATCGAAATAGGTATCGCAAACGCAGGCTTTAGTTGCCATTAGAGCCTCTGCTCGTTCCTGGCCAAGTCGTTCTGTCGCCAGAATACCGCTGCGCACCGGTATATAATTCTTTTTCTGCCCCGCATCAAATAGGTCGAGATATGCGTTTCCAGCAAGGATAACGGCCTCCGCCTTTACACACCCTCCCTTGGTCATGAGCGTAGCGGATTTGCCATTTTGAGTAACAGAAAGCACTGCTGATTTTTCAAAAACCCTGACGCCTGCTCCTGCAGCAGCAGCCTCCAGCCCAAGAGTATAATTCAAAGGATGCAGATGACCGCCTTCCCGGTCATACAGCGCGGCCTGATACCGCGTCCCAGCCATCATGCCTCGCAATTCGTCGGTTTCGATCCATTTATAGCCGTCATAATGATAATTTTCTTCGCAAAAAGCCTTCTCTTGCTTTAACCAATCGACGTGAGAGCGTTTGGGAGCAGCATACAGTTCCCCTTCGCCAAGGTCGCAATCGATATTGTAACCCTGAATACGCCCATAAAGAATCTGCTTGGAAAGCTCTGAAAATTCCCACAGCTTTTTGGCAATATCAGATCCAACGATTTCTGCTGTTTCAATCATCCCCGGAGAATATCCGGAAGCAATTTGTCCGCCGCTTCTTCCAGAAGCACCGTATCCAACCGTTTCAGCTTCCAGCACAATGACCGAATATCCGATGGTCGCCAGCTCAAGGGCAGCACCAAGCCCCGTAAAACCCGCCCCAACAATGCAAATATCGGCTTTCTGTTCTCCTCGCAGGGTTGGATGGGACACGGATCGATTGGCCGTAGAAACATAATAATTTGACGAATTGGTCAAGAATTCTTCCGATTAAAAAAATAACAACTTCCGTGTCATCTCCCTCTTGCAAGATTGCAGACAATCCTGATGATAGATACGGTTATTGAATAAAAAGCTGATACTATTCATGTTTCAGCTTATTGGGTTATTTGGAAATAACAGGGCGGACATTTTGCAATCATGATTGAATCACAACTTCATATGTGGCTGGTATTCGGCTTTATTGCTGTTGCAATGTATGCCTTCGCCAGCGACAGGATCGAGTTGGAGATATCCGCCATTTCGGTCGTATCCGGACTGTTACTGCTTTTCTATTTTTATCCCCTACTGGACAAGAATGGCAATGATTTACTGACAGCGCGTCAATTGCTGGCAGGCCTGGCAGATCCGGCATTGATTACCGTGCTCTCTCTCCTTGTTGTCGGGCAGGGTATTGTGCGGACAGGCGCACTTGAAAAACCTATTCGCCAGCTGGTAACCCTGCGCCGTCATCACCCTGTTCTCGCTATTTCGCTGGTCCTGACGATTGTTCTGATTATCAGTGCGTTTATGAACAACACGCCCGTGGTCGTTATTTTTATCCCCCTCATGACCGCTTTGGCGGAACGGCTGCATCGCTCAACCTCAACATTGATGATTCCCTTGAGTTACGCATCCATCCTGGGGGGCATGACTACCCTTATCGGCTCCTCGACAAACTTGCTGGTCTCGGCTGCAGCCGTACAGGCGGGTCACGCACCCATCGGCTTTTTTGATATCTCCATACCGGGCGCTGTCCTGGCAGCCGCCGGTTTGCTCTACGCCATGATTATTGTGCCCAAACTTCTACCGGACCGAGAAGCCGTAACTGATAGCTCTGCGCCTGTCTCCGGGAAGCAGTTTATCGTCCAGATGGAGATTTCTCCTGACAGTCCACTGGTGGGAGAAAAGGCGGTGGCAGGCCAGTTTCCCAGCCTCAGAAATATTACCATCCGCTTTATTCAACGGGATGAAAAACTTCTTCTACCGCCGTTTGATGATATGACGCTACGTCCTCAAGATTCTGTTGTTTTTGCAGGAACACGGAAATCTCTGACCGATGCTTTTTCTGACAATCCTCAAATCCTGCATGATTTTCTGGAGACGGAAGAACCCGCCGAAGGAGAAGCGGCCGAACGACAGACTGTCAAAGATCAGACTTTGGCTGAAGTCGTGATTGCTCCCGCCTCGCGTATGATCGGCAGAGCCTTGCATCAGATCAGCTTCCATTATCGAACTGGCTGCGTAGTTTTGGGAATTCAGCGCCGCTCCCGGATGATCCGAACAAGCCGTATGACAGATATTCGCCTGGAAGCCGGTGACGTTCTATTGCTGCTGGGGAAACGACAGGATATCACTCAGCTGCGCAACAATCCTGATGTACTGCTCTTGGAATGGTCAACGCGCGAATTGCCGGCACTCGCCCTCTCCCTCCGAGCTCGGCTGATCTTTGGGGCGGTCATCTTGTGCGCCGCGACCGGCTTGGTCCCCATTGTCGTCGCTGCCGTCACCGGAGCCGTCGCCATGATCGCATCGGGTTGTTTGAATATTCATCAAGCTAGCCGTTCTATCGACCGGCGAATTTTCCTGCTGATCTGGGCGGCACTTGGCCTCGGGTCTGCCATGCAAGCGACAGGCGGTGCTTCCTACCTTGCCGAGCAGGCGCTCATTTTGTTCGATGGTGCGGGGCCTGCCGTAATCCTGTCCATGTTCTTTTTACTGGTCGCTCTATTCACCAATGTACTGAGCAACAATGCAACGGCGGTGCTCTTTACACCTGTAGCGATCAGCATTGGCACAAAGCTCGGGGTCGACCCGATGATTTTCGTCTTTGCAGTTATCTTTGCTGCGAATTGTTCTTTCGCGACCCCGATGGGATATCAAACGAATCTCCTCGTTATGGGCCCCGGACATTATAAATTTATGGATTATTTTAAGGCTGGCGCCCCACTGGTCATACTCCTGTGGATCGTATTTTCGATTTTCGCCCCTCTTTATTATGGATTGATATAGGTTTGTTAGGATTTTGAAGCCTATTATTTGCTAAAATTCTGAAACGCGTTACCCTGATAAATATGATAATTTTGTTTACAGGCATACTATTCTGATGAAACGAGTCGAAATTCCATCCCGGTTCTTCTTTTCGACTCCGCCAGCCCCGTGCCCTTATCTTGAAGATAAGATGGAACGGAAAATAGTGACACTGCTGGCGGGTGAGGATCCCGATCATCTTCACAATGCCTTGAGCCTGGCCGGATTTCGCCGGAGTCAGGATTTGGCGTATAGGCCGGCCTGTGAAGGCTGCAATGCCTGTATTCCAATCCGGGTTCAAACCCGGAATTTTTCCGCCAGTAAATCTCAACGCCGCGTCTGGTCAAAAAACAGGAGCCTCAAAGCCACTGAACGACCAGCTCACGCAACAGAGGAACATTTCGAGCTATTTCGCCGGTATTTACGAGCCCGCCATTCAGATGGCGGTATGGCTGATATGGATTTTCATGATTACCAAGCCATGGTGGAAGATAGCCCTGTTCGCTCACAGCTGGTGGAATTTCGCCGTGAAGACGGTACCCTCTCGGCTGTTTGCCTAACCGATTTAATGGATGACGGATTGTCGCTCGTTTACAGCTTCTATGATCCTGCAGATGAAAAACTAAGCCCCGGCAGCTTTATTATCCTCTGGCATATTTTGCAGGCACGCTATCTGGCAATGCCTTATGTCTATCTTGGCTATTGGATCGCTGAAAGCCAGAAAATGGCGTATAAGAAAAAATTCCAGCCTGTTGAAATACTAACCAAAGAAGGTTGGCAATTACTCGCCCCCTGAACACGTAACGGCTTTCATTTCAATAAAAGCACTGTCATTTCAAATAAAAAAAACGCACCTTCCTCTATTGGCAAGTAAAGCGGCAGACTAATTTAAGAAAGAAATGTGAGATACAGGTCACAATCGGTGTAGATAATTTTTCATCTTCACTAGCATCAGATAATCCTAAAATTCTCGGGCGGTATTTGGAACGCCTCCCCTCATTTGCCTAAATTTTAATCATCTTTTTCCTAAAATTACCCTTTATGACTTCCTTTATCGCTAGACCTTGAGAGAAACAACGGTTATCTTCTGCCCCAACTATGCGGGAAAGGTTTAAGAACGCATTGTTGGGAGAAACGTACAAGTCTACAGGGAGACTATTTAAATGGATCGTCGTAAATTTATCAAAAGCGCGGGCCTTGCCGGCGCTGCTGGAACGGCTGCTTTTGCAACACCTGCTATTTCTCAGGGCCGTGAAAAGCTGACTATGGTAACAGCTTGGGGCCGTGGCCTCGCGGGTGTGTTTGATGCCGCCCTTCATGTTTCAGAATCAGTAGCAGCAATGTCCGATGGCACGCTTGAAATTGATGTGAAAGCCAACGGTGAGCTGGTTTCAGGCCTGGGTGCTGTTTTTGATGCTGTCACATCCGGTCAGGCTGACATGTATCATGCCGCCGACTACTACTATGTCGGTCAGCATCCTGCATTTGCTTACTTTACAGCTGTTCCGTTCGGCATGACGCCAACAGAATTGCATAACTGGTACTACCATCAAGATGGCATGAAAATGCATCACGAGCTGGGCGAAGAATTCGGCCTCGTCTCTTTCCTCGCTGGTAACACAGGCCCGCAGGCCGGCGGCTGGTTCCGCAAGGAAATCAAATCCGCCGCTGACTTTAACGGTTTGAAATTCCGTATGCCTGGCTTGGGTGGTAAAGCTCTTGGTAAGCTTGGCGCATCCGTGCAGACACTGCCCGGCTCCGAAGTTTATCAAGCACTGGCGTCCGGTGCGATTGACGGAACAGAGTGGATTGGTCCTTGGGCCGACGAAAAAGCTGGCTTCCAGGAAATCACTAAGACCTATTACACTTCAGGCTTCCATGAGCCAGGTGCAGGTCTGACTCTTGGTATTAACAAAGACCGCTTCAATGGCCTCAAAAAATCGCATCAGAAAATGATCGAAATTGCTGCGGCTGAGTCCAACCAGTGGAACCTTCACCAGTATCTGGCCAATAACTCTGAAGCGTTGGCACGCCTTCAAGCTGGCGGCGTTAAAACACTGGAATTCCCAGATGAAGTTTGGGATGCCTTTGGTAGGGTTTCCCAGGAAGTTCTGGATGAGAATATGGGAGATCCTCTCTTCAAGAAGATCCGCGAAGCTGTGGAAAGCTCTATGAAAAAATCCGCGGCCTGGGATCAGCTCTCATCAGTAGCCTATGCCCGCCAACGCACACGCGTGCTGGGTTAAGCGATCGCATAGTCAACAGTATAGGAAACCGGGCTTTATGCCCGGTTTCGTCTTTCTGTGACAGGTAGTTTGCGCAGGCTTTTAATAGCGATCAGCCGTAATGAGTGCGAGATTGTTCTGTTTTTCCAACCAGAAGGCGGCGACACGGAATTACCGTGCTTACAAGACTGCCAAACCAATCTCACACTGTATTGCTTTTACAGTCGGCCTGGTTGCTAAAACACCAGACCGCTGCGCATATACCCTGAAACCGACAAGCTCGATTTGAAAGAACGGCTATGGAAGCGCTTGGAACATTATTACTCAATTTTTTAATGGGGTTCGTGAATCTTCTGATTCTACCCTGGCATATTTATAACTGGGCTACTCTTGATACCCTAAAACTAAAGATGAATGCACTGACCCGGATTGGGATGTCGCAGGAATTCTTCTTTGTTGTTGTCGCACTGATCATTGTGATCATTGTTGCGGGTATCCTCAGGCGCAGTATTCTTTATAAAACCGTCCGCGGTCTTGAGCTCTTTAACGGGAAAATCGGTCAATATGCAGCCTGGTTTGCGTTGCTTATGACACTCCAGCAAGTGGCGATTATTGCCGTTGGTCAGATTTTCCGGGGGAATGAAGTGATCTTCTCTCCTTTGGGCATCACGATTATCGATGAAGAGCTACAATGGCTGTCCGGGCAGTTAAAATTCTATAACTCCATCCTGATCGCCATGGCATCCGCCTATACCTTTATTGAAGGCGGTCATGTTCGGGTCGATCTGGTTTACGCATCCTGTAAAACCAGAACCAAGCAATGGATCGATTTTGTTGGTACCCTTATCTTCTTTATCCCCTCAACACTGATGCTTTGGTGGTTTGCCTGGCCGATTGCCATGAATGCCATGAATGCCCAGAAGCCAATGAATATCTGGACTGACTCCACACGTTGGAGAAGCTTTCGTTTTGAAACATCAGGAACGGCAGAGTTTAGCTGGGTATGGTCTTTCAAGGTAATGGTCCTCGTCTTTGCGGCCCTCATGTTTATCTGTGCTGTCGGCTTTCTCTTACGAAACCTTTTGGCATTGTTGGAGAAGGATAGAGATATCCAGACCCATTATTCATTTGAAGGTGGCGCGGCCACTGGCATGGGCATGGCATCTGTTGACGCCCGAAAAGGGGGAGCAAAGAATGACGCTGACGCCCCTGCTCACCCCCTCTAATTTGTGACGGAGTATTTGACTAATGCTATTTGGTCTAGACGGCGTTGAACTATCGCTCATTATCGTAGCGATATCCCTTTTTGGGGGTATCCTCTCAGGCTATCCGGTTGCCTATGCAATCTCCGGATCTGCCTTCGTCAGTTTTGTGGCCATTGCGGGCCTGAACGAAGCTGGTCTCCTTTACTCAATTCAGGATATTAACGGAACCCTGACAGAAATTCCTGTTTTTGAGGGAGGATGGCAGCGTGCCTTGCTCTCGACAGCGTCCACCTGGGCGCAAGGAGTCTTTTCAAGGGCCTTTGGCGGGAATGTGGAGACATTGCTGGCTGTTCCTCTCTTTGTTCTGATGGGTATTGCTCTTGAACGCTCAAACATCGCGGAAGATCTGCTGACAACCATGGCAAAGCTATTCGGCTCCATGCCTGGTGGTTTGGCGATCGCGGTTGTTCTTGTGGGAACATTACTTGCTGCATCAACCGGTGTGGTTGGTGCAACTGTTGTCACGATGGGTCTCATTGCTCTGCCCACCATGCTGAAAAACGGCTATTCCAAATCCCTGGCAACCGGCGTCATCGCCACGTCAGGTACATTGGGACAGATCATTCCGCCATCCATTGTGATTGTTCTTCTGGGATCAATCGTTGGCGATATGTACGCGATTGGACAAGAAAATCGTGCAGATCAACTTGGTGTAACAGTCCTTGAAATGTTGGGAGAACCCGCTGTTTTGTCAACAGGAACCCTGTTTAAGGCAGCGTTTATTCCAGGTGTAATGCTGGCATTGCTTTATGCCGCTTATTCCCTGTCTTTTGCTTTGCTCAACAGAGACCAGGCTCCTCCGGTTCAGCTGGGAGAACCTGACAGCTACAGACTGCTTTCCTACTATCGTGGAAATCCATGGTTACTGTTTGGAGCCGCTTTCGGGCCGTTGGTCGCCATGGTTATTCTCTGGTTTGGGCTCGGCTCGATCGGGATTATCGGAGAGACTGTGAGTGACGGCGTTGTCACCTATGGTGCTCTCTCTACAGGCAACTTTTCGATGGCTGTGTTGTTTACATTTGTCCTGACATTAGCATTCGCACTTCGCCCAAGCTTCAGCCTGCGCCCTATTGTCATCGGGATGAGCGGTGTGTTGCTTATGCTGATTGTTGACTGGCTCTTTGTCGCGGGTACCGCCGATGGGGGTGAGAAAGCCCTGTATTTCTTCATACCAATGGTGATGGTTATCTATGGCATGAAGCACGCCATTGGTCGCTTGGTTGAAATTGAAGTCTTGCGGGTCGTTTCACCACCTGTGATTCTGATTGTGGCTGTTCTTGGCTCAATCCTGGGCGGTGTTACCAATCCGACCGCCGCCGCCGCTCTGGGTGCAGCCGGTGCCATTATGTTGGCCGCCAACCGCCGTCTGAAAGACATGGGGCAGTCGAACCGCCTCATTACCTGGTCTTCCATTGCCATTGTTGTGATGCTCACAACCCGGGCAAATTTCGACTTGCGGATGTCTGTTGAGAATATCAGTTTTGACAATCAGGTTGCTATTCTGCTGACGGTGATCGCGTTTCATATTGCCGCAGCCGGGCTTCTCTATTCTTGCTGGATCCTGATCCGCCAGAATGTTATGTCGGCCATTGTCAATGAGACCACCAAAGTGACGTCTATGGTCTTTGTGATCCTGATCGCCTCTTTGTTCCTCAGCCTGATCATCCGCTCTTTCGGCGGCGAACATTATATTCAGGAATTCCTGCAATCGTTTGAAGATCCGCGCACGCTGTTGATCGTCGTGATGATTGTTCTGTTTTTCCTCGGCTTCGTGCTCGACTTTATTGAGATCATCTTTATCGTGATCCCAATTGTCGGTCCTGTCATCTATGCTGCAGATCCAGCCTTGATGCCACCTGCCTGGATTACAATCCTGATTGCCGTCAACCTGCAGACATCTTTCATCACACCGCCCTTCGGGTTTGCCCTTTTCTATCTGAGAGGCGTCGCCCCGTCGCATGTGACAACGATGGATATCTATAAAGGTGTGATCCCGTTTGTGATCATTCAGGTGGTCGGACTACTGCTGTTGTGGCACTTCCCTGCGATCACAACGTTTTTGCCGGAGCTCTTACCGGCAAATTAGCAACCTAATGCACAAAAAAAGCCGCTGGTTGTAACAGCGGCTTTTTTTATCTCCGGACTTTCTTTTTCAACGCTCTGAAATCACAAATACCGGGAAGCGTTCGAGGATCAGTACCACTTTCAAAAATCTGGGCTTTCTGGATTTTCTGTGTACCGGTTGTTGGCAGACTCTCCAGAAACAAAACCCAACCCGGTGGCTTGTAATAAGCCAGACGCTCATCTGCCCACGCAAAGATCTGCCGTGCACTCTCTTCAGAAGCTTCGGCGCCGTCCATCAAGACAATACAGGCCATGACCTCTTCTTCACGCACCTCGTCTTTTGCAGCAATAACAGCAACCTGAGCAACAAAAGGATGGGCTTGTAAGACGGCTTCAACTTCTGCCGCCGCGATATTCTCGCCAGACCGCCGAATAATATTTTTCTTGCGATCAACAAAATACAGCATACCGCTTTCATCCTGAATAACGGTATCTCCTGTATGAAACCAACCGCCTATCCAGGCTTCGTCCGTCGCTTCGGCGTTTTTTAAATACCCTGCGAAAAAACCACGCCTGGGATCTGAGCCAGAACTGCGAACAACAAGTTCTCCCGCCTCACCCCGGGGTCGTTCCTTATCCTGTTCATCAACGATACGGGCTTCAAAATCCTTGAAGGGTCGGCCAAAAGCGCGCGTTTCTATCTGTCTGGGTTCGCTGTTGACCGCGAAGATCCGCCCTGTTTCCGTCATCCCCCAGACTTCCAGCAACGGAAATCCATATCGCTCTTCGAACACATCATGCAATTCCGGCTCTACTCCTGCACCGATTCCGAAGCGAACCGAATGGGATATGTCCAGATCTGATGGCGGCTGATTAAGCAGCATCGGCGGGACAACTCCCAGATAATGAATAATCGTTGCCCGGCTATCTTTTATTTCCTGCCACCAGCTGGATGGATGAAACCGGTCAGGAATGATCAGACATCCGCCGGTCATCATCATGCATCCCAAAGACACCACCGCCGCATTCATATGGAAAAGCGGCAGCGGATTATAAAGCCGTTCCTGCCCAGGCCTGACATCAACCAGTCCTCCCAACTCAGCGTACCAGCGTCCTGCTGTCAGATGGTAGTCATTGGTAAGAATACAGCCTTTGGGGCGCCCCGTCGTGCCGGATGTATAGAGAAGCGAGGCTTCGGTCATCAGATCAGAGGCCTCCGCCTGCCTCCCTCGAGCCGGAGACGGAACGCCTTTAAAAAAATCAGTTTCACACGCGACAGGAAGCAGTTCGCTTCGCGTGGCCGCGACGGCCTCCAGATCAGCTATCCGGCTTTCAATGCTGATCACCAAATCGGCTTCAGAATGCTCCAACTGATACAGTATTTCATCGTGCCGGTAGTCAGGATTAATCGGAACGCAGGAGGCGCCCAAAGCATTCAGGGCGATCAGATGGAAAACATATTCCGGTCGGTTTTCCAACAAAAACGCGACACGATGGCCTTTCCCATAGCCCGCCGCCTCGTAAAGGCAGCGCATTTTTTCAATCTGCTCCGCTGATTGCCGATAGGTAAATTCTGTTCCATCCGCATAATATACGCGACCTTTGAGCGGCGGCACACAAAGGAAAGCGTGATCTGGAAAAGAGGAGGTCGTCTTGCAAAACGCCTCGTAAATCGTCTTCATAACCGCCCCTTGTCACGCTGCCTTATCGTTTAACTGAATTTATTATTTCGGTTAAAGCCGCGCGGCGCCAGACGACCAGCATTCCCCCGGCGTGTATACCATCCGGTCAGATCCGGCTCGGTCCGGGTTCTCTCACCGGATTTCCAACTTAATCCCTCTTCCCGAACAAAAGTCTTGATATCTGACAAGCCGCCATCTTTATAGCGTTGCAAGGTAACCCCTCGCCCGCGCGTCATGTCAGAAACTTCTTCAAGAGCAAAACAGTTGAGCTTTCGGTTGTCGCCAATCACAGCAACAGAATCGCCCACAGCTTCAATACAGAAAGCCGCCTCCGCATCTCCGGAGACATTCAGTGTCTGCTTCCCGTTCCTTGTTTGCGCGATGATACTGCTTTCATCAATGACGAAACCACGACCATCCGAAGAGGCGGCCAGCAGTTTTCGGCCTGGTTTATGGACAAAAAGCTCGACGATATCCTGGTCATTCCCCAGATCAATCATCAACCGGACCGGCTCACCGTGTCCGCGACCCCGCTGAATTTTGTCGCAGCCGATCGTATAAAATCGTCCGTTAGTGCCAAACAGAACCAGTTTGTCGGTTGTCTCAGCGGTAATCCAGAAACGTGCTTTATCCCCGTCCTTGTATTTTTCTTCACCGGTTTGCGTAACATGCCCTTTTAGCGCCCGGATCCAGCCTTTTTCCGAACAGATCACGGTAATCGGCTCTTTTTCAATCATGGCTTCAAGGGGGATATCCGGCAGCTCAACAGCCTCACCGATCCGTGTGCGCCGGTTGGCGACTGCCGGAACCCCTTTCAAGATTTTCTTGAGATCCCTGATTTCATCCGAAATAGCAGTCCGCTGTAGATCATCACTCTCCAGCAAGGCCAGCAAGCCCGCTTTCTCGGCTGTCAAAGTGTCATGCTCCGTCCGCAGTTCCATTTCTTCCAGCCTGCGCAAGGATCTCAGTCGCATATTCAGAATGGCTTCGGCTTGAACCTCGGTCAGTTTGAACGTTTCAATCAGACTTTGTTTCGGATGATCTTCTTCGCGGATAATCCGGATAACTTCGTCCAGATTAAGGAAGACGATTAGATAGCCATCCAGAACCTCCAGCCGGTTTTCGATCTTGCCCAGACGATATCTGGATTTGCGAACAAGCACTTCAAAGCGATGATCAAGGAAGGATTGCAGGACGTCCCGAAGCCCCATGACCCGAGGTGTCTGGGTTGCATCCAGAACATTCATATTGAGCGAGAAGCGGCTTTCCAGATCAGTGAGACGATACAGCCCCTGCATCAACATCTCAGGATCAATATTTTTGCTTCTGGGCTCAAGAACCAGACGAATATCTTCTGCAGATTCGTCACGAACATCGGCCAGGAACGGTAATCTTTTGCTTTGAATAAGTTCCGCAATCCTCTCTATCAGCTTGCCTTTTTGAACCTGATAGGGAATTTCAGTGACGATAATCTGATAGGTTCCCCGGCCGGTATCCTCTTTCTCCCAGCTGGCTCTCTGACGGAACCCGCCACGCCCTGTCAAATAGGCTTCTCGGATATTTTCCGGCTTTTCGACAAGCTCTCCTCCCGTTGGGAAATCTGGTCCCGGGATGAATTCCATCAGCTTTTCGATGCCCACACCCGGAAATTTCACCAGATGCAAAAGCGCATTGCAAATCTCTGTAGCATTATGGGGAGGAATGGAAGTTGCCATCCCCACTGCAATGCCGGAGGAGCCGTTTGCCAGCAGATTTGGAAAGGCCGCCGGCAGAACGACAGGCTCTTTTTCCTCGCCGTCATAAGTGTCGCGGAAATCGACCGTATCCTGATCCAGATCTTTCAGCAGCAACTCGGCAAAGACGGTCATCCGGGCTTCGGTATATCGCATGGCCGCCGCATTATCGCCATCGATGTTACCAAAGTTTCCCTGTCCATCGACCAATGTATAACGCTGGGCAAAATCCTGCGCCAGACGCACCAGTGCATCATAGACAGACTGGTCTCCATGCGGATGATATTTACCAATGACATCACCCACCACACGGGCACATTTCTTGAAACCGGAACTAGGATCCAGTTTCAACAGCCGCATGGCAAAGAGAAGTCGCCTGTGAACAGGCTTCAGGCCATCCCTCACATCTGGCAGGGAACGGGACATAATGGTTGACATCGCATAGGCAAGATAACGCTCGCTTATGGCGTCCTTCAGTGAAGTGGGAAGCACTTCACCGGGCTTAATCGGAGACTGATCACTCATCCCTTCTGTATACCATCAGAAAACCGGGTGAGGAGCAAAAATTACATGTAGAAACCAATTTTTGTTAGCTCTCGTCAGGATCTGCTGCCCGATGCCCCGTTTTTGCGATGAAGCGCGTTCAAAAACCGCTCCCGGGCTGGCAATGACTCCTCTCCATAATTGGGCAGCAGGTTTTTACGAATAAAAAACCCGGTCAGTTTGAAGCCTTCATCGATTTGCTCCAATAACGGCTTTTCTAAAGCGCCAGAAACGCCCCCATCTGCGAGGAAGGCCGGGAGAGGCAGCATACGATCCCGATAGGGTAAGCCGGCCTCTGCCGAAACGGCCCGCGCTGACTTGGGGGAGACATAAACCAGATCGTCCGTGGCACCGGTAGCCGCGCATTCCGACAAATCCAGCCCATATCCAAGCTCGGTCAGGAGACCTAGCTCCCATCGCACAAAAAGTGGTCCCCAGACCTCTGGGTCATGGCCGAGGTTACTCATCAGCAATACCGTCGCATCATAGAGCGCGGGATGGGGCTCTCTCTCCGGCAGTACTTTATCCAAGAGTGCGAGGGCAGCACTGCTCGCGGCCAGACTGAGTGGATTTTCAAAAAGTAAGGTTCCAGAAGAGTTCTTGGCTTCAATAGAATAAGTTCCCAGCTGATCGCTGAGACGACTCCGCCAGTTAAGTCCGACTTCATTGCCAGGTTGAAGAATACCGCGCAGGCGTTTACCTGTACCACCGCGCACCATACCCGCATACCGCCCCCGCTCCCGGGTCAGAGCGTGCAGTATAACGCTGTTTTCACCATATTTACGGATGGAAAGTATCAATCCGTCATCAATCCAATGCATAGGCAAGCCTTAACAGATCCTATGGGCCAATAGCAATTTTTCTAACGCTGGATGGCTGTCACAAGGATCCGGCAAAGGACGTCTTCCCTGAAGATTGAAAGGGAAACACATGCCATTAGACGTCGAAATCGCACTGATAAATGCCATCGAAGGCGAGGAACTTCCCTACCAGTTTCTGCAGGACACAGACATTACCTGGTCTTCGCCTCCACCCAATATCCTGCCGCCGTTCAAATATATAAGATGTCAGTGCTGCGGCCCGTCCTCTGGATATGAGATTGCCTTGAAATACGGCCCTCATATCTGCCGGATCAATGTTACCGCCTGGGGCATCAATTACCGCAAATCAACTCCGACAACCAATTCCATGGAACTCGTCCTCATCAAGAAGCAAGCTCCTTATCAAATGGAACTGATTTTCCTTTAGAAAGGGGCGTGTCAACCGCGAATTTTCTCGATAAAAGTTGCCATTTCCCGGCGGACATCATCGGTATCGACCTTGAGCTCTTCAGCCGCAGTATAAACATCATCGGCTGCCTGCGTCGTCTGATCTGCAATATTTGCGATACTCGACACTTCGTCCTTGACCCGGACAGTCCCTTCAAATGCTTTTTTTGTATTATCGGAAATCTCACCTGTCGCAGCCGTTTGCTCTTCAACAGCAGAAGCAACGGCAGAGGTCGTTTCGCTAATCTCGTTAATAGTCTCCAGTATAATCCCAATTTCATCGGCCGCTTTTTCGCTGACCTGCTGAATACCTGAAACCTGTGATGTAATATCTTCCGTCGCTCTGGCGGTCTGGGTTGCAAGATTTTTCACCTCGCTTGCGACAACAGCAAATCCCTTACCCGCCTCTCCCGCTCTTGCGGCTTCGATCGTCGCATTCAACGCAAGAAGATTAGTTTGTTCAGCAATATCACTGATCAATTTGACAACTTCAGAAATCTGCTGCGCTGCGGATTTAAGCTGATCCATGGTTCCTGCGGTGGCACTTGCTCTGTCAGAAGCGGAAGAAGCAACATCACTGGATCGATTAACCTGACCAGAAATTTCCTGAATAGAACTTCTCAACTGCTCAGCAGCCGAACTAACCGATTGAACACTACTCGTCATGGTATCCGTAAAGGAGACGGTCTCTGTTACCTTGTCTTTTGACTGGCCGGAAGCCTGCTGCATATTGCCAGCCAGTCCTGTCAGCTTAGAAGAATTCTCAGCAACCTTTGCCATAATACTACCAACTGCGGTCTCAAAACTTGTTGCAACCGCAATGCGTTCTACCTGACTCCGTTCCTCTTCTTTTGCCAGTGCGTTCTGTTTTTCCAGATTTAACCGTTCTGCCTCTGCTTGTAGCTCCCGAACGTGGGTTTCCGATTGTTTCGCCGCATCGCTGGCTTCGATGGCTTTTTGCTTCTCCTGATCGGCTGCCTCTTTGGCTGCATGGGCTTGAGAGACAGCTTCGGAAGAGGCTTCAAATGCAGAAACAAGCTTGAAGGTCAGCCAAGTCAGAACAGCAGATTCAAAAACAACAATAACAGCATGCAGGATAACCCGACTCAAATCCGCCCCTTCCGGGAAGACGGCCACTGGCAAAATAAAATTCAGGGCCAGGTGATGCAACGCTATAGCGACGGTCGCGACAATTATTGATTTCCAGCAACAAAGCGCGGCGACGATCGCCAGAGAGGCAAAGAAATACATGTGAATGTCAATTTGCCAAGGATGTCCGGAAAAGACATAGACCAACAATCCCACCTGGACCATATAACTGACAGCAACAGCATGCCTGAAGCTTTCTCCGACACCAGATCGCCATAGCAAAAATGAAGGAACTGCCGCAAATGCAATACTTCCAACTGTCGCAACCGCCCAGTCTGTTCCAAGCCAGAAAGCGACACCTGCAATAATCGGGACATGGATCCACAGCAAACAGGCAATATACTTCGAGATCGATAAGCGGAGATTGTCCAAGGCATTCATTTTAAAGTCTCACTTTCGATATCGGTTTCTGTTTTAAAAAAAGGCATCCGCCATTGGCAAGCGCACTCACGACAAACCAGGGATTGGTTTCCTGTAAAACTGTCATGGAGAAAGAAGGTTTGGGCCTGATAATAACAATGTTCTCAAACAGGCCCACCCGAACGAAATCAACAGGAAGGAAAGACAGCCGTGCCAAAATTTGCGTCAGGCTGAGGGAAGGCGAAAAAATGACCGCAAGATCACCCTTCTTTTGTATTGGTGAAAATTGCAAAAAAACAACAAGTGCAAAACCCGCCAACATCAACCCAGCCGCCAACATTAAGGGCTTTTGAGTGTTGAAATTTTGCTTCACTCTATTGCCTGGCATCCGCTTACTTAAACCCCCTACATCCGAATACGTCCCTTTGCTTATCCCATTTTATGTTAATATGAGGTGAATAAGATGTCGGAAATGCCAATCCAAAAAAAACCGCCCAATTTGATTCCAGTCAATGCTGCAACTGCGAAATAGTATATTTTGACCTTCAATAAAGGTGCGTTACAGTCGTCAGTGGCGGTGAAAGATTGAAGGGTTTTTGCTTATGGCACAGAGTAAATCAGAAAAATCAAAGAGTTTGAAATTGCGAAAGTATATGGATACCGCTGCAATTTTGACATTTCCTGTTGTCATGCTGATTTGGGCAGTGAGTTCTTATCAGTAAATTTTTCTTCGCATTCATTGCAATGCAAAAAAGCGGAGCCATATGAGCTCCGCTTTTTTTATTTCTGGTTAGCCATCCAGTTTGGGTTTCAGGATCTTGTTGACAACAGCCGGATTGGCTTTTCCGCCTGTGGCCTTCATCACCTGACCAACAAAGAAGCCGAGCAGCTTGTCTTTACCGCCCCGATATTCTTCAACCTTGTCCATATTGGTCGCGATCACATCATCAATAGCCTTTTCAATCGCCCCGGTATCAGACACCTGCTTAAGACCTTTTTCTTCGACAATGTCGGCAGCGGCTTTCCCACTGTCAAACATGTCTTCGAAAACCTCTTTGGCGATCCGGTTGGAAATCGTACCATCCTTGATCAGATCGATCAGCTTCCCTAAATCGTCTGTGGAGACAGGGCTTTCAGACAGGTTTTTACCAGTTCGGTTTAAGTTACCAAACAGTTCGCCAATGACCCAATTGGCAGACATCTTCGCATCCCGGCCATTTGCAACGGCTTCGAAATAGTCGGCCACTTCCTTTTCGGCAACCAGAACACTGGCGTCATAGGCAGTGATGCCCAGATCATTTACGAACCGGTCTTTCTTTTCATCCGGCAATTCAGGAAGATCTGCCGCAATTTCCTCTACAAAGGCATCATCAAATTGAAGCGGTAACAAGTCCGGGTCCGGGAAATAGCGATAGTCATGGGCTTCTTCCTTGGAGCGCATGGACCGAGTTTCTCCTTTTACACTATCATAAAGACGCGTTTCCTGATCGATGCTCCCACCATCTTCCAGAATATCCACCTGACGGTTCGCTTCATAAACAATAGCTTGTTGAATGAACCGAACGGAGTTGATGTTCTTCATCTCACAACGCGTTCCGAATTCATCTCCGGGGCGACGAACCGAAACATTCACGTCCGCTCGCATCGAGCCTTCATCCATGTTGCCGTCACAGGTGCCCAGATAGCGCAGAATGCTGCGTAGTTTCTTGACATAGGCCGCGGCCTCTTCTGGAGAACGAATGTCCGGCTCCGAGACGATTTCCATCAATGCAACACCGGATCGGTTCAAATCCACCAGGGTCATTGTCGGATGCTGATCATGAATACTCTTGCCCGCATCCTGCTCAAGATGCAGACGGGTAATCCCGATTTCCTTGGTCTCCCCATCCTTCAAATCAATCGTCAGGGTTCCTTCGCCAACAATCGGCTGAAGGAACTGACTGATTTGATAGCCTTGAGGCAAGTCAGCATAAAAATAATTCTTGCGGTCAAAGACCGAGAATTTATTGATCTGGGCTTTCAATCCCAAACCTGTCCGAACAGCTTGCCTGACCGCCATTTCATTGATGACCGGCAACATGCCCGGCATCGCGGCATCCACAAAGGAAACCTGCGTATTTTGTTCTGCGCCATATTCTGTTGCAGATCCTGAGAAAAGCTTTGCGTTGGAGGTGACCTGAGCATGAACTTCCAGGCCGATGACGACTTCCCAGTCTCCGGTTGCGCCTTGAATAATCATTCCCATCTTAACCCCTCCACCAATCTGTTGGTGTGGCTGTAAAGCCAGCCGCTTCTTCCAGAACACCTGCCGTTCGAATGACTGTCTCTTCGTCAAACGGCCGTCCCAGCAATTGAAGGCCGAGCGGCAATCCACTTTCTGAAAGGCCAGCCGGGATAGAAATCCCCGGCAATCCGGCAAGACTGGCTGGAACCGTGAAGACGTCGTTGAGATACATCTCCAGCGGATCATTCCCTTTTTCACCAAAAGCAAAGGCTGGGCTTGGTGCTGTGGGCGTCAAAATGGCGTCCACCGTTTTGTAGGCTTCTTTGAAATCTTCTGCGATTTTTGTCCGCACTTTCTGTGCTTTCAAATAGTAAGCGTCATAATAACCGGCCGACAAGGCATAGGTTCCGATGAGCAACCGGCGCTGAACTTCTTCGCCAAACCCTTCACCGCGGGTTCGCGAATACATATCCGCCAGATCTTCGCCTTCAACCCGAAGGCCATAACGGACACCGTCATAGCGCGCCAGATTGCTGGATGCTTCAGCAGGCGCAATGATGTAATAGGCTGCCAGAGCATACTGAGTATGCGGCAAGCTGATATCCACGACGTTAGCGCCAGCGTCTTTCAACCAGGCGATCCCTTTGTCCCAGAGCGCTTCAATTTCCGGTGACAGACCATCAATCCGATATTCTTTTGGAATGCCGATCTTGAGACCACGAATATCCCCTGACAATGCTGCTTCAAAATTGGGCACTGCCATATCAACACTGGTGCTGTCCTTCGGATCGAAACCGGCCATTGTTTCCAGCATGATAGCGGCATCCCGGACAGAACGTGTCATGGGTCCCGGCTGATCAAGACTGGAAGCAAAAGCCACCACGCCCCAGCGAGAA
The DNA here is from genome assembly GCA_039975135.1 of Sneathiella sp. Classification (GTDB taxonomy): domain Bacteria; phylum Pseudomonadota; class Alphaproteobacteria; order Sneathiellales; family Sneathiellaceae; genus Sneathiella. The sequence continues at coordinate 76,735 of JBDWHS010000018.1, read as the reverse complement.
CAACGGCCATAAGTCGGCTTCATACCGACAATCCCGGCAAAAGCTGCAGGCTGGCGAATAGAACCCCCTGTATCAGTACCCGTTGCGGCCATGGCACTATAAGAGGCTACAGCCGAAGCTGATCCGCCTGAAGAGCCCCCAGGAACCAGCGGTTGATCATCGGTGGACCGGCGCCAAGGGTTAACAACATTGCCGTAATAACTGGACTCGTTTGATGACCCCATAGCAAATTCATCAAGATTGGCTTTACCCAGCATGACAGCACCAGCATCCCATAATTTCTGGGAAACCGTGCTTTCATATTCAGGCTTGAACCCGTCCAGGATATGCGAGGCAGCGGTTGTCAGAACGCCTTTTGTGCAGAACAGATCCTTGACGGCAACGGGAATACCTTCCAGAAACCCGCCTTCACCCTTCGCCAGACGCTCATCCGACGCTGTCGCCGCTTCAACGGCTTTCTCCGGTGTCTCCGTAATATAGGCATTTAGGCCCCGGGCTGCATCCATGGCTGTAATGTGGGCCGCGGTAAGCTCACGAGCAGAGAAAGTGCCCGCTTTCAATCCATCACGCGCCTCCGCAATGGTCATTTTTGTTAAATCAGTCATTATTCGATCACCTTGGGAACAGCAAAAAAGCCTTCTTCTTTGGAAGGCGCGTTCGCGACGACTTGCTCTTGATAGCCGCCATCCGTGATCTCATCCTGCCGCCAGCGCAATTGCATATCGGCAACCGACGTCATCGGAGCTACATTTTCCGTATCCACTTCACCAAGCTGTTCTACCCAGCCCAGGATTGCGTTAAGTTCGGCTGCCAGCGGATCGAGTTTTTCATCCTCCACCCGGATACGCGCCAAATTTGCTACTTTTGCCACAGTGGCTTTATCAAGCGACATGTGTCACCCTTTGTTGTATAGATGCTTAAATCTGGAAGGTCGAACCAGACACTCCTGTAACATATGAACAGCAGGCCAATTCGACAATGGCCGCAAACTAGCGCAACCTATGCTCCTCGGCAACCCCGGCCATCTCAAACATTTTATCGCCCTTGATCAGCGTCTGCTGGGTTTTGACCCGGGGACAAAAACCATTGGCCTTTCGATTTCGGATACCGGCCTGAAGGTCGCAACCCCTCTGCTCACCATAAAACGTGCAAAATTCAAAGACGATGCGGCCAAAATCGCGACCATCATCGGTGAAAATAACATCGGCGGCTTTGTCATCGGCTTACCGCTGAATATGGATGGCTCTGAAGGCCCGCGCTGCCAGTCAATCCGACAGTTTCAGAAAAATCTGGAAGGATATTTCGATCTCCCCTGTTGTTTCTGGGATGAACGACTATCGACTGTTGCGGTGACAAAAACACTCCTGGAGGCAGACGCCTCCAGAAAACGCCGGGGTGAAGTTGTTGACAAGATGGCCGCCGCCTACATCCTTCAGGGAGCTCTGGACGCCCTATAAGCCTCAGTTCCCTTGATTGCTTGGTCGCGGACTAACAGATCCGCTCGCTCGGAAATTGCAGGGCGACCGTGGTTCCCTGATTGAGATTACTCTCGATTCGCAATTGACCGCCATGCATCTGCATCAAACTACTGGCGATGGGCAGCCCCAACCCCGCACCATCATATTTTTTAGAGAAAGCACTCGCTTCGGCCTGCCCGAAAGGCAGAAGCGCTGTCTTGATATCCTCTCCCGTCATGCCAATGCCTGTATCGCGAACAACGATCTGATCGGAACGATTCTTTCCAACCTCGATCGTAACGCCTCCGTTTTCAGTAAATTTGACAGCATTACTGACGAGATTTAGCAAAATCTGTAAAATTCGGCGATTGTCGGCGTATAAAATAAAATCTTCTTCTATTTCCACGTTGACGCCGCAATCGTCACCCGCTTCTTTGGAACAGACGAGCTTCAGTACTTTTGCAAGCAATGTAGAAATCTGAAATCTCTCTTCGTTCAGTTTGATCTCGTTGGCTTCGATCTTTGCCAGATCCAGCAGGTCGTTCACCAAATCCAGCATATGCTCCCCGCCTTCCAGAGCATAACCCGCATATTCCCGCATTTTGCCTTGAACAACCTCCACTGGCCCCGTGGCGAGAAGAGAACTGAAGCCGATAATCGCATTCAGGGGTGTTCTGAATTCATGGCTCATATTGGCCAGAAACGCTGATTTTGCCTGATTGGCAGCTTTCGCTATCTGAAGCGCATCCTGAAGATCATCCTCCACTTTTTTTCTCTCGGTGATGTCTTTCATAATACAGATGTAATGGCAGATTTCCTGATTTTTATCAAAGACTGGAGAGACGGAGACCTGTTCCCAATATCTCTCCCCCGACCGAGCAAAAATACTGAGCTCGCCACGCCAGATTCTCTGTTCAGAAATGCATTGCAGCATCTCCAGAAAAACGCGCCGCGGCCGCATACCATAACGCAAAAAACTGGTGGTTCGGCCCTTAATTTCATGCAGAAGATAACCCGACCTCTCTTCAAAGAACGGATTGACATATTCAATGATACCCTGACGATCAGTGATGATAACGGAATCTGAGCATTGTTCGACAGCACGGCTCAAGGTCCTGAGCAATTCATCCTTATGATGCTTCGCTGTCATGTCCCGGATAATCGTCTGAACAGCGATCTGGCCATTCCATCGAACAGGCTGACTGGAAATCTCTACACAAACATTACCCTCCTCACCTTTAAGCAGCGTATAATCTTGAAATGGAAGTCTTAGACCATCTTCCATAATACCCTTAAGGCGATACTCGGCTTTTATCTGATCCTCAGGCGCAATAAAATCGAATACACTGCAGCCAATCACCTGGTCGGGAGAAGTAAAATTCAGAAGCCGCGCGAATGCCTGATTGGCATAAACGATCTGTTCATCGACATGTACTACCACGCTGTCGGGAAGCATATCTGCCAGTGAATAGAATAGGTTACAATCTTCTCTACGATGGTCGGAGGGCCAGTTTTCAAGTTTTTGACCAAAGCCTCGATCTTCATCTCTCAAAGAATCAGCTTCACTATATCCTGCGATGGCACTGAACATCCCACTCTCCTCAATACTGTCACGAAAATCCCAAATCGATGAGCGGAACGCTCTCTTTTCCATCCCTGATATTTATGCATATGCCTAAAGGCCTAAACATTGATTTGGATCAAGTTGTTGCATAATATGTGGTGTAAAACCAACGTGAGAAAGTTTCATTTAAAACAAGAATGAAGGCGGTCAAAGCCATCCTGTTATCAGCAATCTCGGGCTGAAGCCTTGACAGTGAACGGGATCTTCTAACGGCAGAATATCTCCAATGCAGCGCATCCATTTTGACGGAAAAACACAGACTAGCGTAGCATCCTCACTACTCGTCATGAAGATCTAGATCCTCAAGTTCAAAAACGTGTTTTCCATCAGAGGTCGGTAACGCTCTCTTCTTCGCCCAAATTCGGCGCACATCCTTCATGCTCATGGTCGGGTCTTGAGCCAAGATATCCCGTGTATACTGATTAAACTGGTTGTGGGGCTTAATCTTGGTCTTAAATCCCGGCTTGCTGGATTCTCTCTTTTGCTCATAAAATTCAGTGATAGCATCCTCGAGGCTTTTACCAACGTTCACCTTAATCCACGCCATAAACCCAATGGTGAATTTAAAATCTGATCCAATTTCCTGTCTGAAAAATCGGCGTACATTCTGGGTGTTTTTGTAGCTGTCGGTTATGATTGTTTCTCGGGTCAGTGCCTCTACATGCCAATTAAATTTCGATTTGGCAGTTTCAGTGGAATCTCCCAGCCATTCGGTTTTTCCCGTATCAAGGAAATAGGCAATACGCTCCAGAATATCAAATTTGGCGCCTGTGCTTTTCACCTTGATTTTCTTCGCGTGAAGGGAAAGCTCCATCTTCAGCCAATACCATCTTTTCAACTCGGCTCCCGAGCCGATATCAGAAATCTTTGGTCTCAATTCTGCTGAGTTATTCATTTTTGCCCCGTTCCGTCAATTCGGAGAATCTAAATGCAGATGAACTTTCTCATATTGTAACCCGCCTGCACAGCATCTAATCTCGGAGGCTTTTTGGCTCCAGACTGAAAAGCTGGCTTGCTGACACGCGACAAGGTCGCTATACACTATCCCTTTAATGACACATGTAGAAAAAACACGATTTGCCCATCGGCATCTGCTGGATATTGCGCGCCTGAAAGCTGCCGATATCAGTCTTATCCTAGACGTTGCAGATGGTTATGCTGACAAATCCCGTGCCCGCGAAAAGAAGCTTTCCCTTTTACGCGGCATGACACAAATCAATCTTTTCTTTGAAAACTCCACCCGAACCCGCACTTCGTTTGAGCTCGCAGGAAAACGGTTGGGTGCGGATGTGATCAATATGTCGGTTGGCTCCAGTTCCGTGAAGAAGGGAGAGACGCTGATCGATACCGCGATGACCCTAAATGCCATGAGACCAGATATTCTGGTTATCCGCCATTCCGATTCAGGTGCTCCCCATCTGCTTAGTCAGAAAGTGGATTGTGCCGTCATCAATGGCGGGGATGGCAGTCATGAACATCCGACACAAGCCCTTCTCGATGCACAAACAATCCGCAATCGCAAAGGTCGGCTGGAAGGCCTGATTGTGGCCATTTGCGGCGACATTCTGCACAGCCGGGTCGCAAGATCCAATATCGCCCTTCTTAATATCATGGGAGCCCGGGTCCGCATTGTTGGCCCGACAACACTTATTCCCTCCAATGCCAAAACTCTGGGGGTTGAAGTCTATCACTCCATGAAAGATGGTTTGAAAGATGCTGATATCGTCATGATGCTCAGGCTCCAGACCGAAAGAATGCAAGGAGCCTTTGTCCCTTCAGTCCGCGAATATTTTCACCTTTTTGGCCTTGATAAAGAAAAATTGAAAGTCGCAAAACCCGACGCCCTGATCATGCATCCGGGTCCGATGAATAGAGGCGTTGAAATCGATTCCGAGATTGCGGATGACATACATTTCAGTGCCATTGCAGAGCAAGTTGAAATGGGAGTTGCCGTTCGTATGGCCTGCCTTGACCTTCTGACTCGGGGAGGCGCCTCATGAGTGCAAATATTCATGCCCTCGTCAATGCGCGTTTGCTGGACCCGGCGACATCAACGGATATCCTCGGTGGCGTTTTAATCAAAGACGGCCTGGTTCTGGATTGGGGCTCTCACATTTCGTCAGATGCCTTGCCTGAGGGTACCTCTGTTGAAGATTCCGGAGGACATTGTCTCTCTCCCGGCCTTGTCGATGCCCACGCTTACTTGTGTGAGCCCGGGAAAGAACACAGAGAGACGCTGGCGACTGCGGGAGCGGCCGCCGCGGCAGGCGGTATCACAACCATTAATGCCTTTCCAGCGACAGAGCCTGTCCTGGACGACCCTTCCCTTGTCGCAACCGTTGCCCGGCGGGCCCGGGACACCTGCCCGGTCAATATTGTCATTACCGGTGCCCTGACGCGTGGGCTGGAAGGCTCGGAAATGGCAGAACTGGGCCTCCTGTCAGAAGCCGGCGTTGTTGCCTTCAGCGATGGCCAAAAAGCCATCGGTGACATTAACCTGATGCGCCGAGCCCTCGCTTATTCCACCATGTTTGACAAACCCGTTATCGTGCATGCGGAAGAGCCCAGCCTAACCGGCAGCGGTGTCATGACAGGCGGGCGGACAGCCACCTTTATGGGACTCAAATCAGCGCCCGCCTGTGCCGAGGCCATTCTTGTAGAAAGAGACATTCGCCTGACGGCCATGACCGGTGCCAAATGGCATGCAGCCCATTTGAGTACAGCAGATGCCCTGCGCTCTATCCGCCGCGCAAAAGAGGAACAAATCAATGTTACGGCGGGCACTGCCCCCCACTATCATGCTTTAAATGATCTGGAAGTGGGAGAATACAGGACCTTCGCCAGAGTTTCCCCGCCGCTGCGGGAAGAAACCGACCGTATGGCGGTTGTCGAAGCCTTGAAAGATGGCACGCTCGATTTGATTTCCTCCCAACATTTGCCGCAAAGCGCTGATAGCAAACGCGTGCCTTTCGCGCAAGCCAAGCCGGGCGTTATCGGGCTGGAGACCATGCTGCCTGTCAGTCTTCGGCTTTATCATAATCAGGAACTTGGCCTGCTTAGCCTGCTCGCGACCATGACTGTTGCACCGGCAAGGCTTCTGGGTCTGGACTGCGGAAAAATTGCAAAAGGCAAGCCTGCTGATCTGTGCTTGTTTGACCTCGAAAAACCCTGGAAGGTGGACGGCACACAATTGAAATCAAAATCCAAGAATACAGCTTTTGATGGCCATTTACTGCAAGGCAAGGTATTGAAAACCTTTGTTGCCGGTAAAACTGTTTATTCACTTCAGGATGAAAATTGATGCCCGACCCGCTTGGAGATTTGAGCTATACATGGCCCTTTTTCGCAGCCGCTGTGATCGGGTATCTCATTGGATCTGTTCCTTTTGGGCTCGTCCTGACACGGTTGGCGGGCCTGGGGGATGTTCGAAATATTGGTTCCGGTAATATCGGAGCCACCAACGTCCTGCGTACCGGTAATAAAGCGCTAGCTTTGGCAACCCTTCTTCTGGACGGAGCCAAGGGTGCTGTCGTCGTGATCCTCGCCAATATTTATCTGACCCAGGATTATGCCGTCCTCGCCGGCGGCGGGGCCTTTTTGGGGCATTTATTTCCGGTTTGGCTGAGATTCAAAGGCGGCAAAGGGGTTGCAACCTTTATCGGCGTCCTGCTGGCGATCTCCTGGCCAACAGGTATTGCCGTTGCTCTAACCTGGCTTCTCGTTGCTTTCACGCTGCGAATTTCCTCATTGGCCGCTCTGATTGCCGCGACCTTATCACCGCTTTACCTCTATGGCTTCATGCAAATGCCGCTCTTCACCGATCAATATTACGGAGATTTGCAGCGCGTTGAACTGGCGGGCTTTATGGCGGTTCTGATTTTCATCCGCCATCACGAAAATATCGCCCGCTTGCTCAAGGGGGCTGAGCCGCGTATCGGGAAAAAATAATCACATTTCTGCTTCCCTGTTCGTTTGACGCATACCCCCTTATGTAAATCGACAAGGAACAGAAATATGACGAAGACACGGGATTATTCAAACTTCCATCAGAAAGTCCGTCAGCTTTCGAACAGACAATCCGGTGCCCAGGCACAATTCATAATCCGGTCGCAAATCAGCCCTCCGCCTGAGAAACGGGAGGATGTCGATATGCTCTTCCGCAAAGAGGAAGCTCTTCCGTTCGAAGCGGAAGAAACCTGCCCTTCTGAATTTACAATCTATCCCAGCAAAGCCCAGCCCCCTGTTGCCTGTCCGGTTCCTGTTACCCCTACTCGCCCCCTCACTGCCGCACCTGTCCCTCCCCTTCTTTCCGTTCAAAAGCCAACACTCCTCTCCCGTCTCTTTAATCTGGCACCAATGGCACTCAAAAAACATAAATATTAATTTGCGCGTATTGATAATTATATTTTTCAATTGACGCGTTAGTTGTTTTGCATCACATTTTTCTGATGCATAACGATAAAAAAATTACAGAGGCTGAAAAAATCAACTGGCTTCGTTTGATCCGATCGGAAAATGTAGGGCCGATTACCTTCTTCCAGTTGCTCAATCGCTTCGGATCCGCAGGGGAGGCCTTGAAAGCGCTGCCTGAGCTTGCTCGCAAAGGCGGCCGAAAAAAGCCAATACGTGTTTTTGACAAAGGCGCGGCTGAGAAAGAATTTGAAAATGTCATTGCTTTTGGCGGGCAAATACTTGCTACCTGCGAGCCGACTTACCCTGATGCCTTGAAGAACATCCCCGATCCCCCTCCCGTCCTCAGTGTAAAGGGGCACATAACCTTGCTTGAGCAAAATATGTTGGGGATAGTCGGATCCCGCAATGCATCGGCGGTGGCTCAGACACTGACCCGCAATTTTACGACAAAACTGGGACAAGCAGGACTTGTCATTACCTCAGGCCTTGCACGTGGCATTGACAGGGTGGCTCATGAATCGGCCCTTCAAACCGGAACTGTAGCGGTTGTCGGCGGCGGCCTTGATATTAAATATCCGCGCGAGAATGCCGACCTGCAAAGTCAGATTGAAGAGCAAGGCTGTGTCGTCGCGGAACAACCGCTGGGCACACAACCACAAGCCCGACATTTCCCGCGCCGAAACCGGATCATATCTGGCATGTCGCTGGGTATTCTGGTCATGGAAGCGACACCAAAATCAGGATCGCTGATTACCGCCCGTATGGCGGCGGAGCAAGGCCGTGATGTTTTCGCGGTTCCAGGCTCCCCCATGGATCCGAGGGCACGCGGAACCAATCATCTGATCCGTAGCGGTGCCATCCTTGCCGAAAGCGCGGAAGAAATTCTGGCAGAGCTTTCCACCTCGCTGCGGGGACCATTGCAGGAGCCGGATGAACCCCTTCTGCCTTTTGAGGGTTTGCAATCTCCTGACGACGCAATGTTGGAAGATGCCCGCCCTGAACTTCTCTCTCTTTTAAGCCCGACACCGATCAATATTGATGAGCTGATCCGTATCTCCGGTTTGCCACCAGGTACGGTTTTGACGATTTTACTTGAACTGGAACTTGCAGGCAGAATAGAACGCCATTTTGGAAACAGGGTTTCCTTCACGAGGTAGTCTCTCTATATATGGCAAATTGCACTCGTGTGATTATGCCGTAACTTTAAGAAAGCCTGTGGTGTCTCTATGAATGTCGTAGTCGTTGAGTCTCCTGCGAAAGCAAAGACAATTAACAAGTATCTGGGCAAGGATTATATTGTCCTGGCCTCCTATGGTCACATCCGTGACTTACCGTCCAAAGATGGCTCGGTAAAACCGGATGAAGACTTTGCCATGGACTACCAGAACGATACAAAATCTGCGAAACATATCAAAGCTATAGCGGATGCTCTTAAAGGCGCTGAAAATCTCTATCTCGCCACTGACCCGGATCGCGAAGGCGAAGCGATTGCCTGGCATGTCATGAAGGTGATGGAGGAAAAAAAGAAGCTCAAAGATGCCAAGGTCAGCCGAGTCGTCTTCAACGAAATTACCAAAAAAGCAGTTCTGGATGGGATCGCCAATCCCCGTGAACTGGACATGAATCTGGTCAACGCCCAACAGGCACGACGCGCCCTGGATTATCTGGTGGGGTTCACACTATCCCCGGTTCTATGGCGAAAATTACCCGGCGCGAAATCAGCCGGACGAGTCCAATCGGTCGCCTTGCGTCTGATTTGCGAACGAGAACTTGAAATCGAAGCTTTCAATCCGGAGGAATACTGGACAATTGATGCCGATTTTCTGACCGGCAAGAAAGATAAAATCACCGCGCGCCTGACCCATCTTGATAACGGGAAGCTGGAGAAATTCTCACTTCCCGATGAAGCAAGTGCCAAAGCGGCTGCGGAAAAGGTGAGAGATGGCTCTTTCACAATTGCCAGCGTGACTAAAAAACCCGCTAAAAGAAATCCGGCGGCACCGTTCACGACATCAACCCTGCAACAGGAAGCCTCTCGGAAACTGGGCTTCGGTGCAAAACGCACCATGATGGTTGCTCAAAAACTCTATGAAGGGTTTGATATTGGCGGCGAAACTGCGGGTCTGATCACCTATATGCGAACAGACGGCGTTACACTGGCCGCTGAAGCCATCGACGCTTGCCGGAATGTTATCGCGTCAGAATATGGATCTGAATTTGTACCCGCTGAGCCGCGCGCCTACAAAACAAAGTCCAAAAATGCACAAGAAGCCCATGAGGCGATCCGTCCGACGGATCTGTCGCTGACACCCACTAAAGCCGCGCAGTATCTGGACCAGGAGCATCTGAAGCTTTATGAATTGATCTGGAAGCGGACCGTTGCCAGTCAGATGGAAAGCGCCCGAATGGAACGCACGACCATCGATTTCAAAGATGGCAAAGGTCAGACATTGCGGGCAACAGGCAGTGTTGTGCGTTTTGCCGGCTTCCTCAAGCTCTACGAAGAAGGTCAGGACGACAAATCCGATGATGAGGATGGCAAACGCCTGCCCGCTGTCAGTGAAGGTGAGCAGATGTCAACGGACATCGTTCGCGAAGATCAGCATTTTACCGAACCCGCCCCGCGCTATTCGGAAGCCAGCCTTGTTAAAAAACTGGAAGAGCTGGGTATTGGCCGCCCCTCTACTTATGCGTCGATTATCTCGGTTCTACAGGATCGGGACTATGTAAAGCTCGATCAAAAGCGCTTTATCCCTGAGGATAAAGGCCAGCTGGTTACCGCTTTCCTCTCTTCCTTCTTTACGCGCTATGTAGAATATGATTTCACCGCGCAACTGGAAGAGCGGCTCGATGATGTCTCTGATGCAAAAATAGACTGGAAACAGGTTTTGCGGGATTTCTGGAATGACTTCACCCTATCTGTCGAAGGTACTGCTGAACTTCGGGTTACGGATGTACTGGAAGAATTGAATCGTGTGCTTGGGCCCCATGTCTTTCCCGAGACAGAAGATGGCAAAGACCCCAGAGGCTGCCCGAAATGCGATGAAGGCCGCCTCAGCCTGAAGACCGGTCGTTTTGGCGCCTTTATCGGTTGTTCAAACTATCCTGACTGTCGGTTCACCCGGCAACTCGGCGCGACGAATGAAGAGGCTGCAGAGGCGGCAGCGGATGAAGGCCCGAAAGAGCTTGGGCTGGATCCGGCAACCGGCCTGATGATCACCTTGCGCAAGGGACCGTACGGGCCCTACCTGCAGTTGGGCGAGCCAGAACCCAAGAAAAAACCGAAACGGGTTTCCATTCCAAAAGATGTCCCCCTCGACGATGTGGATTTTGAAATCGCCGTTCAGCTGATGGCACTTCCCCGAGAAATCGGCCCGCATCCTGAAAGCGGAACAATGATCACAGCCAATCTGGGGCGCTACGGCCCCTATGTGGAATGCGATAAAAAATATGGGAAACTTACCAGCGGTATGGAAGTCCTCACCGTCGGCATGAACCGAGCCGTTGAGTTGCTGGCAGCCGCGAAAACCCGAGGCGCCGGCCCCGCAGCAGCCCCCCTGCGTGTTGTCGGTCAACATCCGGATGATGAAGCCGATATCAATGTGAAAAGCGGCCGCTATGGCCCCTATGTCACTCATGGCGGTATTAACGCGACGATCCCAAAAGCCTCGGACCCAATGACCATTACATTAGAAGAGGCTGTCAAACTTCTGGCGGATCGGGCTGAGAAAAGCGGTAAAAAGCCGAAGCTTGCGAAAAAGGCGGGTGCAAAGAAGAAAGCCCCTGCCAAGAAAAAGGCTCCGGCCAAAAAGCCCGCGGCAAAGAAAAAAGCGGCTGCCGGTGAAGAGTAATTTACAGAAAATGCTACATTGACCAAAACTCCATCCAAACCGGATACTCTTCCGACCAAGGAACAGGTACGCGCCTTCATCGAAGAAAGCACGACACCGGTTGGTAAACGGGAAATTGCAAAAGCCTTCAATATTAAGGGGGCCGACCGCATTTATCTGAAAAAACTGTTGAAAGAGCTTGTCAGCGACGGTGCACTGGAGCAAGGACGAAAACGCTCCCTGGCAGCAGCAGGTTCCCTGCCGGCTGTCGCCGTCATTGATGTCACTCGGCTCAATCAAGACGGAGAGGCGATCGGAGCCCCGCTTAAATGGGAGGGCGACGGAGATGCGCCTGTTATCTTCATCAATCCAAGCAAGGGAAGCCGGGCCAAAGCACCAGGTGTTGGCGACAGGCTCCTTGCCCGCCTCAGCAAACAACCTGACGGCACCTATCAAGCGGGCATCATTCGTCACTTGAATGCGAGTAGCGGTCCTGTTCTTGGTGTCTATACCAGTACTGGCAAAAACGGCCGGGTTACGCCGACGGACCGTAAAAACAAAAAAGAAGTCATCATTCTGGAAGAATATTCCATGGGTGCCCAAACCGGTGATGTCGTGTTGTGCGAGATGTTGCCAGGTCGGCAATTTGGGTTGCCGGAAGGCAAGGTCACAGAGCGTCTGGGCCCATTGGGCGATTCCAGGTCCTTAAGCCTGATTGCCATCCATGCCCAAGGTATTCCCCACGAATTCAGTGACGCTGTGATCGAAGAAGCCAAGGCGGCCGAACCGGTAGAGCTTGCCGACAGAACCGATTTGCGACAGCTGCCGATTGTGACGATCGATCCCGCCGACGCCCGGGACCGGGACGACGCCGTCTGGGCGGCACCGGATGATGATCCGGATAACTATGGTGGCTGGACGGTTATTGTCGCCATTGCAGATGTTGCCCATTATGTCACGACAGGCTCCGAGCTTGACAAATCTGCCCGCAAGCGCGGAAATTCGGTGTATTTTCCGGACCGGGTTGTTCCGATGCTCCCCCATGAGCTGTCGAGTGATCTGTGCTCTCTCCACGATAATGTAGACCGCCCCGTGATGGCGGTGCAGATGTGGTTTGATGCGAAAGGCAATAAAATACGCCACAGCTTCATGCGGGCCCTGATTAATTCCTGTGCATCTCTGACTTACCGACAAGCGCAGGATGCTTTTGAAGGGCATCCTGATCATGTGACCGAGCCTTTGGCACAGTCTGTTATCAAACCGCTCTTTGGCGCTTATGCGGCCTTGAAAAAAGCACGGGACAAACGCGGCCCGCTCAATCTCGATCTTCCTGAGCGTCAAATTGAACTCAATGAGGACGGCTTTATCAAGGCTGTTCACAAGAAGGTTCGCTTTGCGGCGCATATGATGATCGAAGAGTTTATGATCCAGGCCAATGTTTCCGCGGCAGAAACCCTGGTCAAGAAGCGGCGGCCCTGTATGTTCCGTGTTCATGAAGAACCCTCCCGGGAGAAACTCGAGGGCCTTCATGAAATACTGGCAGAGATGAAAATAAGCTTCGCCAAAGGACAGGTTCTGAAGACGGAAACGTTCAATCGTATTCTGGCACAAACAGAAAACGAGACGGATCGCGAGCTTGTCAGCACCCTGGTTCTGCGCTCCCAGTCACAGGCTGTTTACAGTCCTGATAACCGACATCACTTTGGTCTCAATCTTCGAAACTACGCCCACTTCACCTCTCCGATCCGGCGATACGCTGATCTGCTGGTACATCGTAGCCTGATTTCTGCCCATGGCTTCGGCTCTGATGGTCTGAGCGATGACGATGCCGACAATCTGGAGGATATTGGTGAAATGATTTCCGGCTTCGAACGCCGGGCAATGGTCGCAGAACGACAAACAGTAGACCGCTTCACTGCTGTCTTCATGGCCAATAAAGTCAACGAAATATTCCAGGCAAAAGTGACGGGTGTGACCCGGGCTGGCCTTTTCTTTTCACTGGATGATACGGGCGCAGATGCCTTCGCACCGATTTCAACACTGGGTCATGACTTCTTTATCTTTGACGAAACCAGCCATTCTCTCATCGGGGAGCGTACAGGCGTTAAATACCGCCTGTCTGACCGCCTGGCTGTGCAGCTACGAGAAGTCGATATCGCAACCGGTGGCATGATTGTCTCCATTGAAGACGGCACGGGCTCTTCCGCCTATGATGCGGGTTCTGGCCGTCGCAGGCGTGCCTCCTCGAGGACGGAAAAGCCTGTGCGAAAAGAGAAAAGACCCAAGAAGAAGACAACCCCCAAAGGAAAAAAACGGGCTGCAGTCCGTAAATCCCGAAACCGCGATTAGGGAGCGCCCAAAGAGTTTGCTAACCCCAGTTGGCTTGTTCGTCCTCTATCTGAACGGGATCCATAAAATGCCCTATCATAACGTCTGTCGCATGCGCATAAGCTTGTTCTAGCGGTAACTCCATCTGCCGATAAAGCGTCTGTTTCCCGTCAGCCGTCGCTTTCGGGTTCCGCGTTGCCAGCTTTAGGGCAAACGCCATCGTAAAATCGATAACATCCTCGGCGGGGAGCACCCTATTGAGAAGCCCGGCTTCACGCGCCCAATCCGCATCATAGACATCACCCGTCAAAGCAAGTTCCATGACGACTTTGCGCGACAAATTGCGAGCGACAGCCACAGCGGGGGTCGTGCAAAATCCTCCCTGATTAACGCCCGGCAAACAGAAAGTCGCGTTCTTTGATGCAAATGCAAGATCGCAAGCCGCGACAAGTTGCAATCCCCCGGCCGTCGCAATACCTTCCACCAGAGCAATGGTCGGTTTGGGTGACATTGTCACCGTTTGCATCATATTACCGCAGCTGTTTAACAGGCTCGTCAAATAGGCTTTACCCGCATCCTCGTCAGCACGGTGCCGGGCAATTTCTTTAAGGTCATGTCCCGCACAGAAGATCTTCCCTGGGCCATGCAACACAATGACCCGTACTTCCTCATTTTTTGCAGCGTCGTTTAGCGCCATTTGCAAGGCGTGAATCATTCCTTCCGAGAGGGCGTGTGCGGAAGAAGTACCCTGCAATGTCAGCAACAGAACCCCTCTATCCAGCGATTGGGAAATTAGCTCACTTGTCTCTCTGGCACTCATTCTCAGGCCTCCTTATTTCGCTTTTTGTCTTATAAATTTGGCACAGTACAATCAAATTTGCGGACTTTCTCTGCAACGTGCAAGCAAAAAGCAATACCGCACAGATGGAGTATGGCCCTCCCCCCGGATGATGCGGCACAGTGTCGCAAGCCACTGAAAACAGTGCCAGGCTGCGCTATCTCCTGTTATATTGATCTTAATCAAGTGTGTGGTAGTGGATGAAAATGAGCGATAACAAATCTGAAAGATCCCTGAGCCTGGCTTTTTGGAAAGGCCTTGCCCGCCGCTGCCCCGATTGCGGCAAAGGCAGTATTTTCAGTGGTTATATCAAGGTCAAGCATACCTGCGATCAATGCGGACTTGAATTGTTTCATCAGCGCGCGGACGACGCCCCGCCCTACTTCACCATGATGATCGTCTTGCACTTTGTTGTCTCGGGTCTTTTGATTGTTGAAAAAACCTATAGCCCGGAAACATGGATACAGCTGGCCATCTGGATCCCAACCGCCCTGATCGCTGCCATCGTGTTACTACCCCATGTCAAAGGCGCCCTCATTGGTGTTCAATGGGCACGGCGCATGCATGGCTTTGACGAAGAAGCAACTGGATATTCTGCGCAACAGATCGACTGAATTTGCTGAAAACAGCACCGGAATACTGGACTTAAGCCTTCGTTGACGGCATGCTAGGAGAAAAGGATCCTTGCATGTCGACAACAAAGAATAGAAGCGTGGCGGAAAACCGCAGCTCACAAACCAAAGCTCCCCGGCCTAAAGATGCAGCCACCATTATCATTTATCGCGGTAACGCCGATCGCACTGAAATACTGATGGGAGAAAGAAGCGCCAGACACAGCTTCATGCCCAATACATATGTTTTTCCAGGCGGCCGCGTTGATGCAGGAGATTCCCGTATTATTCCGGCAAAGGACTTGCGCCCGGACATTTATGAGCGTCTCTGCCGCGGCGGATGTTCTCCGGCCCGCGCACGTGCCCTCGCGATTGCAGCCATTCGGGAAACCTTCGAAGAAACAGGCCTTCTTATCTCAGCCTCCCATGACACGGCTCGCCGCTCAAAGGTCTCTGTCTGGAATGAATTTGGGACAGCAACATGTGGCCCTGATTTATCCGATCTCGACTACATCGCCCGGGCTGTCACACCCCCGATGCGAAAAAAGCGCTTCAATACCCGCTTCTTTGTGCTCGACGGCTCCGGTATCACCGGAAAACTGGATGGCTCTGGTGAGCTTCTGGATATGAAATGGGTCACTATTGAAGAAGCCCTGGAGCTCGATATTCCGCTGATTACCGAATATATTCTGAGCCAGGTAAAAATCTTCCTTGAAGAAAAGCCGAAACGCGATGCTGCAACCCCTGTGAAGCTGTTCAAAATGGTGCGCGGTGAACGCATCTTTACAACAGAGTAAGGACGGCCATGACCATCGCCAAACGTGCGACGCCTCGGCACGCCGCCAGCCTTATCCTTTATAGAAAACACACAAAAGGTTTAGAAGTTTTGATGGGCAAGCGAGCCAAAGGGCATCGTTTTTTGCCGGATGTCTTTGTCTTTCCAGGAGGCCGTGTCGATCCGGATGATCATCTCATCCCGTGCAGCCAACCCCTCAGACATGATGTGGAAGCCAGATTGTCTGTCCCGGGAGATATGGCAAAGGCCGTCGCCTGTGCCGCTGTGCGGGAAACCTTTGAAGAAACGGGTCTTATTATCGGCGACCTGGCAAAAGACATTCTGATCCCCGATCTATCCGGCCTGGACTACATCGCGAGAGCCATTACACCATCGGAAAGCCCCATTCGCTTCAACACGAGATTTCTCATTGCAGACGCTGCCCAAGCGAAAGGGGAACTTGGGGGATCAGGAGAACTTACCCATCTTGGCTGGTACGGCATCGAAGAAGCCTTGAACATGCCCGTCGTGGATGTTACAGAATTTGTTCTGGAGGAAATCGACTATCATTTTCGGAGCGAATCCGAAAGATTGTCCCGATTTTCTAACTTTACCTACCTCCAAGGCAAATCTGTCATCCGGCGGGAGAATATTTGACACTTTCAGTTCACGACAGGCGACGGGCAATCGTTGCCATCATAACGGCTGTGACGGTTATGGCGATTTCGCTTAGCCTCTCAATCCCGCTTGTCTCGCTCTCAATGGAACGCCGGGAGATCGGTAGCGATATTATTGGACTGATGGGGGCTCTGCCCGCCGTCGCTTTTTTGCTCGCCTCCCCGATTGTACCGCGCCTGACCCAGATTCTCGGAACGGCCGCGCTACTCTGGGGTGCGTTGGTGCTTTGCAGCGTCTCTATTATGGCACTCGCTATAAGTGACAATCTGATATTCTGGTTTTTTCTACGGCTGATGATCGGGATTGCCATGGCAACCCTTTTTCTGATCAGCGAAACCTGGCTCAATCAGATTGCAGAAGACAAAAACCGCGGCAGAACCGTCGCCATCTATATCTCGTCCATGACATGTGGTTTTGCCTTGGGACCCGTTCTGATCAATTTGATCGGCTCGGAAGGGGATATGCCTTTTATTGTTGCTGGTTTAATTGTCGCAACAGCCGGATTGTTTTTTCTCTATTCGCGCGGAACTTTTCCAACCTTGTCCGGCAAAAGCCGTTTTTCGGTTTTCTCTTTCATGAAAGCTGCTCCCATGATTTGCGGCGCTGCCCTTCTTGTGGCCTTTTTTGATGGATCTGTCCTGACACTCCTTCCGGTCTATGGTGTCAAAAATCAAATGACGGCGGAAATGGCCGTGCTGATGGCCAGCGTTCTTTTGGCGGGCAACATCGTTTTGCAATTCCCAATCGGTTGGCTTGCAGATCGGATCGGGCGCGACGTTGTGATTCTCGGCTGTGGTATTCTGGGCCTTGCGGGTGCCCTGCTTTTACCACTTGTCATATCGTCCCCCCTTATTCTATGGCCTATGCTGGTTATCTGGGGCGGAGCTGTTGTCGGTACCTATACGATTGCCCTGGTTATCATGGGGCAGGAATTCAAGGGCCCGGATCTGGTCACAGCCAACGCAGCAGCCGGGGTTCTCTGGGGCGTAGGAAGCCTGCTGGGCCCTTCTTCTGCAGGACTGGCTATGGAGATCTATGAACCGCACGGAATGCCCGCTATTTTCGCCTTTATTTGTATTTTGTTTATCCTGCTTGCCCTTTGGCAGTTCAAACGAAACCGGGCGTTGGCCGGATAATTGATTTTTCGATGGAAATAATGCGCGAAGCACTTGACTTGAGCGATTAAATCCGTATTTTCCGGGCTTCAATATTTAATTCTCCTGCGACGTGGCAGGCGAAAGACGGAGTTGCGGACATGGCTAAGCCAACCACACTGAAAATCAAGCTGGTAAGCACGGCGGGTACTGGTTTCTACTATGTGACCAAAAAGAACCCACGCACACTCACCGAAAAAATGGTGATGCGTAAATACGATCCGGTTGCGCGCAAGCATGTAGAATTCAAGGAAGCCAAAATCAAATAAAGATCTGGCTTCAGCGACTGGAATTTATATTCCGGACCTGTTTGGGAACCCTGGCATTTGCCGGGGTTTTTGCTGTTTTGCGGAGAGAGGGAGCCAACTTCCGCCGTCTCCCTTTAAATAGCCATTGGCCAGTTTCTCAGGAAAGTGTTGTCACCACGCGGTTACGGCCATCCCGTTTAGCCTGATACAAAGCCTCGTCAGCTCTTTTTAAGATGCTGTCCGTTTGTTCATCCGGCGCCGACATTGTCACCCCGATAGAGCAGGTAATATCAAGCTCCTTGGTGCCCTTAGCCGCACTGAAGGGATGCTCAGCCACTTCCCGGCGCAGCCGTTCGGCAACTCCCGAAGCAACAGCCAGATCTGTGTCTGGCATAACAACCACAAATTCTTCACCGCCAAAGCGGCAGGCAAGATCAATACCGCGAACGCTTTTCCCGATCCGGCTTGAAAAGGCCCGCAACACGTCATCCCCGGCGTCATGCCCGTGGGTATCGTTCACATTTTTAAAGAAATCGATATCCATAATCAGAACGGAAACGGGCTTAAACTCTTCCCTGGCCCTTTGCAGCAATGTCTCCAGATGATTTGTCATATAGCGGCGGTTATAAAGGCCTGTCAGACTGTCTGTAACGGCAAGCTCCATGCTGCGGTGATAATTGTGCCGAAGGCGATCCTGATATTGTTTGCGCAGAACCTGCGTCCGGGTTCTGACAATAAGTTCATTATTGTCAATTGGCCGCATAACATAATCATTAATGCCCAGCTCCAGACCTTTCACCAGCTTGTCAGTATCCGAATCATCCACAAGCGTCAGAATGGGCAGCTGCCGCGTTTCCTCGAATGTCCGAATGCGCGAACACAGGCGCAGCGGGTCGAAACTACTGGAGCTCATGCTGATAATCGCCAGGTCAAAGTCACTCCCTCGTGCCAGCACAAGTGCTTCTTCCATGTCTCCCTCAACGGTCACTTCATAGTCATCCGCATAAATCTGCGCGAGTTGGGAAGCTGAGAACTCATTATCGTCAATGGCCAATAGCCGGCCACGTTGCGGGACAAGCAGGTTATCCTTGTCCGTTAGAACACCAAGGTCCTGGCTCGTAGCCTCCCGCAGGCGAAATTCATCCATCATCATTTTCAAACGAAGAAGAGACTTAACTCTGGCAAACAAGGCAACATCATCAACCGGCTTTGTCAGGAAATCATCCGCGCCAGCTTCAAGTCCCTGAACCCGGTCTGCAGTTTCACTGAGTGCTGTAACCATGACAACAGGAATATGAGCGGTTGCCGTGTCTGCTTTAAGCCGCTGACAGACTTCAAACCCGTCCATCTGTGGCATCATGACATCCAGCAGAATCAAATCTGGTGACTTGTCCTTTGCAAGCTCCAGAGCATCGGGGCCGTTAAAGGCGGTAATGACATCGTAATATTCTACCGAAAGCTTGGCTTCCAGGATTTTTACATTCGGGACTACATCATCGACTACTAGAATACGTGCTGACATAATGTTAATTCAGAAACCCTTTGACGGTTTCAATGAAATTCCCCACGGAAATCGGTTTTGCAATATAGGCCTCACATCCCCCTTCCCTGATTTTTTCTTCATCCCCCTTCATCGCGAAGGCTGTTACCGCAACCACCGGAATGGATTTGAGATTTTCATCTTCCTTGATCCATTTGGTCACTTCCAGACCAGACACTTCAGGAAGCTGAATATCCATCAAAATAAGATCAGGCTGATGCTCACGGGCAAGGGAAAGCGCCTCCATGCCATCTTTTGTCTGCAGCGTCTCGTAACCGTGCGCTTCCAGAAGATCGTGGAACAACTTCATGTTCAGCTCGTTATCTTCAACAATAAGGACCGTTTTCTTGAGTACCGAATTCATTTCGCAGGTCGCCCTTTAGTAAGTTAGTGACGCACACTTTATTGGTATTAATCATTGTCAAACTATCTGAAATTTCTGATTTTACAGCCATCAGGCAAGCTACAGACGCTTTCTTTTCAAAATATAATGACAATATCATCACACAATTAACAGATATAAGTTTAAATTTCTGTTACTCTGGGGCATCTTCGCATACTAAAAATGACAATGAATCAAGAACTTGCTGATATAACAGCGTTAAAAGCCATAGCCTACCTTGTCGCTGATGAGGAAAAACGGGAATGGCTGATGGCAGAAACCGGGCTGTCCCCCGATGATTTGGCAGGATCGACTGATGCTCCCGAAGTATTGGCCGGTGTGCTGGATTTTCTGCTGACCCATGAAGAAATATTGGTTGATTTTTGTACTGCCTGGGATGTGGAGCCAACCTTACTGGCCAAAATCCGCCCGCTTTTTCCGGGTGCCACTCTGGAGTATTAGACCGTATGACAGCCCTTATTCATGAAGATGTGCGCCCACAATTGGGAGCAATCTCGATCCAGCCGGACCGGCCTCTTATCATCGCCGATGCGGATGAGGTCCTGTTCAATTTCATGCAGGGCCTTGAAATTTTCCTGAAAGATCAGGAAATGTTTTTCGATTGGTCTTCCTTCGCATTGCACGGCAATATTCGGTACCTGGCAGATGAGGAGCCGGTCTCCAAAGAAAAATTGCCAATCCTTCTTGACCAATTCTTTGCCGAGCATTGTCACCGCCTTCCCGCGGTCCAAGGGGCCGCCGAGCATCTGGAAAAACTCAAAGACGAAGCGCAAATCGTCGTCCTCAGTAATGTTCCGCCTCAATATGCGGCGCTGCGCCGGGAGGGACTGCAAAAAAATGGCATGGATTTCCCCCTGATTGCCAACATCGGCGCGAAAGGTCATGTGGTGGAATATCTGACACGGGAGCTCCAGAAACCGGCGTTTTTTATCGATGACATTCCAACCAACCATCACTCAGTGCAAAAACATGCAGATCATGTCCAACGGGTTCATTTTATCGCGGACGAACGGCTGGCAGGCCTTCTTGGCCCGGCAGAACACAGCCATGTCCGACTGGATAGTTGGCCGGATATCCATGATCACATTTTGGGTTTTCTGGCGAAACACGGGTAAAAGAAATGAGATTGGGGATTGATCTTGGCGGCACCAAAACAGAAATAATTGCTCTGTCTGAAGATGGGCAAGAGCTGTTCCGTGCACGCAAATCCACACCCCGCGGGGTTTATCAGGACATTCTCACGAATATGCAGGTATTGATCGCAGATGCCGAACGAGCGACGGGGATGCAAGGTACCGTTGGTATCGGCATTCCGGGTACGATATCACCCGCCACAAGTCTCGTTAAAAATGCCAACACGACCGAATTAATTGGCCATCCGATGCAGAACGATCTTGAAGCACTTCTGGATCGTCCGGTCAGAATAGCCAATGACGCCAATTGTTTCGCGCTGTCTGAAGCAACGGACGGTGCCGGAGCCGGAAAATCTGTGGTCTTCGGTGTGATCCTGGGAACCGGCGTTGGCGGTGGCATCATTGTAGATGGCAAGGTCCTGACGGGAGCCAATTCCATCGCTGGGGAATGGGGCCACAGTCCCTTGCCATGGGCGAACCAGAATGAAAGACCCGGGCCCGACTGCTATTGCGGACGCAAAGGCTGCCTAGAGACCTTTGTCTCTGGTCCCGGCTTGAGTCGCTCCCATAATCCTGTTGGCGGTAATGGACCAACAGCGGATCAAATTGCCCAACTTGCTGAAGAAGGGGATGCCGCGGCACTTCGAACGCTGGCAACCTTTGAAAGACGCCTTGCCAAAGCCTTTGCCAATATCATCAATATTCTGGATCCTGATATCATCGTCTGCGGTGGCGGTGTTTCGAATATATCCCGCCTCTATGACAATGTACCGGTCCTTTGGCAGGAATACAGTTTTTCTGATAGTATTATCACGCCCTTGGTCAAAGCAAAATATGGTGATTCTTCAGGTGTTCGGGGTGCTGCCTGGCTTTGGCCTCATTGATTAGCTCAGGATTGTTCCAAGCATGACGACCCTCTGCCGGCAGTGTTTTCAAATCCTTAGTCCCCGGGGACCCGGCAAACCGAGCCGCTGCCCATATTGCCAATCTCCCAAGCTCGTCTCTCATGACGAGCTGGCCAGCCTGACGATCGCGCATCTGGATTGTGACGCCTTTTATGCATCTGTAGAGAAACGGGATGACCCAAGCCTTGCCGCCAGACCGGTCATCGTTGCCTATGATGGCGCGCGAAGTGTCGTCAGTACATGCTGCTACATCGCCCGAATTTCCGGTGTTCGCTCCGCCATGCCACTTTTCAAAGCCAAAAAACTATGTCCGGAAGGTGTCATTATCAAACCCCGTATGGATGTCTATTCAGAGGCCAGTAAGAAAATACATGCTCTGTTTGAGAAACTGACACCCATGATCGAGCCCCTGTCTCTGGATGAGGCATTTCTCGACTTATCCGGAACTGAGAAACTCCATGGACGCCTGCCAGCACAGTCCATGGCATGGCTCGCGGCTGAAATACAAGGAACAGTCGGTATCACGGTCTCTGTAGGGCTGAGTTACAATAAGTCCTTGGCAAAACTGGCCTCCGATCTTGATAAACCGGAAGGGTATGCGGTTATTGGAAAAGAAGAATCCATGCGCTTTTTAGCACCCCGTCCGGTTAGCGATATTTGGGGCGTCGGCAAAGCCCTCAATAAGAAACTCGCCTCTGAAGGCATCATGACAATTGGCCAGCTTCAGCATCGCGATGAAGCCGATCTGGTCGCCCGATATGGTGTGATGGGAAGCCGCCTCTTCAATTTTTCGCGGGGGCAAGACAGCCGCGCTGTCAAAGCCCATCGCAAAACAAAAAGCATTTCCGCAGAAACAACCTTCGGGACCGATATTGGTGATCTGGAAGTCCTCCGTAACCGACTTTGGCCTCTTTGCGAGCGGGTGTCAGCACGCCTTAAAAAATCAGAGAAAGCCGGCAAAACCATTACGCTGAAGCTGAAGACCGGCTCTTTCCAAACCCTGACACGCAGTCATACCTTGCCCCACCCCACCCAGCTCGCGGAAACTCTCTATCAAGAAGCCGTTCCCCATTTGGAAAAAGTGGCAGAGGGCAAAAAATTTCGCCTTATCGGCATCGGTATCAGCACATTTGGAGACCTGGAAGATGCTGATACGCCCGATCTATTGAACCGCAAGACTGTCAAAACTAAAGAGATAGAAAACGCCATAGACGCCGTACGCTCCAAATTTGGATCTGACATCATTGGCAAAGGTCGCGGACTGAAATCTGACGACACTTGATCTGTAAACTCAGACGCTGCCCTTGCACATTATCTGGATGGCACGCCATTCCCGATCGTTAAAGGCCTTGCCCGTTCCCGTCGATTTGGCCGCACCAAGCGCATCCACTCTTTCTTGCATATCCGGATGACTTGAAAAGACGGAAAGAACACCTAGCTCAGGCGTCTTTTCTCCCAATTTTTCAAACAAGGGAATAACGGGTGCAATGTCATAACCAAGGCTGTTCATCAACTCGATAGAGCGTGCGTCCGCAACATTTTCAAAATCCCGGCTATAAGCCGCCCCTGCCGCATATTGACCAACCGCAGCCAGAATGGTACCGCCTGAGACATCCCCAAAGGCCACGGAGAAAAGAGCTGCGATCCCAACATTTGTCACAAAAAGGCTCATCGGATGCGTGCCTTCGATATGACCAAATTCATGGGCGATCACGCCAGCCAGCGCATTCGGATGCTCCGCCATATCAATGAGAGAGGACATAATAACCATCCGTCCTCCTGGCAAGGCAAAGGCATTGGGCACTTTGCTCTGCAGCACGGTGATCTTGATGGCTGGAATGTCAGTATCGCTCTGGCCTAGATATCGCGCCAGTAACGCTTCCAGCGCTTGTTGACCGGCCTCGTTCCGGCAGACAGGATCCGTATCCGTTGTATCCCCTTCTTTTTTTGCGACAGTGAAGCGTTTAATGATCGCTGCCTCGACTTCCTCACCAATACGGGCTCGGGTCTCGATCGGTATCAGATTGGCGATCCCGTTGGCCAGCAATGGCAGCCCATAAACAAAAAACAGGGTGCCACTGACCAAAACGCCTGCCGTCCAGCCCGCGACAGGCTTCCACCAACCAGGCTTCCCCTGACGCCGTTTTCTGATCCTTGGGCAAAGCTGCGTCAGATCGGCGATAAAGGCCACATCCTCCACAACAATCCGCGCATTGTCCTCTGCACTGAAGGAAAGGGTTAGTTCACCCGGGACAGGGGGATGCGTTTCATCGCGGAGACTGTCATAAGACCAGAGTGCGATTTCTTCACTGCCGGTTTGCCGAATACTGAGCCCCCTGTCAGTGAGAACGAGGTTCACTTCAAGGACTTTGGCACTTTTCCCGTCATAATATCGCGCTTCAATGCTCATGTTCAGAATGCACCAACATCCAGTGCATCTGCAAATCCTTCCCCGTATTTGGGGGATTTCTCAGCAGAGGCAGCAACCTGTTCAAAAATTTCCGCATTATCCGTCTGCAGACTCTCAGAAACGGCTCGAACGAGCGGGATAATCATGAACATATAAAACAGGATATCCATAATAAAATACAGTACGACAAACGCACCGATAGCCATCAGCGCTATCATTTCCTCAGTCACCGCCCCGGAAGCCGCGGCAAAGATCAAGCCAAAAATCAAAGCAAGACCGACGACGCTAACCAACATCATGAAGATCAGAATGAGCAAGACACGGCTTACATTCAAAGAGGAGGTAAAAGAGGCTGTACCAAATGTCGTTTCACCAATGACGTAGCGGAATGATTTAACCCGCGCCATGAGAAAAAAGAACGAATTGAGCAGAATGCCGCCATAAAGCACAACCATCGTCGCTGGAGATGACATAACCTCGAGCAGATCTTGCTCCGAGCCTGCCATATCAACAGGATTAATCCCTCCGACATAAATAACCTGAAAAGCGATAGCGCCCATAATGCATTGGGACAACAAAATTGCTGGCCAGTAGATTTTGAAAAAGCCGGATGTTGATCCGTTATAGGTGAAGTGCTGATCTCCATATCCAAGATTATTGATCACATACCGGCTTCTTACCGCTAGCAAAACAGGCAGGGCCCATCCTAACGTCAAGATGGTAATCATTGACCAGAAAATAGAACGGGCCATATAGGAAAAGGCGCTGCCCGTCAGGAAAAAACGGATTGTGCGAAGCGATGTCCGACTGGCACGAAAACGCCATAGACGGTAGCGTGCAAACTGCCAAAAGCTGTAGAGGAGCAAGAAATTCATCGCCTGGGCGATAACTTCCATCACCGGCCCTGTCGTGGACAAAAAAGCGAGCAAAACACCGGTGCCGCCCAGCACAATTGTCAAGACAACCATGGCAATCAGAAAACCGATAAACAATTCTCCCGCGGTGCCGTGATATTGAAGGCGCTCACCAGCCACCTTAATAGATTGCCAGAAAAGACGGCGTAGATAAGTCTTGCCCCAGAACCGGTACAATCCGAATGTCAAAAGACCCAGAAATTTATTGGTAAGCAATCGACCCACGACCGCCTTTTTCGAAATATCAAATGCCACAAAAGACTGCATAATCCGGCCTCGTTTTAATTCTTGTTATGCTGAACTGTCATCCAGGGCCATGCCCTAGTGTTTACTGCAGTCAGCAGCTTCCAAAAAATCAAGCTGTACTAACTCGCCAGCGAGTGAAAAATCTTTGTATTTAAGAGTCAAATCAGAGGCAACGCCGTTCTGATACAAACTAATGCTCACTTCGTAATCAGGCTCATTTGTCTGACCATCAAGATCGAAATACGCAAGCTGAACGGGCCAGAAAGGAAGCCCTTTCATCTCATTTCGTTTTGTCATGCCAGCTTCAGCGGTCTGTCGTTTACCAATTACGGTCAAACTGTCCTGAAGACCTTCATGACCGTTACCGTCATAAATCTTGGCTGAAATCAGGTTTTTACCCTCAATCGCCGATTGCAGGATTTTCCGGGTGTGCGCCGTGGGGAACAAAACGCCTTTGGGCAACGTCAATTTTTCTGGCTCTTCGTCTTTAAAGGACACACTACCTTCCGTATCGCTCATTGTCGCTACACCATCAGATTTTTCGACCGGCTGACCGTTCAGTATATTTGACATCGAAAAGCGCATTGTGTTTCCGGCTTTGTCTTCCCAAGTGGAAAGGTGAAAATCGGACGTGATAACATCCCCCTCCAGATTAGCCAGTTCAATCAGCATTCGCTGATTGAGGACATACCCTTCGCATTGATTTTCCATCTCCATCACAATCCGTCCTCTAACATCCTGAATACCGCCCTCTTGAAAGAGCTTGTTGAGTGTCAGATCATAGACTGCCCGGTGGGAAGCAAGAGGAACACCTCCCGCATCTGCTGTAAAAGCACTGCCAAAAAATACGATCCCCACAAGAGAGAAAATTCCGGCAGCAAAGGAAACTCTGGATAAAAACAAAGCCATGAAAGCACCTTATATCAGGCACTCACCTGATGAGAAAAAGGGATTATGAGATCTAGCAATCGACAAGTAATAAACTGCATTTTGCTGACTGTGAAGGCCAAACTGTGTGCAAATTCAGGGACTTGTTATTTCAATACAGGCAGTTTTTTCACCTGCACCGGTAATTCTTGCCTTTACCGGTCAAAAGTTTCAAACTCTTCTTTCATCGAAATTCAATTAACATATTGTTTTTATTGATATATTTTTAATATTAGAGTTTGGCATGTTATTTGCTTTATTCCTAATGACGGCGTGAAACCGCCTTCATGTATGTAATCAATCTGGGTGGCAAAGCCCCTCAATTATGTCTGGGAGTATAAAGTATGTCAGGATCGTTTTCCTCTACGGCTGTTCTGAATGAAGCATTTTCAATTCCTCAAGAGAAAGATGTTTCTCTTTATCTGGAGAATCTTGCCTCCAGCTTGAAAAATACTGATGCCCCGGAGATGGACGGTGAAGATCAAACCTGGTCTCTCATCAATCGTGTTCTCGCCTATGCCGCAAGCGCTGAGCAGCATATTGCAGAACAACAACTCCGTATTCGCGAACTTGAAGACCTATCGACAACAGACGAGCTTACAGGCCTCCATAATCGCCGTGCACTTCATGAATTTCTAAACCGGGCGATTTCCTCTGCCAAACGATATGACGAAGAAGGCGTGATCGCATTTCTAGATATGGATCATTTCAAAGCGATTAATGACACACATGGCCATGATGCCGGTGACAAAGTCCTGAAACGCCTGGCACATATTCTGAGAACGAATTTGAGAGATACCGATTTTGTGGCAAGGCTTGGGGGCGATGAATTTGTTTTCGTTCTACAAAGAGCCAACCACAAACAGGCCATCAAACGCGCCCGGGAAATCCGTCAAATGATCTGTGATGCCACTGTCACAACAAAACGATCCGACATTCCTCTGTCTGTCAGCATGGGGCTCGCCAGATATGATGGCAAAAGCAGCTATGAGGACGTCATGCAAGCCGCAGATCGCGCCATGTATAAAGACAAGCATTCCCGCAAATGTGAGATCATAAACAGAAGACTGTTAGTTGAATCTAACAGTCTTCCCCGACTGAGAAAGCGTCGCAGTTTTTGATCTTGTACAACTCCTTTGCCTCTCTCACGCCTCTTAAGGAGTGACGTCCAGCGGATTCCAGATGCTCACAGTGATGACCAGAGGCTTCAACAAATTCTCCGGACATCAGAAGATTGGTTTCCAAATCGTCACACAGGGTCTCGATCCGGCTCACTTCATTGACCGCCTGCCCAACAACCGTGAAGTCCAGGCGACTTTGAGAGCCAACATTGCCATACATGACTTCGCCAACATGCAAGGCAACATCAAGATCCATAATCCGCCGCCCCTCAGCCTGCCTTTTCAGATTAAGTTCTTTAACACCCGCAATCATATTGAGCGAAGCGATCAAAGCCGTTTTACAAAGTTCATGCTGGTCTTTTGCATCGATGGCAAATGTCGCCAACATGCCGTCCCCCATGAATTTGAGAATTTCGCCGCCGCTCTCTTCAATGGGTCCCGCCATTCTCTCCAGATACTGATCCAGAATACTGACAATATCTGATTGGCCGCTGCGATCCGTCAGTGTCGTAAAACCCTTCAAATCTGCGTAAACAAGGATGGCAGAGATACTGCTGGCTGTTCCCCGTTGAATTTCACCGGAAAGGACTTTCTGGGATGTCCGCCGTCCAACATAAGTCTGCAATACGGTCTCTGCGGCCTCAAAAGAAGCAATCCCCTTGATCGTCAGGGCAAAGAGCGGGATGGCCCGGCTGAGCAAGCTGAATTCCTCTTTGGTGAACCCACCGGGAGCACCGCAAGCCCAGGAGGTGATCAATCCAGCGGATTTGTCTCGCCATTCATCTTGAAACCCCCAGCCAAAATCGAAAATCTGACTAAACCAGTCCGTCATGCCCTCATCGCGAAACTCGACCAGCACCGGAAAATCCAGACTGTCATTGCCTTCGAGCGACCGGTGCATAAAGCTGACTTTGTTGCTCAACATGAAAAAGAACGGGCTTGCAAACCAGCCCTCTCCCGGTTCTTCGGAATGCAGGACATTGGTATTAACAACCAACCCGCCATCCTTCCGCCACGTATACATAAACGCGCTTACCTGTGGATGAATAGTGCTCAGCGCAATATTACCGCGAACGATATTGATACCGAGATCACAGAGGCGTTGGCAAAATTCAGGAATGAGCGTGTCAATCGTCCGTCCCTGCATCCCGACATCAATCAGCCAGGAAAACAGCTCTTCCTCTTTTGTTCGGGCAGGAAAAATTTCACGTCCTGTTATGAAATTGGCGTCTGGAAAACCCATGGTTCCCCCCTAATCATCGGCGATGCAATATGTTACGTCATCGATGCATATAACGCAGATGACGGCGAAAAGAAGACGTTATCGGTAAATTAGCGAAAATAAATTGTTTGAAATGAAACAATCTATGTTGGCCATAAATGAATGAAATGATAGAAAAAAAGAAAAAGCGATTTTTCATATCTTGATCCGCTACATTTTAATGAGGTCCCGATGTCAGAGCAACTAAAAAAATACTGGAAAAACTATATCGA
Source organism: Sneathiella sp. (assembly GCA_039975135.1). GTDB lineage: Bacteria > Pseudomonadota > Alphaproteobacteria > Sneathiellales > Sneathiellaceae > Sneathiella. The sequence continues at coordinate 47,686 of JBDWHS010000018.1, read as the reverse complement.
TGGCGCTTGGGTGGACAGTCTGTCAGGAGAACGAATTGACATCGAAAATCCGGCAACAGGAACTGTGATCGCAGAAGCGGCTCGCGCCGGTCGGGATGATGTCGATCAGGCTGTCTCTGCTGCTCGCACCTGCTTCAATTCCCGGACACTTTACAATATGCGCCCGACAAACCGCGGCATGCTGATGTTCGAGATTGCCCGCCATATGACTGAAATGGCTGATGAAATCGCTTATGCCGAATGTCTAGATAATGGAAAAACTCTGGCTGGCGGCAAGAACGAAGCTCTCGCGGCAGCCCGTTATTTCACTTATTATGGCGGACTGGCAGACAAACTCGAAGGACGTATGATCCCTTTGGGCGCTGATTATCTGGATTACACAATTCCCTCTCCCTTTGGTGTCTCTGCACAGATCGTCCCGTGGAATTTCCCGCTGCAGATTGCTGCCCGGTCTGTTGCCTGCGCCCTTGCCACCGCCAATACGGTTGTTCTGAAATCACCTGAGCTGTCACCTCTTTCAACTTATTTTATTGCAGAAGCCTGTCATCGGGCCGGTGTCCCTGAGGGCGCCGTCAATATCTTGTGCGGATACGGCCATGATTGTGGGGCTGCTTTGGTCTCTCATCCGGACATTGATCATATTGTCTTTACCGGCTCGTTAAAAACAGGACAATCCATCTTGCGCTCTGCGGCGGAGCGTGTCCTGCCCAGCATTATGGAACTGGGCGGCAAGTCAGCAGGTATCGTGTTTAAGGATGCCGATATAAACCAGGTCATTCAGTCGGCAGCATCGGGTATCTTTACCCATGCAGGGCAAGTATGTTCTGCACAATCAAGATTGATTGTCCCGGCGTCCCTTCATGACCAGATTGTCGAAAAACTGGCGGCGAAGGCAGCAACGCTCTCCATTGGTCCTGGGATCGACGGGCACGATATCACGCCGGTGATCTCAGCAGGACAAGCGGATAAAATCGAAGCCATGTGCTCTGCAGCCATTGAAGCAGGTGCCGAAGCTGCCGCTGGCGGCGGAAAACAAGCAGGCCTGAGCGGTCATTTCATCCAACCGACGATCTTTGCAAATGTCAAACCGGATATGACAATTGCCCGTGAAGAAGTGTTTGGTCCCGTTCTTTCTGTTCTGACTTTTGAGGATCCGGAAGAGGCCATCGCCCTTGCCAACGGTACAGACTATGGACTGTGTGCCGGACTTTACACAAAGGATCTGGGGACCGCTCATTGGGCGGCTGATCGCCTGGTCGCCGGGCAGGTTTTCGTGAATGAATGGTTTGCCGGCGGCATTGAAACCCCGTTTGGCGGCACAAAAAGATCCGGGTTTGGGCGAGAAAAAGGACAAGAAGCCTTGCTAAATTATGTACAAACGAAGAATGTAGGGATCCGGATCACGGACGGCGGAGGTGGGCGCCCCGGCGGATAATTCTTAGACGACATATAAGGACAATGGTAAAATGGCAGGTCAAATTGACACGCATCTTGAAAAACTCGGCATCACCCTCCCGGAGGGAGCAGCACCTGCTGCCAATTATATCCCTTATACGGTAACTGGAGACCTGGTTTTTGTATCCGGTCAGGTTCCCTTCGTGGATGGCAAGATCACGTATCAGGGTAAAGTCGGCGAAGACTATTCCGTCGAAGAAGCGGCGGATTGCGCCCGCATCTGCGCCCTCAATATCCTGTCGCAAGTCAAAGCGGCATGCGGCGGTGATCTGGATCGGGTTGTGCAGGTTGTGAAACTGGGTGGCTTTGTCAATTGCGTCGACGGATTTGCGGCGCAGCCGACTGTTATCAATGGCGCGTCTGACCTGATGGTCGAAGTCTTTGGAGATAAAGGCCGTCATGCCCGGTTTGCCGTTGGTACCAATGCACTGCCTCTTAATGTTGCTGTAGAAATTGATGCTGTTTTCCAGATCAGCTGATCTTCCTCCCCCTGACTGGCTGACCAACACACCGATCGCGCATCGAGGGTTACACCGTCAGGGGACAAAGGCCGCGGAAAACAGCATGACAGCCTTTCGCCTGGCGATGGCAGCAGGTCTGGCGATCGAGCTTGATATTCATCTGTCTTCCGATCAGATCCCTGTCGTCTTCCACGATGATACACTGCTCAGAATGACGGGGGATGCGAGACGGGTGTCCGAAGTTTCTGCCAAGGATCTCGCTTCTCTTACCTTGGGAGGTGAAACGGATATCATTCCAACTCTACAAACTGTATTGGATGCAGTACAAGGCAAGGTTCCTCTCATTATCGAGTTGAAACGCTCCTCGTTTGGTCCTGCCCCCCTTAGCCTGAAAGTCTGGGAGATTTTGAAAAGCTACGCTGGTCCCTATACGATCCAAAGTTTTGACCCGATGATCCTGAAATGGTTCCGGCTCAATGCTCCTGATGTGATCCGTGGGCAGTTGGCGATGAAATCACCGCCCCGGAAAATGCCTGCTCACAGAAAATTCATGATACGGCATATGCTTTTTAATCATATCAGCAAGCCCCATTACATCGGCTACGATGTCAATGATATCAACAGCTGGACCGTGCGAAGGGCCGTGAAAAAGAATATGCGCCTTCTGGCCTGGACTGTTAAAACACAAAGTCAGCTTGGACAAGCCCGCCGATATGCTGATAATATTATTTTTGAAGATTTATCCATCGAGCAGCTACAATAGCGTATCTCAGTATTTTCAATAACAAGCGGCTTTATGACAGACCCTTACCAGCTTTCAACGCTACAGAAAATATCAGATCTCCGTGCTGCCGACTGGAATGGCTGCCTGGAAAATGACCATCCATTTATCCGCTATGAATTCCTCAAAGCCTTGGAAGACAGCGGATCAGTTTCTGCCGAGGCCGGCTGGATGCCTTACCACCTGGTCCTACGACAAGAGGATAAAGTTGTGGGCGTTGCCCCTGCTTATGTAAAAGGCCACAGTCAGGGCGAATATGTTTTTGATCACAGCTGGGCGCATGCCTATGAACGAGCCGGCGGGCGTTATTATCCAAAACTGCAAATATCGGCCCCCTTCTCACCCGTTACCGGTCCGCGTTTTTTGGCGCCTGCGGGACCTGAACAAAAAGAACGAAAATCCCTGCTCATGGGCGGTGCTCGGCAAATCGCAGCAAAACTTGGCCTTTCTTCTGTTCACACCACCTTCATTCCGGAAGACAACATCTCTCTCCTTGAAGAAGATGGGTATCTTATTCGAACAGGAGAACAATTCCATTGGGTCAATGAAGACTACGCCGATTTTGATGCCTTCCTGGATCAGCTTTCCTCTCGCAAACGAAAAGCTATCCGAAAAGAGCGGCGGGAAGCCAACAAAGATGAATTGACCTTTGAAACATTTCACGGCCCTGACATCACACAGGAACATTGGGACGCATTCTTTGCCTTCTACATGGACACCGGCGCCCGCAAATGGGGAACCCCCTACCTCACCCGCGCGTTCTTTGACTTGATTGGATCGGCCATGGGTGAGGATGTCATTCTGTTCATGGTCAAAAGAGAAGGCCGTTACATCGCAGCCGCTCTTAACTTCAAAAGCGAAGATTGTCTGTACGGTCGGTATTGGGGATGTATTGAAGATCACCGGTTCCTGCATTTCGAAACCTGCTACTACCGGGCAATTGACTATGCCATTGAACATGGAATCAAACGGGTTGAAGCGGGCGCACAGGGTCCTCACAAGCTCGCGCGTGGCTATCTGCCGACCAAAACCTACTCTGCTCACTGGATGCAGGATCCCGGTTTTCAGGATGCAGTTGCCGAATTTCTGAAGGCCGAAACACGGGATATGGATGCCGAAATCCACTATCTCACAAAACACTCACCCTTTAAAAAATCCTGAAAAACAACACATTTCGGCGTTTTCCCTACGTCAAGCAAGGCGACGCTTCCATTGTATTTTCCTAAAGAATAGTGTAAAATGCAATTAACGTTTACGTAAACGTAAAGAAGAAAAAAGCTCAAAGAAAACTGAGTCTAACGAGAGGAAGCCACATGAACACCCACATCACGCGTGATGAGATTTATAACTCGGTTGCCCCAACAGATTTTCCAGCAATGCTGGATGTGAACCGATATGGCAATCGTACTGATGCTTTCGACAAGATCATTTCTGCAACTCATGATCATTTCTGGGACCCTCTCGATAGTGCCTATATCGATTTCACCATGCCCTTTGACATGGAAAATGAACTCATCATGCCAAGGACCAGCATTCCGGAGCTGCAGAGCGCGGTTGCAGACAAGCTTGATGAAAAGCAGCTGATCAAGCTTGGCAACGAAAGCGTCCGCTGGAGTGTTTCAGGGATCCTGCACGGAGAGCAAGGTGCTCTTTCTCTCAGCGCCAGCCTCTGCCATATCCTGCTAGATCCAGGTGCACAGGAGTATGCCTCCAATCAGACACGCGAAGAAGCTCGTCATGTGACTGCATTTAGCCGATATATCCAGGTTCGCTGGGGCAGCGCCTATCCTGTTGGTCAGGCTTTAGGCGATTTGATGAAAGAGCTTGTTGGTGCTGAAGAAGTGTACAAAAAGCTTGTCGGCATGCAGATGTTGATCGAAGGGCTGGCCATGGGAGCCTTTGCCAATTTCCATGCGAAATCCAACGACCCGCTCCTCAAACGGTTAACTCAGCTGGTGATGACAGATGAAGCGTTTCATCACAAATTCGGGAAAATCTGGGCAGACAAGACGATCCCCAAACTCTCCCGAGAAGAGCATGACATTGTAGAAGACTGGGCAGCCAAATGCTTTGAAACTGTTCTGTTTAATCTGGTCAACATCCGCCAGAAGCAGGTCATCTATCAGCAATTTGGCCTGGATTGGGAGTGGGTTCGTGACGCCTGCCGCGAGGTTTATTCCGACAAAGATCGCCGCGAAAATATGAAAGAATCAACCAACATCTTCCGGGTTCTCGTTAAAACCTTGCTGAAATCCGGCATTATTACGGACCGGACCCGGCCCCTTTACGCTCACTGGATTGATATGGACGAAATCGATGGAGAGAGCGAGGACATGGTGGGCTACGCCATTGCTGATGAAGGCATCGAATATCTGAAAGAGATCAATCAGGGCCGCCGGGTTATCGGTCAGAAATAATCATCAGGACAAAATCCGTTGTGTGTAAGAAGTAAGGGCGAGGTTAATAACCCCGCCCTTACTTTTTTTTAAAACTACCTGATGCGGCAATCAGACTTTCTCGCTGTCTTTCTTATTGCCTTTTTTACCGCCTGGTTTCTTTTTATCTGCGGTATCACGACCACTGACTTCTTCCGCGCTTTCGATATTGAAAGTCAGCTCCCCTTTCTTGAAAGCGATGCTGACATGGCCACCCTTGGCCAGCTTTCCAAACAGAAGCTCTTCAGAAAGTGGTTTCTTGATATGATCCTGAATAACCCGCGCCAGCGGCCTGGCACCGTTCAGTACATCATACCCTTTTTCAGCAAGCCAGGACGCCGCGGCATCCGTCAAAGACAGGGTGACATTACGATCCTGAAGCTGTGTTTCCAGTTGCAGAACAAATTTCTCAACCACGCGAGAGACAACTTCCGGCGGTAGTGGTGCAAAAGGAATGGTTGCATCCAGGCGGTTACGGAATTCCGGTGTGAAGAGGCGTTTAATCGCTTCCTCATCCTCACCTTCGCGCACATCATTGCCAAACCCGATCGCCCTCTTACTCATTTCCTGAGCGCCAGCGTTGGTTGTCATGATCAAAACAACATTTCTGAAATCCACATGCTTGCCGTTATGGTCCGTCAGTTTGCCGTGATCCATAACCTGAAGGAGAATATTGAACAGATCCGGATGCGCTTTTTCGATTTCATCGAGCAACAGAACTGCATGCGGCTGCTGATCAATTGCATCTGTCAGCAATCCACCCTGGTCATATCCAACATAGCCCGGAGGCGCACCGATTAAGCGGCTCACTGTATGTCTTTCCATATATTCAGACATATCAAACCGGACAAGTTCTACCCCCATGATAGAGGCCAGCTGCTTGGCAACTTCCGTTTTACCGACACCAGTTGGCCCGGAGAAAAGATAATTTCCGATCGGTTTTTCGGGTTCCCGAAGGCCTGCCCGTGCGAGCTTGATCGAACTTGAAAGTGCCTCGATCGCGGCATCTTGGCCGAAAACGACCCGTTTCAAATCGCGGTCCAGTTTACGCAGGCTTTCAGTATCCTCCTTCGAGACTGATTTTTGCGGAATACGGGCGATTTTGGCGACAATTTCCTCAACATCCTTGACGCTGATGGTTTTCTTCCTCCGGCTCTCCGGCTTCAACATCTGGGCAGCACCAACCTCATCGATGACATCAATCGCCTTATCTGGCAATTTCCGGTCATTAATATAACGAGCCGATAATTCAACCGCTGCCTTCAAGGCATCGGCAGTGTAACGGATCCGATGATATTCTTCGAAATAGGGCTTCAGTCCCTTGAGGATCTTGATGCTGTCCGGAATACTAGGCTCGTTCACATCGATTTTCTGGAACCGGCGCAGCAACGCCCGATCTTTTTCAAAATGACTGCGGAATTCCTTGTAAGTTGTTGATCCAACGCAGCGAATAGCACCACTGGCAAGGGCCGGCTTTAGCAAATTCGACGCGTCCATCGCCCCGCCACTGGTCGCGCCCGCTCCGATAATGGTGTGAATCTCATCAATGAACAGGATCGCATTATCCATGCTTTCCAGTTCGGTCATAACCGCCTTAAGCCGTTCTTCAAAATCACCCCGATAGCGGGTTCCGGCAAGCAAAGAGCCCATATCAAGGGAGTAGATAACGGCCGGCAGCAAGACTTCCGGAACATCTCCATCAACAATCCGCTTGGCAAGTCCTTCGGCAATCGCAGTTTTACCGACCCCCGGATCACCAACATAAAGAGGATTGTTTTTTGACCGGCGGCACAGGATCTGAATGGTCCGCTCCACCTCAGCTTCACGGCCAATGAGAGGGTCGATTTTGCCGTTAAACGCTTTCTCATTCAGATTAACGCAATAAGCATCCAGGGACTCTGTTGTACTATTCACCTCTTCTTCATCAAGCGGTGTATCTTGCACGTCTTCCTTCTGTGTGTCTTCAGTTCCTCTAACGATCCGCGTTGTTTCGTGCCCCGGCGCCTTGGCGACACCATGACTGATATAACTGATTGCATCGAGGCGCGTCATATCCTGCTTCTGCAAATAATAGGCGGCGTGACTTTCCCGCTCAGAGAAGATGGCCACCAGGACATTGGCACCGGTCACTTCTTCCCGGCCGGAGCTTTCCACATTGATCAAAGCGCGCTGAACCACCCGCTGAAACGACAGAGTGGGTCTTGCCTCAACAAAGCTGTCCATAACAAGGTCGTCCAATTCATCGGTAATGAACTGGTCCAACTCCCGCCGCAAGATATCAAGATCAACATTGCAAGCCCGCATGACCGCCGCCGCGTCCTGATCCTCCGTCAGGGAGTAAAGCAGATGCTCAAGCATCGCAAATTCATGCCGTCTGGATGTCGCCAGAGCCATAGCACGGTGGAGGCTTTCTTCGAGTGAATTTGAAAATCCTGGCACTATTCTTTCTCCATTGTACATTGAAGAGGATGTTGATTTTCACGCGCAAAATCAACAACCTGAGCGACTTTTGTTTCGGCAACTTCGTAGGGGAAGACACCACAATTCCCGACACCCTTTTGATGAACATGGAGCATGATTTGTGCAGCCGTTTGTTCATCCATGCCGAAGAAGCGCTGCAAAACAAAAACAACGAACTCCATAGGCGTGTAATCATCGTTTAACAAAAGAACCCGCCACATGGACGGCTTTTTTGTCTTGGGTCGGGTTTTGGTAACAACACCGGTACCGGTATCATTATCCCCCTTGTTATCATCATTGCTATTGGTCATTTCACATAACGAGCCGGAATTTCTCATTTCCTGATTTCTACTATCCTGTTTCAGGCAATCCTTTACTGCCCCATATTACATAGTTAGAGATCATAGCAGGAAATTCAAAAAAAATGATGAATTGTCCAAAAAGAATACGGGTTTTTGTGCCAATTGCCTCTGACAAGACGAAAAAAAACCTCGACCATTGGACGAGGAATGCAAAAAAGGCCCGGACAAGCCGGGCCTTTCATTGAGATGTTAGCCTAGATCAAGCCAATATCAGGCACGCTTCAGAAATTTGTCCATGTTGGCGGCATACTGTGCACCAAATGGTTCCATAATGGACTTCGAGGCTTCAACGAACATAGTGTTCAATTTGCCGAATTCACTGACATAAGATTCCACTGAAGTACGGGCATATTCAGACTGTACTTCGATTGCTTTCTGAACGTCATCAGCTTCAATCAGGGAACGTGTTACTGTGAAATAATCATTTACGCGATCAGTGCTGAACTCAACAATCTCTGCACCGATTTTTTCACTTTTCTCAACAGCAGTTGTGCCGAGCTTTGCGAGGGAGTCTGTTCCGTCTTGTTCGTAGAAGTTTGCTTCGCTCAGTGTCTTTACAGCTTTCTCTACTTGCTCTTTGCCATCAGAAACGGCTTTTTCGTATGTAGTTTTGAAAGCTTCGCTGCCTGTCTTGAAGGCTTTTTCAGCTGCATCAGCGCCAGACATGAAAGCATCCTGCAATGTTTTACGGTTTGCTGTCAGTAGAACTTCAAAATCTTTAGTTACCTCTGCTGCCGCGGCTTTGCCGTTGGAAGCAGATTTGGTTTTCGTTGTAGTATTGCTCATCAGGTGACCTTTCAGATATCATCTCAAAAATTGCTGCACTGCAACAATACCTATATATATATTTCAAAAATCTGTTTTGTCAATAGTTTTTGTGCAATGCACAAAAATAGTCAACTCATTGATTTTTAAATATAAAATACAAAATTGTGATATTTTTCCTGAAAAAATATTGCAGAAGCAACATTTATTTTGCTTCTGCAACACCCTTAAAGCTTCAACCCATTATCCCCAACCTCCAGAGAGAAATAGCTTCCCCCTTCCAATCCAACCTGATTTCGGCCGCCGCGATCATGAATGATCGGTTCGTTCACCGGCTCAACCGGAATATCAGTGGTGTCTGCCAGTGAAACAGCATCAATGAGGGTGAGTTTTTCCAGATCCGCATTTTCCTTGGTCCATGCAAAATACTTGAAAGCCCCTTCCCGGCACACCATTGCAATCCAATAAAATTCATCCGAATGCAATTTCATGCCTTCTTGCGCCGGCCTTTCAAAACCGGAATCAATCAGTGCCTTGTCGATCGCCACCAGATCATCATAGCTTAAAGACTCCTGAGATTGAGGCTGATCTTTAAAGTCGACGCTACTAGAATTAATCCCGAAATGAGCGCCGATGCCACGGGAGAAAACGCGGCTTTCCTGAACGCCTTCTTTAGCGCCCGACGCCTGTCGAATGTCATACGTACGAACCTGTTGTTCGTACAGAGCATTATAAACAAGCCTGTAACGAGAGTCTGCGCCAGGCGCACATTCCTGCCGGATATCATCTCCGTTCAAATAGGAGAAATACTGAAAGGGACGAACGAGCGGATTATCACTCGGTCCGCCGGACGCGCACGCCGTCGCCAGAAATGCCGTTGCCAGCACCAGAAGCTGTTTTCTCAAAATCCTTTTCTCCTCACGTTAAAGCCAGCTTGTCAGCTTACTTCTTGTTAACCTTGTTACACTATTATATGAGTGGTATTTGAATATTGCGATATTTTGCACATTAGATCTACCGTTAGAAAAGAAGCGTTATGTTCTGAAACAAAATGTTTTTTTCGATTTTAATGGACATGATTCGTATCATTTTTTACACTTCAGTCAGAGAGTAGAGTTTGCGCTGAGTTTTATACCGGTCAAAAGCCAGAAACGAGTTTTCTTTTGGGTGAAAAACACACAAAAAACAGTCATTTTGACCCTATGAATGAATTGAGTCAAAAAAAGGGCGGGGGATCGACAATGATCAGTAAAGCTATTCTGCCTGTTTTTGTGCTCATTTTTCTCATCACCCTTCTTCTTCCAACTCAAAGCGAGGCACGCTACGCCTCTGTTGTCATGGACAGCCGAACCGGGCAGATCCTGTATTCCAGAAATGCTGACAAGAAATTATATCCAGCGTCTCTCACAAAAATTATGACACTCTATATGACGTTTGACGCGCTCAAATCCGGCCGCCTCAAACTCAATCAGAAACTTCGTGTTTCTGCGCGTGCTGAAGGTCAGGCGCCAACCAAGCTTGGCCTGAAAAGAGGCGGTCGTATTTCAGTGAAAGATGCGATGTTCGGCCTGATTACCAAATCAGCCAATGATGCCGCAACCGTTTTGGCCGAAGCGATGGCCCCAACAGAAGCGGCCTTTGCTCGGGCGATGACAGAGCGGGCACGCAAGTTGGGCATGACCCGAACCTCTTTCAGAAATGCCAGTGGTTTGCCGAACAGGCGCCAGCGCAGCACAGCCCGGGATATGGCTATTCTGGGCGCGGCCATGATCCACGACTTTCCGCAGTTTTACCGCTATTTGTCTCTGCAGAAATTTGACTACAAAGGCCGTGCTTACAAAAACCACAACAACCTACTTGGCAAATATCAAGGGGCTGATGGTATCAAGACCGGTTATATCCGGGCTTCGGGCTTCAATCTGGTTGCATCAGCAAAGCGCGGGAGCAATCGGCTGATTGGCGTGGTTTTTGGAGGTCGGTCGGCAAAAAGCCGGGACAGGCATATGAAGAAGCTTCTGGATAAAGGGTTTTCAAAAATCGAAACGATTTATCCGACCGTTATCCCAACGCCGCACCTAAGACCCTTAAGAATAGCCCTCGGCGCGCCGCATCAAAAACGGCCAATCCTGGCCGCGAAAAGTAATATCGACACACCCGGAACAGTCAACACACTCAAAACGACACCAACCGGCGACTGGGGCATTCAGGTAGGCGCCTTCTCTCGGGCGGAAAAGGCCAGGAACCAGCTAAACCGTGCCAGTAAATTATCCGGCGGCCTGATGAAGGGACGTCGTTATAATATTCAGCGGGTTACTCAAAATGGCACACCGATTTATCGGGCGCAAATGGTTGGGTTTGCAGAAAAAGAAGCACGTAATGTCTGCAAGACACTGGAAAGTAAATCGATTACCTGCTTCGTTGTTTCTCCAGAAACAGGCAATCTGATCCGTGTTGCTCAAAGCTCTGGAAATGGCTGAGCCTACAGGGCGTTGAGCGGGATTTTCAGGTAAGAAACACCATTTTCTTCGGGCTCAGGAAAATTACCGGCGCGCATATTCACCTGAACGGACGGCAAGATCAAGACAGGCATATCCAGCTCTCTGTCCCGCTCGGTCCGCATATCAACAAAATCCACTTCTGAAATTGCATCCTTCACATGAATATTGTTTTGCTTCTGTTCAGCAACAGTGGTCTCCCACTGATAGTCCCGTTCTCCCGGCGCATAATCGTGGCACATGAAAAGTCGAGTCTCTTTCGGCATCGCTAGAATTTTCTGAATGGATGCATACAGCATGGCCGCATCACCGCCCGGAAAATCACAGCGTGCTGTCCCAAAATCTGGCATGAATAAGGTATCCCCGACAAACGCGGCATCCCCAACCACCAGAGAGATACAAGCGGGAGTATGGCCCGGCGTAAACAGGGTTTGAATATCAAGGCGGCCACATTTCAGAATGTCACCATCCGCCAACAGTCGATCAAACTGTGTTCCGTCGACCGACATTGCCCCTCCTGCGTTAAACACATCACTGAACACGCGTTGAACCTGCGTCACGTGATCTCCGATGCAGATCTGTCCGCCGAGCCTGTCTTTAAGGTAGGGTGCTGCTGTCAGATGATCAGCATGGACATGGGTATCCAGAATGTAATCGACAGCGAAGTCCTGACTTCTGACGAAAGCGATTATATCATCGGCAGCCTCCGTTGATGTTCGTCCGGATTTGGGATCATAATCCAACACGCTATCGATAATCGCGCAATGGCCACTATCTCCATCCGTTATTACATAACTGACCGTAAAGGTTGGTTCATGGAAAAATGCTGTCACTATCGGCTTCATAGGCCCCTCACTCATTCTCGGATCCATCACGACTCCAATTATCATTGACTATATATCTATATATATGTAGATATACAAGTATGAATATGGAAACAATGAAATCCGCCGCTGTCCGAGCCAGCACACTGATGAAAGCACTGTCCAGTGAGACACGGCTGATGCTTCTGTGTCAAATGAATGACCAGGAACAATCGGTAAACAGCCTTGCGGAAATTCTGGATATGCGCCCTTCTTCCGTCTCGCAGCAACTGGCATTGTTACGTAAAGACGGATTTGCTAAAACGCGTCGGGACGGGCAAAGCATCTATTACTCTCTCAATGGAGATGAAGCACGCACCGTTATTGCCGCGTTATACGCTTTGTATTGCGCCGAGGATGAAAATTGACCCTATCCCTCTCCCGTTTTTTGCCGATCCTCGGTTGGGCAAAAACCTATAACTCAAATATCTTTGGCGGCGATCTGAGCGCGGGCATTATTACAGCCATCCTCCTTATTCCGCAGGCGATGGCCTATTCAGCGCTCGCCGGACTGCCGCCTGAAATCGGCCTTTATGCCAGTATCGCTCCTCCTATTCTTTACGCACTCTTTGGCAGCAGCCGTACGCTGGCCGTTGGTCCCGTAGCTGTCGCCTCCCTGATGGTCGCCCATGCCTTGTCAACAATCGCGGCACAGGGAAGTTCAGACTATATTGCCGCCGCCCTTGTTCTGTCTGTCATGATCGGGCTTTGTTTTCTCTTAATTGGCGTTTTAAAGCTGGGTTTTCTGACCGAATTTCTTAGTCACCCGGTCATGTCGGGCTTTACCAGCGCAGCAGCATTAATGATTGCCTTCAGTCAACTGACACCCTTCGCTGGCTTCGAACAGAAACTGTATTTTGCAGACCTTCTGTCTGCGGACGGACTGCAAAACGTTATTGATCGCGTCAATGGAACAACGATGCAAATCGGGATCGCCAGCATTCTCCTTCTTTATGCTGCCCGGAGATATCTTGGCCGTATTATTGAACAAATCCCTGCGCTCGCGCGCCTTGCTCAAGGGCTTTCGAAAACCGGCCCTCTGCTGGTTTTGAGCGTGATGACGCTGATTGTGATGACCTTCTCCCTTGATCAAGCGAATGCGGTTGCCATTATCGGCACTATTCCGGAAGGCATTCCAAGTTTTAGCTTCCCTGAAGCCGAGTATAGCCTTCTACAGGATCTCGCACCGTCGGCCCTTCTCATAACACTCATCAGTTATGTTGAAAGCGTGGCCATTGCGAAAGTCTTAGCTGCCAAGCGTCGCCAAAAACTGGACGTTAATCAGGAAGCATGGGGTCTGGGATTTGCTAATCTCGGCGCTGGTTTTACAGGCGGAAGTCCCGTATGCGGTGGTTTCAGCAGATCTGTCGTCAATTTCTCTGCAGGCGCCAACACGCAAGCCGCCGCGATTATAACAGCCTTACTGATCGGCTTTACACTCGCTTTTTTCACTCCCCTTTTCTATTACGTACCCAAAACGGTGCTGGCGGCGATCATTCTCGTCGCCATTCTGGATCTGGTCAATGTGAAGGGATTCATAAAAAACCTGGCATATGATCGGGGCGATGGCGTCGCAGAGGGCATCACTTTTATTGCCGTCCTCGGTCTCGGCATCGAAACAGGTTTGCTGATTGGCATCGGTATGTCACTAACGTTGCATTTCTGGCGCAGCAGCAGGCCACATATTGCCGTTGTCGGGCAAGTCGGCGATACAGAGCATTTCCGCAATATCTTGCGTCATAAGGTCAAAACCTACCCGCACCTGCTGGCGATCCGTATCGATGAGAGCCTGTTTTTTGCCAATGCTGCCTATCTTGAAAATTTCCTCATCAATGAGGTTGCCCGCCATAAGGAAATTACAGATGTTCTGCTGATCTGCAGTGCCGTCAACACCATCGATGGCAGCGCGTTGCATACCCTTGAAATGATACAGGATGAACTCTCGGCGGGGCGTGTCGATCTTCATTTTGCAGAAGTCAAAGGGCCGGTCATGGATCGCCTTTCCCAAACCGAATTTTTCAAACAACACCAGGAAGGCCGGGTTTTTCTAAGTACCTTTGACGCGTTTAAAACGTTGTCGAAGAAAGGAAATCCGCTGCTAAATGATCCTGAATGGAGTATCTAGATTATGGAAAACTTTACCCCTTTTCTCTCTTTGGCAGGCGGCCTTGTTCTCGGTTTGTCAGCCACCTTACTGCTAGCAGGAGGTCGTATCGCGGGTGTCAGTGGCATTCTGGGTGGCCTTATCCCACCGGCTGCCATTGAGAAAAAGTGGCGGCTGTTATTCTTGCTCGGCCTGATCGGTGGCGCTGCCCTATATCCCATTATCGGCGGCGATATCAGTTATATTTCCTTGAACCCCTATGGCTTCGAAGACCAGTTTCATTATGCTGCTCTTATCATCGGTGGCCTGCTGGTCGGTATGGGCACGTCAATTGGCTCAGGTTGTACAAGTGGCCACGGCGTTTGCGGCCTGGGGCGCCTGTCGGTTCGCTCCCTCGCAGCAACCGTCACCTTTATGATCATTGCCGCCCTTGTTGTGTTTTTGATCCGGCAAATCACAGGAGCCTGACATCATGTTTAATATTATCGCCACCGTCGCCGGTGTTCTTTTTGGCTATGGCCTCGCCTTGTCGGGCATGCTGAGTCCTTCCAAAGTTGTTGGATTTCTGGATATTACTGGCGACTGGGATCCCAGCCTGGCTTTTGTGATGGGCGGGGCGGTGATTGTCACCGCCATCAGCTTCCGGTTTCTTCTGAAACGCTCTGCTCCGATTTTCGGCAGCAAATTTTATTTGCCGACAACACGCGATATCGATGGCAGATTACTGATCGGCGCAGGTTTGTTTGGCGCCGGATGGGGGATTGGCGGATTGTGCCCGGGGCCAGCCATCAGCTCGCTTGCCTATGCTGATCCCAAAATTGCAGTTTTCGTTGTTGCCATGGTTGCGGGCATTGTGATCGCGAAGCGCTTTGCATCGGGATAAGCGTTTAAACCTTCAACGACGCGGCCAGTTCCGCCGCTACTTTTGCATTATTCAGGGCCAGCGCCAGATTGACTTCGCTGGTCCTGCCCTCTGAAAGCCGGTTTAAGGCCCCTAGAATATAGGGAGTAATAGCGGCCCCTTTGACACCAGCTTTCATCGCTTCGTTCCGCGCCTCCGTCACCAGTTGATCCACTTCCTCGTTGCTCATCGCATGACTGTCTGGAACCGGATTACAAATCAGCATCCCAGAGCTAAGCCCGAGGGCAAAGTGACAGTCAACCATCGCCGCCAATTCAGGCATGCTGTCCGCTTCTGCTGGAAGAGGCAGGCCGCTGGAAATGCTGTGGAAAGCCGGAAACGTCTCGGTCTTATAGCCAATGACAGGAACGCTGTAACTTTCCAGAACCTCCATTGTCGCCGGAAGATCCAGAATGGATTTCGCCCCCGCTGCAACAACAACAACACTGGACCTTGAAAGCTCGAGAAGATCTGCAGAAACATCAAAGCCATCCGCTCCTTCTTCCGCCCGATGAACACCCCCAATACCGCCCGTTGCAAATACACGAATGCCTGCCTGTTCGGCAATATAACTGGTCGATGCAACCGTTGTCGCACCTGTTTTATTCTTAGCAAGAACGGCAGGCAAATCCCGGACAGAGCATTTGGCGACATCGTCGGAGGTCGCCAGAATTTCAAGCTCATCCTGCGTCAATCCACATTTGATACGGCCTTCAATGATAGCGATCGTTGCGGGCTCAGCTCCCTTCTCCCGGATAACCCGTTCCATTTCTGCCGCCAGTTCCATATTCTTTGGATACGGGAAACCGTGGCTGATGATCGTTGATTCCAGTGCGACAACAGGTTTTCCGGCTTTCAGGGCCTTCGCCACCTCAGGAGAATAGTCAATTTCCATAATACTTCCTTCTGGCGCCTAAGGGCGCAACTCACGAACTGGCAAACGCCCTACCCTGTCCTTTGGTGCTGATCAAGAAAATAATGGAGACAGATTGTCAGCAACACCCTAAATTCGGTAGGATCAGTTCAGGATAAGAATAAAAACAGGGAACAGAAATGACGTCATCCAATAAAGTCGCAATCGTAACAGGCTCCGCTACCGGCACTGGCGCTGCCATCGCTATTGCTCTCGCGAAAAAGGGATATAATGTTCTGGTCAATTATACCAAGAGCCAGGATGAAGCAGAAGCAACCGTAAAACAGGTTGAAGCAGAAGGTGCGGAGGCGCTCCTCTTTCAAGGGGATGTCTCCAAGGATGCTGACTGCCGTGCCATGGCGGACGCAGCCGTTCAGAAATGGGGCCGGATTGATGCGTTGGTGAATAATGCAGGGCGTACAAAATTTGTACCTCACCCGGATCTCGACGGTCTGGACGCCAGCGATTTTCACGATATTTACGCGGTTAATACCATTGGTCCCTTCCAGATGTCTCGTGCTTGTGCCCCGCATCTGAAGCAGTCGGGCAAAGGCAGAATTGTCATGATTTCTTCTGTCGCCGGCACCCACGGACACGGGTCATCACTTGCCTATGTCGCGTCAAAAGGCGCGCTTAACTCCATGACCAAGGGACTTGCCCGTGCTTTGGGGCCGGAAATTACGGTCAATGCAATCTGCCCCGGCATGATTGAAACCCGCTGGCTTCGCGAAGGATGGGGAGAAGCTGATTACGAAAAAAACCATGCCTTGATGACCAAACGCGTACCGCTTGCCAAAGTATCGCAACCCGAAGATATCGCGGATGCGGTTCTATGGTTCATTACGGGCGGGGATCTCGTCACGGGTGAATTGCTGATTGTTGATGGTGGCATGCATCTTGTAAGTTAGGTCCTGCTTGTCTGACTAAATGGCGCGTGCATCCGCATTTGTTGAGAATTTAGATCAACAAACAACTGCAAGGTAACAAAAAAATTACATCAAATAGAGGATTGTTACCTTTCGCGTGCGCCCTTTTTTCGCTATCATCTCTCCTTAGGAGTGTGAAACCCTTCGTTGAGCATTCGACTTGGAGAGCGACCAGGTAATTCTAAAACCCAATATGGGGTCCACCCATGACGCATGAGAGTGGTACCGATAAAACAGCCAGCGCCCCCCTTCCACCCGGGAGGAGACTGCTGATTATAGATGATGAGAGAGATTTCGGCGACTATGTTGGCGAAGTCGGTCGCAAGCTCGGATATAAAGCTGTTGTCACGGACACTGCCTCAGACTTCATGCAGTCTTATCGAGACAATATACCTGACTTCGTTGTTGTGGATATGGTTATGCCAGGAGTAGATGGTGTTGAGCTTATTGGTTGGCTTGCCAAGCAAAAATGCAAAGCGAAAATCCTGATTGTCACCGGCTTCAATCCCCGATACGCAGAACTTGCAGAGGATCTTGGTGGTGCGAAAGGCCTCCCTGCCATTCAAAGTCTGACAAAACCCATTAAACTGGCTGATTTGAGAGCAGCATTATCCTGAACGATGAAACTATCCAGCACCTCTTCAAAAGAATTGCAAATCTCTCATGCCCTGGATTACCCCTATCCGAGGCCCAATCACTCCTACATGTTGAGAGGCCGCAATATCTCTCCTATGCCTGCCGACTTCTGGCCTGCAGGTCGATATCCGGTCATTGCCTGTGGGTCCAACGCCTCCCCCGATCAGCTGATCCGGAAATTCAGCATGATCGAGACGGACCCGCTTTATGTCACTAGGGCGACGCTCAAGGATTTTGTGTGTTGCTATTCAGCCCATATCACCGGATATGGCTCCATTCCGGCTACGATCTGCTGGCGCGAGGGATATCAGACAGAATGCCATATTTCCTGGCTGACTGAAGCACAGCTCGAACATATGCACCAAACGGAATCAGTTGGTCACAATTACCAGTTTTCAAGACTGGAAGGTGTGTATCTAACTTGCCACCATTCCGGGAGAATCGAAAATACATATGCTTATATCAGCTTATCTGGTCATCTTATTCTGGACGAAAACCCGGTCCTGCTAGCCGGTCTTGAAACCAGCCCAAACACCTTACCCTCTCTGAACCAAGGCAGCGTTCAAGACATGATCCGTAAGCGTGTTTTTCAGGGTATTTCTTCCGACGACTTCATTCTCAGCAATATTCTGGATACGAAGCTACGGGGTGACAGAACAGCAAAGCTCGGGCAATATGCAGAGAAATTCTTCTGCCCATTCGAAAATACAATCCTGCCCGGGAGGCTGTGATGTCAATCAAAACAATGAATGATCTTCATGACATTTATGGGGAGCCCAAAGGCGCTGTTCTCAAGAAGATTCTGCCGAAACTTGAAAAGCACAGCAAAAACTTTATCGCCCATTCCCCCTTCCTGGTGATGGCAACGGCAAATGGCGAAGGCCAGGCGGATGCTTCCCCAAAAGGAGATGCACCGGGTTTCGTCCATGTTGCAGATGATCAAACACTCCTCATTCCAGACCGTATCGGCAATAATATCGCCGACAGCCTTCGCAACATTCTGGAAAATCCTGAAATAGGGTTGATTTTCTTCATCCCCGGCATTCGAGAGACTTTACGAGTAAACGGCGCTTGCGATATCGCTACGGATGCAGAGATATTGCAATCCCTGATGGTCGGCGGGAAAAGCCCCCGCTCTGCCATTCGTGTTTCGGTTCGGGAAGTTTATATGCATTGCGGGAAGTCTATTATCCGTTCAGATTTGTGGGGAGAAAGCCATAAACTGCAACGATCAGAATTCCCGACTCTGGGCCAGATCCTCAGTGATCAGATCAAAGGGCTGGAGGCCGAGCCGGTTGATCAATCACTCGAACATTCCTATAAAGAAAACCTGTATTAATTAAACCAGCCTCAACCGGCGGTATATCTTGACCAAAACCTTAAAATCTCTAGCCATCGGCTCCGTCGGTGGCTGGATCTTCTTCCTCTTTGATCTGCCTCTTGCCTGGATGATGGGATCCATGTGTCTGATGACCGTGATCGCTATTCGCGGCGCGGATTTGTCGGTCAACCCTTCTCTCAGGAAAGGAATGACCTCCGTTCTCGGGGTTATGCTGGGCAGCAGCTTTTCTCCGGAAAGTCTGGAGAATATCCTGAACTGGAGCAGCGGCCTCCTTCTGCTTATGACGAGCATTATCCTGTCCATGGCAACCACGTATTTCTATTTCAGGCGCTTTGGCAATTTTGATCGCACCACAGCCTATTTCTCCTCTGCACCGGGAGGGTTCAACGTCATGTATGAAGTTGGAGAGGCAAAAGGAGGGGATGGTCGCTCCATCGCTCTTATCCATGCCACCCGTGTTCTGCTTCTAGTCATGACTGTTCCTCTTGTTTTTCGGTATGGTGTGACTGCCAGTGACGCTGTCCGCACCCTGCCACTGTTGGGAGACTGGCAGGATCTTCCTGAATATGGGTGGCTCCTTGTTGCCGCTGTCTTTGGCACGTTTTTCGGTAAAAAACTGAAACTTCCAGCCTACCATCTTATGGGGCCGCTATTAATGGCCGCCACGATGGAAATGACCGGCTTCATCAGTGCCAAGCCGCCCATGCTGCTGATTTATGCGGCACAGTTGGTCATTGGCACAGCGCTTGGCCTGCGTTTTCTGGGAACGACAATGCGAGAGGTCGGCCGCGTCATTCTCCTAAGCCTCGGTTCTACCGGTTTGATGATGCTGATCGCAACATTGCTGGCCTTCGCGGCCAGTCCCTATATCGGCATCAGCGTTCCGGGTCTGGTTCTGGCTCTTTCCCCGGGCGGTCTTGCGGAAATGTCTCTGGTTGCCCTGGCCCTTGGTATCGACGTCGCCTTTGTCTCTATCATGCATGTTATTCGCATTGCGGTCATTATCGCAGCTGTACCGGTGTTCTATCCTTTATTCAGGAGATTTTTTCCTGCCCCGCAGGAAGAGCCGCCCGTCTGACCCGGGGGTAAACAAACGCCAGCGTCAACCCTCTCATCACCATAAAAACACAAAGGGCAGCCCATAAGCCGTCGGCGCCGAAAGGCTCTCCCAGTCCTTTTATGGCCAGGAAATAAGCGGCAAATGACAAGATCATTCCATTCCGCATTTCACTGGATTTCATTGCACCAACAAAAATCCCGTCAAATTGATAAGACCAGACAGCGATTAGTGGCATCGCGACAAGCCAGGGCACAAACTCATACGCCAGTAACCGGACACTCTCTATTGTTGTCAGGAGGTTGATAATCCGATCACCGAGCACAGCATAAAGGAACATATACAGCACCGCGACAATGAGTGCCATGGAACTGCTGACCCAGACGGCTTGATCCACCCCCTTCTGATCCTTTGCACCGACAGCTTTGCCAACAAGTGTGCTTGCTGCATGAGCAAATCCATCCAGACCGAAGGACAGAAAATAAACGAAATTCATTGCAACTGTAACGGCGGCCAACACTTCGTCGCCTAGCCGAGCCGCTGAAACAGTGAAATAGGAAAAACTGACAATCAGCAGGATCGTGCGGATAAAAATATTGAAATTCACCGACATCAATCGGCCCATCTGCCCCAGAGACAGAATATCTTTACGCAACCATTCTCCGCCCATGCGGGTAAGTTCCCGCCAGGCGAAGGTCAAACCCAGAAAAACAGCCAGATATTCAGAAAGCGTGGTCGCGAGTGCAACCCCCGGCACTTTCATATCCAACCCGATGACAAAGAACAGGTCCAGCAGAATATTAGCTCCGTTCATCACAACCTGCAGAACCAAAGCCGTGCGCATGCGGCCCAATCCGACGAAGAAACCGAGAAGGGCGTAATTCATCAAGGCCGCTGGCGCACCCCAAATTCTGTGATTGAAATACTCAGTCGTGCCACTCGCGACCGCATCTGTCGGATCGATCAGATATAACGCGAGTTCCCGCACCGGATATTGAAGACAGAGAATAGCAAGAGAAATACAAATTGATAGAATGAAGGACTGAGCCAATATGGTTCGAATGCGGGTTGTATCCTCTGCACCGGCCGCCTGGGCGACAAACCCCGTAGTTCCCATTTTCAGAAAACCAAAACCCCAATAGAGAAAAGAGAAAATCATCGCCCCAATACCAACAGCCCCTAGATAGGCAGGATCTGGCAGGTGTCCGATAACGGCCGTATCCACAGCGCCCAGCAACGGTACAGATAAATTGGACAAAATTATCGGCCAGGCAAGATGCCAGACCGTACGATAGGAATTCACCGAAAAAGAAACAGACATTAACAAGTCCTGACCCTAGATCCCAAACTGATCCCGCAAGGTGTATCCAATCATCGCAACAGGGACAAACCAGGGCTTGCCCCTATAGTAAGGTCGGTCGGTGAAAGGTAGATCATCAAAAGCTGTCTGCCCCTCGTCTTCCTCCAGCATTTGTAACGCAGCCTTATGACCAAGATAGCCGGACATGGCAACACCGGAGCCGCAATAACCTACGGCGTAGAATGCGCCGCCCTGTTGCCCCACGGTGGGAAGCGCTTCAAATCCATATGCAACATTGCCAGACCAGACATGCTGCACAGCAACCCTTCCAAGCTCTGGAAAAATTTCGGTAAGCCGTCGATGCAAGGAGAGGGCTTGTTTTTCAGGAGAGGCCGGGAAGATGCCAGGACGCCCCCCTAGCAGAATATGCCGCCCGTCAGGAGAAGGGCGATAATAACTCAGCATCTTGCGACTGTCTGTTATCATTCTGGACGTCGGGAACAGAGTGCGCACGACTTCAGGATCAAGAGCGTCCGTTGCAATCATCGTACTGCCGATGGGCATCACCCGCCTCTGCAAGAAGGGGTTCAAAGGTCCGCTATATCCGTTCGTTGCAAAAAGAACCTGACGACTTTTTAAAACACCGTTTGACGTCTGTGTCTCAAACCCGTGTGCTGTTTTGCTAACCTGGTCAGCTCGACAAGGCGCGATGACAATCCCGCCAGCCTGTTCGACAACATCCGCTAGGCCCTTTGCATATTTGGCTGGATGCAAACCCCCTGTCCCCTGCTGGCGAATGGCACCTGCATATAAAGACGTGCGAACATCTTCCTGATAGGCATCTTTACCAAGAACCTCCTCCTCAGCGCCCAGATATTTCATCCTCAGTTCTGATTCTCTGGCCATGGATAGCAAATGCTTCTGAGCAACAGCAGGATAAGACCGGCCGTTCAGCTTGAAATCACAGTCAATGCCTTCATCTTCAATGAGTTGGCGTGTAAACGCCACGGAATGGACCGCCTCTCTGGCAACCGCCACGCCTTTTACCTCACCAAATTCCTCAATCAGCCCGCTCAGTCCAGGTTTTAGGAGATTTCCGACCATACCACCGTTACGGCTACTCGCCCCAAAGCCTGGCTTTTCTGCATCAATAACAACAACAGACTGCCCTTTTTTGAGCAAGGTCCTAGCTGCACTTAAGCCGGTATAACCGGCGCCAATAATCAGAATATCGACATTGCCTTCCGGCAATTCCGACTTTTTATTCTCAGGCTCCGCGGCCTTCCACCAAAAGGGTGTTGTCACAAGCTCTGTTGAAGATACGCTCATATTTATCTTTCGGAAAAGCAGGGTCTTTCAGACACCATTTGAAATCACAGACAGTTAAGCCTAATTATTAACTCATGAGAATACAAAAAAGGTAGCAGAATAAGTATGGGCAAAGATCTGGATAAATCGGGGAAAACAGATATTTCAAATTCTGATGATGTTGATGCCTTTCTTCGGAAAGTTGCCGCGGCTCCCCGCTCCTCATCATCGGGGCCGGCAGGCCGGCTCATATTTGCCATGGATGCAACGGCCAGCCGTCAACCAACCTGGGATCACGCCAGCCATCTCCAACGTGAAATGTTTGACGCCGCGGCAACAACAGGACATTTGGAACTGCAAATCGCCTTTTTTCGCGGCTTTGGGGAATTCAAGGCAACCTCCTGGACACAGGACAGCCGCTCTCTTATCCGCCCTCTGTCAAAGGTGAGTTGCCTAGGCGGCCATACCCAAATTACCAAGGTTCTCAACCACACGCTAAAGCAAACCGCTCGAAAAAAAGTCAATGCACTGGTTTATGTCGGGGACTGTATGGAAGAAGATGCCGACCATCTTTGCCATATTGCTGGCCAAATCGGCATGCAGGGTGTTCCGGTTTTTATGTTTCAGGAAGGATATGACCCTGTGGCAGAAGCCTGTTTTCGCCAAATTGCCAAATTGACGAATGGCGCCTATTGTCGCTTTGACAATGCAAGCGCGGCTCTTCTTAAGACACTTTTAAAGGCCGTCGCTGTATATGCAGCCGGGGGCCGCAAAGCTCTGGAGAATTATAGTCAGAAAGTTGGCGGAGAAACTCTGATGCTGACACGTCAAATCAAATAGTCGGGTATTATGCTTGCATATTTCATCATCGGCCTAGCCCTCCTTATCGGACTGATTATCGGTGCGAATGCTCTTTCTCAGGCAGACCCTAAAGCCATCTTGAAAGGCCTTCGAATTTCAGGCGCCATCATTTTGGGATTACTGGCAGCTTTCTTCACCTTCACCGGGCGTTTTCAATTTGCACCGCCTCTTGCTCTGGCGGCTCTATTTCTAATGAGAAACAAACCCTTTTTCAGAGGGTCCCCTCCATCCTCAGGGCAACAGTCAGATGTTAAAACTGACTGGTTTCACGCAACACTGGATCACGATAGCGGTGAAATGGACGCGTTAATTCTGCAAGGAGACTATGAAGGGCGGCAATTATCAGACTTAACCTTGCACCAGCTGCAAGATTTGCAAAACAGAATTTCTGATGACGAGAAAAGTGCGTCTATTCTTTTCACTTTTATTGAACGGCAATATCCCGATCATAAAAACGACCCTGACGGTGACTATTATAAGGACACGTCAACGGAAAATAAATCAAATGGCATGAGTATAGAAGAAGCACTGGAAATACTTGAGCTTGAAGCGGGGGCTGATAATGAGCAGATTAAAGCTGCACATAAAAGGCTAATGAAAAAATTTCACCCTGATCATGACGGATCAGCCTATATGGCCGCAAAAATTAATCAGGCAAAAGATATTCTTATAAACAACTGATCTGCTGGACTTGCATCCCGTTTCACGGAGTGCCATAAGGAGCCAACAGAACGTGAACGAGGGGTTCCGATGTTAAAAAAAGTACGCAAGGCTGTATTTCCGGTTGGGGGACTGGGGACGCGCTTTCTTCCTGCCACAAAAGCCATGCCCAAGGAAATGCTGCCAGTCGTTGACAAGCCGCTGATCCAATATGCAGTCGACGAAGCACGCGCCGCAGGTGTTGAAGAATTTATATTTGTGACAGGCCGCGGAAAAGTCATCATTGAAGATCACTTTGACAGATCCTACGAACTGGAAAGCGTCCTTCAGGAGCGCGGCAAAACCGATGTCCTCGATACCTTGCAGGAAAGTATCCCGCGAACCGGATCGATTGCCTATATCCGCCAGCAGGAGCCGCAAGGCCTCGGGCATGCTGTCTGGTGCGCGAAGCGGTATGTTGGTGACGAACCCTTTGCTGTTATTTTAGCGGACGATCTGATCCTGAGCGATAAACCCTGCTTGGCGCAAATGATGGAAACCCGAGACGAAATGGGTGGCGGAAATATTCTGGCTGCCATGGAAGTGCCTCATGAACACACCTCCCGCTACGGCATCATTAAGCCGGGATATGACGATGACAAAAAAGTTGAAGTGACCCATTTGGTGGAGAAGCCGCAGCCTTCCGAAGCGCCATCCAATCTTGCCGTTATAGGCCGTTATATACTGGAGCCCGCAGTCTTTGATATTCTCGAAAATCAGGCTCGCGGTGCAGGAAATGAGATTCAACTGACCGACGCCATGTCAGACATGCTGAAATCCAGCCCCTTTTATGGCCTTCGCTTTGAGGGAACCCGGTTTGATTGCGGCGACAAAATCGGCTTTCTTCATGCCAATGTAGCCTTTGCTCTCAAGCGACCAGATCTTGCCAAAGATTTTGAAAAAATTATTCGTAACATTGCAACGGACCTATGAGGCTCCAACGCTCTGAAATTAAATTTAAGGAAAATGAGCTATGCGCATCGCAATGATTGGAACCGGCTATGTGGGCTTGGTCTCCGGAACCTGCTTCTCCGAGTTCGGACATGACGTCATATGCATCGATAAGAATGTTGATAAGATTGCGTCCCTCGAAAAGAGTGAGATGCCAATTTTCGAACCTGGTCTAGAGGCACTCGTTGCCAAGAATGTCAAAGCGGGCCGCCTTTCTTTTGGCACTGATTTGAAAGCTGCAGTGGCTCAGTCCGATGCTGTTTTTATCGGCGTTGGCACCCCAAGCCGCCGGGGAGACGGTCAGGCGGATCTAACATATGTCTTTGAAGCAGCCCGAGAAATAGCCGAAGCCATTGACGGCTATACGGTTGTTGTCAATAAATCGACAGTCCCTGTCGGTACAGGCCGAAAAGTCGAGGAAATCCTGGCTAAAAGCTGTGCTAAAGAGCAGTTCGATATTGTCTCTAATCCTGAATTTCTGCGGGAAGGCGCTGCCATTGAGGATTTCATGCGCCCAGACCGTGTTGTAGTCGGCACAACATCTGAGAAAGCCCGGAAAGTGATGGAGGCGATTTATCGCCCGCTCTCTCTTATACAGACGCCGCTCATGTTTACGTCCCTCGAAAGTTCAGAGCTGACAAAATACGCCGGGAACGCATTCCTAGCTGCCAAAATCACCTTCATTAATGAAATGGCAGATTTGTGTGAACAAGTCGGGGCCGATGTTCATGATGTCGCAAAAGGAATTGGCCTCGACGGTCGGATCGGCGGCAAATTTCTGCATGCAGGTCCGGGATTTGGCGGATCCTGTTTTCCCAAAGACACACGGGCGCTTTATCAGACATCTCGTGAAAGCAAAGCTCCTCTTAAAATCGTTGAAGCTGTCATTGACATCAATGAAAAACGCAAGCTCAATATGGCCAAGAAGGTAGTCAAAGCCTGTAACGGGTCTGTTGACGGTAGAAAAATTGCGGTATTGGGCCTCACCTTTAAACCCAATACCGATGATATGCGCGAAAGTCCAAGCCTTGACATCATACCGGCCTTGGCAAAAGCAGGGGCCGATATCCACGCTTACGATCCGGAAGGGATGAAAGAAGCAGCAGAATTGCTTGACGGCATTGTCTTCCATGAGAACGCTTATGGCCCATTACAGGACGCTGACGCGGTCGTGATCATTACCGAATGGAATGAATTCCGGGCTCTCGATCTGGATCGCATCAAAGCCCTGATGAAACACCCTATTATGGTTGATCTTAGAAATATTTATGAGCCCACTGATATGATTGCTAACGGCTTCGATTACACCTGTATCGGACGTCCTGTTCCAAGCAATATGCTCTGAAAAAGGCTGAAGAATGACTGATAAGCACATCTTCCATCCCACCATTTTACGGGAATACGATATCCGCGGTATCGTCGGAGATACTCTATTCGAAGCGGATGCAGCGGCCATTGGCCGCGCTTTTGGATCTTTCATGAAGGGAAACGGGGATACCATTGTTTCCGTTGGCTATGATGGCCGGGCTTCCTCACCGGATCTGGAGAAAGCTCTGGTGACAGGATTAAGGGCGGCGGGTGTTGATGTCATTCGCATCGGGATGGGGCCCACCCCTATGCTCTATTACTCCACCTATGAACTGGCAACCCGTAATGGCATCATGATCACAGGCTCTCATAACCCGCCAGACCATAACGGATTTAAAATGATCATGAACGGCAAGCCGTTTTTTGGTGCTGATATTCAGAAACTCGGTAAATTGTGTGCGGAAGGCAGCTGGAGTTCTGGAGCAGGATCGATTCAAGACCATCCGTTAATGGATAAATATGTTGCACGTCTGCTTGAAGATTATCGAGCTCCCTCAGATCTGTCTGTTGTCTGGGACTGCGGAAACGGTGTAACAGGAGAGGCTCTGCGTAAAGTCGTCTCACAGCTACCCGGCAGACATGTTCTTCTCTATGACGAAATAGACAGTACGTTCCCCAATCACCACCCAGATCCTACCGTTGAGAAAAACCTGCAGGATCTGATCCGCACCGTGAATGGCATCAATGCAGATGTTGGTATCGCCTTCGACGGAGATGGAGATCGTATTGGTGTTGTGGATAGTCGCGGCAATATCATCTGGGGAGATCAGCTTCTCGCCATTCTTGCCCGGGAAGTCCTTGAGGAACATCCCGGAGCCTCTTTCATCGCAGATGTAAAAGCGAGCAAAGCGCTCTTTGACGAGATCGCCAATCTGGGCGGCAATCCGGTCATGTGGAAAACAGGTCATTCGCTGATTAAAACCAAGATGGCCGAGCTTTCTGCCCCTCTTGCCGGGGAAATGAGCGGACATATTTTTTATAACGATCATTTCTATGGTTTTGACGATGCGCTTTATGTCGGCCTTCGCCTACTCAATATGCTGGGGAAGACATCAGACAGTCTGGATGCTCTGTATGACGCACTTCCGAAAATGGTCAACACGCCCGAGATGCGCTTTGCCTGCCCCGATGAGGAAAAATTTGCAGCCGTCGAGCGAATTAAGACAAACCTGAATTCAAAAGGAGCTGACTTCTCTGACATTGATGGTGTCAGAGTGGCCTCTCACGGTGGCTGGTGGCTCCTGCGGGCCTCCAATACACAAGCTGTCCTGGTGGCCCGGTGCGAAGCCGCTGATGAACAGACATTGAAGCAGGTGAAACAAGAGCTGCTGGACGAGTTGGCGGCAGCCGATATCGAGTTTTCAGAAAGCTGAACAAAAAAACAGGTGCATTCTTCAAAATGCACCTGTCTCCGACTGCAGAAAAATCTGTATTCTTTAGCTGACTTTGCCTTTCTTTGGCAAAGGCATACCCATCCAGGACTCGCCTGAAGCCATGACACATGTTGCGCCATTCGGCTGGGTCAGGACAATTGTCCAAGTGACGCCATCCGGACTGGTGAAGACTTCCAGCACGCTTCCATTCGCGGCAAGACCTGCGGCGACAGGTGCTTCTGAGAATTTCCCATCCAAGTGTTTGATCAATGCCCCACGCTCAAAACACGCATTCTGAGCAGATGCGTCTGTCACTTGAAATGAAACCATCATCGCTGCAAGTACTAGCACTGAAAGTCCAAAAGAAATGACAGAGCGCATGCGTGAAATACGATTAAATTGGATGTTATCTTTTATAAAATTTAACATACGCTCCTCCTTTTACTAAAGTTACAGCCGGACCTTTCATTCTAAAAGATACTGGACCAATGCCGATGCGATCGTCTGCATCGCTGATACTATTAATGTATAAGCAGAAAATGTTAATATTAGATATACAGGTTAATTAACGACAAAAAGCAACAAAATTTTCCAAAAGAACCTTCTTTATCTTATTGATTTTGAATAACTATTTTTGAAATGGTATTTTATCACATTTTTGACAAATTTCTTAACGGAAGAGCCAGAGCAAACTTTTTCCGTTCATAAAATACGGCATTATAATCGCCATGATTTAAATATTCTATTTTTCTAATTCAAAGAATCGATGCCCTGAAAAATAGGTATTAGGGAGGCCCTTATCAGAGTTTCTCTACTTTCTCATCAACACCAGGGAGGTTAAGCGCTTTAATCAGATGCCTCACCTCTTGGCGAGCTGCAACATGGCTCATGGACATCTTGATCCCCACCCCCTTTTTCTGCAGATCAAGCATGGTAAGACCTTTTAGAAACAGTTCTCTGAAGATCACTCTCTCTCCAAATCCCGGCGCAGATCTGAAGGAAATTCTATCTGCCAGCTTTTCAAGAATTTTCTCGATATGCCTTTTGTTATGCGCATCTGTATGTGAGAGGCGGTTTCTCATAACGACCCAATCGATTTGGTGCTTGTCAATCAAAGCCCGACGCTTGCGTTGCTCCCAAACCATTTCGCTGTACCAGCTAGGCCGCTCAACATTAAAGGTTTGCTCGTCGACTTTCGCCAGCAAATCCAAATCAATGAAACTGTCATTCATCGGGGTCAGCAACGTATCGGCGAAGGAATGACCCAGCTTGGAAATAAAGCTGTCCGCTCCCGGGCAGTCAACAACAACAAAATCATTGCTATAGACAAGATCCTGAAGCGCATTCACAAACCGGGCCCGCTCATCGGTTTGTGCTTCATCCATGTTTTTCTTTGTGCTGGGCTCAATGACCTTCAGCACCGGCATCGGAAGGTCCAGTGATTTTTTGGAAACAAAAGCTTCCCGGTTCTCGATATAGCGGCCAAGCGTCTTCTGCTTACCATCCAGATCAATCGCGCCAACCCGGTATCCCAGCGTCAGCAGGGAAACAATCACATGCATTCCGGTCGTGGACTTACCGGATCCCCCCTTGGCGTTTCCGATAACAATGATATGAGCCCGAGTGGGCTGCGCATCACTGGCGGGTTTCGCCTCTTCGACAGTAACCGTCACTTTGAACTCCACATTCAAAAAGTTTTATTGCTCATCTTCGCCGACAGCCGTTCCTTAGCTGGACACTCAGATTTACCTTAGCAACCTGTTCATGACAAGCGCGATAATTTCCCGGCAATTTAGCAAAATTTAAGATTTTTATCTATGAGTTCAGCGATCAATAATCTCGATCTCCGGATGGAAAGCATGGTGGGCAAATGCAAAATCAACGGTATAGGCAACATCCTGCCACTTTCCGTTTTTTAGGCGGGTAACTGTTATATTGCCAATATCAACCCCCTCACCGATTTCTCGGGCATCAAGCGCAGAATTCTGCCCTTTCTCCCACCGTATGAGCAATCCGTCTGCTGTTTCTATCCGTTTCTTTTTCCGGACAAAGTCGAGTGCCCAGGCTTTGCCTTCGCTGGCCACGATGCGCGATAGCGGGGCAACATTCTTCGGCATTTCGCCCCGATATAGAAACGGGACTGACAGACTGTCATATCCGGCATAAGGATTTTCGCCATAAGGTCTGAGTTCGATTCTGTTTGGAACGAGGACCTTGCCCTTGGGCAACCGTTCTTTGAATTTGGTGAAAGATTCGATTCTGACAGGAAGTATTTGCAAGGATGCGCCCAGCAGCTCGCCGACAATGGCTTCCCCCAAAAACTGTTGCCACCAACTTTCCGTTTGTCGATCATACATGATCAGGTCCGAGTTTCGCAGCTTCCCGGTCGTCCCGAAATCCAGAACTATCTCCCCTTTTTCAGGATGATCATATCGCCTGTCAAATACGATGGAGGCGTTACATAATGGGCAGAAAGTGACTGCGATCGGTACACCGCCAAGGGTGTCATTGACAATTTCATGCCACATTAACACCCGTAAAGGATATGCTTTTGCTTCCCCCTCGATCACAACACCGATCACTGGCTCGGTTGGCTTGATATCGCTTACTTCCGAAACCGGCACAAATTGGGGATTATCAATGGCTGGAATACCATCCTTCGGCGGACCGCCTGAAAAAATATCCTTGTAGTCAACACTTGTCCTGGAAAAATCCGTGTCCGGCCATTCCTGTTTCCAGAATGACGGATCTGCCATGGCAGATGACGTGATGCCCGTCATCAGAAAAATCACACAGCTCAAACCTCGAAGGGTATATTTCTTCATTCTGCCAGTATAGGGAAGTCGGTGCCTTCACAACATAATCAACATATAAACCTTTTGTGATCAGCAGATCATCCATCTCTTGACGCCACCGCCAAACCTGCTAACCCTTTTTGATGCCTTACGATATTGAGACAGTTATTATTGGTGCTGGCGTCATCGGTCTGGCGATTGCCCGCGAACTTGCCCGCTCTGGTCAGGATGTACTGGTCCTCGAAGAAAATGGCCATTTCGGCGAAGAGACATCCTCCCGCAACAGTGAGGTTATCCACGCCGGGATCTATTATCCAACAGGCAGCCTGAAGGCACGCCTGTGCATTGAAGGGAAAGCACTCCTTTACGACTATTGCCGGGATTTTAACATCCCTCATCACCGGATTGGAAAGCTGATTGTCGCAACAACATCTGAAGAGCTCCCTGTCCTGAACGGAATTGCAAAGAAAGCAGCCGATAACGGTGTTCTGGATCTGGAATATATGAGCAAAGAAGACGCCCGTCAGATGGAGCCTGTCCTCAAATGCGAAGGGGCTCTTCTTTCACCCTCAACGGGCATCATCGATACACATTCCTATATGTTGTCTCTTGTCGGAGAGATCGAACAGCAGGGCGGTGCTCTTGCCTTTAACGCCCCGCTGACATCCGCAACTCAAACGGCCACAGGCTTTGACATCGTTAGCGGCACAACAGCTCTTACTTGCAAAAACCTGATCAACGCGGCGGGCCTGTCGGCCCAACAGGTGGCAAAGACAATCAGCGGTCTGCCTGAAGCTGCGATCCCACCGCTTTATCTGGCGAAAGGAAGCTATTTTACCGCCCATTTCCCTTCCCCCTTCTCCCGGCTTATCTATCCGGTTCCGGGTACGGCAAGCCTTGGCATTCACGTCACGCTCGACCTTGCGGGGCAAATCAGGTTTGGGCCAGACCAGGAATGGGTGGATCATATTCACTATGAAGTCGATGAAGAACGAGGTGCAGCCTTCTATGAGGCCATCCGCCGTTATTATCCAGATTTGCCGGATGATAGCCTCAGACCGGCTTATAGCGGTGTGCGCCCGAAACTGCAGACACCAACCGGTAAGCCCGTAGATTTTTGCATTTCAGGCCCGCAAGACCACCAAATCCCTGGCCTCGTCAACCTATTCGGTATGGAAAGCCCGGGGCTGACTTCTAGCCTGGCCATCGCTCGCCATGTCCAGGCGTGTTTGAACGCCTGAAGGGCCTTGTGAATCGCGACGGGTGTCATTGCACCAGAGAAAAACAGGAAAATACGCAAAATTAATGTTGCGCAAAAAACCCTGATTTCAGCAATTTATATTATAAATCACAAATACAGAACGTAATCTTCCTGCGAATTCGCTTTTCATGTCCGAAAGTCGTTGATTTTTGTCCGTTTGGCGAAACCATCATAAGAGACGGTTTTAAAAAGTATTGGTTAGGAATGAGGGATTATCATGTCTGTATTTACATCGAGAGGCTATGACGAGCATGAGGCGGTTCTGTTTTTTAAAGACAGGGAAACCGGCCTGAAAGCTATTATCGCTGTTCATGACACGACCCTGGGCCCTTCCTTGGGTGGAACCCGTATGTGGCCCTATGAGAGCGATGATGAAGCCCTTGAAGATGTGCTGCGCCTCTCTCAGGGCATGACGTATAAGTCAGCCCTTGCAGGCTTGAATATGGGTGGCGGTAAATCTGTCATTATCGGCAATTCCCGCACAGACAAATCTGTCGCCTTATTCGAAGCATTCGGACGTGCCGTCGCCAGTCTGAACGGTCAATATATTGCTGCAGAAGATGTTGGCATTCAGGTGGCTGACCTTGAAATAGCAAGACGAGTGACACCACATATTGCCGGTATCACAGAAGGCAATGTCGGCAATCCCTCCCCGGCCACCGCGTGGGGGGTTTTCAATGGTCTTAAGGCCGCCGCAAAATATCGTCTTGGCAAGGATACACTGCAAGGAGTGAAAGTCGCCGTGCAGGGATTGGGGCAGGTCGGATTTGGATTGAGCATGTATCTAAAGGAGGCGGGGGCAGAACTGATCGTCTCGGATATCCATGAACAATCCGTCCACAGAGCCGTGCAAGAGCTCGGCGCCACCGCCGTTGGATCAGATGAAATCATCGAACAGGATGTCGATATTTTCGCCCCCTGTGCTCTTGGTGCCGTGTTGAATGATGACAGCATTCCAAAATTGAAGGCTAAAGTCGTTGCCGGAGCAGCCAATAATCAACTGGCGGAAGCCCGTCATGGCCTTGCCCTCCTCGATCGTCATATCCTGTATGCCCCGGACTACGCCCTGAATGCAGGCGGCATCATTATCATCAGTCATGAAGGGCCTGATTTTGATCGCCCATCCGCCATGCAAGAAGTCGCGCGTATCCACGACACCTTGCTACAAATCTTTGAACGGGCCGACAGGAATGGACTACCAACCGCCCAGGTGGCCGATCAAATGGCAATGGAGCGTATCCGCGATGCCCGTGAAAAAAAGAAAAATAATTCCAATAATATTAAACTAACCGGTTAATTTAATATTTACTCCGGCCACCGGTTATGAACCCAGAACCAGTGGTCGGGCCGTGCGCGGATCCATTCTTCATAGACTTCATTGATCCGAACCAGCAGATCAAAAATATCCTGCTTGCGATCACCGGTTGATGGCGGAGTAATCGCCTCAGATACAGTCACCCGTATTTTACCATTTTCGAGACGTTCTGCTCTGATCGGGTAAATGGGCAACTCATACTTACAGGCAAGCTCCGCTATATTGGGCGCCGTCATAGCGTCTCGACCAAAAAAGGGAATCGGTAAGCCTGTATTCTGCTTCTGATCATTCAGCAGGGTAATAATCTCGCCCTTTTTAATCGCTTTCAGAATGCCCCGTGCGCCTCTTACACCTTTAGGAACAAATGAGTATCCCTTGCTGGATCGTTCCCGTTGGAAATATTGATCAACCAGCGGATTATTGGCAGCCCGATAGACGATGGTCGTTGGACAGTTCAGGTAATCTCCCACATGAGCAATCAATTCCCAAGGTCCGTAATGCCCTGTCAAAAAGAAGGCGGGTTTTCCGTTCCCGAACTCATTGTCGAGAATATCCCGCCCGACAAGTTCAACATCATCGGCGTTGAAATCCAGATCAGCGTTAAAGGGCAACTCGGCAATATTGCGCCCCAGATTATCCCACATTCTTTCCAAAGCCTGCCGGCGATCTGTCTCCGACAGTTCCGGTAAAGATCGTTGCATATTCCGGTCTGCGACTTTTTGAACACTTAAGCGCGGTCCTACTTTACGGGCAAGCCAACTACCGAAGCGAGCAGCCCGCCGCCGACCGAGACGCTTGAAAAACCAGAACGCAAACTTTACGACACACAACTCAATGCGATATTTCAGAGAGGCTGGAGCATTACTCTCCTCAGGCATGCTCGTGTCTCCCCAACTTGTTACTTAACAACGCCTGTAACCCTTTTGGTTTTTCGAAAACCAGATCAATATCGAAAACAGTTGTCATCATCCGAGCGTCATCTGACAGCCGAACGTAATCTTTTCGCGTCGTAACCAGTGCAGCATGATGCAAAGCTGCTTTTTCAACCAGTCTCATAATGTCATCCTGGGAAAATTTATAATGGTCCGGAAATTCAACAGCCTCGATCACATCCGCTCCCGCCTCTCTTAGGCTTTCAAAAAATTTTTCCGGACGGCCAATACCAGCAAACGCAATAACCTTTTCCCCAACCAGTTCTTTTTGCAGAGAATGCGGGACAATTTTAGCGACGAACACCGGAACCGCAGTCTTCTCAAAATGCGTAAAATCAGTCTTCTCTCCCACCAATATGACGGCATCCGCTCGCTGGGCAGCCACATCGACAGGTTCCCTCAATGGGCCTGAAGGCATCAACATGCCATTGCCCACGCCATACGTGGCATCAATAACTAAAAAAGACAGATCTTTAGCAAGAGACGGGTTCTGAAATCCATCATCCATGATGATGATCTCCGCACCTGCCTCTATTGCCGCCAAAGCGCCCGCATACCGGTCGCTCGAAATCCAGGTAGGTGCAACAGTCGCCAGCAGCAGGGGCTCATCTCCCACTTCACTGGCATGATGGACGTCCTGAACGACCCGCAAAGGTCCCTTATTCTGCCCGCCATATCCTCTGGATAGAAAATGAACGCCCCACCCTTGTTGTTTAAGGAAACGGGCGATAGCGATGGCGACCGGTGTTTTTCCAGCGCCGCCAGCAACAACATTGCCGACACAAATCACAGGCACATCCACGGATTTCGTCTGTGTCAGTCCGCGATTGATACCATCGATTACAGAATAGAGAAAACTGAGAGGAGACAATAATCCTGGAATGAGGGAATTATTGTTCCTGTTCCAGTATTTCGGTGCTTTCACCTATCCGGCCTCTGCTATTTCATCATCAATTTGTTTCGCCAGATGACCAAGCAATGCCTCACCACTTTTCACAACTTCACTCGCATGCGCGGCCAACTCATTGCGGCGTTTGTTCTCTGACACTAATTTATATGTGGCATTTATAAGCTCAGATCCATCTTTAACTTGCATTGCAGCATCATTTTCATGCATGTCTTTGACGATATCTTCAAAGTTACTCATATCCGGTCCATGCATGATAGCACAATGCAACCGTGCCGCTTCCAGCATATTCTGCCCACCCTTTTTGACAAGCGAACCACCGATAAAAACAGTATCAACCAACCGATAGAAGATACCAAGTTCACCAATTGTATCAGCCAGGTAAATCTCCGTCTCCGGCGTTATCTGCTGTCCGACCGATCGCCTTGCGACATTGAAGCCCGCTTCCTTTAATTTCGCCAGTATTTCATCACCCCGGTCCGGATGACGCGGCGCAATAATAGTCAACAACCCCTTGATCTTTGACCTCAACTCTATGTGAGCCGCCGCAACAATAGCCTCTTCCCCTTTATGGGTGCTGGCGGCAAGCCACATTTTACGGCTGGCCGTCACCTTTCGAAGCGCCTGAAAGGGTTCTTTTCGAAAAGGCAGGGGCGGTGAACAGAATTTCAAATTCCCGAGAACCTTGACCTCTTTGGCCCCCAGATATTTCAGACGCTCAGCTGCAAGATCTGATTGAGCGTGAATATAGGAGAATTTTTTGATGAGCTTTTTGGCAAGACCGCCTGTTTTACGCCACATGTTAAAGGAGGATGTGGTCATTCTCGCATTCAACATCATCATCGGAATATCACGAATGGCCGTTTGATTGATCAGATTTGGCCAAATTTCGGATTCCATCCAAATCGCAACCTGAGGGCGCCAGTAATTAAGAAAACTGATCACGGCCTCTTTCGTGTCGATCGGTACGAATTGGTGGAAAGCACCGGTCGGCAATCTCTCTTCCATCAAATTTGCCGACGTTACGCTTCCCGTTGTCAAAAGTACAAATCGATCTGTTTTTTGAGACAGGACCAGTTCAATGAGCGGCAAAACAGACATTGCCTCACCAACCGAGGCCGCGTGGAACCAGATCAGTTCGCCAGCCGGGCGGGTTCTAGAAGGCTCCCCATACCGCTCATAAATCCGTTTCGGATCTTCCTTTCCTTCAGCCATGCGCTTTTTGAGATGCGCCTTTACAAAAGGAGAAGAAAACCACAACAAGCTGTTATACATAAACAAATTCATTGGCGTTAAGCTACCTTATGATTCTTTTCCTGCGAGGCCGGTTCAACAGGAATATGACCGCAAAGACGGTCTGCTTTTTGGGTTATCGTGATCAGGCTCTCTTCAATTTCACGGCGCGCAATTGCATGGGCATTATCCTTGTCACTCCGGGGGACATGAACAGGATCCCCCCAGATAATCACACCCTTGCTAAAAGGTCGGGCAACCAGAAAATGATCCCAACTGCTCAACCGCTTACCGCCGGAGGCGGAGAAGCTGGCTGGAATCACCGGCACACCCGACATCGCAGCAATCCTCATCACACCATCCTGAACACGCATTCGAGGGCCCCGTGGGCCATCCGGCGTAATCACCGCGATCTCATTTCGCCGGATCACTTTCAAGATTTCCTTGATAGCGGGAAGCGCTCCTTTTGAACTGGATCCACGGATACTGTCAAGACGCCAGTGTCGGATAGCACGGGCGATAATCTCGCCATCTCCATGATGCGAAATCAGAACATGCGCTTTCACGTTCTTTTCCATCAAGGTCGGCATCAACAGAAGCCGGCCATGCCAGAATGCGAGGATAAACGGTTTGCTATTCTGAATATAATCCTGTGCTGCCTCGGCATTCAACACCTGCCACCGCCCTGTCTTATAAACAAGCCAGATATAGGCAGCCGCAATCCAGCCAATAACAGCTTTCATACTATCACTTTTCAGAATTTTTTTTAAAAGCTCCAATTTCCGATCCCGCTTTCCGCCTTATCAGACTCGCATATATCCGCTTAGGCCCTGAAATGCCAGCCTCTTCGCAGATTTTAATCTGTTTCCTGTCCTTTAATCTCATATTGCAGCTTCGTATATAAAACACTAATCTTACTGAAAATTTCAAAGATAATATCCGTTAGTGTTCCCCACTTCTAAGACCGGTAAAATTTTATGAAACCCGCCAAAGCCATCGAAATCCGTTCATCAGCCTGCCCGCATGACTGCCCGTCAACCTGTTCTCTCGACATAGAAAAGCTTGGGAAACAAAAAATCGGCCGGATCAGAGGGGCCGAGGACAATACCTATACAGCCGGCGTAATCTGCGCAAAGGTCGCCCGCTACGCGGAACGAACGCATCACCCGGAACGGATCCTGCACCCCCTCAAACGCACCGGTAAAAAAGGAGCCGGCGAATGGACTCCGATCAGTTGGGAGGAGGCTCTTGATGAGATTGCCGCAGAACTCCTTGCGCGCGAGGAAAAATACGGCGCGGAAACGATCTGGCCCTACTTCTATGCTGGCACGATGGGGTTGGTACAAAGGGACGGCATTGAACGTTTGCGTCACGTCAAAAAATATTCCGGGCAATTTTCCACCATCTGTACCAATTTGGCACGCGCAGGGTGGCTTGCTGGCGCCGGTGCCTATCGAGGCACAGACCCTCGGGAAATGGCAAAGTCAGATTTGGTCGTCATCTGGGGAACCAATGCTGTTCACACCCAGATCAATGTCATGACCCACGCTACCCGCGCCCGCAAAGAGCGCGGCGCCAAAATTGTGGTGATCGACCCTTACCGGAATGCTACAGCATTGGCCGCCGATACGCATCTGATGCTGCGCCCGGGAACCGATGGCGCACTGGCCTGCGCCGTTATGCATGTGCTTTTTACCGAGGAGTTGGCGGATCGCGCTTATCTCGAAGAATTTACAAGCGATCACCAGGAACTGGAAGAACATCTTCAAAACCGGACGCCGGAATGGGCCGCTGATATTACAGGGCTCACAGCCGAGGAAATTCGCACCTTTGCCCGTCAGATCGGGGCCACGCCTCGATCCTATTTCCGTCTTGGATATGGATTTTCACGCAGCCGCAATGGGGCGGTCAACATGCATGCGGCGGCCTCTATCCCCGCCGTCAGCGGGGCCTGGCGCCATGAAGGTGGCGGTGCCTTGCATACCAACTCTCAAATCTATCACTGGAACAAAGATCTGATTGAAGGACTTGATGTGAAAGATCCCACCGTCAGGTTGCTCGATCAGTCCCGAATTGGTGCAGTTCTGCTGGGTGACAAAAAAGATTTGGGAGATGGCCCACCGGTCACAGCTTTGTTCATTCAAAACACCAATCCAATGGATGTCGCCCCCGACCTTGCAAAGGTCCATAAGGGTTTTGCACGAGAGGATCTGTTCGTCGTCGTCCATGAACAATTCATGACTGAAACCGCCAAGATGGCCGATATCATTCTTCCCGCCACGACATTTGTCGAGCATGACGATATCTATCAAGGCGGCGCGCAAAACCATATCACGCTGGGACCGAAGGTGATTGAACCTCTTGGCGAGTGCCGATCCAATCACGATGTTTTATGCGCCCTCGCCAAGCGGCTGGGCGCAAAGCATCGCGGATTTGACATGACATCCCTTGAGCTGGTGGAGGATCTGCTCAAAACATCCGGCTGGCCGGATGTTGCCAGCTTGCGAGAAAAGAAATGGGAAGACGCTCAGGGGCCCTTTGAGCATGCCCATTTCCTGGAAGGTTTCGGCCATTCCGACAAGAAATACCATTTCTCTCCCGACTGGTCGAAAGTCGGGCCGGACTTTGCCGGAATGCCCACCTTTCCAGATCACTGGGATGTTGTTGAAAAAGCAACGGACGAACACCCTTACCGGCTGGTGACAGCGCCTGCCAGGAATTTCCTCAACACATCCTTCACGGCAACACCATCATCGCTTAAGCGGGAAAAGAAGCCGACGGTGATGCTGCATAGTGAAGACGCTGCAAAAATCGGCACCGAAAAAGACGCAATCGTCCGGATGGGGAATGACCGTGGATCCGTGTTGATCCATGTGGAGGTTTTTGATGGCCTGCAGCCCGGAACAGTCATTGTCGAAGGCATCTGGCCTGGGAAATTCTTCATTGAAAAAATCGGCATCAACATACTGGTAGGCTCGGATGCCGCTAAACCCAATGGCGGCGCCGCTTTCCACGATACGGCTGTCTGGATCAAATCTGCATAACCCCGTTCGATATTCTGTAAAGCAGGATGGAAATTCTTCTGTGATTTCCATCACATTCCGCTTTGCAGAAAGAATAGATCCGTTACAATACTGCCAACTATTTACAGGGGACGTTCAATGATCAACAAACGTGGTTTCATCAAATCTGCAGCGATATCTGCACTTATGGCCGCTTCGGTTTTCTCAATACCAGCATCCGCTGCAGACAAAACACTGGCTGTGACAGCAATTGTCGAACATCCGGCACTGGATGCTGTTCACAAGGGGCTGCTGGATGAACTGGCCAAACTGGGATATACGAAAGACAAAAACCTATCTGTACAGCATCAAACTGCACAGGGCGATATTCCGACGACCGTTCAGATTGCCAGCAAATTCGTGGGCTCGCAACCTGACGTAATCGTCGGTATCTCGACACCTTCCGCACAGGCCATCGTCGCAAAAGCACCAAAAGATCAGGCCGTTGTCTTTACCGCGGTTACGGATCCGGTTGGCGCGAAACTGGTCTCCAATCTTGAAAAACCCGGCGCCAACATTACAGGTACATCTGATCTGTCTCCGATCAAGCAGCATCTGGAATTGATCAAGAAAATTATGCCGGCAACCAAGACAGTCGGTGTCATTTATAACCCGGGCGAGGCGAACTCTATCACTTTGGTTGATCTGCTTGAAAAGGAAGCGCCAGGGGTCGGTTTGAAGATCGTCAAAGCCGGTGCGAATAACAGCGGCGCGGTTCTGTCCTCTGCCAGAAGCCTGATCGGCAAAGCCGACGCCATCTACATTCCGACAGACAACACGATCGCTTCAGCTCTGGAAGCCGTTGTCAAAGTCGGCATTGACGGACAAACGCCCGTCTTTGCGGCAGATACAGGAAGCGTTGAGCGCGGTGCTGTCGCTGCGTTGGGCTTCAATTACTATGATGTAGGCCGTCAGACGGCACAGCTTGTTGCCAAAATTTTTGAAGGTGCCAAACCGGGTGATCTCGCTGTTGAATCGCCGAATATTCTGGAGCTTTTTGTCAATACGGGCTCTGCTGAAAAAATGGGCCTGACAATTCCAGCTGACATTGTTTCTTCGGCAAAAAAAGTTATCAAATAATTTCATACGTTAGGGTCACATCTTGAGCCTTATTGCATTTCTTGGGGCGGTCGAGCTTGGTTTTATCTACGGCTTGGTCGCCGTTGGTATATTTATCTCCTTTCGCATTCTGGATTTTCCAGACCTCACAGTTGACGGCTCCTTCCCACTGGGTGCTGCCGTCTCAGCCTCCCTCATTGTTGCAGGCTATAATCCATTTTTCGCAACGCTCATTGCCATCATGGCCGGCTGTCTTGCGGGTTTTGTGACGGCCTGGCTGAATGTGAAACTTAAAATTCTCCATCTTCTGGCCAGTATCCTGACCATGATCGCGCTCTATTCCATTAACCTGCGCATTATGGGACGCCCCAATGTGGCCCTGATTACGGAAGAGACCATCCTCACACCTTTTGCCAATCTGGCAAGCGCATTGGGGATCAGTAGCTACATGTTAATGCCTCTGGTTTTTCTGGTTTTTGCGGGCATCGTCAAGTTGGCACTCGACTGGTTTCTGAGATCTCAGACAGGACTCGCCATGCGGGCAACAGGAGCCAACGCAAAGATGGCCCGAGCCAACGGTATCTATGACGGCCGGATGATCCTGCTGGGAATGGCGATGGCCAATGGCCTTGTCGCATTTGCCGGCTCTGTTTTTGCCCAAAGCCAAGGTTCGGCAGATGTTACGATGGGCGTGGGTGTGATTGTCATTGGCCTTGCCTCGGTTATCGGCGGCGAAGCGTTGCTAACACCCAAAGGCATTGCCCGCGCAACACTTGCCTGCATCCTCGGCTCCATTACCTACTGGCTCGCCGTCAGCCTGGCCCTCAACGCAGATTTCATCGGACTGGAAGCACAGGATCTTAAGCTTGTCACAGCGTTGCTGGTGGCCCTCGCCCTTGTTTTGCCAGGTAGCCGCTTCACCCGCTTCTTCAAGAAAGGAGAAGTGAAATGATCAAATGTGAGGACCTGCACATCACCTTCAACAAAGGAACGGTGATGGAAACCCGGGCACTTTCAGGCCTGAGCCTTGAAGTTCCCAAAGGACAGTTCGTCTGCGTGATCGGTTCAAACGGATCAGGAAAATCAACGCTGCAAAACGCGATTTCAGGCGAGTTGCCTGTGGATCAAGGCAGAGTAATCGTTGACGATCAGGATATCACCCAATGGCCTGCCCCCAAACGCACCGGCATGATTGCCCGGGTTTTTCAGGACCCGTTAGCTGGCTCTTGTGCTAATTTGACCATCGAAGAGAATATGTCTCTCGCGTGGTCTCGTGGTAAGAAGAGAGGGCTCGGCCGCGCTGTTACCCGGTCTACGCGGGATGATTTCCGCGCCAAACTGGAAAGGCTGGGGCTCGGTCTCGAAAATCGGCTTGGTGACATGATGGGTCTGCTCTCCGGCGGCCAACGACAGGCTGTCAGTCTCTTGATGGCGTCTCTGCAACCCTCCAGCGTTCTCATGCTCGATGAGCATACGGCAGCCCTTGATCCACGCATCGCAGCCTTTATCATGGACCTCACCCGCGACATTGTTCGGGAAAATAAGCTGACTGCCATTATGGTGACCCACTCCATGCGCCAGGCACTCGATTATGGAGACCGAACCATCATGCTGCATAAAGGACGGGTCGTTCTGGATGTCTCCGGCGATACCCGCACTCAGCTCGAGGTTTCTGACTTGATCCGGATGTTTGAAAAAACACACGGCGAGGAACTTTCAGATGACAGCCTGCTGTTAGGCTAGAACGCCTTATCTTACCGCCACCAAGAGGAAAGCAGCTTATTGGTGAACGGAACAATATAAAAATACATCAGAGGCACCAGGATCAGGGTCATAACAAGAGACTTCAGTCCTGTCGCGAGAGGCAGATCAAGTGTCTGCATAACAAACAGAAGCAGCGTGACAATTGGATATACCAGCATCCAGATCATAAAGGCGTGCATGAATGACTTTTTCATGCTTCCAGCGTTCCCATAAAAGTATCAATAACGGCATAGTAACCGGGAAGAATTTCCTGCAATAATTCCCGGCCTTTCTCTGTCAAAGACACCTGTTTTGCGCGCCCGTCCGAATTGTCAGCCTTGATGACAATGAGTTTGTCACGTGTCAGGCTTTGTAAGGTCCGCGTTATGACGGGACGCGATACATCGATGCGGTCGGAAATCTCACTCACAAGCAGATTATCTCTTTCCGGTTCGCGGTCGATAACCACAAGGATGAGAAATCTCAGCTGGGAAATACCAAAGCTGGAAAAATAGGTTTCTATCTGACGAACCAACAAGCTCGCCTGACGCATCATGATCAGAGCTTTTTCGACTGTATCCGCGCTTTTTATAGGATACCGCCCAGCGTACCCATCAATCATCTGTTTCGTCGGCAATTCTTTCAGAAAGAACATGATGTCGCCTACCTCAATCTGGAAAGCTTGTTGATTTCAACAGGTGTTGCTAGCCATTCTTCGTAAGCTTCAAAGACGGGCGCGATATACGGCATGGCATAATGTTCATCAAGAGCAGCCTGATCCTCCCATTCCTCATACAGGAACAGTGAGGCATCACTTTGATACACCGAAAATTGCCGACAACCTCCCTCTTCCAGCGTTCGCTCGACGATATCAGTAATGGCGGTTTTTGCCTGTTCGAAATGTTCCGCTTTCGGGGTTATTTTGGCGATAACAAAGAGAGGGTTATTCATATTTTACAATCCTTCATTCATTTTAATTATCATGATAATTAAAATGACAAACATGTCAATAAAATACCTCTTTCTTTGAGCTAGCCGTTCTGAGAGACCAGAACGCTGGTTACAGCGGTAATTGCCTTTATACTCTCGGAAACCTTAACTCCTGGCGCATTTGTATAGACGCTCATGAAGAGCGGGCTTTTTCCTGGTCGCCAAAGCACCGCAATATCGTTGACGGCACCATTATTACTGGTGCCCGGTTTGTTGCCTACTTTCCACCCGCTAGGAATGGCCGACCGAATTCGATTTTTACCGTTCTGCTCATCAATCATCCAAGTGGCAAGCAGGCTTCTGGAAGTCGGCCTCAAAATCGTTTCATTTAACATAAGAGTTGCAAGGCTTTGTGCCATAGCCCGTGCCGTTGTTGTGTCTCTCGGATCATCAGGAAGATTGGAATTCAGTGCGAGTTCAAACCTGTCGAGGCGGGTCGTTTGATCTCCAAGACTGCGGAAAAAATCAGTCATACCTTTAGGGCCCCCGATTTTTTCAAGAAGCATATTTGCAGCTGTATTGTCACTATGCTGGACTGCAGAACGGCACAAATCCTTGATCGACATACGCTTGTTCTGGCTGGTAATTGGCGAATGGGACAGGATATTTGACGTGTCTATATCCAACAGGGCTGTCTGCGACAAACGACCCTCATCCGTCTTTTGCAAGATAGCGCCCGCCAGCGCCACTTTGAATGTCGAGCACATTGCGAAACGCTCATCCAGACGATATCCAGCAATCCGCCCCGTTGCTGTGTCATAGAGGCTTGCGCCAATTCGCCCTCCCAGCTCAGCTTCAATCGTCGCAATCTTTCGAAGAGCACCCGATCCAGAGGACGCAAAACCCGTTAGAAGAGCGGCACTTCCCATGACAAAAAAATCTCTGCGAGCCAAGATCAACATACTCTCCAATATTATGATTGTTGTTAGATTGGCGTCTCTCGGGCGAAGATGTCAGAGAAGCCCCAGTGATCTGAGTTCTGCAGCCATTTCAGGAGACAGCTCGCCTTCGGTATCCTCGTCTTCGTCGGATTCTTCGATCAGATCACGCAAATCGCGGGGTGCATCCTCTGTTTCCAGATAACGCCAGCCTTGATGAGGTCCGCGTTTTACCAGCTCGGTCTCGACAAGCTCCGGATCCAGGATCAGGCCACATTGTTCGCCTTCCGGATCATACAGGCGTTGCAATTCCGTGATCTTCTGGCGAACGGCAATGCCACCTTTAATAATCCAATAAATAGAGCCGCCATCCAGAAGCTCTGCCTCCCGCTGAGGCCGTTGCTTCGTCACATGGCAAAGAGGTCCGGCTATCAGGCGTCTCTCTTGCGATG
The DNA here is from genome assembly GCA_039975135.1 of Sneathiella sp. GTDB lineage: Bacteria > Pseudomonadota > Alphaproteobacteria > Sneathiellales > Sneathiellaceae > Sneathiella. The sequence continues at coordinate 3,243 of JBDWHS010000018.1, read as the reverse complement.
AACGCAGCTGATCAATCGTGGTTATTCCCACGGCTACTTTAATCAAATGTACAGTCATACCGACCTACATAACGCAACGATGACCAAAGGTCACTAGTCGAGTTTATATTTCAGCGCTTTAGCAACACTGGAAACCGGCGCACGATCCAGAAAATCGGAAATAAACCAAGCCGTTTTGACGAGTTTTTTCAGATCGATCCCGCTTTCTATTCCCATGCCATCCAGCATATAAACCACATCTTCCGTTGCCACATTGCCGGTCGCACCCGGTGCATACGGGCATCCGCCCAGTCCCGCGACCGAACTGTCCAGGCGCGAGATCCCGAGCTCCAGCGCTGCATGCAAATTTGCCAATGCCTGACCATAGGTATCATGGAAATGGACGCCGATCACGTCCAGCGGAATAACATTTGCAACCGCTTCCAGAACCTCTTTTGTTCCGACGGGTGTTCCCACCCCAATGGTATCAGCGACAGAAATTTCATAAGCCCCCATATCGAAGAGCTTTTTGGAAACATCAGCCACCATGGTCGGCGTAATTTCTTCGCCAAACGGACTTCCGAAGGCGCAAGAAACACTTGCCCGCACAGGAAGGCCATCTTTCTTGGCAGCCTCCACCACGGGCCTGAAACGTTCCAGGCTTTCATCAATCGAGCAGTTGATATTCTTCTGGCTGAAAATCTCGGACGCGCCGCTGAAAATTTCGATTTCATCAGCGTTGGAAGCGATCGCGCCTTCATAGCCTTTCATATTCGGAGTCAGAACGGAGTAGATGACATCATCCTGCCGGTTGAGAGAAGTCATGACATCCGATGTATCCGCCATCTGCGGCACCCATTTGGGCGACACAAAGCTACCGGTTTCAATGGCTTTGACTCCGGCATCGGCAAGACGTTCTATCAGTTCGACCTTGATCGTAGCGGGCACGACTTCTTTTTCATTTTGCAGCCCGTCCCGGGCCCCGACTTCAAAGAGCCGGATAGCAGAAGGATATCCCATTTAATCCTCCTCCCCTTCCAGGCGGATGAGCAACACACCCTCTTCCACCTGATCACCTGTTTCGAAGAAGACATCCGTCACCGTACCGTCCACTGCAGCTGTCAGATTATGCTCCATCTTCATGGCTTCCATCACAATCAGGCTGTCGCCTTTCGAAACGGTATCACCTGCAGCAACAGAAACCTGGATGATTTTACCGGGCATCGGTGACAAAATCGCGCCAGCCCCCGCCTCCTCGCCGCCGCCGGAGTAATCGGAGACGATACGGTTGACGTCCACTTGCTTACCGCCGGAAATAACAATCATCCGACTCCCATCAACAACCACGCTCGCGGAGACAATATGGCCATCAATAGAGGCGCGAAGGCTACCATCTTCCAGCAACGATCCGGACACCCGAAGGGGTTTTCCTGAAATGCTCATCACAAAATCACCACCATCATGGGTAACTGTGACGTGATTATCCTCCTCCGCTCCAGCGAAAGTGAAGTCTTCATGCGCGGCATCATTCAGCCGCCACGCTGTAATATCATTCCAAGGAGAGTAGGGGTCGGCCGCCTGCACGCCGTTCTCATTCGCAGCAGCCTGTGCGTCCAGAAGCAGTTGCAGAACAGCAAGCGCAATATGCTCATCGCTAACCGGCGGTTTCTCCGGCACCAGATCGTCGCGAAACCGCTCAATAAAAGCGGTATCCAGATCCGCGTTTGCAAAGGCCTTGTGAGACGCCACATTTTTAAGGAACTCTAGATTTGTCGCAAGCCCTGCCACTTCATAGGAAGCCAGGGCTGTCTGCATTTTACGAAGCGCAATATCCCGGTCTTCGCCCCAGACAATCAGCTTGGCAATCATCGGATCGTAAAAAGGCGTGACTGTATCCCCTTCGCGAACGCCCGTATCCACACGAACACCATTTTCCTCTGCGGGAGGTCGCAGCCGCAAAAGCGGGCCAGTTGCGGGCAGAAAATCATTATCCGGATCTTCTGCATAGAGGCGTGCCTCCAGAGAATGGCCGGAAATGCTGAGTTCTTCCTGAACGCAAGGCAATCTGCCGCCAGACGCCACTTGCAGCTGCCAATCGACGAGATCCTGCCCGGTGATCATTTCTGTCACCGGATGCTCGACCTGAAGCCGGGTATTCATTTCCATGAAAAAGAAACCATCATCCTTCAGACCGTCAGAGACGTCCGCTATAAATTCGACGGTTCCCGCCCCTTCATAGCCAATCGCTTTAGCTGCGGCAACGGCAGCCGCACCCATTGCGGCCCGCATACTCTCGGGCATGGCGGGCGCCGGGGCCTCTTCGATAACCTTCTGATGGCGGCGCTGCAGGGAGCAATCCCGCTCAAACAAGTGAACGGCATCCCCATGACGATCCGCAAAGACCTGGATTTCAATATGCCGTGGCTTGGTGAGGAATTTCTCAATCAAAACCCGCTCGTCACCAAAAGCGTTGATGGCTTCACGTTTTGCAGAGGCCAAAGCGTCGGGAAATTCGCTGGCACTATCGACCCGACGCATGCCTTTACCACCGCCACCCGCAACGGCTTTGATCAATACCGGATAACCGATCCGGCCTGCTTCTTCTGCCAACATATCCGGATCCTGGCCTTCACCGTGATAACCCGGAACAACTGGAACACCCGCATCCACCATCATGGCTTTGGCAGCATCTTTCAGCCCCATGGCCCGGATAGCATCCGCAGGCGGACCAATAAAGGCGATATCCGCCGCCGCACATTTTTCTGCGAAATCTGCGTTTTCCGACAAAAAACCGTAACCCGGGTGAATGGCCTGAGCCCCCGTCATCCGAGCAGCTTCCAGAATTTTATCCGCCTTCAGATAGCTTTCCGAAACTTCAGCAGGGCCGAGCAAAATGGCTTCATCAGCCATCTGAACATGCCGCGCATTTGCATCCGCTTCTGAATAGACGGCAACGGTTTGGATGCCCATTTTCCGGGCGGTATCCATGACACGGCAGGCAATTTCGCCGCGATTTGCTATGAGTATTTTTGAAAACACCGGTTAATACACCTTTATCAGGAATTATTCCAGGAGGCCTTGCGCTTCTCTAGAAAAGCACCAATCCCTTCTTTCGCTTCATCAGTAGAGCGGCGGGTCGCGATCCGATGAGCGGTCTCGGTTATCACCTCCTGCTCAATCGGGCGTCCGGTAACCGCATAGATAAGATCCTTCGATGCTGCCATAGCACCTGGCGCATTCCCCCTGATCTTGTCCAGAATACGA
>JBDWHS010000017.1:0-17880 GCA_039975135.1 Sneathiella sp. | reverse complement strand
GCCAAGAGGCCAACCAGAACAAGGCGTGTCGCGGAGGTGACCAGTAGGGATGGTTCATTCCCCTGCTTGGCAAACTCCATCGGAAGTCCCGCCATCCCCATCACCATCAAAAAAAACGCAAACATAATGACTATCATTTTCTGAGACATTTGCATGCCAAACTCCCGTCTTTCTGTGAACAGATACGCTGGATGCGCTCACAGATATTTGCCGGGATCAGCAATGAAGGAGGGCTGTAGCAAGGCGGGAAGCGGGCGGAATTTGGGCTATGTAAAGGAGCCCCAATTGCGTTTCCTTACTCTTCGTTTAAGGTGGAACACATCAATCGCAATTCTCATACAGGAGAGGGAATGCACCTATGATTCATGAAGATTGGCACGATGAAATCCTTCAGGAAGAATTTCCGAGCATTCTCGAGTGCCTGGGGTCAGAAGGAGTAAGGATTTTCGAGATCACAAAAACACAGAAAGGCTTTTGTATGGTCGAGTGCTGTGATGGATATTACGGCACGACACTGAATAAGGATCAAATGCTAAGGCTGAGTGAGGAGCTTAAAAAGCTGGCTGAAAGCTTCGATTAAAAACAGTGCTCCTCGGCATCTTCATATGCGTTACTACTGCTTTTTCCGACTATAAAAGCGATCCTTCGCCCGCTGGGCGACAAGGAGTTCGATATTGTCGTCCGTATAGTCCATGCCATCAGACTCATCTTTGCGGATGGTATGCTCAAGGACTTTTCCGAAAGCTTCATCGATTGAGAGGCTTTCTTCTTCGGCGCATCGCAGAACAAGCCCTAAAAGCCATTCATTATCCGGACCAAACTCATACTCCATCGCCCGGTCGTACCACCGCCAGATAAGGCGGTATGTTTTGATGCGCCGGGTTTGATTATCCGGGAAAGGGATGTCCCGAACGTCCATCCGGAACATCTCATCCTGTTCACGTGCAATCAGATAATCAAACATACTCTAATGTAACGCATTTGATCAGCTCACTGCAAATTTGCGATCAGCGACTTTGGTCAAAGTCCCGCTCCACCTTCTGTGCAGCGCCATCAAGACGGCTTTCAAGATGATTGATACGCCGTTCTCTCATGCGCATATGCACACGCCGGGGATCTTCATTGTCATCCACCCAGGACGGCCTGGGATGATTGAGCTCGGGAACCGGCGGATCATTTTCGCGATCCGCCAGCAACCGATCCAGCTCCGTTTTCGTGGCGATATCCGGCTTTTTATCTGTCATGATTGTTCCACATCATGAGACGGACGCTTCTCAGGATCTGACTTGGTCGGCAAACCTTGTTCCTGACGATGCTCCTGAAGATACTGATAGGGAGATTTCCCGAAACTGCTCTGGAACTCACCGGAGATAATCGCCTTCACTTCATCAGGCGATTGTCCGGTTTCGTCGGCCAGGCGTGTTGCGTACAAATCCAGATTTTTCCGGTAATACCCTTTGTCATCAATCAGTTCTTTCAAGCTGGCCGCATGCTCGCTTGCCCGCTCCGTATGCTGATCGTTCCAGGGAACCGGATCAGGCTTTGCCAGAACAGCACCATCGTCCGTCTGATAGACCATGGCTTTTTCAAGATTATCCGGCAGCTCAGCGTTTTTAAAATACTGATTGAGCGGAGTACCCGGCTGGTTACGGGATACCGTCACTGTACCTTCCCGTGTTTGAATGACACGGTGGGTATTGGGATCAACACGATCTTTCATCTTATCCTCCTAAAAATCAGGTAGCTTGATTTTGCGAAACACGACGACCGGGCAATTGGGGCCATCCAACGTAAACCGCTCCAGCCCCACATACTGGCAATCAAACAAAGTGCCCGAGTTCGTGTGATGACCAGTAAAGCGATATTCCCAGCGAAGGTGGGGCGTACCCAGGACAAACATGAGCGTTATCAGGGCGGTTCCCGCCAAAATCCGCTTCACCGGCGAGCGAGCAATCAGATATTCCGCGATCAGAGGCCATTTCCGGCTCCGAGACAGCATGAACTTACCTTTCTCCGTAACCCGCGCTCCCGTCCGCCTGATAACAACCTCAACAGGCTTCAGATAGCGTTTGCCGCCATACATGCTGTTCGGGGCAATTTGCTTTCGAAGCGGTGCCATGGCGAAAACCTGAACTTTCCGGGCAAGGATCGGCCTAAAATTGCTGTAGAAGATGATCTGCGCGTCTTTTGGCAAACGACGGATCTGCTCCGCCGTTTGCAGCGCCTGCGCCCGGCGGCTACTGCTTTCTTTCACGCCCTCTTCGGTAAAAGAAAAACTCTCCGCCATCGCCGTATACTCCCCGAGAGACTTACTCAAATAGTCGAGAGTGGTCTGCGAGCGAATGGGTGCCAGAAACTGCTTCACGTCGGTTTCTGAGAGCAGCGTCGCCAGAGCTGGTTTCCCGTAAACTCTTGATATATCCTCTAAATCTTGAGTCGCCCCGATATATTTCACCCCATATGATCTGAGCAGGGTTAAGAGCGTCGGCAGGATATAGAGCGGGCTGTTACAATTTTCATCATGATAGATTGTGACCGGAACATTGTTATTTGCCCGAACCAGTTGATCGGTAGCCAGCCAGAGCATGGCTCCCGCCCATTTCCCCAACACGTCCTTATTGGCAAAATCCACCGTGATATAAACCGTTATCTTTTCCTGCTTCAGATCTGCAAAATCGAATGTGGATTTTGAAGTAATCTTTGCCAGATAGTTTCCGGGACCGTAAGCCTCCATAGCCTGCATGGCACCAACCCGGAACTGCTCATAGGTTTTGGCAGCCCCATCATCACCGAAAGCCATCCGATGCAGATCCTCAGCCATTTGAGCGATCTCACCATTAAGCAAAGTACATTGCCCGGCCCGCATAAGCAGTTCATTAAGAAATGTCTCATTCGTCAAAGCACGATAGACGGTCGCCAGGTTTCGATGCTCGGCCGGGCATGTGGCCACAACAGCCATCGTAATAGCCACCAGAACCAGGCGAGTGCCATCCCTGAAGAACTTGTTTGCACCTTCCTCAGGCGGCTCCGGATAGGATTGAAGAACCCACCCCCGCACCAGCGTGAGGACAGCAGGCGAATTTTCTTTCAGGAACGCATGGATATAATCCAGCGGATTGAGATAGCCCGTATCTTCCGACGTGGGATCGAGAACAACAATCCGATGCTTGAACTTCTTACGGCGAAGCTCCGAAGTTGTTTCCCAGAACTCACGCTTGATATCGACAATAATACAGCTTCCCGGATCAAGGGCTAACCTCGGCATAAAGGCTGCCGAGCTTTTGGATGAACCGGCAGGGCCGATTATCAAAGTATGTGTTTCTGTATGAAGCCACAGCGCACTCTTTCCCAGAACCCCGACAAAGTGACTTCCAGGCCTTCTTTTATGAAGCCCTGCCAGCTTTGCTTCCGCTTCCGTCAAAAAGCCTGCATCCCCGTGGGAAGTACCTTCGCTGATAGCTTTGACATATCGATAAAATTCGCGGGTATAGCGCCAGCCAATGGAGAAGGCCTTGATCCCGTAATAGATACTGATAAATCCAAGCCCAAGGCTCGGCAGAGAATACCAGTCTGGGCTGCCAGAGCCGGGGATAAGATAATAAGCACCGGAACCAAAGGCTGAGGACAGAATTGTTGTGTTGAGCAAACCTGATCGATGCTGCTCCTGCGACGTAGAGGACGATTTCATAGGATGTATCTCCTGAAGTCATAAAAAGAGAGGCTTCGCGAACGGCGAAGCCTCTTTGACTATGGAGATGGTCACTCGCCTTCATGGGCGGTGAGCAACCCTCAGACGGGCGCTTAGCGAGCGATAACAGAAACCGGATCAATAACAACCCAGGCTTTATTCGCTGGCTTATTCTCAGCCAGAACCTTCTCAACGCCTTTGCCCTTATTGCCGCGTTGTGCCTTGATAGTAAAAGGCTTTGCCCAGACCTGATCACCGATAGCAATACGCAGCTCTCCGGTCACAGTTTTTTCCGGCACTCGGCCACCAAAAAAGTTGACGGCAATCTGCATAGCACTGAGATCAAACTCACCCTGCAATGCCACGGTTTCAAAGCCATTTACGGGGCTGTTCGTAAAGTCCTTAAAAAGCTTCCCGTCTTGCGTCTGCGATTGGCCGAAGAAGATCACCGGTGCCGACGGAGAAGGGCGGACATAAAGGTCAAGGTCAGCCTTTGCCTCTCGCCAGTTAATGCCAATCCTGGGGTTACGGGCAGCACGCCAGAGCGGCTCCGGTGCCGGTTCGGTTTTCAGCGGTTCCGAATAAATATCCGCAACCTTGCCGGTATCCGGCGCAAATTGCAGCATTTCCAGCTTATCTGTAGCGACGAGCGGTTCACTATGCTTCTGAACCGGCACATCCTTTCCGGCACGCCCGAAAAGAGTTTCCAGATCATCCCCGAAGAAGGCGAGATTGCCACCATGTCCTTCGACGCTCAATGACCAGAACCGGCGCAGATAATAGTCATGAGCTTGCGAGACCTTCCAGGCCTCTCCGGTCGTGCCAAAATATACATCATATCCGGACAGAGAGCCAGAGGTTCCTTTCGTTGCATACAGACTTTCACTCAAACGAGCTGCCAGATGCCCATCATTGGGAACCCGGCCATTTCTCATGGAAAGAGAGGGGGCTTGTGGGTCATCCAGAACAGGGGAGCCCAGGATAATCAAATCCGCGCCTTTCTGAGATGGATAATGTTCCCGGATACTACGCAAGACAGCCGGAAGATTGATCCCGTCGATGCGCCCCGGAACAGCCTCGGCATCTTTGATAAAGGTTTTAAGGCCACCAAGCGCGGCACCATTGGCGTTCAGCAGCATCCGTGGATTGCCCGCTCCCTTACCTGTAGGAGCCGTGAAGGTGGCAACCAGCTTAACCCGACTGGCATCATAAACACGGGCGATCTCACCGGGCTTAAGGGTCTTCATCATATGGGCGATAGACCGCTCCACATCTTTTTTAAGAGCCTCGGCGCTTTGCTGGGAAGACAATGCAAAGATGGTATCCCGAGCAAGGGCAGGCGTTGAAAGAGCTGTTGAAACGGCCAGAGCAGCGATCAGGGAATAAATGCGTTTCATAAGGTTTGTCTCCTTTTAGAGAGTTGACGGGGGTGTATGGGCGCGGCGGCCAGCATGGGCGATCAGCAGAATTTCGATTTGCAGCGCGAGAGAGCTTTCATATTCCGCATAATCACCCTTGAGATCTTCAAGTTCCCTGGCGTGGATCTCGAATTTCTTTTCCAGAGTAGTCTTCTGATTTGACAGAACCTGATATTCCGGATTGGGGTAGAAGTAATCGGGGGAGTAATTGCCTGCGATGATCGACAAGCGCAAACCAAGACATGTTCCGATCAAGACTTCTGTTGTCAAAGAAAGGACTATGAAGGCCGTGTCACGGAATTGATCCCACAAAGACGGATCATCCAACAGCCCTCCCACGGAAAGTGCAGGACTTAACCCATGGTACATATCAGCATAAAGGATGATCCAAAGGCCAATGGACACCAACATTGAAGCCGTCAAAACAAAGATGAATGTCTTGATTGCCCATCCGGTATGCAGATACGCATGAATGGTCTTCACAGCGATGGCTGACAATGGCACAAGAGCTGCCATCGACCAGGCCAGGAGGGGATTATCAATAAAAACCTGCAACCCGCTTCCTGTCAGATTTGCATGTGCGGTAAGCAAGGATGCCAAAACGGCAAACAACATCGTCACAAGGAGAATAATCGCTTCTACCTGATGCCTTACTTGCCAATGGCTGAAGGGTACCTCAACCATATCCCTATCATCCAGATCCCGATTGGCCCGGCAGCTAGGAAGTACTTTTCTGGTTTGCTTCAGATGCCCTCGCACGTTCCGTAGTTCTTCTTCGTACAAATCGTGGATTTTCTGGAACCGCTTGATTTTCTCTTCCAGTGCAATCATTTTCTTGCCGAACTTCGCCTGGAATGCCGCCTTTACAAGACGAGATATCTGTTCGGCTGCGGCGTCAGCATCCGGGATAAGAAGAGCTGTTTCGATGAGAACATTCTTCTTTTCATCAATAGAATGCTTAATATGTGTTCCAATACTTTTGAAGGCGCTGCCTTCTTCATTTTTGATCATGGACGGGGGCATAAACCTGTCTCCTCCAGAGTGAGAAAAAATCCAAATTGAACTTCTTCTTCCTAAAGGGCTGCCAGATTGGAGGAGGCGGATCGCAGATAGAAAACGGGCGGAACTTTCTGTTTCAAGGCGTGTTATTCACTGAATAAACGAGGATTGGTACAGCGCCTCTCCATCTTTCAACGGCGCATACCTGCGTACCAATTTTGCAAAGTCAGGTTCAAAAATGGTATAATGGAGACATACTTTAAGACATTGTAATAACGAATAAAAATAAACCGACCATGAGCTATTTAAGGGAATTCAATATCATCGCAAAAGCGCAGGCGGATGCAATCCGCCAACAAAACTGGGACGATCTCAATCGAGAGACATCTGGTGTCAATACAACGCGCATGTCCCGGTTCTTAAGTGAAGAAGCTCGCGACGCCCTTCAAGAAGCTAAAGGCAGCAATAATGGCTCCTCCCGCAAGATATCGACCTTTGACTGGTTATTGATCAACGATCCCGGATATCAGGCATTGTATCAGGGCGTTGTTGAAGATAACCGTGCAACACAAAGTAAGCTCCTCAATCTTCAGGATCGTCTTGATGACGCTATCGAAACAGCACATGCCGATATCAAAGACAGCCTTAAAGGGGCAGTCACATTGCCAGACGGCAGAAAAGCCTTTCTGGATGACAATGGTGTCGCCTGGACATCCGACAATAAAAGAGTTGATGACGCCATTACAGCCGGAATTGACTGGACGGGACGTGAAAGTCGATCAAGCTATCTGGCAAAGCTTAAGCGCCTCCAGGATCTCAAAGCCATAAAAGCAGATAGCCATGCAGCCGAACAGCGTCTGGGTGATGTTACAAACAAACTACAGGATCGCGATCCACCGCCGACCAAAGATCAGCTTAAAGCCCTGAAAGACGATAACAAAGCCATTGATAAACAGATTGACGGGTTGAACGACAAATTGGAGTCAACGCTCTCACAAAACAAACCGGATGTCACCATCAGCAACGATGTCAGCCTGATTAAAACACCTAATCTTGTTCCCACCCTGTAAAGCAAACAGTCACTGACCGAATTTACCGCACTGTTTTTGTAAAATAGCGACCACAAGACCACTTGGGTAACTGTCCGGATAACCTTTCATCGTGTCCAGGATCTCAGCATTTCGTTTTTTTATGATCATCGGATCATTTGTGTACCAATCCGCAATACAGGACGCCAAATCCTGGCGGATCTGTGTTGCAATAACCGCCGCTGTCCAGATCGTTGAGGCCAGAAAATACTCCTGGGATTTATCATCATAGGTCAGGAATTCTCTTATTTTTACATTCTGCCCGGCCTGCGCCGATACAGATACTATCATGAGCATTGCAGCAATCCAGGTGGCGATTAAAGGCCTCTTTGCATTCCATCCAACACACACCATATAAATGAAACAATATATATTAAATTGTTTCAAAGATTGTATTTTGGGAATTTTCCTCGTATACTATTGCTGATTTGATGCCCTGCAACATCCGGTTCTTTGAACCTAAGTCGTTGTAAAACTGAGAGGTATAGAGCGTTGAAACATAATAATATATTCTGTTTCCAGCGCTGAGCTTCATGTTCCGGTGGAAGCATAGGAGCAACCGCCATGAACAGCCTTTCTTCAATCTCCCAGGATATGAGCCTTTACACGATAAATGGGGCTCGCAAATATCTCTCCAAAGCAGAACGCTCCCGCTTTTATGAGGCGCTCTCCATCTTAACAGTGCCATCAGAACGTACTTTCGCGGAAATGATCTTCTGGACAGGCTGTAGACCCTCAGAAGCGCTTTCTGTGACGCCACACCAGATTTTACTGGAGGAGGGAACTGTGATCCTCCGCAGCGCCAAGAAGCGCGGTAAACTGAAAGGTAAACATTTTAGACCTGTGCCGCTTCCATTTCCGTATATCAACCGGCTCGACACAACACATGATATTCGTGACCGGCAGTATTGTTCCGAAACAGCTTTTGTCCCTCTATGGGATTTTAGCAGAACCACTGGCTGGCGGCTGATCGCCAAAGTTATGAAGACCGCCGAGATATACGGCGCTCAAGCCTGCGCTCGAGGGCTACGCCATTCCCTGGGTGTCCATGGGGCAATGTCTGACATCCCTGTTACGAAACTACAAAGCTGGCTGGGACATTCCAGCCTTTCATCAACATCAGTTTACTTGAATATGATTGGCGTTGAAGATCGCCAGCTCGCAGAACGGATTTGGTGAGGAGGGTAAAAAAATGGCGCTCGAGTTGAGCGCCATTTCCATCACAAGGTTTCAATGAAACTAGTTTCCCTGCTTCATCAGGATTTTTCTGGCGATATCAAGCCAGAACAACATTGGAAGAAGTCGGATATCAACTGTGGTTTTCGAAGAGCGTATCGCTTTCTGCAAAAACCTATTCATCGTCCGCCGCGGGCTTTCACCGAAACAATCTTCCGTCCGAATAAGTAGACAGTTTTTTTGAAGGAAGATTTCATTACCGTCGCAATCATAAACAAATCTCTCACCAGTAGATTCCATTCGATCCAAATCAAGCATAGTTCCGTTAGCCATTAAGACACGCCCTCCATCTGCGTAGTGATCAAAAATGACAAACGTGGCAAGATCTAGGATCAGAGTTGCTGTTTCCGCTTTTCCGACAAAAAACTTCGCCAAGTCAGCTTCATACAGCGGGTTTCGCAACTGTTCGATGCGAGCTGCTTGCACATCAAATGGTACAACATTATCCTGGTCATTATAATCAAAAATGCTCTGCATTTTTTTACCTTTCCCGAGCCGAGAAAGACGACGGCCGAAGTCGATTCGCTCTACTTTTTTCCTTAGATTTCGGAGTTAATTTCCGAGCCACACACCATTGCGTGACCCCATAATTAGAGCGGCTTTGACCGAAAAAAACGAATACAAAAGAGGGAAAGATTCAGACAAATAAAAATAAATAACATCATGTTTTTAAAGGCGTAATTTGACTTTTAGACAAAAATAATGTTATATTTGACAGGTGAGTATAGAAGTACAGACAAAAACATTTTCAGTTGAAGTAGAATGCGATCCGGTAAGCGGAAAAGTTCTTGAGGAACGGTGGCACGATAATAAAGGTGCCCTTAACAGACCGGGGGATTTGCCAGCTTACATTAGATATTGTCCGGATACGGGCTTGCCAGATTACAGACGATGGCATAACGGGCAAGGTTGTCACCGCGAAAGTGATTTACCAGCATCTATTAATACTCACACTAAAACCGGTATAGATACCATTCTGTCGTACGAAATTTTAGGACAATACCATAGAGACGGCGATAAGCCCGCTTTTATCGTTCATAGAACTGACGGAACCATTCAACAGGAAGATTTCTGGAAATACGGAAAACTCCACCGTGATCCTCAACTAGGACCGGCCCGTATTTTTTATAGCGAAGACGCGAAAGAAGTTGCAGAGGTTGAGTATTGGGTGAATGGAACAAAAATTTCTGCACCCAATATACAACCAACTCTAGACATGTAATTTAAGTTTAACATACCATCTCACACTACTTATCGGGTAATAGGAATGGTTTTGTGTCAGAATACGAAAGTTTCGAAAATATACTTAGCCAATTTGTAGGGACAAACAGTGACCGAGCAGTTAAATTCTGTGAGGCTATCGGATCAGCTTTCCAACAGTCAGTTAAACCGAAGTATAGGGACACGTCTCTAAAAGTCGCTCTAGACAACACGACTAAAGTAAAAATTGAATCTACACTATCAAGAAAAATAAAAGTTTATTGTGACGAAGAATATCAACCCACAAAACCGATCAAACCAGCATACGCTCTTTTTTATCTAGCAATAGTAGATATTAAATATGGAGAAGCGCTTGTTTTAATTGAAAAAAATCTGCAAGAAAATTTTAAAATAAAAACCAAAGAAAAGCTTTATGAAGCACTAAAGGTCTCTAAAGACGCAATCAGAGAAAAGCACGTCCCACCTTCAGATCATTCGAACGAAAACGAAGATCAAAAAAATCAATCTTTGACGCAAAAAACAAAGCAGACGTTTGCTCGTCTAGAACTTCACAAAGATCTGTCAATTTTACCGACACATCTAATGCGGGATACTACTCATTTTTCCCGATACATCGAAAATAGCTTTGATGCAGATAAATTTAACTCATACGATGCTTCCTTCAACACTGTAAGCGATCAACCTGAATGCAATATACGCAATTGCGAGGAAAAACTCGCGAAGCTGACAAGCATCAGTTTTAATCAGGTAACAGACCCCGATACACAACTAGAACCGAATTTTGATCTCTTCTTTGACAGACTCCAAACGTCCATAGACGAAATGTCTTTTCTCATGGGAGTGCATGAAGTTTATTGTAAAATAACAGGAAAAGGAGTTTCCATTACTAAGCGATACGATCCTGAGGCAGAAAGCGGCCCAAAAACAATACACTTAACCCAAAACGATAATTGGAGAATAACAGGTCCTGTAGATCGTCTCGGTTGGCTTGTAGGTAATGTGTTGAGCGGCAGTCCGATATGCTTTGGAGAAAAGGATCCAAAGGCGGCACAGGAACTACAAATAACTGTTTATGCTCACCAAAATGATTTCAGCGTTGCCCCATTGCTTGCAAACAAAGAGGATAATTCAGCGGAAGAAAGCAATAGCCAGGCCATTGTCAATCGACTTCTAAAGACTTTTATTTTGAAAGAACGGAATTTGCATGACCATGCAATACGACTCTGCCAAGCGGTGATCACATGGTAAAGCTTGTAGACTTCAAAAACCCATTTGTCGACCTAAACGCAGACGAGATTTCCAAAGTTCGTACACTGCTCAGAACAAAAGACCTCAATTTCAAGCAAGGCGTCAAAATTTTAGGTTTAGATCCTAAAATCGATTTTCAAAATATTGATCTTCGAAACATAGATTTTGAAAATGAAGATCTATCTGAATATGATTTCTCCGGATCAGATATTCGTGGCACAATTTTTCTGAACGCAAAAGGGCTATCGGTTAGTCAATTTACAGACTGTAAAATCGATTCCAGCACTAAATTCCCAGAGTTTAGAAAACCGCTCAACAGCAAAAAAACTCCTAAATCTAACATCAAAGCGGATGACTTAAGATCCGATAATCCAAATGAGGATAACTGGGCTCACTATGTTTTGGCCGCAGAAGCGGGAGATCAATCAGCAATGTTGGCTTTAGCTGAAGCATACCAAGATGGTGACAATATTAAAAAAGATCCTGAACAAGCTGTGTATTGGTACCACAGAGCCGCAGCAATTGGTAACGCGATAGCCATGCGTGCACTTGGCTTTTACTATGCAAAAGGTATTGGCGTTGCGGAAGATCCAAAGCAGGCGGTTTCATGGTACCATAAAGCTATCAAAGCAGATGCAAATGACCCCAAAACGATGAATAATCTTGGCATCTGCTATCAGCAAGGCATCGGCGTTGAGAAAGATTCGAAACAGGCCGTCTCATGGTACCGAAAAGCCGCAGAGGCAGATTTTACAAGTGCAATGATCAGTCTTGGCCTTTGCTATCAGCAAGGCATTGGCGTTGAGAAAGACCCGGAACAGGCTGTCTCATGGTACCGAAAAGCCGCAGAGGCTGGTGATAAGACAGCAATGCGCTTCCTTGGGATCAACTTTCAGCAAGGCATTGGCGTTGAGAAAAACCCAGAACAGGCCGTCTCTTGGTACCGAAAAGCCGCAGAGGCTGGTGATACAACAGCGATGTACAACCTCGGTTTATGCTATCAGCATGGCATTGACGTTGAGAAAGATCCGGAACAGGCCGTCTCATGGTACCGAAAAGCCGCAGAGGCCGGTGATAAAACAGCAATGCGCAACCTAGGTGTATGCTATCAGCAAGGCATTGGCGTTGAGAAAGACCCAGAACAGGCAGTCTCATGGTACCAAAAAGCTGCAGAGGTTGGTGATGCAACAGCAATGCGCTTCCTTGGCATCAACTATGAGCAAGGCATTGGCGTTGAGAAAAACCCAGAACAGGCTGCCTCATGGTACCAAAAAGCCGCAGAGGCTGGTGATACAGAAGCAATGCGCTTCCTTGGCTTCAACTATGAACACGGTATTGGCGTTGAGAACGATCCGGAACAAGCCGTCTCATGGTACCGAAAAGCCGTAGAGGCCGGTGATACAACAGCAATGTACAACCTCGGTGTATGCTATCAGCAAGGCATTGGCGTTGAGAAAGATCCAGAACAGGCAGTCTCATGGTACCAAAAAGCCGTAGAGGCCGGTGATAAAACAGCAATGTGCAACCTAGGTGTATGCTATCAGCAAGGCATTGGCGTTGAGAAAGATCCAGAACAGGCCGTCTCATGGTACCAAAAAGCTGCAGAGGTTGGTGATACAACAGCAATGCGCTTCCTTGGCATCAACTATGAGCAAGGCATTGGCGTTGAGAAAAACCCAGAACAGGCTGCCTCATGGTACAAAAAAGCCGCAGAGGCTGGTGATACAGAAGCAATGCGCTTCCTTGGGATCAACTTTCAGCAAGGCATTGGCGTTGAGAAAAACCCAGAACAGGCTATCTCATGGTACAAAAAAGCCGCAGAAGCCGGTGACCGAGCTGCTCGTCCACTTTATGCAACGCTATCTGCAATTATCCCAGGCAGTGACGCTGTGACATTGGACGATGAGAAAAGTGCGATTGTTCCATCAGTTAATCTGACAGGGCAATGGAAAGACGTGCCACCAATCAGAGCGGCTTGGCAAGATGCCGATGTCACTGAAGCGCGAGGTTTTGCTAAAAAGTTAGCTACTGCTGCAAAACTAGAAAATAATCCAGACATTTATGATGGCTTGAGCATTACGGCCTTGCGACAAGCTAGACTCCCATTTTATGAGGCGCTTAAACTCATAGATGTCCAATTTACAGATAAAGATAACAACAACCGCTTTGTTTCGTCTTTAATTTCAGAATATGGCGCCATTTTGCTTGATGGTACATCACAGCGTTTACACACACTAAATCCACATTGTCTGTCCCTGGATACAATAGAAAAAAGCGAAGGATATCTCCGTTTCTTCTGCGAATTTGTGCGCGGAAAAGATGAACCTTTCCATATTGTCGAAGCGGCGAATGATATTCCTTTTCAAGACTCGAAAACCAACACACTCTTCCCTAAGAATGGTACTGAAATTTCTCCAATTCAACTTACTGATCCAGGCCAGAGAGAGGCACTATTTACTGCCAATGCAACAGTGCTTTATTCGAATTCTTTATTCAATTCAGAGTTTTTAATTCCTGATAACGGGATCATAGAAATGTTGAATGATGACGTGCTAGCTGACGATCTTCCGATCTTAAAACGCAATTACGAAGGAATTTTTAGATCCTCATTACATCGCTCTGACGATCAATGAAGTTATACAATTCGCTGTGTGCGAGATATGACCTAAAGGTCGGAATGCAAGATGTGTACTGGCAGACGCCAGTACATCTTGGCAAGGGAGGCCCGCTGCGCGCCTCCCGTTGCATCCCTCCCGGCTTTGGCTCCTTCAGGGCATTGGAGCCCATTCCAGAGCCATCTAATCGTATCGTTGATTGATCCCTCGTCAGAGGAGCGTTCCTGCTCCTCCAACACCTCCATGGCGATATCATCGAGAGCAAAGGAGATTTCATTTCTCCTTTGCAATCCACCGGCCACCGATTAGATGCTGCCAGTGCGTCGACAATGACCCTATTAAGACGCTTTCGGCCCAAAGCATCCGTAGGACGAGTTTTCATCTGCTGCAGTGCAACTTGCGCAAACCAGACATTCATACATCAAAGCAGCATTTGGAGTGGTGAATTTAGGAATGCCTGCCACGAAAATTTTCAACTGCTCTGAAAGATAAGTAAATTTATGAAGTTCCTGAGAACACTTGCCTTACTGTCGGCTTGTCCCGATCGGCAAAAAGGCGAAAATCGTTTCGATGGATCTGATCACTCGAAGAGAAATTGTTAGCACTCGACTGAGCAAGGGAAAAACCCGCTGCATCAAACCAATGCACAACGTCGTCGTGGACAATCGGTATCACAGGATACTGGCTTCGTTCGCCTGTTGTGTCGTCGAGCTCGACATTGATTGGTCTTCTTCGAGTTCTGGCCCTGGGAGCTTCTACCCTCGACCTGCGCCATTCGAGGAACAACTGCGGATCAATCCGATCTTCTGCATCTAAGTCAGGCTTCCGCACCTCTAACCAATTTGAAAATTCTTGTTTTAGCTCCATTCCGTCGCCTCGCGTTCCGACTAAACCTTCAGCCAGCGCGAACGCAACAAAAGGCTCTAATGTTCCCCAACGAAGGAGCTCGCGCGCCCAAAAACCAAACCATGGAAGACCTGTCGTATTACGCCAAGCATCCAAAGAAGGTACAGTCAGAGCACCATCGACACCATCAGACCAAACCCTAGCTACAACGGCTCCCAATCCGACGCCAAGGCGGAAATCAAGGTTGTCACTTATGAAACGTTGCCAAACGCGCAGGTCTTTGGGGGCGGGTGCGTCGAAGTCTGCTACACGCATCCACCACCCCAATACATCTTGCCAATTGGCAAGGATTTCTTGATCCGTAGCTGTAGAACGCACCCTAAAACCAAAACCTCGGTCGTTGGCGAGCAGTTCTCCAAGTTTGGCGAATATTGAAAGACGCTTGGCTTCGTCATCATCGCCATAGTTCGTCGCGTCTCTCAATACCTCCAACATATCAGGTACAATCGCTTCGAACCGCTTGCCAACGTAGGGCGTATAGCCATACTGGTAGAGACGGCTGCGCTCATCTCGTTCGGGGTAGATATCTCTCAGCATTGCTTGCCCACGGCTTATGAAGGCAGCTTCCATCCATTCTTCCTTCGCGGCTGCGTAGACGGTGAAAGTATTATTCCAAATTTTGGCCAAAGCTTCTTCGGCTGCGGCACCTATTAGCTCAGCATCATCAAAACGTTGCAACTCTTCCAGCGCACTTAGAAGAACGCCGTCCAACTCGTCCACACTATCGGCAAGGCGAGCCATCTCGTCTTCTGACGCGCGGCCAGCTAAGTCGCTAATGTCGGGTGCGGCTACCGCTTCCAACCACTCCATGAACTCTACTCCATCGACATCGAGGAGCTCTTTTGCTCGTTGAGCAATGCCGTCCAACAACAAAGCCAAAGGACTATCGATATCAAATTGCTCCAACTCTTCGGCCAAGAGAGATTGCCTGAGAGTTCTCCAATGCTCTTGCATCGTTGCGATCTGTCGTCGCTGCGTTCGGAGAGTACCTTTGGCTGTTGTTGATGGACGACTAGGGATAGGCACGAGCGTAATACCCTCAAGGCCTTTGCCCGCACCAGGGCGACCAGCGCGCCCTGCGAGATTTCGGAATTCAGCGGTAGACATCCGGTTTTCTACTTGCTGTTCTTCGGCGGCATTAAATGACCGTCGCATAAGCGATGGGACAAATATGATATCAAAAGGAAGGTTTACACCCTCTGTCAGCGTTGCAGTGGCAACGGTAACTGGGCAAATCCCTCGGTCAATGAGATCAACCATCATCCGCCGGATACGTTGAGGCATCTGTCCATGATTGGTTGCAATTCCATGATCGAGTAACGTGACTTCGTAAGAATTCTCACCGCAATAGTCAACACATGCGGCGCGCGCATCATTGAAACGACGCAGTTCGTTTTCTTCTTCTGGTGGTTCAAAGAACGGAGCATCGGACCAAGTTTCTAGGGATAGCGCATCCTTGTACCATCCCATCGTTCTCTCTGGTTGTTGTGCAATCGAAATTAGAATTCTACGACCACTATTTGCCAAGTGCAGCGATGTCCAAAGGACGTCGAGCTGATTAAAGCGGTAGATGCTGTTTCGCATGCTTGCGAGAAGTTGTGGCATCGGTGG
Source organism: Sneathiella sp. (assembly GCA_039975135.1). Classification (GTDB taxonomy): domain Bacteria; phylum Pseudomonadota; class Alphaproteobacteria; order Sneathiellales; family Sneathiellaceae; genus Sneathiella. Next base: position 1,850 of record JBDWHS010000017.1, on the reverse strand, counting down.
TGTGCGAAGATTGATATAAACCGGTTCGTCTCGCCCTCGAACGAAAAGTGGTTTGCCGTTCAATATCTCCAAGAGCATTTGACCAGCTCGGTCTGGAGCGGTTTCAAAAGAGCCAATAAGTTGCCGTGTGCTACGATAATTCGACCCCACAGGCGCTGCATCATTACGTCCCTGTATCCACCTAGAAACTGGATGGGCTGCGCCGCCTGCAACGGCAGTTAGAGCGATGCGAACAATGTCAGGAGCTTGAGACAGGAGTCTTGAAACAAAGGCTTCGAGGCGAAGAGAACGAGAGGAATGTTCTGCGAAATCATCTTGCGTTCGTTCGTTATCTTCAGGAACAACTTGATGAGCCTCATCAACAATCAACAGCTTTATCCGGCGCAATAGAAGTGAACCAAGATAGCGCATCAGAGCGTCAGCTTTTTCTACCGTTGCAACCAGCACAGTGGGCTCGTCGGCGTCTAACCAGTAGTCTGTTACGCCCCAATCGGTACCACCGTACAAGCCAGTCACGATCACATCTTTCGCTAGCTCGCTAGAAAGCTTGACCTCGACTTCGTTTGCTAAAGCTCGAGATGGCACCAAGTAAAGGGCGAGAGGCCCGTCTTCATCCCCCTTTAATAGCAGCTCTTTAACAAGCGCCAGATTTGCAACAAGTGTTTTACCGGAACCGGTCGGAGTGCATAAGGCAAAAGACTCTTCCCGTAACAGACGCGCTAAGCCCAGACGTTGTGAAGTCCATAGAATACCACGCCCACGGCCAAACTGCCCCCGAGCGAAACGTTCAAGACGGTCAGCTCGCTCTGGTTTCAGCGCACTCAGTTGTCTAATTGGCACGTAGATACTTGCTTCGCCAAAGTCGATTGAAACTTGATAAAGTAGCGTTATGAGTAAAGACACTTCATCCGAAAATGTTCTTGTGGCGAGTTTATCCAGCGCGGATAGTTTTCGTTTTGCTAACTCAAAACGATCCTCGTCTCCTCGCCGGATAGTATCTGCTAAAAGCCCTAGAACGCGTACTAGTTCGACCGTAAAGAACCAGCTGACTTTGTCTTCGCCTTCTTCTTCCAAAATTTGTCGTTGTGCATCTCTTCTGGTGATTTGAGGATTATCGCGCCAGAAATTTGAAACAGATTGGATAACTCCATCAAAATTTGCTCGGAGAAAGTCGGCATATAGCTCTTCACCAGGGCCTTTTGCTTCTGCTTGGCCCAGCAAAGTGGTAGCCATGGCAGGGCTGCCGCCGAGTTGATAAGCCGCTGCCGCTAACAGCTCCAATGAAACGGCCGTTTCGATTTGGTCATTTGCGCGTGACAACCACTCCAGAAGTTCAGCGCTTCGCTGGTAGCAAAATCTAGCTTCAGTTGAGCCACGACCATCCAACGACTGAAATATGGACGCCGCATTCAAAAGACGCCTAGCATCGTCGTATTGCTCACAGGAAGCTGAGTTACTCCACTGAATTGTAGGTACATTCCAACCAGTTTGCAGTCCCCGCACAAAAGCTCTCGCCTGGTTCGCTGTGAGTTCATTTTCTGATGCAATTTGGCGCCGCAATTCATTGATTATTTCTCGACGTTCTGGATCAAGCTCAGGCATCTTCACCTTCTTCCCAGAGGCTGGCGTAAATCTTATCGATCAACTCTTCGCCACCAATCATGATAACCTCCATGATCTGTAGATCGTTCCCAGCAGTATATTCTGCAGGAGCCTTTTTGAAAGGAAGAAGGCACTCTCTTTCTTTGCGTGTTTTACTCCCGTTACCGGCAACCACCACGAGGTCAGTTTTTGGAACAGGGTGTGGATTTTTTGCTACAAGTAAAGATTGTAGCGAGAGTATAGTGGCG
>JBDWHS010000016.1:0-52736 GCA_039975135.1 Sneathiella sp. | reverse complement strand
TAGAGGCGCTCTCAATGGTGTCGCCGTTCAGGGTTACGATAACAGCCGCCGCCGCCGTAGCGTAGTCGCCAACCTTACGCTTTTGTTTCATGTAACAGGCGCCATGATCTTCAGGCGGGGCTGTGAATTTGATTGCTGTCAGAATTTCATCTTCTTCGCGCGCGGTGAAGAAAGACGCTTCGTAAAAATCGCGGGCTTTTACGTCTCGCGACCCTGTTTTGTTTTGCAGGACAAAAGAAGCATCAAGCGCTTGCATGACAGCAGGCATATCATTGCCCGGATCTCCATTTGCAACATTACCTCCAATGGTTCCCACATTTCGAATTTGTGGATCCGCAATTTGAAGCGCAGCCTCTTTTAGGAGCGGACAAATCTTGAAGAGGCTGTCTGAGGCAATTAGTTCATTCTGTGTAACCAATGCGCCAATGATAACCGAATTCCCTGAAACCGTTATTTCTTTCATGGAGGATATATCCTGCAAATCGATGAGATTTTCAGGGAGCGCCATCCGTAATTTCATCATGGGTATCAGACTATGACCGCCTGCCACGATAGCCGCTTCATCCCCAAAATCCGACAACAATGTTGCGGCTTCAGAAACGGATTGCGGTCTATGATAATCAAAAGACCCTGGTATCATCCCTTGCTCCTCCCAAGCTTGTATGAGTGATCTATTTGGAGATCGTTATGTTTTTCAGAAGGATGAGCCAGGGATGCAAGGCGCGTTAAGGGGTGACACATGGATGACGCCGGTGTTTCATGAAATACGTTTATTCTGCACGAAATGCGGATCTGCAGCGCAGGTGGTTTTCAGGTGACGTGGAGAATCTTGCGAAGGGAGGAGAGGCGCCCCCGGCTAACGGGCGCTTCCAAACCGGTATCCTCTCCGATGACGCAAAAAGCTTTGTCTCCATCCCGGCGGAAACCGGTAATCATTTCCCGATTAACGATGAAACTGCGATGTGTGCGAACAAACAGATTTGGATTTAACTGCCCTTCAAGACGCGAAATAGGCCAAGGGCAAAATAATTCTTCTTCACCGTTATGGAGTTTTGTGTAATGCCCATTTGCCTGAGCAAAGAGGATGGCGGAAGACGGCAGGAAGCGGACGGCATTGTTCCGATTGTAAGGAATGCGATCAGAGAGTGAGCCTACAGGGTCATGATTGTGCGAAAGGGCGCGAGAAAGAGGAGAGGGCGCCGCCGCCTTTTTAGTCTCCAAGTTTCTTTCTTCCTCCGCCATCTGCGCGTTGATTGTTTGATTGTCGGTGTTTGTAGGCTCCGTCAGAGGCTGATCAGAGTTCATGGGGACGGAAGACAGAAGAAAAACGCCGCAGATGACAAATGAGGCCAGCGCGACGATAAGAGCGAGTGTATCACGGCTCAGAACCGGGATCGGTGTTATCGTCACATCGTTGTTAATACTGAATATCGTAAAATACATGGCAGCGTAATGCATGGCCGAGATTGCGAGCCCTAAAACACCAGCTCCAGCTATCGCTGCTTTCAGGGTTCTCTGGCCATATGCTAATTCCATTGCAGCAATAGAAGCGGCGATCCCGATTGCGACGGACGCGAGCAAGCCAACAGGGTTATAGGTTACGATACAATTGGCTGAGATCGCACTCATACCCAGATAATGCATGGCGACAATACCGATACCCGTCAAGACACCTGCAATCGCAATGCGTTTTTTGTTTCGAACGCCAAAATGAAGGGAAAGTAACGCTGATCCGGTTACCAATACAGCAATCAGGACGGATCCAAGTGTAGGAAGAGGGGCATAGGAGATCTCGAAAGGCATTTCGACGGCCAGCATGCCCACAAAATGCATGGACCAAATTCCGCCGCCAAGCGCCATAGCACCTTGCGCTACTCTTTTCTTTCTTTGTGCAATTTGCATAAACCGCAAATTGGATGTCAGCCTCAAGGCCGTGAAAGAACTCGTAACTGCAATTGCTATTGACGCCATCACCAACAATGGCGAATAGGCGATTTCAAATGGCATTTTTTTCCCGTATCAGCGATCAATTGTCGCGTTCAATCTAGCCCCTGATGGATATCATAACTCAATCATGTAGCCTGCCGCCAGTCTCTCTTGAATTGACTGTGGTGCAAAGCATCGAATTTTCTCCAATTTTATTCGAAATAACTTATGGAGTGCCCTTATTAAGGGAAATCTATTCACTGACCGGTATAATCGCACCTTTAAATTGTAGGACTTTTGAGGCGCATAGATGGCCTGCCAAGATGGCATCTTCATGCGATTGGCCAGTGATCAGAGCGCCGATAAATGCGCCATTAAAACTATCTCCCGCCGCTGTGGAGTCGACTATTTCCTGAACGGGAAGGAAATTATGATCCTGAAGTTTATGGCTGCCCAAAGGCATTGGTCCTTTCTCTCCCCGTTTAAGCACACCCATTTTGATGCCAAGCTGGTTAAGCCGATGAATGACAGAAGCCTCATCATTGTCCTCAAAGAGTGTCAGTTCATCTTCGAGAGACGGTAATGCTATATCGCAGTTCGCCCACGCTGCTGAAATGATTTCCTGAGCGACGCTTTTACTCTCCCATAGCTGAGGGCGATAATTTGAATCAAATATTGTGATGCCGCCCCTTGCTCTGTATTGCTTGATCCAGTCCAATAGTTTTAATCGGATAGTGTTCGGAAGAATTGCGAGGGAAATGGCTGATAAGTATAAAATATCGAAGCCTGCCAATTGATCAAAATTAGCATCAGTACCATCCTGGAACAGTAATCGGGCTGCAGAATTTTCGCGCCAGTAAGAAAAACTTCTCTCACCATATTGGTCGGTACTGATCGCATATAAGCCGGGAGATCGTCCGCCCACTTTTGAGATATGACGAGTGGTGATGCTTTCGCTTTCAATAAAAGCCAGCATCGTCTCTGAGAGCATATCCTTTCCCACCCTTGAGACAAAGGCAACTTCATGATCAGATGAAAGGCAGCGACGCAGGTAAATTGCCGTATTGAGTGTATCCCCAGCAAACCCTAGTTGAGGTTTGGAAAGATCGGATCCTAAGGACAACTCAAGCATTGCTTCGCCTATACAGGCAATTTTCAACGGATGTGACGTAAAGAGTTTCTGGCGGGGCTGATCAATCTCCAACGGGTGTCGCTCCCACATCTTTGGATAGCGGTAAGAGAGATGTGCGGATGCGACGTAGATTCTCTTTTACCTGATCCGGCCGCTTGCGGGCAGCGCCGGCTGCCAATACATCGATAATTGCGATAAAGACGAGTCGGGAAGCACTTGGCTTGTAAATGTCCTGATCTTCTGGAATATCAATTTCGATGGAAATGTCTGTGGATTGAGCGAGCTCTGAGCCTGTTTTCGTCAGGCTAATGGTCTTGGCCCCATACTGACGGGCAATGGTAACGCTGTCCAGCAGCTCTCTTGGTGTGCCGCTGGAAGATATCAGGAAGATTACATCTCCTGCTGTCAGTGTTGATGCCAACATTCTTTGAAAATAACCATCGGAATGAGCTTCAGATGGGATGCCGAGTCTGAAGAATCTATTGGCACCTTCTCGGGCGGCGTTTGAGGATCCTCCTCCCACACCGAAAAAGTTGATGCGACGGGCTGTTGCCAACGCATCAATTGCGGTTTCCATTGCCTCACCGTCAAGCTGGTTTCTCGCGATGCTAAGAGTATCAATCAGGATTTGGAAGATCTGCCCCGCAAGTTGACCAGATTCTGAATTGTCGGTGCTGGGTGCCCGTAGATACTGCAAACTGATTGCAACACTTTGCACCAACTGAATTTTAAAATCTTTGAAACCTTCACAGCCCAAAGTTTGGCAGAACCGATTTACAGTTGCCACTGAGACACCAGAGGCTTCCGCAATTTCATCCTGCTTCTGATAAGCAACTGTTTCCAGGTTTTCAATGACATGGGTTGCCACTTTTTGCTCTTGCTTGGGAAAGCTACCATCCATTTGACGTAGCTGTGAGATTATGTCGATTATTTTGAGCATGGAGATCAATCATCATTTGGTTTGCGGTTTGTATGCTATCACATCCATTTCTACTTTTACATCCACCATGAGAGCGGATTGTACTGTGGACCGCGCTGGTGGATTGTCGATGAAATACTTTTCAAACACACCGTTAAAACTGGTGAAATCACGCGGATCATCCAACCAGACATTCACTTTGACTACGTGCTGAAGACCACAATCGGCAAGCTTCAGGACTTCAATGATATTCGATATGGTTGCCTCGGTCTGAGGGACTATGCCGCCGTTCACAATCTCACCCTCCACGGTTGGGACTTGCCCTGAGATGTAGACAAAATCGCCTGCACGGACTGCTTTTGCAAAAGGGCGGCGTTGCCCACCTGCGGCAACATCAGCTGTTTCAAATCGTTCAATTCCCAGGGAGGTGTCCATATTTTTCTTTCCAAAATGTAAGTTAATTACGTTATTTTGACCTATTTTGCGTCATAATGCAAAAAGGATTTGACACTATTTGATCAAAATGTAAGTTTTTTACAAAATTAAGAAGGCCACAAGAGGCCCAATGCTCTGCTTATGAACGGGAGGAAGAAAGCATGAAATTAAGAAATCTTTGGAAAACATCTATGGCGGCCGGAGTTGCACTTGTGATGTCCGCATCTGCCTACGCTGAAGGAACGTTGCGCTATGCAACAGTGGGCGAGCCGCCAAGTCTTGACCAGCACGTGGTGACGTCGGATCTTGCGACAACCATTGCACACCACATATTTGAGGGGCTTTATACATTCAACGCAGCGAATGCTCCGGTTCCATTGTTAGCCTCTGGCGATAAGCTGGAAAATGACGGTAAGACAATTGTTATATCGTTGCGCAAAGGGGTGAAGTTCCATAACGGTCAGGAAATGACATCTGCGGACGTTTTAGCATCTCTAAAACGGTGGGGCGAATATGGCTCCCGCGGTAGTTTGCTTTTTGGTAATGTACAAAGTGTCGAGGCCACCGATGACTACGAAGTTACTCTAAAATTAAAAGCCCCTTTTGGTCCATGGAAAAACCTGATGGCGTTCATCAATGGTGGCCCGGCGATTTTACCTGCGTCAATCATGGAAAGCGCGACCAAAGAGCCTATAGCGCCTCTAAATTACATTGGTACCGGGCCCTATAAGTTCAATGAATGGAAACCGAATAGGCATGTAGAACTTGTTCGATTTGATGACTATGCATTTTCGGATGGTGCTGCGGACGGATATAGCGGTAAGCGCATGGCCAAATTTGATGCTTTGCAGTTTATTCCTGTGGCTGACGTTGGAACCCGGGTCAGTGGTCTTAAAGCCGGTGACTATGATTATGCGGAAAGCATTCCAGGTGACTTGTTTGCAGATCTGGATGCGGATGCAGGTGTTAAAACAATTTTGAACGGGGGTCCGATTTTTGGTCTTGTTTTCATGAATTCCAAAGAAGGCCCCTTGAAAGAGAATTTTGCGTTACGCCGTGCCATCCAGGCGGCTCTCAACAAGACACCAGCCCTTCAAGTGGCCATAGGCCCGGATAAACTCTGGCGAGCAAATGGTTCTTTTCTGCCAGAGGGCAATGTGTGGAACACAGCTGCCGGAACCGATAATTTCTCCAGAGGGGATGCTGCCGCCGCCAAAAAAATGGCGTTGGATGCAGGATATAAGGGAGAGCCGATCAAGTTTATGGTTTCTACCAATTATGCTTTCCATTACGACAAGGCAATCGTTTACACTAAGCAGCTGGCACAAGCTGGTTTTAACATTGATTTGCAAGTGTATGACTGGGCAACCCTGATCAAGAAGCGGGCGCAACCAGATCAATGGGATCTGTTCTTTACCCATCATGGTTTTGTTCCTGATCCGATCCTGATTTCCGTCATGAATGACAACTATCCGGGCTGGTGGGCAACACCGGAAAAAGCGGCATTGAAGGCGAAATTCACGGCCTCTTCAGATCCGGCAGAACGTCGCAAGATCTGGTCGGAAATACAGGCCCTAATTTATAAGCAGGTCCCTACGATGAAGACCGGCGACGTCTACACATACAATATAGCGTCCCCGAAACTTAAGGGCCTCAGCGACGCGACCCTTATCTGGCCGCACTTCTGGAACGTTAGTAAATAATGTAACGTCCTCCCGAACGACCTTTTCCCGGTTAGCTTTATCGGGCGAAGGTGTTCCCTCGTTTTTAAAATGCAGGTTGAAGACGCATGTTTCGCTATTCGATTAAAAGGCTTCTAGCACTTATACCAACTCTGTTGGCGGCCTCCATTCTTGTATTTTTCTTTGTTCACCTCATTCCGGGCGATCCTGCATCCATCCTTCTCGGCGACAGTGCGACGCCCGAGGAAATCGCCCAGCTGTCAAAGGAAATGGGCTTGGAAGAACCTCTCTATACGCAATATCTGCTATGGCTTGGTAATGTTCTGCAAGGGGATCTGGGAACATCGATCTTTTTCCGAACTCCCGTCACATCCGTTATCGCAGACGGTGCTGAAACCAGTGTATTTCTGGCATTGATGACAATGTGCTGGATCATGCTGATAGGCATTCCAATCGGTGTTGCTGCCGCAACTAAATATGGAACCTGGATTGATCAGGTTACCTCCGGTACCGCAATGTTTTTTGCCTCGGTTCCCACCTTCTGGTTGGGGCTATATTTTATATTGATTTTTGCTGTTGGCCTGGGGTGGTTTCCGAGCTCCGGCTTTCCGTCGACAACCGATGAAGGCGGGCTTGCAAATCTCCGGTATTTATTGCTGCCAAGCTTGACGCTTGCGGCTCCGAATGCAGCGCTTATCATCCGCCTTGTCCGTGCTTCTATGCTGGATGTGCAACGAGAGGATCATGTTCGCACTGCGAGGGCCAAAGGATTGCATCCCTGGAAGGTGGCCAGCCATCATGTGTTTCGCAATGCATTGATTGCCGTTGCTGCGGCCTTTGGTTTTACGTTTGCCGCTTTGATCTCAGAAGCTGTTGTTACGGAAACGGTCTTTTCTTTGCCAGGAATAGGCCGCTTGGTTGTGCAATCTATCCTGAGGCGCGACTATCCGGTCATTCAAGGGGTCATACTGGTCATTGTTGTCTTGTATATGGTCATTAACTTGTTAGTGGATCTGGCATATGCCCGGCTTGATCCGAGGGTTTCACTAAAATGAATCTGATCGCGAAAATCCAAGAGATTTTTAGGGGCCGCTTGTTGGCATCCATCGGCTTCACATGGCTGCTAATAGTCGCATCGGCCGCTATCCTGGCTCCCTGGATCACACCTTTCGATCCGTTGGACATTGACCCTGTGTCCAGGTTGAGTGCCCCGGGCGCTGCCTTTTTCTTTGGTACCGACCACTTTGGACGAGATACGTTCTCCCGCTGTATTTACGGTGCTAGAATGGCAATTATCATCGGCCTGGGGAGTGTATTCGTTGCATTAGTGGCGGGAGGGTTGACGGGTATGATATCCGCTTACTTCACCAGAGCAGGTCACGTCTTAATGCGCATAGTCGACATTCTGATGGCTTTTCCTGCTTTGCTTCTTGCGCTGGTTCTCATGACATTGCTGGATCGTAGTATTATGAATACAATCCTGGTGATCGGCATTGTCTATGCAACGACCACGGCGAGAATTTTATTTGGTATGACACTAAAGCTGAAAGGCGAGGTGTTTATTGATGCGGCAAAATGTTCAGGCGCAGGCAATGTCAGTATCTTGTTTAGACATATATTGCCGAACCTTGTCTCCCCGTTGCTGGTACAGGCGACCTTCATTTTCGCGTTTGCTCAACTCCAGTCGGCGGCGCTGGACTTTCTCGGCCTTGGTTTGCCACCGGAAGTTCCCAGTTGGGGTAACATGTTATCGGAATCCCGCATTTATGTGACACGGGCTTCATGGCTTCTACTGTTCCCGGGGATCCTTATCATTCTGTCTGTATTCTCCATGAACCTGGTTGGTGATGCTATGCGAGACAGTGTCGATCCGAGGTTTAAAGATGATATTGCAGGGGTGTGAGGATGGCATTGCTGGAAGTTAGAAACCTCTCTGTCGCCATCAAGACTGGCCGGGCTGCATTGCCAGTGGTCAACGATATTTCATTTACGGTTGATGATGGCGAAGCTCTTGGAGTTGTCGGTGAATCCGGATGCGGTAAAAGCCTGACATCGTTGGCCATTATGGGATTGCTTGAGGGCACACCGGTCAGGATAACCGCAGGCGAGGTTCTATTTGGCGGGAAGAACCTCCTGGCGATGGCAGCCAACGAGCGGCGCGCTATCATGGGGAATGAAATGGCGATGATTTTTCAGGAGCCGATGACCAGTCTCAATCCGGTTTATCGTATTGGTGATCAAATCATGGAAACGATCCGGCAGCATCAATCCATTTCAAAAAGTGCGGCGCGGGCGAAGGCTATTGAATTGCTCAGCATGGTTCGCATTCCGGATCCAAAAGGACGTATTGACAGTTTCCCGCACCAACTCTCAGGCGGCATGCGCCAACGCGTGATGATTGCCATGGCATTAGCCGGCAGCCCTAAATTACTGATCGCGGATGAACCCACAACGGCACTTGATGTAACGGTGCAGGCGCAAATTCTGGACTTGCTCATTGATCTGCAGAAGCAAACCGGTATGGCTGTTATCCTGATCTCTCATGACTTGGGGGTGATTGCAGAGACGTGCCATAAAGTCGCAGTGATGTATCGGGGCAAGGTGATTGAAGCGGCACCGGCAGAGACGCTGTTTTCTGAAATGTCTCACCCTTATACAAGAGGCTTGATGAATTCCATTCCGGTTGCCGAGGAAGAGGTCGATCACCTGGAAGCTATTCCCGGGCGGGTTCCGGCAATTGATGAAGATCTGCCGGGATGTGCATTTCATCCTCGCTGTTCAAGAGCGTCGGAAAAATGCATCCAGTCCATGCCGGAGGAAACCCACAAGTCACCTGATCATACAGTGCGTTGTTACTTTCCGCTTGAAACAATTCGGGAGGTAAGGAATTGAACAATAGCCCACTTCTAGAGGTTCGAAACCTCAAAACCTACTTTGAGACTGCAGGCGGTCGTTTCTTTGGCAGACAGCAAAATAAACTGAAGGCAATTGACGGTGTAAGCTTCGACATCCATCCGGGCGAAGTTTTAGGGCTGGTCGGAGAGTCCGGTTGCGGCAAGTCAACGGTTGGCCGGACATTGACACAGTTGGAGGAAGCAACCGGGGGAGAGGCAATTTTTGACGGTACAGACATCTTGAAGATGTCTGCAGCTGAATTTCGCCCTCTGCGGCGTTCGATCCAGATGATTTTCCAGGACCCTTTTGCTTCTCTTAACCCTCGTCTGACCATTGAGCAGACTCTGGCAGAACCGATGCGCATTCACGGACTGGTGAAAACATCACAGGAGGCGCGCACAAAAATCTCAGCCATGCTGCAAGAGGTTGGGCTGGATCCCAGGGTCATGGAGCGGTATCCACACGAGTTTAGCGGAGGGCAGCGTCAGCGCATCGGTATCGCAAGGGTAATGATTTTAGCGCCGCAACTGGTTATTGCCGATGAGGCTGTTTCGGCACTGGACGTCTCCATTCAGGCGCAGGTTTTGAATTTGATCAAGGATTTACAACGTAAGAGCGGTGTCTCCATGCTTTTTATTTCTCATGACCTGGGGGTCGTGCGGCATATCTGTGATCGGGTGGCTGTCATGTATTTGGGGAGGATCGTCGAAATGGGAACCAAGGCTCAGATTTTCACCAATCCGTCCCACCCATACACCAGATTGTTGCTCTCATCGATCCCCAGTACCAAACCGGGGAGGCAGAAATTGAAAGATTTAGGGGAGCCTGCCAGTGCCTCTTCGCCTCCCTCGGGTTGTGCCTTCCATCCAAGATGTTCACTGATGAGTGATCATTGCCGAACCTCGCGCCCGCAAAGCAGGAATCTGGGCGGCAACCATTTGAGTGCCTGCCACCATATTGAAAAAATGCAAGAAAGTTCTATGAATGCCCAGTAAACGTGTATTTGTGGCGTCGGTTGCCACGGAAACCAATAGTTTCTCGCCGTTGCGTTCCGATTTGCAGGACTTCAAGGATAGTTTCTATGCGCCGCCAGGAATGCATCCGGACTCTCCAACTTTGTGCAGTGCGGTCTTCCCTGTTGTCCGCGGAAAAGCTGCTGAGTATGGCTGGACCTTAATCGAGGGCACCGCGACATGGGCGGAGCCTGGAGGAGTCATTAATCAGAAAACCTGGGAGTTTTTACGAGACCAGTTGCTGACAGAACTTGAAGCTGCCATGCCTGTGGATATCGTTTTGCTGGGATTGCATGGTGCCATGTTGTCTCAGGATTGCCTTGATTGTGAAGGTGAGTTATTGGAAAAGGTTAGAGAAATTGTTGGCGTTGGTGCAATTGTCGGCGCGACGTTTGATCCGCACAGTCACTTATCTCACAGGCGCGTTGCAAACACTGATATTGTTGTTGCCTTCAAAGAATTTCCGCATACAGATTTTGTTATCGCAGCAGAGACGCTTGTTGATCTGGCTCACAGTGCGTCGAGAGGACATACAACACCAGTGATCTCTGTTTTCGATTGTAAAATGATCGAAGTGCTCCCATCCAACCGACAGCCCATGCGTGATTTTATCAATAAAATCAAGGCAATTGAACAGCAGGATGAAGAGGTCCTTTCGATTTCCGTCATCCATGGTTTCATGGCGGGAGATACTCCGGAACTTGGAAGCAAAATAGTCGTTATCACTGATGATCACGCTGAAAAAGGAGAGACGCTTGCTCGCTCTCTCGGATTGGAGTTGTTTGATTTGCGCGGGAAGACGCGACCTGAATTTCTGACGCCAGCTAAGGCATTGGACATAGCGCAAGCCTCGCTTGAGGGTCCTGTCGTTATTGCCGATGTCTGGGATAACCCCGGAGGAGGCGTGGCAGGCGATTCCACTATTATTTTGAGATACCTGCTTGACCATGCAATCAAAGATGTTGCGCTTGCCTCTATTTGGGATCCGATTGCTGTGCGCACCTGTATTTCTGCGGGTGAAGGCGCGCGCCTGCAATTGCGTTTTGGTGGAAAAATGTCTGCTAGTGCAGGGGAGCCTGTGGATGCAGAGATACAGGTGCGCCGTATCGTCCGTGACGCGGTGCAGAATTTCGGATCGAGTACAGTTCCTCTCGGTGACTCGGTGTGTATCACAGTGCAGGGAATTGAGGTGATTTTGAACACTGTCCGGTCTCAGGTTTTCAGCACAAACGTATTTTCCAATCTGGGAATTGATCCGTGTTCGAAGAAAATTTTGATTGTAAAATCTACCAACCATTTCTACGAGGCTTTTGCCAAAATTGCCTCCGACATTCTTTACGCTGCAATTGATGGACCTTATCCCAATGATCCTGTCACGAATAACTACAAACATTTAAAACGAGAAATCTGGCCAATGATTGCTCATCCACACAGGCGGGTTTGAAGGATATGATTGATACGATTGAAACGCCAGCCATCGTCATCGATGAAGCTGTTGCCTATGCAAATATCACTGCTTTTCAGAATTATTGCACTCAGCATAACCTTAAGCTTCGCCCTCATATCAAAACCCACAAACTTCCTCATTTCGCACAAGCGCAAATCCGCGCGGGGGCCGTCGGTATTAATTGTCAAAAAATTGGCGAAGCGGAAGTCATGGCTGAGGCCGGTATTGACGATATTCTCATTACGTTCAATATTTTGGGTGACGCAAAAATAAGGCGCTTGCTCACTCTGGCTAACAGAGTCAAAAAACTCACAGTTACGGCAGATAACAGCCCGACAATAGCGGCGCTAGCCCGCTCTTTTGAGGCCGCCAAAAAGCCACTTAATGTCATGATAGAATGCGATACTGGTGCGAAGCGATGTGGCGTTCAAAGCGCACAGGAAGCTCTATTTCTCGCCAAAACTATAAAAGCGTCCGCGGGGCTGACATTTGGAGGGTTACTAACTTACCCCCCTGTTGGAGGCGCAATGAAAGTGAATGCATTTATGGCTGAAGCGATGGCATTGCTCGCCTCAAATGATATTTTATGCCCGGAAATTTCTTCTGGTGGATCGCCTGATATGTGGGCGGCCAAGGACACACATACGGCGACTGAATATAGAACTGGAACCTATATCTATAATGATAGGTCACTGGTTGAACGTAAAACCTGCAAATATGAAGATTGCGCTTTAACCGTCTTGGCAACCGTTGTGAGTACGCCGACATCAGAACGGGCTATTATAGATGCAGGATCAAAAGCTCTTACTTCTGATTTGCTGGGCCTGAATGGATTTGGTTATATTGTCGGCCATCCGGAGGCAAAGATCATGTCATTAAGTGAAGAACATGGTATCATTAATTGTAAAACAGATGAATTTTCAATTGGTGAGCGCATCTCAATTATTCCAAATCATGCCTGTGTCGTCTCAAATCTCTTTGACTTTGCCTGGCTTAAAACGAGTGAGGATGAGGTGAAAAAAGTCCTGATTTCAGCCCGGGGGCGCGTGACTTAATTGATTTCAGAGGCAGGCCATTTCTTATGCACTTTCGCCGGTTGTCACTCCTCGGGCGCCTCCATAACCCCCTAAAAATGAGGCTTCATCGGTTCCCTGTCTGACGACAATTTGATGGAGCAATAATTTTCACAAGCTCTTATAAAAGGGTAATGTTGAATGTGAAAGTGAGGGATGGATGGCAAATCAGATGGTTGAACAGCAAAGCGGCGGGCTAATCGGAGCCTTTATGTCGTCTCTCAGCCATGCTTCTGTTCTGATCGTTGATGACGAACCAGGGATGCGAAATTTCTTGGTGAAAACACTGAGACCTTATTGTGCCTATGTGGATGAAGCTGAAGATGCTGAACAGGCATCCGCAAAATTGGATGAAAAGCAATTCGATCTTGTGATACTTGATAATATCATGCCTGGTCAGAGCGGCATTGACTGGCTGTCGGAGCAAAGAGAAATCGGATTGTTCGCAGATGCTATCCTGATTACCGCATATGCCGAGCTTGAAACAGTCATTGCTGCCATCAGAGTAGGGGCGGTGGACTTTCTACTAAAGCCATTTCGGTCTAATCAAATACTGAATGCTGTGGCCCGGTGTCTGGATCGCGCTAATTTGCAACGCGAGAATAACCTGCTTAAGCATGAGCTGGGAACGAACTCCAATCTTCTTCGGCACCGCAACAGGCTGATTGGAAATTCAGATGAAATGCAGGATGTTTGCGAGAAGCTTGGCAGATTTGCGGAGCTTAAATCAAATGTGGTCATCACGGGCGAGTCCGGTACGGGTAAGGAAGTGGCTGCAAGGATGTTGCATGACCTGTCGGATCGATCTGATCGGCCGTTTGTCTCAATGGCCTGTGCTGGTCGGTCCAGAGAAACATTTGAAGAGGATTTGTTTGGACGCGCGGCGATCCATGTGGATGGGGTTGACCAAAAAGAAGGTTTTTTACTGTCTGCTCAAGGGGGCACTCTTTTTCTTGACGATGTGGATGAGCTTCCTGCGCAGTCTCAAATCGCACTGATCAAGGTAATAGAGGCAAATAGTGTCCAACCCATCAGTGCTGCGCGCAAAATACCGTTGGATGTACGTTTTGTTTTCTCAAGCACTAAACCTCTCCTCCAGCTTGTACAGGCAGGGGAATTTCGAGATGATCTGTTTTATCGAATTAATGTGCTCGATGTCCATATTCCGCCTTTGAGACAAAGACCGACAGATATTCTTGATCTTACCAATTTGTTTCTCGAACAAATGCAGCATGACTTTAAGGTTCAGGGCCCCGAGTTGACAGCTCCTGTTCGCGCAAAACTGCTGGGATATGAATGGCCTGGGAATGTGCGGGAGTTGCGTAACCATATAGAACGGGCCCTCATTCAGGGCGATTTGTCGATTGGACTTGAAAGCCCCCATGAAAATGGCTCGATTGAAACATTGGCTGCAATCGAACGACGTCATATCCTGGATACGCTCGACGCTTGTGACAATAATCGGGCAGAAGCGGCGCGGCGTCTGGGGGTTTCCCGAAAGACAATTGATCGCAAATGTCAGGCATGGGGTTTGTAGAATGCTGTCGGCGGGCAAAATATTTCGAGGCCAGTTTGGCTTTATGAAGTCGGTTCGTCTACGGCTACTCCTGCTCGCTTTGTTGCCTCTTGTAGTTTTGTTGCCGGTTTTCCTCGGGACTGCGATGGTACGATGGGCGGATAAGTTTGACACTTTGTTGATCGCTAAAGTGGCCAGTGATTTACGGATTGCCGAGCAATATCTGCAGCGCATCCTAAAAGTCAGTGGTGACGAAATGACTGCCCTTTCTGAGTCGGTCAGTTTTCAGAGTGCCAGTAATGCAGGTAGTGTAGATATGTGGCATTATCTGGAGGCAAATCGTATCAGGCTGGGTCTGGATTTTTTGAAGCTGGTCTCATTAGAGGAGCTTCGGGAAAGCCAGCGATATGAAAGTATCATTGTTGATGGCCTTCACAAAAAAACAACGACCTCCATCGATATATTTTCTAGAAGCGAGCTCGA
Source organism: Sneathiella sp. (assembly GCA_039975135.1). GTDB lineage: Bacteria > Pseudomonadota > Alphaproteobacteria > Sneathiellales > Sneathiellaceae > Sneathiella. The sequence continues at coordinate 38,215 of JBDWHS010000016.1, read as the reverse complement.
CTGGCTAGCGCCAGACCTGTCGGCACGCGCTGCTATTTCTCTCATTGCAACGGAAGCGGCTGTTCCAACACAAAGGATAGTCGAAGACCGAGGAATGGTTCTGCATTCGCTGGTTCGAACGGATATCAAAGATACGCGATCAATCCTGATTGGCGGTATTCTTTTAAACAGGAATCTCAAATTCATCGATACCATAAACGATCTTGTCTATCGCCAGGAAGAAGGGAAAATAGAAGCACAGGGAACTGCGACACTTTTCCTGGATGATGTGCGAGTGAGTACGAATGTACGTCTTTTTGAAAATGTCAGGGCCCTTGGAACCCGTGTGTCGGCCATTGTCAGAAATACTGTGCTGGGGGAGGGACAGACGTGGCTTGATCGTGCTTTCGTGGTCAATGATTGGTATATATCCGGTTATCTGCCGATTGTTGATAGTCAGAAGAGGCGGGTCGGCATGCTCTATGTCGGTTTTCTGGAAGAGCCGTTTCGGGCTATGAAGAACACAACTTTTCTAGCCGTTTTTCTCGGTTTTATTATTGTGATCGGGCTTTCGATCCCTTTATTTCTCTGGTTGGCACGCGGTGTTTTCTCGCCGCTTGAGCGCATGACAAAAACAATGCAGAAGGTTGAGAACGGTAATCTCGATGCGCGCATTGGGGTTGTTGGATCGGAGGATGAAATAGGGCAGGTTGCCAGTCATCTCGATACATTGCTTGATCAGGTGCAAGAGCGAAACCGCAAACTCAGCGAGTGGGCGGGTGAATTGAATGATCGCGTCGAACAGCGAACAAAAGAACTGAGTGAAGCGAACAAGAGACTGGAAGCGACATTTAAACAGCTTGTGATGTCGGAAAAATTGGCATCGATTGGTGAAATTACAGCCGGCGTTGCCCATGAAATAAATAATCCCGTTGCCGTCATCCAGGGCAATCTGGATGTCTTGCGGACAACGCTTCAAGGACGGGCAGAAGATGTCGAAGATGAGATCAAGCTGATTGATGCGCAGATATACCGAATTAATGTAATTGTTGATAAGTTGCTGCAATTTGCCAACCCGGGAGAAGGCGCGAGCTTCGCAGAACGGGTTCATGTGGAAGAGGTGATGGATGATTGCCTGGTTTTGGTACAAAACTCGCTGAGCAAATCCAATGTAACGATTAGAGCCAATTTGCAAAATTGCCCTGCTGTTCATATTAACAAGAGCGAGTTACAGCAGGTTCTGATAAATCTCATGATCAATGCCTCTCAGGCGATGAAGAGCGGAGGGCATCTTATTCTCACCGTCGGTCTGCAGAACAAGGATGGCATTGATGGGGTGGAAGCAATTGTTGAAGATAACGGGCCTGGTATTTCTCCCGAAATTGTGGAGCAGGTTTTTGATCCGTTTTTTACAACCCGGCAGGGAACAGGAACGGGGTTGGGTCTCTCAATTAGTCAGACCTTGATACAGCGGGCAGGCGGCGTTATTACCGTTGAGAGTTCAAATAATCGTGGGTCTCGCTTTTTTATCTGGCTTCCTATCATGGACACTTTGTCCAAAGCAAAATCATAATATTAAAAATAAGTGGACAAAATGTCCTTTCAGGCTGAATTCTTAAGCCTATTTATGGACATTATTTCAAAAAAATTTTTTTCAGAAAAATCCATTAACATATTGATATATATAAAAAATATTGACTTTTCGTTACCAAGCATCCTCTAAATGTCATCTTGTAAGAGTTCTGGGGCTCAAAAAAGAAGGCATGAAGACATTTGATTGCTGTCCCTAATTTGGGAGAGGTAAATCATTTGACAAGGCCTTCGTAATAATCGGGAGGATGAAATCAAATGAGCACACAATCTTCGGGTGGTATGTTTTCTTTCTTGATGAAGGAAAATATTGTCGCTGAACCAGGCTTTAATCGCTGGAGAGTACCGCCAGCTTCTATCGCCATACATATGTGCATCGGGTCCGTGTATGCCTGGTCACTTTTTAATCCACCTCTTATCCGGCAATTAGGCGTGGTTGCGTCATCTGCAGATGACTGGTCCCTTTCAAGCGTTGTCTGGATTTTCTCAACAGCGATCGTGTTTCTAGGACTAGCCGCAGCCTTTGGTGGCAAGTGGCTGGAGCGCGTTGGCCCACGATGCGTTGGCGTTGTGTCCGCCATTTGTTGGGGCGGTGGCTTTCTTGTCGGCTCTGTTGGTATTGCAACACATCAATTATGGCTCGTCTATTTGGGATATGGTGTCCTGGGCGGCGTTGGCCTGGGTTTTGGCTATGTATCACCTGTTTCAACATTGATCCGCTGGTTTCCCGATCGGCGTGGTATGGCGACCGGCATGGCTATTATGGGCTTTGGCGGTGGCGCTATGATCGGAGCACCTCTCATTCGCTGGTTGTTAAGCGTATTTGCCAAAGCACCTGAATATCTTGGAGCTGAAGGCACAATAAAACTGATTACCGAAAACGGGCGCCGGTTTGCTGAAACAGCAGCCGGTAAAATTGAGGTTGTTGTTGCCAGTGCGTCGCAAGCTGCGGCTCTGCCTGGAGGTGGTTCCGCTGGAATTTATGTTGTCGGCACGGGTAACACGGGCGCTGAGGGTACTTTTATCACGCTAGGAATAGCCTATTTTATTGTGATGATGATTGCCTCTTTCCAGTATCGTGTTCCGGCGCAAAACTGGGTACCCGAAGGCTGGAATCCTGAAGCATTGACCAAGAAGAAAATGGTCACTGAAAATGATGTTCATATTGATCAGTCTCTTAAAACCCCTCAATTCTGGTTTATCTGGATTGTCTTGTGCTTCAATGTAACGGCTGGCATCGGTGTTATCGGTGTGGGTAAAACCATGATCAACGAAATCTTCGGCGATCTGGCAATTGTTACAGCCGGTTTCGCTGCCACTTATGTTTTGATGATTTCTGTCTTCAACATGACAGGTCGGTTTATATGGGCGTCGATCTCTGATTATATCGGCAGAAAAAATACTTATTTCTGTTTCTTTATCATCGGTATCATTCTCTATCTTTCTGTGCCTTATTTTGCTTCTTCCGGTGCTGCAACGGCGCTTTGGGGCTTCTATATCGCAACGATGATAATCTTCACGATGTATGGTGGCGGTTTCGCAACTGTTCCTGCCTATCTTGCTGATATTTTTGGAACATTGCATGTCGGCGGTATCCATGGACGATTACTGACAGCTTGGTCGACAGCAGGTGTTCTTGGACCTTTTGCCATTACATATCTACGAAATTTGTCCAAGGATAACGCGATTGCAGATCTTGTTAGCAAAGTTGATAAAGCTGCGTTTCTTGAAAAATTCGGAGCGCCCGTTGAGCAACTTAATGAGCTGGTGGCAGCGAATACGGTGACGATTGCCAGACTTATGGAAATTGCGCCTGCCGGGACACTTGATCCGACGTCCAGCCTCTATAACACCACGATGTATGCAATGGCATTCTTGCTGGTGATCGGCTTGATTGCGAACGCAATGATTAAGGAAGTCGATAAAAAGCATCATGTCGACAAAACGCATCCATCCCTTGCTCCTGCGGAGTAGCGATTGGGGTTGCTAAAAACGAGGGGGATATCTCGATATCTCCCTTTTTCGAACTTCAGGCGCCGAAGAGCGCCTTATACTGACTAATTCCGGGAGCTAGTAATGGGTAATTCCGCAATGGGAGCCGTCAAAAAGCGTGACGTCAGTCTACCAAAGGGGCGTCAGGTCGACGACAAAGCACTTGAGGAAGTTTCGAACATCTTGGGCGATTTGCCCCTTCGGCGAGATTTACTGATTGAAGCCTTGCATCTTATTCAGGATGAAAGAGGACATTTATCGGCACGGCATCTTGCGGCTCTCGCAGAACTACACAGACTGTCTCAAGCGGAAGTATATGAGGTTGCAAGCTTTTATCATCATTTTGATATTGTAAAGGAAGATGAAAAAGCGCCCGCACCTTTAACAATCAGAGTATGCGACGGATTGTCTTGTGAAATGGCGGGTGCCAAGCAACTGATTACAGATCTTAGTGAAACAGCTGATCTGGATAAAATCAGAATTCAATCTGTTCCGTGCATTGGTCGGTGCGACGCAGCTCCAGCCTGCGCCATTGGTAAGAACGCCGTTGGTATGGCTTCCGTTCCCATGGTGCTGGCGCTTGCTGAAACGGAGCCGGATCCTGTTATTCAGGATTATGAAGATCTGGCGGCGTATGAAGCCGCTGGAGGATATGGAGTTCTCAAGAAAATTTTGAACGGTGACATAACTCATGACGAGGCTATCGCAATTATGTCCGATAGTGGATTGCGGGGGTTAGGCGGTGCCGGTTTCCCGGCAGGCCGTAAATGGGGATTTGTCCGCTCTTATGATGGACCTCGATTGATGACCGTCAATGGAGATGAAGGGGAGCCGGGTACTTTTAAGGACCGTTGGTGGTTGGAGCGTCAGCCTCACCGAATGATTGAAGGTGCTTTGATCGCCGCTCATGTCGTCGGCTGCGAGCGCATTTACGTTTATATGAGAGATGAATATGCAGGCGTTCTGAGCATCCTTCAGCGCGAGTTTGATCTCATCAACGCATCGGGACTGGCTGCCCATGCTCCACTGGAATTACGGCGTGGTGCGGGTGCTTATATTTGCGGTGAAGAAAGTGCAATGATCGAGTCTATCGAAGGGAAGAGAGGGTTACCGCGGCACCGCCCTCCCTTTATCGCAGAAATAGGCCTGTTTGGCAGACCTACCTTAAATCACAATGTAGAAACGGTAAGCTGGATACCGGATATTCTTGGAAACGGACCTGATTGGTTCTCTTCCAAAGGATGGTCAGAGGCGCATAACGGGCTGCGCTCCTACAGCGTTTCAGGGCGGGTGAATAACCCAGGCGTGAAGTTGGCACCAGCCGGTATCCCTCTTGATCGCCTGATCGAGGAATATTGTGGGGGGATGGCTGATGGACATGTGTTCAAGGCCTTTTTCCCCGGCGGCGCGTCAGGCGGAATTTTCCCCGCCGCCATGGCAAACCTTCCGATGGATTTTGGCTCTTTCGAGCCGCATGGCGGTTTTGTTGGATCTCATGCGGTGGTCATTTTGTCGGAACAGGACAGTATCCGGGATGCGGCATTGAATACCATGCGGTTTTTCAAACATGAAAGCTGCGGGCAATGTACGCCATGCCGTTCGGGAACGGAAATGATGGTGAGGCTCCTGGAGGATCCGGCGTCGGATCATGAGCTTTATTCTCAGCTGATGACGGTTATGGGGGACAGTTCAATCTGCGGCCTCGGGCAGGCCGCTTCCAATTGTGTAAAGCATCTTATGAAATATTTTCCAGAGGAAATGGCATGACTGTTGTAGAGAGCGAGATCACAGAAGATACAGTCACCTTCACTCTGGATGGTAACGAAGTAACAGCCTCCAAAGATGAGACAATTTGGCAGGTTGCCAAGCGTGTCGGGACAAACATTCCCCATTTATGCTGGAAAGATGCTCCTGGATATCGTGCAGACGGCAATTGCCGGGCCTGCATGGTTGAAGTTGAAGGGGAGCGCGTTCTCAGTGCTTCCTGTATCCGTAAACCCAATGACGGAATGAAGGTTCAGTCTGCCAATGAACGTGTCGAGACAAACCGCAAGTTGGTTTTTGAACTGTTGGCTGCGGATATGCCAAGTCGCGACAAAAGCCCTGACCCGGATGCTGTATTTTGGGCGCAGGCAGAATTAGCGGGATTTGAGACCACAAGTTTTCCAGGCGGTAGACCCGGGGCGCAGAAAGATGTTCCTGTTGACTCAATTTTTCACGATGCTTCACATCCATCAATAGCGGTCAATCTGGATGCCTGTATTTCATGTGGTTTGTGTGAACGGGCATGCCGGGAAGTGCAGGTAAATGATGTAATTGGCATGAGTAGCCGGGGTATGAACGCAATACCGACCTTTGATATGAACGACCCGATGGGACTGTCTTCTTGCGTTGCTTGCGGTGAATGCGTACAGGCCTGTCCGACAGGCGCTCTGATGGAAAAAACACTCCTTGATAGCTCTGCGAGTAAACGGGAAGTCTACGCTGATCGTGTTGTAAAAAGTCTTTGTCCGTTCTGCGGCGTTGGATGTCAGACTGAAGTTCATATGAAGGGCAATGAGATCGTTAAAGTCGATGGTCGGCAGGGGCCGGCCAATCGCGGAAAATTGTGTGTCAAAGGTCGCTTTGGGATGGATTATGTCATGTCACCAGAGCGATTGACAAAACCTTTAATTCGTCGGGGTGATGCTCCGAAAAATGCGGAAACCAGGCATGGAGACTTTAAAGTTGAAGACGTTTTTCGTGAAGCGACCTGGGAGGAAGCCATGTCGCGCGCAGCGTCAGGCTTCAGTCACCTATTGGAAAATGAAGGATGTAGCTCTCTATGTGGCTTTGGTTCCGCAAAAGGCAGCAATGAGGAGGCGTACTTATTTCAAAAATTGATCCGCCAGGGGTTTGGAACCAACAATGTGGATCATTGTACAAGGTTATGCCATGCCTCTTCGGTAGCGGCATTGATGGAGGGGGTTGGTTCCGGTGCGGTTTCAGCACCGTTTACGGCCGCGGATGACAGTGATTGCATTATTGTTATCGGGGCCAGGCCGGAACAGAACCATCCTGTTGCGGCCACATATCTTAAACAGGCTGCACAACGCGGGGCCAGCCTGATTGTCATGGATCCTCGCAAACAGGATTTAATGCGGCTCGCGACACATCCCGTTGTCTTTTCGCCAGGACGTGATGTAGCGATGCTCAATGCAATGATCAATGTCATTATTGAAGAAGAATTGTATGATGAGCAGTATATTCAAGCCAATGTCGACGGCTTTCAGGCCCTCAAAGATAAAGTGAAGGATTTTACGCCTGAGGCTATGGCACCAGTCTGTGGGGTCGAGGCGGATTACTTGCGTGATATCGCGCGCACATATGCCACCGCAGAGCGGTCCATCATTTTCTGGGGTATGGGTATCAGTCAGCATGTTCATGGAACAGATAATAATCGTGGCTTGATTGCTCTTTCGCTGATCACCGGCCATGTGGGACGCCCAGGTACCGGTCTTCATCCGCTCAGGGGGCAAAATAATGTACAAGGCGCCTCAGATGCGGGCCTTATCCCTATGGTTTATCCTAATTATCAATCCGTTGAAGATGTAGATATCAGGGCCAGCTTTGAGGATAAATGGGGACGTATACTGGATCCTGTAAAAGGCTTGACCGTTGTTGAGATCATGCATGCTGTCCAAGCGGGTGAGATTAAGGGGATGTATGTGATGGGGGAAAACCCCGCCATGTCCGATCCGGATCAGAAAAATGCAAGGGATGCCTTATCTAAACTGGACCATTTGGTTGTACAGGATATTTTCCTGACTGAAACGGCCTGGTTTGCAGATGTTATTCTGCCTGCCTCAGCACATCCTGAAAAAACAGGGACTTTTACCAACTCAAATCGACAGGTGCAAATCAGCCATGCGGTTCGAACTCCCCCCGGGGACGCGCGCCAGGACTGGGAACTGATCGTAGAGCTTGCCAATCGAATTGGTTGTGATTGGTCTTACGATGGCATCCACGATGTTTATTCTGAAATGGCCAGTGTCATGCGAAGCCTCGACAATATTTCCTGGCAGCGGCTGGAGAAGGAAGGGTTTGTTTGTTATCCTGCGAAATCTGAAGAGGGCCCTGGAGAAGAGATCATTTTTTATTCGGGATTTCCAACCTCCTCTGGACGGGCAAAAATTGTGCCGACTGATCTTGTTCCCCCTGATGAATTACCCGATGCAGAATATCCACTGGTTCTGACGACAGGTCGCATGCTTGAACATTGGCATACGGGCGCCATGACGCGCCGGGCGAAAGCTCTGGATGCTCAAGAGCCTGAAGCGGTTGTTGCGATGCATCCAAGAGATATTGGGCAGATGGGTTTTGTTCGCGGACAAAAAGTGACGGTTGAAACTCGAAGGGGAGGTGTCACCCTTACCTTGAGGGCAGATCGCGACGTGACACAGGGAATGTTGTTTATGCCTTTTTGCTTTACAGAAGCTCCCGCTAACTTTCTGACAAACCCGCAGTTGGATCCTTATGGGAAAATACCGGAGTTTAAATTCTCCGCAGCGCGTATTCGGCACGCTTAGAGATCAAACCTGAGTCGATTCAAGTCTATCAATTCATTCAGATTCGGATATTTGAGGGTTGGCTTTGCGGGGATACGAAAGCCTGGCGGAAGTAATTTGCGATAACGGTTTGAGCGGGGTTGAAGTCTTTCCCTTTGCGCCAGGCGAGACCAACATCCATACTGGGAATTTCATGTTCTGTCTGTACGGTGTTGATACGTTTCCCCTCAAGCGACCAAGGGCGATAGACCATATCGGAGAGAATTGTGACGCCACGCCCGTTTGCGACCATGGATCTTACAGCTTCCACAGAAGAAGTTCGCAAGGTAACGGAGGGTTGCAGGCCAGTCAGACTCCAGTATTGCATTGTCGTTTGAGCAGCTTCATCGACCGTCAGCATGATATAGTTTTCCTGAGCTATAGCGTCGAAATCCACTTTTCCTTCATGCGATAACGGATGTCCATTTGATAGCCAAAGGCGCCGGGTGGACTTTAGCAGTGTTTCTGTTTCCAAATCTTTGTTGTTCAGATTTGACGTCAAAACAACCGCCATATCAAAGCGGTTTGCCAGAAGTCCCTCTTCAATACTTTCACGATTGAGTTCGTGCAGGCGTATTTCGAGATTGGGGTAAAGCTGAGTTAGCCGGTCGAGATGATAAGGGAGGAAATAACCGATCACCGTGTATGTCGCGGCTATGGAAATTTCTCCTTCTATCACAGATTCTTTTTGTGTGACCTTTGTTGCCGCATCCACCTTTTCGAGAATTTCATAGGAGGATGCCAGAAATTCCCGGCCATTGTCCGTTAGCTCCATACCATGGGAAAACCGCTTGAATAAAGGAGTTCCCAATGTAGTTTCGAGCTCTTTGATGGCACTCGTAACAGATGACTGAGAGATTGAAAGCGCCGTGGCTGCGCGGCTGACCTGACCTGTTTCCGCCGTCGCAATGAAGTATTTCAAGTGACGAAAATTCATTGGGCAAATTTCCTTCTTACAAATTTGAATATTAAAATATTTCTTTTCTCGATAATGGTGTCCGTACTTTCTTTAAAATAACGCGCACGGCGGCTCCGTTCGTCAATCCCTGATGTTTTCTCTCAAGTTGTATCGAAAAAATCGATAATACCATAACAATATTTGGAATTTTACAAATTAGAAAAATCTAGTCACGCTTTGAAAGATAGGAAAACAGGAAGAAACTGAATGCGTGACATTGTTGACTTGAACTGTGATATGGGTGAGGGATATGGACATTGGGTGTTGGGGGAAGCACCTGATGAGGAGATCATGGCACTGATCAGTTCCGCAAATATTGCTGCGGGATTTCATGCTGGCGATCCAAATTCCATGGATAAAGTTATAAAGCTTGCCCAAAGTTATGGCGTCGGCCTGGGAGCCCATCCGGGCTATAACGACCTGCAGGGATTTGGTCGGCGCTATATCGAAACCAACTCAGAAGAACTGATTAACGATATAGTCTACCAAATCGGTGCCATCAGGGAGTTTGGGCGGAAACATGGTATTCCCCTGCAACATGTGAAGCTCCATGGTGCCCTCTATATGGAAGCGGCGAAGAACGAAAAGCTTTCACAGCTTTTGATTAATACGCTCCAAAGAACATCGCCGGATGCACCCGTTTTTTGCATGGATATTTCCAAGACTTATGAAGCCGCCAAACAAAGCGGTCATCCGGTTGTTCGCGAATTTTATGCAGACCGTGATTACGACACAACGGGCTCAATTGTTTTCAAGCGCCAGGTCATTCGGCCGGATCCTGCCGCCGTTGCAGATAAATGTGTTCGCGCCTGTACCGAAGGGAAAGTCCGGACAGTTGACGGCACTGATATCGATATCGAATTTGAATCGATTTGTTTTCACTCGGACACACCGGGTGCACTGGAAGTGGGAACCGCAATCCGTCAGGCATTCAAGACCAATGGTATTTCAGTTGTACCCGTCGCAACCATCATTGCTCAGGGTAATGCATAACAGGGAGTTAATCATGGCAGTCATTCAATCACCCCTGCCAGGGACATTTTATCACAAGCCTTCACCTGAAGAACCGCCGTTCAAATCTGAAGGGAGCGCCGTAAAAACAGGGGATACGATTGGCCTTATCGAGGTGATGAAAACCTTCATTGAAATCAAATCCGAGGTTGAGGGCATATTTGCAGGATATCGAACGGATGATGCAGCGCCCATACAAGCCGGTGATGTTGTGGCTGAAGTGGCAGGCTGAGTAAAATGAATATCAAGCGTCTTTTCATTGCAAACCGAGGCGAGATTGCGGTCAGAATTATCAAAGCCGCGAAAGAGCTCGGTATTGAAACGATCCAGGCTCATTCTGAAGCAGACAAGGAGATGTTGGCTGTTAGCAAGGCCGATCATTCCATCTGTATTGGGCCCGCTGCGGCGTCAGAGTCATATCTGAATATTGAAAGGGTGGTTGAGGCGGCGGCTCATATGGACGCTGATGCTGTACATCCGGGTTATGGATTTTTGGCCGAGAGTCCGGAATTTGCCCGTGCCGTTTCGGAGGCAGGCATGATTTTCATAGGCCCCGATGCTGAGACTATCGAACGTATGGGGGACAAGGTCGCGGCCCGGCAAGCGGCTGAAGCGGCTGGTGTACCGGTTGTTCCCGGCTCCCGAGGGCGCTTGGAGGTGATCGATGACGCTGTCGAAGTCGCCAAAAGTGTCGGCTACCCTGTGATGATCAAGGCTGCCGCCGGAGGCGGGGGGCGCGGAATACGTATAGCGACCAATGAAGAAGAACTTCGCACCTTTGCACCGCAAGCGCAAAGTGAAGCCATGTCTGCCTTCGGGGATGGCGGGCTTTATCTGGAAAAGGCCGTTCTTTCTCCCCGTCATATAGAAGTCCAGATCATGGGGGATGGCGAGGACGCGGTTCATTACTATGAACGGGAATGTTCTCTTCAGCGTCGGCGGCAAAAAGTCTGGGAAGAGGCGGGGGCTGTGGGGTTGTCCGAGGCAACGCGCGAACGTTTGTGTCAGACAGCGGTCGATTTAGCAAAGTCGGTTGGATATCGCGGCGCAGGTACGATTGAGTATTTGTATGACGATAAATCCGGCGATTTCTATTTTATTGAAATGAATACCAGAATTCAGGTCGAGCATCCGGTCAGTGAAATGATCACGGGTGTCGATCTCGTGCAGGAAATGATCCGGATTGCCGGTGGGGAGAGACTGAAAAGGGCGCAATCGGGCATTTCAAGAACCGGCCACGCCATTGAAGTGCGGATTAATGCAGAAGATCCTGCGCTACAATTTATGCCATTCCCAGGCAAAGTGGGGGCAATGAAACTTCCCAGGGGAGAAGGGGTTCGGTTCGATCACTTCTTGTATGAAGGCTATCAAATTCCGCCTTTTTACGACTCTCTGCTTGGAAAATTGATTGTTCATGCAGAGACCCGGGATAAAGCAATCGACAAACTGCAGGAAGCCATGAGTGATCTTGAAATTGAGGGACTGAAAACAACGGTCCCACTTCACAAGACACTGGCCAATGACAGCGATGTGCGGGCCGGCAACTTTCATACCCAATGGTTGGAGGGGTGGCTGGAGAATTCCAAAATAAAAGAGACCATAGAAGCAGGAGGGACATTGTGAAAACGCGTTACACATATGGTGGTGACGAGCATATTTACGTCGAAATGGACGAAGAAATGTCTCTGGATGCCTTCTTCAAGGGACTTTCCATGAGTAATGCTGTCCGGGCGGCTGACATCCCCGGCGTTACTGAAATTTGCCCGGCAAATGCCTCCTTTCAGGTGAAGTTCAACCCAGACATAACCCATCCCGACGAGATGCTCAGAAAACTCAAGGAGCTTGAGCATATTGGGGAGGATGCTGAAAAGCGCCTGGATACGCGGATCATCGAAATACCGGTCTATTATCAGGATCCCTGGACACAGGAAACACTGATGCGATTTCGTGAAAGGCACCAGGATCCAACAGGGACAGATTTGGAATATGCCGCCCGGATAAATGGATATGACAGTGTCGAGGCCTTTATTGAAGCGCATCATTCGCAGCCCTGGTTCGTATCCATGGTTGGTTTTGTGGCGGGCCTGCCCTTTTTATATCAGTTGGTGGAGCGAGAAAAACAGCTTCAGGTCCCCAAATATCTTCGTCCCAGAACGGATACACCGAAATTGACAGTCGGGTATGGCGGTTGTTTCTCCTGTGTTTATTCCGTTCGCGGTGCGGGTGGTTACCAAATGTTCGGAATTACCCCCATGCCTATTTTTGATCCAGAGCAGAAGGTCTCCTACCTCAAGGATTTCATGGTTTTCTTCAAACCGGGCGATATCGTGAAATGGAAGCCCATTGATCGCGCAGAATATGACCGGATTGTCGCTGAAGTTGAGGTAGGAAGTTATACGCCCAAAATCGCAAGTGTTTCCTTTGACCTCAATGCCTTCAAGGCGGACATGTCCGGTACGAATACCAAGTTGATGGAGGCTCTTCATGGCGCTTAAAATCTTGAAACCCGGCCTTTCAACATCCATTCAGGACCTCGGGCGTCCGGGGTATTTTCATCTTGGCATACCAATCGGTGGAGCGATGGACCGATTTGCTTTGCAGGCTGCAAACCTCCTGGTTGGGAACGAGGCCGGCGCTGCCGCCCTTGAAGCCGTATTCATGGGGCCTGAGATCGAATTTACCGAAGACACATCTGTTGCTGTTACCGGGGCTGATATGCCGATTAAGGTGGATGGGGAGCCGAAAGACGGTTGGACATCCTTTACGGTTAAAGCAGGGCAAGTGCTGAGTTTTGATTTTCTTAAATCCGGCGCCCGAATTTACATCGCGGTCTCGGGAGGGATTGATACACCGCCTGCATTAGGCAGTCGATCGACATACCCGATTGGTGCATTGGGAGGTTTTGAAGGAAGAAACCTTGCTGAAGGAGACAGTATCCCTATTGGAAACGGGATGTTGGTCACTGAAGGAAGGGTGGTTCCGGAAAGTTTAAGGCGCTCCGCGGGAGTGCCTGCGGAACTTCGGGTGTTGACGGGGCTGTATTGGGGACGCCTCACCGAACAATCCGGGAAGAATTTTTTCGAAGACGATTGGGCCGTCGCGTTGGAGGCGGACAGAATGGGATATCGTTTCAAAGGCGGGCGGGCCCTTGAATTTGTTCAACGAAAACAGCCATTTGGTGCAGGCTCAGACCCGTCAAATATTGTCGATGGCTGTTACTCCTACGGATCCATTCAGGTTCCGGGGGGCACTGAACCCATCGTCTTGCACAGAGATGCGGTCTCCGGCGGCGGGTATTTTACGCTGGGTGCCATTATTTCGGCTGATATGGACTTGATCGGCCAGCTTCAACCTCACACACCGGTTCGGTTTAAACGGGTGGAAATGGACGAAGCTCTTCAGGCGCGCCGGGAGAGGCACGCCCTCATGAAGGAAGTCGAAGAAGCACTTCGTTAAGAAGCGTTCTTGCTTAAACAATAAATTCTACAAATGACAGAGGAGGTCATAATGATAAAGCTTACCCTAAGGACAACCTTGGCAATGGGGACAGCGTTGTTTCTCCCTACAGTCGTTACTGCTGGAGATGCATGGTATCCCTACGAGGCCGAAAAAGTGAGTCCGGCATTTTCTGCAGAGGGCGCGGTCAGTAAAATTACCTATAATCCGTTGGAGAAGGCAGAAAAACCCTGGAATATCTGTGTTTCATTTCCTCATATGAAAGATGCCTATTGGCTTGGCGTTGATTATGGCGTTGCGGATGAAGCCGCACGGCTTGGTGTTAGTATGAATCTGGTTGAGGCAGGCGGATACACGGAACTCAATAAGCAGATCAGCCAGATTGAAGATTGTGTTGCTGGGGGGGCAAATGCAGTCGTCGTTGGTGCCATCTCTTATGACGGCCTCAATAATGTTATCGGTGAAGTCGTCGCCAAGGGTATTCCGGTTATTGATGTTGTAAACGGTGTATCGTCTTCCGACATTTCGGCAAAATCACTCGTTTCGTTTAGAACCATGGGTTACGAAACAGGAGCTTATCTGGCAGCAAAACATAAAGCGGGAACAGCGCCGGTCAAAGTCGGCTGGTTCCCGGGGCCTGCAGGGGCGGGATGGGTAGAAGCGGCGCATGCCGGTTTTATGGAAGCCGTCAAAGGATCTGCTGTCGAAGTATTAGAACCTCGGTTTGGTGATACAGGCAAAGAAACCCAACTGAAACTTGTTGAGGACGTTCTCCAGGCAAGTCCGGATGTCCGCTACATTGCGGGAACTGCTGTGACAGCTGAAGCTGCACAGGGCTTGATACGGGAACGCGGGCTGAAGGGAAAAGTCGATCTTCTGGCATTCTATATGACTCCAGGGGTTTACACCGGGATCAAACGCGGATTTATCCTGGCGGCGCCCGCGGATAGTATGGTTGTTCAGGGGCGCATAGCCATTGATCAAGCTGTTCGAATTCTGGAGGGTAAAGACTATGAAAAACATGTTGGCCCGAAGATATTTGTCGTCGATCCTGAGAACATCAATGACGTCTCCCGAGAGAATATTCTCCCGCCTGTCGGATACAAGCCCGTATTCGCCGTAAAATAATTGGTCCTCACCCTGTCGAGGACCTGGTGTGTCGGTGCGTGCATACGTATCCGGCACACTTTTTAGGGAGAGAGATGTGGAAAAACGATTGGTCGAGACCAGAGGGTTGACGAAAAGTTATCCTGGCGTTCTTGCTCTCAACGCAGTTGATTTTGATTTACAGCATGGTGAAGTCCATGTGCTTTTTGGCGAAAATGGCGCCGGAAAGTCGACGTTGATATCACTGTTGGCTGGTGCGAATTCCCCGACTGAGGGTGATATTCTACTCAATGGAGAGGTCGTTCATCTTGCGTCGGTCGCAGAGGCTCAGAAGAACGGAATTTATACCGTTTTTCAGGAGTTTTCCCTCATTCCGACATTGACGGTTGCCCAGAATATATTTTTGGGATGGGAACCCAGAATTGGCCCTTTTATTGATCATAGAGCCATGCGGGAGCAGTCCCGGGCTATGTTTGACGAACTGGGTTTTGAGATAGATCCAAATGAGATCGTTGCCCGTCTTTCACGGGCGCAACAACAAATGGTGGAGATTACAAAGGCGTTTCATGGAGATCTGTCCATCCTTATTCTGGATGAACCGACCGCATCACTAACCGATCAGGAAGTTGACCATCTTTTCGCATTTGTTGCGTCCCTGAAAGAAAGGGGCGTTGGGATTATTTATATTTCCCACCGTATTCAGGAGTTTAAACGCATTGCAGATCGGGTAACAGTCCTTCGGGATGGTGGAAAGATCGGGACCGTTGCAATTGGCGAAACGAACGAAAATGTGCTGGTGGAGATGATGACGGGGCGGGCCATCTCTGAGATTTATCCAACAATCAGCTATAAACCCGGACCTGTTGTTTTAAAGGTTGAAGAATTTTACGCCGACGGTGTGGAGGCAGCGAATTTTTCAGTGCGAGGCGGCGAAGTTCTCGGTGTTGCAGGGCTTGTCGGGTCCGGAAAATCCCGATTATTCAGAGCGTTGATGAACCTTGCAAAAAGACAGAAGGGACGTGTGTTTCTGAAGGAGGTCGATATTAGTGATATATCGACCCGGCAGATTATCAAATCCGGCATATATTACTTGTCGCCCGACAGGAAAGCCGAGGGCTTGGACCTAGCAAAGACAGCGAAAGACAATCTGGCTGTAAACCTGATCATGGGAGGACGTATTGGCACAACTGCCGGACTGATCAGCTGGAGCGGCGTTGCATCGGAAAGCAATCTTCTGTCAGAGCGCGTTGAGCTTCCCGTTTCCTATCGCCACAAGCCTGTTTCGCAGCTTTCGGGAGGCAATCAGCAGAAGGTCCTTTTTGCGAAATGCTTTGCACAGGAGGTCGATGTCTACATTTTTGATGAACCAACAGTCGGGGTTGATATGGGAACCCGTGCGGCACTGTACCGGCATATCAAGCACCTCGCTGAAGCCGGTAAAGCTGTTGTTGTCATTTCATCCGATTTACCGGAGGTGATGAACCTGTCTCATCGGCTCATTGTCTTGTCTCGCGGGCGTATCACGGCAGACCTTACTGGTGATGAGATTATAGAGGATCAAGTCCTCAAATATTTCTTTGAGGAAAACGGAACAGTCACATGAAAACTGAAACGCAAAAAAATAGCGTCGTCGCTTTGATTAATCGGATCTTTGTAAAAGTTGGTGTTCTGCCATTCTTTCTTATGGGTGCTTTGATTATTTTTACAGTCTTGTCACCGAAGTTCCTGACAGGAGATAATCTGGTCAATGTTGCGCGGCAATCGGTTTATTTGGTGCTTGTATCGCTTGGTCAGATGCTTGTCTTGATATCGGGGGGATTTGATCTTTCGGTCGGTACAGCGATTGCGATTACCTCCGTTGTCTCGGCAACGGCCATGGTCTGGCTGGCTGGCATTTTTCCGGAAATGATTTGGCTGGCTATTTTTCTGGGGGCTTTTATTGGTATGGCTGCCGCATTTCTTGTCGGCATGGTCAATGGTCTTGGCGTTGCCTATTTCGGTGTCTCGCCGTTTATTATGACGCTGGGCGTTTCCTCCGTCGGCGCTGGCCTTGCACTCTTTTTAACCGGAGGTGTCCCGGTTTCCGATTTGCCGTTTGAATTTGGTGATGTTTTCGGGTTTGGCCGTGTTTGGGGGATTCCAACGCCGGTGGTGATCGCGTTGATCGTTATTGCTGTGATGTGGGTTTTTATGTCCCGAACCCGCCTTGGAACACAAGTCTATGCAGTCGGTGGGAATATCAAAGCGGCCCATTTGTCAGCGATTAATACAAAAAAGACGCTGATGTTCACCTATATCATTTGTTCCTTGATCGGCTCCCTTACAGGATTGCTTCTAACGGCCAGAGTTGAATCCGGCGAGGCCAATCTGGGTAGCACTATAGCGCTCGAGTCGATTGCCGCCTGTGTCATTGCCGGTGTGTCTTTGCGGGGCGGTATCGGGCGCGTGGAGAATGTGGTTCTCGGAGCCTTTTTCATTGTTCTAGCTCAAAATGGGATGAACCTCGCGCAGATCAGTTCCTATATGCAGATGGTTCTGCTGGGTCTTCTCCTCATCCTCGCTGTTATCTTTGACCAATTGAGATATCGAATGATAATGAGCGGTCGCTGACCATGTTGGGAATTGCGAAATTTTGGGGGAGGGCTGCTGAATGCAGCACAGAGAAGCCAGTAGATGAGCTATTCCGTACAGGAATAGCTCTTTCAGTGAAGGTTGTTTTTACCAATCTACCCGGATACGGCCCGTTTAGGCAGAACCCAGTTGGGCCGAGGGAAATGGCAGGTGTAGCCATTGGGAATGCGTTCGAGATAATCCTGATGTTCTGGTTCTGCTTCCCAGAAATCACCAACCGGCTCAATTTCGGTCACAACTTTTCCAGGCCATAAGCCGCTTGCATCGACATCTGCGATGGTCTCGAGTGCAACCTTCTTCTGACTGTCGTCCGCATAGTAGATGGCGGATCGGTAGGAAAGGCCCATATCATTGCCCTGACGGTTCTCTGTCGACGGATCGTGTATCTGAAAGAAGCATTCAAGAATAGAACGGTAACTGATCCGCATTGGATCGAACAGAATTTCAATTCCTTCTGCATGAGTTCCGTGATTGCGATAGGTTGCATTTGGAACATCGCCGCCGGTATATCCAACACGCGTTGACAGAACACCGGGTAGTCTGCGGATCAGATCCTGCATGCCCCAAAAACATCCACCTGCAAGGACAGCGCGTTCTTTCGTCATTTGATATCCTCCACTTGTTCTAGATAATTGCCATATCCTTCAGCTTCCATTGCTGCTTTTGGAATGAAACGAAGAGAGGCTGAATTGATACAGTAACGCAACCCACCGCGATCCTGTGGTCCATCTGGAAAAACATGCCCTAGATGGCTATCACCATGTTTCGACCTCACTTCAATACGGATCATGCCATGTGACTGATCTTTCAGTTCCGCGACATTTTGAGTGACAACCGGTTTGGTAAAGCTGGGCCAGCCACAATGACTGTCAAATTTGTCTGCTGATGCAAATAGTGGCTCGCCCGAGACAATATCAACATAAAGGCCCGCTTCCTTGTTGTCGTTATATTCGCCGCTAAAGGGGCGCTCCGTACCATTTTCCTGAGTGACCCGATATTGTTCCGGTGTCAGTTTCTGAATGGCTTCTGCAGTTTTGGTGTAGGGTTTTGTCATCTGGCAATCTCCATCTCCTCGACCTTTGAAACATAGTCATGCAAGACGGAAATTGCCAATACCATATCGTAATATTTTGGTGAACCGGCTCTAATTCAACAGGTGCAGATGCTCCTGCATTGTTTTATGAAAATGGACAATCGCCTTTTCATAAAAACCAAAAGTGAAATGACTGTTTGCGTTGGTATTTAGGCCGGTTTGTATGGTTATAGCTGCGTCACGGTCTTCCTCAATACCGGATTCCTTGACGAAACTTGCATCACGTTCGGCGATTTTCAGATCCACGAGGCCGCCTTCAGGCTTCAGATTCAACATCCTATAGATGACATACTGTGTCCGGGAAGGCGAAATAGGCTCCAGAATGACCAACTGGGTATGGCTTGAAAGAACACTGACATGGACATTTGGGAACAGTTGGAAAACGTCTGTGACCATGCCGCTCAGCCGTCGTTTTTCCCGCGGAATTTCGCGAAGCTTTGTAATCCGCCTGAACGGAAAGACAATTCTGGAATTGGTGCCAAAAGTTTCGACAACATTGATATTATCAAGACCGTAGGGGTAGAAAGTTCGGTTGTGCAGATGCTTGATGTGGTAACCTTCCATGGAGGTTTCAGCTGCCAGCTTCCAGTTGGATTCATCGACAAATCCACCTTGGCTAAAGAGGGTTTGTTCGGGGTCAAAAAATTCCGGCATATTGCCAAGAGAGCCCTTAGAGACAGGGGTCTCCTGGGTCACGAATACCAAGCCACCTTTTTCTTCCGCCGTTACCTCGACGAGACCATGGTCAGCCATATCAATACCGGGAAATCCGTCTTTTCCCGGGATATGTTTGAGATTACCATCCAGACCATATGTCCAGGCGTGATATGGGCAGACGAAGGCGCGTGCGCAACCACTTCCTTCTGCAACAGCCATGCCTCTATGACGGCAACTATTCTTGAAAGCGCGCACAACATTGTCATCTCCGCGAACGACAACGAGGGGGCTGCCAGAAGCTGTTCGTGCAATGAATGAGCCTTTTTCAGGCAAAGCTGCAGATGGACAGAAGGGGATTGGCAGTCGGCGAAGGAGGGAGATTTCAGCATCGAACCTCTCTTGAGACTGATAATTCTCTACAGGTTCTTTCCAGACGCTGTCACCCAGATCAGTTGTTTTGTTATCTATGTGGCTAAAGATACGATCAATAACTTCGTTGTCGTTTAGTAAAGTTGTCATGTGCTAGCTCTTTTATTTTTTTATTTTCGACAATTGTACCTCGCCAGATCAGATCTGTCTATTCAGCTAGCCTTCCTTTGTGACTTAGATGTTGTATCCGTGGATCCTTAAAGTTCCTCATTCGCCTGTTTTACACGAATTTTATTTCTGCCGACCCGGCTGCCATGCAACTCCTGGATGGCTATTTCACCTTCGTGCTCCAGCGCCATTTCAACAAATCCAAAGCCTTTGGATTTGCCCGTTACCGTATCGAGAACAAGGTTACAGTCCTTGATGTTCCCGTGCTTTTTAAACAACTTGGCGAGGGCGTCTTCTTCGAAGTCGCGGGGCAGATTGAGAACAATAAGTTTCATTTGATTTCCGATTGTCAGAGGTTCGTCGCAGTCCCTAACATATGCAGCTACTGCTGAACATCAATTTATGAATTTACGGCCTAGTAAGACGGGGGACTGATAACCCAGATGATAACCGTATCCACATCGCCCGAATTGACGCAACGATGTAATCCTGGTTGGCGGAGCGAGAAACTGTCACCTGCCTCCAGCGTGAACAATTCATCATCTATCCAAAGCTCTAGTGAACCTGAAAGAACAGTGCCGGCTTCCTGGCCTTTACGCATTCTTTCGCGTTTGCCTGTTGACGCGCCGGGGGCAAAAACAGTCCGGATCATTTCAAATTCTCCGGTGAGTGTCGGGGAGAGTAATTCTTCTGTCACACCCATTTTTTCGAATTTCAGGATCCGGCGATTATGTTTTCTGACAATGATGTCGCGCTCTGCCTCAGGTGCGATACCTTGTCCTTGGAAAAACCAGTTGATCTGAACACCAAGCGCGGTAGCAATGCGTTGCAAGCTTGCAATGGAGACGCCAGATAATTCACGTTCGATCTGGCTGATATAACCGCTGGACCGGCCGACTTTTTCAGCCAGTACCGCAATCGACAAGCCTTGTGCTTTGCGCAAATCACGAATTTGCGCCCCGATAGAGGGGGGGATCTCCACTGTTTCAGACGATTGAGTGTTCCGGTCTGAGACTGGCGGGTTTGACTGTGAGGCTCCAGTTTTTTCCATGAGCTTAATCTGCACAGCTTTGAGAGCAAAATCAAGCGGCGGTTAGTAGACATCAATGCAAAATTCGTCACAAAAATGAAGAAAAACAATGATTTTGGTGAATTTATTTAGTCTAAATGAATATTTTTTGTATTTCTTCATTTTTTGAGCTACCCTTCTATCACACAACAAAAATCAGTGCATGCGTATATCAAGATCTTCAACAGAAGAGGACAGGGACATGATCACGACAAAAATAAAAAAGGCGCTTATGGGAATGGCTCTTGGCGCTGCCTTTCTGGGGGTGAATGCCGCGCCTTTGGAAGCAAGTGAGCCCAAACCAGGGGGAACACTGACAACCATAACAACCGGTTTTCGCACCCTTAATCCGGCTGTGCAGTCTGGCGGTGCAACCGGTATACCCGGATCGCAGATCTTTGCCGGCCTTCTGCAGATTGAAGACGGTTACAAGGCTGTCCCTTATCTGGCCGAAAGCTGGACTGCCTCTAATGATGGGTTGAGTTATACATTCAAACTGAGGTCTGACGCGACATTCCATGACGGAAAACCGATTACATCAAAAGATGTGGCTTTTTCGTTTGGCGTTGTAAAGGCAAATCATCCGTTCGGGAAACTTATGTTTGGGGCGATCAACGCCATTGATACCCCTGACGAGACGACTGTTGTTGTCAGATTATCAAAGCCGACGCCTTCCTTTATCCAGTCTTTGCAGCCCTTTTTGATGCCTGTCTTGCCGCAGCATGTCTATGGAGATGGGCAGAATGTGAAAACCCATCCACGCAATAATCAGGATGTGGTGGGATCAGGGCCGTTCCACGTCGCAGAACACAAGCGCGGTGAATATTTGATTTTGAAACGCTATGACGGTTTTTTCAGAAAAGGGAAGCCTTACCTGGATAGAATTGTCGTGAAGTATGTAAAAGAAGCAGGGGTTCGTTTCCTGGGCTTTGACAAGGGGGATTTCGATTATATCGCCCTGTCCGGATTTACTCCGAACGAATTGAAACGCCTTAAAAAGAAAAGCGATATTACGGTGACTGGCCAGGGTTACGAGGCTATGGGGCATGTAAATTATCTGGAGCTGAACTTGCGGCGCAAACCGTTTGATGACGTCCGGGTGCGGCAAGCCATCGCCCACGCCCTTAACAAGGATTTTATTGTCAAAGTTCTGTTTCAGGGAGAGTCCAAAAAGGCCCTGGGGCCCATTCATTCTGGCGGTGTTTTTGCGGCCAAGGATCTTCCCGATTATGCAGGGGGTATAGAAAAGGCAAACGCGTTACTGGATGAAGCAGGTTTGAAGCCGGATGCAGACGGAATTCGTTTCAAGATGGAGCTTGATATTCCAAGCTGGGGAGCAAGTTATCTCGGGGTTATGGCTAACTATATGATGCCACAGCTCAAAAAAGCGGGGATCGATGTTGTTGCCCGAAAAGCGCCGGATTTCGGAAGCTGGGTGAAGCGCATTTCAAGCTGGAACTATGACGCGACCATGAGTGCTGCCTGGAATTATCCTGACCCGCTGATTGGTTTACACCGCCTTTATGCGTGCAACAATATCCAGAACATCATCTGGAGTAACACGCAAGGGTATTGCAACGAAAAGGTTGATGCGATTATGGAAAAGGCCTCTGGTACTCTGGATCAGTCGGAGCGCCGCAAATTGTATGGAGATTTTCAGAAGTTAATGGTGGAGGAGCTTCCTCTGATTTATTTGACCGAAGAGAAGTTTACGACCGGGTACCATAACTATGTGAAAAATGTCCCGCTCGGCCCATGGGGAGCGCTGGGTCCATGGGATAACATGTATCTCGACAAATAAGGACCCGAAACGGACGGAGGCCTTCAGCGTCCGTCCGCATAGGCTGCTAACCAATATCATTCCATCCAAGAAGAATGCTGGAGAATAATCGTGAGTAAGATTACCGTCTATACAGCCCGGATGATCCGGACCATGAACCCGTCCTTACCAGTGGCAACTGCGGTGGCGGTTAGAGAGGGTATGATCATTGAGGTCGGCTCTCTAGAGACCATGCAGCCCTGGTTGGAGGCTCATCCTCATGACATAGATACGCGTTTTGCGGAAAAAACGATTATGCCGGGCTTTATTGATCCGCATTTGCATCCGTCTATGGCGGCTGTTTTGCTGCCTTCTCACTTTATAACAGCTATGGAGTGGAAGTTTCCCTGGGGCAGTGTTGAGCCGGTTGAGAGCCATGAAGCCTATCTGGCGCGCCTGACCGAGATAGAGGCATCCCTTGAGGATAGAGAAGAGCCTTTGATAACCTGGGGGTATCATTCAATTTGGCATGGGGAGGTGACCAAGTCCATCCTCGACAAAATCTCTGAGACCCGTCCGATTGTTGTCTGGCAGCGGTCTTTCCATGAAATTTTCGTCAACAGTGCGGCGTTGCGCTGGATGGCACTGAGCGAAGCTGATCTTGAAGATCACCCGCAAGTCGATTTTGACAGCGGCCGATTTTTTGAAACGGGTCTCGCTGTCGCTTTCAACCGCCTCAATATGCACTTGCTGGAACCAGGACGCTTTAGAGATGGTTTGAAGCAAGTGCGCGATGTCGTCCATTTTGGAGGGCATACAACCATTGGCGATATGGCCGTCGGGATCTTTGATTTGGAGATGGAGTGGGGGGCACTTACTGACATATTGGAGAGTGACGAAACGCCTTTTCGGATTCATATGACACCACGGGGGGTGGACCGGGGAAAATCATTTGGGGATTCTGATGCCGGGCCAGAAGATCTTCGTAAATTGACGGAGCGAAACACTCACCGCCTGCAATTCACAGATCACGTTAAGCTGTTCACGGACGGTGGTTTTTTTGCTGAACTGATGCAGCTACAGGAGCCGGGATTTATCGACGGTCATCATGGTGAATGGCTGATGGTGCCTGAACAGTTTGAGGAAGCAGCCCGAAAATACTGGATGGCTGGCTTTAAAATCCATGTGCATTGTACCGGGGATCTTGGTCTCGAGCTGGCGCTGGATACTCTTGAAAAACTCCAGGATGAGAAGCCGCGCTTTAATCATCGCTTCACAATAGAGCATTTTGGTGTCTCAACGCCGGAGCAATGCCGCCGCATTGCTGATCTCGGGGCCATTGTCTCGGCCAATATCTATTATCTCTATGAGCTGGGTAATGCGTATTGGAAGCATAGCATTGGCTATGAAAGAGCCTCGCAAATGGCGCGTCTTGGGACACTAGCCCGAAATAATGTCACAACCGCCTTGCACACAGACTTCACAATGGCGCCAGCCCTGCCGCTGAACAGTGCCTGGGTTGCTGTCAACCGACAGAACGAAAATGGAGATGTCATGGCACCCGAAGAATGCCTGACACTGGATCAGGCCATGCGGGCCATCACAATTGATGCCGCTTATATGTTGGGTATGGAACACGAAATTGGCAGCATTCGGGCGGGTAAAAAAGCAGATTTCACGATATTGGAAGCTGATCCCTACGCGACGCCAGAGGCTGATTTGAAAAACATCCCTGTTTGGGGAACGGTCTTTGAAGGTAGGCCATTTGAAATCAAGTAAAGGTGAGAATATGGACAAGGAGATACCGGTTACAGTTATAGGCGGCTATTTAGGGGCTGGCAAAACGACTTTGTTGAACGGACTGTTGACCGGCAGGCATGGTAAGAGATTGGCTGTCTTGGTCAATGATTTTGGGTCCGTAAATATTGATGCGAGCCTTATTGAAACGAACGACGGAGATACAATTAGTCTATCGAACGGTTGTGTCTGTTGTTCGATTGCCGATGATCTGGGGCAAGCGCTTTCAGATATTGCTGCCTGGCAGGAACCACCAGATCAGGTTTTTATCGAAGCAAGCGGGGTTGCAGATCCGGAAAAAATCGCACGCTATGGTCAAGGCTGGCCAGGGTTTGAGCTTGCACTTGTTCTGACCCTGATTGACGCGGAAACGATCCGGAGCCGGGCGCAGGACAAATTCGTCGGTGGTCTGGTTGTTCGTCAAATGCAGGCTGCTGATATCATCGTGATCAACAAGATAGATCTGGTACAGGAGAAAGAACGGGAGGCTCTGGATCGCTGGATGGAAACGAAGACGGGCGGACAGAAAATGATCACGGCAATCCATGCGCATGTCCCGCAGGAGCTTCTGTTATCCCATGATTTTGACTCTGTTATGCAAGGACAAGGAGGGAAGCACGTGAGGCAGATAAGTCTGATGGAGCCCGATCACTCTCACCAGTTCGCAACCAGTGTTTTTAAAGCAAATCAAATGATGAGCGGCGAAAAACTAGGCGCTGTTCTGGACAGTCTTCCTGCGTCCGTTATTCGTGCAAAGGGGTTTGTAACTCTGGCAGAAGCCCCGCAGAAGCGTCATATCCTGCAAATGGTCGGTCGCCGATGGACATTGATGCCCGAGAAGCAAGCGCCTTGTCAGCCTTCAGACACTATTATCACACTGATCGGCCTTCGCAATGAATTTGATGCGGCCGCTTTGCATAAGGAGTTTGAACGAACCCTCGTTCCAGAGCTAGGTCGAGTATCGTAGCGACATACAGGATAACCCGCCATCTACAAGTGCGGCTTGGCTTGTTGGGATTGGAATAACGGTATAACCGCGCTGATCCAGAAGATCTTCGGATTTGGGGTGCCCGGCGCTTAGAAAGACGGTGTCGTTAAATCTTAACGCATTCGCGGCAGCTTCCTCGCCTTCTGGAACATCAATGATGTTAAACCCGTCGAAGCAACCCGAGGCAGAAAGTTCTTTGGTGCTGAATATAGTTTCATTATCCAGTAGCGCGCTGGCGGTCTTGAAATGCAGAACGGCCTCCGGTGTGTTGAAGACTTTAAGTTTATACCCCAGTTGCTCAACCAGAGGGGCAAGATCAGAGGCACCTTGTTCTGTTGTTCGAGAGGACAAGCCGACCATTACCGTATCATCTGTACATAGAATATCCCCGCCATCGACAAAACCATCGCTTTCCAGATGCAAGACGCCTTGCATCTTTTCTTCAAAAACAGAATGCAGGGCCTTTGTCTCTCCGCGTCTTGTTTCTGCCCCTTGTTGAAGACAGATCGCGACTCCTTTCAGGCAGAGGGCTGTATCCTCGATGAAAACACTATCCGGATAGGCTTCCAATGCGTCCAGCACGACTACCTCGGCGCCTGCTTCTCTCAGGGCTGCAACATAAACCTCATGCTCTTCTCTAAAAATTCCAGCATTGGGATTGCCGTGGTCATTAGCGCGCAAGCCTTCAACAATGCTGTTTGAGGGAGCGCGGCAAAGAGCATGAGAAAATGTAAAGCTGTGTCCAGGCATTTTGAACCTCCAAACGATGAATACCTGCAGTCTAACGGTCATAAATCCAATGGCTAGAATTTTTTATGGACAAATTAGGATGATTGTCCTAAATATTGTTTTAGGACGCATGTCCTAGGTGGGATGTTTCGGATATTGGAGGGATGTATGTTGGCCGGTCAAAGCACGCGGGATCATATTGTAGAGGCGGCAGATCAGCTGATTTATCATCAGGGATTTGAGCACACATCCTTTGCGGATATTGCAAAGGCTGTCAAAATTTCGCGCGGTAACTTTTATTACCACTTCAAATCGAAAGACGACATTCTACATGCTGTCATTGAAGCCCGGTTGGAGAAAACCCGGAAGATGCTGGCAGAGTGGGACGCAGAAAGTGAAGGACCTGAAGAGAGGATCCACAACTTTATACATATCCTGATCATGAATCGTCAGGATATTCAACAATATGGCTGCCCCGTTGGCACTTTGAGTGCCGAGCTTGCCAAGCTCAACCATCCGGCTCATCCGGAGGCCCGGGATATCTTTGCATTATTCCGTGACTGGCTTGCCCGGCAGTTTGTTGCGCTGGGCCGAAAATCAGAGGCGGATATATTGGCCATGCATCTATTGGGACGCAGCCAGGGTGTCGCAACTTTGGCCAGTGCCTTTCAGAACGAAGATTTTATCAAACAGGAAGTTCAGATGATGTGCGATTGGCTAACGAAACACATTCATGAAACCGATTAATCTCAAGAGGAGAGTGAGTAACATGTTTATTGTCTTGCTGACATTTGCAGAGAATAAAAGCAAAGCGGGCGACTTTATGGAAGGCCATAAAAACTGGATCAAGCGCGGGTTTGAGGCGGGTCATTTTCTGCTGGTAGGCAGCCTTCAACCCAATCGAGGGGGCGCCATTCTTGCCCATAATGCAACCTTGTCCGAAATAGATGCCTTTGTGAAAGAGGATCCGTTTGTTGTCGAGGAAATTGTGACGGTAGAGATCCTGGAAATAACGCCTGCTCAAGCGGCGGACGAGTTCAAATTTCTTCTGGATTGAGCCTGTATATATTTCAAAGAGTGAGAGAGTGACACATGACGTCAACTGTCGAAGGCCCTGATGGCAAACCCCGGTGTAAATGGTGTAGTGCTGCCCCGGAATTTCTGGCCTATCATGATACTGAATGGGGATATCCAGTCGCGGATGATCGTCGGCTTTTTGAAAAACTGTGCCTTGAAAGTTTTCAGTCAGGGCTAAGCTGGCGCACCATTCTGACAAAGCGCGATAGTTTTCGATCAGCCTTTGAGAATTTCGAGTTTCATAAAGTTGCGACCTTTACGGAGAAAGACAAAGAACGCTTGCTGGCAGATCAAGGGATCGTTCGTCACCGGGGAAAGATTGAAGCTGTGATCAATAATGCCAGACGGGCGATGGAGCTGGTGGAGCAGGAAGGATCTCTGGCAGCTTATTTCTGGCGGTTTGAGCCGATTGAGGCAACGCTTGGGAAACCGCAAACGGCCTCGACCTCCGAAGCTTCAATTGCTTTGGCTAAAGATCTGAAGAAACGAGGTTGGAAATTTGTCGGGCCAACGACCGTTTACGCATTTATGCAAGCCATGGGGTTGATCAATGATCATGCTGAAGGCTGTGTCATACGGGCAGATGTTGCACAGGCAAGAGCCAGATTTCAAAAGCCCTAACGATCTGATGTTTTTCCAACGACATGGTTCGCACAGGCGAGATCCTGCGCTGCGATACCGAGGGAACGATAGAGGGTGATTGATCGGTCGGACCGTCTGCCCAATACGTTCCCCGCATAAACGTCCCCGATTTCTCCAAGGATATGACTTTCCTGCATTGCCCCGGTCTCCAGGGCAGTCATGATGTCGCGGGCCTGAGCAAGGGCAGAAGGTTTATAATCAACGAACAGTTCTGATTTCAAGACCAGATCCTGATCGATCTCCTGCATGGCTGGCACTGACGCGCCGACGGCATTGACATGGGTACCGGGTGCTATCCAATCCCCTTCCAAGATGACTGAGGAGGAAGATGTAACGGTGCAGATAATGTCTGCATCGGCAACGGCGGCCGCTGTGTCAGTTGTTGCGGAAAACTGGGCGTTTGGATATTGGGTTTGTATTCGGGCTATGAATTCTTCTGCTTTTTCCTGCGTCCGTCCAATGATGCGAATGTCGGAAAGTGTTCTGACTGGATGCAAGGCTTGAATGTGTGCTTCCGCTTGCTCTCCTGTTCCGACAATAGCAAGGGTTGATGCTTCTTTTCGGGCGAGGGCGTCCGTTGCCGCCGCACTAGCGGCCGCGGTGCGGATAGCTGTCAACGCATCTGCATCCAGAAACGCCGCGGGCTTTCCGGTTTCGCTGTCAAACAGGATGACTGCACCGATATGAGAGGAGAGCCCTTTCGCAGGATTGCCGGGGAAGAGGCTTAGTATTTTGACGCCATAGAGGGTGGGCTCCTTCAGCACGCCGGGCATAATCCCCAGTTTATTGGTCCCATCAATGTCCATAATGGATCTGAGAGGTAACTCGGCTTTGCCGCTACTTACCAGTTTCATGGTCTCGCGCACGACGTCTATGGCCTCTGTCATGGGGAGGTGTCGATAAATTTCTTCCGCAGAGACTTCAATCATAAATGCACCACTTTTTCTTTTTGCGGCAAGGAAGCCCGGGAGGGGAGGTTTAAAACCTCCTCCAGAAGAGCCGTATAAGCCTCTGGTTTCGTTACATAAGGAAAGTGGCTGGCGGCTTCAAATATAAACGATCGACCCGGATTGAGCGCTTGTCGCACTTCTGCCCGCATTTGCGCCGTGATGAGATGATCGTCTTCGCTTTCCACCGTCCAGATTCTGGAGGCAGACAATGTTTGAGGTGGTAATTCCGATGCCTCCTTTAAGGCATTGAGGCGGGTGCGCATTTCCATTTCGGGAATACGGCCCCCGACTTCAAGCAGCAGTAATTCAGCAAGTTTTTCATAGGGGTTTTGCCCATCGCACCATCCGGACAAACCTGTGGTAAATCCTGCTCTCAGTTCGTTGATGGGAACGTTCATGAGATCGAGAGAATAAGGCGGTTTCTGCTTGATACCCGAAACAGAGGCGAATGTATTGGCAGCAACTAAACCTTGGATAATGCCCGGGTGTTTTGCGGCGGTGTATTGCGCGGTATATCCTCCAAGGGAAGATCCCAGAATGACGGCCCCCTCCAGGGCGTGTTGCTGAATAAGGAGAGCAATATCCTCACTCCAATCCTCGATGCCGCCGCTGGCGGGGTAGGAGAGGGAAAGAATTCGGGCATGTCTTTCAAGTGCCTCCATTTGCTGCCAGAAAATATCGGATCGGCCCAATGTGCCGGGAATGAGAACGAGGGCAGGGCCTGTATCTCCGATACGGATACCGTGCCATTGCCGACCATTGACCAAATAAGTTTTTTCTGGATGAAGGATGGCAAATCTGTTTCGATCTGCAATCAGGCTATTGGTCATTTGAACGGATCCTCGGTTTTTGGCCAGAAATTGTCATCCCTTTTTGTATAGGGGATGGTTTTGAAATCGGGCGGAATGGCGCCGGGCCCGGATATCTGGATGATTTTGGCTGCAATGGGGGCAAAGCCCGCATAAAAATGCTGGGAGGATTTGACGACAATTGTTTTCATTTTCTGCACATCAATACCAAGATCGGTAAAGGCAGAAGGATGGAATGTCTGGCTGCGAATATCGCTGACAACCAGATGGATACCCTCTGTCTCCAGCCAGACACAATTGCCAAGGGGCATGGCCGTTTCGCCCATCTTTTGACTCATACCCTCCCGCAGAGCTTTGACTGTAACAGTGAGATCAACCGGATCGCCTGACATGGGACCAACCTTACCACCTAAGCGAACATCCAGTTTCGCGCCCGCACCGATTTCCCGGCACATGCGCACCAGCACAGGGTCCCAATAAATGCCGAGGGCGATATCGGTCATTTTTCGAGCCAGCACTTCCTGCAATACGAAAGTCGAGTCCGATGGGGCGCCGCCGCCCGCATTATCCGCAAAATCGGCCAGAACAACGGGATACTCCGTTGCGGCGGTGGCCTGGTCGAGAGATTGCTCGATTGTTGGCCAGTCATCCATGAGCTGATCCCGAAGGGCCCAAAGCTTTTCACCGAATTCCTGTGCGACAGCATTCGCTTTTAATGCATCTCCATCTGTGATCGCCAGCATGCGGGTTCCGACCCGGGGCGAGTCCCCCCAGGGAAATCCATGAGAGAGGGAAAGAGACAGGATGCCATCCTGGCCTTCGCGGGCTTGCATTTCATCGACAAAGCTGCGCATGGGCTCTTTCGGCGTGTGATACATGCTCATCATTTTGCAGTCGTAATCCCGCATGACCGGCTTGATTGCACCCAGCGCAGCCTCGGCAGCCAGTGCGAATAGCTCCTTTGCCCGATCTGGTGAGTCCGTATGGGGATATTCCTTATAATTGATAATGAGATCTGCATTTTCCAGCATTTGCTCGGTCAGATGATTATGAGGATCGAGTTCCAGTCCGATGATACTCTTGCTCCCCAAAATGTCGCGGGCGCGGGAGAGCAGATCCCCTTCGCAATCGTCATAGCCATCGGCGATCATTGCACCATGCATGGAAAGGAGCAAAATGTCCGGCTGATGGGTTTTAATATCGTTCAAGATCTCATCGCGATATTGTTCATAGACGGCCTTAACAGTCGTGCCAGCGGGCTGTGCTGCAGTACAAAGGCTTTCAATCACCTTCCAGTTACGTGCTTCCGCACCTCGCCGCCATTCATGCAGCGGTGCGGAAAACAGATTGGGAGGTTCCTCCGTCGGGGTGCGACTGAAGAATGTTTCCTCGAAGGACAGACTTCCTGTTGGGATTGGCGAAAAGGTATTGGTTTCCGTTGCAATACCGGCAATCAGGACTTTCATGGCATTTATCCTTCAGAAAGGGAGGCTGGTTGTTTCTTGAGCCGTTGAGCGAGATGGGCGAGCAAGTGAATGAAAATAAGAGTGAAAGCAATCGGGATCGCAATCCCGAAAACAGTCATGGGCAAGTCCATGGTTTCCGCATTGCGGGCTGTAAGTCTTGCAATATAACTGCGCGCTGGATTCATATTGGCCCCAAAGAAGGAAAACCAGAGAATTGGCGTAATGAAGGCCAGGGCACCAAAGGTGCGAATGAGGGACAGGACCAGACCAAGCTGTCCCATCTTTTTCTGCATATTGACAAACAATGTGGGGTCCGAATGGGTCCGAAAGGCGCAGGAGGCGCCGAGTAATCCAGCCCAAACCATTGCAAAGCGGGCCAATTCTTCCGTCCAAACCGGTGGCTGAGACAGAAGATAGCGGGCAATGACCTGCCAGCCTGCAGCGCCCAGCATTACGAGGACAGCCAGAACTGCCCCCCATAACGCCAGTCGGTTCAACTGGTGCGAAAACCGATCAAGTTGGTGTGCGAATTTTTGCAAGATCACCGGCCAATTGCTTTTTTCCAGGCTTCAAGAGCACCTTTTGGCATAGGCATTTTTTCGTAGATGCCTTTGGACAGGTCGCGAAATTCATTGCGTTCTTTTTCGCCAAGGCGAACAACCTTGATACCAGCGGCTTCCAGTTGTTCCAGAACAGCATCCTGTCCTTTAACCCAGGCTCGATTGGCAGCGTGGGCCGCGGCAGCCGCATCATCAACAATCTTCCGGTCATTCTCGGAAAGGCCTTGATACCAGTCTTCAGAGACAATCGCGATCCGCGAAGACGCGACCACCCTTGCATCGGTGAAATGCTTGATAAAGCCGGTATGGCCAAAAATCAGCGGGACAAAAGCCGGATTCAGATAGCCATCCGCAACTCCGGTTTGCAGAGCGTTGGGAACTTCGCTCCAACTGACAATTGTACCTTGAGATCCCCAGGCTTCGAAAATGGAAATCTGCGCTTCATCCAGAGCTCGCATCCGAAGATCTGCCATGTCTTTCACATTATTCACAGCTTTCTTTGTCGTGAAAATACCGGCAGGGCCACCAAGATAGACGACATCCAGAACCCGGACGCCTTGGGCTGTTGTACCCTTGTTGATTTGCGCCAACATACCGCCTGTTGAGAGTGCTTTGTCGACTTCCTCGCTGTCTTTGAAGAAATAGGGCATGATGACGCCAAAAATCGTACCATCCAGCCGCCCAGCAGATTTCAAGTCGGACATGGAGACTTCAAGTAGACCCTGGCTGACCTGATCCAGCCGTTCGGCTTCTCCCCCAAGGGCGCCGCGTTCAAATTCTTCTGCGTCGATATTATGCTTCTTTAGATATTCAGAAAAGGTATGGGCCCACACATAGGTGCCGGACTTTTCCATACTGGGCGGACTGTCCAGTGCAATTTTCACGGAACCCGCCATGGCAGGGGCTGCGAAGGCAAGTGTTGCTGTTGCAACCAGGCCAGTAACAAAATTTTTGAGTGACATAGGATGTTCCTCTTATTGTTTCCCTCGGTCCGGTTGGTTTTGTCAGTCGTTGGTGTGACAGGCGGATAACCGGAGAGCCGCCTGCCGATCCGGTGGTTATTGCCAGAGCCCCACAGCCCGTGGCAGATACAGGCTGATATCCGGGACGAAGACCAGAATACCCAGAACGACAATTTCGATCAGGACAAACGGTATCACTTCTCGGGCCAGTGCCCAATAATTGATCCCCGTGACCGTCGAGACAACCAGAAGGCAGCCGCCCAGCGGCGGCGAGACCAGCCCAATCGACAGATTAAAACAGATGATGATCCCCAGATGAACGGGATCGGCCCCTCCTGCCAGTGCGACAGGGGCCAGCAGTGGCACGAGTAAGGCCAGGGCGACGGGAATATCAATGATCATACCAACGAAGATAAAGATGATATTCATCGCGATCATAAAACCGGTGGGGCCGAGGCCCATCTGTTCGACCAAACCTGAAATCGCTTGCGGAACTCGCTCCAATGCAGCGAGATGGCTTAATGCGGCGACGGCGCAGAGAATAATAAAGATGGACCCGGTCAGAATGGCGGTTCGTTTCAGGCTTTCGGTGAAATCAGGGAGTGTGATACCTGTATAAAAATAGCCGGCACCCAAGGCGGCAAATACTGCAACGGCAGCGGCTTCAGTCGGGGTCATCCAGCCAAAAATAATCCCGCCGACCACAATGAGGGGGAGCGATAATGCGGGTAAGGCTGTCCCAATGGCAGGCAAGACAGCCGGGGCTTCTTCCTTGCTCACGCGGGGATGATCGTGCCGCCAGGCAAACCAGGCATTGAGCGCAAACAGCGCCCCCCCCAATAACAGGCCGGGCAGGATACCAGCGACAAATAGTGCGGCGACCGATGTCTGCATGATCGCGCCATAGAAAATCAAAACAATTGAGGGCGGCACGATGGGCCCGATTATGGCAGACGCAGCTGTGATGGCGCCAGCATAGGTTTCTGTATATCCCCGTTCCTTCATGGCCGGAACGAGTGTATTTGACAAAGCGGCAGCATCCGCCACGGCAGATCCTGAAATGCCAGCAAAAAACACACTCGTCATGATGTTGACGTGACCAAGTCCACCGCGCAACCTCCCGACCAGAGCCATGGAAAGGTCAATGAGGGCTTTGGTGACACCGCCTCGGTTCATGACTTCCCCCGCCAGAATAAAAAGCGGCATGGCAAGGAGGGAGAAAACGCTGATCTGTGAGAAGACTTTTTGCGGCAGGATTGCCAGATAACGGGTGTTATCTGTGGCGATAAAGGCCAATACGGCGGATCCGCCGATGACGTAGGCCAGCGCCAGACCTGAACCTAGCAGGATAATCGCGATGATTGGCACCAGCCAGATCATGGCGTGTCTCCGATCCGGGAGGGGGAAAGGGAGGCCGGGTCAAGTCCTTGATCCAGAATGTCCGCAGGTACTGGTTGCCTTAAAACTTGAGAAGCTGCAAATCGGCTAAGGGCCGGGGCAGACTGAATGCCATAGCCGCCTTGTCCGGCCAGCCAGAAAAAACCGTCTACTTTTTCTGAAAATCCAGCGACAGGACATTTATCCGCGACAAAGCTGCGCAATCCCGCCCATTTATTTTCAATCCGTCGCACCGGAACATCAAAGGCCCGTTCAATCCGGTCTATACAAAGCGCGATATCCATTTCATCGGGTTGTACATCACAGGGTGCTGAGGGATCTTCGTTTGCAGGCGAAATCAGCAAGCGACCCGCGTCGGGTTTCAGATAGAATTGCTCATCAATATCAACGGTAATGGGGAGCGGATCTGTTACGATATTTGCCGGTGCTGGAATGATCAGGGCTGTCCTTCGTTTGGGGATCAACCCAATTGTTTCAGCGCCCGCGAGAGCGCCTAATTCGTCCGCCCAGGCACCAGCCGCATTTACAACCACAGGGGCTGAAAACGTACCTGCTTTTGTCTCAATCTGCCAAAGATCGCTTGCGCGAGACAGGCCCGTTACCTGTCCGTTGGTCTGCAATGCTCCGCCTGCAGCTTTAAAGATTTTCAAATATCCCTGATGTAACGCATGAACATCGATATCCTGGCCGTTCGGGTCCAGCATGCCTGACGCCGCATATCCTTTTTTCAGCAGGGGTTGGGCGTCGCTAAGAGGATCATTTTCCAGTTTCTTTATAGGCGTTTCCCCTGCGCATTCTTCAATCAATTCCTCTAATGCGTCCCGTTGATCATAACGGGCGATCATCAGAATTTTGCGGGGGGAAAATAATTCATGATCCGTAAAGCCGGCGGGAGGATGTTTGAAATAAGCCTCGGAGGCTCTGGTCAGAGCCCGAATGGGTTGCGGTCCATAAACCGGTGCAAAAACAGCCGCTGATCGTCCTGTTGTATGGTAGCCAGGCTGGTTTTCCATCTCCAGCAACAACACGCGCGCATCACGGCAAAGCTCCGCCGCTACAGACGCGCCAGCAATCCCGGCTCCGATCACCGCAATATCGAAAAGTCCGCTTTCTCCCGAAGCGTCTCCTCCATCCTTCATGTTCCGCCCCCGGACAGTTGAATGTCTTCTGATTTTTGTGACTGTTGGTAGGCTAACGAGTTTTGTGAAGCGGGGGAAGAGGTTTTTTGCAAATAGAAAACCGACCCTCTTAAGGAGAGCCGGTTTGGTGTCGCGTCAATGTATATCGTTTAGTTATTATGTTGAAAGCCGCTGGAGCTGGAAGAGCTGCATTTTACTTTCATCGGAACCCATTTGGTGGTGGTGCCGTCCATATTGATCATGTAGTTGCGGTTCACGGGTTCTTTAAAGGTGTAGTTTTTGTTATAATATGCCGTGCCGGAGCTATTCGTTTTTGCTTTGAGTTTCTGAATATGACCGTCTTTCCGATAGAGCCAGAATTCAATATTCTTATTGCTTTTATTCGTTTTGACGGACGCTCTCAGGCGTGCCTTTACTTTACATTTTCCCGGAAGTTTTTCGTATTTCACCGTCAGGTCGACATCTTTCACTTTGAAAGGCGACGGTTTGCAAATAATCTGAACCGGAATTTCTTTTGCATTTGCTGTTTCAGTTGAGTAGGTATTGATGATCGGGGAAGGGTTCGATGCTTCTAATGTTACCCAATATAAGAGCCCGGGTTTGATCTTTTTCTTGACTGTTTGATTTGATTTTCCTCTTTGCTCACAGACTTTACGGCCTTGCTCAACAAAGAAATTAAGCTCTTTGCCGCGAACCTTGTGTGTAAAGCTTTTATCGAGCTTTTTTAGCTTGAAATTTTTCGCTTGTGTAACTGTAACCGTTTGGTTGTTTGCGGAACTCTTGATTTTATAGGAATTAATTAAAAGGCTTCTCTTCCTTTGCGCCTTGAGGTGCAGCTTGACGGTCTTTTTTGACCCGGACTTAAGCAGCGTCCAGCCTCCCTTGTCAGACTGGAATATCAAAGTCGGCAAATCCCCTGTCGAAGTGGCTGACAGAGAGGCGTTTTTTATACCATCAACATACCCCGCTTGAGCGGGGCTGACGAATATTGCTGCTGCTGATAATGCCAGCAGAGTAGTTTTGAGTATTTTTGACATCATTTTTCCTCGAAATACAATGAGACGCTGAAAAGTAGCGCCGTGATT
Source organism: Sneathiella sp. (assembly GCA_039975135.1). Lineage (GTDB taxonomy): Bacteria > Pseudomonadota > Alphaproteobacteria > Sneathiellales > Sneathiellaceae > Sneathiella. Next base: position 2,188 of record JBDWHS010000016.1, on the reverse strand, counting down.
AAGTTTTCGAGTATCGCGTTATTGAGTCGGTTGAAAGTTGACTAGGGTTCAATTTTTTACGACGAAAAAAACCGACACTCGTTACGAGCGCCGGTTTGATATCTATCGAGGTGGTATCGCTTAGTTGTTATGTGGTTTTGGGGCCGCCTGGAAGCCGTTTGAGCTCGCAGCACTGCATTTAACCTTCATACGTTTCCAAGGCGTTGTTTTGGCCTTTCCGGCGACAAAGGCGGCCATATACTGCCGGTCGACAGGTTTATTGAACGTGTAGGACTTATCGAAATACGCGAACCCGTCTTTTCTGGTTTTGATGGTGACTTGTTGCTTGTTCCCGTCTTTGCGATACAGCCAGAAATTCAGATCCTGATTACTTTTCTGATTGGTTTGAAAAGAAGCTCTCAACAGGACTTGTGTTTTACACTTGCCGGGCAGTGTTTTGTATTTCATTTTCAGGGTGACTTTTTTCACTGCCATCGCTGGCGGGCAATCGATTTTCATGGGTGTCCATTTGGAAGTGATGGATTTTCCTCCTGCAAACGTTGCTACCATATATTGCCGGTCGACAGATTTTTTAAAAGTGTAGTGTTTATTGAAGACAGCTTTGCCATCTGCACCTGTTTTAATAGCGACTTTCTGCTTATTGCCATCCTTGCGATAGAGCCAGAAATTCAGATCTCGTCCTTTCTTCATATTAGTCTTGAAGGCAGCTTTCAGATGTGCTTTGCACTCCCCAGGTTTTTTGTCATACTTTATGGTAAGGTTGACGTCTCCAACTTTCATGAGGGCAGGTTCGCAGATGACTTGAACCGGAATCCGCTTGGCCTGCGCTGATTCAAATGAATAGTTACTATTTAATGGTGAAGGATGGGATGCATCGAATCTCACCCAGTACAGCATCCCGGGTTTTATCTTTCTCTTTATTATTTTATTGGGATGTCCTTCTTGCTCACAGGTTTTACGACCATGAGAGATAAAGGGAATGAGTTCTTTTGCGCGAACTTTGTGTTTGAAACTTTTGTCGAGCTTTTTTAATTTAAAGTTTTTAGCCTGTGTGATTACAACTCTGTGTTCTTTGTTGCCGGTTTTGATGTGATACTTGTTAATTAAAAGACCTCTCCTCCTTTTTGCCTTGATGCGCAAATTGATTGTTTGTTTTGGCTCGGCCTTACCCAGCTTCCAGACTCCACTATCATACTGGAATGTCAAAGTCGGGAGATCTCCTGCTGGAGTAGCCGTTATAGAGAGGTCTTTTAGTCCATCCATATAATTTCCGGCTTGAACAGGGCTGGCGAGTATTGCGGCTGCTGACAGCGCCAGCAGAGTAGTTTTGAGTATTTTTGACATCTTTCTCTCTCGAAATACAGTGAAGGCACCATAGGCAGTGCCGTAAGTGTGGTTCGTGAGGATCTGTTTCTTAGTCGGTTCAAACCTGATAAAGGTTCATTTTTGGCGATAGTCTCTTACTCTCAAAGCCGCTTTAGATGTTTCTCAAAAACTACCAGCCCTTCTTCCAGATTTCGGCGGCCATATCCAAGTCTGAACCGGTCTTTAGGTGTATCACCAAGAGTAGAAGCATAAATTGTACTGGGGAGAAACAAAATGCCGCTTTCTTCAACAAGATTGCGGGTGAAGGTATCGGAGCCTTCCGGGCCTTTATATCGTGGAAACCCCATACAGGATCCGTCTGGAATGTCCCAGTCAAACAGGTCCTGATAGCGATCAAAAAATGTGGTCCATTTGACAAGGTTTTTATCGACGATTGCGCAGTTCCTCGCCAGGATTTTTTGCTTGTTACGCAGAGCAATTTTGGTCAAACGTTCGCTGGGACCGGAGCTTGAGATGGAGAGATAGTGTTTCATACGCTCCATACTGGACAGAACCTCTTTATCCTGGCAGGCAATCCAGCCGATCCGCAAGCCTGGTAGACCCATGGATTTGGATGTGACGTTGAGAGACAACCCGCGTTCATAGAGATCAGCAACAAAAGGAAGATGGCGAGTGCCAGTTCGTCCAAGGCCATGAAAAATCTCATCATGGAGTATATAAATTCCATGCTTTCGGCAGAGTTCGATTAGAGCATGATATCGATCAAGTGGGAGGATGGCACCGGTTGGATTATGCGGAAAGTTAATCGTAACCAGTTGGGTGTTGGGGCGTATTGCTTTTGCAATTCGGTCAATGTCTAGGG
>JBDWHS010000015.1:0-293447 GCA_039975135.1 Sneathiella sp. | reverse complement strand
CCTATGGTCTCTATCCGGTGCAGTCAAAAAATGTCTTTATTGATGGTGCTGTTGCAATTGGCGCTTCCGATGCTGGGATCTATGTCGGGCAAAGCGAAAATATCATCGTGCGGAACAGCCGGGGTGAGTTTAATGTTGCTGGTCTTGAAATTGAAAATAGTTTCAATGCAGATGTCTATGATAATGTGATGACCCGGAATACAGGCGGACTTCTGGTGTTCGATTTGCCCAATCTTCCCATGCAGGGCGGTCATAATGTCCGCTTTTTCCGGAACAAGTCCTTTAAAAACGATACAGATAACTTTGCTCCGGAGGGTAATATCGTCGGGATCGTTCCCCGCGGGACAGGCATGATCATTATGGCCAACGAGAATGTTGAGGTTTTTGAAAACGAATTTTATGACAACGTTACGATGAATATTGTTGTTGCAAGTTATGTCGATGATTTTGACGATGAAAACTATCAGCCGACGCCCAAAAAGATCCATATTCACAATAATATCTTTGGCAAATCTGGGACCAATCCCGATACCGGGGAATTTGGAACCATTGTGAAAGAAACCCTGGGGACCCCTGCGCCAGATATTGTCTGGGACGGCGTCTTGCCACTGATGGATTATTTATTCTTTGGTCAGAAAACCGAAGACAGTCTGGCGATCCATAACAATCAGCATGCGGAAGGAAACAAGCCTTTCGGGAATGCAAATATGATTATGCATGTCGTCGCACCATTCTTGCACCGACCGAAATTCGATATGAGCCCTTATAAAAAATCTTACCCGCCTTTGCCTGCTGTGAAGGTTGTTATCCGCGGTCAACCGGCAGAGGCTTTGGTGAAATAGGATGCGGCATTTGAAATTTCTGTTTTTGGTAGTCCTTGGTCTGAGTACTGCATCCGGAACAGGACATCTTGCGGCGAGTGACGTGAGAGATGATCTGTTGCGTCAGAAGAAGCCCGCTAAAACACTGTCGGCTTATGGCTTGTTTTCAGGACCCAATCAAAGAGTGCCTGCCGCTTCCCTCATAGATTATGATTTGAATAACCCGCTTTTCACTGATTACGCCCGGAAATTTCGGTATGTCTATGTGCCGGAGGAGGCTGCTCCAACGCCGCTTCAAATGACCCATGCACTGGATTTTCCTGTGGGTTCGGTCCTGGTTAAGACTTTTGCCTATCCCGCCAGTTTTAAAAATCCGGATCAGGATATTCGTTTTATCGAAACACGGCTTCTGGTTCATAAGGAGGATGGCTGGAAGGGATATCCTTATGTGTGGAATGATGACCAGACTGAAGCATTTTTGAAAGTCGCAGGGAAAAGGCTGAATATTGAGGTTGAATGGGACGATGGCCGGTCCGAAGTTATTCCCTATGTTGTGCCAAATATGAACCAATGCAAAGGTTGCCATGGAGATGCGGAGAAGAAACTAGGGCCGGTCGGACCAAAAATACGTAATCTGAACAGGCCGCACAAATCGGCGAGGCAAAATCAGATCTCCTACTTGCAGGAAAGAGGCTATCTGGAGAGAACAACGACTTCCCTCACTGATTTTCCGCGCGTGCCGGACCCTTTCGATCCGTCAGACGGCACCCTAGAGGCTCGGGCGCGTTCCTATTTGGACGGCAATTGTGCTCATTGCCATTCCCCGGGGCGCCCGGCAGATACGAGCGGTTTGTATCTGGACTATACGGAAGAACGAGAGGTTCACTGGGGGTTGAATAAACCGCCTGTCGCTGCAGGACGTGGTTCAGGCGGGCTGGATGTCGATATCGCTCCAGGTGATCCAGAGAGATCTATTCTTTTCTACCGCATGAAGAGTACAGATCCGGGCATCATGATGCCAGAGCTGGGCCGCTCCCTTGTTCATGAAGAAGCGATTAAGTTGATCAGCGATTTCATTAAAGCTCTCGAGTGATGTGAAAAACCGTAAAATAGGGCGATTTTTTGATTAATTCATATGTATACAAATAAAATGCTTGAGAAAAATAAAATATGAAGGCATGATTTTTTCAGCACTGTTTTGGGCAGATATATTATAAAAATAATATCGGATATGTCGCCAACCATAAAAAAGCGCGCACGCGTTTAAGTTCAGAGCTGAAGGGAGCGTTAGACATGTTATCCAGAAGAGGTTTGTTTTCTCGAGCGATTGCGGGTGCCGTTTTGGCGGCCGTTACCGGATCGGTATTTTCGGTTGCTGCTGCCGAAACCATTAAAATCGGGGAGATTAACAGTTATACCCGACTGCCAGCCTTTACAGAGCCCTATAAAAAGGGATGGGAACTCGCTGTTGAGCAGATCAATAAAAAAGGCGGTGTCCTTGGGAAAAAACTGGAAGTTATCTCCCGAGATGATGCCGGTAAACCCGGCAATGCTGTCAAAATAGCGGAAGAGCTTGTCTCGAAGGAAAAAGTAGCCTTGCTGGCCGGAACATTTTTCTCTCATATCGGATTGGCTGTTACCGATTTTGCCAAGCAGAAAAAAGTCCTGTTTATTGCGTCCGAGCCGTTGAGCGATGCCATTGTCTGGTCAAAAGGCAACGACTATACATTCCGTCTGCGGCCATCGACCTATATGCAGTCTGCGATGCTGGCGAAGGAAGCTGCCAAGCTACCTGCCAAGAAATGGGCGACTGTTGCTCCCAACTATGCGTATGGAAAAGACGCGGTTAAAGCATTTAAGACGGTCTTGAAAGAGCTGAAGCCGGATGTTGAGTTTGTCGAAGAGCAATGGCCCGCCTTGTTCAAAATAGATGCAGGTGCAACGGTTCGGGCATTGGAAGCCGCTAAACCGGATGCGATTTATAACGTCACTTTCGGCGGTGATTTGGCGAAACTGGTGCGAGAAGGATCCATTCGCGGATTGTTCGAAGGACGTGAAGTGGCCAGCTTGCTGACCGGAGAGCCTGAATATCTCGATCCTCTTAAAGCTGAAGCTCCTGAAGGCTGGATCGTCACGGGCTATCCCCGTGACTTCATTCAGGAAAAGAGCCATCAGGATTATGTGGCGGCTTACGAAGCCAAATTTGGTGAATTGCCAAAAACCGGATCGCTGGTTGGTTATAACACGATCCTGACGATTGCAGCAGCGATTGAAAAAGCGGGGAGCACGGACCGTGACAAGATGTTGGCTGCCATGAAAGGTCTTTCTTTCGACAGTCCGTCGGGTAATGTCACCTACCGGGCTGTGGATCATCAATCCACAATGGGAGCCTGGGTTGGCCGAACCGCTGTGAAAGATGGCAAAGGCGTGATGGTTGACTGGTTCTATGCCGATGGCAATGACTATTTGCCGGGCCCTGAAAAAGCCAAGATGTTGCGCGGCGCACCTTAACTTTGAGACCCAATTCCCGGCTTTAGTGAGAGCCGGGAATTTTCTTTCCCCCGTTCCATGCCTTAGGAGAGGTCAATGGGTTTTTACCTGGCTCAGTTTCTGACGGGACTGGCAAGTGCGTCTTCCCTGTTTCTTGTAGCGTCCGGTTTATCGATTATTTTCGGCGTGACCCGCATCGTCAATTTTGCCCATGGCTCCTTCTTTATGCTGGGTGCCTATCTCGCCTATACCTTTGTGGGCCTCATGCCACAGGGTATCATCGGTTTCTGGGGATCGGTAATCGCTGCGTCTCTTGCTGTCGGGCTAATTGGTGCAGTGCTGGAGGTTGTGCTCTTTCGGCGAATCTATAAAGCACCGGAGCTGTTCCAGCTTGTGGCAACTTTCGGGGTGGTCCTGGTCATACAGGATCTGGCTTTGTGGATCTGGGGCGCAGAGGATCTGTTCGGTCCAAGGGCGCCTGGCCTAGAGGGGGCCGTACGGATCTTGGGAGAGCCTATCCCGGAGTATGATCTGATGCTGATTGTTCTGGGTCCCACCGTTCTTCTTGCAGTCTGGCTTTTGTTCAATAAAACCCGCTGGGGAACTCTGGTACGGGCTGCGACGCAGGATCGGGAAATGGTCAGTGCCTTGGGGGTTAATCAAAGCAAGCTTTTCACTAGTGTCTTTTTTGTGGGCTCCGTTCTGGCTGGGTTGGGCGGCGCTGTTCAGATCCCGCGTGAAGCGGCTAATCTTCTGATGGATTTGAATGTGATCGGGGAGGCATTTGTTGTCGTTGTCATTGGCGGTATGGGGAGTGTCCCGGGTGCGTTTCTGGCGTCCGTTCTCATTGGTGAGTTGAATGCGTTTGGGATCTTGGTTTTCCCCGAAATTACCCTGGTGCTAGCCTTTCTGGTGATGGCGGTGGTTCTAATTGTGCGCCCCTGGGGGCTTCTTGGACGCCCCGATGCGGTTTTACGCGGTGCGTCCGGATCGCCTGAGCGGCCGCTTGCTCTATTGACGCCTACGGCGAGAAATCTGGTTTTGGCTCTGGTCGCTCTTCTTGTGATTGCCCCGGCAATCGCCGATGATTTTGCCATTGTACTGCTGACCGACATTCTGATTTTTACCCTTTTTGCCGCAAGCCTGCATTTTATCATGGGGCCGGGTGGTCTGGTATCCTTTGGACATGCTGCCTATTTCGGATTGGGTGCCTATGGGGCTGCTCTCGGCGTCAAATATCTGGGCGTTGATATGTTGAGCGGTCTTGTACTGGCCCCTGTTGCGGCTGGATTGGGCGCGCTTCTTTTTGGCTGGTTCTGCGTTCGGTTAAGCGGTGTGTATCTCGCCATGCTGACTTTGGCCGCGGCCCAGATAACCTGGTCCATTGCCTTCCAATGGCAGGATGTAACAGGCGGCGACGATGGCATTTTGGGGATCTGGCCCGCGGAATGGGCGTCGGATAAAATGGCCTATTACTATCTGACACTGGGTCTGGTTCTGTGCGGCCTTTATTTCATGCGCCGTATAATTTATGCGCCTTTTGGCTATGCCTTGCGGGCCGGAAGGGATTCGCAGCTTAGGGTGGAAGCGATCGGTATCAATTTGAAAACACAGCAATGGATGGCCTTTGTTCTAGCGGGTGTCTTTGCGGGAGTCGCAGGCGGGCTCTATGTTTATTCCAAAGGTAGCATCTTCCCCGATGAACTTGCCATTTCGAGGTCGGTTGACGGATTGGTGATGGTACTGCTGGGCGGGATCCAGTCGCTTATTGGTCCGATTATTGGCGCAGTCAGTTTCACGATGCTGGAAGATCTTGTAACGCGTTTGGATTATTGGCGGATTATATTCGGAGCTGTCATCCTGTTTATTGTGGTCATTGCTCCGCAAGGGCTGGCTGGCTTCGCGCGTCAAATATTACCCACACGCATTACTGGCGCTAAAGATGAGGAGGCTTCCTTATGACATTGCTTGATGTGAAGGGGCTTGGAAAATCCTTCGGCGGTGTCCAGGCAGTAAAGGACGTCTCGTTTTCTCTGAATAAAGGCGAGATGCTGGCATTAATCGGTCCAAATGGGGCCGGGAAAACAACGTGTTTCAATATGCTGAACGGGCAGCTCGCGGCGGATACGGGGTCTGTAAAATTTGAGAACCAGGAGTTATTGGGGCTCGCCCCGCGGGATGTCTGGCGCAAGGGGGTTGGTCGAACCTTTCAGATTACAGCAACCTTTGCCTCTATGACGGTGCGAGAGAATGTCCAGATGGCACTTCTCTCTCATCATAAAAAGATCTTTTCCCTGTGGTCGCGGGCCGCAAGCAGTTTTGCAAAAGAAGCAGATGAATTGCTGGATCAGGTGGGGATGCGTCATCAGGCGGACAGAGCTTCCGGCATTTTGGCCTATGGTGATTTGAAAAGGCTGGAACTGGGCATCGCTCTGGCACACGCCCCCAAGCTTCTATTGATGGACGAACCCACCGCTGGGATGGCGCCGCAGGAGAGAATTACATTGATGGCGCTGGTCGCCTCTATTGCAGAGGAGACAGGTGTCAGTGTTCTTTTTACCGAACATGATATGGATGTTGTCTTTACGCATTCCGATAGACTGATGGTCCTTAATCGCGGGGAGATTATCGCAACTGGTACAGCCGATGACATTCGGAATAACGATCTGGTGAAGGAGGTTTATCTGGGGGGCGGATCGACATTCGATGCGGGCGAGAAAGGGGCTGTCCATGCTTGAGGTTGAGGGAATTAACGCATTTTATGGCCAGGCAAAAATCCTTGACGATATTTCTTTTGCAGTGAAAGCAGGGGAAGTGGTTGCCCTGCTGGGGCGAAATGGCGCGGGTAAATCAACGACGATGAAAACCCTGATGGGGATGGTGAAATCGACAGCAGGTGACATCCGGTTTAATGGCTCTTCCGTTAAAGACCTCCCCAGCCATACTATCTGTCAGAAAGGTCTTGGATATGTGCCCGAGGAGCGGCGGATTTTCACGGAACTGACAGTAATGGAAAATCTTGAAGTCGGGAAGCAGGATCGGCGAGACGATGCCACGATCTGGACACCGGAAAAACTGTTCGAACTCTTTCCCAATTTAGGGGAAATGAAGAACCGCCCAGGCGGTCAGATGAGCGGCGGTGAGCAGCAGATGCTCTCGATTGCTCGCACATTGATGGGAAATCCCTCCGCTATATTGCTGGACGAGCCTTCAGAGGGGATCGCACCTGTGATTGTCGAGCAAATGGCTGTGACGATTTCAGCGTTGAAGAAAGAAGGGTTGGCAGTTCTGTTATCGGAACAAAACCTGCATTTTGCCAAGCTGGTTTCGGATCGCGCGGCCATTATTGAAAAAGGAAAAGTTCGGTATCAGGGTACAATTGAAGAGTTGGAAGAGCATCCGGAAATCCGGGATGCCTATCTGGCGGTTTGATATTTCCCTAGCGGTTCAAAAGCGCCAGGCATTCAAGAGCGACAGTGGCGGCCAGTTGGGCGGTCATGCCGTTCACGTCATATGGTGGGCTGACGGTATTGATATCACAAGCTACAATATCAAGTCCCTTCATGGCTTTGAGAATTTCCAATCCTTCAAAACTCATCGGGCCGCCAGGTGTCGGGGTTGCAACCCCCGGGGCCGCAGCGGGATCAAAAAAATCCATATCAAAGCATAGATAAACCGGCCTTCCCTCCAATGAGGCACGAATTTTTCCTGCTACCTCTGGGACAGGCTTTCCCGCCACTGCATGCCAGGGCAAAACCCGGTATCCGACTTGTTCGGTAAACTCGATGCTGGCACGCGCATTGACAGGGGCGCGTGTACCAACATGGATCGAGTTTTCGACATCCAGAATGCCTTCATTTGCTGCGTGTGTAAACGGAGTGGCATTGTCAAAATGATCGTTACTGCGTAACGGATAGCAGTCCGTATGAGCATCGAAATGCAGGACTGTAATATCGGGATATTTTCGGTGAACAGCGCGTAACTGAGGCAGCATAACGGCCCCGTCCCCGCCGAAGGTCAGCGGAACACAATCCTCATTCAGCATTGCGGTAATGGCGGCTTCGGTTTGCGAATAGAATTTCTGAATGGCAAACAGCCCACCGCCCGGGAAATTAACGTCTCCTGCATCGATGACGGTCAGAGATTGTAGCGGATCATTTTCAGCATCCTCTACCAGCTCCAGTGCAAGAACAGATTGTTCGCGAATTGCATTTGGTCCCAGACGAGCGCCAAGCCGGGTCGGATGACTGCCGCAATCAAAAGGAAGGCCCGCTATTGCGACATCCGCAGCTTTGAAATCCTGAGAAAAGGGGAGGCGTGCGAAAGTCAGTGGTGGGATAAACAAGCCGTCTCTTTCTGTTCTCATGGCCTCACAATCCTTCAATCAGAGTGTTGAGCAGAGCCGGTTGGTCCGAGACTGCTTCATAAGCGTGGGCGGCTTGCAGAATAGTCTGTTCCTGGAACCGGGCACCGACAATTTGCATACCTATAGGAAGTCCGGCTTTGCTTCGTCCAATCGGGATGGAAGCGGCGGGGTGGCCGGTCAAATTGAAGGGAACCGTATAAGGTGTCGCATCGTCCCACCGGTCAAAATCGGCAGAATGGTAGAGGGTATCAGCCCGGGGTGCCGTGGAGGGCATAGTGGGGGTGATCAACAGATCATATTGATCGAAAAACTGCTCGATATGCGCGCCCAGTTTAACACGGGCAGAAGCTGCGTCGTAATAGGTCTCGATAGTGACAGATAGGCCTTCTTCGGCAAGTTTCAGGAACCCCGGATCCAGCAACTCCCATTTTTCGCGCGGGATTTGACGGAGAATATACCCAAAACCTGCTTTCCAATAGTCTTCAAAGATCGGCCTGAGGGGCGAAAATAAGCCATCTATCTCAGTGATCTGGGCGCCAAGTGTTTCCAGTCGCCGGACCGCCTCGCCCATCTGCCCCTTGATTTCAGGCGTAGGATTGGTGCCGCCCAGACCAGAGCTGTAAGCAATCTTCAAGCCTTTGATGCTCTTGTTTAAGGACTTGGTGAAATCAATTCCCGGATTGGCAGCAGCATACCAGTCTCTGGAATCCCGCTTTGACATAATCGATAGCATTGCCGCGGCATCCTTAACTGTCCGCGAGAGAGGTCCAACACTGGCAAGCGTTGCATAGGGGCTTTCATTGGGCGCGTGAGGAACCCTGCCAAATGTTGGCTTGATGCCGAAAATACCGCAATAACTGGCTGGAATGCGCACCGACCCCCCTGCATCTGTCCCTAAAGCCAAAGGTCCTATTCCAGCCGCTGTCGCTGAGCCAGCACCGCCGCTGGATCCGCCTGAAGAGTGGTCTGAATTCCAGGGGTTGCGGGTATATCCGAAGGCCGGGGAATCGGTAATGCCTTTCCAGCCAAATTCGGGGGTATGTGTCAGGCCGAAAAGAACAGCACCCGCCTCTCTCAATCGGGCGACAGAGGGACAGTCATTCTCCATCAATCGCGCGGCGTCATTGGTTTTTGAACCACTCACGCAGGCATGACCTTTAACATGGACAATATCTTTGATGCTGATCGGTACGCCGTCGAGGGGGCCAAGAGGGATCTTCTCTTGCCATCTTTTCTCGGATTTCTTTGCTTGCAGCCGAGCAGTATCTGCGTCGATCACCCGAAAAGCGTTCAGTTTTTCATTCAGCCTGACGGCCCGATCCAGAATTTGCTCCGTTACGTCAACAGGTGACAGGTCGCCGGATTGATATTGCATGGCCAAATCAGTGGCAGAAAGGTGAAAATGTGACACGGGTTTTATCCTCAGGTTTTCTTTTCTTTGTCACAGTATGTGAGATCTTGATCCGCCTGTCATCAATCTATAAACAAGAAGACACGTTCTTCCACTCTTTGGAATACAGTGTCGGGTGTACTATGGCGAAGAAAGATCCCACGAAGCAGAAGTTTTTGGGCAAAAACCTATTGCCCGTCGGACAGCATGTGACCACACCGGAAAAACATATTGCAACAACTGACTTTGGCGATATGACGGAAATGAACGCGTCATTGGAAGCATTTCTAATCCAGAAAGCTGTCGAACGCCTCGAAAGAGAAAGCAAACAGTCTTTTTCAAAAAGTGTCAAAATTCACCATGTCGACACCTGGGACTTACCCGCCGCCCGGTTTATTGACGAGCGGGCTCAGGCCTTCTTCAGACTGATCACCGGTCTGGACAAGTCCGTTGTGGATTTAAGCTGGGCCAATATATACAGTCATGGTGATTACATCATGCCGCATGCCCATTCCCGCTCTCAAGGTTCTGTTGTATATGTTGTGTCTATGGGGGATGAGGATGAAGAAGATCCTATGTCCGGGAAATTTCTAATATCTGATCCCAGATTGCCGCTTTGTTGTCAGGCTGACGGAACTTATATGAGTAACAGTTACATGCCGGATTTCAAGGCCGGTTCGATGATTGTTTTCCCTTCCAGCATTGTTCATATGGTGACGCCTTATCGGGGAACACGACCTCGCATAACACTGGCTTGGAATATTAATCAAGCAGTGCTTCCTCCTCGAACCAAACAGGAAAGCATTGGAATTCCGCCCCACCCAGGCAAGGCGGAATTCAGGAAACTTGCGTAATCTCTAATCCTTAGCTTGTTTGAGCATGAGGTTGATTTCGTCTTTCAAGGCAAGACGTTGACGTCTTAACTGCTTTTCATACCCCTCATCCGCAGGCGTTACATTGGCTTCGATCCGATGGATCTCGCGGTTGAGCGAGTGATATTCTTCAGTCAATTTGGCGAAGTGATTATTGGTTTGATTGAGCCGTTGGATTTTTTCCTTTTCGGCAGGAAACTCTTCGGTCAGTTCGTGAGCAACATGTGTCATTTTTCCATCCATTTCTTCTTGTTGATGACCCATGTTATGGACGACAGGGAGGGAGTTTCATTGACTTCCATCAAAGATACGCAAAAGCTGGACCTTTGATGAAAAATACGGGAGACTATCGGTTGTAAAAGATCAATGACAGGTGTCAAAACTGTCGTTTTCCATAATAATAAAGAACACAATTATAAAGACAACAGGTGTCAGCATGAGCGAGCAGAGCGAGGAACAAGCAAATTTTCGGGAAATGACGGGCGGTACTGCGGAGGATTACGCCATCATTGCCAATCATTTTAAAGGATACTCGAAAGGCCTGGCAGATCGGGTTCTGGATCATTTGCGCCTTCTGGATGGTGATTATGGCGGATTTCCTATTGATCGGCTGGAGCATTCCCTGCAATCCGCGACCCGGGCGCATCGGGACGGACGAGAGGAGCAATATGTTGTGATGGCATTGCTCCACGATATTGGCGATACGCTGGGATCCTTTAATCATGCGGATATTGCGGCTTCCATTATGAAGCCCTTTCTAACGGAAGAGCTGCATTGGATTGTTCAAAATCATGGTATTTTTCAAGGATACTATTTCTTCCATCATATCGGCCTGGACAGAAATATGCGCGATCAGTTCAAAGATCATCCGCATTATCAGGCTTGTGCTGAATTCTGTGAAAAATATGACCAGAACGCCTTTGACAAGGACTATGTATCGGAGTCTTTGAGTTTCTTCGAGCCAATGGTTCGCCGCGTACTCGCGCGGCCCTTGCAGTCCATCTACAAGACAGAAGTCGCCTAGAGATCAATGAGCGGCATAGTGACTAGAAAATCGGCGCGCAATTGTCCAGGGAGTGGAAATATGAGAATAATAACAAGTATTGTGGTGGCAGGTATGATGATGTGCGGTAATGCCTTTGCCTCTGATAACAGGGTTGATGGTTTGCGACCGGATGCGCCAGAACTGGCCGCGCCGGGGAAAATGACGATCGGTGTTCGTACCCTTGACTTCATGAACAAAGGTCAGATTCACATTCTGCAGGTGAAAGATGCTAAAACGCTTCCCACCTATGATCGCCCTTTAACGGTCGAAATTTGGTATCCGGCTGAAGGAGATAAGCGCGGCGGTCAGTATAAGGATGTGTTCCTGCGTGACGGTGCAACCAAAGTGACGTTGAACGGTCAGGCCGTTCGGGATGCTGCGCCTCTTGTACCGGAAAAAGCCTATCCGCTCGTCATTATTTCTCATGGATATCCTGGTAATCGGTTCCTGATGAGCCATTTGGGCGAAAATCTGGCTTCCAAAGGTTATATTGCCGTTGCCATTGATCACACAGACAGCATGTATCACGACAAAGCTGCTTTTGGTAGCACGCTGGTTAATCGGGCCCTCGATCAGAATTTTGTTTTGAACCAGATTACGGACCTTGGTGCAAAACAGGACCATTTTCTGGCGGGAATGGTTGATACGTCTCGAACAGGCCTGATCGGATATTCAATGGGAGGATACGGATCGGTTATTACGGCCGGCGGCGGGGTGACCAAAGCCAGTACCGAATATCCCTGGGGGGCACCTGCAGGGACATTGAAGCGTATGTTGGCTGGTAGCCAAGAGCATGAAGCTTTGATGGATGATCGCTTCAAAGCTATTATTTCAATCGCTCCCTGGGGCATGAATACAGGATTTTGGGACGCCAAAGGTCTGGCCGGTGTTCGGGTTCCCATGTTCTTCATTGCAGGGAGTGTTGACGATGTTTCCGGCTATGAAAAAGGCACCAAGGCCATCTTCAAGAATGTGACTGGTGTGGATCGGTATTTGCTGACTTTTGAAAATGCCAATCACAATGCTGCGGCTCCTATTCCGGCTCCGGCTGAATCCTGGAAGCCGTCCGCCAGCCTGGATTTTGTCCCGTTTGAGCATTATGCCGATGCCGTTTGGGACACGTTGCGGATGAACAATATCACACAGCATTTCGCAACAGCTTATCTTGGTCAGCATTTGAAGGGAGATGGGGATATGAAGGCCTATCTCGACTTGGTTGAAGACGCGGATAAAGGGGTCTATGCCGCAGAAAAAGATGGAAGTCTGAAGCCTGAGCATACGTATTGGAAGGGCTTCCAGAACAGAACAGCGAAGGGCTTGAAACTGGAATTCATGCCAAAGAAATAAAAAACGAAGAAGCCTATCTCAGGGAGCCAACCGGCCGGTTGGCTCCCTGATTTATTGTGGGGGCATTATGAAGATCTTGGGAAAAGCAGTCGCTGTCTTGATTGTATTCATCTCGGGCTTGTCTGGGATGTCGTGATGGAAAAGGTAGCGGGACTATAGACATGACTATTGTTTTGAAAACGGCGGAACAGGCATTGGCATTTATACAAGATGCGTTGCCCGCCATCGATCATCATGGAGAGGAATTTTCAAGGATCGAGCCAGGCAAAATAGAGATGCGGGTGCCTTATCGCGACGATAATTATAAAAATGGTGTTTTCTCAGGGCCACTGACGATGGGGCTCTGCGATACTGCCATGTATGTGACGGCTTATACCCTGGAGGACAGCGAGGGGAGGGCCGTAATGGCCGACTTCAATATTCAGTTCAAAGCCCTTATTCCAGAAGGCGATATTGTTATTCTGACAGAAGCCGATGTACGAAAGGGGCGGTCTATTCCGCTCTCCGCAAAAGTGATGAATGCAGAAAAAACAACCGTTTATTGCACCTGTACTTCTCGGTATGTGCTGATCAATCAAGGCTCCCGGTAAGGGTTGCCCGCTGGGATAACTCGATCCAGTTCCCGTCGAAATCCCGGATAAAGCTGTATCTCACGGTCGTGCCGAGGGTTTTGGGTGCCATGCCTTCGCTGCCGCCTTCTGCCATCACATGGGCATGCTCGGCGTCGGCTTTGAAAATTTGGGCGGTCATATAACGATAGCCTTGCGCCACATGATGCTCCGCAAGAGGTTGCGTCTTGTCTTCTCTGGCGATCAAAACTGTCTCTGCACACTTGAAAGCGACCTCTCCTGAAATGCCGGCATCCGGCAGATCCAGTATGCGGCCATAAAAGTCCTTGAATTGCGCTAGATCTCTGACAGTCAGGATCAGTCCCGTGGCGGTGATATTGAAATAACCCGGTGGAACCAGGCAGATGTCATTGCCGTCCGGATCCGTATGAGAGACTGGGTTGGAGATATTTTCACGGGCGATCAACAGGGTTCGAAGGCCTGATCTTGCCGACGGAGGCAAGGGGTCGCGGGCATGATTGATCTTGAGGATCGGGCCTGTGGGCCCTTCTCCCAGAAAGTGTCGATGCTGATGGACGCCACCTCCGAGCTTTCCCAGATGATCATAGGCAAGTCCGATTTCAGTCTGCCAGAAATCCAGCATCTCGTCTTTGTTATTGGTGTAGAGTCCCAGGTCCAGATGCGCTTTTGCGAGGTCCATGATGCGCGCCTTTTTGTTATTATTGACGGAGCCGATCATAATGAGTTTTCTGTCCACGAGTATAGTGCCAAAGACGCGGAAAGCCAAAAAAGGCCCTGATCAAGCCGCAACGCGGACTATCGACCGGACCTTTTAAAGGCGTTCTCTTCAGGTGCGGTTACTGGCGCGCCGATATTCTTCGACCGGTAAACCGCCGATCCCCCAATTCTCCAGATCAACCTCATCGACAACGACAAATGTCGTCGCAGGAGATTTATTGAGGACCTTTTGTAAAAGCGTCGTGACGCCTTCGATCAGTTCTGCTTTCTGTTCCTTCGTCGTCCCGCCTTCGCGGGTAATTTTTATATTCACATAAGGCATGGTTATCGCTCGCTTTCTGTTAAAGGGACAGCATCAAAACTTTTGGACATCACCCACCATTTTCCGTCCAGTTTCAGCAGGGAGAGGAAGTCCGTATAAAGGGTGTCCATCATTCGGCATCTAAATCGGATCATCGCCGTTGCAGGCCCCGCCAGATCGATCGCTTCAATTTCCTGAAGGCGCGGTTCATTCTGTGAGTGGGGCGATACCCGCTGTTCAATGATTTTAAAATATCGCGGCATATCCAGATGCAGCAACCCGTCTGATGTGTTCGTGTAGTAATGGGCATCCGGGTGGAAAACGGTTTTCAGGATCTCCGTGTCGCAACGATACAATCCCTCATAATACCGTTCCATCAGGTCCTGAATGTCGTGAAAGACATCTGGCATATCATTATCTCCGATGAGAAAGAAAAGGGGGCTACGCGGCCCCCTTTAAATGTCAGGGGCCGGACCCTAGTTTAGCAAACCTTCTGATTTAAGCGCTGTCTGAACAGCAGGTCGTGCTGCAACCCGCCCCAGAAAGGCTTGCAGTTTCGGCCAGGGGGAGAGATCCAGACCAACGAAATTGGTCCAGTTTGTGACAACGAACAAATAGGAATCCGCAACCGTGAAGGTCTCCCCGAGCAGGTAATCTCGGCCATCATTCAGGACAGCTTCGAAATGGGACAGCTTTTTGCTGACATTTTCTTCCGCTGCTGCCCGCTGCTCTGCGGATAGTTCTTTGCCAGAGAAGAAAGGACCAAAGGCTTTATGAAGCTCGGAGGCCACATAATTCAGATGCTGCTGTACGCGGGCCCGCTCAAGGGTGCCGCTCGCAGGGGCGAGAGCACTTTCGGGGTTTTGATCCGCCAGATATTGCAGGATCGCGGCCCCTTCCGTGACGATATCACCAGAGGCGAGCTCAAGCGCAGGCACATACCCATCAGGGTTTACACGGAGGAAATCTCCGCCGTCTTCTGTTGTTTTGGCATCGGTATCCACCTTGTCCAAAGTGAAGGATGCGCCGATTTCATTGAGTGCAATATGACTGGCAAGGGAGCAGGCACCGGGTTTGTAGTAAAGTTTCATCTCTAAAATCTCCATGTTGACAGGAATGCTGTGAACGAGATTTATGGTGAGAGGTTACATTTGTAAACCTGCAAACAATATGTTATCTCATTATGACGTTTCCAATTGGTAACTAAAGGTAACTACGGGTAACCTCATGGCTCTGAAAGTTCGTAAAAATAAAAGTCCGGCCCCGCCGAACAACTGTCCGCTCACACAATGCATGGCCATTATTGGCGGCGCCTGGACCCCAAATATCCTGTGGGCCTTGAAGGCGGGCCCCCGGCGATTTAGTGAATTGCGGGTTGATATCCCCAGTGTATCGGCAAAAATGCTAACGACCCGACTGAGGGAGCTGGAAGACAAATTCATCCTTACCCGTTCCGTCAAACCGACATCGCCCCCTTCCGTCGAATATGAGCTAACCGACTTTGGTGAAGAGCTCTTGCCCGCGATCGAAGCCATTGCCCGCGTCGGCCACAAGGTGAAAGAGAAGTTGGACGCCGAACAGGAACTTCTGGTGAGCTAGGTTAAGATGTTGTGAATGTCTCTCCTGGGCGGGAAGCAGTCCTTCGCTGCCAGTACGAGAGTCTATCAGTCTGGCCCTGGGAGCAGACATTCACTGTAAGTCTACGCAACCATTTTGACATAGCGCGACAAACTGGTTGGCGCGCCCAAGTCGTACGAGATACCCGCATCGAGCGAAAGTGCAATTTCCTTGATTAGAAGATTGGCCAACTCTTGAGGTTCATAGTGCACATCATTTAGCCGCAAGATCATCCTTAGAATCTGATATTTGAAAAGAAATGATCTCACAGTACGAGGCGTCATAGAAACTTTGAATTTATCTACGTGTGATTCCAAAGCAGATTTTATGAAACCCACTTCAGATTGAGACAGGATGAAGTCACCAAATTCTTGAGTAGGATTGGTTATGGTTTGCGTCGTGTGTGAGCTTGCAGTTTTATTTGGTGCGCTTCTGGACGGACTTGGGAAAACGTCATGATCTTCAATGCCAAACTCATTTGCGTAGCCTTGGACGAGGTCCATCACCTCTTCACCCGAGACAACCGGGAGGCGAAGCGTACAAAGAAACACCTTTTGGATGTGTTCAATTGTTCTTAGAGTCGGTCCGGTCGTGTCAGATTCACCATGACTACTGAGTTCAAATTTTTTCGCGATCGCCGAACAAAGAACGTTGCTGTCAGCCAAAGTCAGAACCTGCACAAATTCACCGATCTCTTCGTCATCGACCATAAGTTTGACCCCATCAATTAGGTCTAGAATTTCTTCTTCGAGGCAACGATCAAGATCATCTACAATCAGAAGAATGCGATCCACCCTGTCACGATCCCAATTCATCGCGGCTAAAAATAATACACCTATAGAAGACCAGATTATCAATGCCGTATAAATAGGTATCTTAGAGCCATTTCCGTCATCCAAAACCACCCAAGCAAGCCAGCTCAGGGCTATCAACACGACGGCCCCTAGAGACAGGTTTTTTTCTTTTCCAGTGAATTGGGGCTTTTTAACTTGAGATTTGACTAGTGCCTTTAAATCTTCCCCGATCACCGCCTGCATACCCAGATGTTCGCTATGAGACGAGACAACTCCATATAAATCATACAACTTGCGCAAAGAAGCGCGCCATCTGTGCGCTAAGAAAACTAACCCAATCAGCCCCGTAACTCCGAAAACTGCATTCGCAAGAGGGAGTAGTTCAGATATCCACATTAGTGGAAAGGCGGAAAATGCAACAATAAGCAGCAAAAACAGTGCTTTGGCCAAGCCATGCTTTTGAAGGCCAACCCTAATGATACGTAAGGATCGTTCAAAGATGTTCGTAGACAAAAAACCGAAAAGGAAGCTTTCATAAAGGTAAACCCAAAGCTCTGGCTTTTTCTGGTATTTCCAAGCATTGAATTTGACGGTTGAGTAGCGCTTTTTATCTGCTTTTGAAACGCCAAATGCTTGCTTGACCGCATTTTCATACTGCTCGGTATCCAAAAGAAATTTCGATATCGAGTCTGCCAGAGTGGTCTTGCCACTGCCCCAAACACCCAACAGTGCGAAGGAAAACTCGCCAGTTGCGCTCTTGAACAGATGTGCAAGGCCCAAAGCAAGTGCCTCACGGTTCAAAATCTGTTCCTGGGCCTCTCTTTTTACGAAGAGCCCAGAGCCTGTACGCCTCTCCCGCTTCCGTTCCTCGTCATACTCCTCGGCTGCACTGCGCTGTGCTGGGTGAGAAGAGCTAGGCGCCCATTCATGAGTGCCGTCACTTTCAATTTTGTTGACAGCTTGTTCTATATCGTAATCTGAGACACGGCTTCCGAACTCTTCTTGTAGAACATCGTTCGCGTCGAAAGGTCCTCCATGCACATATATGTACCCGCCTTCTTCGCTATCGTAGGGTGTTTCGTTCTGCGGGTCTTCATATAACTCGTGAAACCATTGAACCATTTCGTCTATGCTCGGAGTTATTCCTCGATACTCCCTGACATAACTTTCATCATCAGCATCGTAGTCTGGTTCGTGCTCCAATCCATAATCGAAATCTTCGAGAATGCGGTGCTTTCCAGCATCTGCATTTTTGTAGTTTTCTGCTCCAATTGGATACCCCGATAATGACCAGCGAAGCTCACCAAGTTCGTCGTGGGAGACCACAGCTTCATAGAGCGCTTCTGCTCCCATGTTTCGCTCGCTACTATCGATCAGCTCCCACTCCAGCTCATCTGGTAATATTTGATATTGCTTACCATCGAGAGCATGCTCAATTAGTGCCCGACCATTGCAATAAATTTTCATATTCGCCCATCCCCAACAAAGACCCGATGCTTTATGTTCTACACACAAAACAAAGTGGGTGCACCTTCATAGATGTGATGAAGCCTCACGCCTCCGGTTTTTCTTGGTTCATCTTTCCCAAAACTCCAGAAAAACGGCAAGCGGCCGGTATGGGAGCGCTGCGCTACGGCGTCCGTAGAGCCAGTCAATGGCTCCTATGGGCCGAAAACGCCGACGCTACTATCAATTGAGCTGTGCTGCCAAACTTCTGCTCCGAGCCCAAACTTCCCATAGAAACTGATCCTCGTTTCTTGTAATCTGAACCAATGAGAAAGTTTCAATCCTATGTGATTTGCACGAGCCCTCGGAGTGGCAGTACGTTGTTATGTCGGCTTTTGCGGGAGGTTGGCGATGCTGGTTTACCAGACTCGCACTTTCATGAGCCTTCGCTTGAAAAATGGCTTGGCTACTACGGGTTTCCAAAGGACGAGTTCAGCACTCAGAAGGACGCACTGAAAGCCGTTTTTCATTCAGCATACGAACATGGGAAAGGTGCTGGTCAAGTTTTTGGTCTGCGTTTGCAACGCCACAGCTTTAATTTCTTCATAGAACAGTTGAACATACTGTACCCGTCGATATCTGACGACAAGTTGCGTATGGAAGCCGCTTTTGGACGCGCGCTTTTTGTCTACCTAACGCGCGAAAACAAGCTGGATCAGGCCATTTCATACGTCAAGGCGGAGCAGTCAGGTCTGTGGCACAAGGCACCCGATGGAACAGAGCTAGAACGCCTGTCTGAACCGAAAGAACTTGTCTACGATGCAGCAGCTATTGCTGCGCAACTTGAGCTTTCAAAGCAGATGGAAGTAGAGTGGGAAGCGTGGTTTGCGAATGAGCAAATCAAACCCCTTCGAATTACTTATGACGAGTTGTCAGCGGCCCCTTATGCGACCCTGATGAGAGTGCTACAAACGCTCGGTTTGGAACACGAGCCGAAAGCCGAAGTCACGCCTCCCGTAGCAAAGTTGGCAGATGCGACCAATCAGCAATGGGCGAAACGATTTCAATCAGAAGTAGGGAGCTAACCAATTAATGCCAACAGTAACAAAGTCCGCTCTGCTGCCATTCAACTAGTCAAATTGTTGGTCTTTGCGCGAACGACCGCTTCCCGAAATATGCATGCTGATCTCTATCGGCAGGTGAACTGCAGCTAAGGGCCGGAAGTACCATTACACCACACAACGTCGTTCGCCTTAAAAAGTGGGGCCGTTAATCATTTTTTGAAATCAACGGCCTCACTTCTTGCTCACAAATCCTCCGCCAAGCGCAGCCCTGAGAACTGCCACCGTTGATGGGGGTAGAAGAAATTTCGGTAGGTCGGGCGCATCTGCTCTTTGGGTGTTGTGCAGGCTCCTCCCTTCAGGACGAACTGCCCGGACATGAATTTGCCGTTATATTCAGATACGGCCCCTTCTGCTGGTTTGAAGCCGGGATAAGAGACATAGGGGCTGGACGTCCATTCCCAGACATCACCGTACATTTGTTGAAGATCTGCGTCATTTTGTGACGCCCTTTTGGGCCTCAGGCGATTTCCGTCGGCAAAATTTCCGTCCATGCCCAGTTCTGTTGCGGCATATTCCCATTCAAATTCGGTTGGCAGACGTTTGCCGGCCCACCGGGCATAGGCATCCGCTTCGAAATAACTGATCTGGCTGACCGGCGCCTCAAGATCGACAGGCTGGTATCCGCGCAATGTCATATGCCACCAGACCTCTCCTTCTTGTTGCCAGTAAAGGGGGGCATGCCACGCCTCTTGCTGGACAGTGGTCCAGCCATCGGACAACCAGTGGAGGGGATTTTCATAGCCGCCTGCCTCCATGAACTGGATCCATTCTCCATTGGTCACGGGATGACTGGACAGTTTGAACGGGCGGATAATCTGATCATGGGCTGGTGTTTCACAGTCAAATGCGAAGGTTTCCCCTTCATGCCCCATCTTCATGATGCCCCCCTCAAAGTTGCACCAGTCAGCTTGTGGAGGGGGATTATTGGTCAGGACCAGAGGTTCGGAGGGGCGATAAGCGGGCTTGAGAGGGTTTTGGGCAAAGAGATGTAGAATATCGGTCAGCAACAATTCCTGATGTTGCATCTCGTGATGCAGCCCAAGCTCTATCAGTTCTGCCGTTCGGTTATCCGGGATGCCTTTTGTCAGAAAAGCCTTCATGCATGTGTCAACATGGCGGCGATACGCAATGACATCGTCCAGGGTCGGGCGTGTCAGCATCCCGCGTTGCGGGCGGGGCTGCCGGGGGCCCAGTTGTTCGTAATAGGAATTGAACAGAAAGGCGAAGCGTTCGTTGAAGACTGTATAGTCCTCATCATATGAGCAGAGGATCAGGGTTTCAAAAAACCAGGTCGTATGTCCCATATGCCATTTGGCCGGGCTGGCATCTTCCATAGACTGAACGGTTGCATCTGCATCTGAGAGCGGATCTATGAGATCCAAAGAACGGGCTCTTACTTTTTCAAAGTCATCCAAAAGGTCTCTGGCTGTTTTCTGGAGGGGGAGGGCGGAAGAAGGGGATGTCATAACCGATCCTTTCACGCTGCCAGATAATGAACACTGAAGAGAGCCTGCTCATCGGTCCAGACTTTCTGAGGACTGAAACCGGCGCGGCGAGCAAGCTCCTGAAATCCGGATATCGTATATTTGTAGGAGTTTTCTGTGTGGATGGTCTCTCCTTCACGGAAGCCAAAACGAGTGCCACCGATGGAAACGATTTGATCTCGCTTGCTGACCAGATGCATCTCGATCCGGCCTTTTTCGGTATTCAGGTGCGCGGCATGGGCAAACTGATCCACATCGAAATTGGCTGAAAGCTCAGCGTTGCAACGGTCCAGCAGATTAAGGTTGAAGGCTGCGGTTAGCTTCTTTTGATCGTTATAGGCCGCATGAAGAATGGTTTCTTCTTTTAGAAGATCGACCCCGATCAGCATTCCGCCTCCTTTCAACAAGGATTTCGCTCTGCTTAGAAACGCAACGGCGTCCTCCGGGGTGAAATTCCCGATTGTCGAGCCTGGAAAAAAGCCGGTCCGTTTTCCATCGCCCAAATTAGGAAACGGGAAGTCAGCCGTATAATCAGCGCATATTGCAACTACCGGCAAATCGGGAAAAGAGCCAGCCAGCCGTTTTGCGGCAATAAGAAGGTGATCTCTGGAGATGTCCATCGGGACATAGCTCAAAGGGCGGTTCATCGCGTCCAGAAGAATTCTGATTTTGGTGCTTGAGCCACTTCCAAACTCGATAAGATGAGAGTGTGTTCCCAGATATTCGGCGATTTCCCCCCTGTTTGATTTGAGGATGCCAAGCTCCGTTCTGGTCGGATAATATTCTTCCAGATCGCATATCTGATCGAAAAGCTGCGAGCCTTTTTCATCATAGAAGAATTTACTGGCCAGAGATTTCTGAGCATTGCTCAGGCCAGACTGGACGGCAGAGAGGAAGTCTTCCTGTTCCGGTTCAAAATCGTGAAAATCCTTCAACTGTCCCTGCATTCGCTTTCCCCCAATTCCTGTCCAATTTTCGATCTTGTGTGATCTTCGCTGTATTCAGAAACAGCTTCTTGTATTAGAAATATAGTGTTGCAATTTTGATCCGGTATGATCGAATTATCGAACCTGTTGGTCGGTAAATGTTACACTTGAGGTCAAGAAACTTAAGAGAGCGGGAGGCAAGAATGGACTGGGATGATGTAAAATTCTTTCTGGCACTGGCGCGGGCAGGATCTATCCGAACCGCCGGTGGTTCTCTTGGGGTGAGTCATTCGACAGTTGCCCGCCGGATTGAGAATTTCGAGCAACGCATTGGGGTTCGGCTGTTTGACCGGACGCCAAACGGCTATGTGATGACCATGGCCGGTGAAGAAATGCTTGGTACGGCCATTCAAATGGAAGAGAAAATGAACGGGCTGGAGCGGCGTCTGCTGGGGCAGGATGCACGGCTCGAAGGAGATATCTGCATCACATTCCCCGACTCGCTGACGTCCGGTATTCTCATGCCAGACATCACACATTTCACAAAGGACTACCCGGATATTGATTTGGAGTTGGTTCTGTCCTACCGGGCGTTTGATCTGTCCAAGCGGGAAGCCGATATTGCTCTTCGCTACATGCGCTGTGGTTCTGAACCGCCGCCGCATTTGATTGGCCGAAAACTTGTCACGGTGCATTACGCCCATTATGCGTCGCGCTCTTATGTCGAAGAGCATGACTTTCAATCAGAGCTTTCCGCCGCAAGTTGGGTGCGTTGGGATGAGCAGGATCGGTATCCCAAATGGATCCGGGATAGTTTGTATCCACATCTACCAGGGCGGAATAATCTGGCGAATGGCATGATGCAGTTGCAGGCGGCGAAAGCCGGGCTCGGGATCGCTTCTCTTCCCTGTTTTGCGGCCGATCTGGAACCGGACCTGATCCGGCTGCCGGGCAGCATTAACAGTCCTTATTTTGACATGTGGATCTTGTCTCATCCTGATTTGCGAGAGACTGCCAGATTGAGAATATGCAGAGACCATATCACACGGGCTATTCTTCGCAGAAGGCCTCTTTACGAGGGAGAAGGAGCACTTGCTGATCTTGCTTGAGGCGTTACGGGCTGGCCTGCTTTAACTTCCGGTTTGCCTGCATCTCCCGATGAGAGATATAGGTGGTTGCAGCAATGATCAGTCCGCCGCCCGCAAAAACGAACGGGTCCAGTGCTTCGCCGAAGACAACCATTCCCAGGATGGCCGCCCAGACAAGTTGAAGGAAACCAAGCGGTTGGGTGACCGTAATCGGGGCAGCCTGAAAGGCCTTGGTCAGGGTGAAATGACCAAGAGTGGCAACCAGTGCTGCGAGCGCTAGCCAGCCCAGATCGGTCATCGTCGGTGTGACCCATTGCAGAAGAGCGCCGGGCAGTAGAATAATCGTACATCCCAGCGAGAGCATGCCAACGATGAAAGTCGGGTTCTCTGTATCTGTAAGCTTCTTGGCAATCAGGAAAGATGTCGCAAAAAGAGGGGCTGCGCAGAGTTGGGCCAGTTGTCCCAGATTGATCTCTTGAAATCCGGGGCGTAAAATGATCAAGGCCCCAATGAAACCACAGAGGACACCCAAAATACGCCGTATCCGAAGCTTTTCTCCCAAAAAGAGGGCCGCGCCGATGGTCACGAAAATTGGTGCGACATATCCGATGGCGGTGACTTCTGCGATCGGAATGCGCGCCATCGCATAAAACCAAAGGATAACGCCAACTCCGTGTACCAAGCCCCGTCCCATATACAGTTTGAGGGTCGTCGGCGCTATTCGGCCCGGCCAGTTATGCCAGATCATGGGGGCAATGAGAATACAGCCGAACACATACCGAATAAAAGCAGTTTCTACAGCGGGCAGGTCAGAGCCAAGATGTCTGACAATGCCGGTCATACCAACGAAGAGAAAGCTGGTCACAAGCATCCAGCAGACGCCCTGGAGGGTACGGTTTGCCCGTATTGTTGTTATTAGGGACACTGGAGTTCCTTATATTATGTCCTTCATGATCCCTTAAGAAATGCACCCTGTCCAGAAAAATAGGCGTTCTCAGTCCCACCACACAGCATATTGCCGTTCACAAAAACCGGCGAGAGCATCGATTTTCAATGGGGAGCCTGAGGCGGTAGTGATCTGTCCGCTGAACGATCCGAACAACTGATGAAAGTCAAAAGGGGTCGATGAATTTTTATCAGCCGCCGCGTAGCAACCCTCTGGATTGAATGTCAGATCAAGCAAGCCAGTGTCCGAGGTGATTATCCAGGGAGCTTGCAGATTATCCTGATCATACTGAAATTGAATGAGACCGCAGGCTTCTCTTCTTCCGTCAATCCACAAAGCATTCTCGGAATAGCCGGTTTCATTAACACCGTTGGAAAGATTGAGGCCAATGGCCGTTCCATGACTGTCCTCCCCTGTGATACAGGCCCAGTTCCAGAACGTATCCTGTCTTAGGTGACCGGCGGTAAAGTCGTGATGGGCGAAGGCACCCAATTCTTTCAAATCGAAACTCTGGTCTTCATAATGGAGGGTTCCGTTGGCCGGGATGCCCGCTACCTTCTGACAATATGTCCAGCCATTTGGACCTGTTGGCGTACAAAGGCGCAATGTTTCAAAATCATTTTTTGTTTCAGAAAATCGCATTTCAAGTAGAGGAGAACCGTCCAGGGTGATGCGGAGCTCTTTTGTCAGGGAGGAAAGAGAATTGTCAAAAATGACGTCCAGCCCTTTGCCGCTTATGCGAGTCACTGCATTATCGGGGTCCAGCCCCAAATCGACTTTGTCATCGGCGCGGGCGCGGCACCCTTTTTTGATCATTTGGCCTGTTGATCTGTCGAACAGGTAAAAGAAGACGGTTGTCTGTTCATTGGCCCGGGCCAGCGAACAACCCGCGATAAATCGATCCGATGCAAATCCCAGAAAGTGAAAGTGAACGAAGCGTTTTTCGCGCTGGTCCGCTGGCAGAGGCTCACGGAAGGCAGAGCGAAGTGGGAAGTCCCTGTAATTTATCGTGCCCACAGCAGTCTCGAAAAAGCCTTGTCTGAGAGTGCCTGCGGGCGAGATGAGCGGTGCGTTTTTAGTCATTTTGTCTGGCTCTTCATTGGCAGATTAGGCGCACAGTATGATCCCTGAAAGGCGCAGGCGCAATCTTTTGAAGCATGAGCGGAGCTTCAAACATGCAGCCGGGTGACACTTTTATACAATTAATCCGTCGGCTCCCGCAGGCAAAAAATTATATAGACAGCCATATCCCGAGACGTTGAAAACCAATATTATTGCGAGGCCCGATGAGTGCAATTCCCCTGTCACAGATAGAAAGAACACACGTTTCTCTAGCAGATTTCAGGCCGTTTGTTCGATCATTCCGAATTGTTTATTTACTGTATATTCTTTGCGCGGCGGTAACTCGGCTGATCATTTCGTTTCGTTTGGAAACCACAAATTTTCTGGCAAACCCGATAGACTTTGCATCAGCTTTCCTAATCGGCACTTTTGCTGATTTGCTGATGGGTCTTGTTCTCGCTGCAGCATTGTCTCTCCCTTTCTTATGGATACGCAGGCTCTGGAATGGGCGCCGAAAGCGCTGGATTGGCCCGGGCCTGCTTTTTGTCATGGTTTGGGGAATGGTGTTTGGTGCTGTTGCGGAGCTTTTCTTTTGGGAAGAGTTTGCCAACCGGTTCAACGGGATTGCCGTATCCTATCTGATCTTCCCCAGAGAGGTGATCGGCAATCTGCAGGAGAGTTTCAATTTTGCGATCTGGATGCCGATCATTTTCCTGCTCGCCATATTCGTCTGGTTGCCTGCCATTCGGCCCTTTCTGGCAGGGTTGGAGGCTCACACCCATAAAGGATGGAAAAGAAAAGGGTTGTTGTGTTCTGTTGCGGCAATCTGTGCCAGCGTTCTGATCATACAGATACTGCCCGGGCGTATCAGTGAAAATCGTGAATTGAATGAGCTGGCCAAAAATGGCCTGATCTCTCTTGTTCAGGCCGCGATTACAAATGATGAAGAATATCTTGGGAAATATCCGACAGTTGAAGCCGACGGTGCGTTGGCGGTGTTGCGAAAAACACTACAGCAGGAGAATACCAGATATATTGATCCGACGGGCGCAGGCTTTCCGATCTTGAGGGAAGTGAGTAATTCCGAACCCACCCACATGCCCAATATTGTTGTTGTGATTGAGGAATCTTTCGGATCCAATCTGGTTGATACGCTGGATAACCGGACCGGGGTTGAGATCACTCCTAATCTGACCCGTCTGGCAAAAGAAGGCGTATGGTTCACAAATATGTATGCGTCGGGAGATCGGACTGTTCGCGGGTTGGAAGCCATTCTGACTTCTTTCGCGCCCATCCCTGGAATTTCAACGGCGCGCCGCCCTGGCTCCAAGGGCATGTACTCTGTCCCCGACCTACTCGGAAAAAAGGGATATTCCAGTGCCATGCTGTATGGCGGTCGGGCAATGTTTGACAATATGGGCAGCTTCTGGGACGGGATCGGTTTTGAGAATGTCTGGGATCAGAATGACGTGCGGCACGAGGCATTTTCGACCATATGGGGGGTCTCTGACGAAGATCTTTTTACTGAGGGGCTCCGGCGACTTGATGAAAATGCGATGACCTCTGAAAATGGTAAAAACCCGCTCTTCTTCAGCCTTTTGACTGTATCAAATCACCGGCCTTACAAATTTCCGCAATCTGTTGTGAAATGGAAAGAGGACCGGGGAAAAATCGAAAATACAGCTACTTACGCCGACTGGGCGTTCGGAGATTTTATTGACCGTGCCCGGGACAAGCCATGGTTTGACAACACTGTTTTTGTTTTTATTGCCGATCATGGGCGTAAGGTAAACGGGGCGTCCCAGGTTCCCTTGCATCGCTTCAGAATCCCGGTTTTGTTTTATGGGCCCAAATATTTCAAACAGGAAGAAATTGCGACACTGGGCGCGCAGATTGACGTCATTCCGACCCTTCTGGGAAAGCTCGGCTTTTCCTATATCAGTCCTTTTTTTGGCCTCGATCTTGCGCGAGTCAAAAGCGGACAGGAGCGGATTATCGTCGCGCATAACTTCTCTGTTGCTTATGGCAAGAAAGAAGAAGTCGTCGTCCTGGAGCCAACAGGGGAGGTTCTTGGGTATCATTTTGACGTCAGTAAGCCTGCCCTTTCTGCGAAGGAACCCGGATTAAATGTCAAGGGCGAAGCCATTTCTGTGGTGCAGACAGCCCATGGTATGTTTTACGGAGGAAAATATCATTTCAACCGTTGAAGAAAGGTCTTTTCAGATCAGAAAAACCCTCTCTATAACGACGTGGCTTTCCGTTTTCTTCTGCGCGTTGGTCCCGGCATTTTTACTCTCGGGGCTGGATGAGAGCATTCAATCCTTGTTCTATAATCCGGCCTCCGGGCGCTGGTGGATCAGCAAATCTGATATAGTAATCCGGCTGATTTTTTATGACGGTCCCAAAATCGTTCTGGTTCTCCTTGGGCTGGTCCTGATCGGGGCCGCTCTTCTGCAAAGTCGTCTTCAGCCATTCTGGCGTTTCAGCAGACGGCGTCTGCTTTTCGTCATCCTGTGCATGGCGCTGGTTCCAGCCAGCGTGGCACTTGGAAAAAAATTGACAAATGTCTACTGCCCCGGGCAGCTGCAGATGTATGGGGGAGTGGCTCCTTCTGCGACTTTCGCTTCCGCTTTTTTGGGGCAGAGTGATAGCCGGTTTGCAAAAGGGCGATGCTTCCCGGCAGGTCATGCCTCTGGTGGGTTTGCCTTGCTTGGCTTGTATTTTGTTTTCAAACAGCGCCGCCACAGGCTGGCTGGGCTGTCCGTAGGGTTGATGTCCGGATGGTGGATGGGGGGATATCAAATTATCAAAGGAGATCATTTCGTCTCTCATACTCTTGTTTCGATGGCTATTGCATGGCTGATTGCCGTTCTTCTTCAGTGGCTGTTCGCGAAGAGTGGTTACGCGGTAGCTGCTTCGGACTGATACGATTGCGGCATTCCCTGATTTTGGATATATTTGTAAAAATACATATTCAAAATACGGGGGTAGGGGGATGGCCGATCAAATTAGCGAAATTACCATTGTGGGCGGGGGAACCGCTGGCTGGCTGACAGCGGCCTTCCTAATCCGGTACCTGAATTTTCGCGCGGAACAAACACCAACAAAAATAACGCTGATTGAGTCGCCCAATATGCCAACAATCGGTGTGGGGGAGGCGACCATTCCCAGCATGCCTGATTTGCTTAAAAGCCTTGGGGTTTCAGAAAAAGAATTTTTTAAAAAATGTAACGCCTCCTTCAAATTAGGGGTTCGCTTTAATAATTGGAACCATGATGAGAACGGGAAACCGCTCTCTTTCATTCATCCATTTGACGGCATTGGAACGCAATTGGGCGGGCAGAACCCTGCCTACCACTATCATAAATATGGGGGTCCCGAGGGGCGGAAAAACCTGGATGATTGCCTGTCGGTCAGTGTCGCGGCTATTCGGCACAAGAAAGGCCCCAAAGCGCTGGAGCATGGGGATTACGAAAAGCATGTGAATTATGCCTATCACCTGGATGCCGGGCTTTTCGCCAATTTTCTGCGCGACGTTTCGGTAGAGAGAGGTGTGCATCATATTCTCGATGATGTGACAGCCGTTGAGCAGGATGAAAAGGGGTATATTTCGGCTTTGCAGCTGGAAAAAGAAGGGCATCATCCTGTTGAACTGGTGATTGATTGTACGGGATTTAAAGGCCTGATTATCAAAGAAGTTTTAGGCGTTCAGTTCAACGATTACGGTAAGTACCTTCTCAATAACCGGGCGTTGGCCGTTCAAATTCCCCATCAGGATCTGGAAGGGATCGAACCTTGCACCAATTCCACTGCCCTGGGAGCCGGTTGGGTTTGGCGGGTGCCTCTCTTTAATCGAATTGGTACCGGCTATGTTTTCTCAAGCCACTTCAGATCAGATGATGAGGCCACCGACGAATTTTTGGCGCATCTGGGAGAGGATGGCGCGGATGCCTCCCCCAGGGTGATCCCGATCCGGGTGGGACGGATGGAGAAAGCCTGGGAGAAAAACTGCATTGCGATCGGCCTGTCATCTGGATTTATCGAGCCACTGGAATCCACTGCGATTTATATGATCGAGAATTTCGTCAAATTGCTGATGCTGAATTTTCCGGATAAAAGTTATCCGGATGCGCTGGCAAGCCGCTTCAACGAAACAACCCGGCATATGATGCAGGATATTCGCGATTTTATCATTCTACATTACTGCACTAATAACCGCCAAGACAGCGACTACTGGCGAGTTGCTCGCGAGGAGATGCAAATTCCGGATAGTGTTCAGGCTTTGCTGGAGGAATATCGGCATACATTGCCTGTGCAAACTGCATTTGATCAGACATTCCTGTTCAACCACATGAGCTATTTGACGGTTCTGTTTGCCAAAGGCTTCTTTAAAGATATCCGCTTTCCGGCAGAACGGTTCATCTCCAGGAAAGACTGGGAGGGGCGAATGCAGCAATTTGCAAAATACGAAGCGCAACTTCTGAATAAGCTTCCCGGACATTTCGAGCTTCTGGAGCATTTCAGAGGTGATCCTCCCGCTCTGTCCGGTCAGGGGGCTTATGGAAATGTTCCTTTTGGCGGAAAGGCCAGCTATGGCGGGTATCAACCGACCATCAATTTAAACGCAGGGCCGATGGCACCCACGATCCGGTTTGCCAAGAAAGAGGAAGATAAAATTGATCTGTCTGGCAGTAATATTCTATAGTAAATCAGGCTTTACGGTGTAAAGCGGGCTTTGCCAATTTTGACTAAACGGGCGGCGTGGGCAGTTCGAGCGATGCCATGGAATTTGAAGATATCCCGCGCCAAAAGGTGTATATGCGGATAATCGTCCAAAGAAGCTGACTTTCTGATATTCTCAAGACACTCAACGCTGGTCTGGCAATGCTGCCTGAAGCCGAGATAGAGTTCGAAGATCGGGTCGATATCTGCAGCCGTTTGATCGGCAAGAGCGGCAAGCGTTTCGGTCATGGCTTTCAAGGCTTTCAATTGAACAGACAAACTCCCTACCTGACCGCTGTCGACTTGCTTTGTATTTGAGATAAGATCTTTCAGCAAGCACTCCATAGATCCAACGATCCCTGCGGCTCCAACGGCATCTTCAATCGCGCGCATGGTCAGGGATATTGCCTCGAAAGCCTTTCCCTCTTCTCCCAAAAGATGAGACGCAGGTATCGCACAGTCCTTCAGCTCCAGGCCCCCATGGGGGCAAGGGTGAAGGAAATCCATTGTGATACCGCTGGTTTTTGTTGCACCAGCAGTATCTGCGGGAACCAGAAAGGCACTAAATGCCCGCCTGCCTTCCGCCTCTCCGGTGATGGCGAGGACGATAAAATGATTGGCAAGGGGGCCGTTCGTCAAAAACGCTTTTTCCCCGTTTAGGATATACTGATCACCAGACCGAGTTGCGGTTGTTGTCATGCGTTTGGGATGTGCACCGACACCAGGCTCTGAAATGGCTACACTGAGAACGGCATCCCCTGTTGCCAAAAGAGGCATAAGCCATTCCTGCATGGCAAGGGGAGCATTGCCTTCGATCTGCAATTTGGCAAATATCCAATGTGAATTAAACATCATTGTCAGGCCAGGAACACCACCTATTTTGTTCAAGTGATAGCTGGCTGCGGAAAGGGTTTTGTAATCTGCGCCGAGGCCTCCAAGCCGGGTCGGAACAGTGAGGCCTGCCAGTCCGCTTTTGCAAAATTCAGCCCAGATGTCTGAGGGCTTTTCCGCGCCTGATATCAGCGCCTGCCGCTGCGGAGCAATATGAGTTCTGGCGATTTTTTTTACTTTTTCCAGGAGCTCCGCTTCTTGAAGGGCGGTTTTCTTCATGATTTTTGTCCGGGTTAATTTATGTTGCTCTGACTATATCTGCTTTTTCCGTAAACAGAATGACATTATATTCTTTGTCTTCGCAGAAACCTGATCAGAGACCGGAAATAAACGATGCCTGCTTTACCCCTTATCATTGGTCCGGATCCAGTTTTCCGTAAAAAAGCCGAAAAAGTTCTGGTTGTTGATGAGGCGACCCATCAGCTTGTCAGCGATATGTTCGACACGCTATATGCTGAAAATGGCGCAGGAATTGGCGCGAATATGGTGGGTGTCCTGAAGCGTGTTATTGTGATTGACCTGAAAGAAGGGGGGCATAAAACGCCGCTGGCGATGATCAACCCAGAGGTTGTTGAAAAATCGGAGGAGACCCAGATTTTCGAAGAAGCTTCTTTGAGTTTTCCGGGCATATCAGCGGATATTGAGCGCGCCCGATCGATAAAAATACGGTATCTGGATGAGAATGGCGCGCCTGCAGAGCTGGCAGCCGAAGGATTTCTCTCAACGGTTATTCAGCATGAAATGGATTATCTGGATGGAAAGACCTACCTGGACCATCTCTCCCGCGTCAAACGGGACGCCCTGATGCGCAAATACAAGAAAATGCAGCGCGCGTCAGAGTGAGGCGGAAGATCTTCCGGATTAAACGGCCGCGACAAGTTTGATCTCGATAAGATCGCCGGGGGCGAGATCCGTTCCGACACAGGCTCTACAGGGCCACCCATCCGCTGGAATCCAGTCACACCAGATGGCGTCCATCATCTCTTTGTCGTTCATGTCGGACAGATAAATCGTGGCTTCCAGAATATGGCTGGTGGTTGTTCCAGCCTGTGCCAGTAGTCTTTCAACAAGATTTAGCATGTCCTGTGTTTGCTCTGAGATGGATCCGCCTTTGCCAACAGCGACAATCCAGACCAAATCTCCATAGGTGACGGAGCGACAGCGGCCTTGCGCGGCACCGGGTGTTCTCACAATGTTTTTCATTCTTCTCTCCTCAATCAATGATTAGAATGCGAGCGCCTGTTCGTGTTGAAGAACGATGGGCGTGATCTCCAAAATCTGACACCTGGTAGCTCATGCCGGATTTCAGGAAATGGGACCTGCCATCTTTGAGTTCGGTTTCCAATTCCCCTTCGAGGACTTGAAGAATATGGCCTTTGTCGCACCAGTGATCGGCCAGATAGTCAGGTGAATAACGGACTTGCCGGATCCGGATGTCGCCGACTGTGATTGTCTGCCAGATGGCATGTCCCGTTTCTCCGGGATGACGGGTTTCTGGAATAGATGTCCAGTCCGTTACAGTGAAGGGTGTTGTCGGAATATGCATAACAAAGCCTCGAATGAGATCAATAGCGGTTGTCTAGAGCCATAAAAGGGAATAAGAGTCGATGCAATATGTATATTGAACTCGGTGCAATTTAATGAAAACTTACCTGAAGATCGCAGACGAGATTGAAGCCGGAATTGTGAAGGGCATGTTTCGAGAGGGTGAGAAATTGCCGCCCCAACGGATCTTCGCTTATGACTACAATGTGGCCCCTTCCACTGTGACCCGTGCCTATGGTGAGTTGGTTCGGCGCGGTCTGGTGAAGGGGGAGGTTGGCCGAGGAACTTTTGTCTCACCCTCTTCGCCAGAAAATGAAGCGCTTTCACTGGCGGAGGCTCGTCAGGATCTACCTGTTGATCTGGAAGTTAATTTTCCTATTATGGCTCAGCAGGAGCATCTTCTTAAAGAAGGATTGCTGAGACTTATCGGTTCAGAAAATCTGGGCCAGGCCTTTCGCCCGATTTCGAGATTTTCTCGTGGGAAGGGAGCGCATGATCGAACAGCGGCGGATTTTATGGCATCCGGTATCTGGAAACCTGATGTCTCTTCTATCCATTTTGCGGGTGGCGGCCGGCAGGCCATCGCGGCAAGCTTGTCGGCCTTGGTGCCAATCGGAGGATCTCTTGCTATTGAAGCCTTGACATATCCTCTGGTAAAGGCAGTCGCCAGTCGTTTGGGAATTCGACTTGTCCCCATTGCCATGGATCGTGAAGGAATCATTCCCGAGGCTTTGATAAAAGCGCATATGCAGCACGCGTTTGGGGCGGTCTATTTCCAGTCCGCAATTCATAATCCGACAGGCTCTGTGATGGGGCCTGATCGCCGTCTCGCTTTGGCAGACAGTATTCGGCGGCTGGATATCAACGGGGTGGAAGACAGTGTTTACCGGTTTTTGCTAGGAAAGAATTTCAAGCCTGTTACGGCTTATGCGCCTGACCATATTATTCTTCTGGACAGTTTTTCGAAACGCCTCTCCCCGGGGCTTAATCTGGGGGTGATGAGCGTACCAGCGCGGCTTTCAAAAAGTGTTGAGGCAGCCTTATTGCAAGGTGGGTGGTCCGCTGGACAGTTTGCTATTCAGCTGTGTATGGAATGGGTGAAGGACGGAACTGTTCGCAAGCTGGAGCTTGCCAAGCGAGCCGATGCCCGAGCCCGACAAAGATTTGTTGAAGATATTTTTCGAGGATGCGCGGTTAAACGACATGGATCGGCCTATCACATCTGGCTGGAGCTGCCGGTTCCCTGGCGCTCGTTACTTTTTGTTGAACGCGCGGCAAAACTTGGGCTCGCATTGGCGGCAGGGAGCGCGTTTGCCGCAGACAGTGCCTATTCTCCTCCCGCTGTTCGGGTTGCGCTGGCCGCACCATCCCTCGGGGTTCTCGAGACTTCCTTGAGAGATCTGAGAGCCCTGATGGAAGCTGGTCCAGACTCATTTTACCACCATAATCAGGGATAACCTCTTGCCAGAGGGATGAGGTTAATAATAGGTTGCACTATCCTGATTGCTGTCAAAGGGGGCACTGAATAGATGGCATTTTTAAAAAGGGTTGTACCCTTTCCTGTTCTTCTGCTGATCAGTTTTCTCTTTGTACTGTCCGCCTGTTCGGATCCGGAATATGACACTGCAAGTCTTGCCGTTCAAAAGGCGGCGAAAGATGTTGCTCAGCTTGAGAAGTACCTGCAAGCGGATGCCAGCAAAAATATCAAGGATGCCGGGGTATTTGATCTGCCTAATGTGAAATATCTACGGCAATATGCCGATATTTTGCGGCGCTCCAATCCTGAAATGGCAGATTTGATTGCGACGCTTGAAGCAGAGGGAACGGTTAAGGGCGGTAATTTTTCGCTGATCAGAAGGCGCCTTGATCAAGTGGAAGTGAGATTTGCAGAAGAAGCCAAAAAGTCGCGGGCTTCTGCGGTTGAGGTTGGTGTTGAGGCTTCCTCTATATCCGGGGCCGCAGATGTGCAAGTCTTCAATGACTCTCTTGTTGATGTGGTAAATGTCCTGGCGGATATGAGCAAAGGGAAACTTCCCAAACTAGCCTTTGCCGAAACCAAAGATACATCGATGCCACCGACCCAGCATTTGGTGGGAAACCCGGCTTATGGCCAGTGGTCGAGCGGGGGATTTTGGCAATGGTATGGCCAGTATCGCCTCTTCTCGGACGTTCTCGGATGGGGATCTGGGTATCGATATAATCAGGATCGATGGTACCGGTCCCGTAGTGCGTCCTATTATGGGGATGTCGGTCGCCATTATTACGGAACGGACCGCAATAACCGGTCCTGGTCCAGTGCTGGTAAGAGGCAGCCGTCGATCGCTTCCAATAAAGCACCTGCGACCACGGTCAAGAAATTCAAAAGCTCGAACAGACTCTCGAATTATGCGCCCAAAACAAGCGGGGCACCCAAATCGATTAAATCCAATTATTCATCCAAGCGGGTGAGCTCTTATTCCAATAGTCGGTCGTCGCCGTCCCGTAGCGGTGGCTTCAGAAGCAAAAGTTTGGGCAAATAACTGCCGGAGACGTATAACATGAATTTAGAAAACTATTTTGCGGTCTCAGCTGACCCTTATTACTACGCCGTTCTGGTCGTCGATTTCGTTTTGCTTTTTGCCATGCTGGTGCTGGTCCGGCAGGTCTTTGGCCGGGCCATCGGTAAGGGAGATACGACGACGGAGCTTGCCGAAAATGACAATCATGCGTTCGGTATTTCATTGGGCGGTGCAACGGCGGCACTAGCGATTGTGTTTGCCGGCGTGGCCTCAGGTGACATTGCAACAAGCCTGATTTATGAAGGCGGGTTTGTCCTGGGGTATGGCATTCTGGGCATTGTCATGATGATGTGCACGCGCTGGATCTTTGATAAAATCACCTTCCCCAATATTGATCTTAAATCAATGATTTCAGAGGGCAAGACTTCCGCCGGTATTCTGGATGCCGGGAATATGCTGGCCACAGCCGTTGTCATTTTTGGTGTTTTCTCCTGGACAAGTGGTGATTGGCTAACGTCACTCGGTATCGTCATCTTCATGTTTTTGATAACGCAGAGTTTCCTCGTTGTCGCTTCCCGGTACCGGGTAAGATTATTTGCCAAACGCAATGAGGGGCGTTCCTTCGGAGATGCTATTACCGCAGGGAATTCAGCTCTTTCTATCCGCTTTGCAGGGTTTCAAATCGGCGTTGCACTGGCGCTTTCAATGGCGGGAAATCTGGTTGTTTTTACAGAAGGCACAGGTCTTGGCGGATCGATCCTCGCCTGGATTATTGTTGCCTTTGTCTTGCTGATTGCAATCATCATTCTGACGATGCTGATGGAGAAGGTCGTCTTGCATGGCGTGCCTGTGGAGCGAGAAGTTGATGCAGAGCAGAATTATGGTGTGGCAACCGTTGAAGCGGGTGCCTATATCGGACTGGGATTACTCTTGGTGAGCTTGCTTAGCTGACGAAATTCGAAGCAGGCTATGGGATGAACATTCTAAATGCATGATGTTGACGGTGGCCTCAAGCCTGTTCCAAAACTCAAGATAGATATTACACTGGTTTTGATTACGGGTGTGCTTGCCGGCTGCGGTCTGATCTATGAATATCTGTTGTCCCATTACGCGGCACGCGTATTGGGGGCTGTCGAGACCGTAATATTTGCGATCATCAGTTTGATGATTGTTAGTATGGGAATTGGCTCTTTCCTCTCGGCAAAAGTGAAAGATCCTTTCTCCGGTTTTGTCATCTTGGAGCTCCTAATGGCGCTTGGTGGAAGCGGTGCGGTTCTTTTTTGTAGTGGTGTCATGGCAGGCACATTTGTTTTGCCGCAGGTTTTGTCGGAGACATTGAACCTGCCGGGAGGGTTGCCGATACAAGGGGGTGTTTTTCAGACACTGGACACGCTGGCGGGTTTTACGCCCTATGTGATGGCCTGCATTCTGGGTGTTTTGATTGGCATGGAAATTCCGCTTATCGCGCGAATCCGTGAGATCCTTCATTCGAGGCATATCAAGAATAATATCGGTACAATTTATGGGGCGGATTATATCGGTGCCGGTGTTGGCGCTGTTATTTGGGTTGGCTGGATGCTGTCCATTGATCCGACGCTTGCCGGCGCCATAACAGCGATGGCAAACTTGTTTATCGGTTTTGCGTTTATCTGTTTTTACTATTCTCAAATTAAATACCGGGAATTCCTCCTTGCGGCGCATGGCGTTCTGTTCGCACTTGCCTTTATTGTCGCCTATCAAGGGGCTTCCTGGCAGGCGATTACCGAAAGCGTCATGTATGAGGATCGTGTGGTGTATCAATACAACACACGGTTTCAGCGGTTGGTTGTAACGCAGCGTGCCAATGGTCCAGGCGGAAAACCTCTCTATACTTTTCATATCAATGGTCGGGTTCAATTCTCCAGCCATGACGAAGAAATCTATCACAGTATGCTCGTCTTTCCGGCCATGATGGCTGTGCAGAAGCGTGAGAATATACTTATCATAGGTGGCGGAGACGGGCTTGCCCTCCGGGATGCTCTGCGCTGGGATCCTCAAAAGGTATATGTGCTCGACTTGGATGAGGAATTGGTTCGGTTCTTTAAGGAACCAATGCCCGACGGGCAGAATGCTCCTTTTCTGAAGATGAATGAAGGTGCTTTTTCTGATCACCGTGTAAAAACAGTATTTGGCGACGCCTGGCTCAGCACGGAAATGCTGGTAGAACAAGGGGAGCGGTTTGACGTTATTATCGTTGATTTGCCGGACCCCAGTCATCCCGATTTGAATAAGCTGTATTCGACAGGATTTTATACCAAACTCCGAACGTTGCTCGCCGGAGATGGTGTGATGGCGGTTCAGTCGACCTCTCCCTATCACGCGAAACGCACTTTTTTGAGTATCGGAAAAACCATCGCAGCCGCGGGTTTTGGAAGTGTGGAGCAATATCATACCAATGTCCCCAGTTTTGGAGAGTGGGGCTGGTCTCTGGCAACAGCTCAGGGAAAACCAGCCCGAGCTCGAATAGCTGATTATGGGGATCGTGATCTCCCGGAAGCCTGGGCCACAAAAGAAGTGATTGAAGCGTCGTTCATTTTCGGGCGGGACTATTTCGCAGAACGGGACAGTGTGAAAATCAATCTCCCGAGGTCCGGCGTGGTTTATCAGTACCATCAGCAGGACTGGGGTGAGGTCGGAAATTAAAAAAAGTTATGTGTCACGTCTTGAAAACGTTACACGTCACATTTATATGTGATGTGTAACGTTCCTCAAGAGATTGGGTATGAGTTATGGTAAGCCGTCTGACGGGTGCAGAAAGACAGAAGCGGGCGCGGGAGAAAAAAAGGTCTCTCGGTCTCGTGTCCATGCAGGTTTGGGTGCCGCCCTGGGGCCGTAAAGCCATGCGGGACCTGGAAGCCAGGCTATGCGATACAACATCTACTTTCGAGGTGAAGGGAAAAGAGAAGATGAGTGAAATCACAACAGACAGTCTGATGGTGCAGCTTGCTGCCACTGAAGAAGTGGTCAATGAAGAAATAACCATCTCCAGGATAGAGGGCGAAACACCCATTATCAAAGCAACGGTCCAGGATATTGATGAATTTCCTGTCATGCTGAGTGTCGGAGAGGCGCAAATTCTGGCAATGACTGATTTGTGGGGCATTGAAGATGTCCAGGACGACAAAGTCGATGAGCTGAACGCGGTTCTGCTGCGGGCAAATATGCCGGTTCCCCTGTCCGCCTTTTCAATTGTTGGAGACCGATATGTTCTGTTCGGTGCGCTGAGTATTAACTCTGATGTTGCCGAAATTGTCGAAGAAATTGTCACACTGTCAAACAACGTTGTCGATGCGATCGAGTTTTGCGGAGAATACCTGCGCTCTTGAGACGTGCAAACATTGGTAACTGAACGATTAAAGAAGGATTGATGATATGTCTTGGAGCAAAGTATTCACAGCCCTGAAGGGCATGGTTTCTGAAACCGGTGAGAAAATCGCTGATAACCAGGCTATTCGCGTCATGGATCAGGAGCTGCGCGAAGCGGAAGCCGAATTGAATACCGGTAAAACGGAACTGACCAGCATTATGGCCAAGCGCAAAGGTGTTGAGCGCAAAGTGAGTGATCTGAAGACGAAAATTTCAGAGCATGAAGGCTATGCGGCGGCGGCTCTTGAAAAAGGGGATGAAGCACTGGCCCGAGATATCTGCGAGCGAATTGGCGGATATGAGCAGGAGCTTGGCACTGAGCAATCCATGCTGGAAAATTTCAGCAAGAGTGAGCAGATGCTGAAATCAAACCTGAAGAAAGCGGAAACACGACTGAAGCAACTCAAGCAGCAGCAAGATGTTTTGAAGGCCACAGAAGCGGTTCAGAATGTACAAAGCTCCGTTGCCAGCAAGTTTTCCGGCTCCTCCTCCAAGATGGGTGGTGCAATGGACAGTCTGGATCGGATCAAAAAGCGCCAGCAGGAACGGGCAGACCGGTTTTCCTCTGCAGAGGAACTTGCTGCGGAGGCCACAGGTGATGATTTGGAGCGCCGCATGAAAGAAGCCGGTATTGGTGATGATACAGCCAAGACGGATGACATTATGGCTAGAATCAAGGCGAAGAAATAACGTTTGATCGGTCGCTAACGGGTGCTTGATA
This sequence comes from Sneathiella sp., assembly GCA_039975135.1. Classification (GTDB taxonomy): domain Bacteria; phylum Pseudomonadota; class Alphaproteobacteria; order Sneathiellales; family Sneathiellaceae; genus Sneathiella. The sequence continues at coordinate 255,239 of JBDWHS010000015.1, read as the reverse complement.
CAGGAGCTTAAGATGTTCAAAAAACTGTTCGGCCTGAGTGAGAAAGAGGCCCCTTCCAGAACATTGGATCACCCTGCTAAATTACGGCAGGGTGATGCGATCAGAATTGGATTTGATGAACATCCTGAATTGTCCAATGCTGAGTTCTTTATCCAAAAAGTAACCGGTTTGGATCTGTCATCAAAAACCGGATATGAAAGGCGGGTCTTGCATCTGGGTCAGGTGGGCGGTGGCTTTCCGTTACTGATGTGGGTTGATACGGAAAAAGGCGGTGACCGGCTTGCATTCGCCTATGGGGCGGATCAGCCTCATGTGGAAGCTATGCTCAATATGGATCAGTTCGTCACACTCTTTGAGCCGGATCGGAATTATCTGGTGGAGGTGGATGCAGACGCGGTCGCTAATCCCTGGCTTGCGTCCCGGTATATTCAGGATCAGGCGTCGGAGGTTTATTGGCTGGATAAGGACCCTTCCAAGACAATGGCGGCGGGAACGGTGTCCAATGAGGAAGCACCCTGTGACTATTTCCGATTGAGCAGTCAGGATCAAGAGGCTGCGATTGAAGTCTTCGTCTTTGATGGCGGCAAGACAGATGTCTATTTCACTAAATTCCTGCCGCTCTACAAACTTGAAGAAATGATGCCTGGGAAACAGAAATAAATTTATTGTCTCATATTTCGTAACACTATCGGTTTGTTCATTGGATTTTCTCAAAAATAAATTCGGCCCGCTTGCCTCGTTACTCATTGTGATCTGGGTCGTGGAAATCCTGAACCTTTTCGCAGGTCACAGTTTGTCCGTCTGGGGGATCCTGCCAAGGGATACATCCGGATTAATCGGTATTCCTTTTGCGCCGTTTCTTCACGGAAGTCTTTTGCATGCGGTCTCAAACACTGTTCCGCTGCTGATCCTGGGCGGCTTGGCGATCCTATCTTTTGGCAACCGGTTTGTATCATTGACCGTTGTTATTATTACCTTGTCCGGTATAGGGGTTTGGTTGTTCGGGCGGGATGCCTACCATGTTGGCGCCAGTGGTCTTATTTTCGGCTATTTCGGGGCTTTGCTTGCCAGTGCTTTTATTGACCGGCGGCTTAGCTCGGTTCTGACGGCCCTGATCACAGTTGTCCTTTATGGTGGTCTGGTGTTCGGATTGCTCCCTCTGGTTCCGGGCGTCTCTGTTGAAAGCCATTTCTTTGGTCTGATATCCGGTGTAGCCTTTGTCTGGTATGGACGCCAACGCAGACCCAAGAAGCAGACGGGACAATGACGCAGGAAAGTGATCTTTATCTCCCCGTGAAGACAATGCTGGAGGCGCGGGGATATGAAGTTAAGGCAGAGGTCAAAGGGTGCGATGTTGTCGCTATCAAACCGGATTTTCCGACTGTTATTGTAGAATTGAAGCTGATTTTTTCACTGGAACTGCTTCTTCAGGGCGTCGAGCGGCAAACGATAACAGATGATGTTTATATTGCTGTATTGGCACCGGATACATCTCTTAAGCGAAAGAATTGGCGAGGACGTCAAAAAGGGTATCTGAAGCTCTGCCGCAAGCTTGGTCTGGGACTAATGCTTGTAGATTTGGCTTCTGATGGGGAGGGGCGAGTGACTATTCTCTTGGATCCAGCAATATATGCTCCTCGAAAAAACAAAAAGAAGCAGACAAGGCTGCTGGCAGAATTTCGAAAGCGAGCGGGCGACCCAAATACCGGCGGTGTCAATAAGACTAAAATCATGACGGCCTACCGGCAGAATGCGTTGAGATGTGCCATGGTTCTTAAGACTGCTCCGCAGTTGAAAGTCGCTGAGATCAGGTCGCAATCAGGAGCGGAGAATGCTGCCTCAATCCTTCAAAAAAACTACTATGGATGGTTTGAGCGAGCGGGGCGGGGTATTTACAGCCTTACTGAAGCAGGCCGAGAGAGTTTGCAGGATAACGCAGACCTGCTTGCAGATCTTTCTTTGGACGGAAAAGGCAGAGAAAATGGAAACCGATAGCGCGCTTCCTTTCTGGTTTTCAGAGGCGTTGGAAAAAGAAAACCCGGCTCCCCCTCTTTCACTGGACAAGGATTTATCAACTGACGTCTGTATTGTCGGCGGCGGATATACGGGGCTCTGGACAGCCATTCAACTGAAGCTGCAGCAGGCTGATTTGGATATTGTTCTTATTGAAAAGGATTTGTGTGGCTCTGGAGCATCTGGAAGAAATGGCGGCTGTATGCTGACCTGGGCCGGCAAGTATTTAACATTGCGGGAGCTCTATGGGACCGAAGAGGCCAACCGACTGGTCTCAGCATCAGAAAATGCTTTGATCCACATTCGGGATTTTTGCAAAAGTCATGACATCGAAGCCGATGTCAGGCTGGATGGTGTTCTCAATACCGCTACCAATTCAGCACAGCTTGGGGCGCTGGATCCTGCAATCCAGGCGTTGGAAGAGCAGGATCTTAATCATTGGGAACGCTGGCCGAAAGAAGATGTCCAAAAAGCATCTGGTTCAAGCGAGCATCTTGAAGGGTTTTTCTCTTCCGCTGGTGGCAGCCTTCAGCCTGGAATACTGGTGAGAGGGCTGCGCCGTGTTGCCAAACAACTCGGTGTTCAAATCTATGAAAAAACACCGTTTATAGGTCTTGAAGAAACAACACCTGTTTGCGTGAACACACCGGGCGGCAAGATTACGGCCAAAAAGGTTGTTTTGGCCCTGAATGCTTGGATGCCAACCTGTTTTCCGGCCTTTCGCAATACAATAATGCTGGTTTCCTCGGATATGGCGATTACGGAACCTGTGCCGGACATCCTGAATGATTGCGGTTTTAAGGACGGGAAAGCCGTGATTGATAGCCGTGCTTTTGTTCATTATTACCGGCGCACCAGTGAAGGCCGATTGATGATGGGGAAAGGTGGCAATTTGATATCCTATGGTAACCGAGTCAGCCGCAAATTTGATGAGGCAAGCCAGTATTTTCTTCAGCTTCGAGGGGCTATCACTCGCTTTTTTCCGGCACTTTCTGGCCAGCAGATTGAAACAACTTGGACCGGCCCTTCTGATCGCTCTGCAACAGGCCTTCCTTTTTTTGGCATGTTGAACGGTAATAAAAACATCCTTTATGGCTTTGGATATTCAGGAAATGGCGTTGGTCAGTGTTATGTTGGCGGCCAGTTTTTGAGCGCAATGGCTTTGGAGCAGGACAACGAATGGACGCAATCTTTGATGGCAAAAGGCCCACTCCGTCGTTTTCCGCCAGAGCCTTTTCGCTGGTTCGGTGCCATCGTCGTCAAAAACGCGATCCAACGTAAAGAAAGAATGGAGGATCGTGGCCTTCCTTCTTGGTGGATTGACAGGCAATTAGCAAAAGTTGCGGCTGTTACGGCCGGAAGATGGAAGCCCGGCAGAAAATAATGAAGCCCCGCATTTATTTGGCATTTGGTCGCTGGAAATGCGACTTCCGCCATTGATTATGTCGATATAGACAGACTTAAAATCAATGGCGGCTATTTCAGGTGATAACTAAGCTTGTTCTTTTCCGCCCAACCAGCGATAGACAAAGCCTGCGAGGATCGCTCCCGCTATCGGTGCTACCCAGAACAGCCAGAGTTGAGAGACCGCCCAATCGCCCTGAAAGATGGCAACTCCGGTACTCCTGGCGGGATTGACGGAGGTGTTTGTAACCGGAATGCTGATCAAATGCACAAGCGTCAAACCAAGACCGATTGCAATTGGCGCGAGACCTGCCGGGGCTCGTTTATCCGTGGCGCCAAGAATGATAATGAGGAACATAAAGGTCATGACAATTTCAGTGACCAGAGCCGCTGTCAGACTGTATCCTCCCGGGGAATGTTCCGCATATCCGTTTGATGCAAAGCCAGCGGTAACATCAAAGCCTGCCTGTCCGCTTGCAATTATGTAAAGTATGGCGGCTCCGGCAAGTCCACCGGCAACTTGTGCCAGAATGTAAGGGCCGAGTTCATTGACAGGAAACCGACCTCCGGACCACAGACCAATGGAGACGGCAGGATTAAGATGACAGCCGGATATATGGCCAATGGCGAAGGCCATTGTTAGAACCGTGAGGCCAAAAGCCAGAGAGACGCCAAGCAAACCAATACCAACCTCAGGAAAGGCTGCCGCCAGAACGGCGCTACCGCAGCCACCCAGCACCAGCCAGAAAGTACCGATAAATTCAGCGCCCAGTTTTTGTGGTAATGTCATTTTTTGCCTCCCCATCCGATGTGATCTTGAATTTTAGATCATGCCATCACAATGGAAAAATATACGACTTTTGTCCATTGGTTTGTTAATGGTGCGCCTTGGTGATTGAACATTTCGAGATCTTCTTTAAACTGTCTTTTCGGAACTATCTGGGCGCAATGACCAAATAATAATAAGAGAAGAAAAAATGGATTTTGATACGATTGTGCAGGGGCGACGCTCCATCCGTGGCTATAAGCCTGACCCTATTCCCAAAGATGTACTGAAAGAAATAATCGAGATTGCGACCCGTGCACCCTCGTCGATGAACACCCAGCCCTGGCATCTGCATGTTATTAGCGGTGATCCACTGGATCGTATTCGCGCGGGGAATACAGAACGCAATCTGGCCGGCATCCCTCCTTCCAGGGAGTTTCGGGTTGAGAATAAATATGAAGGCGTTCATCGCGACAGGCAGGTGAAAGTTGCCATCCAGCTTTTTGAAGCGATGGGGATTGAGCGGCATGATGCTGAGCGGCGTCAGGATTGGGTGCTGCGGGGTTTCCGTCAATTTGATGCACCGGTCTCCGTGATCGTTGCCTATGACAAAGACCTGCAAGGCGATATCCGCCATTTTGATCTGGGGGCTGTCACGTATGGATTGGCGCTTGCGGCCTGGAGCCGGGGGATCGGGTCCGTCATTAACAGTCAGGGTATTATGCAGTCTCCTGTTGTGCGGGAGCATGCGGGAATTCCTGAAAACCATGTGATACAAACCTCTGTGGCTATGGGATATCCGGATTTTGATTTCCCGGCAAACGAGGTTGTCTCAACCCGGCGTCCGGTAGATGAAGTTGCAACCTTTATTGGCTTTGATGACTAGCGTCACCAAGGCAGAGGGTTTGTTTCTTCTGTTTGAGTTAGGGGTTGTGGCTCTGTGTCAGACCTCCTAACCTCATTGGAAAGACATTGGGGCGCATATCAACAACCATTATCGGGGGATCCCAAAATGCAGGAACGTGACGTCATCATTCAAACCGAAGCCGGAGAGCAAGATACGTTTGTTTGCTATCCGGACGAGGGAGGTCCGTTTCCCGCTGTTATTCTGTATATGGACGCGCCCGGCATCCGTGAAGAGCTTCGGGATATGGCGCGGCGTATCGGCACAGCGGGATACTATGTTGTCTTGCCCAACCTCTATTATCGACGGGGGCGGGAAGGAGCCTATGGGTTTGATCGCGCCCGTATCCGCGAGGATGAGGCCGAACGGACGAAAATGTTCGAGCTGATGAATGATGCGACGACAGAAAAGATTGTCGCCGATACTCGCTCGATCCTTAATTTTATCCGCAGCGATGCCCAGGCAAAAGAAGGCCCGGTTGGAGCGGTTGGCTATTGTATGAGCGGTAAATATATCGTGCAGGTGGGCGCAAGTTATCCGGATGATTTCGCGGCTCTGGCGTCCTATTACGGGGTTGGTATTCAAACAGAAGAAGCAAATTCACCGCATTTGAGTGCTGGCAAGATCAAGGGGGAGCTGTATCTCGCCTTTGCCAGTGAAGATGAATATGTTCCGCCGCCGCTGCTGAAAAGCATTCCTGAAGAAATGGAAAAGGCGGGGGTCAATTGTCGCGTGGAAGTCTACCCCGATACCGGACATGGTTTCGCTTTTCCGCAACGCCCCGTCTATAACAAAGCCGCCGCAGAACGCCATTGGGAGCGGATGCTCAGCCTGTTTGAGCGGAATTTGAAGAGATAAAGGCAGTTCAGTCATGGCAGATTGGCGAGGGGGCATACATCTCTCCAACCTGCCATGACATCTTATTGACTTAGCTGCTCGACAGTGCGCTGTAGCTTGGCTCTTAAGTCTTCTTCTTTGAGTTTTCCGGCTTCGATATCAAACACAGTGTAGAAGCTCGGAACAGAGAGTGTAGCTTGTAAGTCAGCGCCCCAGAATTTGGCGGATGTTTCCGCTGACTTAAGCGTACTGGAGGCGCCCCCTGGACCTGGCGAAGCTGACAGAAAGATTGCCGGTTTATTCTGATAGACTTTCGGATCAATGCGGCTGGCCCAGTCAAAAATATTCTTATATGCCGCAGTATAGGATCCGTTATGCTCCGCAAAGGAGATGATCAGGCCGTCTGCGTTTGAAATCTTGTTCAGAAATTCTTTGGCAAGCTGGGGATGCCCCAACTCCTCTTCCTTGTCTTCACTGAACAGAGGAAGCTCAAAATCATTCAGGTCCAGGATTTCAATATCACCGTTCTGAACCATGGACGCTGCATGGCTGGCGAGCTTTTTATTGATGGATTTTTTGCTGCTTGATGCTCCAAATGCTAAAATTTTCATCCTATTCTCCTGTATAGTCATATCGTTCTATTAGATTGGATAAGCACTAAAGTGCAGGTGTCGATTGGGTTAAATTCAAGGATGCCTCCTTCAATGACATCGCCGGCTTTGACGGACTGGCCGTTTGCCAGGGCAGTGCCTTGCTGAAGGAAAGCAATAAAGGGAATATCGCTTGTCACGGTTTGTGCTGGTTTCAGGATGCCGATTTGACATCGCATGCTGCTTTCAAAGGCATCGGTGTTATCCTCTCCCAAAACCGTTATCATGCCATCTTCCTGCAAGGTGTAATCTCGATAGTCGGGATCCAATCCTTTCGCTGGAGGGGAGAACCACATTTGGACGAGGTCGGTCGGCGTGTCGTTTAAATTGAACTCTGAATGCTCGATCCCGGTGCCCGCCCGCTGAACCTGGACGCCGGGGCCGTGAATAGTGGTTCCGTGCCCCATCGTGCCTGTATGGCCGATGGCACCGCCGGGTATAAAACTCACAATATCCACATCTTTATGAGGATGCAGGGGAGCCCCTTCCTTCGGTTTGAAATGGCCAGTGGCAAGGTAAAGGAAATCGTCCAATCCATGACTTATCTCTTTGTTATCTTTCGCGCCCGGCCAAAGGGATGGGCTCATGACCATGCGTGTTTCAACAATGCCGGCGAAGCCGCCCAAAGGAATATCATCTCTGTGAATGATACGGATCTGGTGTTTTGCCATTGGAATATTTTCCGCGCGTTAGAAGTTTCGATGGCTTGAATGTAAGTGAAAAAATTATCTATTAATAATATTGTATTTTCATATTAATGATCTATTTTCTATATTATTAATGGAAGAGGTATAGAACGTGACACTGGAGCAACTCATCGTTCTGGATGCGATTGTAAAGCAGGGAACTTTTCGCGGAGCGGCTGACTATCTCAATAAATCGCAATCCGCTTTAAGCCATATGCTTAAAAAGCTGGAGCTTGAGCTGGATTTGACGCTGTTGTCACGGGAAGAGTATCGCCCCAAATTGACATCTGCAGGAGAGGTCTTTTATCGTCAAGCCACGCGCGTTCTTCGGGATGTACAGGATTTAAAAGCGGTTGCGCAAAGCCTGAATGCAAAACAGGAAGCGGAAGTTATGTTGGCAGTCACGGCAACCTTTCCTTTGCAGTCACTCTTGGCACTCATCGCCAGCCTGACACAAGAATTCCCGGCAACCCATATTCGGTTGTCTCGAGAGAATTTAGGGGGAACAGCTGATCAACTCCTAAACGGATCAGCTGATATCATTATCAGTACACTGCAGGATATGCCTCTCGATCAAGTGGATGCGAATTTTCTGGGATCCGTTACCATGTGTCCTGTCGCACATCCTGATTTTGGGCCCGCACAAAAACCGGGTATGAATTCGATTGGCCAAATGCAGGCCCATATACAGGTTGTTGTTGCGGATAGTGGTCGCCAGGAAGTGCAGCAAAGCAAGGGTTTACTGCCAGGCGGCTTGAGATGGACCGTGTCAGATTTTGCAGCAAAAAAAGATATCTTGCTTGCGAATATGGGATGGGGAGGAATGCCTGAACATCTCATTGAAGAAGAGCTGAAAAATGGCTCTCTTGTCAGGTTGAATGTTGAAGGATACCCCCCTATCCAGGTGCCGCACTATCTTGTAAAGCGCAAGGACAAAATTGCGGGGGTCGTTGCGCAGTCCATTTGGGAGCGGTTATTGAAGGTTTGATTAACTCCTTTCCTACAACGTCTTCTCAATATAGGAGCGGTTCCAGGTTGGGCTGATAATCAAGGTGTTGACGCAGGCTCGTGCAGGCAAGCGAGCGAGATATAGGACGGTCTCACCGAGATCCTCAGATTGCAGCATGCGAGCACGGTCTTCCTCGGACGGCGGAACAGGGCGAGCATCGAGGATCGGTGTGGCGACTTCACCGGGGCACAAGGCGCAGGCGCGAATACCATTGATGCCTTCTTCCATATTGAGGGTTTCATTCATCGCAACCAAACCATGCTTGGCGGCGCTATAGGCCGGACCTGTCAGTTTAGAGGGATGGATACCGGCCCAGGAAGAGACATTAATGATCAGTCCGTCCTTTTGCTCACGCATGGCAGGAAGCACGGCTTTGCAGCAATAAAATGCACCATTGAGATCGGCGTTCACGACGCTGTCCCAACCTGCGGCACTGACATGTTCCCAGCTGCGTTTGGGCACGTTCAGGCCTGCACTATTTACCAGAATATCGATTGTTCCATATTCCGATAGGATCCGCTCACCAATGGCCGTCGCGGCCTCATGGTCGGTAACATCAAAGGGTTCAATTTGAGCTGAGCCACCGGAATGCTGGATCTTGTTGGCGACTAGCTCCAAAGGATCTTTCCGCCTGCCGGACAGAATAACTGTAGCTCCTGCAGCCGCGAGTTTTTCAGCTGCCGCCGCACCAATGCCGGAACCGGCGCCCGTAATCCATGCAATTTTCCCTGCGAGATCTGACATGTTTTTTCCTTTGTTATTTCAGAGCGCCCGAATAAGCTTGTTATGATAGCGGAAGAATATTTTTTAACTCAATGAATTATACCCTTTTGTCCGTATTTAGGTGCCCCTGAAGTGGCTGTGATCCGGATTTTCCAGGCCCGTGGTTGCATTTTGTAAGCAGGCAGCGTCCATCTAACGCAGTGTTTGCGGGCTAAAGGGTTTCCTCCAGAGCCCAGAGCCTGTCCTGGCCCCAAAGAACAGTGTCGCCGCATCGAAAAGAGGGCACGCCCCAAAGGCCAAGGTTGAAGAGTTCCTCCCGGTTTGCTTCAGCCGTTTTTCGCCACTCAGTTTTGTTTAATGCAGATTGCACGTCGGCCCAGTCAAGGCCCGCTCTGTCTGTAATCAAGAGCAGACCCTTGTCCGTGCCGGCATCAATGCCTTCCGACCAAACACCTTCCATGAAAGAAATCAGATAAGACTCAACCACATCTTTTTCTTCCGCGAGTGGCATGAGGGATAATCCTCTTTCGGTTGGCAGGCCCAACGGGTCTTTAAAACGCCCGAAAGGAATGCCCAACCGATGCGCTTCACGGGCCGTATCGTGGGCAATGTAAAGCGCTTTTTCCCGAGGAACCGGCAAGCCACGCATCACCATGGGAAGGACATAACGGACCTTTACTTCCTTATTATAGCGTCTTCCCAATTCAAAAACCCGCTTGGCAACAATGCTTGTATAGGGGCTGCGCAAGGAGACAAAGAAGTCAATGGGAGTGTTGGATGATAGACTTTCTTGCGGCCGCTTGGCGGTCGGTACGGGATATAAAATTCCAGTATCCGGGAAGCGATCTGCCCCCAGTTCCTGTAACCTTTCTTCCAGATAATGGAGCCGGTCGAGCCCCCAGTAACATTCTTTCCCGTAGCAGAAGACGGCCCCCAGATAATGGCCCGCCTTTTTACGTTTTTTGGCAGAGGCTGCCAGATGACTGTTGATATCGTCTGGCGTTGCGAGGCGGGAGGCTGCAAAGGATCCGCCAGACCAAAGGGCTTTCGAAGTCTGTTCAATGACCTCCAGACAGCTGCCGTCCAGAACGGCCTGAACAAGAAGCGCAGTCGCCTGGTTGATTGTTTCAGAGGCAGGGGAAGGATTTGTTGGCTCAAAAGAGACGCCATATTTTGGCGCAATCAAGGCGGCATCACGGCGGCTCCAGTCTATGAACTTCTCCCGCTCAGGAATAACGCTATCGGCTGCGCTGCCCACAATGTGGATCGTCAAAGAAATATTATATTTTTCCAGCAACGGCTTCAATGCCATTGCTGTGAGGGTGGAATAGGGATCGTCAACCTGATGGAAATAGTCGACCGCATGCGACTGTCCCGATTTGAGCCGCTTTTTTTCAACTTTTTGTCGCCTGGAAAGAAGCCCTTCATTCGACAGGCGGCGTACCATAACAGCTGAAATAACTGACTTCTTTAACGAAAAACCAAGTGCCATGATCGATGTCCTGTCTTAAGAGATCACGCAGTCCAGGCCCCAATTATAGGGATATGCTGGAGAAAATGACGCCCTCTTCTATTTTATCTATTGGCACTATTAACGCCAATAGATCGATCCCTGGCAAGATAGCAATGGTGATTAGGCGATAAAACGGTCACGGCAAATATCCAGGATAGACCCGTGTTGGTATTCCACCCTATAATCAATTCATCAGGCTAATCACACTGCGAGCGAGTTATGGGCCCCACGTCAAACAGCTATATTTCACAACGGATCAAACTGCATTATGTCGATTGGGGAAATCCGGAGGCGCCCCCTTTATTACTGATCCATGGCGGGCGGGACCATTGCCGGAATTGGGACTGGATTGCCGAAGAGCTTCGCCAGGACTGGCATGTGATTGCCCCTGATTTGCGCGGTCACGGAGATAGCGGATGGTCAACAGATGGCCATTACAGTATCCAGAACTACATCTATGATATTGCCCAGCTTATCCATCAGAAGGAATTAAGCCCAGTCACCATTGTTTCTCATTCCATGGGCGGCAATATCGCCTTGCGCTATACCGGGCTTTATCCTGAAAATGTCAGAAAGCTTGTTGCCATTGAAGGTCTCGGCATGTCCCCTAAAGTGCTGAAGGAGGCCGAAGCGGTTCCCATGGCCCAGCGATGGCGTGACTGGATTGAAAAGAAGCGGGCAGCTAGCGCTCGTTCTCATCGCCGGTATGAAACATTTAACGACGCCCTTGCCCGTATGAAAGCAGAGAACGGCCATTTATCCGATGCGCAGGCTTTGCATTTGACAACGCATGCCGTCAACCAAAACGAAGATGGCACCTTCAGTTGGAAATTTGATTATTACATGCGGGTCTGGGCTCCTTTTGACATCAGTCAGGAAGAGACCCAAGCCTTGTGGGGCAATATCACCTGCCCCACCTTGTTGTGTTACGGCAAGGACAGCTGGGCATCAAATCCGGCGGATGACGGACGATTGGCCTATTTCAAAAATGCCACGGTAAAAAATTACGAAAATGCCGGGCACTGGCTCCACCATGATCAGTTTGATGAGTTCCTCGCTGATCTGAGGGGGTTTTTGTAACCCCCCAGACACAGAAGAATTACCCTGATACCGTGAGGGTTTCAGGAGCATGGGCTTCTCCCACCGGAAGATTGCCAGACATGACCTGCTTGTAGGCATGCCAGGTTGCATGGCCGATCAGGGGCAGGGTGATGATAAGGCCGATCCCGGCTGTGACGAGGCCGATCCCCGTGAAGATGACAATAATGGCTGCCCACAGGATCATGGCGTTCCGGTTCTGCGCAACGGCAAAGGCGCTGGTCAGCAAGGACGGGACCAGCATTGATTTACGATCCATCATCATGGGCATCGAAAAGGCGCCAACAAGGAAAATACCAGCGGCGAAAACGGCCCCAACTAGGGAAATCGAAATCCCGAAATAGACGCCTTCCATGCTGAGAGCCCGCATCAGGATAATATCCCATTCCGGCATGATACCCGGAAAATTTAGAGCAAAAACAGTGAAAGAAAGACGGATCCACATCTGGAAAATAAAAGCCAGAGCGACCCCGAAACCAAAAATACCCAGTTTGTTATACTTGGCTGCCGTTATGGCTGTGAGAAGAGAGGCTTTCTGCCCGGCGGCATGACATCGGCTAATCTGGTAAAAGCCGATCCCGACGGCAGGGCCGACCAGCAGGAAGCCGCTCAGACCCGGCAGGATCAGATAAGGCCAGCCCATAAAGTAGAAGCCAAATGAAAGAGCCAGACCAAGGAGAATGAACAAGGCTGTATAGCTGATGCTGACACCTGTATTGGCTTTCAAGTCAGACCAGCCCGCGGCGAGCCATTTCCAGACATCGTCAGTGCCAACCTCTGTTATCAACGCCATTTCCTTTATCAGGAATCTGGCGTTTTTCGGGGTTTGATTATCGATATTTTGCGGACCGTTCGTTGGTGATGTTCTTTCCTCTTTTGTCATGCTTTCTTCCTCAGAAACGCATCCATCATCCGAAAATTTAAAAGTATTCCAAGATTTAGTAAAGCCTCATTAGAGAGTGAAACGGGGTGGCTATATCCATTGGCTTCAGATGAGGCTTTTACTCGCCGTTCCTTTCTGAAGAATTCAACCTATTTAGAAAGCGTCTGACTACTGGAGCTGTCCGCCAAGAGTTTAGAAAACCTGGGTAAATCCGCGAGAGCGATTGAGAGGGAGATGGCCATCAGTGACATGTTAAAGAGTGTGTGTTAAATGCATTGTTCGGCAATACTTTAGGCGATCAAGCAAGCAAACAGAGGCAATATGCGAAACCTACAAAGTAATGTGGCTTATTCCAAATTAAAATCACATATTATCCTTGGGGCATTGAAGCCCGGCACAGAGTACACAGAAATTGAGCTAGCGGATAAATATAACATAGGCCGCGCTGCGATAAGGGTCGCTCTTATCCGACTTGGTGAAATCGGATTGGTAACGGCTATCCCGCGCAGGGGGTTTACGATAGCGCCAATAACTGCGAGGGCTGTTCGTGATTTGTTTGAAACCAGGCTCGTAGTTGAGCCACGTACAGCATTTTTAGCAACTGGAAAAGTCGATATTGATCATCTGAAATCTTTGAATATAGCGCTTCCTAGCGAGGCGAACGCCAAAAGTAAGCTTATGTTTCTAGAGAAGAACAATGCGTTCCATATGTATATTGCAGAAGCAACAGGAAATAAACGCCTTGCCAAACTAGTTGGCTCGATACTTGATGAAATGAGTCGTCTGATAAATGTAGGGTTGTTTGGTATGGGGTCTTCGGGGATGAAGCGAGACAGTCATCACACAACGCAAGAAGACCATCATGAAAAATTAATAGAAGCATTTGCCATAAACGATGCTGAAAAAGCAGAAGTCATCTCGCGTGAACATATAGAGCATTCATATATGCTTGCTAAAGAACGCATTCTTGAAGGCGATTTTTCCATTACTCTTTAATAATTTACTGCGAAAAAATTCAACTAGTCATTCTTTCCAATCGCAACTTGTTTCGCGACTTGAGATAATTTCTATTGGTTTTTAGTGTAAAGCATTGTGGGGCGGCGTAGAGCTGCGGCATCGGATTGATGTTAGATATCCGCAATTGAATGCCAAAAATCCGAATTTTAATCATCTTAACAACGGCTTATTGTAGCGCAAAATTTTAGCGTAAAAATTTAGTGTGTTATATTTATAAAGATGTTATTAACATGTTATAAATATGTAAGAGGGATAGTTATGGCAATGCAGCCTTACGAATTTCTGGAAGAAGGGTTTTGGAGGAGAGACGCTCCTCCGAATGCACGGCTTAAGAGGGTGATTAGCGGTGAACTGCGTAGAGATGTTGTTATTATTGGCGGCGGGTTTACAGGATTGTCATCTGCTCTTGAGCTTGCCGGACAGGGATATTCCGTTGCTGTCCTTGAGAGAGGTGCCATTGGAAATGGTGCAAGCGCCTACAACTGCGGTCATGTCGGAATTCAGTTGGGTAGAAATCCACATCTTACTCTAAAAAAATTAGGCCTTGAGCGAACAAAAATGTACGCTGACTTACTGGCGCTTGCGATCGAAAATGTGGGAAAAATCGTCACTAGGAGTGGTGTCGAATGCCACTACCGTCCTGTTGGAAATTTGACGGCTGGTGTTTCGGAGCCACAAAGGCGAGATGTCGAAAATACTTTTGAAGCTTGCTACAAGGCAGGGCTGCCAGTCAAAATGCTGGACAGGCATGATCTTCAGCGAATGAATGCGCCAGCTTTTATTGATAGCGCTTTTCATGAACTCATCGGCGGTGATATCCAGCCCGCCAAATATGTTCAGGCACTCGCAAAACTTGCCGAAGATGCTGGTGTGGAAATCTACGAAAACAGCCCGGTGACCAAAGTAAATATAGATGGTCCGGTTAGCGCCGAAACAGCAACCGGGAAAGTCAATGCCGATATGGCTGTTGTCGCTGCGAACGCGTATTCTGGCGAAATTGGACTTTTGAAACGATCGCTCATGCCATGGTCGGTATCGGTCATGGTCACTGAAAAACTTACTGAAAAACAAAGGGCGAGCATTGGGTGGCGTGGTGGGGAACCAATTCACACACCACATAAAATGATCGAAAATATTCGCCTGACTCATGATGGGCGTATCCTTATTGGTACCAAACGAGCAAGATTGGGTTGGGGGAATAACCATCCGCCAGCGAACGATCCGGCGACGTTCCAATTGTTGGTGAAGGTGCTGCGGGATAGATTTCCCGAAATACCAGAAGTCTTGCCACGTTTTACATGGTCAGGCCGGGTTGCTATATCATCAGATCTCTTGCCGTTTTTCGATCATTATAAAGGCCGGAGCAATGTTATCCTGACCGGCGGCTACGGTGGGCATGGAATACCCATGGCTAGTTATTCCGGAAGAATTATTGCTGACATGCTGTTGGGTAAAAATACAGATAGCGCCGCGCTGTTTGTAAACAGGAAAAAGCGACCACCTATTCCCCCCGAGCCGTTCCGTTGGCTCATTGGTCACGCTATGAAACATAAAATGGCATGGGCGGATAATGCAATTGATCTTGCGGCTCGCAAAAGGAATACGGCGCGCCCTGCAATTGAAGAAAACAAGGAGCAGCCCAATGACGACAATTCAAAAACAACGTGAAGCTATCGTGAAACGTTATGCGGAGGCAAAAAACCAACGCGACATCGAAACTGCCTTGAAGGTATGTACCGATAGTATGGTTTTGCATTCTGCTTCATTGGACACAGTCGTAACCTATAATGGGCATAACGAATTTAGGGCAGGAATGGCTAGGTTTTATGCATTGTTTTCAGGATATTCTGGCAAGACATTTTCGCGCCACCAAGCTGGTATCGCCCTTGTTTCGCATGGCGAAGTCACTCTTCGTATGAATCCTGATTTATTGATCAATCCTTCTTCAGACTCTGAAATTGTAGCACCTTTTTTAGCGCTTTATGAATTCGAGGGCATGCAAATTGCTAGCGAAAAATATTATCCGCAGATCAAATATGCTGAAATTCTCAGTCTTCTTAACCCTGAAATGCTTGCCACTATTGTTGGGAATGACTAAGCGGATCGCGCAGTACCGCATTGTCTTAGATCTCTCCAAATTTCCTATTTTCAGAGGCATGGTTTTCCGCCGTTAGCAATGTTACGGAAGCTACTGTAATTGAGGGAAAATTCTGGCCATGTCATTTTGAGGAACATAGAGTGCGATGACCCTTAAAACACTCGTTGTTTTTTATATCGCCGTCATGCTGCAGGCGGGTGCTTATGGTGCGACCTTTCTGGTGGCCGAACTGTCCGCATTTCACGGCTTTGGGACACGGTCTGTAGGTCATACATTCGCCGCCATAGCGATTTGTGCAGTTTTTGCGACCGCTTATGCAGGCCGCGTGTCGCATCGCTTCGGTACAATGACGGTGATTATCTTTGCAGGCCTAAGTCTCAGCGCTGCACTAGTAATTTTGGCTTTTTCTGGCACCTTAGTTGTTCAGATAGCCGGAGGCGGGCTCTTGGGTGTTGGCTGGGGTTTGTTTTATACGCTGTCACCAGTTGTGTTGTCCGGGTTTTCAAGTCCCGATAAGCGCGCTGTTTTGTTTTCAGGCTTTGCAGCATCAATGAGCATCGGCTTTGGTTTGACGCCTGTGATGTCAAGTTGGATTTCAGGTGGGGCGTTTGGTGTTCTTGGAACGTTTGCTTTGCTATCGCTAGGGTCAGCATGCGCCGCAGTCCTATTTTGGTTTATTAAAATGAGGGAGGTGCCCTTATCAATTGAAACGACTTCTGATTCAGGGCGGGGTAAGTTGACCAAGTTCTCTTTTTTGTTTAGTGAGCCGGTATGGATGTTGTTGGTGCTGTTAGCGCTGGGTGCCTTTGTTTTTTCGGCGATCAATAGCTTTCAAACAATCTATGCAAGATCTCATGGATGGAATTATAGCAATTATTATCTGGCGAATACGGCTGCAGCGGTATTAGGACGTCTTGTCTATATTGGTTTCTTCCGTAAATTTAAGGGCTTTTGGTCAGTCGCTATTCTTTATAGTGCGACAATCGCGTGCATGGCTATTTTTTTAATGAATGATGCAGATCAAACGCTTTACATATTAGCAGGGTTTTTGTTCGGCATCGGGTATGGTGTATCATATCCTATCATTCTGGCGCAGATTTCAACTTCAGTCCCGGAACAGTTTACCGGCCCAGCATTACGGGTGGCCGGGCTTATCTATTTTCTCTTTTTGTTTGGTGCGCCGTACGTTATCGCGCCTGTTGTCGTTTCCGGTGGGGTCGATGCAATGTTCCCAATCCTATCGATGCTGGTACTTTTAAAGTGCATCATCGTCGGGCTGATTATTTTCAGGTCTGCTATCAAATTGACATCAACGGCTCTGAATTGTTAAAAATCACTCCGGTGGTCCGTGATATATATTACATATTGGGTTAATTGAACTAATTGTTTGATGAGCTATTGCATCTCGGCTTTGGCAGTCAGTTTAGCCGCTCACTTTTCTTGGGAGGCTTGTTGAATCCCGCTTTACAAGATCACCGTTCAGCTCTGTTTCGATTGAAGCTGCCTCCTCCGAAAACACGTGTTCCACTGCTGTTTTGGCGAGTAAGTCTGTCGGCTGCCGGATGGTGGTCAAACGAGGAACCACCAGAGACGCTAGCGCGATGTCATCAAAGCCTGCAACCGATAAGTCTGTGGGAACATCTATGTTTAAATCCCGGGCTGCGCGCAAGACACCGATGGCGAGCTGGTCACTCGCAGCAGCAATAGCTGTGGGCCTGGATCCGATGGCAGCTGACAGAATTTGGCGGCCGATACTTTCTCCCGTTTCATAATCAAATTGCCCCTCATAGGTATCAAGGCGAATGGGGTCGGTTTCAGAATTCAGTTGTTGAATTCGACTGAGAAATCCCCGTTGCCGAAGACGCCCGACTTCCGTGTTTTGCGGACCGGCAATATAAGCAATATTCCGGTGCCCAAGGTCATAAAGATGATTGGCTATTTGGGCTGCACCATCAGAGTGATCGGTTGAAATGAGAGGATAATGCTCAAACCGTCGGTCGAGAGAGACAATCGGTACGACGGTCTGGTACCCCAACTGCCCGGTATCGGACGCGGCGACAACAATGACACCGCGGGGCGCATGATTGAGGAGAGCAGTGATTTGATTGCGCTCAATCTGTGCATCATCGTGAGAATTTGCAAGCATAACCGTGTGGTTGCGTTTTTCGGCTTCCGCATCGATGCATTTGGCAAGCTGGGCAAAAAACGGGTTGGTGATATCGGGAACGACCAGTCCGATAATTTCCACTCTACTTGTTCGTAGAGCCCGTGCCGCCAGATTGGGTTTATACCCCAGATCATGCATGGCCTTTAGAACCCGTTCTTTCAGGGGCTGCTTGACGGTTTCATTTTTCGACAGAACCCGAGAGACTGTCCCTACGGAAACACCGGCCCGTTTAGCAACATCTCTTACCGTGGTCATTCACTCTTCTCCAATAAGGGGTACTTCGTCTGATCCATCAAAGAGCCTGTGAAATTAGAGTTCATGACGACGTCTGTCAAAAGGCAACTCCGCTCACCAGAACCAGATTGGCATAGGGGGTTACTTCGCCTGTGCGGATGACGGCCTTTGCCTTGTGAGAACGATCCTTTAGGGCATTATGAGAGGCGGTGCCGACCGTGATTGCTTGATCACATTCCTTCGACCAGATATCCAGCTCAGCCTCTATGCGTTTGGCCAGATCCGGACTTGCTTCGGAGGCGTAAACCGCCGCTTCAATGACCAGTTCGGACCGCAGGGCTGTCAGGATATCAAAGAAACCGGGAAGACCGGGGATCACCGCCAGATCGATGACCGGCACGGTGTCAGGCACCGGCAAACCCGCATCGGCAATAACGATTTCATCCAGATGGCCCAGCCGAGCAACAAGTGCACTCACATGCCGATTTAACAGAGCAGTTCTTTTCATCGTGACATATATTTCGCGCGATAATGATCGAGAATAACGGCGATGATGATCACGACACCTGTAATCATCTGACGCATGAAATCATTCAGCCCAATTAAAATCAGACCATTTGCAAGGACACCAATGATAAAAGCCCCGAGCAATGTTCCGATAATAGATCCTCGTCCGCCGTTCAGACTGGTGCCGCCAATGATGACGGCTGCAATGGCATTGAGCTCAAATCCTATGCCGGCGATCGGGCTGGAAATATTGAGGCGCGCCATATAGACGATGGCGGCAATACCTGCCGTTAAACCACAAATACCAAAGGCTGCGACTTTGTACCAAAAGACGGGATGTCCTGCGAGGCGAACGGCCTCTTCATTATTGCCGATACCATAGAGCAAGCGGCCGAAGACAGTTCGGTTGAGGATAAACCAGGCGGCCAGCACAAGAGCCAGTGCCACGATAAACACGACGGGAATACCGAAAAGCAGGGCGGAACCGAACTCTTCAAAGGCAAAGGGAAAGGAGTAAATGGTTTTTGCATCAGAGACATGTAGCGCCGCGCCGCGTGCAATGTTGAGCATACCCAAGGTAATGATGAAGGACGGTAGGGCCCAATAGGCGCTGACCAGGCCATTGACCAGGCCGCAAGCCAAACCGGCGATCAGGGCGGCTGCAATTGCCAGAATAATGAGCTCTGCCGGTCCCATTCCCGGAAGGGTAATGGCCTTCCCTGCGACGACAGCTGCAAATGCCATAACTGAGCCAACCGACAAGTCGATACCGCCGACGAGGATGACAAAGGTCATTCCTACGGCGAGGATCATGTTGATGGTGATTTGCGTCAGGATATTGGTCAGATTGTTGGGGCTGAGGAAATGCTCCGTGAACAGCGAGAAAAAGACGATCAACGCAATCAACGCCAGGCCAATGCCCGTGCTGTTGATGATGGATTTTACCGTCATGCCTCGTTGGTTTTTTTCTTCAGCGATGTCAGTTAATGGCGGCACGCGCGCCTCCTTCGTCATTCATTTTTTGACCATATGCCAGTTTGAGGATGCCTTCTTCAGAGAAATCGGGGCGCTCAAGAGCGCCGCCGATCTGATGGTTCGCCATCACGAGAATCCGGTTTGAGAGGGTCATCAGTTCCGGCAGTTCTGATGAAACGATGAGCAGGGCAACGTCATCACGGGCCAACCCTTTCAAAATGGCGTAAATTTCGGCTTTTGCGCCAACATCAACGCCGCGTGTGGGCTCATCGAGAATGAGGATCTTTGGATTTCGTGCCAGCCATTTTGCCAGCACGATTTTCTGTTGGTTGCCACCTGACAGACTAGAGGCTGGATCCGACAGTTTGCTGTATTTTAACTTGAGGCGTTCGCTGCCGCTGCGGGCCATCTGAACTTCTTCGTGAAAATGGAGCATGCCATAAGAGGACAGCTTTTCCATAATCGCCAAGGAGATATTCGAGGCGATGGGCATGTCAAGAATAAGACCTTCATCTTTACGGTTCTCGGTCACAAAGCCGATCCCTGAGCGAATGGCATCGCGCGGGGCCGAAAAATCCACCGGCTGCCCATCTCGCTCGATACGGCCTGAACGAACGGGATCGATCCCGAAAATGCCGCGCAATAACTCGGTTCGTCCTGAGCCGACCAGCCCGGCAATCCCCAGTATCTCGCCATAGCGTAAATCAAAGGTGATGCCTTCCTTATGCGGGCATGTATCAACACGGAGATTTTTGACGCTGAGAGCAGCAGTGCCAAGTGGGTGATCCTCCGGTCCTGCTTTCATTTCCTGCGCCAGCTGTCGTCCCACCATATGCTGGACAACACCGGCGGGCGTCGTATCGCTTATATTTTCAGTTGTGATGGTGACACCGCTTCTGAAGACCGTAACGCGGTCGCAAAGGGAGAATATTTCCTCCAGATGATGGGAGACAAAAACCACGGTTACGCCTTTGGCCTTGATTTTTTCGATGATCTCGAACAGGCGTTTGGTTTCCCGTTCCGTAAGAGTGGCCGTCGGTTCATCAAGAATGAGGATTTTACTGTCAGACTGAAGCGCACGCGCAATTTCGACCAGCTGTTGATGAGCGATGCCCAATGCGCCAACGGTTGTGCGCGTGTCCACATTCTGCATGCCGATTGCATCCAGAGCTGTACGCGCCCGTTTATTCATTTCTTTCTTGTCAAGCAACCCAAAGCGCGTTCGCGGCAGTGCTTCAATCGAAATATTCTCCGATACGCTCAAGTGATTGAGGAGATTGAACTCCTGATGCACGACTTGAACGCCGGAGGATTTCGCATCATGTGGGTTGGCGGGTGCGTAAGGGGTGCCATCCAGGAAGATTGATCCCTCATCAAAGGGGAAGGCACCGGACAGTATTTTGATGAGCGTGGATTTACCAGCTCCGTTCTCGCCAACAAGAGCGTGAATTTCTCCACGTTTCAGGGAAAAATTCGCCCCATCCAATGCCTTCACACCTCCAAAATGTTTTTTGAGATTGTCAACATGGAGGAAGCCATCCGTTTCGGTCGATAGGGGGGACTCAGAAAGCCGTTCTGATGCCATCAATCGTTTCCTGTCGTGTTTGATCGTCTTAGAATATCAACGTCTCCCGCCTCTGAGAGGCAGGAGACAGCCTAATCGGATTGTTTATTTGGTGACAAGCTCGATCGGTGTTTTAACCCAACCTTTAAGTTTCGGGCCGCCAGCGACAACTTTTAGTGCGAGGTCAATAGAGTTTGCAGCCATCTGCTGGCCAAACTGATCAACCGTTGCCAGCAGTCGCCCGTCCGCAATCATCGGACCAACAGCCGGGATGTTATCGAAGCCAACAACCGTAATATCTTTGCGGCCCGCTGATTCCAGGGCTTTGACAACACCGATGGCCATAGAGTCGTTGGCTGCCATTACGCCCTGAATATCTGGGTTGGCTGTCAGCATGGTGGAGAAGACAGTGTTTGCTTCCTCGGTTTCCCAATGCGCTGTTCTGCTATCGAGCAGGTTCAGTTTATGTTCTGCAACAGAGGCTTCAAAACCAAGGCGGCGCTCATTTGCATTATCTGCACCGGGATTACCTTCGATAATAACAACTTTGGCACCGGCTCCGAGTTTCTGACCCAACGCGTCACCAGCCAGCTTGGCACCGCCGCGATTGTCCGGGCCAACAAAGGCAAGTTCAACGCCCTGCTGCTTTTTGGCTTCGGCGTCGAGAGCGACATCAAAATTCACCACAACAATACCGGCCGCCATGGCTTTTTTAAGAGGACGCACCATGGCTCTGGAATCGGCAGGCGCAATCACAATGGCATCGACACCCTGCGTGATGAAGTTTTCAACGGCGTTGATCTGGGATTCAAAATCCGTCTCATTTTGCATGCCAACAGCACGCAACTCGTAATCGCCTCTTTTCGTCTCATGAGCCTTCGCACCTTCCAGCATGTTCTGGAAAAACTCGTTGGCCAGGGATTTCATCACCAAACCGACAACTGGCTTGTCCGCGGCGTTCGCAGTTCCGGCAAGAAGTGCGACACCCGTTATGGCAATCGCGGCAAATTTCATAAATTTCATATCAACCTCCCTTTATAGGTTCAAATCGTCCGTCTTCATTTTTCATTTCTTTTCGGCTTAATTAAGTTGAGCACGGGCCTTGAAAGCTGTCAATATGAAACGTTTCAAAAATATGAATGCATTCATAAATAGGAAAGCATGCCTTTGTATTTACTGTGAAAATGCTTCAAATTGGGAGACTGAGGCTGCGGTAGCCAAACGCGCTTGCTGTCTCGTTGCAGGGCGATGTTTTCTGTTTTTCAGAATCAAACCGGTGAACTTATTACCGCAGAATCCGGAAGCAAAATACAGTGAAACGAAGAAGGAAAACCTTCTTAAACCAGGATTTAGTCAGATGCAATCAAGCCTATTTGGGTTTATCTGACGAGAGAGGGACTTCCACTTTAAACATAGTTCCCTGGCCGGGAATGGATCGCCACGAAAAAGCAAAGCCATGCCGGGCACATAATTCATGGACGATTGCTAATCCCAACCCATGGCCTTCTTCGCGATTGGCGTCGCGAGTGAGGCGTGCTGATCGCTTGCTTGCCTCGATCATGTCCTGTTTACTGATCCCGGGACCAGTATCGTGGACTTGTATCGAAATTCTGTTATCCGATCGACGACACCCCAGGAGAACGCGGCCATTTTGGGTATATTTTATAGCATTGCTGAGTAAGTTTGCCACAATTCTCATAAGATCAAGCGCCGGTGCATCGACCATGGCGGATGTTGAAATAACAGAAAACTGCAGGCCCTTTGCCTTTGCATCATCCCCGAACATATTTGCTAAATTTTCCAGAAATCCACAAAGATGTATGGGATCTGCTTGTAAAGTATCGTCGATGCTATTTTCTGTTTCTTCATTCAGATAGGCAGCAATGAGATTCTCCAGATATTGAAAGCTCTCATTTATCCGAGTGTTGAGTTCCGCATCATATGTTTCAGAATTGGTCATCTGATGCACAGAAAGCCGCAGGGCCTGAATGGGCTGCTGCAAATCGTGGCTTGTATCGCTCAATCGTTTCTGCCGTGCTTCAGCCTGGTTGCTTGCGACGGCATATCGTTCTTCCAACCGATCCAGCCGCTGCCTGAAATCCAGATTCTGTTTTGCCACTCTGAGATTCTCTTCCAGCGTATGTCGCTGTGTGCGGCGGGTCTGTAGATATCGGTCGATCATTGCAAGGCCCATCATCAGGCCGTCGAACATGATAATATATCGAACACTATCGATAGTCGCCTCTCGAGAAATATTTAGCCCGATGAGATGACGTCCCGACATGAGCACCGCTGCAAAAAGTACGCTGCCCCAGCCGAAAACAAAAAAACGGACTTCACGAAAGCGTTTAATCGAAGCGATGAGGCCTCCGACAAAGAAAGTGAGCGTGCTGTAGCTGGCACACATAACCATCAAACGTTTCACTTCACCATGATGGAACCAGATGGAGGCAATGATCAGCGCTGAAGCCAGAACAAAATTCGCGACAAGTATTTTATCATATATCGGGTGCAATCGTGGTGTTTTCAGAAAGCTGCGCGCATAAATGGTCCCGGCAATGACCATACAACCGCCAATGGGTATCGACGCAAAGAGGTTGAACTGGGCTGCTTCGGGCCAAAGAAATTGAAAGGAGAAACCATCCCGGTGAAAAACGAAAATGGCTGTGGCGGCGACATAGGAGCTATATGCCAGGATCGTAAATCGGCGAACGACAAAATAGGTAACCAGGCTGATAATGACCAGCAAACTCATCATGCCGGTGAATAAGAAGGCTTTCGCAGCCATGTCGCGATCCGCGCTGTAAAAATGATCCGGCGTTTCGATGGTTATTGGCATTCCCGAATGACCGTCCATCCAGTAGCGGATGCAGAACGTGGCTTTCTCTCCTTTTTCCAATTTAAATTCAGTTGCGAGAAGGTGACTTTGAATATTTCGGTCAGAGAAAGGCATGTTAATGCGGTATTGATACGGATGCGTTGCCTCTCCATTGTCATCGATGCGATAGACATCCAGACCGTTGGCGAAGTTTAAATTGAAGTCCAGTATCCAGGTGTCACCCAAACTGCTGTTATTCACGACATCGAAGCACACCCAGTTGTGATCTGTTGTATACCCAAACCCTATTTCTTCCTTACGAAAAGGCTGAAAGTCATTTGCTCTCATGACTTCCTGAAGGGTTAATTGCCGACTTGGATCCTGAAAAAACTCGATATTGCGGCCCTCAACCTTATACTGAACTGATTCCCCGAGTGAGATTGCGGTTTTTGCCGAACTGTTCAGGGAAAAGAATGCTGACAAAACGACAATAACCAAGACCCAGAAAAGGCGCGGTATTTTCGGAAAAGAGTCGTTTCTCAGTGTCATGATATTTGAGCGGTATTGATTAGTTTATTCGGGAGCTTACGATCAGAATCTACTCGTTGATTATTGTTGATGATCATCATATCACGCGCAAGGGAGTGCGTGCTTTGATCGATGAATCGGACGGTCTCAAGTGCCTTGGCGAAGCTGAAGATGGCTTGGCAGCAATCAGTCTTGCAAAACGCGTGAAGCCGGACCTTGCGATTATCGACCTCAAAATGCCGAATGTCAGTGGGGCCGAAGTGT
Organism: Sneathiella sp.; assembly: GCA_039975135.1. Classification (GTDB taxonomy): domain Bacteria; phylum Pseudomonadota; class Alphaproteobacteria; order Sneathiellales; family Sneathiellaceae; genus Sneathiella. The sequence goes on along the minus strand of JBDWHS010000015.1, from coordinate 230,581 downwards.
TTGTAGAGTTGCGTCGTTGGAGTCCCGATACGCGTGTCGTTATTCTGACTGGATTGCTGACAGCGGCTATGTTTCGTTCTCTCGTTGATAACGGAATTGACGGCTTGTTCCTGAAAATCTGCGAGCCGCGGGAATTGATTAGCGGACTGAAGCGTGTTGCGGCAGGTGAGAGAGTTGTTCATGATGAGGCACAGGCAATTCTTGACAAAGATCAAAGTCCGGAGCTGACCCGGAGGGAATTGCAGGTGCTGCAAGCGATTGCCCGAGGTGAAACGAATGTAATAATTGCTGAAAATCTCGGCATAAGCCCGAAAACAGTCGACAGTCATCGCACTAATCTTATGGCGAAAATGGACGTACATTCCGTTGCGGAACTTTTGACGAAGGCTTTGAATGATGGTTTTGTCAGTGAAGGTGATCACCATTGAATTTGCCTTTGTAGATAGCGTAATGTGATAATCAACCCCCCGTCTGAAATTCAGGAAACGGCCATTCCCTTCAATATCGCTTTTGAAGAACTATAGACCAACTTGTATCTCCAGAAAATGGGGTGATCACCTGATAGTCACCCTTCGCACCCTCCTCCTATTATTCCACGATAAATAATAACTTGAGAGGTGAGGGTGTTATGAAGAAATCTGCTGCTTTTATTGTGGCGACAGCCAGTTTGTTTACTTTGAACGCATGTGTCGTCGCGACGACGGGCGGTTCTGGGACCAGCTCGACAAAGGCGCAAGCCTCAATTGATAAGATATTTAGAACATCTGATAAAGATGACAGCATTCGGGTTTTTACGAGCGGTCGATCAGATGACCCTAATAAAGTTCAAATATGCTTGAAAAACTCGGCAAGCGGCAAAAACAAGGGCCTACATTTTAAGAAAACCAGTAAGCCGAGATATGTCACCAAGAAAAAAGGTGAAATGAATTGTGCTGAGCATCCGGCGGGCCCAAAGACCGTCACCTGGCGTTTTTGGAAAACAAAAGGGCTAAAAATGAAACGGCTTGGTTATTACAAACTCAATGCCACCGATTTCGCCGGGCAACGCATTATATTCGACTGGTATAATGACTAACCGTTTGGGGCTGGAATTTAGGTTCAGGGAATGAGTCAGTTCTACTAAATCAATTGAAATCGCTAAGTTTCTGCATGCGGAGAGGTATGCCTTTATGAGATCCAAATCTGAAATTTCATATGTGTGCCTTCTTGCTTTAGCATTGTCGATACTGTTTGTTACGGACGGAAAAAATGCGATAGCACAAACACCTGTCGATGCTTATCGCGGGTGTGAGGAAGGGGTGAAAATTCCTCCTGCATCGCCCCCTCGTGAGCGTATCAGGCAGGTGAGTAACGTGGATAGGCTAACCAAACGCCGGTTCGCAAGTTTCAGCCTGACAGAGGTCGAGAGTAATGCCAATGGGAAGAATTCACATTCCTGTTGGCATCGCCTGGATGGTGTGTGGCGTGAGACCGGTGATATTACGCTGGATCGTACCCATGATAATCCGGATCTCTGGGGAAGTGATGCTCCAGAGGTTGTCACTGTTGCGAATGGAAATTATTCAACAGTAAATTTTCTTTACATTGCCGAAGATGATGCCAGCGACGAAAGAATACGGATCTCTAACGGGTTACAGGATATAGAATTTGTTGAATTCAGAAGCCAGGACGGTATCCCGTTAAAAGATGTCCTAAAACGGGGAGGGATGCGAAAAACCTATCAGTCTGTTCGCGACTTTCCGATTGGAAATACACTTGTCATAGATGTTTCCCGAAGTGGGCGGATCCGTTTAAAGTTAGGAAAAACTACTTTTATACGCCCGAAACCCGGTGTGTCAAAAGCAACCATGTCAAATCAGATTGCAGCCAATGATGCTTTTCTTGTTGGATATAATCTGGAAAACTTGACAGCAAGCCGGCGCGGCTACGACATCATTAATCAGGATCCATTCTATTTGTTACAAAACCCGAAATACGAGGTTTTTGCAAAAGTGGATCCGCGTCAGTATGTGATTACGGAAAAACGTACTGTTCCCATCGGATTCAGTCTGATCCAGGAAGTGACGCAGGGAACGATTTACCGAAAATCAGCCATGTCCAGCGAAAAACAGGTGCAGAACACCTATGCTCATACCTTTGGCGGCAGTGTGAGTGGTACTTACGAGAAAAAAATACCTGCCGGTAAGCAGGTTTTGAAAAAAACCAAGGTAGAGGCCAGTGCCGGCTTTCGTCATAGCCAATCCGCAATGAACAGTATGAGGGAAAGCAAGTCAGTCGCCCAGGCTATTGGTTTTTCACGAGACAAGCAGTATGCGCTTGTGGTGGATCACCCCTATGTGACACTTTCCGATGATTTCATAGATGCTGTAGAAGACGCCCGTCGATATGGAAATTTTCGTTCAATCGTCGAGAAATTCGGAACACATTATGCTTATGCAGTGACATATGGTGCCGCTGCAAAAATGGCGCAGGCATTCACTGAAGAAACCTATACCCGTATTGTGCAGCAAGAAACAGAAACGGGTGTTGAAGCGAGTGTCGCGGCAGAAAAGAAGCTCGGGAAAACGACTTTTGCTGCAGGTGCGTCCGCACATTATAGCAAAAAGGCGGGGAAAACGACGGGAGCTTCCGGAACTATTGGCAACGAAGGGGCGACATTTGTGGCTGTTGGGGGAAATGGTTCATGGAATGAATCAGGATATAGCGCTGGCCAAACACCTTATCCGATATTGTTGGATCTCAGGCCTCTATATGAATTGCTCAATCCCATGAATTTCCCGGGTGAGCCTGAAACATATGGCTCTGTACGGGATGCTTTATATCAGACCGTCGAGGATTATATCGAAGAACAAGGGGGTACGCCTGACACAACCTCCCTTATTCCTGTTTTTGAGCCTGAACCCGATGAACCGCTGGAGACATGGGCGGTCTATGTCACGCGCGTATATTGCACAGGCGCCAATGACTTTCTGATAAAAAAGGTATCTGGAAAACTTCATGCGGTTGTTCAAAAAAAGAACGTTCCTGAATACAGCCGTAAAGTCGACACGATTTCCCTTTCCGCACCTTGTAAAAACAAGCGAAAAAATATCGGGGTCAGCTACAGAAAGATGGGTAAGAAAGTTGCCACTTTGAAGGGGACGCGTTCTGAGATCGAACAACATAGATTGCGGTATGAATTTGATTGGCAATATGTCGGTAATCTGGGCGGCAAGAAGAAGTTGAGAACCAATAAGAAGACAATGGCCGGTAGCCTCACAAAGGGTTTGAAAACAGGTGGTAAGGCAGGAAAGCAGGATCATACATGGTCGTTTGGCCAAAAGGAACTTCCTAAAATGCACATTGTCGTCCGCTTCAAGAGGGTGAGCTGATGTTTCGACTTGGAAAATTCCAGACAGGCATGGCGTTACGTTCGCTTGGTTTCGCTTTATTCACGTTGGTCTTATTACCTTGGAGTGCCAGCCTGGCTGCAGATGAGCAAAGTGATGACTATATGCCAGATGTGCTGGAACTGAAAAAGGGGAGCGGTTTGTCTCTTCCGCCTTATGACGCTCTTACGTTACGGGGGCCTTTTACGATCGAGTTCTGGATCGTACCGGATTGGGAAAAAGATCCTCCATTTGATCCCGTAATCCTATCCAATGCAGGCCCTGAAGGATCGCTTTATATGATTTCAGTGTTGCGCAGTCGAAGCGGGATCTCTATCCGATTTGGAGGGAAAGATGAAATTGTACCCTTCGAATTTACGGATGGACAAATGCACTTTGTGGCAATTGTTCATCTCGGTGAAGAGATGATTGTCATGATCGACAACAAGATCGCAGGCCGGTTCCAGATGGCCTTCAGTGGTTTGCCGTCCTCCGGGTTTTGGGTCGGGAGCGCTGATGGAAACCGGGCACCGTTCACCGGTGCTATTGCCGGATTACGACTGTGGAATACGATTGTCTCACCCAATGACCTGTTGGCATATGCAGTCAGAGATATAGCCCTGCCAGGCGCTCTGCATCCGGATATTGAAGATCTTGTGGCAATAAGCGATTTCAACAGAAGGCAGCTCATTGTGATTGAGGGAGGAGAGAACTATGAGAAATGAATTTTTTCAACTGGGCCCGAACGGTGGCAGAATCAAGTGGCTATTCCTGATTGTGAGTATCGCATTGTTTTTCTATTCTCCTTACGCAGATGCTGGCAGGCTGAGCCCCGGAGGTTCTGCCACGCCTGCCAGTTCTGGTCAGAAAACGCCGGCAGCCAAACAACAAAAAGCTCAGAAAAACCAGAAACTCAAGGAAGCAAAGCAAAAAGAAAAAACGGCGAAGAAAGAAGTCAAGGCGTTGAAAAAAGAACTGAAAATATTGCAGAAGCAAGAAGATAAGTTACTCAACAGAAAATCCCGGATCCGGGCTGACGGTACAATAATAACCCTGGCAGCCCGCAATTCGGATGCCTGGAAAGATCTAAATCGGAAGATTGAAGTAAAGCGTAAAGAATTAACAGCTGCACAGGACAAGCATATCGGGGCTAAAAACGAGCGCGCAAAATTGAAAGGCACATTTTGGCACGGTCTTAAATCAAGCCCGGAAACCCGCGCTCGAAATGAGAAGCTCAAGCGGCAACGTGCTGAAGCCAACTTTCATTTTGAGAAACCCAGTCCGGCTTTTAAGGAACGTCCTTTCGCTTCCGGTTCACCGGAGCCCAAAAATTTTGGCACCTATACTTTGAAGTCTTATCTTGCCGCAAAAGAAGTGAACAGGAGATAATGCCCTGAAGAGGTTTGATGACTGGCTTTGGGAAAGAAGTGGTGCCCAGGGGCGGATTCGAACCACCGACACGCGGATTTTCAGTCCGCTGCTCTACCAACTGAGCTACCTGGGCATCCTTTGCGCGGGGCGATATATCGCCTGCGAAGAAGCTGGGTTATAGAAGAATTTTAAAGGGCTGTCCATACCCCTTTCCAGAAAAATATCAAAAAGCAGCTTTGTCCTGTTTTTGGCCGCTTTTTCTGAGGCTGCAGAAGGGTTTGGCGCTAATAATCGCCATCTTCATCATTGGCAGGAATGGTCTCTTCTCCCGGAATCGCATAACTTTCATCGAGCCATTTTCCAAGATCCAGCTGCTGGCATCTTTTGGAGCAGAAGGGGCGATATGTCTGGTCAGTCGGTTTGCCGCATTGCGGGCATTTTTTGTGAGATGTTAGTGTTTTTGTCACGGGGAACTCTGATCTGGTCAAGCTGTTAGTCGCTGTCGATCCTATACTCATAGGCCGCAAAATCAACTTCTTCCCGCAGGAAGAGATTGATACCGGCATATGCCTCGATCTCGGATCGGCAGGCTTCCAAAAAACGGGTCAAGCCTGTCCCGAAACGCAAAGTGAGTTTTACCTGTTTGCTATGGGCTTTGTAACGGGCCAGGTTGCTCATAAGCTGCGTCGCTCGCCCGAAGGAGATCTGTGGGTGGTCTGCATGTGCGGGGATGTTAAAAGATGCGCTTAAGGGGGCTTCTTTTCGTTGGCGGGTGATTTGCATGAGGCCAAGCTCCGTCATGCCAACAATTCGAACCGCTACCGGATCGTCCCTCACCAGTTTTTCCAGTTGTTGATGCAGCCTTTTTGATGCCTCTCCGCCTTGCAAGGCAATAAAATCAACAATGATGATGCCGCTTATGTTGCGAAGACGGATCTGGCGGGTGATCAGGGTCGCCGCCTCCCGATTGGTTCTGTTCGCGACACTTTCGCCAGCTGTGACAGGGTCGCTTGAGCCTGAATTCACATCAATGACCGTGAGGGCCTCGGTTTTTTCGATAGTGATCCATCCGCCGGAGGGCAGGGAAAGTTCCTGCTCCTCTGCAAGAGAGATCTGTTCTTCGAGATCGGCAACATCAAAAAGCGGAACAGGGGCCGTATGGAGTGTAACAGACGGATACTGACCTGCCTCTTTCAAGGCTTGATAACCCGCGGCGTCATTGATCGTAATCTCAGTCTTCAGCCCGGCATAGTGACGGGCCGCCATCAATGAAGGCAGAGGAAGAGGTTGCAGACAGCGCGGCTTTTTATCATCCGTTATCGCCTGCTCAATTGCGTGCCAGTTCGATGCGAGGGTTTTGAGCTCTTGCGTTAGCAGGTTTATATCCGCGTTTGCGGCGCTGGTACGCACTGTGACGCTATCAGAACCGATATGGCGGCGAAGCGCTGCCGAAACCTGCACGCGCGTGTCTTCATTTTTCAGTTTTTTGGAGAAAGTCAGACTTTCGCCGCCGGGACTGAAAATCAGGTAGTCGCCCTGCAGTTTCAGATACGCACTGACCTGCAGTCCTTTGCCCGACTGTGGATCTTTGAGGACCTGAACGGGGACTTTCTGTCCTTCATGCAGTTTTTCGCGGACCCGCGGGGGAATGTCTTTGCGCTTCAGAAAGCCATCTCCTGCCGTCCCCAGATCCATAAAAACCGCATCAAGCCCTTCATCGATTTTATGGACACGCCCGAGGTAAATCAGGCCGACCTTTGAAACCTGATGACGGGGGAAAAGGGAAAGGTCGGTGAGGCGGTCTTGCTCAAGGCAGGCTGCACGGGTGCCGAACAAACCGACATCAATGAAGAGCTGGAGGTTCATGTTTTATCCATTGGCATCAAGGCGGAATGCCGCCAAATATCAAAGCCGTTTCCAGCGAGCATGGCTGCCAGCTCATGAAGGGGAAGCCCCACAATATTGGAATAGGAGCCCTGGATTTGGCGGACCAGCAAGCTTCCCAGACCCTGTATGGCGTAAGCGCCGGCCTTGCCGCGCCACTCTCCGCTCTTCAGGTAGCTTCGAATATCATGTTCTTCCAGATGCTTGAAGATGACCGAACTGCCTACCGTTTTTTGCCGAAGGGATCCGTCCGGTAGAACCACCGCCACTCCCGTATAAACCCGATGCCTGCGTCCTGATAAAAGCGATAGATAGCGCCGCGCTTCTTCTTCATCCGCGGCTTTGCCAAGCGCCCGGCGGCCGACCGCAACAACCGTGTCGGCAGCCAGAACAAAGGCCCCGGCATGCTGGTTTGACACAGCAGCGGCTTTTTCGCTTGCCAGCCTTTGGGCAAGGGGCGCCGGTTTTTCATCGGGAAGAGGAATTTCAGGAATATCGGCCGGGTCAATCTGATCTGGCGTAATTCCGATCTGGGCCAGCAACTCCTGCCGTCGCGGGGAGGCAGAAGCGAGGATCAGTGTTGGGCGGTCTGGCGATAAAGCCGCAGGGAATATCTTGTCGTCCTGCGTGTCGTTCAGCACGGATTTACTCCCGTTTTTACCCAACGTGAGTTCCGTTTCTATTTGTAACGGAACGTGATGCGGCCTTTTGTGAGGTCGTAAGGTGTCATTTCGACTGTGACTTTGTCACCGGCAAGAACACGAATTCTGTGTTTGCGCATCTTACCCGCTGTATGGGCAAGAACCTCGTGATCATTTTCAAGCTTGACCCGGAACATTGCGTTGGGGAGAAGCTCTGTTACTGTGCCTTCAAACTCTAAAAGCTCTTCTTTAGCCATGAATTACCTAGTTTCGTTGTTGCAATTTGGGTGCAAAATGAGGCGCATTCCCAAAAAATGCAAGCTTTAGTTTAAGTTTAGGCTCATAAAACCGTTGCTTTGATGCTTGAAAAGCCGGGATGAGGGCCCGTCCGGTTTCAAACCAAAGGGGCAGGACTGGTGGAAAACCGTGTTCTGATATGCTGATACAGGTCATCTCTGACTTGCCGAAAGGCGTTCAAACGCATTTCCCGGTTCCCCTCTGCGACGGAGGGATCAAGGGTGAGCCAGTATTCCACATCGCAGGCCATTGTGCGTGTCATCTCTTCCGCCTGATGTTTTGCTTCCGGTGACAGCGAGATAATCAGATCAAAAGAGGTATCCACCAATTCATCGAAATTTTTGGAAAGATGTTCCGACGCATCGAGGCCAATTTCGTCTAGAACCTCGATCGCAAAGCCGTCAATCTCCGTCGCCCTGACGCCAACGCTGTCTACATATATTTTCTGGCCAAACAGGCTTCGCGTAATGATTTCGGCCATGGGGGAGCGGATACTGTTATGCGTGCAGGCAAAAAGAACACTGCTTGGCGTGTTTGAAGAGGGTGAGGAGGAGGCAGATGCCATGCCTTAGCCCCTGATATGCAAGACACAAATCAAGGTAAACAAGCGACGGGCTGTATCAAAGTCTGTTTCGATTTTACCGTCCAGGCGCTCTAACAATAATTCCGTCCCTTCGTTATGCAAGCCTCGCCGCCCCATATCGATGGCTTCAATCTTCGACGGAGAGGCTGTCTTGATCGCATCAAAATAGCTTTCGCAAATATGAAAATAGTCGCGAATAATGCGTTTGAAAGTGATGACGGGGAGGGGAAGGCGGAGCAGTGTCGCCGCGTCGTCTTCAGAGCGGATGTCGAAGATCAGTCTGTTTTCTTCGATGCTGAGGTGAAGGGAGTAAGGGCCAGTATCCGGCTTGTCACAAATACAAAACCGATTCTGGTCGAGAAGATCAAAGATGGCAACCTTCTGTTCATGCTCGATATCAGCGCTCCGCCTTACAACGGATTTTTCGTCCAGCGTTATATGGGCAACGCGCTGATGATCGGAAGACATGATTATTCCTTATCTTTGTTCATTTCGGCATATTCAGCCGCACGGCAATGGAAAGAGCATGGGCTCCAAGTCCTTCTGAATTTGCCAGTTTAACAGCGGAAGGGCCGATATTGGCAAGGCCATTTGCATCAAGCTTGATCAGAGACGAGCGTTTCATGAAGTCCAGCGTCGACAAGCCGGACGAAAACCGCGCCGTTCGGGCTGTCGGCAATACATGATTGGGGCCGGCGATGTAATCACCAATCGCCTCCGGTGTATACCGCCCGAGGAAAATGGCGCCCGCATGGCTGATCGTGTCCGCGAGAGCATCCGGATCGTCGACACAAAGTTCCAGATGTTCTGGGGCTATCCGGTCAACAAGGGGCGAGGCCTCTGACATCTTGTTGATAACAATGATGGCTCCGTAATCTTGCCAGCTGGTCCGGGCAATATCACTTCTTGGCAGTGTTGACAGGTGATGTTCAACGGCTTTTTCCACGTCATCCGCAAAAGCCTGGCTGTCTGTGATCAGAATACTCTGCGCGACCGGATCGTGCTCGGCTTGAGAGAGCAGGTCTGCTGCAATCCAGGATGGATCATTGGCATTATCTGCGACAACCAGAATTTCCGACGGACCGGCAATCATGTCGATACCAACCGTTCCAAAAACCTGTTTCTTGGCTGTGGCTACATAAGCATTCCCAGGCCCGACAATCTTGTCCACTGGGCGGATCGTCTCTGTGCCATAAGCGAGGGCAGCAACCGCCTGTGCGCCGCCAATACGATAGATTTCATCAACACCGCAGAGGTCTGCCGCTGCCAGAACCAGCGGGTTGACCCTGCCATCCGGCGTAGGCACAACCATTACCAGGCGCTTGGCGCCTGCCACTTTGGCCGGAATAGCGTTCATCAGAACCGATGAGGGATAGGTGGCAAGGCCGCCCGGGACATAAAGGCCGATATTCTCAATAGCCGTCCAGCGATAGCCGAGCTCAATGCCCGCAGATTCCTGATAGCGCAGATTTTCAGGTTTCTGCTTGCGGTGATACTCTTCGATGCGCGTTGCCGCTATTTTGAGGGCTTTCAGGGTTTCTGCATCGCAGGCCGAAACAGCTTCCTGGATTTCATCTGCTGTAAACCGAAGCTCAGCGGAAGATGTCGCAGAAAGTCTGTCAAATTTGTTGGTATAAGAGAGGATCGCTTGATCACCGTCCCGGCGAACCTCTTCAAGAATGTCCGCGACAACTGCGTTTACATCCGCATCTGTCTCTCGTTTCTGAGTGAGCAGATCGGCAAAACCGGCTTCGAAACCGGTGTCAGCCTTGTTCAGTTTAACCGGCATCGACAACTCTCCGGAATTTTTCGATCCAGTCGTTCATCTCAATGGATCGTGTTTTGAGGGAGGCGCGGTTAACCACAAGTCTGGAGGTTATATCGAGGATTTTTTCAACTTCGACCAGTCCATTGGCTTTGAGCGTCGCACCAGACGAGACAAGATCGACAATGCGGCGACACAAGCCGAGCCCGGGGGCCAGTTCCATGGCGCCAGACAGCTTAATGCATTCCGCCTGAATACCCTGAGACGAGAAATATTGATGGGTTAAATGCGGGTATTTGGTGGCAATCCTTACATGGCTCCACCGGTTAGGGTCTTTGTCATCTTCCATATCGGCAGGCTGTGCAACAGCCAGATAACAATGGCCGATATCCAGATCAACCGGTGCGTAGATTTCCGGATAGTTATGTTCAAGCAGGACGTCGTTCCCCGCAACGCCCAGCTGGGCCGCGCCGAAAGCAACAAAAGTAGCAACGTCGAAGGAGCGAACGCGGATGATCGAAATATTTGGATGATTGGTCTTGAACTGCAAAAGGCGGCTTGCCGGATCGTCAAAAGCGGCTTCCGGTTCGATGCCGACAGCGCGTACCAGTGGCATGACTTCTTTCAATATACGACCCTTTGGCAGGGCGATGACCAACTCTTCACTCGAAGACACGTCTTTGCTCCGTTCCTGACATCCGTATTTTATCTGCGAATGCCTTTTTAATGATTAAGAAGATGAGGGGGAGGTTGTCTCTTTTTCCTTATGAAAGGGAATATGATCCGTTTTCCACGCATCCCCGACATCTGTCAGTGTTAAATTCACGCATTCGGCAAACAGGCGGATGGTGCCACCTCCAGCAAAATTAAGAGAGATCTCCGCAGAGCCATCCTCCTTGGTGACACAACTGATATTGAGCAGTTCCATCGCCATTGTCGGGATATCCCGGGAAATCTCAGAGGTTTTGACGGCAGTGACGTCGGCACAATAAAGTCCGGTTCTTATCCGTTTCTTCTGTGCCTCATCAGATGTCTCCCACATAAAGCGGGAAGCCGTGATCGTAAAGGCGCGGTTTGACGCAGAATATCCCATTTCGCCGGGACTTGTGATCGCACCTTCCAAGGTGGCTGATAAGATGACCAGATCCTCAGCTTCCTCCGCTTTCAGTTTCAATCTTTCAGACACTGTTCACTTCCCGTCTATCCCGATGGGTTATTCACCCTGGATCCGCATGATATCCGCACCGCAAGCCGCCAGCTTTTCTTCCAGGCGTTCATAGCCGCGATCCAGATGGTATACACGATTGATAACGGTTTCTCCGCTCGCTGCCAAGCCTGCAAGTACAAGGGAGACGGATGCGCGCAAATCTGTTGCCATAACCTGGGCGCCAACCAGGGCATCCACACCCCTGACCAGAGCCGAATGGCCATGGACATTTATATTAGCCCCGAGGCGCATGAGTTCAGGGACATGCATGAAGCGATTTTCAAAGATGGTTTCAGTGATCATAGAAGCGCCTTTTGCCACGGACATCAAGGCCATGATTTGAGCTTGCATATCGGTTGGGTACCCCGGATAGGGCTGTGTCATGACATCCACACCGGAGAGTGGTGTTCCCGGATCCCGGGAGACAACCAGTCCGTTTTGTGTTGGAGTGATCTGTACACCGGCTGCCTGTAGGATTTCCAGAACAGAGCTGATCAGCTCTGCATCCGTATTGGTGAGTTCGATAGAACCGCCGGTAATCGCCGCGGCAATTGCATAGGTACCGGTCTCGATACGATCTGGCATGACGCTGTAGTCAGCGCCATGGAGGCCTGTCTGACCTGTAATAACCAGCCGGTCTGAGCCTTCCCCTTCAATTTTTGCTCCCATCGCTATCAGCAACCTGACAAGATCGGTAATTTCAGGTTCTTTCGCCGCATTTTCGAGAATGGTGGTTCCTTCTGCCAGGCAAGCTGCCATCAGAAGATCTTCTGTTGCGCCCACAGAGACGGTTTCAAACCGGATTTCTGCCCCTTTAAGGCCATTCGGGGCCGAGGCAACCATATAGCCGCCATCAATATCGATGGTTGCGCCCATCGCTTCGAGGCCATCAAGATGCAGGTTCATGGGGCGGGTCCCAATGGCGCAGCCACCGGGCAGAGAGACTTTTGCGGTCCCGATCCGCGCCAGCAACGGCCCGAGAACCAGAGCACCCGCGCGCATTTTACGAACAATATCGTAGGGGGCTTCTGTACTCGTAATTGTCTTCGCGGTCAGGGAAACAGCACGCCCATTGCAATTGCCATTCTCTCCACTTTGGCCGTTCAGATGTGCCTGAACGCCATGCTGGCACAGAAGATTAATCAGCGTCGAGATGTCGGCGACATGGGGTAAATTGCTGAGGGTAACGGTTTCTTCAGTCAGCAAGCAGGCAACCATAAGAGGGAGCGCTGCGTTCTTTGCGCCACTGATCTCGATTTTACCATTAAGGGGTTTGCCGCCGCGAATGCGAATGCTGTCCATGTTTCTGTTATTCCTGCATGCCGCACGATACGGCGTTTCTGTTTGGTCTCGTTAAAACTGGAAAAGGAGCCTGGCCTGCCCACGCTCCTTAGTTATTGTGAAATTTTGTCAATGAATTATGTCTGGGATAGGGCACTCTTTAAAGTTTAGGGAGTGTGACACCTTCTTGTCCCATGTATTTTCCAGCCCGATCCTTATAGGATACTTCGCAGGGTTCATTTCCTTTCAGAAACAGGAACTGACAAGCGCCTTCATTGGCATAAATTTTGGCCGGTAGCGGTGTTGTGTTGGAGAATTCCAATGTTACATGGCCCTCCCATTCCGGTTCAAGAGGTGTGACATTGACGATGATCCCGCACCGGGCATAGGTCGACTTGCCAAGACAGATGACAAGCACATCCCTGGGGATTTTGAAATACTCAACTGTTCTGGCCAACACAAAGGAGTTTGGCGGAATAACGCATACGTCTGTCTTCCGGTCGACAAAGCTGTCATTGGAGAAGGCTTTTGGATCAACGGTCGCAGAATCAATATTGGTGAAAATCTTAAACTCGTCTGAAACCCGGGCGTCATACCCGTAAGAGGATAAGCCATAGGATATCATGTCGTCGCGTTTCTGGCTTTCCACAAACGGGTCAATCATTCCCTGGCTTTGCGCAGCTGACCGGATCCATTTATCGGACAGGATGGACATAGGATTTTCTCCAGAAGATTACAAAAATTCGGGACATCTTATAGATATCTTCGTCTGGGGCAAAGATTTATCCTGTATCCCGTGCAGGCTCAATATCAAGGAGGATAAAAGGGGCTTTTATTTGCCTCTAAAACAGCATTTTACGACTTGTCTTGTTCGCAGCAACCTGTTGTCGGCGAAAGGCGCTTAATCGGTCAGCCGGTTTTTATTTTTGATAGGGGCGGGGGCTTGTTCTCCCCTCCCTCTCTGAAGAGATTTTCTTTTTCTAAGATTGTCCCGTAAAGCACCCGCGAGGCGATCTGTTTTCTCCTCGCGTTGCTTCTGTTTTTTCGGGGTGCTGTCTTCAGGTGTTTTCATAGCAGATCATTACTCAATATTATGCCTAGCTTTCCTGTTCTCTAGCGTGAAACAGTCGGCTTTGCAATGAAAGCGATATCAGTTCGTAATGTTCTTCGTCTCTGGAAACACAGTTGGTTCCTTAACCAGCAGCCTGTTTCGCCTCTTTCTTTTCACGTGGATCTGAAAGAGCCCGGATCAAGCCGTTGACAGAGGCTCGCACAGACGGATCTGTGATTTCATTGTAATTTCTGACCAGCTCGATAGTTGCCCGGCCTTTTCCGCCATGTTCCATAGGTGTACTTGTGGAGGGGAACTGAAGTTCATTAAAGAAATAAGCCACTTCGACTTGCAGTTTCAGAGCCAGTTCAAAAAGCCGACCCGCGGAAATACGATTGGCGCCGGTTTCATATTTCTGAACCTGCTGGTAGGAAATTTCCAGGGCTTCAGCCAGTTGCAGTTGTGTAAGGCCGAGCTGAGTTCTTCTGGTTCTGATGCGTTCTCCGACGTGATCGCCAACGCGTTTTGCTATTTTGGACATAAAACACTCCCTTACTAATAAAGATTCGGTTAAACGGTTAAATGGTTAAAATTTTCTACAATTCATTCATGTTTGTTTAAAATTTTAAACAAACATGAAAAACATTCTCAGTTCAGAACCCGGATCACTTGTGTATCGGGCTTTTTAGGCCTGTTTCTGCGACTCTGATTAGGGCCGCATTCTCAATTCTCCTAACATGTAAACCTCACTTTATTAAATTAGGAGGTTTAGATATGGAGAGTTCCGATTTCAATCGCACCCTGGTCAAATCGGGCCAGATTGTCGATTTAATGCGTCCTATGGTCTCTGCTCTGAACAAAAGCGGCTTCTATTACTCCATTCGTTTCGATATGCATAACTGGGCGGCGGCGCGATTGACGCTTGATCCCAATCACCGTGTTGTCATGCCAACCTTTGATCCGTTTGTTTGCGACCAATCCACAAGCTACTGGATTGACGTCAAAACCAATGACGGGGAGACGGTGGCGATCATTGCGGCAAGACGGTTTGATACACCGGATTTCGCCGAGCTGATGGCGTCGGGTAAAATCTGGGCCGATGAGCCCAAACATGGTCGGCTCAAGCTCGCTTTGCCGGACGATTTCAGCATGGGCGGTTCTATTCTGTACCGCGGCGGTCTTTGCGTTAAGAAAAGTCATCGTAAGACCGGCCTTTCCTGGATATTACCGCGCATGGTATCTCTCCTGTCCATTGATCAGGGGATTGACTATACAGTCAGCCATAATCTGGCTGATCTCGTTGGAAGCGGGTTCACCACGAGAGTATATGGGCATAGTCATTTTGCTCTGTGCTTCGACGGCACCGAGTATTTTCCGCCCACGGCCGACTGTCGGAAGGCTTATCTTGTTTGGACCGGGCTTGATGATTGTATCGCTCTCGCCCGGCGTGACTATGAGATTTTCGTAGGAAGCGGCGACGAGGACTTGAGTGATCTCGCCATTCTCGCGCAAGGGCCAAGTCAAGTGGAGGTAACTCCGAGTGTCGCTCGTCCCGACTTTGGTGGTCAGCGCCAAACGGGGTAGGCCCGTGACAACAGTACTATAGTAAGCCAGGGTGATGGCCTGACGCGCAATCTCGTTTTCCCACTGGCCAAGCACCAGTCCCGTATAGTCCTGGAAATTGTCCATTCTGGTCCTGCGATCATAGTCGAGAACTTTATAATTCACCGGATTTTCGTTGTGAACGTCGATCCGGTGAAACAGGATTTTAGGAAAAATGCTGCGAATTTGATCAATGGACGCAATCTGTGCAACTTCCGTCAGTCCGCCAAGCTGGTAAAGGTAATGGATAAGAGTATCCATTTCCTTGGATATGGAGGCCGCGCTCTCAGTCGTATACTGATGCTCTTCAATGCGGCTGCCATTATCTTCCCAGGTGCGGGTATATAACTGACGTAAAGACATTCATCTTTCCTTGTCGCACGGCCCTCCATGAGGCACGTCCCTAAAAACTCTTACTCTTACTGGGTACTCGCTTTGCGTTCATTTACAATGAACCGGATCTTTGTCGAAGGACCTGTCATGAGCATTTATCTAATGACCGGATCGCTCGAAAAAGGAGTGTATAATCTCCTCTTGTTCCATCTCGACATGCTCGTGTATTGCGTGCAGTCATGCAAGCGTTATCGTGATCAAAACTGCGCACATATTGAAATTAGTTAGAGTCTTCTGCCGGATCTGCCCATATCCGGTTCTGGATTTCATAACTCGCTCTGGTAATGGTCGGGGAGAGTGATTTCGCGAATTTCTCCAGTTCACTGCGTAATTTTTCCGTTGATCGAAGGATTTTTCGCCGATTGTCATTCGGGTCTGTTACCGTTGTGACATAGCCAGCCTCTGTCAGTGCAGAGACCTGCTTTTTAATCGTGTTGCGAGAGTGATTTGTCAGCGCAGAAATGCCGGAAATATCAATCGAATTGTTGGTTAGTTCGGCCTGCTCGATATGAAAGGCAATTTCCCATTGCACCGGTTGCCGAAGGGCATCAAAGCGCAGCCGGTTATCCTGAATAGCAACCAGTAGATCCGTAATGGATGAGTATATCAGCAGATCTTGTTTGTTCATTAAATAGCGGAAAAATTCATCTGATTAGACCCAATATCACCTTTCATAAGGTTACGGCTTTCTGTAGCGGACAATACAGTTATTAAACTGATTAATCTTATACGCGAAAGTCAGGCATAAGCATGGCAATTATTGTCTGAATACGGATACCGATCCAAATTGTCGTGTTTTTACAACAATTCTAAAGAAAGCAAAGGCTTTCATAGGTTTTGCGAACGGCGAAGGAAGTGGTTGTTTCACAGGAAATGTGCCCCGGAAAATGGCGGCGCCGGTTTTTTCACAAACTCTTTGACAAGGGCATAAAAACTTCTATATTCCGCGCAGTTCGCACCCCGATTGCCGCCGTAGCTCAGAGGTAGAGCACTCCCTTGGTAAGGGAGAGGTCGAGAGTTCGATTCTCTCCGGCGGCACCATTTCTGATCCACTCAATATGAAGAATATTTGGAACGACAGCAGCTTTGATGTTGTATTGTTCTGGTAGAACGGTGATCAATTGGTCAAGGCATCTTGAGTTAAGCCGATGAGGCTTTCATTCGAAATCCAGGCGGATAGATGTGTTCCCTTAAGGGCGCAGCTGAAGGTCTCCTAGAGCTGGGTCAGGCCATGACTTTCGAGAAGCTCTACCAGGAGTTTTCCCGCATTTTCCCGATGGATACGGTGTATTCGCCGGGCTTTGTCCGCATCTTTTGCTTCGATGGCGGAGACAACTTCAGCGTGATCTTTGTTTGACTGTGAGGGCATCGGGCGTAAACGGAGTGTGAGCATACGAACACGGTGGGATTGATCAATAAATCGGTCAGCCAGTTCGATGAGACGCTTATTCCCGCTCATTGAAACCAGAAGGCGATGAAAAGCTTCATCCGCCTCAGCCCATTTTTTGAGATCTTTAGCCGTCAGGGCGTCGTCCATTTTCTGAACGCTGTCACGGAGTGCCTGGATATCCTCCAAGCTTTGTTCCCGTGTCGCAGCTTGCCAGGCCGCAGTTGACTCCAATCCCATCAAAAGCGCATAAATTTCCTTCATATCAGAAATGGAAATCGGCTTCACCTTCATGCCATGGCGGGGCCGCAATTCGACGAGCCCTTCGGCTTCTAGTTTCATCATGGCTTCACGAGCGGGGGTTCTGCTAATATCCAGAAGTTCGGCAACTTCCCCTTCCATCAGCTGGTGACCCGCAGGCAGTTCGTTGTCAAGGATGCGGCGCTTTAGTTCAGCATGGGCCATCTCGGCAATCGGAACTTTGGGTGTTTTGCTTTTCGTTTTTTTTGCCGCGACTACCATTCCCTATACCCCTGTTTCAAACCTTATTAACAAGTGAGCTGCGAAAATCAAGTGGTCAATTTATGTTTGGTCAAAGTCAAGACCCATTCTCTTGTCGTTTGAGGCGTAAGCGGCTTCTGCGATTTCGACATTTTTCAGATATTCCCGGGCCGTGTTCATGAGTTCCTTACCGTGGATAAAGTGATCGACAACGTGGCGTTGCAGGGCATATACACAATCGCCTCCGAAGTCTCGATCAATCCAATCATACAGAATTTCCTCTTCGTGATTTTCTCCGAATTTTCGGAAAAACAAAGCACCATCGCCGTTCAGTGACAAGGTGCCTCGCGCACCTTCAATGCGCATTTCACCCATGGTCAATCGGCGATTGGAGGATTTATGGTCACTCAGGCGGTTGCCGTCAAAAATACCGCTGGCACCATTTTCAAATTCAAAGAGGATAATCCCCGCATCTTCCCCCTTAATGACCGGGTTGATCCGACGCAAGCGGGCCATGAGAGATTTTACATCGCCAAACAGATAGCGAAATACGTCAATCAGATGCACGGCTGTTTCGTGAACAAGCAGCCGCTCCATTTGCTGAAAGTATGGCTGGCGGTCCAGATAGGCGTCAGGTCCCTGACCATCTCCCGGGCGTAAAAAAAATGAAATCTGATAAAGCTCTCCAAGAAGGCCGTCTCGCAAAAGGGATTTTATTTTTTGGTACCAGGGCTGAAATCGGAAATTTTCATGGATAATAACCTTTGCATTTTTCTCTTCGATGGCCTGCAAAAGGGCTTTGGCCTCGCGCGCCGAAGGGGTGAAGGGTTTCTGGCAGATGACCGGAATATCGCGCTCGATAGCTGATTTGACATAGGCTACATGCGTTGTCGGAGGGGTGATGATGTCGACAAGATCTGGCTTGAGCTGATCCAGCATGGTTTCGAAATCTGTATAGATCTTGGGGATATCATATTGTCCGGCTAGTTCCTGCGCAGGTGCCGGACTGCGGTTACACACAGCTACCAGATCAATTTCTTCCATTCGCGCCCATGCTGCATATTGAAAGCGACTGAAATAGCCCGTTCCGACGGTAGCAACACGTATTTTATCCATTCCTTCTTGGTCCTTCAAAATTCCAATGAACAGGAGCGTATCCCTCGTTGGGGGACATAAAGGTATAAACGCAGTCATCCAGCAGGCATCCAAGATACCCGGTTCGCAAATCGGACCCGCCAAAGGCGAGGCTGGAGATGTTTTTCAATTTCCTGCTATGTGCTTTATCAAGATGAGGGCGCCCCATTTCGCCCGCATGAAACGCTTTCTCGACCAGCTTCAGGTGATCTTCTTCGCAATCTTCTATCATAAGGGTTTGAGTTCCGTCCGGGGCGATGCGGATCACCCGGTTGCTGACAATAGAAGTGATCCAGAGGCCGCCATCAACATCGAATGTCATACCATCCGGGAACGTGCCAGTTCCAAATTTGGCGATTGTCGTCTTGTTTGTCAGATCACCATTTTCAGAAATATCAAACCGAATAAGTTGTTGAGCGAATGTTTCATTAACATACAGATGTTCACCGTTTGGGTGGACGAGACATTCGTTCGTATATCCAAGATTGTCAGCAACAATTCGGGCTTTCCCCTGGTCGACTAAGACGATAAAGCCGTCGGCAACAACCGGGTTATAGCCCAATGACCGGGGGATCTTTCTGGTGCTGATCGTTATCCAAAGGCGCCCTTGCCCGTCTAAATGAGGGTAGTTGCTCGGAGGAAGAGGCGCACCGTCTACTTCGATACAGAAAGGAGTGGTCGTGCCGTCTTCGGCGATGCGATAGACGCCACCATCTTCATCTCCTAAATGGGCAATCAAGACGGAGCGATCAGGCATGAGGCAAATGCCGTTGGGCCGGAGTGCCAACTCACCGTTCCGGGGAAGCAGATACCACTGTTCCCCGTTCGCTTCTGTTATCGCGACACCTCCCCGCCAGTCGGCGGTGTAGAGACGGCCATTTGCGGTCGCCAATACACATTCGGGACGGTTGAGCTGGGCACCCATCCTATCAATAGAGTTTAAATCGATCATCTTGTGATTAATCCTATCTGAACAGGTAAACCGTGGACATGGAAATCGCGGGGATATATGTCACAAGGAACAACGCCGTCAATGCGGCTAGATAGAGAGGAGCCATTGCCCGAGCGATAGACAGCACGCCAACTCCGGATATACGAGAGGCAACATAAAGCGTTGCGCCGACCGGAGGCGTGAACAAGCCAACGGCTACATTACACGTAATAATGACTCCTAAATGAACAGGATCAACCCCAAAACTCATCGCTGTCGGAATGAACAAAGGGGCGGTTAGCAGGATCGCCGGAACAGGGTCGAGAACCAACCCGAGGATCAACATGACGACATTTACGAGAAGGAGAAAAACGATCTGGTTCGATGAGACTCCTTGTACGAATTCAACAAGAATTTGCGGTAGTTGTTCAAGAGTGATCAGCCATCCAAGAACACTTGTCGCGCCGATAACGACCATGACAATTGCACTGGTCACAAATGAATCGATAATCAATCGCGGCATCTCTGTCAGTTTGAAGTCACGATAGAAAACCACAGTAACAAGGAAACCGTATACAACAGCGACCGCGGCTGCCTCTGTAGGGGTTACCAGCCCGCCGAAGATACCGCCCAAAATGAGAACAGGCATCATTAAGGCTGGAGCCGATCCGATAAAGGCGTTCCACAATTCTCGGGGAGATGTGGTTTGTCCGCCGGGGTCACATTGTGTTTTTTTACCAATATAATAGCAGACAGCCATAAACAGCAGGCCAAAAATCAAGCCAGGCACCACGCCTGCCAGGAAGAGATCCGCTACCGAAACATTGCCAACAAATCCATAGATCAACATCGGAATAGAGGGGGGAATGATAATGCCTATGGTTCCTGCGGCAGCGACAAGGCCGCCCGCGAAGGCTTTCGAATAACCTTGTTTTGCCATATTGGGGATCATGACAGACCCGATTGCTGCTGAATCAGCAATAGCAGAGCCGGAGATGCCGCCAAACAGCATGGAGGCGCCTACAACAACAAAGCCAAGCCCACCGGGTAGAAAACCAAACGCGGCTTTTGCAAAAGTTATAATCCGTTGACCGACACCACCGCGACCCATCAATTCGCCGGCAACGATAAAGAGCGGTATGGCGATAAAGTGATTGGGTTCCACGCCCCCAATAAAATTGAGGAAGACAGCTTGAAGGGGGTAGCCAAGATCAAAGACAAAAATTGGAGTGATCGCTGTTAGGAGAATTGCCCATACAAGTGGAACGCCAAGCATGATGGTTCCAAGGAAAATGGCACAAATAAAGAGCAAAATCATTCGGAATTCTCCTGGTTTTGGTCGTTCGATTTCGCGGAATTGCCAGTTGTTCTTGAAAAATTGCGGCGAACGTCAAGCGTGATATTGTAAAGGTGAAAAATCAGCGTAATGGTCATGCCTACAGGGAGTGACGCGTAGAGAAATCCGACGGGCCAGTAGAGTACCGTTGTTTTCTGAGCCCATGTATGGAGTGAAATGCTTTGGCCGTGATAGATTAAACTGATCAACAAAACGGCGACAATCAGGCTGATTGCAAGATCTAGAAAAGGCTGCAGTTTTCTTGGTACCAAGTGTGCCGCGACTTCCGTGACACGCATATGGGCACCCCGTGACATTGCCGCGGCGCATCCTAGGAATGTGAGCCATAACAATAAAAAGGCAGTAGCCTCCAAAGACCAGGCAAGGTCAAATCCAGCGGCACCTCTTAAGACGATGTTGGTGAAAATAAGAAGTAAAACAGCAAGACCGCCAACACAGAGAAAAACGTCAATGAGTTTGCTCAGATATCTGAGGATGGCGGGGTAGCGATCTCGATAATCCACAAAAGTGCTCCCATTATTGTGAAGGGAGAGGCTCGCTTACAGGGAGCGAACCTCTCTCATAAGTCGATTATTTTGATGGGAGTTTTTCGCGAATGGCTTTGGCTGATGCCAGTACTTTCGCAACTTCCCCGCCGTAGATGCCTTCTGCTTTTTTATAAACAGATTGTACAGCATCGCGGAACGGTCCAATTTCAGGAGCACTGACTTTAGCGCCTGCTTTTTTCATTTCGTCGATTTGGCTATTGACCGAGTCACGAACAAGAGTACGGCTGAATTCCGATGACTCTTTGGCAGCCTTCATAACTGCTTTTTTATCGACATCGGAGAATTTCTGCCAAGTCTGCTCCGAAACGGTCAATGGCAGCGGGCTATAAACGTGTCTGGTCAACGTAATATTGGGGGCCACTTCATAGAAGCGGAGCGATTTAATCGTATCAACGGGATTTTCCTGCCCGTTTACGACGCCCTGTTGAATGGACAGATAAACGTCGGTGATTGGCATAACAACAGTCTGAAAACCGATTGCTTCCATCGTCCACCGGATCATGTCGTTGGGATAGACGCGCATTTTCTTGCCTGAAGCGTCGGATGGAGAGTTGAGAGGCATGCTGGTCGTGAAACTACGGAACCCGGCTTCCCAAGTGGAAAGGACACGGAAACCTTTGGATGGAAGTTTGGCAAACTCGGCTTTGAGCCAATCGGAATTGTCATAAAATTCCCAGCCTTGCTCATATGTATCAACGAGAAAGGGCATAGCCGTCAGATTGAGGCTTGGCATATGGGTTGCGTAGCTACCGGTTGCGGAAACAGTAAAATCAACGCCACCTAGCTGAAGTTGTTCAATGGCTTTCGGATCGTTTGCAAGCTGGCCTGCGGGATAAACGCGAACTTTGTAACGGCCTTCCGTGTATTCAGCGATTTTTTTCGCAAAAATCTCTGCGGCGGCGTGGCGCGAACCACCTGGATTGTCCGTATGACTGAACCGCAGAGTCGTTTCCGCATGAGCGGTGGATGACAAGGCGGCAATGCCGGTGGCGACTGCCAGGGTCGTAAGTGTACCCGCGGTGAGTTTGGATAAATTTCTAAACATTTATTACCTCCCGATGCAAAGCCAGATCGGCTTTTACATTTTTTTTGGATTAGATATTTCTAATTATTAGGTGCAATTATGTGCGTGCATGAAAATATATTCTTTAATATATATGTCAATAAATTTTATAATGTATACATTGACAAATATTAAAATGACCGATCTAATGTGTTCATTGGGATGGGGCGTTGAAACTCCGGACGAATGGATCGCTTTATTTGGAAATTGGATGCCGTTTGATCGATCTGGAAGCATTTGAAAGTTTCGAAAATCGCTCATTCAAATGCTTGTTCTGTCTGCTCTTCAGACGCATTCTCTCAGATAGAGGGTGGTGTTGAAGGGGCATTTTTTGTGCGGATATGCCAGAGAGACAAAGATCCAGAGAGAAATAACACGTAATAGGAAGTTTAAATATGGGCTCTTCGAACTATCAAATTGCAGTCATCAAGGGAGATGGTATTGGTGTTGATGTAACCGACGCCACTCTGGCAATTGTGGAGGCAGCAAGGGGACGTAGCGAGGGGTTCTCTCTGACGTATAACTATATTAGGGCGGGGGCCGGATATTATAAGGAAACGGGACAGGATATTGAGGAGGGCGGGGAGGAAGCTGCCGGAAATGCGGATGCAATTTTTCTGGGAGCAATTGGTTTGCCTTCTATTCGCTATGAGAATGGCACCGAGATTTCTCCTCATCTTCGTCTTCGCGATCGTTTTGGCCTGTATGCCGGTATTCGGCCGATCAGAGCATTTCCCAACATTCCGTCTCGACTTTCTGATCCGCGCGCCAAAGATATCAATATGGTTATTGTCAGAGAATCAACAGAGGGGCTTTTCTATTCAGCCGCGGTTCATGACCGGTGTCCGGTCGAGAATAATGACGAGGTTCAGGACGTTTTGAGGATTACTCGAAAAACGACTGAAAAGTTGCACGATTTTGCTTTCAATCTGGCTCTCAAGAGAAAAAAAGCGGGGGGTAAAGGAAAGGTCACATGCGTTGACAAGGCGAATGTTTTTAAATCTCTGGCCTTTTTTCGCCAGATTTTCGATGAACGAAGCGCCAGGGCTCCAGGGATTGAGAAAGCTTATAACTATGTAGATGCACAAGCCCTCGATTTCGTTCGGCATCCCTGGGATTTTGACGTTTTGGTGACAGAAAACATGTTTGGCGACATTTTGTCTGACTTGGGCGGCGGGCTTGTCGGCGGTATGGGGATGGCTGCATGTGGTGAAATTGGAGACAATCACGGATTGTTCCAACCTGCCCACGGGAGCGCTCCGGATATCATGGGGACAGATAGAGCCAATCCTCTTGCCGCAATCCTGAGCGGTGCATTGATGCTGGATTATCTGGCGGACAAATTTAGTGATCCTGCGTTGGCGGATGCTGCTCTGTCGATCAACAGCGCTATCTATAGCGGATTCGAGGATAATGCTATCCGACCAATGGAATTTGGAGGCGATATGGGTACCGTGGCCGTGACCGAAGAAATCATCAACCGTATCAATTCTTGAAGGCAGGGTATTGATTTATGAGTATCGTATTAGGTTGTATTGCGGATGATCTGACGGGAGCGACAGATCTCGCCATGATCCTTGTCCGAGAGGGGATGAAGACTGTTCAGATCGTGGGGGTGCCGGACGAAAATACGCCGGTTCCAGATGCTGACGCCATCGTGGTTGCCTTGAAGTCCCGTACAAATCCGGCAAGTGAAGCCGTTGAAATGTCTTTGGCATCCTGTGACTGGCTGCAGAAAGCCGGAGCAAAGCAGATTTTTTTTAAATACTGCTCAACATTTGATTCAACAAGCGATGGCAATATTGGTCCTGTCTGTGATGCGCTTATGGACAAGCTGGATTGTCCGGTGACCATTGCCTGCCCGTCTTTTCCTGAAAATGGACGGACGGTCTATCGGGGCTATCTGTTTGTCAATGATGGCTTGTTGTCAGAATCATCATTGCGGAACCATCCCTTAACACCAATGCATGATTCCAATTTGAGGCGTGTTCTTGCTGGGCAAAGCAAGGCGACTGTATCGAACATATTCTTCGAAGACGTTGAAAAAGGGAGCTCAGCTATCGCGACGCTTCTGCGGATGAAGAATGCAGAACGTCAGATACATATCGTGGATGCAATGACGGATGTGCATTTGAAATCTATTGGCACAGCCTGTGTTGGCTTACCGCTTGTGACAGGTGGTTCCGCGGTTGCACAGGGCTTGCCAGATAATTTCCGGAAAGCTGGACTTGTACCCGAAGGGGGCATCTCGGGTTCGTTTCATGCGCCGGAAAGTCCCAGCATCGTCCTATCGGGCAGTTGTTCAGATACGACACTTGGGCAGGTGGCTTATGCGAAGCAGCATATGCCCTCTTTCAAAGTGGAGGCTCTGGATATTCTGGATGGCCGACCCGTTAAGGACGATGCTGTTTCCTGGGCTGAAAAATACCTTCGAATGGGGCAGTCTGTTCTATTTTACTCCTCCGCGGATCCGGCTTCCGTTGCTTTAATTCAGGAAGAACAAGGACGGCTCGAGATTGGCTCCAGGATAGAAAAAGTACTGGGCGATATCGGGTCTCACCTCATGGAAATAGGGGTGCGTCGGTTCGTCGTCGCCGGTGGAGAGACATCGGGTGCTGTTATCAAGGCACTGAACGTCAAAATCATGGAAATTGGCCCGCAAATTGATCCGGGTGTGCCTTGGACGATAAGTGTTGGGGAAACACCTTTGGCGCTTGCTCTCAAATCCGGAAATTTCGGGGCTGAAGATTTCTTCATCAAGGCAATTTCTCAACTTAATTTTGTAGAAGAGAAGATGCCATGAAGAATTTGGATTTGCGTCAGGATCTTATTCAAACTGTTTTGAAAATGAACCAGATGGGTATCAATCAAGGCACGTCGGGGAATGCCGCGGTGCGTTTAGAGGAAGGTTTTTTGATTACTCCATCAGGTATGGCTTATGAAGACATAACGCCTGAAGATGTCGTTCTGAAAAAGCCTGATGGCAGCTATGAATGTCCGAACGGTCTTCGCAAACCTTCCAGCGAATGGCGTTTTCATGAAGATATTTTTGCCGCGCGTCCCGAAGTAAATGCCGTTGTCCATACACATGGAAAATCCGTTATGACAATTGCTTGTTTGAGAAAAGATGTGCCATCTTTTCACTATATGGTCGGGGTTGTCGGTGGGGACAGTATCCGCTGTGCGCCCTATGAGACCTTTGCAACTCAAGCCTTGTCAGATGCGGCGATCCGCGCACTGGAGGGGCGGAAAGCTTGCCTGCTGGCAAATCACGGGCAAATTGCAGTTGGTGCTTCACTGAAACAGGCTTTGTCATTGGCACAGGAAGTTGAAACTCTGTGCGAGGTCTATTGGCGAACCTTGATAGCCGGCGGTGGGGTGGTTCTCGAAAGTGAGCAAATGGATGAGGCCCTTGCCAAATTTAATAAAGGGTATGGAAGCGCGCAGGCGTTTCAGTCCGAAGAGAAAGAATAGGCATGTTTGCAGTACTTGTGGATTTTACGATTAAGGTCGGCTTTGAAGCACAATTTCGGGCGGCCATAATGGAGCAGGCCCGTAATTCCCTGCAAAAAGAAACCGGATGCCATTATTTTGATGTATGCGTTCACCCCGAGAAGGTGACTGAATTTTTTTTGTATGAGCTCTATGATGATAAATCAGCATTTGACACTCATCTGGCTTCAGATCATTTTCTCAGTTTCGATGCTCAGGTAAGCCCTTGGGTTGCGACCAAATCCGTCCGTATATTGTCAGGTCTCGCCAAGTGATAAGGTCAGCCCATCGAACCAAGCAGGCCAAAATCATTGCAACTTTGGGACCTGTGTCCAGTGGGGTTCAAAAAATTATCCAGCTGGCGGATGCCGGGGCCGGTGTGTTTCGGCTTAACTTCTCTCATGGAACTTATGATGAGCACGCCGCGCGCATTCAAGCCGTGCGCCTGGCCGAAGAAGAACTCGGATATCCGCTTGGCCTGTTTATGGACCTGCAGGGCCCCAAATTTCGTCTGGGAGCCTTTCAGAAGGGTAAGGCTTTTCTGAAAATCGGTCAGCCTTTTGTTTTTGACCTCGATGCGAATAGGCCCGGGGATGATGAGCGGGTTTGTATGCCGCATCCTGAGATTTTGGAGGCCGTGCGTGTTGGGGATCGTTTGCTGATCGATGACGGCAAGATGATTATGAGTGTCTCTGAGGTTACGACAGAATACATGGTCGCGATCGCCCAGGTTGAGGGGGTTATTTCAGATCGCAAAGGTATCAGTCTGCCTGACAATGAAATCAAGGTCTCTGCCCTGACAGAGAAGGATAAGAGAGATCTGGTTTTTGGTCTTGAGCGGGGTATTGCCAGCGTCGCCTTGTCGTTTGTTCAACGCCCTGAGGATATTCAGGAATTGCGGCATCTGGCGGGCAGGCGAATTCAACTGATTTCCAAAATCGAAAAGCCGACAGCTTTGAACTATTTGGATGAGATTATTGCGCAGAGTGACGCCGTTATGGTGGCGCGTGGTGATTTGGGGGTGGAAATGCCGCCCGAGAAAGTGCCTGCCATTCAAAAAAAGATTGTTGCCGCAGCCCGAAATCAGGGATGTCCAGTTATTGTTGCGACACAAATGCTGGAATCGATGATTAATACGCCGACAGCAACCCGCGCAGAAGCCTCAGATGTCGCAACAGCTATATATGATGGCGTTGATGCCGTCATGCTATCGGCAGAGACAGCAGCAGGAGACTATCCTGTTGAAACGGTTTCGTTCATGGCACGGGTTATCTCTGAAGTTGAAAATGATGCTTTGTATCGATCCTTAATGGACGCGTCCCGCAACGGGGCGACAAATACGGCGACAGATGCCATCAGTGCGGCCGCCCGGCAGGTTGCCTCTACGATAGAAGCTAAGGTTATCATTTGCTATTCCACCTCTGGAAAAACCGCACTCCGCGCTGCACGGGAGCGTCCTGAAGCCCCCATCATTGTGCTGACGGCCGATACGGATGTGGCGCGTGCTTTAAGTCTTGTCTGGAGTGCTTATGCTATTGTGTGTCCAGATGCTGCCGATATGAAAGCGATGGTCCAGTCTGCATTGGAGGTTGTGCAGGAAAAGCAAGTGGTGGAGGACGGTGATTCTGTTGTTATCACAGCAGGCGTTCCTTTTGGGAACGCTGGCACAACCAATGTGCTGCGCATTGCTAAAGTCGGGGTGGATGCATGAATTCTCGACCTCTGATGATTGGCCTTGTTGCCCATGATGCAATGAAAAGAACCCTTTCCAGCTGGGTGACAAAGAACAAAGAGTATCTGAGAGGACATCTGTTCTATGCGACAGGTACGACCAGTAAGACACTGCTTGAAAGTCATGATGACTTGGAGATTCAAGCCCTGAAATCAGGACCACTTGGAGGGGATCAACAGCTTGGTGCTCTTATCTGCGAAGGAAAGCTGGATGCCTTGATTTTTTTTCAGGATCCAATGACAGCTCAGCCCCATGATGTTGATGTGAAGGCACTGGTACGTATGTCGACCCTATATGACGTGGCATTAGCCTGCAATCCTGCGACTGCTGATCTTATCGTTTCAAACCCGGCCTTTTCAGATCTTTCAGAATGAGGCCGAGGCGTCCCTGGAAATCTGCTGGATCGGTTGCCCCGATTGTTCTCATTCTTTCCTCAGGGCGTTCGGGCGATGCCCGCTTTGACGCGTCGGAGAGGAATGGATGACTCTATCGAGGCGACGCCTTCGATCTTTGTTAAGCGCCCGACGAGAAACTTTTCGAACCCCTTCAGGCCGGCTGTAACAATTTTCATCAGATAGTCTCGGTTGCCGGTCATGAGCCAGCAATCCACGACTTCGGGCATGGACTGGATTTCCTGTTCAAACCGGGCCAATGCATCGTCTACCTGCTTATCAAGTTGGACTGAGACAAAAACCGAGACGTCAAAGCCGAGCTTCTCTTCATCTATCAAGGCGTAATATCCCGCGATCACACCTGATTTCTCAAGTTGTTTAACGCGGCGGGCGACCGGTGTTGCACTTAGTCCGACCGCCTCGCTGAGATCCTGGATGGATTGGCGTCCATCTGTTTGTAGATGACGGAGGATTCGGATATCAATCTCATCTATATTGGTGATATTCACTAATATATTCCATATATCGAGTTATTCTTCCAATTAATCGCACGATCATGATGATTTTGCAAGATAACGCTTTTGGCTCTTTTGTATCATGGCGTCAAAGGAGTCTATTTATGTCCAGGTCCATCAAAAACCTTAAGCTTACTGAACAACGCCTGTTGTGGTTGTCTCACTGGATGATCCATCATGCGAACCATATCAGGCCCAATGCGGATGGTATTAAGGTGGGGGGGCATCAGGCGTCGTCTGCGTCCATGGTGTCCATCTTAACGGCATTGTATTTCGATGCCCTGAAGCCTGAAGACCGGGTCGCCGTCAAACCTCATGCCTCTCCGGTTTATCATGCTATTCAGTATCTGATGGGGGCTCAAACCCGCGAGAAAATGGAGAATTTCAGAGGATATGGTGGCGCACAGTCCTATCCGTCCCGGACCAAAGATATTGATGATGTTGACTTCTCGACCGGATCCGTTGGTCTGGGTGTTGCCATCACCTCCTTTGCCTCGATTATTCAGGATTATATTCAGGCGAAAGCTTGGGGAAAAGACCAGACAATGGGCCGTATGGTGGCCCTGGTGGGTGACGCAGAACTGGACGAGGGCAATATTTACGAGGCTCTTCAGGAAGGCTGGAAAAACGGATTGCGGAACTGTTGGTGGATTATCGACTATAACCGGCAATCGTTGGACGGTGTGGTGCGGGAAGGTTTGTTCAAACGGGTTGAGCAGATTTTCGACGCCTTTGGCTGGGATGTTGTTCGGGTCAAATATGGTGTTCTGCAACAGGCGGCGTTTGAAGAAAAAGGCGGTGAAAAGCTGCGGGACTGGATTGATCAATGCCCGAACCAGCTCTATTCGGCCCTGACCTTCATGGGCGGTGGGATATGGCGTGAGCGTTTGATGGAGGATTTGGGTGATCAGGGCGATGTTACAGCACTGATTGACCGGCGCAGCAATGCGGAGTTGGCTGCGTTAATGGAGAATCTTGGCGGCAACTGCGTCCAGACCATGGCAGAGACTTTCGCGTCCATCAAACATGACAGACCTGTGTGCTTTTTGGCCTATACAGTCAAAGGATGGGGAACGCCTATTGCCGGACATAAAGACAATCATGGCGGTCTGATGAATGTCGCGCAGATGGTTGACTGGCAAAAACATATGCAGGTGCCGCAAGGAGAAGAGTGGGACAAATTTGCGACCATTAAAAACCCCTCAGACTTTCAGGCATTCCTGGATCAGACACCGTTTTTCGCAGCAGGAGATCGTCGTCACACGGATGATATCATTGATATTCCCGCGATTGCCGCGCCTCAAGACCGGGAAATATCAACACAAACCGGTTTTGGTAAAATCCTTGATGCGCTGTCGAAGGGGGAGAGTAAACTGGCGGAACGCATTGTCACGACATCCCCGGACGTGACAGGGACGACCAGCCTGGGCCCGTGGGTCAATCGAAAGAAGTTGTTTGCCCGGGATTATCAGGAAGATACATTTAAAAAAGAAAAGATCCCGTCAACGGCTAAATGGGAGTTTACGCCAGAGGGTCAGCATATCGAGCTGGGCATCGCCGAGATGAACCTGTTTCTTTTGCTGGGGGCGGCGGGATTGTCCCATTCCGTTTTCGGCAAGCGCCTGATGCCGATTGGAACGGTTTATGATCCGTTCGTTGCCCGGGGACTGGATGCGCTCAATTACGCCTGTTATCAGGATGCCCGCTTTATGATTGTCGGGACCCCGTCTGGTGTTACGCTAGCGCCAGAAGGCGGGGCACATCAGTCCATCGGCTCACCGCTTATCGGAATGTCGCAGGATGGATTAGCGTCGTTTGAGCCTGCTTACGTTGATGAACTGGCAGTCATTATGGAATGGGCGTTTGACTATATGCAGCGGGAGGGAGCAGATGATCCGGATGAACGCACCTGGCTCAGGGATGAAACCGGCGGGTCTGTCTATCTGCGTCTGACAACCAAGCCGATTGAACAGCCTTTGAAAAGAGTGGATGAAGATTTCAAACAAGGAACAATCGATGGGGCCTATTGGTTGCGCAAGCCGGGACCGAATTGTTCTGTGGTTGTCGCTTATCAAGGCGCGGTCGCTGATGAAGCGATAGCAGCGGCTGGTTTGGCAGGCGAATTTAGGCGAGATATCGGCGTCCTGGCGGTGACATCTGCAGATCGCCTCAATGCGGGCTGGACAGCCGCTCAAAGGGAGCGTGCGCGGGGGAATCGCAATGCTCAAAGCCATGTTGAAACCCTGCTCAATGATCTACCCTCCACCTGTGCAATCGTAACGGTTATTGATGGTCACCCGGCCACATTATCGTGGCTGGGTGCCGTGGCGGGTCATAAAACCATCCCTCACGGAGTAGAGCATTTTGGCCAAACCGGCTCGATCAGCGATCTATACAGACATTTCCGGATTGATCGATATTCGATAGATGAGTCCATACAGGAATTAACTATGGGCCGAAAGTTGCGTGCTTATCGCGTGGTATAAAGGCAACATTCAACCCTAGCCCGGTAAGGAGTACGGTTAATGTAACGGAGGTCCCCAATAGGGATTTGCGTTGAATGGTGAGGCGTTGTCTAATGCCACTTCTCAAACTGATTAAAGGGGTGGGATGAAAAAGTATCTGGCGCTGATTTTATTTGCCGCAGCTGTTGTTTTGGCAGGCTGGACGTTTAACGATTATGCGGCCAGTGGCGAGCCTATTATGTCAGCCCCTTTGACAGGGTCTGCCGGAACTCTCGCCAATATAGAGTTGCGGCCCTCTCAGGCTCCTGCGCGGGCTTTTCTGATCGTGGATTATGAGATCAATGTCCAGGATGAAACCAACGATGCTTATACTTATATGCTTTCTCTCAAAGGACCTGCCGGGCAAGATTTGTTGCAAGCGACACAAACCCACGCGGTTAAAAAGCAGGATCAGGGGGCTTCCTATGAACAATTGGAGGAGAAGCATATCCTGGGAACTTTTGCTATCCCGCAACAGGGTATCCATACGCTGGACTGGTCTGTCGAGGCTAACAAAGCGATGGTTCGGAGTGTCACTTTTGAGCTTCGGGGGAATGTTTCGGATTTGAACAGTTCTTTACTCCTGCTATCAGGGGGATTGTTTTTGCTGGGCGTCATTGTGGTTGTGAGTGGCCTGAAAAGAAAAAGGAAGCACGGATGAGTGAAAAGACAAAAGCGGACAAGCCTGTCTACCGGTTATTGACCGGCGAAGACAGTCATGAATTCTGTGTCAGGGTGAGTGACGCTATTGAAGAGGGGTATGTTCTGTATGGCTCTCCATCCTGCACGTTTGATCCGAACACGAACAGGATGCTGGTTGCGCAGGCTGTAACATTGCGCGGCTCCTGAGAGAGTTAAATATGGATATTCAGCAACTGGGCTTGTTTGTTGCCGCTGTGCTTGTCCTTAATCTAACACCCGGGCCGGATATGCTGTTTTCCGCCGCGAGTGGGATGAAAGGTGGCTCCAGAGCGGGCTTAATCTCTGCGCTCGGGATTGGTGTCGGTGGTCTGGTTCACGCGCTTCTTGCAGCTGTTGGAGTGACGGCACTCATTGCCAGTTCGGATTTGGCTTTTACGGCCTTGCGGATCATCGGGGCTTTTTACCTGCTCTGGATTGGCGTGCGATCTTTTAAGAGTGTTACGGGTGAGCAAACGGCCTCCTTATCCTATGATTTATCGGGCCGAAGGCTCTTTGCCCGTGGTTTTGTGACGAATGTCCTTAATCCCAAGGTTGGACTTTTCTTTATCGCGTTTCTCCCGCAATTTGTTGACCCTGCCTCTGAAGGGGTGGCTCTTCAGATTTTCCTGATGGGGTGCTTTGTTGGGTTAAGCGGTACCGTCATAAACGGAACTGTTGGGTTTTTTGCGGGTGAAGCCAGTCAAAAGATATTTGATCGCCCGGCCTTGAAGAAGGCAATTGCCTGGCTGTCGGGAAGTCTTCTGATCATGCTTGGGGTGAGGCTATTGTTTGTAGAGAGAAAGTGAAATGTCCGATTTTTTGTTGGTTTTAGGAAATAAAAGATATTCATCCTGGTCGTTGAGAGGGTATTTGGCCCTGAAATTTGCCGGTATTGACTTTAAAGAGGAAGTGATCCCCTTATTTGAAGAGGGCACCCATGCAAAAATTCAATCTTTCGCGTCTGATGCCCCGCCGCGCGTTCCGCTTCTGCTAAAAGACAATCTGGTCGTTTGGGATACGCTGTCTATTATGGAATATGCAGCGGAGAACTCCAACACAGGATCGCTTTGGCCAGAAGACAGTGCCGCACGGGCCTATGCGCGCTCGGTCGTAGCGGAGATGCATGCTGGATTTGTGGCGCTGCGCAGTCACATCCCAATGAATTTATCCCGAGACGATGCCTACCAGCCCCTGCTGGAAGATGTTCAGGCGGATATTGACCGTATTTTCTTTATCTGGGAAAATTGCAGACGACAATATGCGTCTGGAGGCCCTTATCTGTTTGGCCGTCTGTCTATGGCTGATGCTGCTTTTGCGCCGGTTGTCTCAAGACTCAAGAGCCGTTCTGTCCCCGTAACGGAAATCTGTGAGGAATATTGTAAAGCCGTTTGGGATCTCCCCGCTTTTGCCGAATGGCGAGAGGCCGCGGCTCGGGAACCCTGGATAATTGATCAGTAAAAGTTAGAAAGCCGCTTAATTAAGCGGCTTCTTCTGTTATCACTTTGTTATATATGCCTGATTTATAGTCATGTGATAATAAAATTTGCAACTTTTCTTCCAAATCCCTATGACTCTGTCGTGCTGAATATTGTATTTTTGTTCAATGAATGGCCGGTTTAAGAAAAATAAAGCGCAGAAAACTTGACCATTTGGTCAATTTTTATGTATGGTTTTTCTAATCAAGAATATTGGCAACTTTCCTGGCATGGAAATTGAATTCCAGGAAGAGCAAGAATGTCAAACTGGCACCCTGTTAGTCAGGGGCCCAACAAGGAGAGCAAGATGGGGATGAGGAAGCTGTTGTCGGCACTGGTTGTCGGCATGATGGTGCTGATGGCAAGTGCCATCGCCCAGGCAGAAAAATTAAAAGTTGCAGGAATTTATACGGTTCCTGTTCAACAAAAATGGGCAGGGACTTTGCACCGCGCATTGGTTCAGGCAGAAAAAGACGGCAAAATTGACTATGTTTTCTCTGAGAAAACCGCGAACACTGATTATGTTCGAGTGATGAGAGAATATGCAGAAGGTGGTGCCAAGCTCATCGTCGGTGAAGCTTTTGGCATTAGCCGGGAAGCGCGTAAAGTTGCCGATGACTATCCGGAAATTGCCTTCCTGATGGGAGATCCGGGGAAAGAACATGGCAAGAATTTCTCTGTTTTCGACAATTACATTCACGAGCCCTGCTATCTGATGGGTGTGATTGCCGGTTCCATGACCAAAACGAATAAAATTGGTATGATCGGCGGCTATCCGATTGGGGAAGTCAATCGTCTGTTCCATGCCTTTATGGCAGGCGCCCGGTCTGTCAATCCGGATGTCCAGTTCAAGGTTTCCTTCATTGGCTCCTGGTATGATCCGCCAAAGGCCAAGGAATTTGCTTTTGCCCAGGTGGAGGCAGGTGTTGATGTTCTCTATGCAGAACGGGCTGGTGTTGTTGATGCGGCACGTGAAAAAGGTATTTTGGCCTTTGGCAATGTCAATGACATGAACAAAGAAGAAAATGGCAAGGATGTCGTTGTTGCGTCTGCTCTTTGGCATATGGAAAACGCGATTAATAACGCGATCACTGATGTAAAGGCGGGTAAATTTACAGCAGCCAATTACAAAGATTGGACAATGATGCAGAAAGGCGGTGCATCGCTTTCTTCATTCTATGAATTTGATAGCAAGATCCCTGCTGCAGCCAAAGCCAAGGTGGCCGAGCTGACCGCGAAAATCAAATCTGGCGAATTTGTTGTTGATATCAACGACGAACAGCCAAAATCCACTTTCTAAAAAACAGGGTGAGCCTTGTGCTCACCCACCATCCGGGGACTTGCAATCGTGACCCAGACAGAAACCGTCCTGCGCGTCGCCGGGATTACTAAACGTTTCGGCCCGCTGGTGGCTAATGACGCGATCAGCTTCGAACTTGAAAGGGGAAAAGTTCTTTCTCTCCTCGGGGAAAACGGGGCGGGCAAGACGACCCTGATGAACATAATTTTTGGTCATTATACAGCTGATGAAGGGCATATTGAGGTTTTTGGAGAACCCTTGAAAGCGTCAAGCCCCGGGGATGCTATTGCCAAAGGGGTCGGAATGGTTCACCAGCATTTTACCCTGGCAGATAATCTGAGTGTTCTGGAAAATATTATTTTAGGTACCGAGGCCTTGTGGTCGGCCCGTCAGAACAAAAAAATAGCGGCTGAAAAATTGCGGACCCTTTCTGCAGAGTTTGGCCTTGAGGTCGATCCAAAAGCCCTGATCAAGGATTTAACGGTCGGCGAAAAGCAACGTGTCGAAATTTTGAAGGCGCTCTATCGAGGCGCCAAAATTCTGATCCTGGATGAACCAACAGCGGTTCTCACCCCTCAGGAAAGTGAACAGCTCTTCGCGACACTCCGGGATATGCTAGCACGTGGACTATCCGTCATCTTTATCTCTCACAAGCTTGGTGAAGTGATGAGTATCGCAGATGATATTGCGGTATTGCGCCACGGAAAATTGGTCGCGGCTTTCCCGGTAGAAGAGGCGTCTCGAGAGATTATCGCAGAGAAGATGGTCGGCAAAACCATCCCGCAACCGGTTCGCGAGACTTTAACTGCAGGCTCTCCTGTTCTTCAAATTCGTGACGTGGATTTGAAAGCAGAAGCAGGACAGCCCTTGTTAAAGAATGTCAGCTTTTCAGTATCGGAGCATCAGATTATCGGGATTGCCGGTGTCTCTGGAAATGGCCAGAAAGCTCTGTCTGATCTTGTCGGTGGTATGTTGGCGCCAGCAACGGGCAGTGTTCATTTAGCCGGTCGGGAAGTAACAGTTTTTGATCCTCAAGAAATGGTTGGTCAGGGTGTTGGCCGAGTTCCTGAAGATCGCCATGTTGAAGGTGTCGTTGGTGATTTTTCGGTAGAAGAAAATCTAATTCTGGAAAGTTATTCAAAATCTGAATTTTCAAAAAAGGGATGGCTTCAGGCTTCCGCGATCAGGAAGCACGCGGCGAAACTAATTGCGGCATTTGATATCCGCGGAGCAGGACCAGAAACCGTCGTCCGCGGTCTTTCAGGCGGAAATATGCAGAAGGTTATTTTGGCCCGGTCACTGGAAAATGATCCCAAACTGATCCTGGCCAATCAGCCGACACGGGGGCTGGATGTTGGGGCTGCAACCTTCGTGCATCAGCAGTTGCTGGCCGCGCGAAGAAGGGGGGCAGGCGTTATTCTGATATCAGAGGATCTCGAGGAATTGCTCTCTGTCTCCGATCAGATTGCCGTTATGTATCATGGCCAGATCAGCGCACCGATCCCCACCGAAGAAGTAACCCTGCAGCAGTTGGGCCTGTTGATGAGTGGTGAAGGTTTTACACCGATGACAGGAGATCAGCCTCATGCTGCTTGAACCCAGAACGCATACGCCTCTCTGGATGACCGTCCTGGCCCCTGTTGTTGCTGTTTTTGTTGTCCTGGTTCTTTGTGGCGGCTTGATCAGCTGGGCTGGTGCTCCGCTATTTGACTCCTATATTGCCCTTTTTGTCGGGGCATTCGGCTCCAAATTTGCCTTGGCGGAAACCCTGGTTCGGGCAACACCACTTATTCTGACAGGGCTTGCCGCCGCCGTTGCCTTTCGTGCCAAACTCTGGAATATCGGGGGAGAGGGGCAACTCTATATGGGAGCCCTTGCCACCACTTATTTCGGAACAGGGCTTGTCACATTGCCAGCCCCTTTGATGATCCCGTTTCTGTTTGTAGTGGGTGCTATCGCAGGTGGTGTGCTGCTTTTGGTGCCGACGCTTTTAAAAACAAAATTGAAAGTGGATGAAGTGGTAACAACACTTCTGCTGAATTTTGTCGTTCTATTACTGGCCAACTATCTGTTGTTCGGACCGTGGAAGGATCCCATGGCGATGGGTTGGCCGCAAGGTGCCCCTGTTGTTGACAGCGGTATTCTGCCTAACCTGGTAGCAAAAACCCGACTTCACAGCGGACTGATTTTTTCTGTCCTGGCGGCGGTCTGCATCTGGCTGGTGATGAGCAAAACCAAATGGGGGCTTGAAATCCGGGCTGTGGGTCTCAATCAGGAAGCAGCCCGTTTCGCCGGTATTCCAATTAACAAAATTATTATCCGGACAGCGCTTATCAGTGGCGGCCTGGCTGCTTGCGCGGGGGTGACGGAAGTTGCGGGAACAAAAGAATACCTCACTCTCGATATCTCGCCGGGCTTTGGATATACTGGCATTGCCGTTGCGATGCTGGCGGGCCTGAATCCGTTGGGCGTTATCATTGCGGCACTTTTCATCGCGGGTATTTATAACGGAGCGGACAGCATGAGCCGGGCGATGGATGTCTCCAATTATATTGCAGATGTAATTACTGCTGCGTCCCTGTTGATGGTGATGCTGGCCGTTATGCTCACCCGCATGCGTATCCGGTTTAATTAGGGAGCTTGATGATGGACTTTCTGGACATGTTCCTCAATATCGGCTTCTGGGCAGCGACGGTCAGGATGGCGACCCCTCTCATTTTCGGAACGCTCGGTGAATTGATCTGTGAGCGGGCAGGTGTTCTCAATCTTGGTATCGAAGGCATTATGACAACCGGTGCTATGGTTGCCTGGATGTGGGTGTATCAAGGGGGAGACCTTTGGTCAGCGGTCTTTGTCGCGGCTGCCTTTGGTATGTTATTTGGCTATTTGCATAGTATTTTCTCGGTTTATATGGGGCTTTCGCAGCATGTTACCGGGATTGGCATTACTCTTCTAGCGACGTCCCTCAGCTATTATTCGTTTCGAATGTTATTACCGGGCGTCACCACGCCGCCAAAAATTGAACCCTTTGAAGCTTGGCCGGTTCCGTTTCTTTCAGATATTCCAGTCATCGGGGAGGCTTTCTTTAATCAGTCGCCGCTCACTTATCTGGCCTTTATCATGGTGGGGGTTGTCGCTTACGCCTTGTATCGTACTCCCGTTGGCCTTGCGGTTCGGATGGTCGGTGAAAATCCGATGGCGGTCGAAGTTCAGGGGATTGATGTTTATCGGGTTAGAACGGGGGCTGTGATGGTCGGGAGTGCCTTCATGGCCGTGGGCGGTGCGTTCCTTACGATCTCTGTCTTCGATGCCTTTTATTTTGATATGATTAACGGGCGTGGCTGGATTTGTGTGGCGCTGGTCATCTTTGCTTCCTGGCGACCGGGGAAAGCTCTGCTGGGTGCCGTTTTGTTTGCCGCCTTTGATGCTATTCAAATTCGCGTGCAGCAGGCAAGCAGCACTCTCATTCCTTACCAATTTTATCTGATGATGCCTTATATCTTCAGTATTCTGGCACTGATCATCATGTCTCGCAAAGCGGCCTACCCGAAAGCTCTTCTGGTGCCGTTTCGCCGAGGTCAACGTTAAAGGAAAGTCTTATGCTGGATCTGATTATCCGCAATGCCCGACTTGCTGGTGGGACCGATGGCCTCATCGATATTGCGTGCAAGGACGGTAAAATTGTCGCGTTGGACATCGGGATTGAAGCGACAGCGAGCGATGAGTTTGATGCCAAGGGCTATCTGGTCTCGCCGCCCTTTGTCGATAGTCACTTTCATATGGATGCTACGCTGACATATGGCCGGCCACGGGTTAATCAATCGGGAACCCTGCTGGAGGGAATTGCTCTTTGGAGTGAGCTGAAACCATTGCTGGATGCTACGGATATCAAAAAGCGAGCCCATCAATTGTGCCGGTGGGCCGCTGCCAAGGGAACGTTGGCCATCCGCTCCCATGTGGATATCTGCGATCCGAGCCTGTTGGCCGTGGAGGCTCTTCTCGAGGTCGTGCAGGACGTCAAGCCCTATATAGATTTGCAGCTGGTGGCGTTTCCGCAGGACGGTTTTTATCGGGACCCTGAGGCAGAGGAGCTGTTGATCCGGGCGTTGGATAAAGGGGTTCATGTTGTCGGTGGTATTCCGCATTTCGAACGGAGCATGAGTGAAGGAAGTCGGTCTGTAACCGCTCTTTGCGAGCTGGCAGCTGAGCGAGGTCTGATGGTGGATATGCATTGCGATGAAAGTGACGATCCTCAGTCTCGTCATGTGGAAATGCTGGCGCTGGAGACTACCCGCTTAGGGTTGCAGGGCCGGGTGGCGGGCTCTCACCTGACATCCATGCACTCAATGGATAATTATTATGTCTCCAAGCTTATCCCGCTCATGGCCGAAGCGGATTTGAATGTCATTGCCAATCCATTGATCAATATCACATTGCAGGGACGTCACGATACCTATCCAAAGCGTCGGGGCATGACACGGGTTAAGGAACTGGTGGATGCCGGTCTCAATGTTGCTTGCGGCCATGACTGTGTGATGGACCCCTGGTATTCGCTGGGTAGCCACGACATGCTGGAGGTCGCTTCCATGGGATTGCATGTCGGGCAAATGACAGGGCAACAGCAAATGCAGGAGATGTATCGCTCGGTCACGTCGAATGGCGCGCGTATACTTGGTTTGGAAGGGTATGGTTTGGCAGTCGGGTGCCAGGCGGATCTGGTTGTCCTACAAGCAAAAGATGAGATTGAAGCTCTTCGGTTACGACCGGCGCGGCTGCGTGTCTACCGGCGTGGTAAATTGTTAGCATCGGCGCCGGAACAGGTCTCCACCTTTCATTGGGGGGATGAGACATCCAAAGTTGATTTTAGGCAGGATTAAGCGGTCAGCTTCGTCGGGTCGAAGCTGAAAAGCTCGCGCTCTTTGGTGAAACCTTTAAGGTTATAAAGTCCGAGAGAACGGGTGCCCTGATCCACATCTAGAGCCGCCTTGTGCGAAAGAATGACTGAATGGCCGAGTTGATTGCAAAGGTCAGATATCCGGGCGACTTCATTCGCGGCGCTGCCGATGACAGTAAAGTCTAGGCGCTGCTCGCTGCCGATATTACCATACATGACTTCCCCAAAATGCAAGCCCGCTGTGCAGGATAGGTTGCGATGATAGGGAGATGCTTGGATATTCTGCATGGTATCGCGGATGGCCCGGGCAGCAGAAATGCAGGCTTGCTTCCGACTGTTATTTTGCAAGGGAAAGATTGCCAGAACAGCGTCCCCGATAAATTTCAGAATATCGCCCTGATGAGCATAAACTGCTGTTGCGACTGCATCAAAGAAGCTGTTCAACAGGTTAAGGTAATCCTCTTGCCCCAAGGCTTCTGTCAGGCCGGTGGAATTGACCAGATCACAATGCAGAATGGCGGCTTGAATGGTCCCGCCGTCCCCCCGTTTGGTGAGGCCACTTAACACCTGGTTGCCAGCTGATTTTCCAAGATAGGTTTGCAGCAAGACTTCCGTGTTGGCTTTTAATTTATGCACTTCATACATGCGGCTGATCAGCGGCAATGCTTCATAAATTTGCCCAAGATGCCCAGTTGTGAAGCCGAACGGGTCATCAGATGTCAAGGTGAGATTGTGGATATTTCCGTCGGAAAAAATCAGCGGAAAGGCAACGTAATCTGTCGCACCCTGATCTCTGAGATCTGCCATGATGGGAAAGTCAAATTCTGTCTGGTCTTTCGTCAGTTTTTGGCGAATGCCGCCCAGCCCTTCTGTGACAAGCTTCAACGGACTTTTGAGATATTGCTCGGAATTGACATTTTCATGCAGCATTTGCTGGGTTTCAACGTTGTCCGTTCCTTTCCGCCATAGATAACTTTCACCCGCAAGAAGAGGATGCAATTGGCGGATCGCAACATTCAAGCGCATGATGGGGAAACCCATGGTACGGAGGCGACTGACGAGCTGTCGGGTGAGAGCAACCGAAGAAGAATTGTCCCAGTTGCCTTGCGAAAGCCACTCGGTGAGCGAGTAGTTTTGTTCTGAGGATATATGGTCGTCCTTGCCGCTGACAATCTGATCATCGACAATCAATTGATCCAGCATCGTATCGTAGAAGGCAATATAGTCCGTGATATCAGCAGCTTCTGCCAAAGGCGATTCGTAAGACCAGGCGATATTCTCGAGCAATCCGTCTTCCGTCATCAGGGACCAATGGGTAGTATTCCCTTTGAACGGACAAAAAGTTCGAAAGTCTGATTTAACCAGAAGAGACATATTCACATCCTTCCGGGGAATATAATAGACAGGCGCGTGATGGGTTTCATTCATCAGGAGACATTCAGCAGACTCAAACAGCACAAATCCGTCTTTTAGGCCTCTAACTCTGCTGGGCGTTGGGGAAATTCCAAGACTATAGGTAGCAGTATCACTGGTACTGCCTGTGGACGGCATGTTTTCAGTAGCCTTCATATCCCTTTACCCCTGAAAGATCAGTATCTTGCCCCGAAAATAAAATCGGTTGCAATCGGCAACCGCCGAGGATGTGCGGTGATCACAGAATGTTTTACTTTTCTACAGTTGCCTTTCATTATAAAGCAAAGGGGAGGATGCAAGAAGAAAATCATGGACAAACACTATGATGTGATCGTCGTTGGTGCAGGTATTGCCGGTATCGTTGCGGCTCTGGAGCTTGCTGAGGGCGGGCAAAAAGTTCTTGTTCTGGATCGGGACAAAAAAGAAAAGCTGGGCGGATTGGCCCGCGAAAGCTTCGGCGGTATGTTCTTCGTGGACAGCCCCCTGCAAAAGAAAGCAAAAATCAAGGATAGCCCGGAACTGGCCTATGCAGACTGGTGCGAATTTGCGGCTTTTGAAGCGGACGATCATCTCCCGCGGCAATGGGCAAAAACCTATACCGAACGGAGCGTGCCCGATATTTATGAAGCAATCCTCCAGCGAGGTGCCACTTTTTTCCCCGTCATCAACTGGGTGGAGCGAGGGCAATATAAACCCGGTAACTCGGTTCCCCGCTTTCATCTTGTCTGGGGCACTGGCCAGGCCCTTGCAACGACTTATATTTCACATTTTAAGAGGCATTTAGCCTCCGGCAATATCGACCTTCGCTTTGGGCATGCCGTGCGCTCCCTCGTCTCTTCTGGCGGAAAGGTTTCCGGTGTTGAAGGGATGCAGGAAGAGGTCGGTATTCCTTTCTCCGTGTCGGGCCCCGTCGTTATCATCGCTGCGGGCGGGATCAATGGTAGTGACGAGAAGATCAGAGCTCATTGGCAGAAAACCTGGGGAGAAAAGCCGCCTCAGGAAATCTTAAACGGCTCCCACGAATTTGCCGATGGGACACTGCATGACGCTGCCGATAAAGTGGGCGGGGCGGTAACACATCTGGATCGCATGTGGAATTACGCAGCCGGTGTCCATCATCCCAGGCCTCGAAAGCCCCGGCATGGGCTGAGCCTTGTTCCTAGTAAGTCCGCTTTGTGGATGAATGCTGAAGGGCGGCGGTTCGGCCCTGAACCGCTGGTTTCTGGGTACGATACGTGGGAGCTGGTCAGACGAATTTGCGAGCAGGAACATGGGTATTCCTGGGCTATAATGAACCGCAAAATCGCGGTGAAAGAGCTGGCAATTTCAGGGGCAGAATTTAATCCCGCTATTCGGGACAAGAAGAAGATCACTTTTCTAAAGACGGTACTGTTCGGTAATAAACCTCTGTTGCAAGACATGGTGGAGAATTGTCTAGATTTTGTGACAGGGACATCTGTGGCGGAGTTAGCCGCAAACATGAACGCCCTTGGCAATCCTGCCCAGGTGGATGCGGCGGGTATGGACGCTGATATTCGGGCTTATGACGCACAGCTGGACCGGCCACGCCACCTGCGAAATGACGCGCAAATAAGCCGAATTCAGCATCTTCGCCAATATCGAGGCGATAAAGTGCGGATATGCAAGGAGCAGAAAATTCTCGATCCTTCCGCAGGCCCGCTGATTGCTGTTCGGCAGTATATTATCAGCCGCAAAAGTCTGGGAGGGATCCAGACGGACCTTCAGAGCCGGGTGTTGGATCAGAAGGGTGAACCGATAGATGGCCTCTATGCGATCGGTGAGGCTGCAGGTTTCGGCGGCGGCGGTGTTCATGGGTTGCGCGCG
This sequence comes from Sneathiella sp., assembly GCA_039975135.1. Lineage (GTDB taxonomy): Bacteria > Pseudomonadota > Alphaproteobacteria > Sneathiellales > Sneathiellaceae > Sneathiella. The sequence continues at coordinate 187,974 of JBDWHS010000015.1, read as the reverse complement.
CTGGAAGGTACTTTTCTGGGCGGGTGCGTGCTGACGGCACGCTATGCAGCCAAATCCATTCTCAAGGGAGAATAAAATGAAAAAGACCGGGGCCGAACTGGCTCTCTTCGCGCTTGAGCAGCTTGGTGTGAGACATACATTTGGCATCCCGGGGGTTCACAATACGGAACTGTATGATCAGCTGAACAGCTCAAAACAGATCACGCCGATAATGGTCACTCATGAAGGAGGGGCTTCTTTTATGGCCGATGCGGTCAGCCGGGTGAGCGACAGCATCGGCACCCTTGTTGTGGTGCCTGCAGCGGGCCTCACACATGCGGCGAGCGGCATCGGGGAGGCGTTTCTCGACGGGATTCCCATGCTGGTTATTTGCGGCGGCGTTCGAAATGATCTGGATTTCGAGTTTCAACTCCACCAGATGGATCAGCATCAGTTTATGAAAGGACTGACGAAAGAAACCTTTCTGATTGAAAACCACAAAGATGTTATTCCGTTTTTGTATAAAGCCTATGAAGTTGCAGTCAGCGGCGAACCTGGTCCTGTTTTTGTTGAACTGCCGGTGAATATACAATTGATGACAGGGGATGTGCCGGACATGCCCGCTTTCGAAGGGCTTACAAGCCATATCCCGGCGTTGGAAAGCGATCAGATCGAGAGGGCGGCGGCCCTTCTGAAAGAAGCGAAAAGGCCCACAATTTTTGCCGGCTGGGGAGCCCGCTTTGCTCAAAAAATGCTCCTTGATCTTGCGGAACGGCTGGACGCGCCGGTCTCGACGACATTGCAGGGGCTGGCGGTTTTTCCGTCAGATCACTCCCTGCATACAGGAATGGGGTTTGGACCTTCGGCTGTTCCGGCAGCGCAATCTGGGTTTTCCGAGACAGATTGTCTGATTGCTATCGGCACGCGTTTCAGCGAGATTCCCACCGGGAGTTTTGGTATTACCGTTCCGGAGAACCTCATTCATATTGATATTAATCCGAAGGTGATCAGCGCCAATTATCCGGCAAAGGTGGGGCTCGTCGGGGATGCTGGTGCTGTGTTAGAAGGACTTCTGGAAGCTTTGGGGAATGACACCGGAGCGGCGATGCGGGACGGGAAGAAAATCCGAAATACTATCAAGACCGCTAAAGAAGCCTATCGGCAGGAGTGGTATGATCATAATGCAAAAGGGCGGGTTAATCCTGCCCGATTTTTTGATGGTCTTCGTCAGGTTCTGCCAGAAGACGGCATCGTTGTTGTTGACGATGGTAATCACACCTTCCTCGCGGCAGAATTAATGCCGATTACCAATCCCAAAGGCTTTATCTGTCCGTCCGACTTCAACTGTATGGGATATGCCGTGCCCGCTGCTATCGGCGCAAAACTTGCCAATCCCGAGGCAGAGGTTGTTGCGATTGTAGGAGATGGAGCCTTTACGATGACCTGTATGGAGATCTTGACCGCCAGTAGAAATGGCGTTGGGGCGGTTTTCTATGTATTCAATGATGGGGAGCTTTCCCAGATATCCCAGGCACAGGCGATCCCGTATAATCGCAAACCCTGCACGGTTCTGGGCGGGTTGGAGCTTTCCGGGGTAGCGTTGGCGACGGGTGCGCATTTTCTGACAATGACAGGAGAGCATGATCCAGTTGATATCTCGGCAGAGGCGGCGAAAGTCGCGAAGGAAGGCACTCCGGTCATTGTTGATGTGCAGATCGATTACTCCAAGAAAACCGCCTTTACTAAAGGAACCGTCCAGACCAATTTCAAACGCTTCCCGCTTGGAACCAAAATCAGATTTTTAGGTCGGTCTCTCTCTCGGCATATCACAGGTTAAAAGGAACATTTAACATATTTGTTGAATGATATGAGTGCGTGTGATATTCAACGAATATGTTAAATGAAAAATCACAGAGTGAAGAGGCGTTGAATGACGTCTTCAAGGCATTGGCAGATCCGACGCGCCGCCAGATCTTGGGTCAACTGGCTCGGGGCGATGCCTATGTATCTGAATTGGCTGAGCCTTATGATATGTCACTCGCTGCCATATCCCGGCATGTGCAGATCCTGGCAAATGCAGGCTTAATGGATCGGGTTCGGGAAGGAAAAAGCATCCGGTGTCGATTAAACCCGGCGCCGATGAAGGAGATTTCCGCCTGGGCTGACCATTACACTCAATTCTGGCAGCAGAAATTTGCGTCCTTTGGTCAGTTTGTCGATGAAGAGAAGCCGGAATGAACGGGAGCAGTTATCAGGCAGATAACGGACGCGCTGTGGAGGCGGTGGAGGTCAGAGAGTGTTTCGGGCTTTCGCTTGAGAAGGCGTTTGCCGCTTGGAGCCAACCGGAGAAAATAGAGCGATGGTTTGGCCCTCCCGGCTTTAAGGCCAAGGTTCTGGAGCATGACTTCAATATCGGCGGGAAGTGGTGTTTTCAGATGATCTCGGAGGCAGGTGAAAGTTTCCACCACTTTGGTACATTTGTTGACATACAGTCTCCGAACAGCCTTGTTTTTACATGGTCAGCAAAAGAGGAAATCAGGGATTGGGGGGCTTGGAATACTGGTTGCTCTTTGGTCACCGTGTATTTTGTGGAACAGGGCACCGGAACAGAAATTACGATCCGGCACGAGAATTTGGCAACCAATGCTGCCCGGACCGCCTTGCGCGGCGGTTGGACCGGATCCCTGCAATCCCTTGCGGCCTATGTGGAACGTGGAGAGAATGAATGGAAAAGATGAGAACGGGCGGATGTGCTTGCAAAGCCGTGCGGTATGAAATCTCCGGCCCCAGTGAATTTGCCTTCCATTGCCAATGCCGAAAGTGCCAACGAAGTACAGGGGGCGGACACTCTTCTGCTTTCGCCGTTGCAAAAGCGAATATCCGACTGATTGGCGATGTTCGCGAATACGCACAGGGTTCAGATAATGGAGCAACTACCTTTTCCGGTTTTTGCCCCTCTTGTGGGTCTCCTGTTTCGAGCAGGACAGAGAGATTTCCCGATCGGATCTATATCCATGCCGCCACGCTGGATGATCCAGCCAGCTTTGAACCGCAATTCATTGTTTTCAGCTCGGAAGCGCAAAAATGGGATCATATGGATCCCTCGCTTGAAGATGTCTCCGCTCAGTCGGGCTAGGCGGGGACATCCGGGTTCAGGCTATAGGTGCCAACATAAGACCCTTGACCGAGGATATGTCCGTCGATCGCGGCCAGTAATTCAGGACCACCAAAAGATCCGCTTAAGCCGGTTGCCTCAATATCCAGGGCATAAACTGTAAAATGGTAGTGATGGACAATGCTGTCATTCCAGGGCGGGCAAGGGCCATCATATCCGCCATATTCACCGCCCATATTTTCATCACCGGCAAACCAGTCAGTATAGTTGTTGATCCCTGTGACGCCATATCTCTGCGGTCCCGGGGCTTTCCCTTTTGCCGTGATCCCGTCGCAATCCTCTCCTTCATTGATGGAGGTTCTTTCAGGGGCAATATCGGCAACAACCCAATGATAAAAATCAACACGAGGTAACTCTTCCGGGATTGTTTTTCCCTCCTGATTAACGTCTTCTCCCGAAGAAGGGACGTCGCTGTCATGGCAAATGAGAGCGAAGGATTTCGTCCCATCAGGCGCTCCCGACCACTGAATTGCCGGATTTTTATTGTCACTCAAGGCGACATGCCCTTCGTCGGAAGGAATGCAGAAAGCATAAGGAGCCGGGATCTCTGATCCGTTCTCCCAGGCGTCAATTGCTACGGTAATCTCAGCGGTCATTCATGCCTCCTGCGGGAATATTTATCGTTCTTTTCTTGTAGAGTAGCAAACGAGTATGGCCTTGTTAAGGTCGAAAACCAAAATGAACCGGACCTTTAAGCTCCTCAAGGCCTGGAGTTACCCAATCGAGCCATTGACAGAGACGGGGTCGTGTTTCCCTGGGATCAATAACATCATGGACACTAAAGCTTTCCCCGCGCGGTAACGGAGATTGTTTGGCGGCCAGTTCTGCCTCCAACTCCGCTCTCTTGGCGTCGGGATCATCCGCCTCTGCAATTTGCTTGCGAAAAGCCACCGCAACACCGCCTTCGACCGGTAGCGCGCCCATTTCAGCACTGGGCCAGGCCAGAACATAACCGCCGTCACTGAAATGCGCAGCAGCAGCCACTCCGAATGCTTTCTTCACGACGATAGTGGCCCAGGGGACGACCGACATGACCGCGGCAGCAACTGCGGAGGTGCCGTATCGAATAGTGCCCGCTTTCTCAGAATCCGGTCCGATCATAAAGCCCGGCTCATCGACGAAATTGACAATCGGTAAATGGAAAAGATCGCATAGTTCGATGAATTTCCGGGTCTTTTCTGCAGCATTGGCACCCATGGCACCAGCATAGTATCGGCAGTCATTACCGATGACGCCGACGGCCTGCCCATTCAGTCTGGCAAAGGCCGTGATCAGGCTGGGACCATATCCTTTATGCATTTCAAAAAAGCTACCGCTATCAACAACAGTCTTGATCAGTTTTCTCATATCAAAGGGCTGGCGACGGTTTTTAGGAACAATGGAGAGAAGTTTGTCATCACATCGATCCACGGGATCATTACAGGTTTGTTGTTCGCTTAATCCCCAGACATTGTCCGGCAAATAACTCAAAAATGTCCTGATAAGCTGGAAGGCATCGTCTTCGTCTTTGGCGATTGCCGAACAGACACCGTTTTTCCCGTGAATAGCGGATCCCCCCAACTCTTCTTTTGTCAGGTCCGTATTCAGGGCACGGGAAACCAGGGCTGGACCGGCAATCAGAACTTGCGCCGTTTCTTTCGTCATAACAGAAAAATGAGAGGCGGCAAAACGTGCCGCTGGAAATCCGGCAACGGGCCCCAGGGCGGCAGAAGCCACAGGGGCGACGCTCAGTATTTTTGTAATAGATTGAAATCTCGGTTTTTCGTAGACCGGACTGCCGACAGGGCCCTGATTTCCTTTGCCGCTGGAGACGCTTCCGCCGCCTCCTTCAAGAAGACGGACAAGCGGAACTTTATATTGGAGGGCAAGTTCTTCCGAATAAACACTTTTTCGAAGCCCAGCCGCATTGGGGGAGCCCCCCTTCAAGGTGAAATCTTCACCCCCAACGGCGACAAGACGATTTTCGATCTTGCCGAGACCTGTCACATAATTTGCCGGTGAGAAGTCAGTCAGTTGCCCGTTTTCATTGCGGGTCGCGGATCCTGCGAGACGTCCATGCTCCTGAAAACTGTGAGGATCGAGAAGTCGGTCTATGCGTTCCCTAACCGAAAGTCGTCCTTTAGCATGTTGCACTTTGAGGGCTTCAGCACCACCTTGCGCTTTGGCTTTTTGGGCGATGAGGGCTATTTCTTCTGTTTCTTTTTCCCAGCTCATGCGGATATCCAAATGCTGTTTTCTATACGATTTCCGTATAGTAGCCTATTGGATCACGGGCATCTATTCTGAAAATAAGATCCTGTGAAATGTCAGAGAGATGGGGCAGAGAATTCTTTTCTCAAGCGTCGAGCTGCCCTCCTTCGGGCATGGCATCCTGCTCTTTTTCACTGGCTGAGGTTTTCTGCGAGGTCGGTCTCAAACCTTCCATGATTTGTTTGTTGACCGAAATGAGAGGCTCTAGAGAGGCCTCGTTTTTCATAGCACCGTTACTGTACCGGTTCACCCAAATTGCGATGGAGAGAAGCTGGGCTTTCAACTCTTTTGGGAGTTGATTTTCAGGAGATGCGAGATCCATTTGCAGGGTCAGCCAGAGTTGCCGGTTATCGGCAACTGCTTTGACGACTGCTACGGGACCTTCTGCCTCAGCTTCTTCCAAAGCGCGAGTGAAGATTGCGAATGCCCGGTATTCCGTCTGTCTGGGATTTTCGGAATTCCGGCTTGCTTGTTGATAGGCTGCTACAGACATTCTAAAACTCTACTATTCCTGAGTGCAGTAAAGATTTTCCATGAAAATCCTTACCAAACTCTTACTGGAACAAGTTCAGAATTGACTGTGGCCGCTGGTTGGCGATTGACAAGGACTGAATACCCAGTTGCTCTTTGGTTTGTAGAGCCTGCAATTCAGCGCTTGCCTCGGCCAGATTGGCGTCCACTAGGATCCCCAAGCCTTCTTCAAGCTTATCAACCAACAGCTGGGTAAATTCAGATTGACTGTCCAGACGGTTCGCCGCTGTACCCAATGTCGTAATAATCTGACCGACCAGCATTTCGGCATTTTCGAGCACGGCCAAAGGATCATTACCTGTATTATCAATCGTATTGATGATCGCATTCGGGGGGGCGGGGGTTGTTGTCAGGTCGTTACCGCCATTTGCAGCGCCTACGGCAATATTTTGTCCATGAGAGATGGAAATTGTGCCGCTCTCACCGAGTTTTACTGCGAAGCCTTCCTGGCGCATGACATTCGCCATGATACCTGTCATTTCCTGAACGGACTGGTTTGCAGGGTCAACTGTGACGGCATGAACGTAAATTGGTGGTGTCGCGCTTTCATCCGGCGCAGATGTCAAAGCGTTCCCGTCAGCCGTAATTTCAAAACGATGAATAGCAGTTGTGCCATTTGCATCGGAAAGCGTGAGCGAATATACATCATTTTCTGCAATGGCATAGTTATCGTCAATTGTGATAACGGATGCTGTTGCGGAAAGATCAAAACCCGCCAGTCCCAACGTTGCTGTTGTCGCGTCCTGCGAAGTCACCGTTTGAGTGACGCCGCCCAACGCGGACAGAACTTCTAGATCAGTGCCAGAACCATCAATCAGATTGACACCGTTAAAAATTGTTGTTGATACAATGGAGTTAATTTGCTCCACCAACGCGTCGGCTTCTTCTTGCAAGATCGTAATATCCAAGCCTTCGTTAAAGGACTGGGTTACTTTCTTGTTCATGTCAATGATGGTGTTTGAAATCTGCAAAGCACCCGCATTGGCCATATTCACGGTTGCCTGCCCAAATGAAAGACCTTCCTGAATGGCTTTCAATGAACCGACGTCACCGCGCATACCTTGCGCAATCGTAAATGTTGAAGGATCATCTTTTGCTTCCGCAACTTTTAATCCTGTTTCAATCTGACGCTGAGTAGAGTTCAGCGCACTTTGTGTCATAGTCAGTGTGCGAAGGGCTGCCATCGCACTGACATTTGTATTTACTGAAAAAGCCATTTTTCTTCTCCTGTAGCATTTTCAACATGCAATCATTTGATCGCAATCTTACTCACAGGGTTAAAAGCAAAAGCTGTGCCAGTTTGATGAAATGTCGGAAAACTGCCGAAAATCTGACCCTTCCTCAATCTGATTAGATTTTCTCACTCCTCAGAAAGGAAGTTTTTTCTGAGCTCGGCAACTCTTGCCGAGCATAAAAACGGCTGAGAGTGGTCAAAAAAAAACGAACGGTCATGACCATTCGTTTTTGAGAGTATGCTGCCTGTTCCAAATTCATCGTTTCTTCCGCACCCAGAATTTGTACATTGCTGTAAAGGTATCTGGATGTTTTTCTTCAAAAGAGGCCCAGTTATCAAGATTGGTCAGATTTACATCATCCGGATAGAGGTTTTTATAGCTCTCTTCGATATGTTGAAACGGAAGATTGAAACCAAGAAATTCTAAACCAAGAGTTTCCAAGGCTTTGGAAATTTGGTGTACCGTAAATCGGTGTTCTTGCACGTGAAAAATCAAATCTCGGCAGGGAGATGTGGCATAAAAATCTGAATGCCGGATAACCTGTTTTGCCAAATGCCCGTTTTTAAGTGACAGCAATGATTTTCGACAAAGCCGAATGTCTTCAATTGAGTCTGAATACTGGTTTTCTTTGATGAACTCTCTGGCTGCAACAATATCTTGGCGGCCTATTTCACTGTAAAGGCCGATAAGCATAAAACCATCGTCGTGCAATATGTCACACAGGACTTGCCAACCGGCAAGTGGATCATTCATGTGATGAAGAACGCCAGCACATTCAATAATATTAAACTTACGATTTAAATTTCTGAGTTCCATTATGTCGGCTTGACCATAATCGATATTGCCGATTTTCAGCTCTTTAGTCTTCCGTATGGCATAAGCAATACTTGCCACGCTCAAATCGACGGCGAGCAATTTACTCGATGGAAATGCCATTGCTGTCGAGATCGGTTGTTTTCCTGTACCGCAACCCGCTATCAGAACATCAGGGTTCTTTGGAAGCGCCGGGGGCTCAGCACCCAATACGGGAAGTATTGTCGCTAAATGTGTTGCTATATTTGTGCTGCCTTGAAAGGGAAAATGAATCCAGCGCGGATATGGGTTCTCTTCGTATTGTTCTTGAACGGAGAGCGAAATTTCGTCACTGATTGCGGTAAGTTTTGGAACGTTTTTTTGAATATCTCTCTCGACCAAGGGCTCGGAAAGCGTCCTTTTGATCATTCCCTTAAAGTCGTCGGAATTTTTCAGCTTCAGTTTTTTCGCAGCAGAAATGAGGGCCGCCGTTTGATGGGGCTGCCTGTAACAGCAGGTAATCGCAAATTTCAGAACGCTTTCTACCGAGGAATTCAACCCGGTGTCTTCTAGCTCTGCCAGTAGTTTCTCAATAATCTGACTTTCATAAACACTCTCTGAGAAGACATATTCCGAGACGAAGCAATATTCTGCTATCGGTGTCAGTATTTTTAGAAGCAGGTTCGACAATGCTGGATTGAGTTCAATGTCACTGGCAACGGCGATCAATGTTTGTCGTCTGAATAGTTCAAGTAATTTTTCTAGTTCCGGATCAGACAATCGTATTCTACGAAGGGCCGCTAGTAGAACATTATTGGTTAGAATTTGCGCGGTTTTTCCGAAATCGATATTGATATCGGCATTTTCGTTAATTGCCTGTGCCAGCAGAGGTTGGACTTCTTTAAATAGAGGGTCTGCTTTTAGATGCTGAGGGATTACCCAGCTCAGTTTTTTCCAATCGACAGCATCATTGGAAAGGAGGAGGAGCAGATCGTGCTCCAGGCCATCAAAGGTTTTCAGGCTTCTGTTGATGTTAAATATATCTGCATATAAATTCAGATATCTTGAGTTTTTCGGCTCCAGATGAGCTGCTTTTCGAAAAAACAGCAAAGCTTCAACTGGGTTAATCAGCTTTTTGAGCTTTCCGACTGCAACCAGAAATTCAGGTTTTTCCTGATGCAGCGGCAATTTTTCTTCAAGAATTTGCAGGGCTTCATCTGATGAACCCGTGGCCTCCAGCATATTGGCGAGATTAAGAAGAATATTGTCGTTATCTGGCATTATCGAGAAAGCAAGCCTGAGATCTTGCAAAGCCTGAGGTGTGTTGTTTAAATATTTATGAGACAACGAGCGATTATTTAAAATAAGAGCATTGTCCGGCGCCAACTCAAAGCCAATATCATAATGCCTTATTGCCTCATGATAGTTTCCTTGAGCAGCATAGGAGAGGCCGAGTGCCAGATAAATATCTGAATGTTTGGTGAGTTTGGTTTCCGGTAACTTCAGTGCCTTTTCGTAAAGTCTGATAGAAACGTCAACGGCGCGGGCATTGTAAGCAGCAATTCCTGTTTGAAAGAAATGAAGAGCGTTGTCCCAATCGCTTTTTAGGAGCTGTGCAACCGGCTTTTCAGCTTCTTTGATTTTGTTTTTACTATAGAGTTTGGTCGCCGTAATTGCCAGTTTTGGGTATTTTTCGGTATTCTGTCGGGAAATCTGTTGCATTCAAGACTGCCTATTGTATTGGGTTCTAGACACAATAGGAAGGTATGGTTAAAAAATCTCTAAACCAATATTTCTATACATTCAGATTTATCGAGATCGGTTGTGGGCCGACAGAATTCCCGGAGGAGACGGGTTGGAAGAGAGAAAGTACAGGATTTGCGGCCGGATCCGAGTTATTGAGCTCGGTAAAGATAAGGTATCTTTCAATCATCTTGTCAATTTTAGCCGGATCTTCGAAATCCTCAATATCGATTTCCTTCTCAAGTCTGGCCTTTTGTTGTTCATATTCCAAAGACTGAAAACTTTCGGGCAGGCCCAGACCAACCCTCACGACTTCCATCAAGGATTTATCCGCCAGGATTTGCGAGACTTCTGTAACCCCGCCAGCAATCCTTTTAAAATACATTGATTCTCGGACACCATCCGCGTTTTGACCCTCAAATTTCTCAAACTCGTTGGTCTTGTAACCATTTAGAAGAGCATCAACATTATTCTGATTTTGAAAGAAATCCGGATCTTGATTCAAACCGTGCAATGCGTTGGCCAATTTGGTCCAACGCGGCTCCACAAGTCTATTAACCAGGCTGTCGTCTGCAGTTGGGTCTTCCGTCAGCATTTTTCTGACAAAAGCGGTTTTGTCTATTTCACTTTCGAGCTGAAAAGCTGACAGGGTTACACTGAGGAGTGTTCTGTTTTTCATCAGATCGTCAACGGATTTAACATTGACGATCTCTTCTTTGAATTTTTCGATGTCGCGGGCAGTTGTCGGCTGCGCCTCAAACATTTTCATGTGGGCGTCTTTTTGATCATTGGCAAGTTTGTACCAAAGAAGAGAGCTGGTTCCTGACAACTGCATCACATCACCTTTAAGCTTGAAGCTGACTGTATTCAACAGCGGTAGATCGATTGGAGGGGTTTTTTGCATTTCTTTCAGATGCAAGCAAGCCTTCCATAATCTGCCGGTTCACGCTGATCAGCGGCTCCAGTTCAATTGTTGTTCTCATGGCGGAGGAGGTAAACTTCTTTACCCAGATCGCCAGTGAAATCAATCCAGCTTTTAGCTCAATATCCAGTTTATTTTGTTCGGAAACCAAATCAGCTTCCAGTGTCAACCATAGTTGGGAATTTCTAAACAAAGCGTTAACGCGCGCTTGGGAGACCTCAGCCTGTTTGTTAACTTGTTCGAGTTCGCCCGTAATTTCGGCGAAAAGCCTGTATTCTGTTTTGGTTGGGGTTTCGGTCGTGAGATTTGTTTTGGCATAAGCAGCGACGGACATAGTCTTTTCTCCTGTTTTCTGTTAATCGACTGAAAAATAAAGGCGACCCGAGGGCCGCCTTTATCCAGAAAGAGATTAACGGAACAGACCCAGGATAGACTGAGAAGCTGCGTTGGCAATTGAGAGGGATTGAATACCCAACTGCTCTTTCGTTTGTTCGGACTGCAGTTTTGCAGAAACTTCAGCCAGGTTGGCATCGACAAGAATACCAAGGCCTTCTTCCAGCTTGTCTGACAGAACCTGAGTAAACTCAGCCTGGCTGTCGAGACGGTTGGAATATGTACCAAGGTTCGTCATGATGGACCCGATTGCCGTTTTCGCGGCAGCGATATCCGTCAGTGCAGTACCCGCGACGTCCTGCGTGAGCGTTGTACCTGCGGCAACTGTTGTTGCAAGCGTGATATCCTGACCACTGGCAGAGATCGAAACAACGCCATCTTCACCAATATCAACGGCGAAACCTTCTTCACGCATTGCTGCAGCAACTTTACCCATAATCTCCTGATTGGAATCATTGGCAAAGTCAACAGAAACGCCATAGACATAGTCGCCATTTGCTTCATCTGTAACTGTAGTCAAGGCGTTGGCGTCACCATCCAATTCGAATGTATGTGTGTCGCCTGAACCATCAATTGTAATAGTGAATGTGTTACTTTCAGCTGGGTTGAAACCATTGCCGAGAGCAATTTCACCATGTGTTGCAGTAAGATCAAGACCAGCAATACCCAGGCCAGCAGTTGTTGCATTTTGTTCAGCAATAGACAGTGAAGCACCGCCAAGGCTGGACAAAACGTTAAGTCCAGAAGTCGTGCCACCGTTATCGAGCAGGTTAATGCCGTTAAATTCAGCAGTTGTTACGATACCGGCGATCTGAGCAACCATTTCGTCTGCTTCAGATTGCAGTGTGGCTGTATCCAGGCCTTCATTTGAAGCCTGAGTAACTTTCGCTTGCAGGCCAGTCAACTGATCAGAGATCTGTGTTGCAGCGGCAAGAGCCATACCAACAGTCGCTTTACCAAAGTTCAGGCCTTCCTGAACGGCTTTAAGTGATCCAACGTCACCGCGCATACCCTGTGAAATCACGAAAGTAGACGGGTCATCAGTTGCACCGCCAATTTTCAGGCCAGACTGAATCTGAGACTGAATGCTGGTGATGTTGTTCTGAGTGCTGGACAAAGACCGCAGGGCGGCCATAGCATTTGAGTTAGTATTAACTGAAAAAGCCATAATATATATTCCTCATTCTAGAGTTGTCGCTGTGCGACGAATGCGGCTCTTTTGAGCCCCGATTTACTTTGAAACCGTGATGCAAACTATGGGAGGAGTTTCTTAACAACTTATTAACAGGGTTGATTTTAAACGCTAAAAAATAGCTAAAATTGTATGTATAACAATTCGTTAACTACTGAAATATCAGCAAAAGTGGGATTTTCTATTTGATTCCCCTCTCACCAACGGCCTGGGTTTTTTTTCTTTTTTTTGCAAGACAGTTGGAGCAGAGAAGTTAAAGGGCGTCTTTGAGGTAAAAATTAGAGTGCGTCAGACTCTTTTTTCACCTTTTGAAGAAGCTTTAGGGCGCTATAGAAGTTTTTCTCGCCAACCAGACCCACGATTTCAAATATGACATCTCTTAAGGGCGTGTCGTCTGTTGATAGGAAGGCCATTTGAGCAGCCTCCTGAAAATTTCTATAATGATCTGTGTGGTTCTCAGGTTCGATATACATCATTTGAATTTGAATATAGACGTTGTCGATGGGGCTTTGAACCTGATCGGGTAGAAGAATATCCCTCTCCCTCATTATTGAAGCATCATTTTCCAGCGAAAAATGCATGGCTTTCGCGCTTGTATTGGTAATAACGGCGCCGTTTACGACAATCTTCTCACCGGCCGGAATACGAAATTTCAAAGACATATCAGAGGCTTCCCCAAATCCAATCAAAAATAGTCTGCGAATCACCATAATCGTTCTTGTAAAAAAATGCGACCCTTTGTTTTTACAAGAAGTAATCCAGCCGCTGTCGGTTTATAGACAGGTTTAGGGCATGCGCTGTCGCAAAGAAATAATGTCGTTAATATATTGTTTTATATGTGATTTCCTCTCCGTGGAGGTTTGGGGAGTTACATTTTTAATACTATGGTAAATTTTTTCTTAAACATCCCTCATTTGAGGTATGACAGCTTTGGGTTGGCCAAATATTCTATAGCCCAAGTTTAATACGCGCATCGAGGGGTTGTGTTGCGCATCGAACATATCAGAGGGACTAGGGAAATGGCGAAAACTGAGAATGGCGTCGTGACAACAACAGCTGAGGGTAGAGTTGTTGAAGTTGAGGCAGGACAAAATATTCTACTGGATGTGGCCAGTGCGGATCTTGTTGTCTTTTCTCAAGACGGAAGTGATCTTGTTGTCACATCGATTGCTGACGGCGCCTCTCTTGTACTGGAAGGTTTCTTCTCTCAAGCGGGAACCGATCTTCCGCCGCAGCTGACCTTGTCAGACGGGTCTGTGATCAGCGCGACGGAAGTCACAGGGCTGGTTGAAGAATTTAATCCTGACTTGGTTGCGCCAGCAGCAGGTGGCCCGGCAGCGGGGGCAGCACCAAATGGGGGCGGTGCAGGCTTTTCGGCATTTGACGATGATGGGATCGGAGACGGGATTGGGATATCAGGGCTTTTGGATCCGACAGAGCTTGGTTTCGGGGATGAAGTGATTGCCGAAGAGGTCGGTTTGATCCTTGACAATGGTGGCGAGGGTGATGAAGGTGAAGGCAGACCTCCTCGGCTGGACATTAACGAAATTGGTCTTGGTGCGCTTCGCTTTTCTCAGGACTTCCGGCCCCAGGATGATGAATTTTCAGACAGTGAATTTTCCTCAGCGGTTTTTGCCATTTCAGACAACAGCGGTGATGTCGCTCTGACACAGGCTTTGATCGGCCTGGAAAATCCGGATATTGACAGTTTTATTGAGTTTTCGCAGGGAGTAGACGTTGATTTTATTGAGCTGCGGAATCCGACAGAAAATGTACAATCAGCTGCAGGAGAAGGAGACGGAACAACTTCTGTTTCAATTATTGGACCGGAAGGCGCGCCCGTAACCGTCGATCTGCCGACTGTCGATATTCCCGCAGGCGGACGTCTTGTGCTCATGCAGGCAAGCGGTGAAGGCGGCGTTCAAACCGTTTATGTTGTTTTTGATATCAATGGCGCCCCAGTTGATGGGGGAACTGTCGCGGATAATGATGCCTGGCCAGTCGGCGGTGATACGGCACAGCCGCTCGGCGTTTTGTTAAGCTGGGCGTTGAACGGTTCTGTATCAGAGATCGATACCTTCTTGGCGAATGGGGCGCAGTTTGTACCGGCTTCCCTGAACGCTGGATGGCTTGCAAATCCGGACCCGGCTGTGGCTCTTGATATCTTTGGTGACAGTGGCACGTTTAATGGTCAAATCGCAACGCAGGAAGTCGTGGCACCGGGTATTTTCGATGTCTATTCTCCGATCAGCCTGGCCGATTTGGTCGACTGTAGCCCAATCGCTGAAACGTTCTTTCTGGACATCGAGCCGAACAATATCTTTGCCCGTGTTGATAATGCTGACACGGATACAGCGGCAGACTGGACAACTGGAGAAGTGCCAACGGTCGGACAGAATAACGACGTAAATGATTATAATCCTCAGGATCCGTTTAACGACAATATGAATCCGGGGCAGGCCTTTGGAAATCTGGTGGGCCCGGACGATGAGACAGATACCAATGGTCAGAACGTCATTATTGCCGGTGTCAATGACGAAGATTTCATTAATGAAGGAACCGGAGCGATCGAAGGCGGCCGTGGTCAGGATTTCCTGATCGGAGATGATGGCAACAATACTCTTCTTGGCGGCGGCGGTAACGACTTCTTTGATGTTCTTTATGGGGGCGATGGCTCGGATTCCCATAATGACTATCTGGATGGTGGTGCTGGAAATGATGTTATGGACGGGCAGTCAGGCGGCGACGTTCTGATTGACGATCAAGGCCAGGATATGATGATCGGCGGAACCGGAACCGATATCATCTTTGGCCGGAGAGACCCGATCGAAGATACAATGGATGGCGGGTTCGGGAATGACCTTGTCAGTGGGGATGAACTGGATACCAACGCCCAATTGCAAGCGCTGATCGGTAAGGGAAGCGGTACCGGTGATCTACTGGTTGGTGATGAAACTCTCTTTGGTGGGTTTGGCAACGACAATTTCCCGACACTTGCCTCAGCGGCCCTGTTCGCAGGTGGTTTTGGCAATGATGGTTTTGGTAATCCGCAAGATTATATGCGCGATATCATTGTCGCCGGTGATGATAGTGACATTATCTATGGTGATAATGCCGGGCTGGCCTTTGATTTTGGTCCTGAGGATATCAGTTCATTCTACTTCACAATTGCAAGTAGCTTTAATCCTTATGAATTTGCCTTTGCCTATAGGAATTCGGTTCAGTGGAATTATGGTGGCGCCGACCTGATTTATGGCGGCGGCGGCAACGATTTGATCTTTGGCCAAGGCGGGGATGACGGCATTGTTGCAGGTTCTGGCCATGACCTGGTCGCGGGCGGATCCGGCAATGACAAGATCGAGGGCAATGACGGTGCTGACAGTCTCTATGGTGATACCGGCGCAGATACGATCTATGGCGGCGCAGGCAGTGATTATATGGAAGGCAACGAAGACGCCGATCTGATGTATGGCGGTACGGGCAACGATCAGATGTCTGGCGGCAATGATGCTGATATCATGTATGGTGATGCCGGTAATGACACCATGACCGGCGATGCGGGGGATGACCGTATGTCTGGTGGTGACGGTAATGACACCATGGACGGCGGTACGGGGAACGACCGGATGTCTGGCGGTGACGGTAATGACCTGGTGATGGGCGGCTTGGGTGCTGACTTGATCGGTGGCAGTGATGGTGACGATACGGTTCAGGGCGGTGAGGGCAATGATACTGCATATGGTAGTGCAGGCCTTGATACGGTGACGGGCGATGCCGGCGATGACGTTCTGTATGGTGGCTATGACGAAGATGACATGTCTGGCGGTGCTGGCAATGACGTTATGTATGGCGACAACGGAGACCCGATCTTCGGACCATCTCTGGAAGATGACACCATGTCAGGCGGTACGGGTAACGACACGATGTATGGCGAGGATGATGGCGACCTGATGTACGGGGATGCTGGTGATGACGTCATGTATGGTGAAGATGGTCTGGGCTCGGTTTATGGTGGCGACGGCTATGAGAAAGATACGCTATATGGTGGTGCCGGTAACGATATCATGTTCGGAGGGACCGATAACGACCTGATGTATGGCGGTACGGGCAACGATCAGATGTCTGGCGGTACGGGCAACGATCAGATGTCTGGCGGCAATGATGCTGATATCATGTATGGTGATGCCGGTAATGACACCATGACCGGTAACGATGGCAGTGATGACGTTGACGGGAATACCGGAGATGACGTGCTGCGCTGGACTGCTGCTGATAATGCTGACGGATCAGCCGATGACTATGATGGTGGAGACGACACAGATACGCTGGAGCTTTATTTCACCGAAGCGGAATTTTTGGCAAATGAAGAAGCCATTGCCGAATTTTCGAACCGACTTGAAAATGGTGAAGATAATGTGACGCTGACGATTGGCGCAAAAACCCTGACAGCATCGAATATCGAGTATGTACACGTTCATGTGGACGGCGATGAAGTCCCGGTTCTGATCGATGATAGCTTTACGACAGATGAAAACACAACGCTGACAGAACAGTTGACAGCGGGTGTTCCTGCTCAGGATTTCATCACGAATGATGGATCTCGGACGACGGTTTTCACGAGCCCGGATGCTGTCACCATTACAATGCCGGGCGGCGGTGCGGCGATTGTTATCGCAGCGGCGGATTGGGTTCAAGTTGGAGATATCTGGAGTGTTAACCTGATCGATGGTGCAGATGATTACGGCATCCTCCGGGTGGATGCGACAAATCCGGATGCTGCGACTGTAATTCTCGAGCCTGGGTCTGCTTTCGCTCCAATGATAAACGGTGATGTTGCAACAGTGGTCTTTACGTATAATGCTGAAATACAAAATACTGAAGAGGCCGAAGTAACGATTAATGTGAACGGTCTCGGTGACGCAGTGGTCGCGGCGGATGATATTGTTATTACCAATTCCGGCACAGAGATTTTCATCCCGGATTATGGCTTGCTCTCTAATGATGTGCCGGATGGCGTGACTGTTGGAAGCGTGGCGGCGCCGGCTGCTGAGGACGTCGCCGGCTATGTTAATGTAGCACCGTCGGGTATTCCCGGTGATGATGTCGAGTTTGATTACACGGCAACCGATGGCATTAATTCCGACAATGCTGGCGTTGATGTGGAATACCAATTCATTGCTGGAGGTTTGGGTTTGGCTGGTGATGATCGGGATGAAATTGCCATTGGTAGCCTCGGGGCCGATACAATTGTCGGCGGTGGCGGGGATGATACGATTGCAGGCGGTGCTGGTGATGATCGGCTTTTCGGCGGTACCGGCAACGCGCTTGATGACGGGGGCAGCAATGTCTTCCATTATTATGGTTCCGATACAGCTGGCGTCGGCGGAGGTGGCGGAAACGATGGCAATGACATTATTTTCGATTTCGATGTGAATAACGATGTCATTAATCTGGATGCCTTGTTTGATGCGTTGGGCGCCGGGAGTGCTGAAGATCGTGCCGATTTGGTCAACCTTGTTTCTGACGGAACTGATACAACCATCACTGTTGACGGCGAAGCCGGCTTCTCCATCGCGCTTGATAATGTTGATCTGGGAACGTTCGATGGGACACTAAGTGCTGCGGATCTATTGACCCTGAAAGGGATCAGTGTAAGCGATGAAAGTTGACCATCCGACAATTTGTCCCTCTCTTGAGGGATAAATATCAGTGAGGGGTGGAAAAATAGGGTAAATTTTTTCTTAACACCCCTCATTTGAGGTATGACAGGCTCCCTTGGCTTCTTTATTTTTTCTTCCAGTTGTTAATGTTTGTATTATTTGGGCGTATGGAGAATTTCTCTATCCGTTGTTTGGAAGTGACTGGATAAAAAGATGGCAGTGTCAAAGAGTAATGCGGTTGCGACAGCGGCTGAGGGTGTCATTGTAGAAGTTGAAGCGGGACAGAATGTCCAGCTGGATGTGGTAAGCGCCGACCTGGTTGTGTTTTCGCAAGACGCGAGTGATCTCGTTGTTACTTCGATTGCTGATGGTTCTTCCGTCGTGCTACAGGGATTTTTCTCGCAGGCGGGTACAGAGCTGCCACCGCAGCTCACCTTGTCCGATGGTACGGTCCTCAGCGCGGCTGAAGTGACTGGCCTTGTGGAAGAATTTGACCCCGATCTTGTTGTCCCTGCTGCGGGCGGGCCGGCAGCGGGGGCCACTCCTAATGGCGGTGGTGCGGGATTCTCCTCTTTTGATGATGATGGCATCGGAGACGGCATTGGGATTTCAGGTCTGCTTGACCCAACGGAACTTGCTTTCAGCGATGAAGTGATTGATGAAGAAGTTGGATTGCTGCCTGACGGCGCTGGTGGTGATGTTACAGACGGGTCGGTTGTTGCAGTCGATGATATTGTTATTACAAACTCTGATACACCGATTTTTATTCCTGAATATGGCCTTCTCTCCAATGATACGGATCCCGAAGGTGATGTGATCAGTGTGGATGGTGTCACTGCTCCTGCAGCAAGGGATGAGGCCGACTATGTAAATGTCACACCGTCGGGTATTCCAGGGACAGATATAGAGTTTGATTATACAGCAACTGACGGCACGAATACAGATACGGCCGGCGTTGATGTAGAGTATCAGCTCATTGGCGGTGGTTTGGGACTGCTGGGGAATGAGCGCAATGAAATTGCGATCGGTAGTCTGGGCGCGGATACGATTGTCGGCGGAGGTGGCGATGACACGATCGCAGGCGGCGCAGGCGATGATCGACTTTTTGGTGGTACGGGTAATGCCAATGATGATGGGGGCCGCAATGTCTTCCACTACTATGGTTCTGATACAGCTGGCGTTGGGGGCGCCGGCGGAACAGATGGCAATGATATTATTTTCGATTTCGATGTAAGTAACGATGTGATCAATCTGGATGCCCTGTTTGATGCGTTGGGCGGGGGTAATGCTGAAGCGCGGGCTGATCTGGTTAATCTAGTCTCTGACGGGACGGATACCGTTGTCACTGTTGATGGTGAGGCAGGCTTCTCGATTACCCTTGATAATGTCGATTTGGGCTCATCCGATGGGACGTTGAACGCTGCGGATTTGCTGGCAAATGCTGGCATCAGTGTAAGTGACGAAAGCTGATAACTCATTGAGAATTAACGTTTTGTTAAGCATGAGGTCTGGTCGAAAAACCAGGCCTTTGTGCATTTTTATCCCCAAAAAGGGTGATAAATAAGAGAAGCGCGTTTTAATAAAATTATAAAAACCGACAAGCCGTCCCTGATATGGGGTATGACAGAATTGGCTGTCTACAATAGTCTTTTTCTCAATTGGCAGTGTGTATCAAAAGCAAAAACACACAGATGAATTTACTCCGATACGGGGTCTTGAGGGTAAGGATTAGTAGCATGGCGAAGAATGAAAACGGTGTGGTCACAGGCACGGAAACTGGCGTAGTTGTCGAGGTCGAGGCTGGACAGAATATCCTGTTGGATGTGGCAAGTGCGGACCTAGTTGTCTTTTCGCAAGATGGCAGTGATCTCGTTGTAACATCGATTGCAGATGGCACATCCGTTATTCTGGAAAATTTCTTCTCCCAAGCTGGTACAGATCTTCCCCCTCAGCTTACCCTCTCTGACGGATCTGTTATCAGTGCGACAGAAGTCACGGGCCTTGTAGAAGAATTTAATCCTGATCTTGTCGCACCAGCTGCAGGGCCGGCCGCCGGGGCCGCCCAAGGTGGCGGTGGTGCTGGCTTCTCTGCTTTCGATGATGACGGTATTGGAGATGGTATTGGAATTTCAGGACTGTTGGATCCGACTGAGCTCGGTTTTCCAGCGGATACGCCTGATGATGATTTGACACTGCTTACACTTATTCCCGATCAGCCGGAACTGGATTTGAATGAAATTGGTCTGGGTGCGTTGAATTTCTCACGTCCACGCGAAGAGGATGACAATCAGTCCCGCCGGGTAAACTCTGATGAAGAGAGCGGAGATGCTGCACTTACGCAAGCCCTTCTGGGCCTCGAGAATCCGGAAATCGATAGCTTTATTGATTTTGCTGGTCGGAGTGATGTGGACTTTATTGAGCTTCGCAATACGACGAACTCAGTCCAGTCTACAGCAGGAAATGGCGAGTCGACCGTTGGAGAAGGAACGACCTCCATCTCCATCATTGGTCCCGATGGTGATCCGGTTACAATCGATCTGCCAACACTCGATATTCCAGCCGGGGGCAAGCTTGTTTTAATGCAGGCCGAAGGTGAAGAGGGTGTCCAAACTATTTATGTCGTCTTTGACAGTGAAGGGGCTCCGGTCGGCGGTGGATCTCTTGCTGACAATCAGGACTGGCCAATGGGAGACGATACTTCCGACCCCTTGGGCGTGCTGTTAAGCTGGGCGATCGACGGCAGCGTGACAGAGCTGGATACTTTCCTGGCTAATGGCGCTCAATTTGAACCGGCATCTCTGAATGCAGGCTGGTTGGGGAACCCTGATCCGTCCGCAGAGCTTGATATCTTTGGTGACAGCGGAACGTTCAACGGTCAGATTGCCACTCAGGAAGTTGTCGCTCCGGGTATCTTTGATGCCTATGCACCGATCAGTCTGGAACAGTTGGTTGAATGCAGCCCGATAGCCAAAACATTCTTCCTGGATATCGACGTCAATAATGTCTTTGCCCGTGTAGACAATGCAGACACGAATACAGCGGCAGACTGGACAACCGGCCAAACACCAACAGTTGGTGATAACAACGACGCCTATGATCCTAACCCGCAAGATCCCTACAATGATGACATGAATCCCGGTCAAGGTGAAGGTCCGGATTCTTTGGTGGGAGAAGACATAGATAACGATGGTCAGAATGTAATTGTTGCTGGCGTGAATGATGAAGATTTCATCAATGAGGAAACTGGCGCCATTGAAGGTGGTCGCGGACAGGATTTCCTGAAAGGGGATGAAGGCACGAATACACTGGATGGTGGCGCGCATAACGATTATCTGGATGGTGGTGCCGGGAATGATCTGCTGGATGGCGGTTCTGGCGGGGACGTTCTGATTGATGATCAGGGTCAGGATATGATGGTTGGCGGAACCGGAACAGATATATTGTTCGGGCGCCGGGATTCTGAAGAAGGTGAAGATCTGAAGGCTTTGATCGGGAAAGGCGATCCCGATGAAAGCGGCGATGAAATTGGAAATGAAGCAGGGGCCTATCAACCCGGAACCGGCGATCTGCTGATCGGTGATGAAGTCATCAGCGGCGGCTGGGGCAATGATCAGATGTATGGCGGCGGCGGCAATGATTTCTTTGCGCAACGTGCCCTGTTTGATGGTGGTTTCGGAAACGGCGATTTTGGAGATCCACAGCAATATATGCGAGACATTATCGTTGCCGGCGATGGCAATGACATCATCTATGGCGATAATGCAGGTCTTGGTCCTGATTTTGGGCCTGAAGATATCGATGCCTTGTATTCGACAATCATTAACAGTCTCAACAATTTCGGTCCTTACAACTTTGCCTATATGTATCGCGGCGCGGTTGAGTGGAATTACGGTGGCGCTGATCTGATTTATGGCGGCTGGGGGAATGACCTGATCTTCGGTCAGGGTGGCGATGACGCGATTTTGGCGGGCCACGGCGATGATGTGGCTGCCGGCGGCTCCGGAGATGACAAAATCCGCGGGAATGGTGGTGACGATAGCCTCTATGGTGATACTGGCGACGATACGATGTATGGCGATGCTGGTGATGACTATATGGAAGGCAATGAAGGTGCTGACCTGATGTATGGCGGCGACGGCCGGGACGAAATGAAAGGCGGCGGCGGCGCGGACGTGATGTATGGCGACGCTGGCAATGACGACATGCAAGGCAACAGCGGCGATGATGTCATGTATGGTGGCTCCGGTAACGACAATATGCATGGTGGCTCCGGTAATGATGTGATGTATGGAGATGCTGGCGATGACCATATGGGCGGCGGCTCTGGTAATGACGTGATGTATGGTGGGTCCGGTCGCGACGATATGCATGGTGATAGCGGTGACGACATCATGTATGGCGGCGAAGGTCGGGATAATATGCGCGGCGATAGCGGCGACGATGTCATGTATGGCGACGCTGGCAATGATCGTATGCGCGGCGGTTCCGGTGAAGACACCATGTATGGCGGCGAAGGTCGGGATAACATGCGCGGTGACAGCGGCGATGACCTGATGTATGGCGAAGCTGGCAATGATCGCATGCGCGGTGATTCTGGTGAAGACACCATGTATGGTGGTGAGGGCCGAGACAACATGCGCGGTGATAGCGGTGCGGATCTGATGTATGGAGAAGCGGGCAACGACCGTATGCGTGGTGGCTCCGGTAATGACACCATGTATGGTGGCGAAGGCCGTGACAATATGCATGGTGACAGCGGCGATGACGAGATGTCTGGTGGCGCTGGCAATGACCATATGGGGGGTGGCTCTGGCAATGACGAAATGTCAGGCGGCGCTGGTAATGATTATATGCATGGTGATTCCGGTAATGATTTGATGTATGGCGATGCCGGTGATGACACTCTGCTTGGTGGATCCGGTAATGATACTGTTTGGGGTGGCAGCAACAACGCTTACAATGAGGGACCTGGCTCCAGCGGCGACGATTATGTAGAGCTTGGCTCCGGCGACGACCGTTTCGACGACAACTTCATCAATAGTGGTACAGACACCGTTCATGGTGGTGAAGGCAATGACATCATGTGGACGGGTGATGGCGATGATCTGCTTTATGGCGATGAAGGTAATGATCGCATGTTCGGCGAGCATGGCGACGACCTGATGTATGGCGGCGAAGGCCGCGATACCATGCGTGGTGGTTCTGGAGAAGACACGATGTATGGCGATGACGGCCAAGACAATATGCATGGTGATAGCGGTGACGATGTCATGTATGGCGGCGCTGGTAATGATCATATGGGTGGCGGTTCCGGCAACGATCTGATGTATGGCGGTTCCGGTAATGATGACATGCACGGAGATGCGGGCGACGATACGCTGATCGGTGGCACTGGCAACGACGATATGTATGGCGGTGACGGTAACGATCTCCTCGTTGGTGGCACTGGCAACGATGATATGTATGGCGGTGATGGTAACGATCTGCTCGTTGGTGGTACTGGCAATGATGACATGTACGGCGATGCAGGCGACGACATGCTGATCGGTGGCTCTGGTAACGACGATATGTATGGCGGTTCTGGCAACGATTTGCTTGTTGGTGGTACTGGCAATGATGACATGTACGGCGATGCGGGTGACGATACGCTGATTGGTGGCACTGGCAATGATGATATGTACGGCGATGCAGGCGACGACATGCTGATTGGTGGCTCTGGTAACGACGATATGTATGGCGGTTCTGGCAACGATTTGCTTGTTGGCGGCACTGGTAATGATGACATGTATGGCGATGCAGGTGACGATACGCTGATTGGTGGCTCTGGTAACGACGATATGTATGGTGGTTCTGGCAACGATCTCCTCGTTGGCGGTACTGGCAATGATGACATGTACGGCGGAGATGGTGCGGACACTTTACGCGGCGGTACTGGCAATGACGACATGTTTGGCGGAGATGGCAATGACCTTCTTGTCGGTGACGCCGGTGATGATGATATGTCAGGCGGTGACGGGAATGATGTCATGCGCGGTGGTTCCGGTGACGACTCCATGGGCGGCGATGCCGGTGATGATCACATGCATGGTGGCTCTGGCAACGACACCATGTCAGGCGGTGAAGGCGATGACACTATGCTGGGCGGTTCGGGCAGTGCAGATGTCATGTATGGCGATGCTGGCGATGACGTCATGTATGGTGATAACGGCGACAATGCGGCCATCGGTGACGATGACACCATGTTTGGCGGTGCGGGTAATGACGAGATGCATGGCGAAGGCGGTGCGGATGTCATGTATGGCGACGGTGCTGGTTCCGGCTCATCCGATGGCGCTGTTGCCGTTGATAAACAAGCTGGTAATAACAACCCTGAAAATGCTCAGAATCTGGATGGCTCGTTCGGTGTGCAGGAAGATGCGAATGTTGCACAATCTGACTCGATCCCTCATGTATCCGTTACAGCAACCGGTGACGGTTCTGCCGATTGGTACAGCTTCACAGTGACCGAAGATGGCTCGCTTGTGATGCTGGATATCGATGGCGGCCGGACATATGTCAATCCAACCGGTGGAATGGATACTGAACTCTTCCTGTTTAATGCTGCTGGTGATCTCGTAGCCTTTAATGATGACAACGGCAGAGATGCGGGGTCGGAAGAGACGGGCCTTGACTCTCGCATTCAAGTCAATCTTGCTGCTGGAATCTATTATCTTGCTGTCGCTGAATGGCCATCTTCAGCTTCTGACGGGTTTAGTGTAACAGGTAATGTGCCGGATAATGGCGACACCTACAGTCTTCATGTATCTGTTGAAAATCACGATATTTCAGAAGCTGGTAATGACAGTATGACGGGCGGTGCCGGTGATGATGTCATGTATGGTGACAGTGGCAACGACGGCGAAAATGGTGGCGATGACACCATGGAAGGCGGCGCTGGTAACGATCAGATGCTGGGCGAAGGTGGTGATGACCTATTGCGGGGTGATGCCGGTGACGATGAGATGTCTGGCGGCGCTGGTAATGACGAACTTCGCGGTGGCGAGGGTCGCGATGATGTCTCTGGTGACAGCGGCGATGATCTGATGTATGGCGGCGCTGGCAACGATACAATGTCTGGCGGTGATGGCAATGACACCATGATGGGTGATGGCGGCGACGATTCCATGGATGGTGGCACCGGTAACGACCAAATGCATGGTGGTGACGGCAACGACACGATGCTCGGTGGCGACGGTGATGACCTGATGTATGGCGATGATGGTGCCGATGTCATGTATGGCGGCGACGGCAATGATACTGTCTGGGGTGGTTCAGACAATGCTCATGCTGGCGATGGCCAGGGTGACTATGCCGATCTAGGTGCGGGTAATGATGTCTTTGACGACAATGGTGTCAGTGGTGTGGACACTGTTCTGGGTGGCGCCGGTAATGACACCATGTGGTCGGGCGATCAGGGCGATCTGCTGTATGGCGGTTCCGGTAATGATCGGATGTCAGGCGAAGCCGGTGACGATGTCATGTCCGGTGACGAAGGTGATGATTTCCTCCGCGGTCAAGGCGATGACGATACCATGTCCGGTGGGCAGGGTAATGATACCCTTCGAGGCGACTCTGGTGATGATACGCTGAAATGGGATACGTCTGAAGAAACGGCCGGCTCCTCCGATAACTATATGGGCGGTAGCGGTAATGGCGATATCCTGGAAATTTATCTCACGCAGGATGAGTTTGATACTTATGAAGGGGCCATTGCAGAATTTGCCAACCGTGTCGAAAATGGTGAAACAGCGACACTGAATATCGGCGGCAAACAGCTTACTGCGGGACAGTTCGAAAATGTTGCTGTTCATGTAGACAATGTCGAAATTCCTGTTTTGATCGATGACACGATCAACGTGGATGAAAATTCAGACAGTCTCGGTAATACGATCACGGCGACACTCGCAACACCAGGTCAAGATTTTGTGCCGAATGATGGTGATGTCGAATTTAATGCGCCGGAAGCCGTATCTGTGACCATGCCAGGCGCAGCCTTCCCTGTTGTCTTCGATGCTAGTGACTGGTCAGAAACAGCGCCGGATAGTGGGATTTGGGAACTGAACATGTTGGATGGTGCAACGGATTATGGCGTGCTGACATTCGATGCCTCGAACCCTGAAAATGTTCAGGTCAGCCTCGATGTACCGGAAGGGCAGGATACTGTTTATGATCCGCTCGATGATGGTGATCAGGCGTCGATTGTCTTTGATTACTCTGCTCAAGTGGAAGGATCAGAAAGTGCGACGGTTACCATCAATGTCAATGGTGTGAATGACGGGCCGGTTGCCGGTGATGATATTGTTATCACCAATACACTGGACGGCATTTATGTGCCGCAATATGCGATGCTGGCCAATGACAGCGATATCGAAGATGATCCGTTACATGTAGCAAGCGTTACACCGCCTGCTTCCATAGACGGCGACGATGTTTATGTTCCAGGTGGCAATCGGGTTATCAATGGTAGCTTTGAAGATCAGGGTGACGGTAGCAATATCAACAAATCACATGGCTCTAGCTGGGCAACTTACGACAATTTGCCAGGTTGGATGATTGACTCAGATGAAGCTGATGCGCCGATTGAACTGCAATTTGGCGGAACGGGCGGCATCAAAGCTCAAGACGGTAACGCCAAGATGGAGCTGGACAGTCATGCCGAGGGTGGCTACACGCAAAGTAACTCTCATGTCTTCCAGGATGTTCCGACCGAAGCCGGCGAGAAACTGACAGTGAGTTTCTGGTATTCTCCTAGAACATCCGGCTCTACAAATGATGTGGAAGTCTGGTGGGATGGCGAATTGTTGACCACGCTGAGTGGTAATTCAAAAGGTTGGCAGGAATATGCCTTTGAAGTGGATGCCAGCGAGACGGAAGAAACAAGCCGTCTGGAATTCCGGGGGCTGCCAACAGAAGACACATTCGGCGGCTATATTGACAATGTCTATGTCGGTGATCGGGATTATGATTACAATGTCAGCGACGGTGACCTTGAAGATACGGGGCATGTAGATGTTCAGTATCAGACAGGCAATGGTTTGCTGGGTGGTGATCAGGCCGAAATTATCATTGGTGGTGATGAAGCTGATACGATTGCCGGTGGTGATGGTGACGACACGATCATTGGCGGCGGCGGTGATGACCGTATTTATGGCCAGGATGGAGGAGATACTTTCCATTATTCCGATGCCGATGAAGACGGGGATGATGCGATCTTCGATTTTGACGCAAGTGAAGATGTCATTAATCTGGATGCCTTGTTCGATGAACTTGGTATTGCGCCAGCTGACCGCGCTGACATGGTCAATCTGGAATTGAGCGGTGATGACACTGTTATCACAGTTGAAGGGCAGAGTGACTTCTCCATTACGGTTGCCGATAGCGACCTGACGGGAGACGGATCCCTGACGCCGGAACAATTATTGGCTCAGAACGGTATCGTTGTCAGTGATGAAAGCTGATTGATATTCCAGTACCGACAAAAGAAACCCGGCCGGTTTGCCGGGCTTCTTTCAACATAAAAATCCTCGCTTTTAGCGGGGATTTTTTGTGCCAAGGAGATGGCATGAAAATCAAAGTTCAAGTACGGTGCTGAACAATGATTTATAAGAAAGAGTTTACCGATATGGGTAAAAGCCACACCACACATGATGCCGAAGAAGATCTCCGCAATCAGGATATCCTGATTTATGTAAACGGTACATTGGTGCCGAGGAATGAAGCGGTTGTTTCCGTCTACGATTCAGGTTTTATGCTGGGCGACGGTATGTGGGAAGGCATGCGTTTGTATAATGGAAAATGGGCTTTCTTTGACGAACATATGGATCGTTTGTTTGATAGCTGTAAGGCCGTTAGCCTGGATATTGGTATGGATCGCGCAGGCGTGGCGGATGCTTTGCAAAAAACGGCTGAAGCCAATGGCATGCAAAATGATGTTCACTGCCGGTTAATGATTACCCGGGGGATCAAGGAAAAACCTTTCCAGCATCCAAGCCTCTCAAGATCCGGGCCGACCATCGTCATTATCATGGAACATTCCAAACCGGTAGATAGTCTGCTGCACAAGGGAATTCGCCTCGCGACGGTACCGCAAGTGCGGGGACTGCCTATGTCGCAAGATGCCAAATTCAACAGTCATTCCAAGCTGAATTGTGTACTTGCCTGCTTGCAAGCGGAACAGGTTGGTGCCGATGAAGCCCTCATGCTAGACCCGCATGGTTTCGTCAATACGACAAATGCCTGTAATTTCTTTATTGTTCGAAAAGGCGAAGTCTGGACATCAACAGGGGACTACTGCATGAACGGCGTTACACGCCAGAAAGTCATTGATGTGTGCAAGGCGAACGGCATCCCTGTTTATAAGAAGAACTATTCCCTTTATGAAGCGGTGAGCGCGGATGAAGCCTTTCTGACCGGAACATTTGGCGCGCAGACACCCGTTGCCGAAATTGACGGTAAGGTTCTTGGATCCGGAGAGGGAGCAGGCCCGGTTACCAGGCAAATCCGGGCATTGTACAAGGAACTCATACAGCAGAATATTAATGGATGAAGCTGCAATTTGACTATCGCTGAGTTAATCTTTTAGGGGCCAGCCTCTCTTTGTCTGAATGATAACGTTTTCCGTAAACTTTGACGTCGGGATAATGCCGTTTCATAAAGCGGACGATTTCCTTGAAATGCTGTGTTTGCTGCGCTTGTATAATAAAGAGCAGGAAATGATCACCGTCCAGACAGTCCTGATAAGTCGGGGAATAACGTCCGTTTACATATCCCTCTGCTGTTTTTTCCGAACATAACCCCCAGCAGGCAAAACCCGTATACCTCTCCCCCTGTCGGGACAGGATATAGTGATTGCGCCGAATGGCTCCCTTGACGGTGCTGACAAGTTGTTTTGAATCCCAGTCACAGAAAGGCTTCTCGCTGTGTAGGAGATCAAGCGCGATACCCTACGCTTTGAAGGGAGGCGCGGGACGGATAAGCGTAAAATGTTCCGAGGATGGCTCTGTCATTCTGCCTGTTCCGTTCTTCCGATACGTTCAGTATCTCCAAATTATTATGAGTTTACGGCCTGGCATCTTTCTCTATATGATGGGCGTCATAAACACTCCTATTATAGAAGAATTCAGGCGGTGATATGCCAAAAAATGTCGGCTCTCTTATTCTGAAATTATTGATTGTGTCCTTCCTGGTGGGATGGATGCTGACATTTTTTGACATAACCCCCTTAGATCTGTTGAAAGATCTGACAGGAACGATTGGCCAGATTTATTCAACAGCTTTGTCAACTGTGCGCTGGGGCGCTGATTATATTCTGCTCGGGGCTGTTATTGTTCTGCCTCTCTGGGCTCTCTATGCCGGATTGAATTATTTGCAGATGAAGTCCCGACGCCGCAAGAGCCCGAACAAGCAGGATTAAGCGGACGCGCAGTCAATACACAGCGGTGCGCTCGGGTCCAGAGATAGGCGTTTCGCTGAAATCTCTTCATCGCAATTGACACAATAGCCGTAATCTCCAACCTCAAGCCTGGCAAGTGCTGCCTCGATGCGAGCGAGCTCGTTTTTGCGGCGCCTTACTGTTTCCTGAGCAAGAGCTTGGCCTTGAAGAGCATCCATACGGGACAGGCGGCCAACCCGGGTTTGATCAAGCTCAACGGGTTTTTCGTCACTTTCGCTGGATTTCATAATAGCTTCCAGCTCGGCCTTGCGGGCGAGTAACAGCTCCTTTGCTTGTTCTGAGCTCATGGGCGATGCCTCCTGTCGCAACAGGATAGGCGAAACAGGGTCGGCATGCAAAAAAGCCAGCGGGGATACCGCTGGCTTTGTTTTAGAAACTCGGAAAGAGTGCTATTGAACTTCCCAGGTATGCCCTTCGCGTAACAGGGCATCCAGAGACGGTGCTGATGCCGTATCTTTCGCGGCATCCATCTGAAAATCTACACTGCTCTCATAGGTAGGAGCGGGATCACAGTAGAGAACACCAAAAGCTGTTGGCACATCTGGACCGCCCATTTCAGCCAGCATCAGAGCAACTGTCTTGTTCTTTTCATCATGAACAAGAATGTCAGCTTCCGTGGTCCCGTTCTCTCCAAGTGTGACAACTTCCAGGGTCAGATTTCGCGTATTAAGGCGAATGCCCTTGTCTTTGTCGGCCCCAAAAATAAGCGGCTTGCCATGCTCCACATGGAGTTGTTTGTCGGCTGCCACATCACGTGCCAACACATTGTCAAAAACAGCGTCATTATAAACGATGCAGTTTTGCAGGATCTCCACCATGGATGTCCCTTTATGCGCATGGGCACGTTTGAGGGTGTCCGGCAGATTCTTCTGTGTATCATAGCCGCGAGAGACAAAGCGTGCGCCTGCTCCCAAGGCAAAAACCAAAGGCTTCAACGGGCTGTCAACAGAGCCCGTGGGGGACGATGGCGTCCGCAAGCCAGGCTCTGACGTTGGAGAATATTGCCCCTTTGTCAGTCCGTAGATTTCGTTGTTACAGAGCAGGATCTGAATATCCACATTCCGCCGAAGAACGTGCAGCATATGGTTGCCGCCAATACTGAAGCCGTCTCCGTCTCCGGTCACCATCCAGACATCAAGGTCCGTATTGGTCATTTTAATGCCGGTTGCAAAAGCAGGCGCGCGGCCATGAATGGTATGGAAGCCATACGTGGACATATAGTAAGGGAAGCGTGAAGAACAGCCGATGCCTGAGACAAAGACATAATTCTCTTTGGGGACATCCAAATCAGGTAATGTGCGCTGAACTGCTTTCAAAATGGCATAGTCGCCGCAACCGGGGCACCAGCGCACTTCCTGATCGGAAGCAAAATCAGCAGGCTTTAATTTGTCTTTTGGTGCAATGACATTCATCTTAATTCTCCAATGCCTGATCGATTGCGGTTTCGATTTCGCTGATCTTGAAAGGCTGGCCGGTTACTTTTGTAATTGGGCGAGCGTCAAGCAGATACTGATCTCTCAACACTGTTTTAAGTTGGCCATCATTCATCTCAGGAACAATGACGGTATCATAGCTCTTGAGAAGATCTTCAAGATTTGCCGGAAGCGGCCATAGATGGGTGAGGTGAATATGAGCAACATCTTTGCCTTCCAGCAATTTGTTGCTTACCGCACGGCTGATCGGTCCAAAAGTCGATCCCCAACCCACAACTGCGAGTTTTCCATTTGCGTTTCCCTGTGAAGGAGCTTGCTCGGGAATGTCGCGGGCAATGCCAAGGATCTTGTTTCTGCGCAGATCCGTCATCGCCTGATGGTTGGCAGGTTCATACGATATATGACCACTGCCTTCTTCTTTTTCGATCCCGCCGATGCGATGCTCCAATCCAGGAGTGCCGGGAACGGCCCAGGGGCGCGCCAAAGTATCCGGGTTGCGGTTGAACGGTGCATAACCTTCCGGGTCTGTGCGTTGCTCCGCCTTGAACGGTTTGCGATCCTTAACAGAGGGAATAAGCCATGGTTCGGCAGCATTGCCGATATAACCATCGGTTAGCAACATGACAGGAGTCATATATTTGGTAGCGAGGCGGCAGGCTTCGATCGCGACTTCAAAGCAGTCAGCCGGGCCGTGGGCTGCCAGAACAACCAGCGGAGCATCGCCGTTTCTACCATAAACAGATTGATACAAGTCTGACTGTTCTGTTTTGGTTGGCAGGCCTGTCGAAGGTCCTGCCCGCTGAGAATTGACGATAACCAGTGGCAATTCCGTTGAAATGGCAAGGCCGATCGCCTCTCCTTTTAGGGCGATGCCTGGTCCGGATGAAGATGTGATACCCAAAGCGCCTGCGTAAGAGGCGCCAATGGCTGAGCAAATTGCGGCAATTTCATCTTCAGCCTGAAAGGTTTTGACGCCAAATTGTTTGAGTTTTGCGAGAGAATGCAGAACCGGAGAGGCCGGTGTGATCGGGTAAGAGCCAAAATATATATTCAAGCCAGCCAGTTCAGCACCTGCGACAAGACCCCATGCTAGTGCTTCGCCGCCCGTCACTGTTCGGTAAAGGCCTGGCTGCATGTTGGCAGACTCAACCGAATAGAGACCAACACTGTCGGACAGTTCAGCGGCTTCACCATAGACATGGCCAGCATTCAGGGCAGCGATGTTCGCATTGGCAATTTCCGGACGTTTGGCGAACTTTTCCTTCAGCCAGGCTGTTGTGTCTTTGCGATCCCGTCCATAAATCCAGTATACGAGGCCAAGGACCCAAAAGTTCTTACACCGCAACCCATCTTTTTGGGACAGGCCGAATTCCTTGACGGATTCAAGAACGAGCCGAGTGATGTCAATCTCTAGAATTCGATAGGAACTAAGCGTCCCATCTTCCAGCGGATTTTCGTCATATCCCGCTTTTTTAAGGTTCCGAGCTGTGAAAGCGCCTTTATCAACAACAATAGAGCCGCCTTTACGCAGGCGAGAGATATTAACTTTCAAGGCGGCGGGGTTAAGGGCAACGAGCACATCCGGATCATCGCCATGGGTTTCGATGCGTCGTGCGCCGAAATTGATCTGGAAGGCGGAAACACCGAAGGTTGTGCCAACCGGTGCTCTGATTTCAGCCGGGAAGTCCGGGAACGTCGCCAGGTCATTGCCCGCGAGCGCTGTTGTATCCGTGAAGCGACTACCTGTTATCTGGATGCCATCTCCGGAGTCGCCCGCGAACCGAATGACGACAGAAGGGACTGCAACCCTGCTGGCTGGATCGCCTGCTATTTTCATATTTAGTTCGTTCACTTCGCTACTCGCTTCCAATCAGGTCAATCTCTCACTCAAACTGACAAAGTAAGTGTCAGCAGAAAATCTGCGTGCCGCTTGCCGCGACTTTAAAAGTCCCGACGCCCTGTGGATTTTACAGGCTTTCTTCAAAAGATCACATAATAGATATGCCGTTCTTCAAAAGCTGTTTCAATCTACCAGTTCGTAATAATATTGTATGTATACATACAAAAAATTCAAGTATTCTGTAAATATATTTTATAATTTGAACTTGTAAATAGAAAAAATATACATTTTTTTTGTGTGTAATTGAATTTAAGGCGTTTTAAGACCATCCCTTAGGAGCCGTACAAAGAGCACCCCAATTTGTGCAGGGGTTTGCCCACCAGGCCGATACCAACTGCTTGACCAGTTCAGAGAACCGAGGAGACTGAGACGTAGAAGAGTGGGATCTACATCGGTGGGGAGCGGCAGGGCTTCTATCAAATCCATAAACAGGGCGTCGTAACTGTCCCGGCTTTCAATCAGGCGAATTCTGAGGGCGGGCGCGGTTCTGGAAATATCGGCGCACAGCAAAATAGAAAAATTGTTTCCGCCAAACAGAGTGTTCATATGGGCAACCGCGGCTTTCTCCAATCGCTCCCAGGGATCAGAGGCCTCTTCAATCGCTTCGAGGACGGCCTCTGTGATTAAGCGGGTTCCCTCTTCATAGGTTGCGATAATCAAGTCATCTTTTGAGGGGAAATGATAATACATAGAGCCGGCAAGCATTCCGGCTTCGCGGGCGATATCGCGCATGGATGTTGCATCATAGCCGCGCTGATTGAAAAGATGGGCGGCCGAGGCCATCAGTTCCTGCCGCCGATTGTCACTTCTATAAGGGCCGTCTTCAGTCTTTTCTTTGGAATCCGCCACAAATTTTCCCTAACGAACAGTTGTTGTCCTTTAAGTTTATGCCCGCAACATCAAGGGACAGCAACCCAAAAAACGCGAATCGATCCGTGAAAATTTGTTTGGATCAGGGAATTATTTGTCCAGATAGCGGTCCAGACAGTTAAAGCATCCAACCCAGCCTTCTTGATGATTGTCCCGGGCGGTGGTGTCCATCAGATTGACATGCAGCATTTTCATCCTTGTTTTATCGCCGTCGAGTTTTTCAAATTCAAGGGAGACATGCATGGGACGGCCGATGCTGCCATCCTCCTGCATCCAGCTCCAGGAAAAGGCCAGAAAACGCGGTGGTTCAATACGAGTAAAATGCCCGACGACGGTTGCGATACTGCCGTCTTCTGCTTCCATAGGGAAACGATAGGCGCCTTCCACAACGGGATTGATTTCTGTGTTAGGGCATGTTCGGCTTTCCGGACCCATCCAAACTTTCAAGGCATCCCGGTTTGTCCATGCCTTGAAAACGACCTCAGGCGGAGCATCAAAGTCGCGAACCAGTTCAAGTTCCAGCCCGGAGGCTTCATCTCTAGTCATTATCTTATTCATCAGAAAAGCCCTCTTTTTCTTTTAGATCTTTTAAATAGTCATCCAGTGCATCAAAGCGCCGGGTCCAGAATTTGCGATATCGGGACACCCAGTTATCAGCCCGTTGTAAGCCGTTAGGATTGAGGGAGCAGCGACGCCATTGTGCGTCCACTTTCCGCTCAATCAGTTCCGCATTTTCCAGAACTTTGAGGTGGCGGGAGATTGCCGGCGCTGACATGGCAAAAGGCTCCGCCAATTCACCGGCTGATTTTTCCCCGTCGGCCAGTGTTTCCAGAATTTGCCGACGGGTCGGATCGGATAACGCTGCAAAAATAGTCGAAAGCGGATCAGTATTCATTTTTAACGCAACATTTAATTAACATAATTGTTAAATACAAAATGCCAGACGTTCTGTCAAGGTAAGAGGAATTCTCTACTGATTCAGAAGGTTTTTAAGTGAATTGAACGCTTTTTCTGTTTCATCAAGTGCGCCGTTCAGAATATTACGGGCCTGATCAGAGAGATTAAGGTCGGTCTTGAGAGCCGCCAGTGTGGTTTGGCGCAAAACCGGTGTCAGGATTTGTTGAACAGCCTCCGCCGGGGTGAGGCCATTTTCCAATCTGCCAATATCTTTCAGATGGATATCGGCAAGCCGTGCTGTCTTGCGCTCTCCTTTGAGTTCTTCTGCCTGCACGATTACAACGCCGTTTTTGATATAGAAATTATCAATAATCAATTTCTTACCCGAGACGGATTGCCGGGACGAATTCTCGATATAATGCTTCAGCGTCCGCAGATTATCGGTGGAAGAAGATAATTCGTAGATAATTTCCGGGGCCGCGATAATCAGGCTCCTGATATGTAGTGTATCGGTCGGCAAGGTTTCAGGATCAACCCACAGCTCGATGGTATCGAATGAAAATGCCGTGGGAGAAGAGAAGCCTTTGGGATTGCTGACCTTGAGATTCAACAGAGTCGCTGTCCCTGTGGTGGGGGAGAAATCCGCGTTCTCCAGTGTGACCCGGGTCTGTGTCAGATCCGTTCCCTCGGCTTCAACAGTATCCACAATAATGGATCCAATTGAGACATAGACAGTGACGATGGCCGCACAAAAAAGAATGAGGGCGGCGGCCATCGTGATGGTAAGACCTTTTTTCATAAATCAGGCATTCCGTATGTTTGCATTTCTCCTGTTGGCAAACAATACGATGAGAACTGTTGGTACCGCAAGCGCTGCCGCCAGGATATTCAGCTCTGTGCTGCTGATGGGTAACAAGCCACCGCCTGGTGTGGCCAACGCCAGTCCTGCAACGAGCAGAAGGCCTCGAATGATCCAGCGACCCTGAGGATGCACATCCAACTTGCCAATCCAGGAAAGATAGCCTTGCAATGCACTGGCGATCATCCAGGTTCCCAGCAGAGCCGTTGTCACGACCATGAGGATTTCAGAGGTCTCTCCTTGCAAAATCAAGGCAGGATTGAGAACAAAGAAAAAGGGAATGAAGTAGATGATGCTGCCAAGTTTCATTGCCTGAACACCTGTCTCCATGGGTTTGGCGCCTGCCACAGTTGCCGCGGCAAAAGCACCGAGTGCAACAGGAGGTGTGATAAAGCTCAACATACCCCAATAGAGAATGAACAGATGAACCGCCAACGGATCAAGACCCGCTGAAATCACGGCGGGTGCCAATGAAATCGCCAGGAAGATATAAGCAGCAGTGACCGTCATGCCAATTCCGAGGATAAAGCTGGTCAAGGCGCCCATAAACAACAGAACAAGCGGATTGCCGCCAGCCAGGAAAATGAGGTCATTGGCAATGGTCCCTGACATACCGGTTACCGCTAGAGCACCGACAATCAGGCCGACACCGCACAGGATACCCGCCAGCTCCGCAAACAGGGAGGCTGTTCCCAGAATAAACTGCTTAAGCTCCCGCCATCCCCATCGTGAGTAGGGAAAAATCTGATTGATCACAATCAGTAATGCGGTTGCATAGAAAGGAGCAACGGATTCTTGCTTCAAAAAGACCAGCAGCCAGACCAGGACGACAAAGACGGCAATGAAATGCCATCCCTCTTTCAGGGTTTTTCCAAGAGAGGGAAGTTCCTCTTTCGGCAAGCCCTTCAAGTCGTTTTTCGCGGCATAGGCATCGATTTGAACAAACAGACCGAAGAAATACAGGAAAGACGGGATGATGGCCGCAATGGCGATGTCGATGTAAGGGATTTCCAGGAATGTTGCCATAATGAAGGCGGTTGCCCCCATAATTGGCGGCATCAGAACCCCACCGGTTGAGGCGCATGTCTCAACACCACCGGCGTAAGCTCGTGAAAATCCAACGCGGCGCATGGCCGGTATGGACAGAACACCCGTTGTCAGAACGTTGGTGATCACACTACCACTCATGGAGCCCATAAGGCCCGATGAGAAAATAGCCACTTTAGCGGGTCCGCCGCGAACATGGCCCAGCAAGGCAAATGCAAAATCAATAAAGAACTTACCGCCGCCTGTATATTGAAGCGCCACGCCGAACACGAGAAAGCCGATGACAAGGTTGGTAAAAGCGCGCAAGGGAATGCCAAGGACGCTTTCCGAGCTCATCGTATGGAAAATGGCTGCGTCTGGGAGTGTGGCCGCCGCACCGGCAATCGGACCGGGCATAACATCGGCAAAGATTGGATAGAAAGAAACGACCACGACGATGGCAAAGATGGCAATGCCGCCTGCTCTTCTCGTGCATTCAAAAATAAGCGCCCAAAACAGATAGCTCATATAAATGGCGTGATCGGGGGCCGCATATTCCCAACCTTCATCCAGAATTTTTTCACTGCTGAAAGCAAAATAAAAGCAAATACCCATCATGCCTGCGGCAAGCAACGCATCATACCACGGCACACGGGTTTTGGACGCTCCGCCATAGGCAGGCCACATTAGAAAAATAAGCGGGAGCAGGAAACCGGCGATGATGTAGGAGTACTGGTTCGATAAGAACGTGAATTCGATGAAGAAACCGAAATTGAACAGCTGGTTGATGGAGAGGATCAGAACAATGATCGCCGAAAAATAGGGGGCCAAAGCCCACCCGCCCATAAGAGAACGACGGCGGGAAGGTTCCGCCGTCGACTCTGTTTGAGAATCAATATTCTCTTTCATGACTGTATACTAACGCTACATTAGTCGAAGTTTACAGCAAGGTTTGCCGCGGCCAGAGCTTCAGCGCGGGCTTTCGTCCAGCCTGCCTTGAAGTCATCTTTTGATGGCTTAGTCGCAGCGTAAGCTTTATAGGCTTTCGCCAGAACGCCTTGGCGCTTAATCAGCAAATCCTGATGCTTTTGAGCAGCATCTGTCCACTTACCAGCTTCTTTGAAGTATTTCACGGAACCTTCGTGATACGGCAAGATCCATTCAAAGTTCTGGTTTGCAATGGCCCAGCCTTTCGCGCCAGGTGCGTTGTCTTTATAGCCGTCATACTTCTCAACCATTGCTTTGGTCAGTGTGTAGACTTCATCAGCAGGCTGATCAGCATTGGAGACGAGGATTGGATAAGGATATCCGGCACCTGTCCAAGGCTTATCTTTGCTGATTTCCGCACCGACAGTTGCTGTCACAGGTGAGAAATAAGGAGCAACAGCGTTCAGACGTTTCCAGGCATCAGCGTCATTTGCTGGTAACGTTGACCATGTGACACCCCGTGGGCTGGCAGCCAGACGTTTAATATGTGGCGACACTGTAGATGAAAAGGCTGCATCTACCTGGCCATTGATAACGCCGTCGATGGAGTCTTTAAAGCCAGGAAATTCGATTTTCTTGACATCATCCCAGGTCAAACCGCCAAATGCCAAAAAGGCAGTTGTTCCAATGTTCAGAGCATCGGAACCGCGAACCCAGGCAACTCGTTTGCCTTTCAAATCGCTTACGTTGACGACACCGGAATCTTTAGCAATCGCCAGGCCCAAACCAAAGGAGCCTTTCGATGTCATGATCGCCCGGAGTGGCTGAGGTCCCCAGCTTGCTGTAGCAAATTGCATGACACCTTCCTGGCCGAAATAGCTGGCAATACCGCAGGCGCAGTAATCTGCTTTTCCAACTTTCAAAGGAGTCATCCGAGAAATATCATTCTTACCCGGCAACACCCGAAGGGAGGTGCCGTATTCGTTTTTCAGGACGTTGCCGATGGCAACCGCCTGTGCATATCCACTGGATGTGGTGCCATAAGCTGTCCAAATCATGGATTTAGGCAAGCCTTCAGCCGAAACCAGAGATGCTGTGCTGACAACTGCCATGCCGGCGACTGCAGCAAGACTGAATGAGAGCTTGTTTATTATCGAAGTGCGCATTTTTTTCTCCCGTTTGTGATCACCGGGCTAGTTGATTTCCAGCCCAATGCGGGAGGTATTCTGCATAGCGGAATACCCTTCTGCAAGCTCTAATTCGTTCAAAAAGGTCCAATTTTGCGTCTGATTTTGATGTCCGCACTGAATACGAGAACAGTTTATACAATTCAATAGCATATGATAGTGATGAATTATAAAAATGAAATATGAAGGAAGGAAATTCAGGGAAAATCCGGCAGTGATAAAGCCATCTGCGGATTTTCCCTGAAAGACAGGTTCTTTCTTAATCTAGGCCGTCTGTTCGCCTTGATGGCTCCGTTCGAACAGATACGCCATTATAGCAGCCGACCCTGCAAGGATCAGGGCGGTGAGCGCCAATTGAATATCCGAATAGGGTATCAAATCGCTGCCTCCCGGCGTTGCGAGGCAAAGGCCACCTGCTAACATCAAGCCTCGAATAAGCCAGCCGAAAACAGGATGTCGGTGTAGATTGCCAACCCCCATCAGATAGCCTTGCAGTGCACTTGCGATCAGAATGACGCCAACGATGGCGGATCCAAAGACGACAACCGTTCTTGAAAATTCACCCTGCAGAATGAACGCGGGATCCAGAACAAAGAAAAAAGGAACGAAATAGATAATCGATCCCAGACGCATGGCTTCAAACCCGGTTCTCATGGGGCTCGCACCGGCAATGGACGCCGCGGCAAATGCACCAAGGGCTACAGGTGGCGTGATGAAAGACACCATGCCCCAATACAGGATGAACAGATGAACGGACATCGGGTTCAATCCGCCTTGAATGAGAGCCGGTGCCAGAACAATGGCCAAAAAGATATAGGCCGCTGTCACCGTCATTCCGATCCCCATAATGAAACTGGTGATCGCGCCCATAACAAGAAGCACAAGGATGTTCCCACCCGCCAGGAAAATCAGGTCATTCACCAATGTGCCTGCCATCCCTGTAATGGAAAGGGCACCCACAATCAGGCCGACACCGACGAGAATGGCTGCAATTTCCGCCAGAAGCTTTCCTGTTGCGATAATGAAATTGACAAAATCTTTTCCGGTCCATCTGGTGTGAGGGAAAATCTGATTAATCACAAGAAGCAGAATTGTCGCATAGAACGGGGCGAGCACTTCCTGTTTGAGATAAATCAGCATCACAATCAACAAGACGAAGACAGCAATGAAATGCCAGCCCTGCATAAGGGTTTCCTTGATGCCGGGCAGTTTCTCTCTTTCAATACCAGGCATGTCATTCCGAGCCGCAAAAGCATCAATCTGGATAAACAGTGCCAGATAATACAACACAGACGGAAAGATGGCCGCAACTGCAATGGTAATGTAGGGAACGTCCAGAAAGACAGCCATGATAAAGGCAGTCGATCCCATGATTGGTGGCATTAATACACCGCCTGTAGACGCACAAGCTTCAACCCCCGCGGCGTAAGATCTGCGAAAGCCGGTCTTGCGCATGGCAGGAATAGTCATAACACCTGTTGTGATCACGTTGGAGACAACGCTACCACTCATGGAGCCCATCAAGCCGGACGAAAAAATGGCAACCTTGGCTGGTCCGCCCCTCACGTGACCCAGGAGGGCAAAGGCAAGATTGATGAAGAAGGTGCCACCCCCTGTCTGGGTGAGAGCCACGCCGAAAATCAGAAAGCCGATAACCAGATTGGCAAGCGCTTGCATGGGGATACCCAGCATACTTTCTGCACTCAGTGTGTGATAGGCAGTTGTGTCACTGATAGAGCTGGAAAGCCCTGATATGGGCCCCGGCATCACATCTGCATAAAGCGGATACAAGGAAATCAGGAAAACAATCACGAACAAAGCCGTTCCGCCTGCTCGCCTGGTTGCTTCCAGAACCAGAACCCAAAGGGCGAACCCCATGGCGACCACAAAATCCGGTGCACCCATCTCCCAGCCGCTATCCAGAATTAGTTCTGCATTGATGAAGAAGAAAACCAGCAGACCAAACATCGCAATCGCGGCAAGACAATCATACCAGGGAACCTTGTGCCGGCTTGAGTTTGCTGTCATCGGAAAGATCAGAAATGCAAGCGGAACCAAAAGTCCAAACAAGGCATATTGATATTTGTTATCCAGCCAGATATGGCCCACGAAAAAGCCAAGATTGAACAGCTGATTGACAGCAAGAGCGGTCACAAGCACGGTGGCTGTAATCAGAACACCCGTCCAGACAGCCGAAAGGGAACGGTGGCGGCTCTGTCCCTCAGATTCCGCCACCGTTTCAACACCAGTTTCTTTTACTTCCATACCGGATTCATGCCTTTTGCTTCGAGAGCGGCAGCACGGGTTTTCATCCATTCGGTCTTGAAGTCATCGCCGGACAGATTTTTGGATGCCATGGATGCCCAAGCAGCAGCCAGCACATTCTGGCGATCAATCAAGGCGTTGTTATGCGTCTCCATATCGGCTGTCCAAACACCGGCTTCTTTCCAGTATTTGACGGCAGCTTCATGA
Source organism: Sneathiella sp. (assembly GCA_039975135.1). GTDB lineage: Bacteria > Pseudomonadota > Alphaproteobacteria > Sneathiellales > Sneathiellaceae > Sneathiella. Next base: position 147,040 of record JBDWHS010000015.1, on the reverse strand, counting down.
TACGGAACCGCCCATTTAAAGGTCTGGCGATCTGTCTGCCAACCCGGCATAGCAGGCAGCGCGTCTTTATAATTGTCATACTCGGTATGAACGGCTTTCACCATGGAGTAGACAAGATCTGCATCCTGATCATCCCGAGTGATGAGGATCGGATAAGGATACGCACCGGCTTCCTGTGGTTTGTCTTTAGATAATCCTGAACCAAGCGTGGCGACATGAGGCACGAAGTATGGAGCAACTTTGTTTACGCGCGCCCAGCCTTCCTTGTCGGAATGAGGCCAATCGGGCCAGTAAATGCCGCGCGGCGACGCTTGTAGTTTTTTCGTTGGCCCGGAGACGGTTGAGGCAATGGCTGCATCAACCTGCCCACTGACCATGCCCTTCCACATGGCTCCGTATCCGCCAAATTCAATGATCTCAACATCATCGAATGTCAGATCAGCAAAAGCCAGCGCCGCCTGGGCTCCAATGGTCAATGCGGGAGAACCGCGGACAATACCGACCCGTTTGCCTTTTAGGTCAGACATTTTACGGATGTTGGCATCTGCTGCTGTTCCGAGGCTGATATTTGCGTCGGATGTGGCCGACATCACCATGCGGACTTTTTGAGGTCCCCAGTCTTTTGCCGCAAAGTTGAAGACGCCTTCAGAAGCAAAGTAGGTGCCGCCGCCATTGGCAATGAACTGGACTTTGTTATTTCTCAGGGGTGCCATACGGGAAATGTCATTTTTCCCGGGAACAACTCTCAAGCTGACGCCGTATTTATCTTTCAGTGCTTTCCCAATAGCGACTGACTGATTATAACCAGTTGTTCCTGTGTTATACGCGCTCCAGGCGATGGTTCCCGGTAATTTTACATCAGCCGCAGAAGCCACACCAGTGAGCCCGAAGACTATGGCCGACGCTACGGAAATCAGACTTGTTTTTACGTGCATTATTTCCTCCCTTGATGGACGGGCAATTTTTTTTCTTCTCGTTGTCCCGTTAGAAGGCTATTCTGCATAGCAGAACAAAATTCTGCAATACCTTATTAATTGATTCTAATTTTATGAATTAACATATTTGTCTGAGCTCACATATGCCGATCAAGAAAATTGACCAGATCACGGAAGAAAATCCGGAAAAAGATCGCCACTTTGTTACATCTCTCGCACGCGGTCTTGAAGTCTTGCGAGCTTTCCGCCCGGGCGAAGGCCCTGTCGGCAATAATGAACTCGCAAAACGAACGGCTCTTCCCCGGTCAACGGTCTCTCGTTTGACCAACACGCTCGTGCAGCTCGGATATCTGATTCATCGTGAAGATATAGGACGTTACGAGCCATCACCTGCTGTCTTGTCGCTGGGATATACGGTCCTTGCCAATAACCGTCTTCGTCTTTTTGCGAGCCCCGCCATGAGAGAGATGGCGAAGCAAACCGGCTATAGTGTGGCGCTCGGTGCGCGAGAAAAGCTTAATATGCTGTACGTCGAAGCAGTGCGTGGATCGATCTCGAGTACGCTTGTGCTGGATGTCGGATCCTACGTTCCTATTGCGACGACATCAATGGGCCGTGCCTTCCTTTGTCGTCTCCCTGAAGAGGAAAGAGAGTTCCTCCTTAATCATGTGAAACGAGCATCCGGGAGTGATTGGGAACGAATCAACAAGGGGATTGATCAGGCTATGCGGGATTTCCAGGATTTCGGTTTCTGCATTTCGAGCGGCGATTGGCAACGAGCGACAAGTGCTGTTGGTGTTCCGGTCTGGGATAGCAGCAACGGAGATCTCATGTCCTTTAATTGCGGTGGATCTGCCTATCTTGTCTCGGAGGAAAAGCTTCGAGAAGAAATCGGCCCACAACTCGTAGCACTTGCGCGAGGTGTTGAGGTCATGTGCGGCCCGTCATAACCGCTTGTTCTATAGACTGCTGTGCGGTATGTACGGCGCAAATCAACAATAAAAACAAAAGATGAAGGACTTGATGCCATGGCATTAGATCAAGAAACATATGCTCAGATGCAGGAGGCGGTCAGCCGCTTTGTCCGGGAACGGCTGGTTCCGGCAGAAGATATTGTCGAAGAAACCAACGATGTCCCGGATGAAATCATTGACGAGATGAAAGAGCTGGGCCTGTTCGGCCTTTCCATTCCCGAAGAGTATGGCGGGATCGGCCTGAATATGGAGCAGGAATGCGGTATCATTCACGAGCTTTGTCAGGCGTCGCTGGCGTTTCGGTCTGTCATTGGGACCACCGTCGGGATCGGAAGCCAGGGACTGGTAATGACCGGCACGGAAGAACAGAAACAACAATATTTGCCCAGACTGGCGACAGGTGAAATCAGTTCTTCTTTCTGTTTGACTGAACCGGATGCCGGATCAGATGCGGCTTCCCTGCGCACCATGGCGATCAAGGATGGAGACAGTTACGTTCTGAACGGAACCAAACGCTATATCACCAACGCATTGCGCGCTGGAATGCTGACAGTGATGGCGCGGACCGATCCGGACAAAAAGGGAGCATCCGGTGTCTCCGCTTTTCTTGTCGATCCAGCGACCCCAGGCATTACTATTGCCAAAGCAGATGACAAAATGGGCCAACGGGGCACCAAAACCAGTGATGTTATTTTTGAAGATGTCCGTGTTCCGGCAAATGCGTTGCTTGGTGGTGAAGAAGGGCAGGGTTTCTATACCGCCATGCGGGTTCTTGATCGCGGGCGGCTTCATTTAAGTTCCGTCTCCACGGGTATTTCGGAGCGGATTTTGCAAGAAGCACTGAACTATGCCGCAGAGCGCAAGCAGTTTGGCCAGGCAATTGGTGAGTTTCAGCTGGTTCAGGCAATGCTTGCTGACTGTCAGGCTGATCTCTATGCTGGGACTTCGATGACACAGGATGCTGCCCGTCGCTTTGATACGGGCGAGCAGATTCCCATGTTGGCCGCATGCTGTAAGATGTTCACAACGGAAGCCGCAGGCCGAATCGCCGATAAGGCCGTTCAGATCCACGGCGGTGCGGGTTATATGTCAGAGTATAAAGTAGAGCGTTTCTACCGGGATGTACGGTTGCTCCGTTTGTATGAAGGAACGACGCAAATCCAGCAACTGGTCATTGGAAGGAATATGCTGAAGTCCGTAACTGGTTGACAATAAAAAGAAGCATGTAAGGAGCTTGAAATGGGTGTTGATAAAATTACGCAGATGGTACCAAGTGTAAAGGGCAAGGTTTCAGAAGAAGAATGGGCTGTGCGTGTTAATCTCGCCGCTTGTTATCAGCTGGTCGCTCATTATGAGATGTCTGATCTGATTTTTACCCATATTTCGGCAAAGATTCCAGGAACGGAAGATCAGTTCCTGATCAACCCCTACGGCCTGTTTTTTGACGAGATTACGGCTTCCAGCCTGGTGAAAGTGGACATTGACGGCAATGTTCTGGATGAAACAGATTTCTTTATCAATCCCGCCGGATATACCATTCACAGCGCTATCCACGGGGCTCGGCATGATCTTGAATGTGTCCTGCATACTCACACCGTTGCCGGGATGGCCGTTTCAGCCCAGAAACAAGGCTTGCTTCCCATCTCGCAGCATTCCCTGATGTTCTACAACCGTGTTGCCTATCATGGATATGAGGGGATTGCCCTTAATCTGGATGAGCGGGAGAGGCTTGTCCGGGATCTTGGGGAGGACAGCATTGCCATGATCCTGAGAAATCATGGTCTACTGACGGTTGGAACATCCGTTGCGGAAGCGTTCCGTCGGATCTTCTATCTTGAAAAAGCGTGCCAGTCACAAATTCAGGCATTGGCCGGTGGCTCTGAGTTGATCATTCCGCCGAAGGAAGTCTGCGAGACGGCCGTTGGTCAGTTTAAGTCTGTTGGAGAAGCGCGCAGTGATGTGCTGGAATGGGATGGTTTGCTCCGCATTCTGGATCGTAAAGGCAGCAACTTTCGTCACTGATAAAACTCAGATCTGAGATCAGGCCAGTCGTTCAAACAGGTTTACCCAGTTTTGAACGGCGGCCTGTTCCGTAAATTTACTCTCAAATTCTGCCTTGCCGCAACTGGCAAGCTCCGTTGCGAAAGTCGGATTATCAATCAGGGTTTGAACCCTGTCCGCCATCTCCTCCACATGATCGATTTCACAGAGCAAGCCGTTCTTTTCATGACGAATATAAGCCGCGGGGCCTGCTGATGCAGCGGCGACAATCGGCGTGCCTGACGCCCAGGCGTCCAGTGTGACATTGCCAAAGGGCTCAATGCGGGAAGGGTAGAGACAAATGTCTGCAGCAGCAAACAATGCCTCCTTGTCTGTGCGCCATCCCAGAAAACGCACCCGGTCAGAGACGCCAAGATCCTCAGCCAGCTTTTCGAGATCAGCTTGCAGGGCTCCGGTTCCGCCAATCCACAGATAGCAATGATCCAGCTTTTTCAGAACATGTAAGGCGGTGTCCATGGCTTTGTTTTGGTGCAGGCGACCGAGGGACAGAAGAACGGTTGCCTCATTCGGGGTATCGAGGGAAGCACGGGAGACGGGCGGCGCCCCTCTCCATCTGATAAAGTTCGGGATATAATGAGTCTTTTCCTGAGGCCAGCCTTGTTCAACGATTGTTTGACAGATCTCTTCAGTATTGGCGACGATATGATCACATTTCCGGAAATTTTTGATCTTGTAATAACCGCCATGACGCGCAAGTTTCAGGAAATCTCCGGACGGCGTGACTTGAGAGGCGCGGGACATCCAACTGATGAACACCTCCGGTTTGAAGTCATTGGCTAGCTTTTGAAGTCGGGATTTTGTCCGAAAATCAAAGCGTCCGCCAAACTTCAACTCAATCGGAGAAAGGCCTTGTTCTTCGAGTTGCGCTCTTCGGACGTCATTGGCCCGCATGGTCAGTAATTGCTCATGGCCTGCCCGATGAAAAGCTCCAGCAAGGCTGACGAAAAAAGTTTCGGCGCCGCCATGGCCCGCTCCGCCAATCGCTTGCATGATTTTCATAGAACTGTCCTCCTGAGCGATCTTTATACGCAAAGGGCCGCTCTTTGCAAAGCGGCCCTTTTTGGGTCGTAAACGTGTCTATAAATTCTGATCTCAGTCGGTAGAGGCACCTTGCGCGATCCATCGGCCGAGCATTTTCCGCTCTTCCTCTGTCATTTCAGTGATATTCCCCAGCGGCATTGCATCTGTATCGACGGTTTGTTGGCGAATGCGGGTCTGCTCCCGAATGATTTGCGCCATGGTCTCCAGCTTGACCCCCTTGGGAGGAGTCTCGAAATCTTCACTGGTTGGTTTCGCGGCATGGCAGCTCGCGCAGCGGTCTTGAATGATCTGCTCGACCTGAGAAAATGGAACACGAGGCCCTGCAGAAAGATCCTCTGTTTTCGGAGTTGCGGCCCAGGCAATGATGAAAAACAACACAAAACTGATCGGAAGCAGGATAAAGCCCTGTTTTGATTTACCCTGGTTTTTCATATTGAAATAATGCCGGACAAGCACACCAACAGCCGCGATAGCTGCCAGGACCAACCAACTGAATTCATGACCAAAGGTCATGGGATAGTGGTTGCTGATCATGATGAACAGCACCGGCAGGGTGAAATAGTTATTGTGCAGGGATCTTTGTTTTGCTTTGATACCAGGGACCGGATCCGGCTCTTCTCCTTTTTCTGCGGCGCTGACAAGGGCTCGCTGGCCAGGCATGATCACCATCATGACATTGGCCGCCATAATGGTTCCGATAATGGCACCCACATGGATAAAGGCCCCTCGGCCACTGAAAACCTGAGCAAGCCCCCAGGCGGCAAATGTCAGAAGCAAAAAGAGAACCAGCCCGAATACGCCCTGATGCCGGATAAGCGGTGTCTTACAGAGGAAGTCATAGACAAGCCAGCTGCCTATCAGCGATCCCAAGCCGATAAGAATGGCTGTATCAGCTGAGATATCTGCGACATCCTGGTCGATCAGATAGATCTCGGCTCCAAAATAATACAGGAGGGTGAGCAGCACAAAACCGCTGAGCCAGGTGAAGTAGGCTTCATACTTAAACCAATGCAGGTGATCAGGCATCGCCGGCGGCGCCAGGCGATATTTTTGGACTTCGTAGAAACCACCGCCATGGATGGCCCACAGTTCACCGCCAACGCCGTCTTTGTCTTTGGGCCCTCCCTTTTGGGGCGGGGTCAAATTCATGTCCAGCCAGATAAAATAGAAGGATGCGCCAATCCACGCGATCCCTGTAATGATATGGATCCACCGGATACCCAGATGCAGCCATTCCATCAGATCAATGCCCATTTTCCCTCTCCACTCATCCTGGATGTCGCCGTCTTGTTCGCTTTATTGTGCGGCGAAAAATCCTGATCGACAAGTGTGCGCATATTTTATTATATTGGAAGATCGAATAAAGAAGATATAGTTTCAAAATAATATTGATAATCAAATGGCAACACTCGTGGACATGGCGGCTTTTACCGCTGTGGTGGAGCAAGGCAGTTTTTCAAGTGCCGGACGAGAGCTCAGGGTCTCAACAGCAGTAGTGAGCGCTCGCGTCGCCCGCCTTGAAAAACAAATTGGTGTTCGATTGCTCAACCGGACAACCCGACAGGTCGTACCGACAGAAGAAGCCAAACTTTATTATGAGGATTGTAAATCCATCCTCACAAAGGTCGAAACAGCAGAAGCCGCCTTGTCATCCCAAAAGGAAAACCCAAAAGGGAGCTTGAGTATTACAGCGCCCGTTGTCTTTGGGAGGCGGTATATCGCGCCGCTTATGTCCGGATTTCAGTCTCTTTATCCGAAATTGCAGGTTCGCCTGCATCTGGCTGATAGCTTTGTGGATGTGGTGGGAGAAGGAATGGACATGGCAATCCGTATTGCGGACTTACCGGATTCTTCCCTTGTCACTCGGAAGTTGGCGGATTGTCCACGGCTGCTCTGTGCCTCCCCGGATTATCTGGCGAGATGCGGTATCCCGCGGACTCTCGATGATTTGCTCCATCACAATTGCCTATTGCTTCGTTTTCCAGGGTCATCTCAGTTCCAGTGGCGCTTTACCCATCAGGGAGTAAAGAAAGTGGTGCCCGTTACCGGCACTCTCGACAGCAATAATGGGGACGTTCTGAGACAATGGGCGTTGGAGGGACAGGGAATTATCCTGAAGTCACAATGGGAGGTGGCAGAGGATCTGAAAGCTCAAAAACTCATACAGATCCTCTCCGACTTTACGCCGCTGCCCGTTACGATCTCGGCGCTTTATCCTCATGGGAACACCGCTCTGCCAAAAGTCCGACTGATGATGGACTATCTTGGCAAGGTTTTTAAATCCGGTTTGCCTATTGAGTTTTAACCATGGAATGGGGGCTGGCGGGATTGTAGAACATGCCGAGTGAGAGGCTCTGGGCGATATTCTCTGCTTTTTTGAAGATGAAGGCAACATCCTCTTCCGAGAACAGTTCGGTCAGCGTTTCATGGAACAAGCCGAGCCAATGCCCAAAATTCTCAGGCTCGACCTTGGCTTTCAGACCCATATGAACCTGCATCGGGTTGCCGGAATACAGGCCACTTGTATTAATGACGGAAGACCAGAAACGATACATCTTAGGCATATGCTCATCCCAATGATCCCCGATTACGGCATCGAAGATCGGGCCCAAAGAAGCATGGGCGCGGACTTTTTCATAAAACCGATCTACCATTTCTACGATTTGCTCGTTGGAAAGGCGGGCAGGACGATCTTTGCGCCGCGTGTGTTCTTCGGGGGGGTACATGGTTACTTCTCCGTGCGTCTGTATGCGTCAATCAACATATTAGCGGCGTACTCTATCTCAATCTCTGTGACATAACGCCCCAACCCGATACGAATAGTGCTATTTGACTGGGCGGCGGTTATTCCCATTGCTGCCAATACATGAGACGGAGCCCCTGATGAAGACAGACAGGCGGCGCCTGTTGAGAGGGCCAGCATAGGGAGTTCAAGCAGTAGATCCTCTGCCGAAACCCGTGAAAAACTCACGTTCAGGCATCCTGGAAGTCGGGAGCTCTGATCTCCATTCAGGGTAATGTCTCCTGCAAGATCCTGTTTCAACAGCGAGATTAAGCGGTTTGACAGGGCGAAGAGATGCGCGTGGTCCTTTGTGCGGCATTTGTGTGCCAGATCACAGGCTATTCCAAACCCTGCGATCAAAGATGTCGGTGGTGTCCCCTCAATTGCCGGTCTCAAGGTCGTATTAAGTTCTCGCTGAACATAGAGAGCCCCGATGCCTTGGGGGCCATACATTTTATGCGCGGACAAGCTCATACTGGAGATTTTGTTCTCGGTCACATCGACTTTCTCTGTCGGCAGGGCCTGCACAGCATCTGTATGAAGTGGGACGGCTCTGCTGTCGCAGATTTCCCCAATCCGTTTTAAATCCTGCAGAACACCTGTTTCATTATTGGCCGCTTGAATGGAAACCAGGGCTGTCTCGGGTGTCAATGCTTCTTCCAGAGCTTCGAGAGACAGTTTTCCATCAGGCTTGATGGGAAGCAGGGTGATCGTGTGGCCTTCCTGCTTCAGGGCGTCAAATGTGCTCAAAATCGAGTTGTGCTCACTTGTGATCGAGATGAAATGGGCTGGTTTTTCGGATGCACAGGCAGCCTGACAAAGCACATGATGATTGGCCGCTGTCGCGCCGGATGTGAAATGAATTTCATCGATCTCTGCCCCGATCAGGTCAGCAACCTGTTGCCGGGCGCGCTGGACAATGTCGGCCGCGTGGAGGCCGAAAACATGGCTTTTACTTTGGGCATTGCCCGGAAATTCCATTGCGTCCAGCATGGCAGCTTTAACATCGGGGGCCAGGGGGGTCGTCGACTGGTGGTCGAGAAAAAGGGGAAGACGGATTTCCTCTCCTTTGAACGAAACAGTTTCGGTATGATCCGAAATCAGGGTCATGCACTCAGATAAGCGTCTAGCTTGGCAATCATTCCAGCCTTTTCTGTATCCGTGCAGAAACTGGCTTCAAAGCCGTTGCGGGCGAGAGTTACAATCTGATCTTTTGTCAAATCGAGAGCGTCTGTAATCGCCATAAAATTTTCGGTCATATAGCCGCCAAAATAAGCCGGGTCATCGGAATTGACAGTTGCCTTGAGGCCTTTTTCAAGCATGGCGCGGATAGGATGTTCACGCATATCGGTGACCCCGGCCAATTTGTAATTGGATAGCGGGCAAACGGTCAGGGCCATCTGCTCATCCACCAACCTGGCTGTCAGGGCGTGATCTTCAAGACTACGATTGCCATGATCAAGGCGATCAATTTTGAGAAGATCCAAGGCTTCGATCACATAGGCCGGCGGTCCTTCTTCACCCGCGTGAGCCACGGCCAGAAACCCTTCTTCCCGGCATCGGGCATATACCCGTTCAAATTTGGAGGGTGGATGTCCAAGCTCAGATGAATCCAGGCCAATAGCGGTTATCTTGTCTCTGTGGGGAAGGGCCTGCTCCAGGGTCTGAAAAGCACCCTCCTCACTTAAGTGACGGAGGAAACTCATAATCAGCCGAGAGGACATGCCCAGCTTCTTTTTGCCATCCTGAAGGGCGCGATGGATGCCTTCGATAACCGTATCAAAGGAAACTCCACGTTCCGTATGGCCTTGTGGGTCAAAGAAGATTTCTACATGAATGACATTCTGGGCGTGAACTTTTGTCAAATAAGCCCAAGTAAGATCATAAAAATCCTGTTCCGTCTGGAGGACGCCCATTCCCTGATAGTAAATATCCAGAAAATCCTGAAGCTCGCTGAACTCATAAGCGGCACGGATCTCTTCAACGGACTTAAAGGGAAGGTCAATGTTGTTGCGCTGGGCAAACAGAAACATTTGTTCCGGCTCGAGGCTGCCCTCGATATGAAGGTGAAGCTCGGCTTTGGGCATTCTCTCGATAAAGCTTTGTAACCCGGTCATATTCTTCTCCCCAGCAATAGACTCATTAAAATAAAGCCCCCGCCAGACAGTTCAAGTCCGGCGGAGGCTTTTGTTGCTTTAAGAATGTGTCTTATTTAGGCAATTTGCCTTGAACACCTTCGACATACCAGTCCATGCCCAGAAGAACGCCGTCATCCAGTTCTTTGCCAGCTGCGACGGCTTCAGTTCCGTCCTGCTTGTTAAAAGGACCGGCAAATGGCTTCAAAGATCCATCCATAATGGCGGCTTTGGTTTCTTCCGCCAGTTTGACAACATCAGCCGGGATGGCATCGTTATATTTGGCCAGTTCAACCATACCTGAGTTGAAGCCACCCCAGACATCTTCCGATTTCCAGGAGCCATCAAGAGCCGCTTTGGCGCGCGCCACATAATAGCCATCCCAGTTATCGATAATCGCGGTCAGCTGTGCTTTCGGTGCGAAATGATGCATGTCGGATGCTTGGCCAACGGCCCAGACACCACGGCTTTCGGCAACCTGCAACGGAGCAGGGCTGTCTGTATGCTGTAAAATAATATCGGCGCCCTGATCGATGAGTGCTTTAGCGGCATCGCCTTCTTTACCCGGATCGTACCAGGTGTTTACCCAGGCAACCTTGATCTGTATATCCGGGTTGATGCTTTTTGCGGCCAGAGCAACGGCATTGATACCGCGAACAACTTCGGGGATCGGGAAAGAGCCAACATACCCGATGACGTTTGACTTGGTCATTTTGGCGGCAATCTTGCCGATCACATAACGACCTTCATAAAAGCGCGCAGAGTATGTGGAGACATTATTGGCGCGTTTATAGCCTGTTGCATGCTCAAACTTCACATTCGGAAATTGCTTGGCAACCTTCAATGTCGGGTTCATGAAACCGAAGGATGTCGTGAAGATCAATTTATGGCCTTGCGCGGCCATTTGGCGGATGACCCGCTCTGAATCCGGACCTTCTTTAACGCTTTCAACAAATGTTGTTTTAACTTTGTCGCCGAGTGCCTTCTGAACTGCCTGGCGACCGATATCATGCCGGTATGTCCAGCCATGATCACCAACCGGACCAACATAGACAAATCCCACTTTGTCTTCGGCTGATGCCGTGCTGACGGAAAGCAGTGAGCCGATGACGGCCACGGCGCCAGCCAGTGAAATTAGGGGTTTAAATGTCATTTCTTTCTCCTCTGTCAAAATCTGTTCTTTTAGCCCCGTTCCTAAGCAGCTGGATGGAAAATTTTTCCAATACAAGCCGGAGCATGTTTTCGGATACGGGATTCGTCCTTGGAAATGAGAACCAGGACAACCACCGTCGCAAGATAAGGCAACATGGACAATGTTTGCGACGGTAAGTCAAGCCCTGCAGCCTGCGCATGAAGCTGCAAAATGGTAATGCCGCCAAACATATAGGCACCGACCAGAACCAGGCCGGGCTTCCAGGTGGCAAAGACAATCAGGGCTAGAGCAATCCAGCCGCGACCTGCCGTCATATTCTCTGCCCACATAGGTGTATAGGCAAGAGAGAGATAGGCGCCGCCAATTCCTGACATGGCGCCGCCAAACATGACAGCGAGATAGCGGATGCCAATCACTGAATAGCCGATAGAGTGGGCGGCATCATGAGAATCACCGACGGCGCGCAAGATCAGGCCTGCCTTGGTCTTATACAGAAACCAGCTGACCAGCATCACCATAATGAAGGATAGATAGACAAGGGCATCCTGACCAAACAGAATCGGGCCGATAACGGGTAAATCAGTGAGACCACCAATCTCCAGCTTGGCAAGTGCCTTTACAGGTTCACCGACAAAATCCTGGCCGATCAGCGCGCTTAAGCCGACCCCGAATAATGTAAGTGCAAGGCCTGTCGCCACCTGGTTAGCCCGCAAGGAAAGGGTCAGAATGCCAAATAGAAAGGCCATGAAAGAGCCTGCAAGAGCGGCCACAAGAACGGCAAGAATATAGTTCCCGTTTAACGTGGCTGTCACGAAAGCCGCGACGGCGCCGACCACCATCATGCCTTCAACACCAAGATTAAGGACACCGGATTTCTCGGTCACCAATTCACCAATACCGGCGAAAACCAAAGGCGTTGCAGCAGTAATAACTGTAAGAATGACAGGGACGACCCAACTTAAATCACTCATGATACTGCCCTTCCCAAACCAGCCATCCGAAAACGATAATTGACCAATACATCACAGGCCAGCAAGTAAAAGAGAACCATGCCCTGAAAGACACCGGTGACAGCAACTGGAAGGCCCAGGTTAATCTGGGCAGTCTCGCCCCCCAGATAGGTGAGGGCCATCAGAAGGCCAGCGAAAATTATACCAACGGGATGAAGTCGCCCCAAAAAGGCGACAATAATGGCCGTAAAACCATATCCTGGAGAGATGGAGGGGAGCAGCTGTCCAACGGGACCAGAAACTTCTGAAACGCCGGCTATTCCCGCCATCGCGCCGCCGAACAGCAAGCAGAACCAAATGATCTTTTTCTGGCTGAAGCCTGCATAGCTCCCGGCTTTGGGGGCGGCGCCAATCACCTTGACCTGAAAGCCGATCAGAGTTTTAGAGAGCATGATCCAGGTGCCGAAGACGGCGAATAGAGCAAGGAGGGTTCCCATATGCAGGCGGGTTCCTTCCAGCAGGATCGGCATGGTGGCGCTCTCACTGAAGGTTCTGGATTCCGGGAAATTAAATCCTTCAGGGTCTTTCCACGAGCCATGAACGAGCAGGCTGAGGACGAGCAGTGCCACATAAACCAGCATTAGACTGGTCAGGATTTCGTTTGCATTAAACCGGGTTTTAAGGAAAGCAGGAATGGCGGCCCAGGCCGCGCCGCCAATAGCTCCCATCACAATCATGATCGGGAGCAGAAAAACACTGTCCACATCATGGAAATAGATAAAGACGCCGCCGCCAAAAATTGCTCCGAATGTGAGCTGGCCTTCCGCTCCTATATTCCAGACATTGGCACGGAAACCGACAGACAATCCGATCGCACAGAGGGCGAGAGGAGTGGCTTTTACCAGTAACTCGGTTGCCCCATATTGATTATTGATCGGGACAATGAAGAAGTTTTTGAGTGCTTCTATCGGATCCACACCGAGAAAGGTGAAGAGCCCCACACCGGTTATAATTGTCAAGAATAGCGCCAGGACTGGTGTGATATACACCATCGACCGGGAGGGTTCGGGCCGTTTTTCGAGCTTAAGCAACACTGTCAAATTCCTTCTTTGCCTGGGCTCCTTCGGTTCCGCCCATCAGCAGACCGATTTCCTCAATTGTAATTTCATGAACGCCGCGACTGACAGACAGGCGACCTTCCGCAATGACAGCCATCCGATTGCTGATGGCAAAGAGCTCATCCAGATCCTGGCTGACGACGAGAACGGCGGCACCTTTTGCGGCAAGATCTATAATGGCTTGATGAATAGCGGCTGCCGCGCCTGCATCAACTCCCCAGGTCGGGTGGGCAATAATGATCAGTTTTGGGTCCTGCAACATTTCGCGGCCAACAATAAATTTCTGCAAATTGCCGCCAGAAAGGCTGCCCGCTGTATGAGAAACCCCAGCCGTTCTCACATCGAATTTCGCGACGATCTCTTCGGCATATTCTGTGGTTTTCCGGGTGTCAATCAGACCGCTGCTCAGCAGGTTTTTCTGGCCATAAGCACTCAGAAATGCGTTGTCAACGAGGCTCATATCAGGAACCGAGCCGTGCCCCAATCGGTCTTCTGGTACAAAGGCCATGCCAAACTCTCTGCGCTCGGTCGGGCCCAGTTTGCCAATTGGTTGTTGTTCCAGCAGAATATCTTCCGCCTTTGGGCATTTTACTTCACCGCTCAGCGCCTCCAGAAGTTCCACCTGTCCGTTGCCGGCAACACCGGCAATCCCCAGAATTTCACCACTTCTGACTTCGAAATTGATGAGATTAAGGTCAATACCAAATTGATCAGTGCTATCCAGCGAAAGGTTGCTGACTTTGAGTCTGACGGGTCCGCGCTTTGACTCGTCTATATGCTTGGGCGCTGTCAGGTTGGTGCCGATCATCATTTCAGCGAGGCTTTTGGCGGTCTCTACCGTTGGGTCGCATTCAGAAATATATTTGCCGCCGCGCAGGATAGTGGCCTTGTGACACAGATTCTTAATTTCGTCGAGCTTGTGACTGATATACAGAATAGAGACACCTTCATCGGCCAGTCGGCGCAATGTCTTGAACATCTTCTCCGCTTCCTGGGGCGTGAGAACCGATGTAGGCTCGTCCATAATGAGGAGTTTTGGGTTTTGCAGTAAACAGCGGACAATTTCGATGCGCTGTTTCTCGCCGACAGACAGCGTATGAACATGGCGATCCGGATGCAGCGGAAGGCCATAATTTTCTGAAATTTCGCGAATGCGTCCGGCCAGTTCACTCATATTCTGACGACCGGGCAGGCCAAGTGCGATATTTTCTGTGACTGTCATGGCTTCAAACAAGGAGAAATGTTGGAAGATCATACCGATACCGGTCTTGCGAGCCGCGTGAGGACTGGCGATTTCGAGGGGCTTCCCGTCCCATTTCATCTCGCCGGAATCTGCTTTCAAAACGCCATATATGATCTTGACGAGTGTACTTTTACCGGCCCCGTTTTCCCCCAAAAGCGCATGAATTTCCCCGGGGAGAATTTTCAGGTCGATCCTGTCATTCGCCAGAACGCCGGGATAAGCCTTGGTAATCCCCTGAAGCTCCAGCCGGGGTGTTTGCGCACCATCCGTCTCCATATACTCTGTCTCCCCGTCCGTCATCCGAACTTATTATGCTCTTATAAGTTGGCCCCAAACATTACAATAAACTTGGACCGGTTTCTTATTTTTTTCTCTGCTGCCTCATTAATGGCGCAACATTTGATATCCCGATTTGGTGTCTCTGATGGATTTGTAACAGCTCTGCTGCGACGCTAATCGCAATCTCAGCCGGATGTTTGCCTCTCATCTCTGTAAGTCCGATAGGGCATGTCATATCGGCAACACTGGCATCTGACATCCCCCTGAATTGCAGCCTCTTTTCAAATTTCTTCCGTTTGGTTTCCGAACCGATCAAACCAAGATAGCCAAAATTGCCGTGTTTAAGGACGGCCTCACAGATTTCAAGATCCCTTTGGTGGCTATGAGTCATGACCAGGTGGTAACTGTCTACAGGTTGTGTCGCTGCTAGCAACTCTGGCGAGGGAGATACATATTTTGTGACATTATCCGGAAGCAGATCCGGAAAAATTTCATCCCGCTCATCAATCCAGCTGATTGTGCAGGGATAGGAAGCGAGAACCTGGATCACCGCTTTGCCTACATGTCCGGCGCCGAACAGAGCAAGATGGAAATGGTTTTCGTCTAATGGCTCGATCAGGACCGTGTTGTCATCGGTTGTTCCCGCCTCTTTATTATAAACAATGCGGCGTTCAACTTGCCCTTCATGCAAGCTCGTGTGAAGATAAGTCTCGTCCGCGGGCTGACCGACTTGGAGAATGTTTTCGAGCCACTGCAAATCGGATACCGTGAGCGGAGAGACCAGCACATCAACATGTCCTCCGCAGCATTGCGCAAGCTCCGGACCTAAGGGGAGCTGGAGTATTTCCGAGATATCTGTTTCGGCGCTCAACATTTCCTGCGCGCGCTGAACGGCACGATATTCAAGTGCACCGCCGCCAATGGTTCCGATTGTATCTTCCGATGTGACCAGCATCCGCGCGCCAAGCTCACGGGGGGTGGAGCCACGCGCTGCCGCCACCGTCAGAAGGACAGAACAGCCGCCGCTTGCTCTGTGTTTGGCAAGAATGTTGGCCCAGCTGGTCATTCGGCGGCCTGCCTCCGGTTGTGTTTTTGTTTTTTCTGAACAGATTGTACGGCTTTGAGAATACGTTCCGGTGTAGCGGGGGCATCCAGCTCAGGAAATTCCGTGTAATCCGCCGCGCTGGAGACCGCATCCGTCAGCGCATTGAAAGCCGATATCGCCAGCATAAAAGGAGGTTCACCCACCGCTTTTGATTTGTGGATACTATTCTCGACATTCTCCCCGCCTTCATAGATTTCCATATTGAAAATGGCAGGCCGGTCACTACAGGCTGGAATCTTGTAGGTGGAAGGGGCGTGGGTTCTCAGGTTGCCCTGATCATCAAAAACCAGCTCCTCTGTTGTCAGCCACCCCATACCCTGAATGTAGCCTCCTTCAATCTGGCCAAGATCGACGGCCGGGTTCAGGCTTTTCCCTGTGTCATGAATGATATCAACACGGGTAATTTTACTCTCTCCCGTCAAAGTATCAATCATGGCTTCCGAGACAGCAGCGCCGTAGGCGAAATAATAGAAAGGGCGGCCAGAATAATTTTCGGCATCGTAATGGATTTTAGGAGTTTTATAATACCCGGTTGCAGACAGCGAGATACGGTTCAGATAAGCCTGCTGGACCAATTCTGCGAATGTCAGAGTTTGATCGCCAATGACAACACGGTTTGGCAAAAACTGAATGCTCTCCGTTGATACCTGATAATGCTCCGCCGCAAATTCGATCAATCGATCCTTGATCGTCTTTGCCGCGATTTGTGCCGCTTTCCCGTTCATATCCGATCCGGAAGAGGCCGCGGTCGCTGACGTGTTGGGGACCTTATCTGTTGTTGTCGACGTGATTTTGACACGCTCGATATCGATTTGCAATTCTTCGGCAACAATCTGGGCAACCTTGATGAAAAGGCCTTGCCCCATTTCTGTTCCGCCATGATTAAGCATGACACTGCCGTCAGTATAGACATGGAGCAATGCGCCAGCCTGGTTCAGAAAGGTGGTTGTAAAGGAGATCCCAAACTTGACCGGTGTGAGCGAAATCCCTTTTTTCAGATATGGGCTGGTTTTATTGAAAGCCCGGATGGCGTCCCGGCGTGCGACGTAATCTGATTTTCCTTCCAAATCTGCGATGATTTCGGGCGCGATATTATCTTCCACTTCCATATGGTAAGGCGTGATATTTCGGTCCGCCTTGCCATAGAGGTTGATTTTCCGAACCGCGAGCGGTTCTTTGTCAAGACTATGTGCAATCTCGTCCAGCATGCGCTCGACACCGATCATTCCTTGTGGGCCGCCAAATCCTCTGAAGGCTGTATTGGAAACCGTGTGTGTTTTACAGCGATGAGAAATGATGGAGACATTTTCCAGGAAATAGCAATTGTCAGCGTGAAAGATCGTCCGGTCGTTGATTGCGGCGGAGAGATCCGCAGACCTGCCGCACCGGGAGGCAAAGACAAATTCAACACCCTCGATCTGACCGTCATCGGAAAAGCCGACATCATACTGAATGGTGAAATCATGACGTTTCCCGGTCATGATCATATCGTCATCGCGATCCAGCCGTAGCTTGGCAGGACGTCCAGTTTTTGTGGCGACCAATGCCGCCATGGCGGCGAACCAGGCACCCTGGGTTTCTTTGCCGCCAAAACCACCGCCCATCCGACGGATTTCTACCGTGACAGAGTGATCCGGCACATCCAGGAATTTCGCGACGTTATGCTGCACTTCGGTGGGATGTTGAGTAGAGCAGTGAACATGGACATCACCATCTTCACGCGGTGTCGCGACAGAGATATGGCTTTCCAGATAAAAATGATCCTGTCCGCCGATTTCAAAACGGCCTTGTATCCTGTTGGAAGCGGCCTTCAAGGCCTCCTGGGGGGTACCTTTAACCAAGTGACGGCTTGGCAGAACAAAGGAATCTGCAGCGATCGCTTGCTCGACGCTCAGAACCGCTGGCAATTCTTCATACTCTACCAGGACAAGCGCCGCCGCTGCACGGGCCAAATCGAGGCTTTCAGCAGCTACGACAAAAAGGGACTGCCCCACATACTCAACCAGACCGTCAGCGAAGACAGGATCATCGCCAAGCACGGGGGAAGCATCATTGACACCCGGTACATCAGCGGCAGTCAAGACAGCAACCACCCCATCCGCATTCCGGGCAGGGGAGACATCCAGCCGGGTGATTTTTGCATGGGCTTTGGTGCTTTGCGCGACATAAAGATGCAGCAGATCCTTTGCTTCGGGGATATCATCAATATAGGAAGCTTCACCGGAAACCTGCTTGATCGCGCTGTCATGGACAAGCGGCTTGTGAACTTTACCGCGAATTTCGGTTTTGGATGGAACAGGATTACGCATGGACTTGCTCTCCCTCTCCAATCAGCCGCGTTACTGTTTCCGTCTCTGTCGTTTCGATGTAAAATTTCAGCAATAAATTCTGGGCAACAGACATCCGATAGTCATCACTTGCCCGCATATCACTCATGGGGGTGTAATCTGCGGCCATAGTCTGCATGGCATTTTGCACGGCATCCAAAGTCCAATCTTTGCCGATGAGTTCTTTTTCTGTTCGTTTTGCCCGCAAGGGTGTGCCCGCCATCCCGCCATAGCAAATCCGGATGTCTTTGACCCGGGACCCTTCCAGCGTCAGGGTGAAGGCACCGCATAATGCCGAAATATCCTGATCAAATCTTTTGGAAATCTTGTAGCATTTAAAATGCTTGTCGGCTGCAGGGCGCGGGAAAGAGACTTTCTCGACAAATTCCCCAGATTTTAGATCCTGCCTGCCATATTCAATAAAGAAATCTTCGAGCGGGATATCCCGGCTGCCTTTTTGACTGCTCAGGGTGAGGGTGGCGTTCAGGGCGATCAGAGCAGGCGGCATATCGCCGATTGGTGAGCCATTGGCAATATTTCCGCCAATCGTACCGGAGTTGCGGATCTGTGTTGAGGCGATCCTGCGTATTAATTCGTGCAAATCCTCATAGTCGGTCCCTAGAGATTGCCAGGCTTCGGAATAGGTAACGCCTGCGCCAATGCTGATGGTATCGTCGTTTACGGTGATGGATTTAAGGGCGTTGATACGGCCCACATAAATGATGATATCCAGCACGCGATGCTGTTTTGTTACCCAAAGCCCAATATCGGTTGCACCAGCCAGAAGAACGGCATCCGGATGATCGTCCAGCAATTGAGCCAGTTCCTCTGTGGAGGTGGGGGCAAAATACTGCCGCCCTTGCCCTTCAAGTGCTAAAGAAGCATCTGTTTGCAGTGCTTTCAGAAGGGCGGCGCGCGCCTTTTCGCTTCTGTCAAACTGATCTTCGGCTGGATCAGCAGCGGCATTCCGGGCGGCATCAATGATGGTGCCGTATCCCGTGCATCGACATAAATTCCCCGCCAGCGTATTATTAATATCCCGCTTGTCTGAAGAATTTTTACCATGCTTTTCTGCGAACAGAGACATGACGAAGCCAGGTGTACAGAAGCCGCATTGCGTTGCATTGCTGCTCACCATGGCTTGTTGTACCGGATGCAAGTCACCATTCCGGGATTTTAGATCTTCCACGGTAATCAATTCGCGGCCATCCAGCATTGGCATAAACTGGATGCAGGCATTGACGGCCTGGTAGCGAATGGAACCATCAGAGGTCAAATCACCGAGGACTACAGTACATGCCCCGCAATCTCCTTCTGCACATCCTTCTTTCGTTCCCGTCAGGGCGTCTTCGTAGCGTAAAAAATTCAGGACAGTTTGTGTCGGATCACTGGGTGCCAACTCTCGTATCTGTCCCTTATGGACGAACCGGATAGTGTGACGCATGGGTTCCTCCGCCAATTGCTATAAAATATAGAGCAATCAGCATATAAATAATAACTGAAATAATAAGCCCGGCCCGACTTATTCGTCGGACCGGGGCGTTGTTTGATCTTAATGGTCTTCCTGCGGCAAAATTATATTGAGCAGAATAGAGAGCACAGCAACCGGGAACAGGCCGGATGTCAGCATCATTTTTGCCCATTCGGGGAAAATGCCGACGACACCAGGTTCCGCTTTCAGGCCCAGCCCGATGCTGAGGGATACGGCAATGATCACCATATTCCGACGGTTCATCTTGACGTCGCTGAGTAGGTTGAGACCCGCCCCGGCAATCATACCGAACATGACGACCGCACCACCCCCGAGAACAGCATATGGCATGGCCGAAATAACAGCGCCAATTTTTGGAACAAAAGCGGCAAGGACGAGAAACAGGGCCCCGATGGTGACAACGTGACGGCTCATCACGCCGGTGAGCGAGATAACGCCGACATTTTGACTGTAGGATGTGTTGGGCATGGAGCCGAACAAACCGCCAATGGCGGTTCCCAGGCCATCAGCCATCGTGCCGCCTGCAATTTCCTTGTCAGTGGCTTCGCGTCCCGCTCCGCCTTTTGTGATGCCGGAAATATCGCCGACGGTCTCAATGGCAGAGACAATGGCCATCAGGCACATGCCGATAATGGCGGCTGTTTCGAATTTAAGACCATATTTAAGAGGCTCAGGCCAGGCAAACCAGTCCGCGCTGGCGACCTTGCTGAAATTGACCATGTCCATTGGAATGCCGATGAGATATCCCACGACGAGACCGATCAGGATGGCTGAGGCAGATGTCATGCCCTTGGTCATGAACTTGGTTGCCAGAATGACAACGATAACGATGGTGCCAAGCAGGATGTGATACCAGGCGCCAAAATCCTTGGTGACGAATTTCGCCACTTTACCGCCGCCTACATATTCAACCCCGATCGGTAGCAATGTAAGACCAATGGTGGCAACAACCAGTCCCGTCACCAGGGGCGGCAGGATACCGCGAAAACGGCCAATAAAAGTGCCGAGGACAAAATGAAAAAGGCCACCGACAATCGTCGCACCAAAGATCACGGCCAGGGCGTCTGTCCCTTTAACGCCAGCAGCAATCGGTATCATTACGGGTAGAAATGCAAAGCTGGTGCCTTGCATGATTGGCAGGCGTGCACCAAGTGGTCCCGCGCCAATCGTTTGCAGCATGGTGGCCAGGCCTGCCACCAACATGGCCATCTGGATGAGGAAGATTTTGTCTCCGCCAGCAAGTCCTGCCGCTCCTGCGATGATGAACGGAACTGTCACATTGCCTGCAAACATGGCAAGGACATGCTGGATGCCCAGTGGCACCGCTTTGGCCATTGGCGGTGTGTAATCCGGGTTTCTCAGGTCTTCTGCGTCAAAAGCACCTTTGCCTGACGATTGTGATATTTCACTCATTTATGCCCCCTGTTGTTGGCAGTGTCAGAATCTGAACATCCCCCGTTCGATTCCTTGTTTTGTTTGAGGCTCAACTGCCTCGATAGGTAGAGTAACTGTAAGGCGATACCAGAAGTGGTACGTGATAATGCTGCGCAGCATCCGGAACACCGAACCGCAATACAATTTCATCGAGAAATTTCGGCTCCGGCAATTCAACACCCTGGTCGTCGAAGTAATCGCCTGCATGAAATACCAGCTCATATTGACCTGCGTGAAATTGTTCGTCTTCCAGTAAAGGCCCATCGCATCTGCCATCCTCATTGGAGGTGACAGTCTTGATGAGCTCCCAACTGTCATTTTGCAGAAAATACAGGTCAATTTGGATGTTTTTGCCAGGCAGGCCCGCCGCCGTATCCAGAATATGAGTGGTCAATTTTCCCATTTTTATTCCTCAGATCCGGTCTCCCGGTTCCTGTCTTTGTCGGCATATCTTTATGCGCAGACTCTCCCAATTCAAAAAACATGCACGAGATGCGACAAATTGTCTACATTTTTTGTAATTTTTGTATGTCGGTATTTCTGATAGCATTCGGATTTAATGAGAATAATAGGCTGATAAAGGAAGTCTCTCCACTGATGAATTGCCGTGTTTAGAGGCATTTGACCATTTTTTATGCGCTATTCATAAAAGTTCAGCTTGAAATATTGTATACAATTATGCTTTATATTGTTCGAACAATTCGTTTCTTGATCGTCTTACTCTGGAACAAAATGACTGAAAGCCTTTCTGCAGGACAATCGATAGGTCTGCAAAAACAGACCAAAAAAGGAAACCAGGATGATCATATTTATGATCAGATGTTTTCCGCTATTCTGGAGCAGCGCTTGTCACCAGGGACAAAACTGTCTGAGGATGTTCTGGGCGAAATTTTTCGTGTCAGCCGAACGGTTATCCGCAAAGTATTACAGCGACTGGCTCATGAAAAAGTGGTTCAGATTCTCCCCAATCGAGGAGCCTTTGTCGCGGAACCTTCTCCGGAAGAGGCAAGGGATGTTCTTGAAGCGCGCAAAGTCGTCGAAGCCGGAATTATGCGTAAGGTGATCGCCAGGAAGTCGGAAAACGATATTCGGCGATTGGAAAAAATGCTGGCGGAGGAAGCGGCCAGTATCGATCAAGGCAAGCATAGTAAGTGGGTTGCCCTATCCGGTGACTTTCATTTGGCCCTCGCAGAAATAGGCGGCAATGACTCTCTTCGGGACTATTTGAGAGAACTTGTTTCCAGAACCTCCCTGATCCATGTTCAATATCAAAGTCGCAAAATGGGAAACCAAAGTTGTTCCTGCGAGGAGCATGGCGACATTATTGATGCCATTCGCGCCGGTGATGAAGAAAAAGCGGTTCAGGTCATGGTCAATCATCTGAAGGCTTGTGAAGAGCAGCTGAATTTGGACGGGCAGGAGCCGGTGAGTGACCTTTATGAAATTTTCTCTGCTGTGACAGACTGAAGGCGGACAACAAGAATGACCAATTTTTCAGAATATCCGCGAGACATGATTGGGTATGGTGCAGAAACACCCGACCCTAGATGGCCAGGGCAGGCCAAAATAGCGGTGCAGTTTGTCCTTAACTATGAAGAGGGCGGCGAAAATTGTATTTTACATGGTGACGAGGCGTCGGAAGCGTTTCTGTCAGAAATCATCGGGGCTGACATGTTGCCGGGTGTCCGTCATATGAGCATGGAATCCATTTATGAATATGGAAGCCGGGCAGGAGTGTGGCGTCTTCTCAGGTTGTTTGAAAAATATGATATTCCGCTGACGGTCTTTGGTATTGCGATGGCGCTGGAGCGTAATCCAGCGGTGTTAGAGGCTTTCATGAAAGCCGGTCATGAAATCTGCAGCCATGGTTATCGCTGGATTAACTATCAATATGTTCCGGAAGCGGTCGAACGGGAGCATATGCAAAAGGCGATCGAGATTATAAAGACCATGACCGGGGAGCGTCCGCTGGGCTGGTATACAGGACGGACAAGTCCCAATACCCGCCGCCTCGTTGCAGAGGAGGGCGGATTTCTCTATGACGCGGATGCTTATGATGACGATCTGCCCTATTGGGCTGACGTTGCTGAGAAAAAGCAGCTGATTGTGCCTTACACACTCGATGTGAATGATATGCGATTTGCTGCCTTGCAGGGCTTCAATAGCGGAGATCAGTATTTCACCTATTTGAAGGACACCTTTGACACCCTGTATGAAGAAGGGGAGGACGCTCCTAAAATGATGTCGGTCGGATTGCATTGCCGGCTGGTTGGGCGTCCAGGGCGTATTGCAGCACTTAAGCGGTTTTTGGAATATGCCTCCTCTCACAGCAATGTCTGGTTTGCCCGGCGCGTTGATATCGCCCGGCACTGGCATGAGCATCACCCGGTGGAAGGTTGATATGGCTGATTTGAAAAACCGTCCCAGTGCTTTGAGCGAGCCAGAATTTGTCCGTCTTTTCGGAGGTGTTTACGAGCATTCCCCCTGGGTTGCGAAGCAAGCCTGGCGTCAGGGCGTGGCATCGGGTCACGATGATATCGAGGCACTGGCGGTGCTGATGGCGTCGGTTGTCGCAGCGGCTTCTGACCAGATCAAACTGGATCTGATCAATGCTCATCCGGATTTGGCGGGTAAGGCTGCCGTGCAGGGAGAGCTCACGGCCTCTTCCACGTCCGAACAGGCAAGCGCAGGTCTTGGGGACTGTACCAAAGATGAGTTCGAGAGATTTCAACGGTACAATACGGCGTATAAAGAGAAATTTGGTTTTCCCTTTATCAAGGCGGTCAGAAACAGTAACCGCCATGAAATTCTCAGCGGTTTTGAAGAACGTCTGCAAAATAATGCTGAAACAGAATTTAAAACAGCTCTCGCTGAAATCGATAAAATCGCAGCCTTTCGGTTGCAGGATCTATAACGGGTAATAATTGCCCAACCGGAGTGTTTAAGAATGACAGTGCTATCCGTAGAGGACGCAGAATTTGTAACCCGTTACACGGATCTTGCTCAGCCGAGACTTGGATCGGAAGTGGTCTATGCCACTGATGATTTCTTTGCCGATAAATCAAGGCTGATTGATCCTGCCGACCCTGTTTTTATCGACGATAAGTATGATGATAACGGCAAATGGATGGATGGCTGGGAAAGCCGCCGCAAACGCGGTGAAGGCTATGATCATTGCATTGTCAAACTGGGGCTTCCCGGCGTGATTCACGGTGTGAATATTGATACCAGCCATTTCACCGGCAACTACCCGCCGGCCGCTTCCATTGATGCCTGCTATTGTGACGGGGAGCCTGGAGACGATACTCTTTGGGAAGAAATTGTG
Source organism: Sneathiella sp. (assembly GCA_039975135.1). GTDB lineage: Bacteria > Pseudomonadota > Alphaproteobacteria > Sneathiellales > Sneathiellaceae > Sneathiella. Next base: position 122,686 of record JBDWHS010000015.1, on the reverse strand, counting down.
GCCTCTGTCTCACTCGGGCCTGACAGTCATCACCTGGTTGCTGTGGAAAACGAAAAAAACTGGAGCCACTTGCGCCTGAATATTTATCCCGATGGCGGCGTTGCGCGGCTTCGCGTTTATGGTCAGATTAATTGTAATTGGGAAACACGGGATTCAAATGAAACGGTCGATCTGGCGGCTTTGACCAATGGCGGGCGGGGTATTGCCGCGAATAACGCCCATTATGGGCATCCCAGCAATATTCTGGCGCCGGGACGCGGCGTGAATATGGGGGACGGATGGGAAACTCGCCGGCGCCGGGAGCCCGGTAATGACTGGGCCATTATCGAACTGGGGCATCCCGGTTCAGTTGAAGCGGTTGAGGTGGATACAGCGCATTTCAAAGGGAATTTTCCGGAAAGCTGCATTCTGCAAGCGGCTTATGTAACGGGCGGCACCGAACAGTCTATTATCACCCAAAGCATGTTCTGGAAGACCCTTTTGCCTGAGCAGAAACTGTCTATGGACGCCATTCACCGGTTTGAAGGGGAGGATGTCGCTGACATTGGGCCGATCACGCATGTCAGGCTCAATATTATCCCTGATGGCGGGATCAGTCGCTTGCGTCTTTTTGGTAAAATCAGCCGATAGGAGCGGTCATGAAACTGACAGTTCAACTTCTGACAAAAGAGGCCTTTGCACCGTTCGGAGATCTTATTGATACGAAGGAGAATGACCACTTCCTGATCAATAACGGCTCCACAGAGCGGTATGATGATCTGGCGAAAGTTGAACTGTCAGGCGGACGGCCTCTTATCAATATCTTTCGGGCAACACCACTTGTCTACCCGCTGAAGATCGAAATGGTGGAACGGCATCCGATCGGTAGTCAGGCTTTTGTCCCCCTGAACGGCAGGCCTTATCTGGTTCTGGTGGCGAGGGCGGGGGACGCTGTTAAACCGAAAGATTTGGTCGCATTTTATGCGACAGGTGATCAGGGGGTGAATTATCACGCCGGGACATGGCATCATCCGGTCCTCGCCTTGGACGAGGTCAGCGATTTCCTGGTGGTTGATCGCGGCGGTGACGGAAATAACTGTGACGAAGTTTTCTTCGATGGCGACGATATTTGGTTGGATAGGGTGCTTTAAAGCAGCTCTCGATCTCCATGGGCGTGCGGTGTGGAAATGACGAGAAAACGCAAGTCTTCACTGCTGTTATTTCTGATCTGATGCGCTGCTGCTGGCGGAATATGTAAACTGTCGCCCGCCTTTAGAGTGCCTGTTTCATTCTCCAGTCGAAACAGAGCTTCCCCCGACAGGATGTAAAAGAGCTGCCGGGATTTGGCGTGCTTATGGTAATTCTCCTCCTCCCCTGGAGAGACCCGTTCCTCAATAACGCTGACCTCCGGATTGTTCAGAAGGTGCCATCCGTCATTGCCGTTGCCCCATTTATAATGATCGGCATTTTTTTTGGAGAGAATTTTCATCGTCATTCCCCTGGTTTCGTGCAGTAATAATAGGAATAAAGCGGCGATGCAAAGCCGAGAGCGGACCAGAATTTTAGCCCTTCTTCATTGTCCCTTACAACCTGAAGATAGGCTTTCTGGACGCCCCGGCTTTTTGCTTTCTGCAGTAATTGTTTGACGATAACTGCCGCATATCCGCGCCGCTGATGAGCTGGATCTGTCATAAAATCAAATAATCCCATATGACTTTCTGACAGCACCCCGAGGCCAAGCGATATGATCTCACCGTCCTTCTTCACGCTGGCAAAGCAGGTTGGAAGCTCAATTTTGGTGAGTGTTTTCTGTAGGCCGTCCTGCTGCTCTGCTGACAGGCACTTGATACGGGCATGGGCGTTCAGCCATTCCTCACTCAAATGCGGCTCCAGTTCTATCACTTCGGGTATCGCTGGGGCTGCGATGTCATCTATATCCTGAACAAGAACGTCCGTGTGGCCGCCCATCTGATAGCCTCTTGCTGCTAAGTGAGCGGTTAAGTCCGGAGGATCGGCAAGGGGGGTCATTCTGAAACAGGCGGGCAGGTTTTCATCTGCAAACAGGTTTTCACAAAAGGTCAGTTTTTCATCATAAGGCAGGGAGCCTTGATCGAGGAAACTGACAGAGTTTGTTCGGCGCGTCCGACCATCAGAAAGGCGGATCAGCCAACCGTCATAGGGTCTGTTTTTTGTTGCTGGAACGGCTTTGAAGGCATGTTCTTCAATAGACCGGATCATCATAGAAATGTCTGTTGGTTGCTGCATCTGAATTTTCACTGTCAAACGACTGTTAATATCGGGTACAAAATGGTCAGGTGAGAAACGGAGACCAGAGCAAAATGGTATCAGACATGGAGGCGGGGGCAAGACTGAAAATCGGTCGTTCAATTCTGTTTTTTGCCATTTTGCTGATTGCTTTTATAGCCTGGGTCGATTTGAAACCGAAAATCTCCTCCGATTTCTTTTTTGGCAGCGAAGACCCTGCCGCTTTGCAATCGAGGAAAGTTAGCACGCTTTTTCCGTCTCAGGAATTTTTGATCCTCAGCGTTCATGGCGGCAACATTTATTCAAAACCGTATTTTCGAGGTATTGAAACTCTATCCGAAAAGCTTGGATTGGTACCCGGTGTAACGCGGCTGATCAGTTTGTCCGAGGGGCCGGGATCGGCAGAGGATGCGCGAAATAGCCCGTTTTGGAAACCGCTGCTCATCAACGATGCCGAAACAGCAACCTCTCTGATCCTGTTTGTCACCCGCAAAGCGGAGAGGCCGCTTGTCGAGCGGGTAGAGGAAATCCGCGATCGCTTTGAAAACAAGGAGGGTTTGTCTGCCATCAATATCTCCGGGATGCCTTATATCGCGGAACAAATTAGGCGGAGCCTGGTACAGGATGCCAAAATTTTCAGCACCCTGGCCCTGGCCTTGTTTGTTTTGCTGATTGCTGCATTTTATCGCTCCGCCATTATTGCGCTTGGTTCTTGTATCAGCGGATTATCGGCCATTTTTTTAACCTTGATCCTGTCTCAGTTATTGGGGCAATCGATCGGAATTTTGACCGCTAATCTCGCTATCATTGCTTATATTCTGGTTCAGTCCCAGATCATTTACCTGACCAACAACTGGCTTGGGCTCAAAGGTTCTTTGAGCAAACGGCAGGCTGCTCATCAGGCCGTTCGAAAGACCTTGCTGCCGTCTTTGTGGTGCGGGGCGACGACCCTTCTTGGCTTTATCTCTCTCCTTTTTGTTTCGGCGGAACCGCTTCGGCAATTGGGGGCAAGCGGTGCGATTGCGGTCGTTGCTGCCTTTGTTTGTTGTTATGGCCTTTACCCGTCGTTTCTGTTGTTCTCGCGGGCAAAGCAAAGGGAGAAGCGTGTTGCAGGGCGCACTGGTTCTTATTCGGTATTGCAATATCTGGGTGTTGTCGCTCTGGGGGCTGGCGTCTTTTTTATGGCTCCAGGGCTTTTCAAATTGCAAACCGATCCCAGCCTGTTTTCTTATTTCGAACCACAGAGCGAGATCAGAACAGGACTGGAAGCAATTGATCGGAATGGCGGCAGCAGTCCGCTTCAGCTCGTCGTTTCTTTAAAATCCGGTGCTGATCTGGATAGCGAAGAGGCGTATAAAAAACTTTGGGCTCTGCATCGGAATTTGGCTGAAAATGATCAGGTGGCAACCGTATTGTCACTGCCTGCCTTGCTGGCGGAAGCGAATGACCATCCCTTGGCTTTCCTCATCCCCTGGCGGGAACTGGTAACACTTTTATCCCTCGATCTTAATCAGGGCGTTGTTCAGAATTTCCTGACGGAGGATCGAAAACAAGCCTTGTTTTTGCTTCGCATGAAAGAAGAAGGGCGCAGCCAAAGCCGTCTTGATGTTATGCACAGCATTGAGGAAAAAATTGAAAATCTGGGATTCAGGCTGGATCTGTCAGGAGGCGTCTATTTCCTGCAAGGCCAACTTGCCTCTCTTGTCAGAAGCAGCGTGTTGACGGGCCTTGCGACGCTCTTAGCTCTTTTCCTCGGGATCGCGTGGATTGCGACACGAAACGTACCTCTCTCGATCGCCATGTTGATCTCTGCAGTGATTATTCCGCTTCTGTCTCTGGGTGGAATTGGTCTGTTTGGTGTACCGCTTGATGTGATCTCAGCTCCGGCGATCAGCGTGGGGCTTGGGCTTGCTGTAGATGCTCTCATTCATCTGGGGCTCGCAATTCGCCGGACAACGCAAACCGATGGATTGAAGTTTGCCTGGCAACAGGCACTGGCAGAACAGGGCAACGGCATTCTGGTATCGAGCGGGGTGATCGCGCTGGGTTTTCTGATTTTCTCTCTCTCCGGTTTTCCGCCGACGGTTCGCTTTGGCATGATTATCGCGATCAGCGCGTTGCTGGCAATCATAGCGGCGTTAGCGGTGCTCCCAATTGCCGGGCGGCTTCTGGATCGGAGACAATAAATGCCCTATACGATCCCTCGAACATCATTACCGGTTGAAGCCGTCTTGCCCGACCTGGTCCAGGCATTGCGACAATCGAATACGGCGATTTTACAAGCACCACCCGGTGCCGGAAAGACAACGACTGTCCCTCTTTGGCTTCTGCCTGAGTTGAAGGAAGGGAAGAAGATTATCATGTTGGAGCCTCGCCGTCTGGCCGCCCGGGCAGCGGCCAGAAGAATGGCAGATCTTCTGGGTGAAAAAGTTGGTGAGACGGTTGGTTACCGGATCCGTCTGGATACAAAGGTCGGGCCGAAAACCCGCATTGAAGTAGTGACGGAAGGCATTCTGGCCCGCAAACTGCAAGAAGATCCTGAAGTGGCTGATATCGGTCTTGTGATTTTTGACGAATTTCATGAGCGCAATCTTCAAACGGATCTGGGTCTTGCGCTATCTCGTCAGTGTCAGGAGATTTTGCGCGAAGATCTCAGGCTTCTGGTGATGTCGGCGACACTTGATACGGAGGCGGTTGCAGCTTTGTTGAAAGATGCTCCTGTCGTGACCAGTGACGGTCAGATTTTCCCAGTTGAAACCCGGTTTATCGATCGTCCCAATTCAGGGCGGATTGAAGGAATGATCGCCCGGGAAGTTGAGGTTTTATGTTCAGAGGAGGCAGAGGGGGATATTCTGATTTTCCTGCCGGGCGCCGGGGAGATTTCACGGACGATCTCGAACCTTTCAGGCTTTGCCAAAGCAGAAGGATTGGTCCTGTTGCCACTCTTTGGCAACCTTTCTCAGAAGGATCAGGACCGGGCCCTTCTGCCAGACCCACAAGGACGCCGGAAAATAGTCTGCGCCACAGATATCGCCGAGACAAGCCTGACCATTGAAGGGGTTCGGATTGTTGTCGATGGCGGTTTGGCCCGTGTTCCGATATTTGATCCCGGAAGCGGGATGAGTCGCCTGGAGACAAAACGTATTTCACGCGCCTCGGCGGATCAACGTAGAGGCCGGGCAGGCCGGCTGGGTCCAGGTATCTGCCTACGCCTGTGGACGCGTGCTGAGGACCGGGGTCTTATTCCTCATTCTGATCCTGAAATAGCGGTCGCGGATTTGGCCCCGCTGGCACTTGAACTTGCCAAATGGGGGGTGAAGGATGTTGCTGACCTGGCCTGGATGACTCCCCCGCCCTCTGGTCTTATGGGACAGGCAACTGATCTTCTTCGCTTGCTGGGTGCGATTGACGCGGCGGGTGATATTACGGGACTTGGCCAAAAAATGGTGCGCCTGCCTCTGCATCCAAGACTGGCCCGAATGATTATAAAAGCGGAAGAGCAGAAGAGTGCGGCGCTTGCCTGTGATTTGGCGGCGACCCTTTCGGAACGGGATTTTATCAAGACAGATCGCGAGGCGCCAAATGCGGATTTACGGGTTCGGATGGAGGCGCTCAACAGCGCGCGCAATAGCGGAAAAGGGCGCCCAGAAGTCTATCGCGTTTTAAAAAATGCGGATGATCTGCGCCGCCGGTTTAAAGCTGGTAAAAACGCGGTATCCATGGCTGAAATTGGCGTTCTTTTAGCATTTGCCTACCCTGATCGCGTGGGCGAGCTTAGGAAAGGCAGCCAAACGACTTACCGCTTGTCGGGCGGAAGAGGGGCAAGCTTGCGTGCGGGGGATGCCTTGCAAAACAGCGCCTATATTGTTGTTGCGGATCTGGACGGAAAAGGACGGGATGCCCGTATTTATCTGGCAGCTGCAATTTCCTATCAGGAGCTTCAGGAAGAGTTTGCAGACGATATTCGCGACGAAAGTCGGGTCTATTGGGATGCGGAAAAAGACCGGATTGTCGCTGTGCAGGAACGGAAAATCGGCGCTCTTGTCTTATCTGAAAAACGTTTGAAGAACCCCCCCTCGGATGATATCGCAAAGGCTCTTATTGAAGCTGTTCGGGACCGAAAATTAAGAGATCTTCCGTGGGATGCTGCATCAAAAGGCCTTTTGGACAGAATTGCCTTTGCCAGAAGGCAAGACAGTGAAGGCTCCCTGTGGCCGGATCTCAATGAAGGCGTTCTTCTGGAAGACTTGGAGAACTGGTTGCTGCCATATTTGGCTGGTAAAATCCGCTTGGCAGATTTGGCAAATCTCAACCTTCAAGAGATCCTGATGGATCAGCTTGACTGGGATCTACAGTCCCGACTTGATCAATTTGCCCCTTCCCATATGACAGTACCGACCGGCTCAAAAATCCGACTGGACTATACAGATCCGGAGCGGCCTGTTCTGGCGGTGCGGCTTCAGGAATTGTTTGGACAAAAGGTGATTGATCCGATCGCGGATGGCAAGGTTCCTGTCACGGTTCATTTGTTGAGCCCGGCCCGGCGGCCCGCACAAATCACGACGGACCTGGCGGGTTTTTGGGCAAATAGTTATGACGCGGTTAAGAAGGATCTAAAAGGCCGATATCCGCGCCATTATTGGCCGGATGATCCAATGCAGGCGGAACCCACAACGCGGGCAAAACGCCGCAAATAGTCGTCAGGGCAGGAGAGAGACCAGAGCAAGGAGAAAGCCGGTTTCTGAGATTTGCTGAATGCTTCCAAGAACATCCCCGCTCTGTCCGCCAATTTGCCGATAGGCGATGAAGCCCAGAATTAACGCAGCTAGAAATGCTGTGAGCAGACCGATGGAGGCCAGAAAGGGATCTAGAACGATCAAAGGGATCAAGACGGTAAATCCAAGAGCCCACAAGGCTGAAGTGAGGGTCGGTTTTCCAGCCGCAGCTCCCAATCCGTCTTTTCGAGCCGAAGGCATCAGATGCATCGCCCAAACCATGGCGCCTCTGCTACAGACCGAGGCTGCGAGGATGGCGGAGAAACCGAGAAATGGATTTTCAAAAGAAGAGATGGCAACCACCTTCATCCCGATCATCAGGATCAGCATGACAACCGCGTAGGTTCCCACACGGCTGTCCCGCATGATCTCCAGTTTCCTCTCCCGCGTAGCCCCTCCGCCAAATCCGTCAGCGACATCTCCAATAGCATCCTCATGCAGTGCCCCGGTCAGGAGGATCTGGGTGGCAACGCACAGAAGTGCCGCCAGCAAAAGCGGAAGACCAATAAAATAGGCGATGAGGAAAATAGTGGCAGACAACCCCCCGATCAACACGCCAATCAGTGGGAAGCACCGGCAGGCAGTAGTCATCGCAGACATATCAAAGAGGAAGTTTGGGCGAACGGGAATACGGGTGAGGAAATTCAGGGCTACGATTATATCCGCGATCCAACCTGATCGATAATCTGGCATTTCAGGGATTTCAGGCGGTGTTTCTGTCATGTCATTTCAGCTTTTGCGGAAGGCCAGCGGTGATAAAATAGACGCTGTTTGCCGCTGCTGCAATCCGCTGGTGTAACTGCCCTGCATGATCGCGGAAGTCGCGCGCCATTTTATTGTCCGGCACAATTCCCTGGCCGACTTCATTGGAGACAAAGATAACCGGACCTTTCAAGGCTTCCAAACACTGGCAGAGTAGAGAAAAAGCCTGTTCCAGATCCTTTTCTGCCATCATCAGGTTACTGATCCATAACGTCAGGCAATCGACAAGAATAACGCGATCCGGCGCTGCTTCCTTTTTCAGGATATGTGCAATATCAAGAGGCTCTTCAATGGTCTGCCAGTCGTCTCCGCGGCTGATCTGGTGCTTTGCAATGCGATTTTCCATTTCATCGTCAAACGCCTGACTGGTTGCCAGATAAAGTCGCTTCAAGGATGTCTGTCTGGCAAGACTTTCAGCAAAATCACTTTTTCCGGAGCGTGTGCCGCCCAAAACCAGTATTATCCCATCTGTATGGCTCAAAAATTCTCTCCATCAATCAGATGAATAAAGGATCCTGCGACACTCCCTTGCACAAGGCCCGCAGGCGGGAGTACCGTGTCCGTTGCATCTGTCAGTGTGAAAAGGGATTGTCCTGCCTCTTCTGACAGAATGGTCGCATAATGAAATTCATGTGCCTTGAAAGTATCCCCGGGCTTACCGAGGATACAGTCTACGGCGAGCCGGGCTTTGCGATATCCAAGATGAAGGCGTCGGTCGGCAAAAGAAGTTTCCACAGGCAACAGGTCGAGCATGGAATAGCGGGTGCCCGATTTATCGGTAAGGGCCCGCCCCAGAGTCATATACCCCCCGCATTCGCCATAAATCGATGTGTTCTGGGCAGCGGCGTGGCGCATACCTTGCCGGAAAATTTCTGCATTGGACAAAACCTCTGCATGAAGTTCGGGATACCCGCCCGGAAGATAAATAAACCCGGCATTCTGATCCGGGGCTTCGTCCTTGAGCGGTGAGAAAAAGGAAATGTCTGCACCGGCTCGGCGCCAGACGTTTAGCAGATGCGGATAGAGAAACGCAAAGGCGTCATCTCTTGCGATCGCGATCTGCTGGGCGGGAGGGTGCTGGATTGATCTGGATGTTTTGCGGCAGGCGGCAGGCCTTCCCAAAGAGACAAGAGCATCCAGATCCAGATGCTCTTCTGCCAGATCTGCTGCTGTGTCAAGAAACAGATCCAGTTCCGGGTTTTCCCGCGCCTGTATGAGACCCAGATGCCGATGTTTCAAGACAAGTTCAGAATGTCGGGGCAGGCAGCCAATGGAAGAGATCCCAATTTTCTGCGCTGCTTCCTCGAGCATGACGCGATGCCCGGGACCGCCAACATTGTTAAAGATAACGCCGGCAAGGGTTGTCTGGGGCCGGAAACTGTTAAAACCGTGCAGAAGGGCGGCAACACTGGCGGCCTGACCCTTTGCATCAACCACAAGGATAATAGGTATCTCAAGTTTATGAGCCAGGTCAGCGCTGGAGCCCGTTCCATCCCGGGCGCCGTCAAAAAGCCCCATAACGGCTTCCCCAACCACGATGTCCTTTCCAGTGCCGACCATCTCGAGAACCGTGCCAATTGTGTTATCCGACATAGCCCAGGGGTCGATGTTGACGCAGTCGTGACCAGAGGCCGCTGTATGGAACGCCGGATCGATATAATCGGGGCCTGTTTTAAACGAGCCGATATCCAGGCCGCGCCTCTGCAGGGCACGCAAGACGGAAAGTGTCACGGTTGTTTTCCCAGACCCTGAGGCGGGGGCTGCAATCAAGAATGCGGGTGCCTGTCTGGCATCCGTCACGAGCGGCTCCCGGGCTCCGCCTGAGCCTGTCGGGCAAACCAGCCAAGTTTGGACGATAAATCGACTACATGACCCACGACGATAAGGGCCGGGGGCTCGATCCCGCTACTGTCAACATCATCGCCCGCTGTTGCCAGCGTTGTCAGCAATACATCCTGCGTGGGCAGAGTGGCATTGGCAATAATAGCAACGGGCTCCTGTTCATCGCGGCCATAGCGGATCAGCTTTTCCGTTATGGTGCGGATATGCTTCATTCCCATATAAATCACGATGACCGGGGAGCCTTTGGCAATATGCTCCCAATTGACGCTGGGAACCTCTCCGTTTGCATCGTGCCCAGTGAGGAAGGTTGCTGCTGAATTGGTCTCCCGGTGAGTGAGCGGAATACCGGCATAGGCTAGGCCGCCAACGCCGGAGGAAACGCCCGGAATTACCCGGAAGGGAATATTATGAGCCTCCAGTGTTAAGGCTTCTTCCCCGCCGCGCCCGAAGATATAGGGATCGCCGCCCTTTAGGCGCAAGACCCGTTTGCCTTCTTTGGCCAGAGTGACGAGACGTTCCGTAATGTCCTTTTGCTTGGCAGATGGTTTGCCGCCCCGCTTTCCTGCATATTCCAGAATGCAGGTCGGGCTGGTCAGTGCCAGGATTTCCTTGCTGACAAGCGCATCATAAACCAATATGTCGGCTTGCCGGAGGCCTTCTACAGCATACAGGGTCAAAAGGCCCGGATCACCGGGGCCCGCGCCCAATAGCCAGACGCTTCCCGCCTCAAAAGGAGGGATATTACTCAATATTCTATCCATGTCTTTCTTTTACACTTCATTTCCACTCTCGCCAACCATGATACAGCAGCTTATACATATTCCTTATGAGTGATCAGACTTCAGAAAAACTGCGATATGGATGGACGACGGGCGCCTGCGCGACGGCGGCTACCAAATCGGCCCTCTCCGCCCTGTTGGGGGACGGTTTTCTGGATCCTGTGACCATTACATTACCCAAGGGACAGACACCGGCTTTTGCTTTGGCCACCGAAGAATTGAAAGACGATCAGGCAACTGCCAGCCTTATAAAAGATGCGGGAGATGATCCAGACGTCACCCATCAAGCCCGGATCTGGGCAACTGTTAAGTTTGGTGCCCATGGCAGCGGCGTAATCTTCAAAGCAGGTGAAGGGGTTGGAACCGTTACACGCGAAGGTCTTCCTCTGCCCGTTGGGGAGCCCGCAATCAACCCTGTCCCCAGACAAATGATTACCGCGGTTGTGCAAGAACTTTGCAGGGCAGCCTCCAGATCTGCTGATATCGAAGTTACAGTGGGCATTGAACACGGGGAAGAGCTTGCAAAATATACCATGAATGGCCGCCTTGGGATTATAGGCGGGCTTTCGGTTCTGGGCACTACCGGTGTCGTTGTTCCTTACTCATGTGCAGCGTGGATTGCCTCTTTACATCGGGGGATCGATGTGGCCCTGGCAGCGGGGGAGCAGCATGTACTTGCCTCCACCGGATCAACATCAGAAGCGGCGGCCAACGCGCTTTATAACCTGCCCGATTATGCGCTTCTGGATATGGGGGATTTTGCAGGTGGAGTGCTTAAATATCTTAAAAAGCATCCGGTTCCCAAACTCACGCTGGCGGGTGGGTTTGCCAAAATTACAAAACTGGCCCAAGGGCATATGGATCTTCATTCCGGTCGGAGTTCTGTTGATTTTGCCTGGCTGGCGGAGCGACTGACCGAGCTGTCTGCGCCTGCCACCCTGGTGGAAGAATGCAAAAATGCCAATACGGCGATGCAGGTTTTGACCCTCTCTGTTGAGGAAGGCATACCCCTGGCTGATCTTGTTGCCAGGCTTGCTCAGGAGAAGGCTGTCGACATCATAGGGGCTGACGTCAATGTCGAGATTTTGGTGTATAGCCGAAAGGGGGAGTTGGTTGGCCGACGCTCGTTCTAACAATATTCCGTCATTCTTGCTGATAGGTGGAACGGGGGATGCGGTCCAGATCAACGAAGCTTTGTCGGACCGGTCAGATCTGCATCTGATCACCAGCCTGGCGGGACGGACAGTGGTGCCTGCTGCATTGAAGGGGGAGGTGTTACCGGATGGGTTTACAGATCATGGCGGCCTTGAAGAATTCCTGAAGCAGCGGAAGATCTCGGCGGTAATCGACGCTACTCATCCTTTTGCGGAGATTATCAGCCAGAAAGCTCTTTGCATTTGTCAAAAAAGAGGGATTACATATCTGCGATATGAGCGCCCTCCCTGGGAGAAGACAAAGCGGGATAACTGGATCATTGTGCCGGATATGGCAGAGGCCGTATCGCGAGTAGGCTTGTTTGAGCGGGTTTTTCTGTCTGTAGGCCGACAGGAAGCCGCTTCTTTTGAAGGACAGCCCTGCTCCTTTTTCCTTCTACGCAGTATTGAGCCCGTGGCTTTTTCTTCGGATAAAGCGGAGGTCGTTCATATTTTGAACAAAGGTCCTTTTACCCTTGAAAAGGAGCTTGCCTTGCTTGCTGAGCATCGGATCGACGTCCTGGTGAGCAAAAATAGTGGCGGGCAGGCAACATATCCGAAAATCGAGGCCGCTCGGAAATTGGACCTGCCGATTATCATGATCGACAGGCCCCAAATCGCTTCGGGGGGGGAAGTAAGCTCGCTGACCGAATTAGAGGCTGAACTCAGGCTTTCTTTTTAGGCCGCAGAACGTGGACATGGTCGGCGTGATAAAGGGCACTATCTCTGTACCCTTTGGCTTCCAGAACTTCCCCCACAATGATGAGAGCGGTCCGTGTGATTTTTTCCGCACGCACTTTCTTCTGAATATCCGCGAGAGTTCCCCGGATAATTTGTTCATCCGGCCAGGTGGCACGAAAGACTACGGCAACTGGGCACTCTTCTCCGTAATGAGGGATCAGATCCGCAGTGACCCTTTTCAAATTCCGGACAGATAAATGAATGGCTAGGGTCGCTCCGGATTTACCAAGAGTATCCAGATCTTCGTTATTGGGCATAGCTGTAGCCTGCATGGCGGTTCGCGTCAGAATGATGGTCTGGCTGACATCCGGCAGGGTAAATTCCGTTTTAAGAGCGGCGGCGGCGGCGGCGAAAGCGGGGACGCCTGGCGTAATCGTGTAATCGATCTTGAGCTCATCAAGGCGTCTCATTTGTTCACCAATGGCGCCATACAGGCAAGGATCGCCGGAATGAACGCGGGCGACATCCTGTCCTTTTTCGTGGGCGGAGACCATCTCCCCCATAATTTCATCCAGATGCAGGGGGGCTGTATCAACAATATGCGCACCCTTCGGCGCGTGACCCAGAATTTCTTCGGGCACCAGTGAGCCCGCATACAGGCAAACAGGGCTCGCGGCAATCAGATCGCGGCCCCGCAGAGTGATCAGGTCAGCGGCTCCCGGGCCCGCGCCGATAAAATGAACTGTCATGAGTGTGTCCCTTCTTTACTGACCGCCATTTTCCCGGCATAGCCGCGCGGTGTGTAGGCCCAGTGTTTCAGGCCTGAATTGGTTTGTGTTATTTTACTTTCGCTTGATCCGACCATCACAAGGGTCAGCATATCGATCTGTTCAGGATCCAGCTCAACCAATGACGTAATCTGCACACTTTCTTCCTCCCGGCCCAGATTGCGGGCAATGACGACGGGGGTTGCCTCAGGGCGGTGTTCCAACAGGATTGCGCGTGCGGTATGAAGTTGAGTCCGACGTTTCAGGGAAACCGGATTATAGAAGGAGACAACAAAATCACCTTCTGCGGCAGCTCTAATTCTCTTTTCAATCGCCTCCCAGGGGGTCAGGAGATCTGAGAGGGAAATGGTACAAAAGTCATGGCCGAGCGGCGCCCCCGCGCGAGCCGCCGCGGCCTGAAGAGCAGAAATGCCGGGTGTGACCTGAATGTCGAGGCGGTCCCAGTCGGGTCGTTTCTCAATTTCAATCAGTTCAAACACCAGCGTTGCCATGGCGTAAATGCCGATATCACCAGAGGAGATCAAGGCAACATTTTTGCCTTTTGCAGCGAGATCAAGGGCCGCTCGTACCCGTTTTTCCTCTTCTCCTAACCCAAAATCATGGCGCGTTTTGCCTTGGATATGGGTGCCCAGGAGATCCAGATATAAACCATAGGCCACCAAATCTGTGGCTTCGCTGATTAAATGTCCTGCTTCCGGTGTTCGCCAGACATCTTGGCCCGGGCCGATCCCGATGACAGAGAGTTTGCCTTGCGGTTTTCCGATTTTGGCGGGTTCAAGGGGCGTTGAGCTGGTGGCGATAGCACAGGTGGCTCGTGCCGATTTCTGTTTGGTAACCAGAAGCGATCCGTCCGGTCCGGCGGCAGCGAGGGCGGCCCCTTCACTGACGCCATGGCATCCAACTTCTGCAAAAACAATGTCGGAAGGTGTTGCAAGTTTCGGCGTTTCTTCTTCTAGTCGAGCCGCATCAAAGAAGCGGGGAGACAGGCCAAAATGGTCTGCGATGTGATGAACTGCTGTCTCGTCTGATTTTACATCAATCGAGGTCACACAGGCGATCGCAAGCGGGCTGATTTTGTTAGATGCCAGTGTGTCGGCGACAAGAATTTTGAGTTCCGCAGGGTCGACATTGCGCTCACAGCCGACGCCCAGAGCCAGGTTTTTGGGGTGGAAAATGAGAGTGCTCTCATCCCCTTTTATCTCCTCCGTCGTCACATGAATTGTGAGTGTACTGCCTTCTGCAAAGGGCAAATCAGAGCCTTCAAGCCAGGGATGATGTCCCTTTAACTGAATTTTGCTGCCAGAGAGAAGTTTACCGGCGAAGAGCTTCATGTCTTCAGGATTGCCACAAACCAGCCCGGCAGGGGGATTATCCAGCGCAATGTTGAAATGCAGGTCGCTCGCTGTCGTGATCGCTGCGTATCCCTTCAAATGGCTTGCAATTGTATGCGCCAGATCATTGGCCCCGTGATGGCCGCCCAGCAGAGGGACGATCGTATCGCCGGTTTCGGCCACCGCCAAGACCGGCGGTTCAACCATTTTGTTTTCCAGCACCGGGGCCAGACATCTGATCAGAATAGCAGAAGCACAGATCCCGAGGATCGGGGTTCCTGAGCGATACAATTCCTGAAGATGAAGCGCCGTTTGCTGAAAGGTGATATCAGCATTCTCCACTCGGCCACCGAGGCCGTGAATAAGAGCATCGGGGTAGAGTTCCAGCAGGTTTTGCGCCGTCTCAAAACCGGATGCGTTCAGAAGAATAATGGCTTTTGGTGGTGTTATTTCCACGCTTGCCCCCGTTTGTGAATAAGGATCATGGAAAAATAGGGTGCTGCATTTTCAGGAACATCGGCCAGAGGCAGAATTTTCTGATTATGCAGAGTGGCCCGTTCGATATAGCGGGCTTTGTCAGTCAGGTTCATCTCCGCGACCAGATCCCGCACCCGGTCAAAGTGTCGTCCTACCTTCATAATAGCCAAGCTGTCAGCGCGTTTGATCCCGTTTCGCAAAGCTTCGTTGTCCAGAGGAGCGGGCAGAACTGTCAGGATATCATTCCGTGCAGAAAGAGGGGTTTGTAAGGCTGACGCACAGGCGGTGAGGGAGGAAACCCCTGGAATGACTTCCACTGGGAAATGCTCTGCTATCCGTCCGAAAAGATACATAAAGGAGCCGTAGAAAAACGGATCCCCTTCACAGAGGACAGCGACATCCTGCTCCTTTTCAAGATGCGCTTTTATATCTTCGGCCGCGATATCATAGGCATCCTGAGCCGGCTTACGTTCGATGGCCATCGGAATGCGAATAGGAAGTTCTGTGTGGTGACCATCCAGGTGCTCAGCGACAATGGCACGAGCAAGACTGTCCCCGTCTTCCAGGGTTGGATAGGCAACGACGGGGGCCTTTTGCAATATCTTAAGCGCCTTGAGGGTGATCAGATCGGGGTCTCCCGGTCCGATCCCAAGGCCATAGAGTGTCCCTGTCATTTCTTAACCAGCCTTAATTGTGTGATTTGCCGGAACGGCTTCCATGTGGTGAAGCTACCGGTTTTTTCAGCTCGCGCGAAATCAAGACGCGTCAAACTGCCATTATAGTCATCAAAAAGCGCCATCGCTTTTCTTTCTCCCTCAACGGTCACCGTATTGGCAACCAGAATGCCTCCGGATTTAAGGGCCTGCCAGCAAGTCTCAAAAACTCCGTCTGTTGTCAAGCCTCCTCCGATAAAGATGACATCGGGCGAGGGCAGCTCATCCAGGATGTCAGGTGCTTTCCCGCTGACGAGTTTTAAACCGGGAACTCCAAATTTAAGGCGGTTTTGCCGGATAAAATCCTGTCTTTTGGGATGATGCTCAACGGCAATAGCCTGATTGGAGGAGGTGAGGCGCATCCATTCAATCCCAACAGAGCCCGAGCCTGCCCCGATATCCCAGAGGAGACCTCCGCCTTTAGAAGCAAGGGCCGAGAGGGTTGCGCTCCGAATTTCCTTTTTTGTCAGCTGTCCGTCATGGAGAAAGGCATCATCGGGAAGGCCGGGAGCCGCCGGTAAAATGTCGGCAGGGTTCTCTGCATGGCACTCAATGGCCAGCGTATTGAGATCTTTACTGTGCAGATCCCCCCAGCTTTCTGCGGTATGTGAAATCTGATTTTCCTGATCCCCACCCATGTGTTCAAGCGCGGTTATTCGACTCTTGCCAAATCCGTTTTCGCTGAGCAGATTGGCGACTTGGGCAGGTGTTGCGCCCGTATCTGACAAAGCGAGAAGACGGACACCATGTGCTAAATGAGGAATAAGAAGCTCCAGCGGTCTGCCATGCAGTGTCATGCAGACAGTTCGGGATAAATCCCACTTAAGGCGTGCAGCGGCGAGTGTAAAAGCGGAAAGGGCAGGAAAGATGGTCAATTCGTCCGCGGGCAATCGCTTTGCAAAGGTGACACCGATCCCGTAATGCATGGGATCACCCGTCGCGAGGATCACGATATTTTCGCCGCGCCGTTCCAGAATGTCTTCCACCAGCGTCATCAGCGGATTGGTCCAGGTCATTTTCGGACGGGTATCGTCTTTGGGCAGCATCGCCAGATGCCGCTCTCCGCCCACGATCAGACTGGCTTTGGCAAGCGCCGTTTTGGCGGCTTCAGTCAGCGGGGTCAGACCCTCATCCCCGACACCAATAATGGTGAGCCAGGCGGTCATGAGGACCTCCGGCACAGGCTGGCGGCACCATTGAGAGCAGCGGCCGCAATGGCACTGCCGCCCCGCCGCCCTTTCAGTGTAATAAACGGAATATCGAGATTAGCGTCGATCAGAGCTTGCTTGGATTCAGCGGCCCCGACAAATCCAACCGGGAAGCCCAGAATTGCGGCAGGGCGCGGCCCGCCTGCCTCCAACATTTCCAGTAGATGAAAAAGGGCGGTTGGAGCGTTGCCAAACACAACGATCGCCCCTTCCAGCCTCGGTGGCCAAAGATTGACCGCGGCGGCAGATCGTGTGGTCTGCAAGGATTTGGCAAGCTCAGGAACGCGTGGATCATTAAGCGTACAGAGCACGTCATTCTCCGCCGGTAAAAACTTGCGGATGATCCCATGACGAACCATTTCGCAGTCAGAAAGGATAGGACTTCCTGCGGTTAACGCCGACAGGCAAGCGTCCGAGATTTCAGGATCAAAGACCAGGTCACTGATGATTTCGGGCATGCCGCAGGCATGTATGATCCGCGTGATAATCGTCTCGTTTGCAGCGCTGATACCGGAGAAATCTGTTTCGGTTTTTACCGTGGCAAAGGATTTCTTATAGATGGCGTCAGGATCGCGGATATAGTCATACATGGAGCAGCGCCTTACTTTTCTTCTTCCATACTGACAGGACCCAACGGGTGGTCTGCATGAGGATAGGGATGGTGATGATGATCGTGACCATGGTCATGAGAGTGATCATGAGAGTGATTATGGCTATGGTCGTGGTCGTGTGCCTCGCCTGTGCCAATTCCTTCTACATGATGATGATGGCTTTCTTGCTTCAGGCCGACCTCTCCTTCAAAGCCCAGCGCCTGTTCACGATATTTGCAAAGGCCACAATTCATGTTGTTGGTACCGTCCAGGATTTCCTGTACCCGCTCGGCAAAGCAATCCAGAACCAAGGGATGATCATTCAGATAAGGGGCTTTGATGAATTCGATGTCGGGGTGGCCTGCCGCGACCTTGTCGGTATAGTCGTAAATACGATTGACCAGAATTCCGGTAAACAGGAAGTACGGGAAGACAATGATGCGTTTATAACCGAGGCGGGCTGCATGTTCGAGGCCGGGTTCTACAAGCGGGAAAGTGACACCTGAATAGACGGTTTCTCCCCACCCGAAGCCCAGACCTTCCCAGAGCATACGCATCACTTTGGCAACATTGGAATTGGCATCCGGATCCGATGCGCCGCGTCCGACAACCACGAGCATGGTTTCATGCATGGGCACATCATCATCAGCCGCTTCCAGAGCTTCCCGAATTCGGTCTCCGGCTGCCCGGATCATTTTAAGGTCAATACCCAGTTCTCGTCCGTATGAAATGGTCAGGCCATCATGCTGTGCAGCGTAGGTATTCAGGACCGAAGGGATGTCATTTTTAGCATGACCGGCGGCAAAGAGCATGCCGGGAACGGCAAGAATGCGATTATGGCCGCTTTCCCGAAGGCGATCCAGTCCGTCACGGATGATCGGGGTGGCAAATTCCAGAAAACCGGAATCGACCTGATATTGGGGCAGTCTTTCTGCGATACCTTTGGCAACGGCAGAAAACTGTGTGACAGCACCTTCATCCCGGCTACCATGCCCACATACCATTACGCCTATTTTTTCGTTCATTTCCAGCTCCGTTCTTCTCGCCGGGCTCCCGGCATGTTCTCTTTATTCAGTTCCCTTTTGCACCGATCAGATTATCGTTGACGGCTTTCCCGGCACCGATCATGGTGGCGCGATGCAAAATATTGTCAGTCAGTTTCTTGATGTGAGCCTCGACCCCTTTGCGATTGCCGCTCTGGTCCTGCTGATCGACGGCTTGATCGGTGATCCACGGTGGTTTTACAAGCGGGTGCCCCATCCTGTCGCAATGATCGGCACTCTGATCAGTCGCTTCGAAAGTACTTTCAATCAGCCCTCTTACAGCGATGTTTCTCGCTTTATTTTGGGAGCTTTCACATCCATGAGTGTGATTGCCGCCGCGACCATCGCAGGTATTATTCTGTCCCTGATAGGGGACCAGTTCCCCGGCGGCTTTCTTGTCGTGGCGCTGATCAGTAGCAGTCTTGTTGCCTGCCGCGGGTTGTATGATGCCGTGCGGCTTGTTCAAAAAGAACTGGCCAGCTCGCTCGAGAGCGGGCGGGCGGCTGTCAGTCAAATCGTTGGCCGGGATCCGGAGAGCCTGGATGAAGCCGGTGTGGCGCGCGCCGCAACTGAAAGCCTTGCCGAGAATTTTTCCGATGGAACGGTTGCGCCGATATTCTGGTTTCTGCTTTTTGGTTTGCCCGGCCTTCTTTTTTACAAGGCTATCAATACGCTGGATAGCATGATCGGGCATCATAGCGACCGGTATGAATATTTCGGAAAATTCGCGGCGCGGCTGGATGATGTTGTCAATTTCATTCCGGCTAGAATAACGGGACTGCTGATTGTCGCGGCTGCTTTTGTGGTCCCCAGCACTTCCGGCGTCCGTGCCTTCAAAGGTCTGCTTTGCGATGCGAGGCATCATAAAAGCGTTAATGCCGGTTGGCAGGAAGCGGCGATGGCCGGTGCCCTTGATGTTTCCCTTGCGGGGCCTCGGTTTTACAAAGGCGCATTGGTTGAAGATGTTTGGATGAACGAAGGGGGCCGCCGCGACGTGAGGCCTTCCGATATTCGCCGCGCTTTGATACTTTACGCTGTTACCGCCATTGTCTTGTTTCTGTTGCTGAGTCTGCTGGCTTTTACCTGACATATCCCGACACCTCCAGCATACTATTCAGATCGAGATGGTTCTCCAGATGGGCGGCAAGGGCATCAAGGGTGTTCTCCACCGAGGTTTCAAAATCTTCTAAAACTTCTATTGAATTATTAAACCGGTTAATTAAATTATTGCGGAAATTGTCGCTGGCGAACACGCCATGCAGATAGGTTCCCATAATTTTCCGATTAGCGGATAAGACACCATCCGGTCCCGATGACAGAGTAGCGAAAGGACTGTTCATAGCAGGGCCTTCGCACCGGCCCAGATGCATATGATATCCGGTTAGGGTCGCATTCGTCAGGTATTCCCGTCCGCTTTCTTCCAACAGCTTTTTGGAGCCCGTAAGCGTGGTTTTAAAATCTAGCAATCCAAGGCCTTTGACGGCACGCTCCGGTCCTTCAAAACCTTCCGGATCAAACAGGTCGGTTCCTAGTATCTGAAAGCCGCCACAAATACCGAAAACCGATCCGCCTTGCCTGATATGAGATTTGATATCGATATCCCAGCCTTGTTGGACCAGAAAATTCATATCAGCGAGTGTGGCTTTGGAGCCTGGCAGGATGATAAGATCCATCCCGGACGGTAGAGGATGACCGGGTTTGATCATATGGACGGCCACGGCCGGCTCTGCAATGAGGGGATCCAGATCATCGAAATTGGAAATCCTCGGCAAAACTGGAACAGCGATATTGATGGGCGCCTCTGCCGGGCGTTTGCTCGTGATCGAAAAGGCATCTTCCTGGGGCAGATTGCCTGCTTCTTTAAAAAATGGGACAACGCCAAAATTCCGCGTTCCCGTTTTCTGACTTATGACGGTAAGACCATCGTCAAACAAGGAGACATCGCCTCTGAATTTATTGACGATATATCCGACTGTCCGGGCTCTCTCCGACGGGCTTAAAAGATCATAGGTGCCGACAAGTTGAGCGATGACGCCGCCTCTGTCAATATCTCCGGCCAGAATAACCGGAATATCAGCCGCTTCTGCAAAACCCATATTGGCAATGTCGTTTTTTCGCAAATTGACCTCGGCAGGGCTACCAGCACCTTCCACAAGCACAAGATCGGCAGAGGCTCTCAGGCGGTTGAAACTCTCCAATACTGATTGCAGCATTTTCGGTTTGACCGATTGAAATTCACGGGCTGTCGCATTGCCCCAGATTTTGCCCTGAAGGATAACCTGCGCCCCGATCTCGCTCTGTGGTTTGAGGAGAACCGGGTTCATATCATTGATGAGCGGTGTTTTGGCGGCGCGTGCCTGCAAGGCCTGCGCGCGGCCGATCTCACCACCTTCAATAGTGACGGCTGCATTATTGGACATATTCTGTGGTTTGAAGGGTAGGATTTTAAGGCCCCGATTGGTAAAAGCACGAGCGAGCCCGGCGACAAGCAGAGACTTGCCGACATCGGATCCGGTGCCTTGTATCATCAGGGCGGCAGACATCAGAATTCAATACCAACCTGGGCTTTCACGCCGGAGCGGAAAGGGTGCTTGATTTGGGTCATCTCCGTGACCAGATCCGCAGCTTCAATCAATTCATCCTTGGCGTTCCGGCCGGTCACCACAACATGGAGTTTTTCAGGCTTATTCATCAGAAAGTCGACGACTTCCTGCAAATCCAAGCTGTCATATCGCAGAACGATGTTCAGTTCATCCAGGACAATCATATCAAATTCCGGATTGTCACCACGGCAGGCTTCAATCATTTCCTTGGATTTCTCCCAGGCTTTTTCAGCGGCGCGGATATCCCGCTCGCGATCCTGTGTCTCCCAGGTAAAGCCTTCACCCATGGTATGGATTTCGATATTGTCTGGAAAAGCCTCCAGAACTTTACGCTCGCCGGTCTCCCACTTGCCTTTCACATATTGCACAACGCCAACCCGCATATCGTTCCCGATGGCTCTGGCTGCCAGGCCAAAAGCGGCCGTGGATTTTCCCTTGCCTTTGCCCGTATGGACAATCAGCAAGCCCTTTTCGATGGTTTTGGTCGACAGCATTTTGTCGCGGGCAGCTTTTTTCTTGCGGGCCTTTTCATTGGCACGCGCCAATTCCTCGGGTGTCATTTCTTTGACCATTGTTTTTCCTCCTGTCTCAGGGCAGCGAGATCGTTACGAATGCTGTTTCGCTTGGGCTGCCACAGGCCCCGCTCAAGGGCTTCTTCAAATCTGTTTAGCATTTCTTGCAAGGCATCGGGATTGTTGTCTTCCAGAAAGGCATGCACGTCCGGATCATTAATGTAGGAATCAAACAGGATATCAAAATGGTGATCCTTGACCGCCTGTGCGGTCGCGGCGAATGCGAACAGATAGTCCACTGTTGCGGCCATTTCAAACGCGCCCTTATAGCCGTGACGCATGACGCCTTGTATCCATTTGGGATTGCCGGCACGGGCCCGGACAACCCGGCCAATCTCATCTTCCAATGTTCTGATCTTCGGACTTTCAGGTCTTGAATGATCATTGTGATAAACAACGGGTTGAGCACCCTTCACATGCCGAACGGCTGCGGTGACACCGCCTTCAAACTGATAATAGTCGTCACTGTCGAGAAGATCATGTTCCCGGTTGTCCTGATTATGAATGACAGCATCAATTGTCTTCAACCGGCTCTCAAAAAGACCATGGGCGGCGCGGCCTTCTTCACCCGCACCGTAGGCATACCCACCCCACGCAATATAGGCTTTGGCCAGATCCCCTTCGTCCTGCCAGCCTTTTTCATCAATAAGAGCTTGTAAGCCAGCGCCATATGCTCCGGGTTTGGAGCCGAACAGGCGATAAGAGGCCTTGTGCCGGGCTTCTTTCTCACTCTCACCATTGGCTATCAGCAAGGCTGTATCTCTTTTTGTACGCTCGGCAGTCGGGTTGATTTTGGGATCTTCATCAAGGGTGGCGACGGCCCGGACAGCTTTGTCAAAAAGAGCCATTTGTTGTGGGAAGGCATCCCGGAAAAAACCTGAAATTCTAAGGGTCACATCCACCCTTGGGCGACCTAGTTCATTGGTTGGTATAACGCTAAATCCTGTAACCCGATTGGAGGCTTTGTCCCAGGTAGGTTGAACCCCCATCAGGGCCAAGGCTTGTGCAATATCATCCCCGCCAGTTCGCATGTTGGAGGTCCCCCAGGCGCTTAAAATCATGGAGCGAGGCCAACTACCATTCTCCTGCCGGTAATGTTCAACGAGAATGTTGGCTGATTTTTGCCCAAGCTGCCAGGCGGTGGGGGTGGGAATTGCTCGGCTATCGACGGAATAGAAATTTCGCCCCGTTGGCAGGACATCATTCCTGCCGCGTGTGGGCGCGCCGGATGCACCAGGGGGCACGAACTGGCCGTTCAGACCCTTGAGAAAACCTTCGATTTCGCGAGCTCCACAGGCTTCGACAATAGGCCGTAAAGAGGTCGTAATTTTGTCCATAACGGCGCGACTTTGCGTCCAATGTGCCTCAGGTTTGGTGCGATCCGCAATCAAATCAGAGGCCAGAAACTCAAGGCGCTCAACGGTGTCACCCTTGCTCCGCCAGTTCCCCGGATAATCCAGAACAGCGGGTTTGGCACCCTCCCATTTATCTCCCATGATACAATCCAGAGGATCAAAATCATCGTTCAAGCTCAGATCAGCGGCGAGAGCGCGGATAAGAGACGCATCACCACCTTCTCCGTCTCCTCTGGGGATGCGAACAAGAGCGACCAGAAGATCTTCAAGCTGCTGATCTTTGGGGGACTGTCCAAAAATATGCAGGCCGTCCCGGATTTGCAGCTCTTTCAATTCGCAAAGATAATTATCAAGTTTGGCGAGCCTGTCGTCTTCTGCATCCTCCTCAATGATGCCGCAGTCCGCATCGAGGCCCGAAAGCTGGGTAAGTTCAAGGATTTGCTTTCTTAAAAGCTCAATGCGGCGGGGATCGACACCTGCGGCTTCATAATATTCGTCAACAAGTCGTTCCAGATCAGCCAGCGGACCATAGCTTTCTGCCCGCGTCATGGGCGGTGTCAGATGGTCGATAATAACGGCCGAGGCACGCCGTTTGGCCTGGGTTCCCTCTCCGGGGTCATTGACAATAAACGGATAGAGATGCGGTGTTGGTCCCAGAAGCGCTTCCGGAAAACACTGTTTCGACAAGGCAAGGGATTTGCCTGGCAGCCATTCAAGATTGCCGTGTTTCCCCATATGAACAACCGCATGGATACGCCGCTCATGGCGCAGCCACAGATAAAAGGCAAAATAGCCGTGGGGTGGCACCAGATCCGGGTCATGATAGGTTTTCTGGGGATCGATATTGTAGCCGCGGGCGGGCTGTATCCCGACAAGCACCTCACCAAAAGACAGAAGAGATAAATGAAAGGCGCCTTCCTTAAAAAATGGATCCTTCTCAGGATCTCCCCATTTTTCACTGACGGCCCTTCTCACCTCAGGCGGAAGATCTTTGAAATAACCGAGATACTTATCCAGTGTCAGAGCATGCTGGCTTAGTGAAGGACGCCAATCACTTCTGTCATTGGTTGGGCCCTTGAGAAGTGATTCTACCAGAGAATTGCCGGTTTCCGGAATATTATGAACTGAATAACCCGCAGATTTCATCGCAGCCAAGGTTTCTATGACACCAGCTGGCGTATCCAGGCCGACACCGTTTCCAATACGCCCGTTCTGGTTTGGATAGTTGGCCATGACAAGGGCAATTTTACGGCTTGAGGTTGGTGTTTTCTTGAGGGTGGCCCAATTGGACAGAAGATCGCTGACAAAAGCGATCCGATCGGGAATACTTTTATAGGCGACGATGCGGGTTTGTGTGGCTTCGTCAAAGCCTGCATCAGCCTTGAAAGAAACTGCGCGGGTCAGCACACGTCCATCCACTTCGGGAAGCGCCACATTCATGGCGATATCACGGGCTGATAAACCACTGATGCCTTCTCGCCATCCCTCTTCATTTCCACCAGAGAAAATAGCCTGAAAAACCGGACAGTCCGCTTCATCAAACGGTGTTTTTTTCTGTACTCCGTTGGGACTGGAGATGGCGAAACCCGTGGCATTTAGAATTATCGACGGTGACTCGTCTGCAAAAAGAGACTGAACTATTTCAGCGGATACGGGGTCTTTCAAACTGGACACATAAAGGGGAAGGGGATTGAGCCCCCTTTCTCTAAAACTTTGAATGAAGTCATCGACAGGGCCGAGGTTATTGGCCTGATAAAGCGCCCGGTAGAAGATGAGCGCAGCAACGGGAGCATCTTCCTGCCATTCCTTCTTCATCGACGTCAGATCGGGGGCGTCTCTCCCCGGCCAATACAGGCCCGCTTTCAGAAGGGGGCGAGGCTCCTGCCAGTTTGTTGCTTCACCGACCAATGCGGAACAGTAATTGAGAAATTCCCGATAATTGGTGCTGCCACCCTGGACAAAATACTGCCAGAGCCTGTGGGAGGCTTCGCGCTTAACCGTGTTGAGGGCTGAAAGCTCTTCATCCGGCTGATCATCGCCGGGTAGAAAGGCAAGAAGAATACCGTTTTTGCGGCAATAGGCGGTAATTTGCTCTACACCGTAGGACCAGTAACTCACACCGCCGAGAAGCCGGACAACAACCAGCTTTGCCGCGGCGATGATCTCTTCAACATAGATATCAACACTGAGGTTATGGGCAAGCTGCATGGTGTTGGCAAGTCGCAGACTTGGACCTTCGTTATCGCCTTCTCTGGCCGCAACAGCCAGGCTGGAAAGTTCTGTGTCAGCGGCTGATAGGAAGATGATATCTCCCGGCGTCTGGCCAAGATCAACCGCTTCAGATCCATCCGAAATGCCGCCTGCTGTTGCTGCAAGAAGGTGCATGACTAGTCTTTCAGAGCTGCAGAAATCGCCGCTTCATCTAAGCCATGTTCACCGATAATCACCAAGCGACTCTTTTGTACTTCTTCCGCTTTCCAGTCGCGATCATAATAGTGCTGCAGGCGGGTGCCTACGCCCTGGACAACAAGGCGCATGTCTTTGTCCTGAATGGCAATAAACCCTTTGACCCGCAGAATACCGTGGGCGCTAATCACTGTTTCCAGTTTCTGAACCAGGGCCTCCGGGGAATGAGGATTTGGGATTTCCAGAACAAAACTGTCAAAGTCATCATGCTCATGATCATCTTCGGTATCATGATGAGATTTGCGTCCGTCCAGATCATCTTCGGCCGCCGCGCCGATCCCTAAAAGAATTTCGGAACTGATCTGGCCGTGGCTGGTTTTGATCAGTTTCACGGAGGGTTTTACCTGCGTCATGATATCAGCTTCCGCCTGGTCGATATCATTTGCTGCCAGCAGATCAGACTTGTTGAGAATGATCATATCTGCACAATTCAGCTGATCCTCAAACAGCTCTTCAAGTGGGCTGTCATGATCCAGATTTTCATCGGCTTCCCGCTGATCTTGAACGGCATCCGGGTTGGATGCAAACAGACCGTCACGGAAGGCCGGGCCGTCGATCACGGTGACAACACCATCAACAGTAACCTGGGTGCGGACTTCAGGCCAGCCGAAAGCCCGTACCAAGGGCTTGGGAAGGGCAAGGCCCGATGTTTCCACAATGATATGATCAGGGCGATCCGGGCGATCCAGCAGGGACTGGATCGTAGGCAGAAAATCATCGGCAACGGTGCAGCAAATACAGCCATTGGCCAGTTCAACGATATCCTCTTCGGAGCAATTTTCGTTACCGCATCCTTTCAAGATCTCGCCGTCTACTCCGAGGTCGCCAAATTCATTGATGATCAGGGCCAGTCTTTTGCCGTTCGCATTTTCAATGAGATTGCGGATCAGGCTCGTTTTGCCTGCGCCAAGGAACCCGGTGATAACCGTGGCAGGAATTTTTTCTGAAGACGTCATCGTGATCTTTCCGCTGTTAATAACAAGTCGGCAAAATCAAGGACACTGCAGATGCAGATAAAATGTGCTGTCATGGTACAGCTCATCATGATCCTCCGTCATGTTGCAAGTTGACATTACATGGCAGGTCTCCTGGCTCGTGAATGGCACCTTTGCCAACCTTCCCGTTCTCACAGTGGTTTGCGGCAATGGCTAGTCACTTACAGTTGCGGGGACAGCCTCGGACTAAATGTGATATCGCACCGAGTTCCCTTTTAATCCGGACACAAACCCGGAACCATGGCCGGACGCTAAGGCGGATCGAAGGGCGAGTCAATTCTTAAAAGGCCCGAAGTGCATTTTGTAGTTTTGTCCATTGTCGTTCATTCGCGGGATGCCCAAATCTGAGAAGCGCTGGATCATGGGAAAAGGGTCGCGTCAGAATCTGGTTCTGGCAAAGATGTTGGTAAAGGACTGCCGATTTTTCGTGCTTTACCAGAGTAAAGAGATCGGTTTCGCCAACCAAATCAGCGCCAGCCTTTCCAAGGAGCTCAGACAGGCGCGTCATTTCCTGTTTTAACCGCTGCCTCGTCTGATGGATCCAGTTTGTATTCTGGTAGGCTTCCTGACCGATATAGGCGGCTGGACCGCTTACCGCCCAAGGGCCCAGCTGTTTTTTCAGCTTTGGAATAGTCTGTTTGTCTCCCATGGCAAAGCCAAGGCGCAATCCTGCAAGGCCGAAAAACTTACCGAAGGATTTCAGGAGGATCAGATGATCCGGTGTCAGAGCAGACAAAGCCGATTGTTCAGGGAAGCCATCCATAAAAGCCTCATCAATGACCAGCAAGCCATTGCGCGCACGAACCATCTGCTGAAGCGCAAGAAGATCACTTCCAGAGGCAATGGACCCGGTCGGGTTGTCAGGAGAAACCAGAATGATAATCCTGGCTGCAGGCAGAATATCACTCAAGCTTGCAACCATCTTGGTTCTGTGCCCTGCCCCCCGCCAACAGTGCTCGTGTTCCGCGTAAGTTGGTCCAAAAATCGCAACATCTGAAGGGGTATATAGGCGAGGTAACAGCTGGATCAGGGCCTGCGTGCCAGGGCCTGCCACACAGTCATACGCTTCCGGAATTGAATAATAGCGCCGAGCAGCCTGTATCAAAGACTGTTCGAGGGCGCTGCCTGGCAGTCTGCTCCAGAGGGCCGGAGGAAGATCGGGGATCACGTATGGCACGGGGTTGATACCTGTACTCAGGTCAATCCAGTCGGATATCTCTCCTCCAAAATTTTTCTGCGCCAGATCGAGATCGCCACCATGCAGGAGATCGCGGTTATAGGTTGCTGAAGGATAAATCATATAAGCTGTTCCATAATGCCCACGCTGTTCTTATCAGAATGCATTTTGAAATCGCAAACATATCCTGTAGCCTGTCCCGAAATTGAGGCCATAAACTAACATCAGGATCGATGCAAAAATCAAAAATAGAAATTCGCGGACTGAAAAAGAGTTTTGGCACATTGCTGGCATTGCAGGGCGTTGATCTGTCTGTTGCAGATGGTGAAATCTTGACACTGATTGGCCCGTCAGGGTCGGGTAAAACTTTAGCACTTAAATGCGTATTGGGTTTGATCTCTCCTGATGCCGGGCATATAGAAATTGATGGTAATCTGGCGCCCGAGCCTAATAGCAACGATCATGACGACTATTTGAAGCAGTTTGGTATTCTGTTCCAACGCTCTGGATTGTTTGACGGGCTGCCGGTATGGGAGAATATCGGTTTTCGTCTTTTGCAACTTCCCGGGAATTCCCGTAAATCAGTTCGCGAACAGGCGGCTGAAATGCTGCAGTCTGTGGGCCTTTCAACCGATGTGATCGATTTGTTTCCTGCGGAATTGTCCGGCGGTATGCAGAAGCGTGTGGGGATTGCGCGCGCGCTAGCGGGAGAGCCACCGATTTTGTTTCTCGATGAGCCAACAGCCGGGCTGGATCCGATCATGAGTAATGTGATCAATACCCTCATTCTTGATAATGTCCGCAAACTGGGCAGCACGGCGATTGTCGTGACCAGTAATATGACAACTGCTTCTCGTGTCTCTGATCGGATCGCGATGTTGCATGAAGGGCGCTGTGTCTGGGCCGGTGCTGCCAATGACGTTACCCAGTCGGATAACCCCTATTTGGATCAGTTTTGGCATAAAAGAAAAGACGGCCCTATCAAGATGTCTGCCTCTTCAATGGCATTTTAACGCCCCCCCTTTGCCTTTGTGTCTCACACACACCAACCTTTATGCGTTTAATCATTCTCTGTGCTGCTTTGCAAATGAGAAGATATGGCTAAATCAGAACGATATTCATCCGAAATTCAAAATTTACTGTCTCCCAGAGACAATTTGCCATGGACAAAAATAACGGGGTTTCTGTCTCCTTGGGCCAGACCGGTTCTGATTGAGAATAAAGCGAGCCGTGCTTTTGCCGCCAGTCTTCAAGAAGAAGAATATGAAGAACGCTTACTCATACGCGACCTGATAGAAGACAAACTGGCAGCCTTGCCAGCGGCTCATTTTCGGTACTGGATGGCTGAGTTTGATTTTATGAGCAAGATGTTGAACGCTGAGCAGCTGGCAGTCTATACACCAGCTTTTATTCAGCTAAGCCTTCTGATGCCCCGGAAACTTGTCTTTTGCCGGCGGCAGATCGTCAGCCTTTACCTAAAATCCAGGCTCACCTGTTCGGCTGAGTTTATTCAGCGTCAGTCACGAAAATTCGTTCGCAGCAGTGTCCTTCTCTATCCATCAAATCTGTTGTTTAAAATGGCAGACCTTTATTGGCAATTGGCCCTAAGATCCGTGGATCAATCATCTGCGGCCAACCGGGAACGGGTGATCATGAGTATACGGGCCCTGCAGTTGATGAGTGATACAGAGATATGTGCCCGGTTTAAAAAAGAAGAAGAATATCGAACAGAACTCAAGTTCCTGGCCGGACAGTGCCGGTATTATCGCATAAAATTCCCGGAGATTTATCATGTCTCTGTGGACGAGGTTCAAAAATACTGGGATGGCTCTGCTGGCAACGCCATCCCAAATGACTAGGTCGTAAACTCATAAATAGTTTGATCAGGCTGGAAGGCCTGCCCGCTTACGAAACTCTTCATCGCGAATGGAAAGCTCTTGTCCAGCAAGATCGCCTGCATCTTCACTGCATAACCAGGCAATTCCCTTGGCAGGTTCGGAAGAAGAAGCTAGATCCTGACGGGAGAGCTGGCTCACACGATTGATACCGGAGGCTCTAATAGTGACCTGCATATCGGTGTCAACAATACCGGGTGCAAAGCCGAAAACACGAACGCCTTTTTCGCCAGCCTCTAAAGCCGTTGCGCGTGTCATCATATAAACACCGGCTTTTCCGCTACAATAAGCACTCCACCCTTCCAGAGGATTATGAGCAGCACCGGAACTGATATTGATAATTGTTCCCGAGTTTTGTTTGTAGAAGTGAGGCAGAGTGGCACGAATGCCGTTATAAACACCGACCAGATTGACAGATATATTGCGCGCCCATGCCTCAGGGTCACTATCTTCAATCAAACCGATAGGATCGACAATACCGGCGTTATTGACCAGGGCATCGATTTTCCCGAACCGTTCGAGCGTTTCCTGTACTAGTTTTTCCATGGCATCATAGCGGGACACGTCACAGCTAGCAGCGAAAGCTTCTCCTCCCTTGTTGCCGATTGACTCCAGAAGAGAGCTACAATCTGCCGCATTTCGAGAGCTTAAGGATAATTTCGCGCCTTGTGCCGCCAGTTCTGCTGCAGTTGCTGCACCAATGCCACGGCTTGCGCCCGTGACGATAATGACTTTCCCTGTAAGGTTACTCATAAATAGGTTTCCTGTTTATTGGTTGATTGGATACGCCCTCGGCGGATCAGATGGGTTAGAAAGAAGAGTTTGGGCCTTTAAGGAATTCTGCCTCTTCTGCTGTAGAATTGCGCCCCAGAACGTCATTGCGATGAGGAAAACGACCAAATTTTTTGATAATCTCATAGTGCTGCAAGGCATAATCGATATCGGTCTCGTCTCCAATGTCTTTAAACATTTTAACGCAGAATTTCTGATCGTCCAGATCTTCGCTATGCTCAAAGGGCATCAGGACAAAGGATTTTTTGGCGAGCGGTAATGGATCAAAATAACCTGCAGAAATCATATGGCGCGCAATTTCCCGGGCCTTTGCATCCGCAATAAAGGACTTTGGGTCTCCTCTGAACATGTTTCTGGAGAATTGATCAAACAGCAAGATCAGGGCGAGGCATCCGGAAGGGCTATCTGTCCAGGATAGATAATCACCGTTCACAGCCTTTTCAAAAACAGTTTGGAAGCGCTGGATAATTTGTGTGTCAAACTCGGGATCTTTCTTAAACCACTCAGTCCGCTTTTGTCCGTGCTCTGGATGGTCTTCAGGCAGAAACCAAAAATCCAATATATCCTTTTGCTCACACATGTTTTACCTGTCCTCGGATGAGAGTTAACGTCCTCTCAATCTTAAAGGCCTAGGCTCAAAATCCAAAATGAATTGAACGGATAGCGCGATGAAAAATAGATATTACTCATTTTGTATCATGATGTGTTTTGGTTTGGCCGCGATGGGCTGTAATAATATCTCCAAGGAAGAGATCCTGACGAAAGTTGCAGGCAAGTCTGCCCCTAACGACATTGTCGCTGCCCTTGGTGAAGCTGACACGGTCGAACGCGAGGGAGCCGTTGAGCATTGGCGCTATGCGGCCAGCGGCGGAGATGTTTGTTTCTCGGTCGCGGGCTCTCTTGCCATGCGAATGGGCTGCCAATGAGGCATGTTACATTGTGAGGGGGCGATTGTGATATTCAGAAACTTTCTTTTTTCTATGATCGCTGTTCTTCTTGTTCTGCATTCGGCTCCCCTTTCAGCAGATACAAAGATCCCGAAACTCAGGCCAAGCGGCATCAAAGGAATTGATGATCGGATACGGGTTGATATTGCACAGTTCCCCTGGAAGACGATTGGTCGGTTAAACAAGGATGGGAATTTCTGCACCGGGGTTCTGATTGGCAGGGATAGCGTTTTAACCGCAGCTCATTGCTTTTGGAACAAGAGAACCGGGCGCTGGTCAAAGGCGCGCTATTTCCATTTTGTCACAGGATATGAAAAAGGAAAATACACAGCTGTGGCGAAAGGCGTTTCATTTGTTACAGCTTTTCCCGTCCTGCCCAATTTAAAGAAGACACCGCTGCGCCGGGAAGACGACTGGGCCATTCTCAAACTGGATAAGCCGCTTGGGGCAAAATTCGGATATATGAAAATCTCGGGAAAATCAGGAACACAGTTCTTGAAGCAGGCGAAGCGAAATGGTGAGTTTTTACAAGCAGGATTTAGCCGTGATTATGCGCATGTTCTGACGGTTCACAAAAACTGTAATATGACCAGCTTTAGCCTGTTACGAGGCTCAAAAAAGCCGGTTTATATTCATCAATGTGACGCCACTCAGGGAGACTCGGGCTCTCCCATTTTCTATAAAGAAAAAGGGGAATATTCCCTAGTGGCCATTCACTCAGCGACAGGTCAGTCATCTGATGGGACGGTTATCGGTATCGCGGTGCCCAGTCGTCAATTTTCAGGAGCAACAACAAAGTGATAATGGTGGTCAAGTAGGTTGAAATCCTGGCAAATAACCGCATTATCGCCGCTAGATACCTCATTTGGGGGATGAAAAGGCTGAAATTTGACACTATTTTAGAGTAAGATAATGGTTAATTGTTTCTGAATTCGGTGTAAACCGGGTTCAGAGGATATGTCGCGTGGGATGATCCTGCCAGGGCAAAAGGGCGAAAAGAGATGTCAAGTTCAGACGATACATCCACCGGATCAATAGATGCAGTGATCAGCCAACTGGTATCTACTGACTCTGATGCGGTCGGTGGAGCCGGGGAGGTTCAGGAAGAACTGGTCGATCTGGATCTTTTGTTCGACGCACTAAACATCGCGGCTGAGCAAGGCTCAGACGGTATTGATTTCCAGAGTGCTGAAGGACAATCGGGTGGAATTCTGACGGTGACGAATGAAGCGTTGACGGCAAGCACCGGTTCGACAGGCCTTGACCCACGTACAGACGATGCTGCCTTGAAAGGACCCGCCCTTTCCGACGAGTCCTGAACTTTTCACCGTTTACCGCAAACTGTCTTTAAAGGCTTCACCTAATGGTGTCGTCAAGAAATTATCCAGCGCGGCAACGACATCTTGGTCATATTTTTCAGGATTGGTCCGGAAAACTTCCATCGCTTCTTCGACACTGATGGCCTTGCGATAGGAGCGGGGAGAGACCCGAGCCACAAGAATATCTGTCAGGCCAAGAATGCGGGCACAAATATCAATATCGCTTCCTTCAAGGGCGTTTGGATAACCGGAACCATCCTGACGTTCGTACATCTGTGTCACTGCAGTAATCACAGACTGGTCAATTTCCATGTCGTTCAGGAGAATATCAGCTTTGCCAACATGGCTTTGCATAATTTCCATTTCCGACTTTGTCAGACGGCTTTCTTTCGTCCTGATTTCGGACGGGATGGAAATTTTACCGATTTGAGAAAGGTTCGCGCCTGTCAGAAGAACCTGCCTTGTTTCGTCTGGAAGGTCCATAACCTCCGAAATGCCGTGGGAGAGTTCACTCATCCGCTGGGAATGACCAGCCAGATAAGGATCGTTATCTTCCATCATATGAACAAGAATGGAAATTGTTTTACGGCCCAGTTCCTCTTTCTGTCGCTGGTGCATGACGTAGTCGGTGATGTCTCCGGCAACTGTCACAATGCCCATAAACAGGCCATCGTCATCCAGCAAGCGGGATTTATCGACCCGGATAATCCGTGTTTCACCGCTGCCCTCATGTTCAAGGATAGCATTTGCAGACTGGCGTGTATCGAGAACCTGTCTGTTCATATCCATTAATTTGCGTGAGGTTTGATCCCCAAAGAGGTCTCGATCAGTTTTGCCGGGAATGGACTGCATTGGAAAATTGGTGAAACGCGCAAGGGCCGGGTTGGCGTAGACATACTTGCCGTCACCGTCTGTCAGACCGATCAACTCGTCGATTGTGTTGTTGATGCTTCCCAGAAGGCGGCGCTGGGCATTGATTTGGTGTGCGAAATCCCGATATTGATCCGCCATAGCTTTGGCGTTGGAGCTGCGCATGCTGAACAAGATACCGGAATATACACTGATCACGACGATAAAGAAGCTACCGGCCAGCCCGTAAACAAAATAGGAGTAGTTCTTCAGGGAAGCCAACGCTGACATTTCTGTCTCCCCCTGAAGCAGGGCAAGGGATGTTCCATCAACATCCGTGCCGACGGCAAAGACCGGCTCGAGGGAGCCTGGCAGGGCTTTTAAGGAGAATTCTGACAGTTGGCTTTTCGAAAGACCAGTCTCGCTTTCAGAGATATAAGGAGTTTGCTGAGGTGTTATGCGGTGATAACGACCGTCTTTCATCTGGTAAAGATGTGTTTCTTCCCCAGCCAGAGACAGCCGCGAAGGTTTCAGAATTTCTGTCAATTGTGCAGAAGCAGAGACGGTCATGACAAGAATACCGACGACATCAGATTTCTGGTCATCAGTCGCTGATTGTGCGGAGAAAACAGGCACCAGAAAATCGAGGACCAAATCGTCACCAACAGCTTTGAGAGGCGAAGCACTGATATTGCTCGAGCTGTAGTGATCAACAGCTTGTTGTCTTTGCCCTTCGCTGAGAGCCGGCGCGCCGCTGGAGGCTAGGTAGGCGCGACCATCTTCTCCAACGACATAGGCTGCGATTATTTCGCTTTGCTGGACGAAGCTGGTGATTGCATTCTGCATGTAGGGAAGCTGAGTAGAGAGTGCACGTGGTAAATTGCCGCCGCCCGACTGATTAACCTCGGCAGCGAACAACTGAAATAGAGGGTTGTTGGCAATTTGGTTGGCCCGTCCGCCTGTCTCGTCAAGCCAGGTGCGTAATGTTTCGGCTTTCCCTTGAACCGTTATTTCCTGCCGGACTTTCAATTCGTCAAGCAACTCTGCTTTTCGTTCATTGAGAACGAAATGGGACGCAAAATAACAGGCAATCAACAGAAGAACCGCCAGAAGAGCGCCAAATTGAAGCGGGCGTTTTCCGGATTGCTTTTTCTCTTCGGGAACATCATCCGATAAATATTTATTGAGCTCAAGATTAGCCATGGTTTCAGTCATTCTTTTCAATCCCCGCTGCCGTTTCTGATGAGGCAGTCTGTTTTGGAACATGAGCCCATCGGGTTGTTTCATTCACCGAGTAAAACGGGATGTAATAGGTAACGAGATCTTCCTGTAATACCGTGTCGTTTTGCGAATCCAGAACAAAGCGTTTGGCATTCGCCTGAACGCTCAAAAAAGCGTGGGTTACGCCGCGCAGCACATCATTGGTAACCACAATGCGCATTTTTTTTGGAGAGATCCCCAGCTCTTTCAAGCTGATATATTTCATGATCGCAAAATCTTCTGAATCGCCACCATTGGTGATGAATTCGAGAGGCGTCGCCCAGTGATCTTTTTTCTTATAGGTGTCGAGATCCGGAGATGTGCGCCATTTATTGATAAAACGGTTGATCTCTCTGATTTTCGTCAGAGTCCCGGAGAGTTCCAGTTCCTGGATTTTTGCCCGCCACAGGGTCATTTGCTGTGACTTGCATTTTTGAATATCGCTGTCACACAAGGATGCTGCTTTGGCTGTTTTCCCGAAACTGCCCATCACGCGGAGCCATTGCGGAAGAGCCGCCAGGTTGGTTGACGATATCTCGATCGTGTCAAACATCCCTTGTCGACCCGCGACTTGATTTTCCGGAGATGCCGCCGAAATCGAGGCGCCCAGTA
The DNA here is from genome assembly GCA_039975135.1 of Sneathiella sp. Classification (GTDB taxonomy): domain Bacteria; phylum Pseudomonadota; class Alphaproteobacteria; order Sneathiellales; family Sneathiellaceae; genus Sneathiella. Next base: position 87,418 of record JBDWHS010000015.1, on the reverse strand, counting down.
TCAGCGAGAGAAAGGTTGATGACGTCAGAAAATGCCGAATCATTATCGTTCTCTCAAAGCCGTGTTCTTGGTTTTCAGGATCGGTTTCAGAATATAATCCAGAACAGATTTATGGCCTGTCAACGTATCGACTGAAGCTATCATGCCCGGCTTGATCGGGTAGATTTCCTGGCCGCGTTTAAGCGAATTTTCCTCGGTTCGGACGATGATCTTGTAAAATGTCTCACCAGACTGTTCGTCAACAATTGTATCCGGACTGATCCGTTCCAGCTCCGCCGGTAAGCCGCCATAGATAGAGAAATCATAGGCTGTGATTTTGACAGTGGCTTTCTGACCCGGGCGAAGAAAGGCAATATCAGCCGGGCGGATACGGGCTTCTACCAGCAGATTGTCTTCGATAGGGACAATTTCAACAATGTCCTGGCCGGGGCGTACAACACCGCCGACCGTCTGGATTTTCAATTCTTTCACTTCCCCTTTCAGCGGGGAGCGGACATCGGTTCTGGTGACCCGGTCTTTCGCAGCCAGGATTGTTTGACGAACCCCTTCAAACTCGGCGCGGGAGGCGCTGAGTTCCTGGGAGGCCAGACTGCGGAAATTCAGGATTTTTTCTTCAATACGTTGGTTGGCTTCTTTCACGGCGCCTTTGGCGCGCGGCAGCGCCAGCCTGGAGGCTGAGATTTGCCCCTGCAAATCATTGACTTGCCGTTTCAACTGGAGAAGTTGAACTTTAGGTACAATTCCTTTTTTGGCGAGCGGTTCGGTGATCGCGAGCTCTTCGTTCAGCAAGGCAATGCTGGAGCGAAGCTGCCGAAGCCGTCCTTCAATTTCGGCAATCTCCTGTTTTCTCTGTTGTGCCTGCTGGCGCAAAATGGAGATTTGTGATTGCAGTTCGGCTTGCCGTGCATTGAACAGATTTCTTTCCCGAACGCTGATGGCTTGCCCTTCCGCAACAAGTTCAGGAGGAAAGTCGAGAGCTGTTCCTTCTGATTCGGATTTCAGCCGCGCAACCTTTCCCATAAGGTTCAGGTAATTGGATTCGATCTCACCAAACCGGGCGGCAAAGCCTGTATCATCAATGCGCAGGAGAATTTGCCCTTTTTCGACAATCTCGCCTTCGCGAACGAGCAGTTCCTTTAAAATACCGCCTTCCAGATTCTGGATGACTTGCACCTGGCTGGAGGGGATCACTTTGCCGTCACCGCGTGTCACTTCGTCCAGAATGGCATTGTCTGCCCAGAGATAGGCGGCAATAAAGAAAGTAATAATCCCAAACAGGAGGAGCAGAGATTTAGGGTTCGGGCCCTTCATCTTGGCTGCCATAACATCTGAGGCGAAGTCTGAATCACTCCATTCGATCTTGTTGGACATGTGTAAGCCTATCTGTCTTTCATTCACTCAGATGATTGTCTCAACCGGCTTTCCGGGCGGTGGTGCGTTTGGCGCGTTGGCCGACTTTCAGCACTTCGTCTCGTGGTCCGTCTGCCACGATTTTGCCATTCCCCAATACAATGATTCTGTCCACCAAAGAGAAAAGGGAGGTTCGGTGCGTGACAAGGATCAGGGTTTTGTCAGCGGAATATTCTTTCAGCCGGGTAATGAATTTGCGTTCTGAATTGAGATCCATGGAACTTGTCGGTTCATCAAACATCAATACTGGCGGATTAGGGAGGAGCGCACGGGCAATGCCCAGCGACTGCCGTTGGCCGCCAGATAAGGTTGCACCTTTCTCTCCGACATGCAGATCATATCCATGAGGGTGGCGGCTGATAAATTCATGAACGCCCGCCATTTTTGATGCGTTGAGGATCATGTCATCGTCGGCCTGCGGATGACCCAGAGTGATATTGTGACGGACCGTCCCGTGGAACAGGGTCACATCCTGCATGACACTGCCAATGGAGCGCCGGATATCGGAGGGATCAATTTGACGGATATCTGTTCCATCGACGAGTACTGCGCCTTCATCCGGTTCGTATAAATTGATCAGCAGTCGGGAAATTGTGGTTTTCCCAGAGCCGACCGGCCCGATAATGGCAACTTTCTCACCGGCCTTGATTTTAAAGGAAACGTCGGAAAGGGCTGGCAGCTCTGTGCCCGGATATTTAAAAGTGACATCTTTGAATTCGACATCACCCGCGATATTGGGACGGCTGAGTTGCCGCTTTTCAGCGGACCGTTCCACCGGCAGCCGCATGATCTCGTTCAATCCTTTCAAGGCTACCATGGCCTGATTGAGACGAGTCAGAAGGGCGGCTATCTGGCCTAGAGGTGCCATCGTCCGTCCGGTGAGGATGGTCGATGCGATCAAGGCGCCCACGGTCATGGTGGAATCAGGTTTGGTCATTTCTGTGACACCATAAATAACAACAGCAACCGTCACCAATTGCATGGCAGCGGCTGACAAGTTGATACCAAGACCAGCAAAGAAACGGGATTTGACACTGGTTTCAGCCGTTTGGCCGACAAAACGCTCCCACTCTTTCTGCATATGGCTTTCAACACCCAGGCTTTTGACCGTATCCAGTGCAGATATCGTTTCGATGATCACGCCATGTTTTTGCGAGCTCTCTTCGGTATTTTGCGCGACAGATCTTCGCATGGGCCACTGTAGAAACAGTCCAATGAAAATAACCACTGGGATGGCGACAGCTGGCACGATCACAATCGGTCCGCCGATCATATAAATAATCAGCAAGAAAATGCCGAGAAACGGTAAGTCAACCAGCGCGGTGACGGTCGCCGATGCAAAGAAATCCCGCAATGTCTCAAACTCCCGCAGGTGATTGGCAAATGCGCCCGCGGAGGCAGGTCTGGCCTTTACCTGAATGTTGAGAACCTGTTCGAAGATGCGGCTGGACAGCAAGACATCAGCACGTTTGCCCGCATTATCCACAAAATAGGAGCGCAGTGATTTGAGGACGAGATCAAATCCGATGACCGTAATGACACCAAAAGCCAGGACCCAAAGGGTTTCGATCGCCTTGTTGGGCACAACACGATCATAAACATTCATTATGAAAAGTGGACTGGCAATGGCAAAGCTGTTGATGAGCATGGCAGCCAGCATGACTTGCGCATAAGTCGGCCAGAATTGCCACATGGTTCCCCAAAACCAGGAGCCTTTTCTTTCCTGTAATGTTTCATCCCGTTCAACCCGGAATTTGAAGCCGGGCCGCAAAAAGATAGCATAACCGGCATAGCTGTTTTCCAGTTCGGACATTGCAATTGTTTGTGAGCCTTCGCCGGATTCTGGAAATATAACAACAGCTTGGTTATCTTTAACTTCCAGTAAAATGCAGGCTCGGCGTTCGTTTAACAACAGGACAGATGGCAGCACAACATCCGGAATTTTCGACAGTTTCCTGTTCGTCATTCGGGCACTCAAACCGACGCGTTGAGCCGCGCGAACAAAGAGTTGCGGTGTCAAGCGATGATCTTCTAGAGGGAGGCCGTATATCAAGGCATCGGCTGTTCGTGGATCATCGAAAATCTTGGTAATGGCGACAAGGCAGCCCAGTAGTGGATCATGATCAGCCCTTGAGATATCGGAAACGCGTATATCCCAGTTTTCTACGGGAGGTTGTTTCTGAGATGCGCTTGAAGAATCATGAATATGCCCCTCCGATGCAAGATTATCTTTCGATGTGTTTTCTGTCATGCTTTTCAATTTCCAAAAATAGAAACAGAAGATTTTCAGATACCAATATTGTGGTGCTCATAAGTAATGAGTGCCATCAGCGTCAGATATCGTCCCCCTGCCGAAGCGCGGGCCCAAAGAAATCATTTATCCAGGCTGCGCTTATTGTCCCCCTAAAATCTTTCATTCGCGTAAACTGCAGATCAGATATCAACAATTTGCGTCTCATCCTCGTGATTGAAGTCTGATTTAGTGAAAAACGGGTTAACGATACTGTCTTTCCCTGTCCGAATATCTCGCGGTTGTTCCGACATGCCGCTCAGCCTTCAACTCTGCGGGTATTTCAAACTGTTAGAGTGTCGTTGTTTGGCATCAATTTCAACATAAATTAACCATGTTGGAGATTCGGATTATCTTGCTGGGAAGAGGTGAAGTGCCTATATAGACGCCTGTGATTTCGAATCATTGCAGTGACGATTGTTGGATAAAGTTAAGACTTTATCAAAGGTTAAGTCTGTAATTGAAGGGCAGACTTAAAAACAATTCGCTTCGAATGGACAAATATTCAGATTTGACGGCATTGTTTGAATTAAAACAAATAATTGAAGAGAGATATTCGTTGCAATTTGGCCACAAACATACCCTTTCACATGTTTTATAAGGACATAATCTCGATATGGGGTGTTCGAGCTTTGCCGAATTGAGTAAATTAGCCAAAATTGTGACAAGAACGTTTGTGTCACGCAGTGTTTGACAGAACAGGCATTACCAAGTACTTCAATCACTCAATGAGTGTGAAGAAGTGTCTGGTAGTATGTGACGTTGATGAAAGACTATTTTTTTGGGAGAGGGGTATGAAACCCAAATTAAGAACAAGTAATACTCGATCAGTGATTTCGGCGGGTATTATGGTCGCGACTCTTGGAAGTGTTATGCTGACGACGTCTGCCCAGGCAGGAACACTGGCAGAAGCGGTTCAAAAGACTGTCGCGAATTATCCGGAGATTGCTGAGGCATCTGCTAATCGTAGGGCGATTGGGCAGGAGCTTGAGCAAGCTGAAGGTCTGTATTTTCCGACTGTGGATCTGGCGCTGGGGGGCGGCCGGGAACATACGAATACAACAAGTATTGACAATAAATGGCTGACCCGGACAGAAGCTAGCCTTTCTGTTTCGCAGACCTTGTTTGATGGTGGCGCGCGCGCTGCTGAAGTGGAAAGACAGGAAAACCGTATTGACGGGGCTGCTTATCGTGTGCGGGAGCGCTCTGAGGCAATCGGCCTTGATGTTGTTCAGGCTTACCTTGATGTTCTGAGAAATCTGGAAGTCGTCAGCCTTGCAACGGAAAATCTGGAAATTCACAAACGAACTTTACGTGAAATTCAGGACCGTGTTGAAGCGGGCCAGAGCGGTGTTGGAGATGACCAACAGACAAGCTCTCGTGTTTCTGCGGCAGAAGCTGTATTGGTTGAAACACTTCGCCAACTCGACACATCTGAAATCGCTTACCGCCGTCTTGTTGGTGAGGCCCCGTTAAATCTGGAGCGGCCAGCATTTACAGCTGCCGCATTACCGGAAAACCTTGAGGATATTATTGCGATCGGAATGGAAAGCAATCCTGATATCCGGTTTGCCAATTCTGATGTCATGACATCAAGTGCTGAAATTACGGCAGCAGAAGCAAATTTCTATCCGACTGTTAATCTGGAACTGGATGGTAGCCTTGACGATGATGTTGATGGTGTTAAGGGGCATAACCACGATTTTACAGCAATGGTTCGCCTGAGATACAATCTGTATCGGGGTGGTATCGATCTTGGACGCCAACGTGAAGCTGTTGAGCGGAATGCTGAAAGCAAGCAACGCAAGATGCGCTTCGAACGCCTGGTCGAAGAAGAAATTCGCCAAGGCTGGAGTGCACTGGCACGATCTCAGGCGAGAGCCGCTGCATTGAGTGATCAGGTTGTCTCCAACGGTCAGGTTGCTGCAACCTATCGTCAGGAATTCCAAATCGGACAGCGTGATTTGCTTGATATGCTGGATTCAGACAATGAGCTGTTTAACTCGCGGACATCTTTGGCAACGGTTGAATATGCAGTCTTGTTTGCTAAATACCGCCTGTTGGCTTCCATGGGTCGTTTGAACAGTACATTGGGTGTTGCATTGCCGGAGGAAGCTCTTCCAAACGGTAATAACTGATCGCGCTCTTGTTGAAGAGTGCAGAGGAAAAAAAACCGCGCCCCTAGAGGCGCGGTTTTTTTGATGGAAAAATGTCTCTCTGTATTCTTCAAGGCTTGTAGCGCCACCAGCCTTGTTCATTCACTGAATAAATAGGCCTGTAATGCCGAATGCGCCTTGATTCGATGACCAGACCAATCTGATTGTCCAAGATAAGTTCTTTATTGTCGATTTGCACGGCAAGGACAGCATGGGCAATCTTCAGATTCATGTCCTGAAGAACGATGATTTTCATGTCATTCGCATTCCAGCCCAGAGACCGCAATGTAAAATATTTAACAATCGCATAGTCTTCGCAATCGCCGAAACGGGCAAAAAACTCTTTTGGAATTTCCCAATAGTCTTTTACCCCCCAATTGATCGGGTCGAGAATATAGCGATAGAGATTGATATAGGTATTCACTCTTTCGAGCTGGAACTTTTTGGGCTTGTCTTTCAGTTCGATGATCAATTCTTGCCATTTTTTATAAGCGCAGGCATTTAGCCGTCCGCTTTCGCAGCTTCCTGGCTCATCTTTATAAGCATCCAGAACACGGCGCCATTTAGGAAACGGTTTCAAATCCGCATGGGCGTATTCTTTAAAGCCGAAGATCCCAATTGCCTGTGCAGATGGGACATGAGGAATTAGGAGTATGCCGCATGTCAATGCAGATACCTGGAGGAGCCTCCTGATTAGCTTTTGTTTCCGGATCATAAAACCTGCCAATAGGGATTTTGACGCAAAAATATTCAACTTCTTTCTCCATTATTCCCGGAATTGGTTAAAAACCGTTAACGCTATGCCAATCTATTGAATGAATTTTTCGTTATCGTGTCGTTTGTTAAACATGGTTTACTGTTCGTAAACGCATTACGGGCATATTTTGGAAAAATTGCAGGAAGAATGTATGTCAGACCTCCAAGAAGAAAGCCTAGAAAAAAATCGAGCCTACAGGACGCTTTGGGTTGGAGGCATCGCCCTGTTGCTGATCGTGGTTTCGGGCATTTGGGGCACAATTACCTTCGTAGAGAAGCAACGAGCCCGGGATATTCAGAACTGGGAAATTCGGCTTGGCATTGTTGCCGACAGCCGGGCGGCGGCGGTTGAGGTTTGGCTGTCTGAGCAGAAGGCAGCGGTTGCTGCACTGGCTGAAAACGCCTCCTTGCAAGTCTATTTAACTCAGCTGGTTCTTGAAACCAGCCAAAATGGCGTGAAGGTCACGGAAGTACCAGAAGCAGGTTATCTGATTAATCTGCTAAATAACCAAGCCGTCATCAGCGGTTTTTGGGAGCCTGAAGAACCCGAAATTCGCGCGAACGTAAAGCGGCCCGGTCGTGCTGGCATCGGCCTGACAGACAGAACCGGTCAGCTTCTCGTCTCGAGCGGTAACATGCCGCCAATGAACCCTGCCATTCGAGCCGCTATGGCAGAAGCCGATACAGGTGTTCCTGCTGTTATCGATTTATATGCAGGCCTTGATGGCGAGCCGGTAGTCGGTTTTGTTCATCCAGTTTATGCAGTTCAAGCGGATGGTGACACGGATAGCATCATCGGTTTCATTGTCGGATTGAGAACCGTAAAAAAATCACTTTTCCCGTTGCTTGTTCAGCCGGGGGATACTTTGCAAACGGCTGAAACCATTTTGGTTCGTCAAAATGGCCCGCTCACAGAATATCTCTCCCCTCTGTCTGACGGGACTGCCGCACTGAAACGAAAATTAAGTTCGGATGACCAGTTGGCTGCGGCTTTCGTTATCAAAAAGCCCGGGCTTTTTGGTCGGCGAACAAATTATCTAGGCGATGAGGTCTTGGTGACGGGGCGGGCAATTACCGGTGCGTCATGGTATCTGGTCAGGAGTGTTACGACACTGGAGGCGCTTGCTGAATCCAAAGAGCGCCTGAATGTTATGCTCGGTGTTTTTCTGTTGTTGATTATCGGAGTTACGGGGACAGTGATCGCCGTCTGGCGTCATGGAACCTCTCTTCGGGCGGCGGAACTTGCCGCGAAATACAAGAAAGCAGCTGAACATCTTCATGAAAGAACTGAATTTCTCAAAGTCGTGACAGACCAGCAACCGACATCCATTGCTGTCTTCGACCAAGATAATAAATACACCTTTGCCAATAAGCAGGCGGCCGAGGAATTTGATCTTATTCAGGATGAAATTCTGGGCCGTAAGCTCTCCAATGTTATGGATAAGGATGTGGCGAAGGATTTGCAGAGTATGTTTCATTTTGCTCGACAGGATAACCTTCCCCAATCCGACTTGATGAGACTGGCCGACAGTGAAGTCGGGGACCGTATTATTAAGTCAGATATTATTCCGCTGAAAGTAAGCGAGGGTGAAACCAAGGATGTTCTGGCCGTTTTTCAGGATATCACTGAGGTTGTTAAAGAGCGGGAACGCAGGGAGACTGTCCTTCGAAGCCTTGTCTCAACACTTGTCGCTTTTTTGGATCGACGGGACCCATATTCGGCTTATCAATCCGTTCGTGTCGCTGAAGTCTCCGTGGCAATTGCTCGGGAACTTGATGCCGCTGATAAAGTGATTGGCACAGTCGATATTGCCGGTAACTTGATGAATTTGGGGAAAATGTTGGTGCCACCGGCTCTGTTGACGAAAGCAGGCAACCTTTCGGAGGAAGAACATGAAATCGTTCGCGATAGCCTGATTGCGAGTGCAGATCTTCTGGAAGGTGTGAAATTTGATTTACCAGTTGCGGAAACACTCAGGCAGCTGCAGGAACATTGGGACGGGTCTGGGCAACCTCGCGGCCTGTCAGGAACAGCAATCAGTGAAGCTGCGCGCATTGTGGCTGTGGCCAATGCCTTTGTCGGCATGGTCAGCCCCCGTGCCTATAGAAGTGCCCTTGATTTCAATAAAGCGATGAGCCTCCTGCTTGAAGAAGCAGATAAGCGATATGATCGTAAGCCCATCAGCGCCCTCATCAACTACCTCGAAAACCGAGGGGGGCGTGAGAAATGGCAGCATTTCTCGGATATGCCAGAGAATACGGATCAAGAAATTGAGTCTTGATTGCGATGTATGAGGTGTCGCGCCCTAAAGGAGTGGGGGCGCGGCTTGCAGAGCCGCGGGGCCTGTCAGGATCAATTTGACCAGTTCACTCTGCCGGCTGGTGTCAGTCTTTCGGAAGATTTGTCGAAGTTGAGACCGGACGGTGTGCATGCTGACCCCCCATTCTTCAGCAAGATCATCTAGCTTATGTCCATTGGTGAGCCCGAGAGCCAGACGCCCTTCAGCGGGGGTGAGGGCATAGAGCCTGCAAATTGTATCAATCGAAAGTGCTACCGGTTCAATAGGGTCCGCAACAAAGAGAACAGCGCCCTTGCCAGCAATACCTGTTCCGATAGGAGCTAACATAACTGTGAGCGGACTGTCGCTGTTTTCCCGCGTGATAGAGAGGGCAAAATCGCTTTCCCCTTTATTCCCGTGCTCAGGTGACAGGGTTGTTGCCAGCAGCTCACCGAGCTTTTTGTTTTCACTGGGAAGGGTAGCCCTGCATTTTCGGTCGCCGTCGATAATCAAACCGTCTTTCTTCTCAAGATATTTTCGCGCTTTGTCATTAAAAAACAGAACCTGTGAGCTTTCCGTCATCAGGATAACACCGAGCGGCAGTTTGTTAAGGACAGCGGTTGCAGATTCCAGAAGAGGTGTTACAGAAGGCGTTTGATTTTGTCCCCGGTGCCGTTCTATTGCACTTATGATGCTACGAACCAAAGTACTGCTGGTTAGTTGGTTGCGTAAAAGATAATCCTGCGCACCGTTTCGAATAGCATATTGTCCCGTTGTCTCTTCGTTATCTGTGAGGATGATAACCGGGACGGAAGGTATGGCATGTCGCAGATTTTTCAAAGTCTCGAAATTCTGATCCCCTGTCCAGTCTGCATCCAGTAAAATGAGATCGGCACCAGCGGCACTCTGTTGATTAACAAAGGCTGTCGCATCCGGTACATGCATGAGTTCGAGTTTCGGTTTTGTAGCATTGGAAAGGAGCCAGCCCATTTGCTGAACATCTCCTTCCTTGTTTCCGATAAACAGGATTTTTGCTGTTAAAATCTCGTTCATCCGGTTTGAATACTCCACGCCATAGGAATTGTCTTTTATTTTGTTTGTCAGCTCTTACGGAAAAGGGGCAGACCAATCTATAAATACGGATCAATACCTATTAAACTATCGCCGCAATGTTAACAAAATTGTTTCTTTTTGTTCTTCCGATAAAAAGAAATTCCGCCAATGTGTCCAATAAGCCATAAGGTTTAAAAATGTGCCGTTAAAAACAATGCGTCAGTATAACTACATTTCCTTTCACAAACCTTTCGGTGTTCTCAGTCAATTTACCAGTGAGGGCGGGCATCCGGCCCTGGATGGGTTTGATTTACCGAAAGGTGTCTACGCAGCAGGGCGATTGGACAGGGATAGTGAGGGATTGCTGATCCTGAGTGATGACGGGAAATTGATTGACCGATTGCTCAATCCGAAATTCGCTCATCCGAGAACCTATCTGGTGCAGGTAGAGGGGGACCCTTCCTCTGAAGATCTTCAGAAGTTGGCGGCGGGGCCCGTGATCAAAGGATATAAAACAAAAGAATGCAGTGTTAAAAAACTGGAGCCACAGCCTGATATTTTACCGCGCGATCCTCCTATTCGGATTCGCCAGTCAATCCCCACTACCTGGATTGAAATGACACTGACAGAAGGGAAGAACCGGCAGGTTCGCCGGATGACAGCAGCCGTAGGATTTCCTACGCTGCGTCTGATCCGGACTTCCATTGGGCAGCTCATGCTAGAGAATTTGAAACCTGGACAATGGAAAAAAGTGGAGAAAGGGAGCATCCTGCATAAGTGATGGATGGAGTGGAGAGCGCAAAACACTCCCTTTCAGACGAAGGTTGGGAAAACCTTCGTTTTAGTGAGAGAAAAGAACCGGTGCTGTCATATGCTCCAGAATTTCCTGCGTGGCACCGCCCAGGATCATTTCTCGTAACCGACTATGGCCATAGGCTCCCATGACCAGCATATCTGCATTGTAATCCACCAGAGCATCTAGGAGAGCATTGCCAACTCCGAGTTCCGGCCAGTAGCCTACTTTCACCTCAACTGTTGCGCCATGCCGTTCAAGAAACTGTTTGGCGGCTTCATTCCCCACACTTTGGTCTGTTGCCGGATTGACATTGAGCAACGTTATTTTTTCCGCTTTGCGGATGAATGGAAGTGCATTGCGCATCGCGCGGGAGGCTTCAGGGGTGTTATTCCAACCAATTATGATATGAGATCCGAAAGCCTTAAAATTACCAGCATAAGGCACAGACAATACAGGGCAAGGACAACCCACGACGAGATCATCTGCCAGGTTTTGATACTGGGCGGAAGCATCATCATCAGGATCCACTTGTCCGATTACGACAATGTCGGAGGTAAGAGCATGTTTAACCAGAATATCCGGTGCATATCCCTCTTCTTCAATCACAGAACAAGAAATATTCTCAGCATCAGCTTTGGTTTGTAGTCGGGCAGCGGCCTGCTTTGCGTTCTCTGCTTCGATACCACGAGTGCGCTCAACAAACTCCGGAGGAATATATCCCATGAAGGAGGTGGGAGGTGTCACAGGTGTTATTGTATATAGGCCAACAATATGAGCTTTGTTCTCTGCGGCTAGGCTGAGAGCAACAGAAAGCCGGGTCTCCAGCCTTTCGTCATTTGTCAGATGGAGCAATATAGTTTTAAGGGACATGATATCGCCTCTCTTAAGATCTATTGGTTTATGATCAGAATCATACGATGGTTTTCGGTGCAATGAATTGATCTGGAACAACTGGGCCGTTCTTTATTGAAATGGTACGGCTCGACAAAACAGGCAAGGCATATCCTTGCGGATCCAGGTGCACCCAGTGGCGTGTTGTTTTTCAATAGCGATACGCCCTGAAACCCATTAGATTGCAGGCACTAATTAGACTATCTACTCGGAAAGTAAGACAGGAAATGGATGCACTCGACGCTCTGATCACGCGTAAATCAACCGCTCAGCTTGAAGATCCGGCGCCGGAGGGTGCGGATCTCGAGACGCTGTTTCAAGCGGCTTTGAGAGCCCCCGATCATGGATGCCTTCGCCCCTGGCGTTTTATCGTCTTTCGGGATGATATGAGAGCCGAATTGGGAGAAATCTTTTGCGAAGCTTTGGAGGCCAAGAATCCAGAGGCAGGAGAGGCCGCGCTAGAAAAGGAAAAGAAAAAGCCGTATCGGGCGCCCCTTGTGATTGCTGTTCTGGCAAAAGTGCAGCCGCATCCCAAAGTTCCAGCCATTGAACAGGTTATATCGGCGGGTGCCGCCGCACAAAATATCATGGTTGCGGCCCATGCGCTGGGATATGCAGGTATTTGGCGATCAGGACCGCCCTGTTTTGACGACCATGTGAGATCACGACTCGGTGCGACCGGAGAAGATCAGATCGTCGGCTTCTTATATCTTGGAACAGCCCGGTCTCATCCGCCTATGCCGGAAGTACCTGTTGCCGAACATGTGATGGAATGGAAGACCGTAAAATACTGAGACAGTTGAACTGAAATGTAATGCATCCTATGTTGCAGCCAGAGGCTGCCATTTGGTATGTTCTTGAAACGATCCTTTCCCTGGATATCAGGGTGTAAAATATCGGAGCTGATGAGTGTTTGATTTTTCGAAAAACCGCTTTGCCTCTCATGTGATAGTGCTGAGTATGATGGTTTGTGTCTTCGGACTGTTTTTACCGTCTGAAGGTCATGCGCAAGCCAAAACACTGCCGGGAGCAAAAGCAGCGGTTGTCGATGTTACATTTATCCTGAACAGCTCCGAAACCTGGAAAAATGCTGAAAAGGAAATGAAATCCCGTGTAAGCGACGTGCAAAAAGAGATTGATGTTAAACGCAATGCTTTGAAAACCAGAGCAGACGAACTCAAGCGGCAGCAAACAATTCTTGCCCCCGATGTTTTTGAGCAGAAAGCACGTGCCATTCAGAAGGAGCAGCTGGGACTACAGCGCGAAGCACAGGTCTCAAACGCTAAAATTGGCGATGTCTTAAACAAAATGCGCACACAGCTTCGCGGTGTGATCATCAATCTGGCCGCTAAAGTTGCACTGGAAAAAGGCATGAATATCGGTTTTGACAGGGCCAATGTCGTTTTCTTTAATGACGGGATGGATATCACGCAGGAAGTGTTGAAACGCTTCAATGCGTCGAAAACCAAAGTCGAAATTACGGTTGATAAAAAGCAATAGATCAAAGTCGGGCGATCAACTGTTCTTTCAAAGCATCATCACAGAACGCTGATTGCAGACTGGTTTGTGTGATGTCCCGCAACATCTCTTCCGTATAATTAAAGGCGTTTGCGATCTGATCATATTCGTTGCCTAGAGATGTCGCAAAAAACGGTGGATCGTCAGAGCTTAGCGTAACGACACATCCCGCCTCTTTCAATAAATGAAATGGGTGTGTGTCGTAGCTTTGAAAAAGGCCCGTTGCGACATTGCTGCCCGGGCAAAGTTCAAGCGGTATTTTTCGTCTTGCTAACTCTTGAACCAGCTCTGGATCTTCAATAGCGCGTACCCCATGACCGATGCGGCTGACCGGAAGATGGGCGAGGGTTTCATGGACGCTTTCCGGGCCGCCAAATTCACCGGCATGATTGGTTGTCGCGTAGCCGGCCTGATGAACGAGATTGAAAGCGGGGGCAAAATCTTTGGGGTGGAATGCGGCTTCATCTCCGCCCATGCCAAATCCGACGACATAAGGATGTGGGTTCTCGACGAATGACTTGGCAACCTGCATGGCTTTTTCTGCCCCCAGGTGGCGAACACAGGTGACGATTACCCGGGCCTCGATGCCGAAATCTCGCCGGGCATCGTCAATGCCTGCGGCAATGCCTTCCAGGTGATCAGTATAACTGATCCCGGCAGAGGCAGCATGATCCGGTGAAGAAAAAGTCTCTACATAGAGCGTGTCTTGCGCGGCGCATCGTTTTAAATAATCATAAGTGACATCACGATAGTCATCCTTACTTTGAATAGCTGCAGCCGCTTTGTCGTAACATTTCAGAAAGTCCCAGAAATCTGTCCAGGCAAACTCGCCATCAGATTTGAAGGTTGAGGGATCCAGCTCTGCGCCGTTTCGCGCAGCAAGCTTCTTAACAAGGGCAGGAGTAGCGGTTCCCTCCAGATGAACATGAAGTTCTGCTTTTTTGACCATTATTTATCCAGAAATGATGTGCCATAGGCGAGAGGTGGGATCTCAAGATGAGCTGCAATTGACTGACCGATATCGGCGAAGGTCTCGCGTTCCCCAATATCAAGAGGTTGCCGACCAGGACGAAGGCCGATAACGGGAACGACCTCTCGTGTATGATCCGTGCCGGGCCAGGTTGGATCGCAGCCGTGATCCGCTGTCATCAGTAGCAGATCGTTTTCCTTGAGACGGTTCAGGATTTCCGGGAGGCGCTTGTCAAACTGCTCAAGGGCATAGGCATAGCCCGCGACATCCCGTCTATGGCCGTAGGATTGATCGAAATCGACAAAATTTGTGAAAATGAGATCTCCGGTTTTTGCCTGTTCCAATGCGGACAAAGTAGCATCAAACAGGGCCATATTACCGGACGCTTTGATTTCGGTTCCCGTTCCCTGATGGGCGAAGATATCTCCGATTTTGCCAATTGAGAAAACGGCTCGTCCTTCTTCTGTCAACCGATCGAGAAGGGTTGGTTCGGGCGGCGGAACGGCAAGATCCTTGCGGTTTCCTGTCCTCTCAAAATGTCCGGGAGAGCCAATGAACGGGCGGGCGATCACCCGACCGATTTCCAATGCGTCAACCTGAATACGGGCTTCGGCGCAGAGATCATACAGTCGCTGGAGGCCAAAGCTTTCTTCATGTGCCGCGATTTGCAGGACACTGTCGGCGGATGTATAGAAAATCGGCTTCCCGCTTTTCATATGTTCCTCGCCATGGCGTTCAATAATATCCGTGCCGGAGGCATGACAATTTCCAAGAATACCGGGCAAATCACATTTCTGCATGAGTGTTTCAATTAATTTTGCAGGAAAACTTGGCGCCTCAGGTGGAAAATATCCCCAGTCAAACAGGACCGGCACACCTGTCATCTCCCAATGACCAGAGGGTGTATCCTTGCCTTTGCTCCTTTCCTGAGCAAAGCCGAATATCCCTTTTCCCTGGGAGGCTTGGCCTTTGCCAGTATTTGCATGATGAGCGGCAAACAATCCTAGTTTTTCAAGGTTCGGCAGTTTGAGGAGACCGGAGCGGTTTTCGTTATCTGCTTTGCCCGAGGCCGCAGCTTCGAGAATATGTCCAAACGTATCTGCGCCGCTATCGCCGAAGCTTTCTGCATCTCTGGCAGCACCAAGGCCAAAACTGTCCAGGACCAGCAAAATGGCACGGCTCATAATGTCTCTCCTGTAATCCGCTCTCTCACAATAGGGGGGAGGGTGGGTTTGTCCTCACCCACAGTCACGGCTGCCAAAATACGTTTTTCGGCACGCAATGCCTGCTCTTCAGTACGAGCAAGAACTGTGGCGACTGGCGCTCGCGGGCCCGTTTTAGCACCGATGCCCTTAATATTGATAATACCGACACCATAATCAATGGGATCGGTCGCCGTGTGGCGCCCACCACCAAGATCCATCACGGCAACACCCATCTGTCGTGTGTCGATTTTGGTGATGAAACCGCGAGACGGGGCGATAACGTCCCGCCGGACAGGCGCTAACGGAAGATGTTTGTCAGGATTTGACATCAAATCACGCGGTCCGCCTAACGCGGCAATCATCTGCGCGAATTTTTCTGCAGCCGTCCCGCTGGCAATCGCTCCCTTGACGGCTAGTGGGGCCGAGGTCTTATCGGCCAGTCCGCCGAGGATCAGCATCTCTGAACAGAGGGCGACGACGACATCCATCAAACGGGGATCAACATTTTTCCCAATCAGGAAATCAATGGTTTCGCGAACTTCAACCGCATTTCCGGCGGTTGTCCCAAGGACCTCATTCATATCGGTGAGGAGGGCTGTCGTCGGAGTGTCCGCGCCGCTCGCCACGGTGACGATGCTTTTGGCCAGCTCCTTCGCATCTTCATATTTTTCTTTGAAAGCGCCGGATCCGAATTTTACATCCATCACCAGGGCATCCAGTCCTGCTGCCAGCTTCTTGGACAGGATCGAAGCCGTGATCAAGGAGATACTCTCGACGGTTGCCGTCACATCCCGAATGGCATAGAAGCGTTTGTCAGCCGGTGCTAGATCTGATGTCTGACCGATAATCGCACATCCAATATTCTTCACGACTTTGGTCAGAAGAGTAGGGTCCGGGGCCGTATTGTAACCGCAAACGCTATCCAGTTTATCCAGGGTCCCGCCTGTATGACCAAGACCGCGGCCTGAAATCATGGGAACAGCCCCGCCGCAAGCAGCAACAATCGGGGCCAGCATCAGGCTCACCTTGTCGCCAACCCCGCCGGTCGAATGTTTATCCAGAACCGGGCGTCCCAGATCGGCCTGTTTCCAGTTCATAACATCGCCGGAATGCACCATACTCTGGGTAAGCCAGACCCGCTCATCCATAGTCATATCACGAAAGAAGACGGCCATGGCAAAGGCTGCGATCTGCCCCTCTGTCACCGAGTTATCGGTGATGCCTCGAACCATAAACTCGATCTCGGCTTTGCTGAGAGCGTTTCCGTCTCTTTTTTTACGGATAATTTCCTGAGGGAAGAAATCTGCAGTCATAACAGCCTCTATTCCCCGTATGGGATCCAGATATTTTTGATCTGGGTCGAGTGATGCAGAAATTCTTCCCCCTCGGCTTGCTCTGTTTTGAACCAATCCCGTTTTCTGCCATGATTGGTCCAGGTCCGTTTCATATTGCCGGCGGATGCTTTTTCCGCGAGGGCACAGCCTTCTTCACTGCCGACATACCAGATGGCGTTGACGTTATCATGCTCGGCCAGCGTCTTAACCAGTTCAGAGCGATTGCCGGTAACAATATTAAAAACGCCGCCAGGCAAGTCCGATGTTTCCAGGATTTGATAGAAATCTGTCGCACAAAGCGGATGCCTCTCAGACGGCACCAGGACAACGCGATTGCCCATGGCAATGGCGGGGGCCGCGAGCGAGAGCATCGCCAGAAGCGGATTTTCGTCCGGACAGACAATCCCGATCGTTCCAATGGCTTCTTTCATGGCCAGTGTGACGCCGCGCATGGGCGGCGTGTGAACACGGCTTTCATATTTGTCGGCCCAGGCGGCATAAGTAAAGAGGCGCTGAACCGATATCTCGACTTCAGTCTGCGCTTTCTTTAGGCTGCCTCCTGTCATCTGGGTGAGGCGAGCAGTAAATTCGTCCCGGCGAATATCCAGATTTTCTGCAATATAATAGAGAACCTGCGCCCGGTTATGGGCGGTTGTCTTTGTCCAGGCGGAGGCCTTGCCAGCCGCTTCTACAGCATTGCGGATATCTTTGCGGTTCCCCTGGCCCACCTCGGCGATAACATCCCCTTTAGGGGAATGGACCGGTAGGCTGTAGCCGCTGTCAGGCCTTGCCTGTTTTCCGCCAACATACATTTTTGCTGTACGGTCAATGGCGGTGAGAGGAGAGAGAGCCGTCGCACCACTTTGTTTAACAGGCACCTCCTCTTTGTAGGGAGGCAGGGAGCTGATGAAGCTGGGCTGGAGAACTTCCTGCATGCCTTCTAGGCCGCCCTCTCTCCCATATCCGGATTCGCGATTGCCACCAAAGCCACAAGCGGCATCAAACTGATTGGTGGAATTAATCCAGACAACGCCGCAATCCAGCTTGGGCGCGATATCAAGTGCGAGATTAATGCTTTCGCTCCAGACAGAGGCGGCCAGACCATATCGGGTATTGTTGGCAATCTGGACAGCTTCTTCAGGCGTGCGAAATGTCATTGCCACCACGACGGGCCCGAAAATCTCTTCCTGGGCAATGGTGGCTGCAGGAGCGACATTGGTGAAAAGGGTGGGGGGATAGAAACAGCCTTCTTTTGGTGTGGACCAGCTGGGCTGCCAAAGCTCGGCTCCTTCGCGCTGCCCTTTTTTAACCAGAGTTTCTATGGTTTGCAGTTGAACCGGAGCAACAATCGCTCCCATATCGATACATTTGTCCAACGGATCGCCCAATCGGAGTTTCTCCATCCGGGCTTTCAGCTTGGCAATCATTTTATCGGCGATACCTTCCTGTACCAGAAGGCGGGATCCTGCGCAGCAAACCTGGCCCTGATTAAACCAGATGGCATCAACGACACCTTCGGCCGCGCTGTCGATATCGGCATCTTCAAAGACGATAAAGGGTGATTTCCCGCCAAGTTCGAGTGTGAGATGCTTGCCGGATCCGGCAGTTGCTTCGCGGATCTTGCGTCCGACCTCAGTCGAGCCTGTGAAGGCAATCTTGTTGATGTCTGGATGAGCAACAATCAGCTCGCCAGTACTGCCGTCGCCGGTCACAATATTGATGACGCCATCTGGCAGTCCGGCTTGTTTGCAAAGCTCGGCAAAGCACAAGGCCGTCAGGGAGGTGAATTCAGCCGGCTTCAGAATGACTGTATTGCCAGCAGCAATGGCCGGGGCAATTTTCCAGGCAAGCATCAGAAGCGGGAAATTCCAGGGAATGATCTGCCCGATAACACCCATGGCTTCGTGATTTGGAAACTGACTTTCCTGAAGCTGAGCCCAGCCGGCATGATGGTAGAAATGCCGCGCGACAAGCGGGATATCAATATCACGGGTTTCACGCACCGGCTTGCCGTTATCAAGGCTTTCAAGCACAGCCAGGAGGCGTGCGTTCCGCTGAATGATCCGAGCGAGGGCATATAAGTGTCGTGCTCGTCCATGTCCGCCCAGCCCTGCCCACTTCTTTTGTGCTTTGCGAGCGGATGACACGGCAAGATCAATATCTTCCTGGCCTGCTTTGGCAATCTCTCCCAGGGGATCGCCATTGGCTGGATTGATCGTTGGAAAGTATTTCTTGGATTTGGGAGGCGTCCAGGTTCCACCCACAAATAGGTCGAATTTGGCGTTATGATGGCTCAGCCAGTTGCGGGCATTCTCATCGCTTTCCGGTGCGGGTCCATAGTCCATGCTGTCAAAAATTTCTGCAATGCTCATATCAGTATCCTTAACCCATCGGATGGCGGAAATTGGCGGAATATCGGCCGGTTACATGGTGTTCGAGTTGCCTTTCGATATCTGCCAGCAGGCTGGAGGCACCGATACGGAACAAATCAGGCTGCAGCCAGTCATGACCGAGCTCTTCTTTCATCATGATCTGGTAATTCAGAATGTCTTTCGCAGCACTGATCCCTCCTGCAGGCTTATAGCCGATTTTAAATCCGGTCATTTCCTGATAGTTGCGGATTGCCCGGATCATAACAAGGCTGACGGGAAGGGTGGCATTGACGCTTTCCTTGCCCGTTGACGTCTTGATAAAGTCAGCGCCGGCCATCATGGCGATCATGCTGGCTTTGGCGACATTGCGCAGGGTCAAAAGCTCCCCTGTTCCAAGGATTGCCTTTAAATGTGCCTCTCCGCAAGCTTCGCGAAAGGCTTTGATTTCCTGATAAAGGGCTTGCCAGTTTCCAGTCAGAGCATGTCCCCGTGTAATTACAATATCGATTTCCTTTGCGCCTGCAGCGACGGAAGCTTCGATTTCTTTGACGCGGAGTTCAAATGGGCTGAGGCCCGCTGGGAAACCTGTCGAGACGGCGGCAACAGGAATGTTTGTTCCCTGTAAGGCTTCAACAGCGGTTTCTACCATTGTATGATAAACACAGACGGCTCCCGTTGTAAGGGATTTGCTTTCCATGCCCAGGGCTTCCAGCAGATCTTCGCGAACCGGTTGTCTCGCTTTGGCACAGAGCCGTTTCACGCGACCTGGTGTGTCATCCCCGTTCAGGGTTGTCAGATCGATGCAGGAGATGGCTTTTAGCAGCCAGGCAGCCTGGTGCTGTTTTTTGACTGTTCTGCGGCCTCCCAATGTGCTCGCTCGTCTTTCTACAGCGCTTAAATTTACGTGGATATCTTCCACAGCATCATGGCTGAAAGGTAGCCCCGGATTACGGTCGTGGTGCTGGCCTGGTTGTTCGAGTTTACTGATCGTCGCCATTGCCGTCCTCCCTGATATGTGATTTCAGAAGTTCGCGTTTCAGCGTTTCCAAAAAGATGATGATGAGTTTTTCCAGATCTTCAGCTGCCAGTTTGGCGCATTCCAGTGTCTGCTCATGGCTGAGTTTTGTTTTGCTCAATCCAGCAACCAGATTGGTGATATTGGAAATGGCGGCCACCCGCAGTCCGCAATGTCGCGCCACCAAAACTTCGGGTGTTGTCGACATACCAACCGCATCCGCTCCCAATATTCTAAAAGCCTTGATTTCGGCCGGGGTTTCGAAATTCGGGCCCAGATAGTGAAGATAGACACCTTCTGCCAGATCGATATCCAGCTCTTTCGCGACAGCCTTGAAATGAGCTCGCAAAGTCGGATCGTAGGCTTCTTCCATAGAGAAGAAGCGGGGTCCAAAGCGTTCATCATTCTCGCCGACAAGAGGGTTTCTGCCTGTCATGTTGATATGGTCGGTAAGCAGCATCAACCGGCCCGGGCCAACCTCCTCATGAAAGCTCCCGGCGGCATTTGTGACGAGCAAAATTTCAATACCAAGCAGTTTTAGAACCCGAACCGGGACAGCCAGGTCTTCGGGATCAATTCCTTCATAGAGATGGATTCTCCCCTGCATACAGACAACGGGCATGCCGCCCAGACGGCCCAGGATCAAACGTCCGGCATGGCCTTCGACGGTTGATTGCGGGAAATGCGGTATTTCCTTGAAGTCAATGCTGGCAACCACATCAATCTGATCGGCAAGGCCACCCAAGCCGGAGCCGAGAACGATGCCAACGCGAGGATTAAAGCCCGCAGCCGCTTTCTTGATGAAATCAGCGGCGACGAATGGATCTAAAGCCATTATCTTTCCTTGATATAGGGTTCACCAATTGCTTTAGGCGGGTTTGCTTTTCCAACAAAACCGGCCAGCAATAATACTGTTAATATATAGGGTAGCGCCTGAATAAACTGAACTGGGATGACGCCGACAATCGGAATATCAACACCCTGAAGTCTGGCCTGCAAGGCATCTGTAAAGGCAAAGAGAAGGCAGGCAAATAAAGCCGGAACCGGTTTCCATTTCCCAAAGACAAGAGCTGCCAAAGCTAGAAAGCCCTTTCCGGCCGTCATATCCCGAATGAAGCCGGCCCCATGCGCGGTTGATAAATAAGAGCCGGCAATACCACAGAGCAATCCTGTTACGGCCAGGGCCTGATACCGCATTGCATTGACTGAAATGCCGGCTGTATCAACGGCATGTGGGTTTTCTCCAACGGCTCTGACCCGCAACCCAAAACGGGTGCGGTATAGAATATAGGCGGTAACTGGCACGGCCGCGGCCGCAATATAGACAATAATATTATGGCCGGAGATGAGCTCGGAATAGAGGGGTCCAAGGATTGGAACATCTTGTAAAGCATCAGCAAAGGGCAGCGTTATACCGCTGAACCGTTCGTCCCCGCGAAGGGCGGGGGTCTGCCCGCCTTGCCGGAACCAGGCAAAACCCAGTGTTGGGGTCAGGCCCGCGACCAGAATATTGATGGCCATACCAGAGACAACCTGGTTCCCTTTGTGGGTTACACAGGCATAGGCGTGCAAAGAAGAGAGGGCTAGCGAGGTAATAATCCCTGCTCCCAATCCAACCCAGGCGGATCCGGAGACAGAGGCAACAGCCGCTGCGGCAAAGGCTGCTCCGAGCATTTTACCTTCCAGGCCAATATCAACGACACCAGCCCTTTCCGAAAACATGCCCGCCAGTGCCGCCAGAACCAAAGGGGTCGCAACACGAAAAGTCGCATCAAACAGGAGGATGATCAGTTCAAACGTTTCCATGATCAAGCCTCCGCCGTTTTGCGGGCAGAGGATTTACGGAAAAAGCCTTCAATCTTAGGCCTGAACATATGCTCAAGGGCGCCCGAGAACAGGATGATAAGGCCTTGGATCACGATCACCATTTCCTTGTTGATGGAGCTCATTTCAAAGGCCAGTTCTGTACCGCCTTGATAAATGGCACCAAACAGCAAGGCCGCCATGAAAATACCAACCGGATGGTTGCGGCCCATCAAGGCGACAGCAATTCCGACGAAACCGTACCCGCCGGTAAATTCCATGATGACTTTGTGATGAACACCGAGGATTTCGTTGACCGCGACAAATCCAGCAAGAGCACCAGAAATAACCATTGCCAGAATGACGTTTTTTGAGGGGGAAATGCCCGCATATTTGGCGGCAGTTTCGTTCTGGCCCACCACTCGGATCTCATACCCCCAGCGTGTATGCCAGACGAAATAGTAAAAAGCAGCGCTCAGTGCGATGGCGATCAGAAAACTGGCATTGAGCGGAGACTCAGCCATACCGGTAAATTCCGGGGCAATCGCCAGCCAGGTATGTTCGGCAAATTCACGCGTTTCTGGTGAGCCACCGGCATCCGGAGAAATCAGCACTTCGACCAGAACATAATTCATGATCGAAAAGGCGATGAAATTAAACATGATTGTCGTAATAACGATATGGCTGCCACGCTTGGCCTGCAAATAGCCAGGAACATAAGCCCACGCGGCTCCGAACAGAGCGGAGGCCAGAACGGCAATGGGGATCACTGCCCAGAAGGGCATAAAATCCAAATAGAGGGCGGCAAGGCCAACTCCGAGGCCGCCGATAAAGGCTTGCCCTTCCACTCCAATATTGAATAACCCGCAATGGAATGCGATTGCGACAGCAAGGCCGGTAAAAATGAAGTTGGTGGTGTAATAAAGCGTGTAACCGATGGCATCAGCATAGCCGAAAGCGCCGTAAATCAATATTTCCAGGGCTTTGATCGGGTTATCTCCGATGATCAGGATAACCAGACCAGAGATGAAGAAAGCCGCTAGCAAATTGATGAGCGGAATGAGCGCCATATTGACCCAGCCAGGGACTTTTGAAGGGGCACCAAATTTTGTTTTTACCTCTGACATCAGCGCGTCGCCTCCTGTGAGGGAGTGTCGTCCCCTGAAGCAGGATCCGCAATTCCGGCCATCATCAATCCCAGTTTTTGTTCGGTGGCATCTTTAGCATCGATTTCGCCAACGATGGCGCCGTCAAACATAACGGCAATACGATCTGCAAGGGACATGATCTCGTCAATCTCCACAGAGACCACAAGGATCGCTTTCCCCGCGTCCCTCATTTTGATCAGTTGTTGATGAATAAATTCGATGGCTCCGATATCCACTCCGCGGGTGGGTTGCCCTACCAGAAGAACATCCGGATCTTGCTCCATTTCCCGGGCAAGAACCAGCTTTTGCTGGTTGCCGCCAGAAAAGCCGTTAGCTTTCAGGTTTGGGTTTGGTGGCCGGACATCAAATTTTTCAATGTAATCTTCACATGTTTGAACCATCCGGTCTCGATCCAGCGTTGTTCCTTTGTTGAACATATCCAGATCGTGATAGCCAAGAATGGTGTTTTCATTGGCACTGAACGACAAAATCAGTCCTGCTTTATGACGGTCTTCCGGGACGTGTCCCAGTCCGATTTTTCGAAGATCGCGCGCGTTGTAATCTGGGCTGCCAACCAGTTCACGATCCTTGTAACGAATGCTGCCGGATGCCGGTTTGATCATGCCGCCCAGCATTTCCAGAAGTTCGGATTGCCCATTGCCGGAAACACCGGCGATGCCAAGAATTTCTCCCGCCCGCAAAGTCAGATTGATGTCTTTCAAACGCAAGACATTATCCTCGTCTGCGTAATTGACCCCGGAGATTTCCATCAATGTGTCTGCTGGCTGTGCCTCTTTTTTCTCTACGCGCAGGAGGACAGAACGTCCAACCATCAGTTCGGCAAGTTGCTCGCGATCTGTTTCGCGCGTTGCAACATGAGCCACCATTTCACCGCGTCTCATGACGGAGACAGTGTCGGTGATTGCCATGATTTCACGGAGTTTATGAGTAATCAGGATAACCGTTTTACCCTGCTCTCTTAATGTATTGAGAATGCGGAACAGATGGTCCGCCTCCTGGGGTGTCAGAACGCCTGTGGGCTCGTCGAGAATAAGGATCTCGGCGCCGCGATAAAGCGCTTTCAGAATTTCCACACGTTGCCGCAAGCCGACCGGCAGATCACCAACCAAGGCATCGACGTCAACCTCCAGCGTATAGTCTCGCTCCAGCCGCTCCAGCTCCTCTCGGGCTTTTGCCATGCCACCGGAAAGACGGGCTCCACCCTCTACACCGAGGATAATATTTTCCAGAACCGTAAAGGTGTCAACCAGCATGAAATGCTGATGAACCATACCAATACCTGCTTCAATGGAGGCTTGTGGATTGTCAATTTTGCAAGGAGAGCCATCCACGAAGATTTCGCCTTCATCGGCTTGATAAAAACCATAGACGATACTCATGAGCGTCGATTTACCGGCTCCGTTCTCACCGATAATGCCGTGAATTGTGCCGCGGTCCACGGACAAGGAAATATCCTTGTTCGCGTGGACCGGACCAAACCACTTGTTGACGCGGCGCAGTTCAAGCGCCGTGTTCAAGCTTGTCATAGTCAGGACCTTGTTACTTGCTCATATAGTCTGTGACTTTGATCTTGCCGGCAATGATATCGTCGCGCGCCTGTTCCAGCTTGGCAACAGTCGCTTTATCCAGAACGGATGCATTATGCTTGTCCATTGCATAGCCAACGCCACCCTCTTTGAGGCCCAGAACTTTAATGCCTGGTTTCCAGGTGCCGTCTTTTGCGGATTGAAAAGCTTCACGAACAGCGACATCAACGCGTTTGGTCATGGATGTCAGCATGGTGCCCGGATGCAGATAGTTCTGGTTGCTATCAACGCCAATGGCCAGTTTGCCTGCGTCTTTTGCTGCTTGATAAACACCGATGCCTGTACCACCTGCTGCGGCATAAACAACATCTGCACCACGATCAAACTGGCTTTTTGCAAGCTCACCGCCTTTGGTTGGGTCGTTCCAGGCGGCCGGTGTTGTGCCGGTCATATTCTGGAAAACTTCTGCATTCGGGTTGGCATATTTGGCGCCTTCCACATAACCGAGTGCGAACTTCCGGATAAGCGGAATATCCATGCCGCCGACGAAGCCAACTTTCCCGGTTTTACTGGTCATGGCTGCTGCCATACCAACAAGGAAGGATCCTTCATGCTCTTTAAAGACAATCGACTGCACATTTGGCAGATCGACGACCATATCAACAATGGTGAATTTGGTGTCTGGATTGGCTTTGGCCGCTTTTTCAACAGCGCCGGCTTGCGCGAAGCCCATCGCAACAACGATAGAAGCTCCTTTTTTGGCCATCCGCTTAACAGCCTGTTCTCGCTGGGAAACCTGAGTGACTTCAAATTCCATATAATTGAGGCCGGAATTTTTCTTGAACTCTTCCGCGCCGTTATAGGCAGACTCGTTGAAAGATTTGTCGAACTTACCACCCATGTCGAAAACGATGGCCGGTTTAAAATCATCCGCCTGTGCCAGGCCGGAAGCTGCGACAGCAGTCAACGCCAGTGCAGCCAGTTTAATATGTTTAATCATTGTTTCGGAATCTCCCTGTTTGGCTGATTGATAACAGCCAGAATTCTTCCCCAAAAATACGACACTAATACAAAACTTGACCGGACGGTCAAGTATTCTTAGCTAACAGAAAAGTATAAGACCCAATTTGCGTCGCTACTAGGGAATAGCGCGGAGAATTGCAGGAATATTGTACTTATTGAGGAAAACAAGGATATAACAAGGAAATACAAAGACAGATTTTGGGAAATAATGATGCCTGACGCAAAAAAATCGACCATCAATATTAAGGATCAAGTGGCTTCGAACCTGTCCGGAGAAAAGGGATTCGGCAATTCAAAAAAAATGAGAAAAATGGGAATCGATGCCTATAAGGACCACTTATCTGGTCAAATTGCGAAGAAGGCGGTTCAGCAACAAGCTGATCCACGCCGGAGAAAACGGCTGGAAAGAAAACCTTTTAAAGCGCGTTAGAAATTTAAATTACCTTATCATCAAGGGTTAGAGTTTGTGTGTAGGTCCGGATTTATTGTTGCTGCTTTTCTTTGTCTGACAATCAGTTTTCTAACACTGGAGACACGGATTGCGCAGTCGGCGGAGAAGAAAGTTCTGATCCTGAAGGCTGATGAAGTGGAGGAGGGTGAGATTGCCTCGAAGCTTTATACCAATATTATAAATAGGATTTCGGAGCATCTCGAAAAGGCTGGATATCAAGCCCTGACAAGTCAGAATTATGTGACAGAAGGATCTGATGCGGCCTTGCTATCACGGATCAAGGCGCAAAATGATGCCCATTTTGTCTATGTGGCGTTGGTCAAAGTTCTTGCGAATACTGTTTTGGAAGAAGAGGGAACCCGCATTGACCTGGAAATTGCGGGACGAATGTTGCAGGTCAGCAATGGGGCTGTTCTGGCGCGATTTGATCTTCCGCTGCCGGCGGCCCTGAGGGCCCCGGCAGAATGTGATAGAGACTGCATCATCCGCCTGTTGGAAGACAATACAGCAGCTCTTGCGGATAGCCTCGGTACGGTGTTGGCCCAGAGACTGGAGAAAAGTCAGCAGAGTGACTGACTAGGGGCCATTCAGAGGGCGTGGCGTCTATACTCATTTACATCGGGGGGGCCGTCAGTCACGTCCATCGTCAGGGCGTC
This sequence comes from Sneathiella sp., assembly GCA_039975135.1. Lineage (GTDB taxonomy): Bacteria > Pseudomonadota > Alphaproteobacteria > Sneathiellales > Sneathiellaceae > Sneathiella. The sequence goes on along the minus strand of JBDWHS010000015.1, from coordinate 60,745 downwards.
CAGATCCATAATAACCGAGGCAACGGTGACTGTTCGCGCTTCTTCAGGATCATCTGGATTGACGTCGCGGCAAATGGCGCGCGGATACCCGAATTTATCTTTGAGAGTTGCTTTGAGATGTTCAGCATCCCATTTCTGCTGGTTTTGCCGGATCAGGCGGTCGAGGCGGGGCGTTCGATATAAACTACAAGGCGCAACCCTCTCAAATTCTGTTTCTATCCCCGTTCGGTTTATGAAGTGGTTTCCATGGGTTATCAAGCCGTCCGACGGATACAGGCTATGCGCAACATCAGGGGATGTCTCGATATCCAGAACCTCACCACCCCTGCAACCGATCAGCCAGTTTGTCGAACAAACCCGGTCAGTTGCCAGAATGACTTTCATGGCATCATTCAAGGTCGTTGAGCGCATAATATCCTGAACGCGAATGTGGAAGGGGCGGTGATGAAGATGCAGTCCATCCCGTTTCGAAGACAATCCATTGACGCAGAGGCCGATTCCCTGTTCGTTAATGCCAATCATTCCGCTTACAATGCCAGCCTGGGTGAGAATCAGATAATCCGGGTGACGATCTGATCGAACGCGCAAAAGACACATATTCCCGACAAGACCATCGAGCCAATCCCAATTCTGCCCCATGATGGTCGTGCCGGTTGCTGTATATTCCGGCTGAACACCAAAGGAGGTACAGCCTTCTGGTTCATGACTTGGCGGAGCTTCGTTGGCTGCCGCGGCTTCGTTGGTATAGAGTGTGTAGGAGAGCTCGTAGCGCGCATTCAAGAGGCCGATTTCGGCAATCGAGACATCGGCCCCTTTTGCGATTCCTTGCATTTCCTCATAATATTCGCCGTCATGGTCGCGAAACCGGTTGGCCCAGCCCGCTGCTTCATTGAGGATTGTTTCTTCAGAAGCACCGCCCATCAGAAACCGGTTTTTATACGTTTGAATATTTGCTTTGACAGAATTGGCCATTTCCTGGCCATGTTGCTGGCCCCGTTCAAACGGAGAGCCGGAAAGTTCAAGGAGTTTCATTGCCATGATGTTTAGGATCCCTTTTTCTTTGATCCTAACGTGGCGAGGCCTTGCCGGGCCAGAAAATTCTCAAAATTGCAAAGACATCTTGCCGCCCTTATTTGACTGACTGTATCCTAGGGCACTATTTAACTGACAGGTAGAAGACTCTGATGGCAATCGACCCACGTTTTCCAAATTTACATATTCTCGATCACCCGTTGATTGTTCACAAGCTGAGCCATATGAGAATGAAGGGCACCTCGACCAAGACCTTTCGCCAGCTTTTGAAAGAAATAGCTCTTTTAATGGGATATGAAATCACTCGGCAGCTGCCGATGACAAAAGAAAAAATTCAAACTCCGATTTGCGAGATGGATGCCCCTGTCCTTGAAGGCAAGAAGGCGGCCATTGTCCCTATTTTGCGGGCAGGACTTGGTATGGCAGATGGCTTGATGGAGTTGATGCCGTCAGCACGGGTTGGCCATATTGGCATGTATCGGGATCCTGAAACGAAAAGACCCGTCGAATATCTACGCAAATTGCCGACATCCGGGGACCGCCTTTTCATTCTGGTGGATCCGATGTTGGCGACCGGATACTCCGCGGCGGCTGGTGTTGATGTTCTCCTTGATCATGGTGTTGATCCTGAAAGTATAAGTTTTATGGCTTTGGTTGCTGCTCCAGAAGGGGTGCAAGTCATGTTGGACAAACATCCCAAAGTGAAGGTTTTTGTCGCTGGCCTTGATGATGAATTAAATGACCACGCCTATATCGTACCGGGCCTGGGTGATGCTGGGGATCGCTTGTACGGGACCTTGTAATCAACGCATTAGCAAAAAAAAGACCTTGCTTAAGGGGGAGCAAGGTCTTCTCTGAGGGAGGGGATTGACAGAGGGTTCAATCCCCGGGGTAATGACAGGAACGGCAGGGCTTCATGGACAAGTGATGCTTTTGATGCATAAGCGTGAAGGCTTCATACAAATGAACAAAGGCTGTGAATAAACTGTATCTGAAACGGACCATGGCGTGCCTCGCATTCTGTTGTCTTGATGCCCTTATTATACAACGGCTTTATGCTACATTAAAGCAATTCCAATGTGTGCGTCGTCACGCTGTATTAGGATAATTAAGATCTTTTCGCCCTTTAGCGGGAAAAGCTGTGACTGAGATTACATCGCGAAGAGGAAACAAAAAGACCCCGATGGCTAGTCGGGGTCTTTCAGGAGGGAAGAATTAATCTTCGAAATGAGTCTGCCGTTCATTTCGAATTGAGAGGAATTCATCGATCTGTCTGCTGCCTGACATCAAAACCGGTATGGCGTCGTTACACATTCCGGGGAGGGGAATGAAGTCAGAGAGCAGGAGATCTTCGATGGTCCCTGCAACGTGATTAAAACGTCACCCAGAACGTAAGTGCAGGCAGTCCTAATTCCAAGAAGAAGCTATGTGAGGATGGTCACACAGAGTTTATTAAACCTAAATCAAATGTGAAGAAGGGGCTTTACGGCCACTTTACCTCCGGCGGAAGAGACATCAGGATTGCCTCCGTGTTACCGCCCGTCTTCAACCCGAATGTTGTTCCGCGATCATGTAATAAGTTGAATTCTACATACCGGCCGCGTTTGATGAGCTGGTATTCGCGCTGTTCTGCTGTCCATTCGCGGTTCATATGTTCTCGGATGATCTCAGGATAAACATCGCGAAACGCCCGTCCGACATCCTTTGTGAATTCGAAGCCACGTTGCCAGTCACCCTCCAGTTTGTCATAGAAAATGCCGCCGACACCCCTTGGCTCTCCCCGATGAGGAAGGTAGAAATATTCATCGCACCATTTTTTAAAACGCGGATAATAATCCGAATCATGCTTATCGCAGGCTTCTTTAAGGGCGCCATGGAACTGTGCAGTGTCCGCGTCATCCGGGTACATGGGAGTTAAATCCGCGCCGCCGCCGAACCAGGATTTGCCGGTGACAATGTGGCGCGTATTCATGTGAACTGCCGGCACAAGGGGAGAGCGCATATGGGCAACCAGAGAGATGCCGCTTGCCCAGAAATCAGGTGTTTCTTCTGTCCCCGGGATGTTTTTTCTGAATTCTTCGGAAAATTGCCCGTGCACGGTGGAAATATTAACGCCCACTTTTTCGAAAACCCGACCTTTCATAACAGACATTTGTCCGCCGCCGCCGTCAGGCCTATCCCAGTCCGTTTGTTCGAACTTACCAGGAGGAAGATCGCTATGCAGGCCGGATAGCTCTGTCTCCAGGGCTTCAAAACTGTCTCTGATTTCATCTCGCAGCTGGCGGAACCAGGCCTGTGCGCGGGATTTCTGATCGTCGATGGTCAAGCTCATAGAATTTCCTTGTAACGTTCAAGACAGATTAGGGAGGCCATTCGTTTGCCTGAGAGCTTCGCTGGTAACAATGGCCGCAGAAAGGGCGACGTTTAGCGAACGCGCCTCTTTTTGCATAGGGACAATAACGCGGGCGGTCGCAGTTTGGTGGATTTCTTCAGGAACACCCGCACTTTCCTGACCGACAAGCAGAATGTCGGAGGGCCGAAATTCAAAGTCGGTATAGGGAACAGATGACCGCGTTGTCAGCAAGATCAGGCGATTATCAGGTCTTGCTGACTGGAAACTTTCAAAGGATGAGTGACGTTCTACATCGGCGATGGATGCATAATCCATAACGGCGCGGCGCAAGTCTTTTGCACCAAAGGGAAAGCCGCACGGCTCAATAATATTGACCCGAACGCCGAGGCAGGCTCCCATTCTGATAAGTGTTCCGACATTGGGCGCAATGTCCGGTTGATATAAAGCAAGCTCCATAAAGGATCTTTTAATGGCTTTCATGCCACAATTACAAAGCAAATCTGCTACTTATTGCCACATTCTTCGCCTTCGGGCTGGACATTGGGCAATTATGGTGACAAAAAGCGGTCGCTAGAGAATTATTTTGGAAACCTGGGGAAGTTTAATGACTACTACCACCCCTATAGAAGAAGACGGCGTAGAGCGTCGGGATTTTCTATATATTGCTGCTGGTGGCGTTGGTGCCGTGGGGACGGCGTTGGCTATCTGGCCTTTCGTTGATCAAATGAACCCGTCTGCGGATGTTCTCGCCCTGTCTTCTACGGAAGTGGATCTCAGTGCGATTGAAGCTGGCGCGGAAATCACAGCGGTATGGCAGGGTAAACCTGTTTTTATCCGGCATCGGACAGCGGAAGAAATTGCTGCTGCTGAAAATGCGGATGTTGAAACACTACCGGATCCACAGGCAGATGCCGATCGGGTAATCAAGCCGGAATGGCTCGTGATGTTGGGTATTTGCACCCATCTTGGTTGTGTTCCGCTGAAGGAAGCCGGTGATTTTGATGGTTGGTTCTGCCCATGCCATGGATCACATTACGATACATCAGGCCGTATCCGGAAAGGCCCGGCTCCGTCTAATCTTGTGGTGCCGCCGTACGAATTCCTCGACGATGACACCGTGAAGATCGGCTAAAGGGGACGCAAAATGTCATTTGAACCAAAAAATCCCATTGTGAAGTGGGTTGAGCAGCGCCTGCCGATCACGGGTATGCTGCATCATGCTCTCTATGAGTATCCAACGCCGAAGAATCTGAGTTACTGGTGGAATTTTGGCTCGCTGGCCGGATTTATGCTGGTTGTTCAGATTGTGACCGGTATCGTCCTGTCTATGCACTATACAGCGCATGTCGATATGGCCTTTAACAGCGTTGAGCATATCATGCGCGACGTGAATTATGGCTGGTTGCTTCGCTATATGCATGCCAATGGCGCGTCCATGTTCTTCATTGTCGTCTATCTGCATATTTTCCGGGGGCTATATTACGGGTCCTACAAGGCACCTCGTGAATTGCTGTGGTGGCTGGGTCTGGTTATCTTCCTGTTGATGATGGCAACGGCCTTCATGGGGTATGTGTTGCCATGGGGACAGATGAGCTTCTGGGGTGCAACCGTTATTACCAACCTGTTTGGTGCGATACCGGTTGTTGGTGATACCATTGTGACATGGCTCTGGGGTGGTTTCTCTGTCGATAATCCGACACTGAACCGTTTCTTCAGCCTGCACTACCTCCTGCCCTTTGTTATTGTGGGTGTCGTGATCCTTCACGTCTGGGCCTTGCATACCAATGGCTCCAACAACCCAACGGGTATCGAAATCAAAGACAAACAGGACAGCATTCCTTTCCATCCTTACTACACGATCAAGGATTTGTTCGGATTGGGTGTTTTTCTGATTTTCTTCTCGGCCTTCCTGTTCTACGCGCCAAACTATCTGGGGCATCCGGACAACTATATTCCGGCGAACCCATTGGTGACACCGGCACATATTGTTCCTGAATGGTACTTCCTGCCTTTCTACGCAATCCTGCGGGCTGTCCCTGACAAGCTTGGTGGTGTTTTACTGATGTTCGGCGCAATCGCTGTTCTGTTCTTGCTGCCTTGGCTGGATAGAAGCCGAATTCGTTCCGCCCGCTTCCGTCCGATCTATAAACAGCTTTTCTGGATTTTCCTGATTGACTGTGTTGTTCTGACATATGTCGGCGGTAAGCCAGCGGAAGAGCCGTATATTCTGATTGGCCGCTTGGCGACAGTGTACTACTTCGTTCATATTCTGATCCTGCTGCCATTGGTCGGGTTCTTCGAAAAACCCAAGCCATTGCCCGCGAGTATTTCGGAAGATGTTCTGGGTAAAAAACCTTCTGCGGAGGAGGCAAGCAATGCTTAAAGTGATTAAATCATTGAGCGCTGCCGCTCTTCTGTCTATCGCTGCCTTTTCTGGTGCACAAGCTGCGGGCGCAAGTGTCGAGCTTAAAACGGCGACTTGGAAGCATACGGGCATGTTTGGCACGTATGACCGAGCCGCAGCACAGCGAGGCTTGCAGGTTTATCAGGAAGTTTGTGCAGGGTGTCATGGCCTGAACCAGGTTGCTTTCCGCACCCTTGCTGATCTTGGTTTCTCGGAAGATGAAATCAAGGCGCTGGCGGCTGAAGCGACTTTTGAGGATGGTCCGAATGATGACGGCGACATGTTTGAACGTGCCGGTAAGCCGTTCGATAAATTTCCGGATCCGTTTGCCAACGAAAAAGCGGCGCGGGCTTCAAATGGCGGGGCGTACCCTCCCGATCTGTCTTTGATCGTGAAGGCACGCGGCGGGTTTGAGAATTATATGTATTCCCTGATGATCGGCTACACGGATGCACCGGAAGGCACTGAGATGATGGAAGGTATGAACTACAATGCATACTTCCCGGGTCATCAGATTGCCATGCCAGCACCGCTGTCTGAAGATGCAGTCGAATACTCTGACGGAACACCTGCGACTGTTGACCAGATGGCGAAAGATGTAACCGTCTTTCTGGCTTGGGCCGCTGAACCCAAACTGGAGCAGCGCAAGAATATGGGACTGAAAGTTATTTTATTCCTGTTGCTGATGACTGGCCTCTTCTATGCCGCCAAACGAAAAATCTGGTCAGACCTCCATTAAGCAGATTTTTGAGATCATAAAAAAAGGGCGCCTGTTTCGATGGCGCCCTTTTTTTTGTGGTTTGCGAGTGCTAAGAATAAGGTCTGCAGAGCCATCGGAATGAATACCCAAAAATAGGAAATAACCAAATATGGCGCATAATCCGGTCATCGGTATCATCGGAGGGAGCGGTGTCTACGATCTTGAAGGATTGGAGGATATCCGTTGGGAGGCGGTTGAAACGCCTTTTGGTGCCCCCTCAGACGAGCTTCTTTTTGGCAAGCTTGGCGATGTGCAGCTGGTGTTTCTGCCCCGCCATGGTCGCGGGCACAGGATTTCTCCTGCCCAGATTAATTACCGAGCGAATATTGATGCGATGAAGCGGGCAGGGGTGAGCGAAATTATCTCTGTCAGCGCTTGCGGATCCCTGGACGCGGATCTTGCACCCGGCACATTTGTGATTGTGGATCAGTTCATTGACAGAACAATTGCCAGAGAGAAAAGCTTTTTCGGATCCGGACTGGTGGCCCATGTCAGTATGGCTGATCCCGTTTGCGCCCGCCTTGGGGATGCATTGGAAGAAGCTGGCAAACGCGAAGGGCTCTCCCTCGTCAGGGGAGGAACCTATCTGGCTATGGAAGGGCCTCAATTTTCATCTCGCGCTGAATCGGAACTGTACCGGCAATGGGGTTGTCAGGTAGTTGGTATGACCAACATGCCGGAGGCGAAACTCGCGCGGGAAGCGGAGTTATGTTATGCGACGGTTGCGATGGTTACAGACTTTGACTGCTGGCATCCTGATCAAGATGACGTGGATGTTTCGGCTGTTATCCAGGTTCTGACAGACAATGCTGCCAACGCCCGAAGCCTGGTCTCATCTGTGTCCCCGGGTCTTTCAGAGCGGAAAAGGCCTTGCCCCTCTGGTTGTCATGCAGCATTGGACAATGCACTGATCACGGCGCCTGACGCCCGGGATCCGGCTATGATCGAAAAACTGGACGCTGTCGCCGGCCGCCTCCTTTAACGAACAGGACATCATTGTGGATATTAAATCATTTATAAGAACCATCCCGGATTACCCGAAAAAAGGGGTTATGTTCCGGGATATAACCACTCTCTGGCAAGATGCTACAGGACTGCGGACAGCAATTGATCAGTTGGTCTGGCCCTATGCCGGAGTTCGCATTGACAAAGTGGCGGGGATTGAAGCACGCGGGTTTGTCCTGGGTGGGGCGATTGCGCACCAATTGAGTGTCGGATTTGTACCTGTGCGGAAAAAAGGTAAACTTCCTGCAGCCACGATAGGCGAGGAGTACGAGCTGGAATATGGCACGGATACGGTCGAGATCCATGAGGATGCCATCGCAGAAGGCGAGAATATTCTGATTGTTGATGATCTGATTGCAACCGGCGGAACGGCGGAGGCCGCGATTAAGCTGATCCGGCGGGCAAAAGGCACCATTATTGGTGCCGCTTTTATCATTGACTTGCCGGATATTGGCGGGCGGGCCCGTATTGAAAAGCTGGGCGTCAATGTTCAAACGCTTTGTGAGTTTGAGGGCGACTAAGCAGATAATAAGAAACGCGAAGGAGCGACAATGCCACATAATATAACAGGACTGGATCATACTCTCATTGGTGTGTCCGATTTGGAGGCTGCCCGGAAAACCTATGAGAAACTCGGATTTACAATCACACCGCGTGGCTCTCATATTGGATGGGGAACAGCCAATTACTGCATTATGTTCGGACAGGACTATATTGAGCTCCTTGGTATTGTTGATCCGAACCGCGAATCAAACGGGTTGGATCTTTTGCTCGCAGAAAGAGGCGAAGGCCTTCTTGGCCTCGCTTTGGCCAGTGATAATCCGCTGAAGACAAAGAATTCTCTGGTTGAGGCTGGATTGAACCCCAGCGATCCGATTGAATTGAGAAGAAAACTCGAGCTTCCTGAAGGGGACGTGATTCCTGAATTCAAACTGATCAGGCTGCCGACCGAAGGGGTTTCAGAGAAAAATTTGTTTATTTGTCATCATCTGACGCCGGAGTTGGTTCGTCAGCCAGAATGGGAACAACACCAGAACGGGACACAGTATATCAAATCTGTTGTTATTCTGGTCGACGATCCAAAAAGCCTGCGCGAATATTATGAACGTCTTTGCGGCGTTCTCAATGTCACACTGACGGACGCAACTTTGAGTGTGCGGGTTGGCAGATTGACCATGATCTTTGTCGCGGACAGCGATCTCGATCTTCTATTCCCGGGTTTGACGATCGGAGGCGACTGGCCTGAATTTCCCTACCTCGTTGCAATGACACTCTCTGTCGAGAAAATAGAGGAGGCAGAGCGTTATCTTGAAGAAGCCGGTGTCGCATGTCAGAAAATCTCCAACGGGGCCTTAAGAGTATCCCCTGAGCAGACTTGTGGTGTCCTGATAGAGTTTACGGCCTAACGTTCTGAAATAAAGGTGAGGCTTCTTTCCAACGCTAGTCTGGCAGAGGGAGCATCATAGCCCGCCCGCATATCACAGTTAAAACCGTGGCCAGCCTGATAGAGATGAATTTCCGTCTCCCGCCGTGCTGTCATGATGGCATCCACATCCTGCAAGGGAATGGAGGGGTCCTGGTCTCCAAAATGCAGCAATGTGGGAATTTGCGGTTGCTCGTCCCTGTATTGTGCGATCATACCGCCGTAATATCCGACAGCTTTTGAAAAGCCAGGCAATCGGCACGCTGTCAAATAGGCTAGCGTTCCGCCCCAGCAATAGCCGAGAACGGAAACAGTGTCTTCGCCTTTCAGATAGTCACCCGCCGCCTTGATATCCTGCAGTGCTTGATCCAGTTCGATCTGGTTTCGAACGGCCAGGCCTTTTTGAACGTCGTCCGCCTCATACCCGAGATCAGTCCCGGGGGTGACGCGGTCGAACAGGGCAGGAGCAAGTGTTGTAAATCCGACTCGGGCAAACCGATCACAGACCGCACGGATATGAGCATTTAAGCCAAATATTTCCTGGATGACAACCAGTCCACCCTTGGAATGAGTCTCGGGCCTGGCAAGATAGCCGTCAAATGAATGTCCGTCTTCTGCTGTCAGCCTGAGTGTTTGGCCCATTTTGCTTTTACCCCTTTTCTTCAACAACAAGTAAGCTACCGTCTGTGCCTGTGACAGTTACAGCTTGCCCTTCTGATAGCTCAGGCCCTTCGACAACCCATTGTGTGTCATCTACATGGATTTTGCCGCGACCGTTCACGATGGCCTCGGACAGGTTGAAATGGCGTCCGATATATTGGGCGCCGCGCTGGTTGAGTGTCAGATTGTCTTCAACGCCCGGATTTTTCGTTAGAAAAATGCGGGTAACCACGATGCTGACGATGGAGAAAATCGCGAAAAGGCCCCATTGATATTCCCACGATATTGACGGCAGAAGAAGGGTCAGAAAACCGACAATAACGGCAGAAATCCCAAGCCATAGAAAAACAAAGGTTGGTGCAAAAATTTCAATGATGATGAGCACGATACCAAAGGCCCACCATGCCCAATAGTCGAGATCCGCGACCCAGTTTATGATGTCATTTAATTCGTTCATGAATCGCTCGTCGGAACGCTCCCTGTTGAAATCCGGGGACCGTTACGACGATCTCCATCTTCACCAAAAACTTCTTTTGCAATGGACCCGATACCGCCGAGGCTACCGATCAGTGAGCTCGCTTCCATTGGCATCAGAACGACTTTTGAATTGCGGGCAGATCCGATTTCTTTCATCGCCTCCACATATTTTTGGGCGACAAAATAGTTGATGGACTGAATGTCACCTTTGGCAATAGCTTCAGAGACATCTTGTGTTGCTTTTGCTTCGGCTTCCGCCAGACGCTCCCGCGCCTCTGCATCTTTAAAGGCGGCTTCCCGTCTGCCTTCCGCTTCCAGGATAGCGGATTTTTTCTCCCCCTCCGCCTTCAGGATCTCGGCTTGCCGAAATCCTTCTGCTTCAAGAATAACTGCTCTTTTCTCGCGTTCAGCTTTCATTTGGCGGCCCATGGCCTCCACCAGATCAGTAGGGGGGGTGATGTCCTTGATTTCAACGCGGGTCACTTTGAGTCCCCAGGGCGTCGATGCTTGATCGATAACATTGAGCAATTTTGTGTTAATGATATCGCGGTTACTCAAAGCTTCATCCAGATCCATGGATCCTAAAACGGTCCGAAGATTGGTTTGCGCCAAATTCTGAATGGCGCGTTCAAGATCCCTGACTTCATAGGCAGATTTTGCAGCATCAAGAACTTGATAGAAAAGCACACCATCGACCTCGACCATGGCATTGTCCCGTGAAATCACTTCCTGTGTCGGGATATCGAGGACTTGTTCCATCATATTGATTTTGTCACCAATACGATCCACGAAAGGAAGAATAAGGCTGAGGCCAGGCGCCAGGCTCCGCGTATACCGACCAAAGCGTTCAACAGTATATTGAAAGCCTTGCGGGACGACGGTAACGCCCATGAAGACGATGACAATCGCCAGAACGACGATAAAAACCACTAATATAGCAAAGCCGGAAAGCGCGTCCATAGCCTGTCCCCCAAAATGATACAGTAGAACTGTCTTAGATATTTACAGCCATTCTAGCACAAATTCTGGAAAGGGCACAGGTTAAGTGTTTGACAAAACTAGTAGATTATTTAGCCGCTTTATCAGGCTTTGTTTTGACCATACCAATCGTCTCAACACTCATGACAATATCATCATTTTGGTTGAGAACTTCCATTTTGCCAAAGATCGTGCCCATCTCCGGCTTGCTTTTGGAGCGTCTTTTATCGACAAATTCAGTTCTGACCCTGAGCGTGTCTCCTGGCCGTACAGGGATGAGCCATTTCAGGTTGTTCCATCCTGGAGAGCCGAGGCCAGCACTCTCGTCGATCATATTATCGACCATCATGCGCATGGCGACGCCAGCCGTATGCCAACCTGAGGCAATGAGGCCACCATAAGGGCCGTCTTGTGCGACTTCCTCGTCAATATGAAACGGCTGCGGATCATATCGGGTCGCAAAGCCGATGATCTCTTCTGTTGTCATCTCTTTTGTACCAAATTCCATCTTGGTGCCAAGGATGACATCTTCATAATATCCGGTTGTCATTTCACATCTCCCGCGTTGGTGCGGCGCAGGAAAATGATGGTGGACACCATTGTCATTTTCACAGTGTCGTTCTGATCCAGAACCGTATGTTGGAATTTCGTGAAGCCTCGATCCTGTTTGTATTTGTGAGGCGTTGTACTCAAGACTTCGCTGCGGACTTTTAGGATATCGCCTGGGCGGACCGGTTGTATCCACCTCAGTTCATCAATGCCAGGGGAGCCAATGGAGGTAGCGTCCACCAACAGGGCATCGACAATCATCCGCATGAGCATGGCGCCGGTATGCCAGCCAGATGCGATCAAGCCGCCAAAGAAGTGGTTTTCGGCAGCGGCTTTGTCTGTATGAAAGAATTGAGGATCAAACTCGGTCGCAAATTCGATGATTTCTTCTTCGGGTACGGTCCGGTGACCAAATTCGTCTACTCGGCCAACCGGAAAATCCTCCCAGCAGTTTTTTGTCATTCTTATTCTCTGGCACTCTGTGTTCAGTCAATAATCCAGTATAAAACAGAATGACAGTGCCGCCTAGTTAGCAAAGCGGAAATGCAGGACATCTCCATCCTGAACGACATATTCCTTGCCTTCCAGACGCATCTGACCCGCTTCCTTGGCACCGCTTTCCCCTTTATGCTCTGCATAAGCATCGTAAGAAATAGTCTCGGCGCGTATGAAGCCTTTTTCAAAATCGGTGTGAATAACACCGGCTGCTTGAGGAGCTTTTGTTCCGGTGGTTACTGTCCAGGCGCGACATTCTTTGGGGCCGACCGTGAAATAAGTGATCAGATCGAGGAGGGCATAGCCCGCCTTGATAATCCGCCCAAGGCCGGTCTCACTTAAACCCAAATCTGCAAGAAATTCAGTACGTTCCTCATCATCCAACTGAGCCACCTCGGCTTCAATTGCGGCCGATATGACGACCGTACCGGCTCCTTCGGAGGAGGCTTTCTCTTCAACCATTTTCGAAAAATCATTGCCGGTTGCGGCACTGTCTTCATCAACGTTACAGACATAAAGGATCGGCTTTGCTGTCAGCAGCTGGAGATTTTTGAACGGTTTCACCTCTTCATCGGTGAGTTCCACCACGCGCGCAGGTTTGCCGTCTTTCAATACAGCTAAGGCCCTGTCGATAAGGGCGGATGCCTGAATTGCTTCCTTGTCGCCGCCGCGGATCTTTTTGACGAGACCTTCGGTGCGTTTTTCCAAGCTTTCAAGATCGGCCAGCATCAGCTCAGTTTCGATCGTTTCCGCATCAGAGAGTGGGTCGACCTTCCCGTCCACATGGGTGATATCATCGTCCTCGAAACACCGAATTACCTGGATGATGGCATCTACTTCGCGGATATGGGCGAGGAATTTGTTGCCAAGCCCTTCGCCGCTGGCCGCCCCCCGAACCAGGCCTGCGATATCAACAAATTCCAACTGTGTCGGGATAAGCTCCTTGGAGCTTGCAATGGTCGCCAGAACCTGCATCCGCTCATCTGGAACGGGAACCTGCCCGGTATTGGGCTCGATCGTGCAGAATGGATAGTTCTCTGCGGCTGCCTGTGCTGTCTGAGTCAGCGCATTGAACAAGGTTGATTTTCCAACATTGGGCAGGCCCACAATGCCACATTTGAAGCCCATACTCAGTTTCCTTCGGTTTTTGGCGCGGGCTTTTTCTTCGGCGGAGCCGTTTCCAGCGCAATTTTGTTCATGAACCCGGCAGCATCTCCTTTAATCATCATCGGGATATGACGAGAGATACTGTCGATAATTTTATTGGCAATTTCCCGGTCCGCCTTGGAAAAATCCTTCAGAACATGACCTGAGACTTTTGTTTTTTCACCAGGATGGCCGATTCCCATCCGGATACGGTGAAAATTAGCGCCGATATGGGCGTCGATAGAGCGAATACCGTTATTGCCGCCATGACCACCGCCTGCTTTTACCCGAACTTTCCCCATAGGGAGATCCAGTTCGTCATGCAGGACAATGATATCTTCAGGCGGAATTTTGTAGAAACGAGCGGCTTCGCCGACGGCCCGGCCAGATTCGTTCATATAAGTGGAAGGCTTTAAGGTCAGGATTTTTTCGGTCCCGATCCGACCTTCGGATACGAGGCCCTGAAATCGGATTTTTTCGGAAGAAAAAGAATGGCGGCGGATAATATCATCCACCGCCATAAAACCGTAATTATGCCGATTATCAGAATATCCTTTTCCAGGATTACCAAGACCAACCAGCAAAATCATATCGCATTCCTAACTCAGGCTTCGTCTGAGCTGCTTTCTTCAGAGGCTTCAGCGTCATCACCGGCTTCTGCTTCGGCTTCTTCGTCTTCTGTGCCGCCACTTGGCGCAGCAATGGTTGCCACTGTAAAGTCACGATCCGTAATCGTAGGTTCTGCACCTTTAGGAAGATCAAAGTCAGAAATATGAACACTGTCACCAATGTCGAATTTCGTCAGATCGATAACAATGGATTCCGGAATGTTGCCTGCAGGAACCATAAGTTCGACTTCATGGCGAACAACGTTCAGGACGCCGCCGCGGGTCAGACCAACACATTCGTCTTCGTTCTGGAAGTCCACAGAGACATTAACGGCAATCTGTGATTTCGCAGAAACGCGCAGGAAGTCGACATGAACCGGGCTGTCCTTAACAGGATGCAGCTGCAGGTCACGCGGCAGAACGTTATGTTTTGTTTTGCCAACCTGAACGGTATAAACAGTCGACATGAAGCTGCCGGTGTTCATGGCTTTTACAAGCTCTTTGGTTTCCAAAGAAATGGAGACCGCTTCTTTTTTGTCTCCATAGACAACCGCAGGGGTGCGGCCTTCACGACGCAATGCACGGGAGGTCCCCTTTCCTACCCGGTCGCGTGGTTCAGCAATCAAAGTTGCATTATCGCTCATTTTTTATCTCCTATAAACGAGCAACACCGGGATCAATCCCGGTGTTTGGGATGACGTGTGCCTCCAGGGGTGCCCACGCCGGTTTACCTGAGTGATTAATCAAACAGGCTGGAAACCGAGGTTTCCTGTGAAATTCGTTTCATCGCCTCACCGATCAGGGGGGCAATTGAAATCTGACGCATTTTGTGAGAAGCCTTGAAAGCTTCTGTTGCAATAATGCTGTCTGTTGTGACCATCTCTTCCAAAGCGGAATCGTTGATACGCGAAATGGCACCGCCAGACAGAACGCCATGTGTCACATATCCTGTGACACGCTTGGCTCCCTTTTCCATCAGGGCACCGGCCGCGTTACAAAGTGTTCCGGCACTATCAACGATGTCATCCACCAGAATACAAGTCTGGCCTTCAACATCTCCGATAATATTCATGACTTCGGAAACACCCGCTTTTTCACGGCGCTTATCGACGATTGCGAGATTTGCGTCAAGTCTTTTAGCAAATGCACGTGCGCGCACCACGCCGCCAACATCCGGCGAGACAATGGTGATTTCTTCGCCTCTGCCATAATGTTCTTCAATATCTGGTACAACAATCGGGGCTGAAAACAAGTTATCGGTGGGAATATCAAAGAAACCCTGGATTTGTCCGGCATGCAGATCCAGCGTAAGAACGCGATCTGCTCCGGCTGTTGTCACAAGATTTGCAACCAGTTTGGCTGATATTGGAGTTCGCGGGCCTGGTTTCCGATCTTGTCGGGCATAGCCATAATAGGGAAGAACGGCGGTGATTCGTTTTGCAGAAGACCGTTTCAGCGCATCGATGCAAACCAGAAGTTCCATCAAATGGTCGTTGGTCGGAAAAGAGGTCGGCTGGACAATGAAAATATCTTCCCCCCGGACATTTTCGTGAATTTCAACGAACACTTCCATATCCGAAAAGCGGCGGACAGACGCGTCAGTCAAGGGAAGGTCAAGGTAAGTCGCGACAGCTTCTGCCAAAGGGCGGTTACTGTTTCCCGAAAGCACTTTCATGTGAACGGTCCTCTAGCCTTCAAAGGCCTGGCTCAGTCAAACAACAATATCTGTAGGGGATGTTTTCCTAAACCCCCATCAGCGGGCCGGAACTTAACAAGGGTCACTAAATCTGTAAACGATTTATACGCCAACAAGAGGCTGTTTTTCGAAATAAAGTCAGCTTTTCGATCGAAAATATGCGGGTTCTGCCTGCCGGAGCAATTTCATGATGCCGCGGGCGCCTCCTTTAGCTGCCGCAACCGCCACAGGACCCCAGGGGCCGTTCAGTGTTCCGGCTCTGATTCTGTTTTTCTGTTCCACTTTGCCGACATACTCGCCGTTTCGCCTTTCCAGCTTCCAGACGATTGAAACAATTTGCGTGCCGCCTTGTGGTTTGGTCAGTTCTACGGTGCCTTTTACCAGATAAGATGCCTGCCATTCATCGGGTAGGACATCCATTCCATATTGGAGGATCTGGTTTTGCATGGCCGCAGAAAGGGTCTCTGAGCCGTCTCCCGGAGCGGTTGCAACAATGGGGACAAAAATTCTGGGCTTGGCCATCGTGGAGAAATTGGCACCGGTCCCTCCCAGCATGATATCAATTTCGCTCGCAGAACGGAGGGCAACTTTTTCGAGAGCGTCATCATCATGGACGGGCCCCGCGGCAATATCGCCTATCTTCTGCATTGTCGAGAGTTGTGTTTCCTGACCAGAAGGGTCAAGAATGGTCCAGACAACATAGCTTGCTTGTTTCTGAATGATAATCTGGCTTGCAACCTGATATCGGTTTTCGAGCTTTTCTCCGGAAAATGCAGCAATGCCGAGGTCCTGCAGTTTCTTCGCCAACGCCTGGCTTAATTCTTCCGGTCCATTTACGACCGGGGCGACATAAAGGGATGCACGCGGGCCAGGTGCTGTCCTTGCACCTGTTTTTTGTGAGGGTTGAAAAGGCCGTTCGAGAGGTTGGCAGGCTGCGATGACAAGGATTAAAATTGCCAGCAAGCTCAATTTCAAGCCATTAGAGTGCACAGCTAGCCACCAATCCCAACAAACAAAGGAAAAGAAAGATTACCATATGGGGCATGCCCGATCCTCATCTGACGTTATGATCTCGTTTTTGTCTTTGCGTTGAGCGCGATTGCAGAAAGTTGCCTACCGTAATCGGCTTCACCTCTTTTACACATTCTACGATAACTGAAGAAATACTGCTCTTCTGTGCAGGTATCCCGATCAATCAGGTCGACGTCAGAAATATTCTGATCTAACAGTTGCATTTTTACAAAACCTGTCAAATCAAACATATGATGCCCTGTTTTTTCTGACGGTGTAAAAAAGCGCAGATAACCCGGATCCATTGCTGCGAAGGGAGCGGGAAATTCTGGTCCCACTTCATAGGATCTCTGTTGAATGGACGGACCAATAGCAGCCTTGATGGCGCTGCGCTCAGCCCCTTCATCGATCATCGCCTGAATAACATTTGCCGCGATATTTGTGACGGTCCCCTTCCAGCCGGAATGCGCTGCACCGATAACGCCGTTTTCTATGTCTGCAAACAGGATAGGGACGCAATCTGCTGTCAGAATGCCAAGAGACACGCCTGTCATTCTGGTTACCATGGCATCGGCTTTGGGTTTTTGGGAAATCTGGGAAATATGGCTAATCGTAATAACGTCACTGCTGTGGATCTGATAAAGCGTGGCAAGCCGGTTTTCCTCAACGCCCAGCTGTTTCATGGCAATTTTTTTGTTTTCGCGAACATGGTCAGCGTAATCATCAGACCCTGCGCCGCAATTGAGGCTGCTATATAAGCCCTCAGATACACCGTTCTTGCGTGTGAAAAAGCCGTGTGACAGAGACGGATCCGTCAGCAAGGAACTTGTAATCATTGATTTCCCTCTTCAAAGCCAGCCGGTGGCATCGCCATAGTATGATAGAAAGAGAAGACTTTGAACAAAGTGCCCATACCGCTGCTGCTCACTAATCTTTTTAGATCTTCGGCAATCTTCTCTTTCTGAGGTTCCGTAGCATTTTTTGATAAAAGCATGGCCCGGGCTTCTATCCCCAGTCGTTCCAGGAAACGCCCCTGGGAGGTGCCCGGTAATGTTTCGCATCCTTCTGCTGCCGCAATTTTTGCAAGCCTTGCGAAATCAACATGCGCTGTAATATCAGCCTCACCCGGATTTTCCAGAGGATCAGCATATCGGTGGTTTCTAACGGCCTGCAGGCTGTCCCCGGATGCGGCCTCCAGGAAGCCATAATCAATAAACAAGGCAGCACCACCAACTTCTGTTAACAAACGGGCGATATGAGTTGTGAGGGCTCTGGCAAGAGGATTGCTTTCAACAATGGTCTCGCCCTTGAGATCCGCAAAGTCGCATTGATCGATATCGTCCTGCGAGGCAGGAGAGGCGAGGAGGGTGTAGGCGAATTGATCGCCGTTCAGGCCGACCCCTCTTTCAGCCAACCCGCTTAGTGTTTTGACATATTGGCGCACTGGAAGCGCGTCGAAAAATTCATTGGCAATGACCAGAGCAGGAGCATTCGGGAGATCTGGTATTTCCCTGTGCCAGGTGACGGGGTGGCCTCGCAATTTGTTTTCTTGTTTACGGATCAGCCTCTCACTGGTCTCAACAAGATGCACCTCGAGCGCTTTGGCGAATTCAGGCACGAGAGCAGCACTTCGCAAAGCATCCACCATCAGGGTTCCGTTTCCGGGACCCAGCTCGACAAGGTGAATTCGGTCAGGAGAGCCCATCTTGGACCAGCAATCAACGCACCAAAGACCGATTAATTCGCCAAACATCTGACTGATTTCTGGCGCTGTAATGAAATCACCTGTGGAGCCGAAAGGTTCGGACTGGGTATAGTATCCATAATCCGGATGGGAAAGCGCAGTTTCCATATAATCGTGAACGGAAACGGGGCCTTCCTCCCGGATTTTCGTTTTCAGGATTTCCGCAAGGGGTGTCATTTTTCAGCCGGGCGTGTTCGCATAATCAGATAGCCACCGATGATAATCATGGGAACGGAAAGCAATTGGCCCATTGTAGCCCCGCCTAACAGGAAGCCCAGATGCGCATCTGGCTGCCGGAAGAGCTCTACAAAACCGCGTGCAAGAGCATAACCGATCAGAAAGACACCGGTCAGGAGCCCAGGCTTCTCGGTAAGACTTGTGCGCCGAAGAAGCATGATGATGATAAAAAGCAGGGCTCCTTCCAACACAGCTTCGTATAACTGGCTGGGATGGCGGGGGGCAGGCCCTCCTCCTGGAAAAACCATCGCCCAGGGCACATCCGACACACGCCCATATAGCTCACCATTGATAAAATTGGCAATCCTGCCAAAGAAAAGACCAACCGGTGCGACGGTGGAGAGCATGTCAGCCAGAGCAAGAGGCGGAATGTTGTGTTTTCTGGCAAAGAGGACGGCGGCTGTAACAACGCCTAGAAATCCGCCGTGGAAAGACATGCCGCCTTGCCAGACCATCAGGATCTCAAGTGGATTTCCCAGGTAATATTCGGGCTTGTAGAACAGGACATATCCAAGCCGTCCCCCCAAAATAACGCCAAGTGTCGCCCAGACGAGAAAATCATCCACCCGTTCTGTCGTGATGCAGGATGCCGGGGCTTTAGCGAAATGGAGCATCATGCGCCACCCGATAACCAAGCCGGCAATATAGGCGAGGGCATACCAGCGAATGGCAAAGGGCCCTATTTGAAGCAGAATTGGATCAATTTCCGGAAAGGAAAGAGCCAGGAATTGTATGGTAAATGTCATAGGGACAAGTATATAAAGCATGGACAATCCTGTGCAAGTCCGGTGGTCCTCAAAACCGTTGATTTTCCGAAGACGGCGCGGCATAGTGCGCAAACAGGACAGAAGGAAAAAACCATGCAGACAAATTCACGCATATTCGATGATATTGCCCGATTGGCCTCCGGTGCCTTGGGGACAGCCCAGGGTATGAAGTCGGAATGGGAAAATCTGGCGCATCAGCGTATCGAACGGCTTGTTGCCTCAATGGATCTGGTCTCGCGCGAAGAGTTTGACGCTGTGAAGGCGATGGTTGTTTCTCTAAGCGAAACGGTTGAAGCCCAAAGTGCCACTATTGCAGAGCTTGAGAAAAAACTGGCGGCGCCTAAAAAGAAAACCGCGACCCGCAAACCAAAAGAAACTGCGGCTCCAAAAGACTAGAAAACCAACAAGCCAGCTTAGGTTGTCGGCTCTTCCTAGAAAACTATCCACAGGAAATTCAGTTTTTTTGCGTATTCCTTGTTGCGCCTGTTTGAAAGGCGCATTACGCTAAATCTATGGTATTTTGATTTTGTGAATACCATATATGGCCTGAATTGATATTCCCGATGGAGTGTGGCCTGAGCGGTCAGCAGGACAGTATGCGGGAATTATCTGCAAAGGAGTCTTGCCATGACGTCTCTATATCTTTCCCAGGAAGAACTTGACGACCACAACCCGCTCGATGTTGTGGAAAATATTATTGCGGCGAATGATTGGTCTTTCGAACGGCAGGGGAGTAATGAACTTACTGTCGGTGTTGAAGGAAGCTGGTGTCAGTACCATCTTTGGTTTTCCTGGCGATCGGATATCAAAGCAATCCATTTTTCCTGCGCGTATGATGTGAAAATACCGGACCGGAAATATGATGTGATTTATGAGCTCCTTGCCCGAATGAACGAAAAAATGTTTGTCGGGCATTTTGACACCTGGCGAGAAGAAGGGCTTATTATGTTCAGGCATGCTCTGTTATTGAACGAGAGTTGTGACATGACACTCGAACAGATCCAGAATCTGGTTGAAATAGGCATGAACGAGCTGGAAAAATTCTATCCGGCTATACAGTTTGCAATTTGGGGCGGTAAATCTCCCGAAGAGGCGATGGAAGCAGCGATGCTTGAAACAATGGGCGAAGCATAAATCATGACAACATCTGTTTTGTTGGTTGGTTGCGGCAATATGGGCCGCGCCATGCTGGGTGGGTGGATCGAAAAGAATATCAAACCAAATGATATTCTGGTTGTCGATCCTTCGACGAGTAATCTTGAGACAGCCTCGAAAATGGGATGTCGGATTTTCACATCGCCTTTATTGATTGAGGAAGGCTATCAGCCGGATGTTATTGTTCTGGCCGTCAAACCGCAAGTCATGGAAGAGGTCGTGCCGACTTATCGGCGATATTCGGATAATGGAGCCCTTATTCTTTCCATTGCGGCTGGTACAAGAATTCAGTTATTCGAAGACTATTTTGGCACGGAAGCAGCGGTTATTCGAACGATGCCCAACACCCCGGCAGCTGTCAGACGCGGAATGATGGTTTCCTATGCCAATGAAAAGGTGAGCACCGAGCAGCGGAAAATATGCGATTCATTGATGTCTGCTATTGGGACGACGGCATGGATTGACGATGAAGCCTTGATGGATGCCGTAACCGGACTCTCAGGATCTGGTCCCGCTTATGTGTTTCATATGATCGAAGCGATGATAAAGGCCGGTGTTGCTGCAGGATTGCCGGAAGATCTGGCAACAACACTGGCAAAAGTCACTGTGGCAGGGGCAGGAGAACTGGCAATTACGGCTGTCGATGATGTCAGTCAGCTCCGGACAAATGTTACCAGTCCAAACGGGACAACGGCTGCTGGGCTGGATGTTCTGATGAGAGATGATGCGCTTGAAACTTTGATGACCAAGACAGTTGCCGCAGCTGCCAAACGATCAACGGAGTTGGGATAAACACTTTAAAGTTGTATTTTTTGCCTTATATATTTCTTTTTATTGGAGATGTGTGATGGCAGATGATGCAGCAGACGGTAAACAAGGAGGCGGAACGCCAACAATGGCAGGCAAGCTTGTCATTCCGGATTTGTCTCCGATGTCTGAAGTACAGCAGGAAAATGTTAAAGTTGTTACGGCAATTACCCAGGAAATGAGTGAGACTCTTCAAAGCATCGTTTCCGAACAACAATCTGTCTTGAAGAAAGCTCTGACTGGATTGCAGACATCGGTTAAGGAAAGTTCCGGAAATGGCGGAATTCCATCTTCCAATATACCGGATCTCAAAGTCAGCCTCGATAATCTGAAAATGACGACAGACAGTTTTAATTCAGCGGCAGAAAAACTCACAAAATCGACAACGAAATCCCATGACCAACTAACTGAATCTGTTAATAAATCCATGGCTAAAATAGAGGAAGTGGCCAAAAAATTTTCCGGAGGGTGATAACTAGAGTCTTGGCTCTAGGGAGAATTACACTCCTGTTAAACTTGCCATAGCATCCTGCAAAAAAGGAGGATTGAGTGCCAGAGTTACCCAGTCAGATAACCATTGAAGATTTTCTCAAGGTCGACATCCGGGTTGGAGTGGTCGTCAATGCAGAAGAATTTCCGGAAGCAAGAAAGCCTGCTTATAAACTCCAGATCGATTTTGGGGAACAGATCGGCCTCCGTAAAACGTCTGCTCAAATCACAAAACTGTATACCCCGGACCAACTTGTTGGTCGCAGAGTGATGGCTGTTGTTAATTTTCCGCCCCGGCAAATCGGCCCCGTTATGTCCGAAGTTTTGGTTCTGGGCTTTAGTGATGCGGAGGGGAGTATTTCGCTGGCTGCGCCAGATCATGATGTCCCGATCGGCGGGCGTTTACATTGACTGGAAGGAAAGGTTGGCTGTGACGGATGAGGATAAAGATAGGGATAATGCAGATGCTCAAATGCCCGAGCCGCCCGATTTAAGCGCCCTTTATCAGGAGCAATCTCAGAAACTAAAGCAGGCGCAATCAGAAGCGAGCCAGGCTTTTGGCGTGTTGAGGGAACGGGACCAGAAAGTGGGCGCTCTCGCCAATATGTATCAAGAAGAAATTGTAAAAGTATTGGCTATTGCAAAAGCGGTTTCGGATCCGATTTCGGCGGTGGCGTCTATCCCGGTTGTTCTGGCCGCGGCCAATGCAGCCTTTGCCCAGGCTTCGATCACTGAACAGGCGACGATTGCCGCAATCGATGCCTCTTTTAGTGCCTTGAAAGGTGGCTCAGATTAGAGGCTCAAAGAGGGAAGAGCAGTTCGACACGAAGACCCTTTTGAGGTGAATCTGATAACCTGATCTGTCCGCCATGCCCATGGACAACATCCCGGGCAATGGTCATGCCCAAGCCGCTTCCACCGGTCTCAGAATTCCGTGATGTATCCAGCCGGTGAAACGGCTTGAATACATCCACCCTTTTGTCACGGGGTATACCTGGTCCGTTATCGTCAATCGTAATTGTAATCTGCTGATCATCCATGTGGGCGTCCAGATGAATATCGGTCGCATGCCGACGAGCATTTTCTACCAGATTGGTCAGGCAGCGTTTAACACTGTTGGGCCGAAGAGACGTTACGATATTCTGATCTGTAGAGAGTGTTACTTGAGCGCCTTGTCTTTTTGCATTCTCCGCGACGTCGGCGACTAGGGAAGAGACATTGGTCGGCTGGACCTGCTCGGCTTCCTGACCTTTGGCAAAAGCAAGATAGCCTTCCACCATATTGCGCATGTCTTCCACATCATTTCTCAGATTTTGGCGGCTTTCGCTTTCGGCCATCATTTCCAGTTGTAGCTTCATGCGGGTCAGTGGTGTGCGTAAATCGTGACTGACACCCGCCAGCATTTCGGTGCGCTGCGTGATTTGGCGCAAAATTCGGTGCTTCATCTCATGAAATGCGCCCGCGGCAGAGCGAATTTCTTGAGCACCAGAAGGTTTGAAGTCGTCTACATCCTGACCTTTACCGAATTTTTCGGCTGCGATGGCCAGCTGCCGAATAGGCTTCATCTGATTGCGCAGGAAAATAATAGCGATACCGAGGAGAGCAAGAGATATACCAATCATCCACATGACAAATATGTAGGTTGTTGATGAGAACAGGCGTTTATCCCGGACAGTGATTTGCAAGATATCTGCGGGCAGTTCAACACGGATGACAACGCTTTCGAGACGTTCATTATTTGTCAATGTGAAGGCGCGCCCGGGCAAGCTTTCCTGAAGGGCTAATGCCAGATGTCGATCCAGAAAGCCCGAATACTCCTTCTCTCCGTTTTTTGGGGTAAGGCGGGCACCTTTGTCAAAAGAGATGGATAACCTCATCTGCGATCGTGCAATTGCCAAAATACTGCTTTCTGCTGCCTCGCCGGGGAAGCGATCGGTTAGCGAAATGATGGCGGCGACTTCTCCCGCAACACCTTGGGCAAGGCGCCGGGCTACATTATCCCAATGCCGTTCATAGAAAATATAGGTGACGAGAACTTGCAGAAGGATGATCGGGAGAACGACGATCAGCAGCGAACGACCAAAAAGAGTGTGCGGCAGAAACCTCTTGAGAAATTTTGCAACAGGAGCAACGAGCAAAGCTGCCGTCTTCCTCAATTGATCTAGTCCGCCCATAAAACATATCCTTCGCCGCGTACGGTCTGCAGATAGCGCGGAAGTTTCGGGTCGGCTTCTATTTTGCGCCGCAGGCGCGTGATTTGCACATCAACGGCCCGACCTTGCGCCCCGCTGGAGAGAGAGAGATTATCCCTTGAAATAGGAACACCGGGTGTCGCTGCCAGGGTTTTGAGCAGTATTTGTTCGCTGGACGTAAGATTGATAACAATATCCTCCCGGGTCAGTTCGCCGCGAGTGATATTAAAGGAAAAATTTCCAAAGCGAATGTCTGACGTTGTGTCCTGTTTGGAGCGTCTTAAAATTGCTTCTACCCTGAGAAGGAGCTCTCGGGGCTCAAAGGGTTTGGTCAGATAATCGTCAACACCAGCTTCCAGGCCTTCAATTCTATCCGAGGGGTCAGCCATAGCTGTGAGCATCAGGATTGGTTTGGTCTTGCTGGCAATTTGATCAGAGCGGATAGATCTGGCGAGAGAAATACCATCTTCTCCTGGCATCATTCGATCGAGAACCATTAGGTCAAACGCCAGTCCAGCCATCTTTTCCCTAGCCTGATCTGCCGAGCTGGCGACGGAAACGCGGTAGCCGTTATCGGACAGATATTGCTTCAGCAAAGAGGCCAATCTTGCATCGTCATCAACAACAAGGATATGGGGAGCATTGTCATGCATGATCAGTTTAACCCGTTTGCCTCTCAACCCTTCATGATACGACTGAGCACTTTTTCTCTGTCTTCATCATTGATCAGACCCGACAGAACTTTTCGATAGCCAGCCACCGCTTCACCGCCAGCTTCCCGGAAAGCTTTTGCAACTTGATTGCGCTGGACGGTACTTATCTTCTGTTCCAGCATCTTTCCTTCTTCGGTCAGGTAGAGGAGCCTCTGCCGACGATCTGTTACTCCCGGTTTTTGTTTAATAATGCCACGTTCCACCAAGGCATTCAAAACCCGGCTGAGGCTCTGCTTGGTGATACGTAAAATATCAAGAAGCTCTGATACAGTGATGCCCGGATTTCGGCCGACAAAGTGAAGCACCCGATGATGGGCTCGGCCAAAATCATAGTCTTTCAGAATCTCATCTGGGCCCGCCGTGAAATCCCGGTAGGCGAAAAAAAGTAGTTCTACGCATTGTCTGAGCTCTTCTTCTCTCAGAAAAAGCGGGTTCGTTCCGGATTTTACGTCAGTCATATTGACTTAATTTTCTCATAATGTTACCAAGACTGAATTCGATTGGTAATAATCGAACTTTTTTTTCGTGTATACGACATAATATAACGCAAGGTGCTTTAAAATGGATACCACCTCTTTTGCCGAACGCGACGGCTATATCTGGTTTAACGGAGAACTGGTCGATTGGCGAGATGCCAATGTCCATGTTCTGACACATGGACTGCATTATGCCAGTAGTGTGTTCGAAGGGGAACGGGTCTATGACGGAGAAATTTTCAAATTAACCGAACATAGCGAACGTCTGGTTAAATCGGCTGAAATTCTCGGTTTTGATATCGGTATGACAGTTGAGGAAATCAATAAGGCATGCCTGGATACGATCACTGCCAACAAAATTATTGATGGTTATGTTCGTCCCGTCGCCTGGCGTGGCTCCGAGATGATGGGTGTCTCTGCGCAGCAGAA
Organism: Sneathiella sp.; assembly: GCA_039975135.1. Taxonomy (GTDB): domain Bacteria; phylum Pseudomonadota; class Alphaproteobacteria; order Sneathiellales; family Sneathiellaceae; genus Sneathiella. The sequence continues at coordinate 35,139 of JBDWHS010000015.1, read as the reverse complement.
CAAGATCAATGTTGCTGTAGCGGCCTGGGTTTGGCCAAGTTACTTTGACCCCGAAGCAAGAATGAAAGGTATTCGCCTGCAACTCTCCGACTGGAAGCGCCCGTCCCCTGAGACTATTCCAACCCAGTCAAAAGCCGCTGGGCTTTACATGATTTGCACCTTGAGTAAGCATAAAGCCGAATCTGATGGGTTTGATGATGCGGTGATGCTCGATTATCGGGGCAGGCTTGCAGAAGCAACAGGCGCCAATATTTTCTTTACGAAAAATGGTGACCTACATACGCCCACACCGGATTGTTTTCTTGACGGAATTACCCGGCGTACTGTCATTGATCTTGCCAAAGCAAGAGGGATCACGGTTATTGAACGGGCCATCATGCCCGAAGAAATGGCTGATTTTGATGAATGCTTTCTGACCGGCACAGCGGCGGAAGTAACGCCTGTTGGCAGCATTGATGATTTCACTTTTACACCTGGTGCAATTTGTCAGCAGCTGATTGCTGATTATGAAAATTGTGTTCGCCGCAAAGCCGCGGCCTGAAGGAGATCCATTCCTTAACAGTTAAGCCGCCAGCATTTGCCTGGCGGCTTTTTTTGTTCCTGTGATTTTTGCTTTATATGGGGGGGTAATCACGGTATGGATAGGGGCGTTCGTAAAGCGATTACTCAGAATATCATATCAAGCCAAAGGCAAACTGGTTTTGGCGGCTGTTGACAGGGAATAGAATGAAGCGCGTTGGATTTGTTATTGGATTTACACTCTTGAGTGCAGGGCAGGCTCTGGCTGATTTTCAATCCGGATTGGCGGCTTATAACAATCAGAATTTTGCACAAGCTTTTGACCTGTGGACAGCGGAAGCCTCCCAAGGGGATGTGAATTCTCAATTTAATCTCGGTTTGATGTTTGAAAAAGGGGTTGAAGGATATCCGAAGGATTTGTCGGCTGCTTATGCCTGGTATCGTCTGGCAGCCTCGCAAGGCGCCGTACAGGCTCAACAGGCGATTGAACGGATCAAGCCAATTATGACGGCCGGTCAGATAGCCGGTGGTAACCAGAAAGCTGTTGAAACATTCGGCAGATGGTTTCGTCAGAATATCGGCCGGGATGAGACAGAATACAAAGCGGCCAAAGAAAAACTTGAAGCCGATCGCAAAGCCAGAATTGAAGTCGAACGCCAAGCCGCTGCTGCGAGAGCACAGCGACAAAGGGACTTGATCGCCCAGCGAAATGCAGATGCCAAACTTGCATCTCAGCTAGAGAAAGAAAGCAAGGTTGCTGCGATTAAAGCGGCGCAGGAAAAAGCTGAAGAAGCCAAAAGGCGGGCTTTCATTGATCAGCGTCGACGCGAAGAAGAAGAGAGACTGGCGAGCCTGAAAGCTGAGCAAGATAAACAAAAGAAGTTAAACGAGGCCAGAACGCGGCTTGCTGAACTGCAAGCTAAGCAAAGAGGTGGGGCAGCCCCTGTGCAACAACCTACTGTTGTTGCACCGACCCAACCTGCTCCGGCTGCACCGCAAGCGCCGGCTCAGCCAGTTTCGGCTCCAGCCGCGCAAACGGTGGCCACACCAGTTGTGCAAGCGACTGCCCCTAAAAAAGCACCGACACCGGTTGTCGTCTCTAAACCTGTTCAGACACCTGCGATACCGGTGAAAAAGGCAGAAAAATTGCCCCCGAAACCAGCACCTGCTGCCCCTCAAAAGAAAGCGGTAACGCAACCGGTTAAAGCGGCAACCAGCAATGTTGTTGAGAAGAAGATCGAGCCAGCTACTCCGATAAAAACACCTCAGCCGAAACCAAAGGCAGTTGTTGCCAGCAAACCGGTGGAAGCGCCGAAGACAGTTATGCCTGTTATTGAAAATGGTCTTGATACGGCTGTTGTGAAATCCATTGTCGCGACTGCCAATTCAACGCCTCTCGATACGGAGAAGGCAAAGGCCGAAATTAGCGAAGGGCGTACGGATATTGAGGCTTTGAAATGGTCTCTTATTTCAGCGGCAAAAGGCAAAGGTAGCGCCAAGAAGAGGAATGACCTTCTGATTCAAAGCATGTCGCCAGTTCAGATCGCCGAAGCAAACCGCAGAGCGGCAGAATGGTTGAGCGAGCGGCAAAAACGTCAATAACTGTTTTGGGGCTGGTTCAGTCTTCCCAGCGCTGCGCAGCATCCAGGTCGCTTTTTCGCTCCTTAACCCAGCCACTTGTCCCTGACTGATCGGCTTCCAGTTTCCAGAACGGGGCCTTGGTTTTGAGCCAGTCCATCAGGAATTGTGCAGCATTGAACGCATCCTGACGATGCGCAGAGGCCGTAACCACCAGGACGATCGGTTCAGCCAGTTCCATTTTTCCATAACGGTGAACGACCAGACAATCTTGTAAATCCCACTTATCGCGGGCCTGACTTTCTATTGTTTCGAGCTCTTTTTCCGTCATCCCCGGATAATGTTCGAGGGTGAGGGACTGGATTGCAGAGCCGTCATTGAAATCCCGAACAAGGCCTGTAAAGGAAACCACGGCACCGATATCGGTTCTGTTCGCAGTCAGCTTTTTAATCTCCTCGCCGGTGTCAAATGCTTCTTGCTGAACCTTGATCATCTTATCCTCCCGTTACGGGGGGAAAGAAGGCAATTTCGCCAGCACCGGTAATGGGCACATCATCTGTCACATATTCCTGATCAACAGCAATGCGAACAACCTGCATATCGCTGAAGATTTCTTCATAGCCACCACCGCGATTTTTCAGATGGGCGATGAGTTGATAAAGAGTCGTAACATTCTCAGGCAACTCAAGGGTCTCTTCTGCGATACCGACTTTCGAGCGAAGCCAGGCGAAATACAGGATTTTCATTCAAACAGCTCCGTGAAGGGCAAAAAGCGCAAAATGTCTCCCTGACTAATATCGGTATCGTCTTCATTGAGTTCAATGAGACCGTTTGCCCAGGTTAAGGAGGAGATAACACCCGAACCCTCCGTTCGGTATTTTTCGATGAGCGGTCTACCGTCCTTGGTCAATGTATAACGGCCTCGCAGCCATTCTCGGCGCCCCGGTTTCTTTTTCATGTCAAAAGTACTGTTTCCGAATACCGGTTGAGGGGGGTGATAATCAGATTGTCCGGAAAGGCCTGCTATCAGAGGCCGGACAAATTGGAGCGCGCAAACCAGTGCAGCCACGGGATTGCCGGGAAGGCCAACAAAGGCGGTGCCGCCCACCTGGCCCATCGCAAGCGGTCTGCCGGGTTTGATGGCGATACGCCAAAAGTGAAGAGTGCCGATTTCTTCTACGGCTGCTTTGACATGGTCTTCATCCCCCATGGAGACGCCGCCCGATGTAAGAACGAGATCACAGGTTGTGGAGGCCTCTTTCAATGCGTCCCGAACAGTCTCGAGCTTGTCGGTGAGAATGCCAAAATCCCGAACGTCACCGCCATATGTTTCAAGCAGGGCTTTTAGCATATATCGGTTACTATCAAAGATGCCGCCGGGCCGTGTTTTATGGCCCGGATCAATCAGTTCATCCCCCGTTGAGAATAATCCTATTTTCAATTTTCTTCTGACGGGAACATCCTGCAATCCAACGGAGGCAAGTTGCCCAAGTTCCTGGGGCCGTAATTTTATACCGCTTTTAAGGAGGTTCTGACCTGCTTTGATATCTTCTCCGGCTCGCCTGAAGTTCGCTCCTTTCTTCAAGCCTTGTGGTAAAAGAATATAATCTTTCTCTTCTTGAATATCCTCAATCATGGCGACGGTGTCGCATCTTTCAGGAAGAACAGCACCGGTAAAGATTTTTAAGCACTCTCCGGTTTTGAGTTCTCCTTCGAAGGGAGAGCCAGCGGCACTTCGGCCGACAGCTTTCATTTTCCAACCGGACTTCTCGCAATCGTCAAAGGAAAACGCGTATCCGTCAACGGCGGAATTGCCAGCGGGTGGAACATTGAACGAGGCAGTTATATCCTGACCCAGAATTCTGGATCTCGCCTCTGCAAGGGGGACAGTCTCGAAGCCCACAACCGGCGTGACGGTTTTCTGAATGAGTAACCGAGCCTGATTGACAGAAATCATCTCGTCAGCATTGGCGAAACAGTCATTCGGCAGCCGCGCCATTTCAGGCCACCTTTTCCATGAATTGCTCAATGATAAAATCTGCAACCTTTTCCTGATCATTCAGATCCAGTCTCGGCAGCGTTGTTTGCAAGGACAGGCTGTCTGTGGCAACGGCCACAACGGTATCATCTTTAAGATGCAGCGGCGGTGCATCCGCTTCATCGCGCCAGACTTCGATTTTCGGGAAGTTCTCCTGCTTGAAACCTTCAACAAGAAGGATATCAACCGGGCTCATTTGTGCGACCAGGGCGTCGATGCCTGCTTCCTGGCCGTCTCTGTTTTCATGCATGAGGGCCCAGCGGTGGGAGGATGAAATCAGAACTTCCGTCGCGCCTGCTTCCCGGTGTCGGTAAGAGTCTTTCCCGGGTTTATCAATATCAAATTTGTGGTGGGCGTGCTTGAGGGTGGAAACACTGTAGCCGCGTTTGGTTAGAACCGGTATCAGCCGCTCCAGCAAGGTGGTTTTTCCGTTTCCACTCCATCCTGAGATCCCGACAATTTTCATGAAGGGGCCTCATCCTGCTCGATCATGTGTTTGAGGCCGAGAGTGAGATAATCATACCCTGTCCAGACTGTGAGGATACCCGCAATCCACAGAAGAATCTCTCCGGTCAATAAAGCGTCAAAGATTTCCTGGGCTGCCGGACCACCGAGTAGAAAACAGAGCGCTAGAATTTGAGAGGCGGTTTTCCATTTGGCCAGCTTGCTGACAGGCATGCCAACACGAAGTTCTGCCAGAAATTCCCGAAGGCCGGACACCATGATTTCACGGCATAAAATAATGCCTGCCGGAACGAGTGCCCAGTCGGTTATGCGATCCACACCAACAAGGAAGAGCAAAACGGCGGCCACCAGAAGTTTGTCGGCTACGGGATCAAGGAACCGTCCCAGCTTGGAGGTTTGTCGGTTTCTACGGGCCAGATAGCCATCGAAAAAGTCGGTAATACCGGCGGCGATAAACAAGCCGAGAGGAACCCAGCTGGAAGCCTCTCCGGGTAAATAAAAGGCCGCCAGAAGCAGAGGAATAACAATTATTCTGGAGAGGGTAAGAATGTTTGGAAGACTAAACAACATACCCATGATCCTGACATACGTTGGGCTGAATTTGCGCCCAGTATAAGGACTGAAGATCGTGAGTTAAAGCCATCAATTCACCTTTCTTCACGGAAAAAGTCGAAGATAGAGTGCGCCAGTGCTTTTGAGATGCCCTCTACTGCCTCCAGGTCAGCAAGTGCGGCCCCTTCAACGCCTTTCGCGGAGCCAAACCGGTTGAGAAGGGCTTTTTTCCGTTTCCCGCCAATGCCCGGTATTTCATCCAGTGGTGATTTTCCAATGGCTTTCGAGCGCTTGGCCCTATGTGTTGTAATGGCAAAGTGATGCACTTCATCTCGAAGACGCTGTAGAAAATACAAAGTAGGGTCTTTTTCCGGTAAGGAGAAAGGCTCTTTCCCTGTGATGAAAAAGCGCTCCCGCCCGGCATTGCGATCCGGGCCCTTGGCAATGCCGACCAGCTTGACGTCTGATATATCCAAGGAGTCAAAAACGTCCTGCACGGCACTGAGCTGTCCTAGTCCGCCATCAATCAGAACAAGGTCAGGCCATTGTTCCCGAGAGCCGGAGCCTTCGCCGATTTTGTCCGGATCCTCTTTTTGCAATCGATTGAAGCGTCGCGTTAATACTTCCCGCATCATGCCATAATCATCGCCGGGGGCGAGATCGGTATTCTTGATGTTGAACTTCCGATAGGCCTTTTTGACGAACCCCTCAGAGCCAGCAACAACCATAGCGCCGACTTGATGCGTGCCGGATATATGGCTGTTATCATAGACTTCAATTCGGCTGGGTGTTTTCTCCATTTCAAACAAGGTCGCAACGGCCTCCAGATGACGCTTCTGCGAGGCATTTTCCGCCATTTTTCTGGAAAGGGCGCCCTTGGCGTTAAAAATGGCGTGATCCAGCATTTCCTTTTTTGCGCCCCGTTTGGGGGTGGAAATTTCGATCTTTTTCTCTGCATTGATGGAGAGTGCTTCTGCGATCAAGGCACCTTCATCCAGTTCATGGCTGACCCAAATATTTTTTGGGGCCGGACGGCTATCGTAAAACTGCCCGATAAAGGCGCTGAGGACATCCGCCGGGCTGGCATCTTTGTTATGAGCCGGGTAATGAGCCCGGTTGCCGAGATTCTGGCCCGAGCGGATAAAGAAAGCCTGCACGCATGTCTGGCCGCCTTCCTGATGAGCGGCGATAACATCCACCTCATCAACATTGGTCAGGTTGATGGTTTGTTTGGATTGGATATGCGCCATTGCTTTGAGGCGATCCCGTAAAACGGCTGCCTGTTCGAAATCAAGCGCGTCACTGGCCTGCTGCATTTTGTCTGCCAGTTTTTGTTGAATAGTATGGCTTTTACCAGAGAGAAAGGACCGGGCTTCTTCAACAACGACATCGTAGTCTTCGTGAGAGATCCGCCCAACGCACGGCGCTGAGCATCGCTTGATTTGATATTGGAGGCAAGGGCGGGTCCTCGTTTGAAAGTCGGAATCTGAACAGGAGCGAAGCGGGAACAAGCGCTGGAACGTGGCCAGTGTTTCATTCACGGCGCCCGCCGATGCGAAGGGACCGAAATATTCTCCTTTGCGAGATCTACTGCCACGATGTTTGGTAATCTGCGCCCACTCGTGATCTCCTGTTATCAGGATATAGGGGAAAGATTTGTCATCCCGCAAAATGATGTTGTAGCGCGGTTTCAACTTCTTGATCAGATTGGCTTCAAGAAGCAGGGCCTCGACTTCTGTGTGTGTCGAGACAAATTCCATCGCATTGGTCAGAGACACCATGCGCAGGATGCGATTTGATTGGCCATTTGACTTTGTGTAGCTGGTAACCCGATTTTTTAGATTTTTGGCTTTACCGACATAGAGAATCTGATCATTGGCATCAATCATTCGATAAACACCCGGAGAAGTCGGAAGTGTCTTCAGGAACTTCCGAATAACATCTGCACCTTTTTGAAATGGTGATTCGTGATTTTCTTGATCTGATTCTGTCATTTTCCGACCGGATTACGCGTTATACTTGGAAAGCTTATTGCAGTGTGATCCTCAACAAACTGACCTAACTGCCTTATAGATAAGACACATTAGGTTTCAGAATTTATGATTTTTTCCTATCTTACAGTTTTTTTACACTATCCACCGAAGTTGTGGATAACTTTGTTGGTAACCTGATGACATATCGCTGAACCGCAGTCTTTACCTAGGGTCTCAGCTTTATGCCTAATTTTTAGGCATATATTTAACGTATTGATTTTGTTGTGTTTTTTAAATGTCAAGGACCTCAAACTAGGAAAAGCAACTATTTTTTTCCGAAATCCCTTCTTTTTACCATTGCATTTTGTTGCTGTGCACAACTGTTTGATTCTAAGAGCTTTGAAGTCACGATTGCGCGTCTTTGGCGATGTTTCAGGGCTTAGAGCGGCTAATTTCAACGCCGACGCTTGTTGTGTTAGGGACAGCGTTCAATTTTTCGACTTTGACGTGAACTGATCCAACCCTGTTATGGGCGAGGCAGATATCGGCAATACCTTCAGCAAGTGTTTCAACAAGGTTAATATGCTCTTTTTCGGCAAAGCTTCGAATATCATTGGAGATCGTTTCGTAGCAAACGACATTATGATAATCATCATTGATGGGCCCGATATGATCATACACGGCCATATCAATATTAAGCCGGACACACTGCTTGGCTTCTTTTTCGTGATCATAAACACCGATGAACATATCCACCAAAAAATCGCGGATAAAAATCTGATGGGTTTGGATCGCCGTTTCCGGGACGGGGAGGCTGCTGATTTTTTTCTGATCTCTGCCGTTCATATACTTATTCCTCTACCGCCTGGGACGAAGAGAGATGTTCTCCGCCGTCCATCATGATCATTTCTCCGGTCATTGACCGGGCACCAAGAAGAAAACTGACACCTTCTGCAATTTCATTCTCGGTGGGGCCGTATTGTAAGGGCACCGACTGGCACTGCTGTTTGAATTGCGCCGCTGACTGTCTCTTATTGGCCAGCGTGGGACCCGGGGCAATTGCGTTTACTCGTATTTTTGGGGCGAGTTCCATCGCGGCACTTTGGGTGAGAGTCCAGAGTGCTGATTTGCTTAAGGTATATGAGAGAAAGCCCGGTCGCAAGTTGGCAACCCGTTGGTCAATGATATTGATAATGTTACCTTGCCCGTCCAGATTCTGCTTTGAAAAGGCGCTCATTAACAGAACCGGCGCCATCAAATTCACGGACAAATGAGACTGAAAACTTTCAGTTGTGACACTTGCAAGCGTATCCGGCTCGAACAAGGATGCATTATTGATCAGGCAACTGAGTGGCCCGAGATCTGCGTGAGCAGCCTCGAAGATCTGTGTGATGTCGTCTGCATGTGCAAGATCACCGCTGACCAGTACGGTCTTTCGGCCCATCGCTGAAATTCCTGCGGCCAGTTCTTCGGCAGCTTCAGCGGATTTGTTATGATGCAACGCAATGTTCCAGCCTTGTTTGGCCAGCTTAATGGCAATGGCACGGCCTATCCGGCGTCCGGCCCCCGTAATAAGAGCATTTTTTTCCATAATCGTGTGGCCGACCTTTCGGTGTTCTCATCCCACCCGTTACAAGGTGGAGGCAGTATATTATTGCATCATAGCAATTGAGTGAACACCTGACATGCCAAAAAACTGGGCAAAGATATAAGAGATATAGGCAGCACAGAAGACAGCGCCCAGAACACGGCCCACCGGTTTGCGCAATAAAAAGATCGGAATAAGGATGGCGGAGGCGGCGAGCATAATCAGCAAGTCGAAATGCAGAATTTGTGCCGGTGCTTCGAGCGGCTTGATCAAGGCTGTCGCACCGATAATGCCGGTGATGTTGAACAGGTTTGATCCCAGAACATTGCCGATGGCCACATCGCCATGGCGGCGGAAGGCTGCAATAAGAGAGGTTGCCAGTTCTGGCAGAGAGGTGCCCAAAGCGACCAGTGTCAAGCCGATGATTTCTTCAGAAACACCGGCTGCCGTTGCAATGCTGACCGCCCCGTCAACGAGGAGCGTTGAGCCTGCGATTAATCCAACCAAGCCAGCTAGAACGAAGATCAGGCTTAGCCAGATGCTTTTGGGCATATTCTCTTCGTATTCTTCGAGAGCATCATCGGCGCTGTCTTCGCCGCTTACGCGGGCACGGCGGTAAGCAAGATATATAACCAGCGCCAGAAAGGCGACCAGCAGAGCGCCTTCAAAGAAACCAATATAACCGGCCCAGGCGAGGGCTGCAAAAAACAGGGAGCCACCGATCATGATAAAACTGTCGCGAAGGGCAGATTGATTATCGCAGGTCAGGGGGTAAATCAGAGCTGGGACGCCGAGAACCAGAAGCACATTGGCAATATTGCTACCAACGACATTGCCAAAAGCTATGCCCGGTGCCCCTTCGAGTGCAGCACTGATACAAACGACCAGTTCAGGGGCGGAGGTGCCAAAAGCAACAATGGTAAAACCGATCACAAGTTTGGAGACGCCGAAAAGTTCCGCAAGCGCGACAGATCCGCGTACCAGAAGCTCACCACATATCAGCAGAATAACAAGACCCGCTGCCACTTGTAGGTACATCATACAGTATATCTACCTTGGTACTTCATATGGTCTTCTCTATCACTCTGAATACGAACATACTTTGGATCTGATGTTATATAGACATGCCCTTGGGTCAGTAAAAGAGGGAATTCCAACAATTTTGGAAATAGTGGTAAAAATGTGCGCCGGAAAGCACAGATGATCCGAAACTTTCTGATTTAGTACATTTTTTCGATCTTGTATCCGTCAGCGGCCAGCAACGAAAGGATGCCGTCTTCCCCCGGCAGGTGCAACGCTCCAACGGCAACAAAAGCCTGACCCTTCCGCACAAGATGTTTCATCCGGCTGACCATTTTTTTGTTGCGCTTAATGATCAGTTGATCTTTCATCACCCGCACCAGCCCATCGCTGATTTTGGCGAGTCCTTCATTCATCATGCAGAAAATCCAACCGATCTTGCCGTCTATATAATAGTCTGACAAGGCAGCGACTTCCTCTTCCAGGTTCGGATATTCCTGGATTGCCAGTTCCAGATATTCGAGTTGTAGGTTCTTAGACATTCTGCTGAAGATGGAGAGTTGTTCTTTCATGGTTTCAAGCGGGACAATCTGTTTGTTCATCCGCCTTCCCGTTTTTTCTAGTTCATGATCCAGAAGGGTTGCTGGTTTTTTTGCGTTGGACTTTATTTGCTCGGGCGGTTGACTGAGGAACGCGGCCGCGGCCCATATCTGAAAACTGTTCAGGATCTGCGGTGGGATACCGTAGTCCCGGCTGACAATACCCGTCAGCTTGCCAAAGAGTGTCGGGCCAATTTGTTGCCGAAGACTGTAGGGAGCGGACTTTCGCATCATAGCCTGGCTTTGTGCGGCAGTCTTATCTCGAAGCGATGTTTCCAGAATGAGGACACGGGATCCATTGAAAGCCTGCATGATAATGCCGGGCATAAATAAAATTCGAGGGTCGTTGGAATGCATCGTGCCGAAGACGTAGCTGGGCGGACGTCCGTCTTTCATGACTTTCCAGAGCCGCCCATTGTCATAGGGAATGCTTTGACAGTTTTCCGGAGCCGCTGATTTGGCGATTGCACTTGCGGCGTAGAGCGGGGCGATCACCAGAGCAATGAGAATGAGCCGGAAGAAAGTATACATTATTCAATTCGCCCCTGGAGCAATGACTGATCTGTTCCATATAGAGGAAAACTCTTTCAAGAGTGTTGTCAGAGCCATCCGTTCTGTTCACTCTGTTGTGAACGCCTCCAATCAGTCAACAATAATAAGAAAGAAAAAGAAGCATGACCGAAAAAATTACGTCCGAATATCGGCATAGTATAGAAATTGAAGCACCTGCATCGGCCATTCTGGACTATGTTTCAAATCCTAATTCCTGGCCGGAATGGATTGCCGCGTCCCATCATATGGATAGTCCTGATCGACCACTGGAGGCGGGGGATACATTTATTGAACAATGGCATACCAAGACAGGTTCGGCGCAGCTTGACTGGAAAGTCACTCACCGGGAAAGTCCTGTTCTTTGGAAATGTGAAACCAGCACGCCTTTTACCGGGCCTATTCTGATCACCTACACAATTGAAGAAAAAGAGGAAGGCATTTGCCTTTATACCCGTATTGTCAGTAATCCGGATCGACCAAAACCGATCACTGCCAAAGCGGATAAAGCCATGAATGAGGAGGCTGTTATTTCCCTCGCCAATATCAAAAAGAATGTGGAAGCGAGAGCCCTCTCTTTCTGACATGGATGGCAATCAGAACAACATAGTGTGCGGAGGTTAGGTTTGATGTGATGCCGTGCCTCATTCATGGGAGCGAGTTGGGCACGGCATCACATATAGAAAATCATAAGATAGAATGTTCGTTTGTATTTTCTCTTAGTTTTTTAAAGTCGTTGCGCCAGATGAGCAATTGACTATCAGTGGAACCCATTTGGTGGCAATATTATGATCCGGTATTGAGACGACATATTTACGATTTGTATTGGTGGATTTACTGAATTTGTAGGTCTTGATCCAGGTTTTGAAAAAGCCGCCCGCTTTTTTCTTTGTCGTGACACTCGCCTTTTGCTGATCACCATTCCCACGGACATAGAGGAAATTCACTTTGCCCGGCCGATTGGTGTGAATTTTGGTAATCATCTTGACCGGTTTGCCGCATTGAGGAACTGAGGGGTCCGTATACAGTTCAATTTTCTTGACTTTTAGCTTAAGGGAGTAGGTCCCGCCCTCGTTATTGCCATGGCACACTATTTTCAAAGGCATCTGAGTATAAGCATGTTTAGCGTCGGAGAGGCCACTATCATTAATATCAAGATTATGAGCCGCTACTAGTTTTGTTTTTATTCCCAGCTTCCGAATGACCTTGGTGTCACCGCCTGCACTCTTGCAAGTATTGATAGCCAGGTTCTTGTAACTGGAAAGGGTCTGCTTCCCGACACTAGCCGTTACGACTTTTTCATATTTTCTTGTTTTGTAACCCGCGGGCAAGGCCCATAAAACATGATTAGTCTTTTCAAGATAAACTTTAGCGTAATCGATTTTACTGCCAACTGAACGAAAAAAGAGTTTCATGCGTGGTTTGAAAAGCCGATCGCGTTTGATCCACTTCCACCCCTTATCAAATGCCATCTCCATCTCTGGATATTCGATGGCTGATCCCGGTGTTATGAAGTGAATTTTGGCTTCTTTTATCTTTGCAGAGGCTTCAGCCGCTGCGAAAGGGGACAATAGTGTTGCTATTATCAAAATTTGTTTTAAGGGCATCTTCTGCATTGATACTCTCCTTCAGAGTATGATTGATTTTTTAATAGATGACTGACCATGCCCTTACAATTTCAGTCGTCATACACTCATACGCTTCTGCGAATTCTACAATTGTTGTGAAGCATCTGTTCGTGTGCTTGTCTCTAAGTATCTCTTCTTCACTGTACTGGTTGAGGATGTTTTTATGTCGGCCATTGCAGCAGAATGGTTCAAATAAAATTGGGTAAGGAGGGAGAATGAAACTGGCGATCAGCGGTGTGTGGATTGTGGCACTGCTCAAGGCCGTTTGAAACGGGGGCAGGAAGACCAGATGCAATCTGACACGTCACCGTCTTTTAGAACAATGAACTGTCAGATTTGCTCTGTTCGTGATTACTTTTGCCGGCTTGCTCTCCCGCCCAGGACATGGGCATTGCCGGATCGGCCTGCTTTTGATCGGCCTTGGGGTTTGCCGCTGCGAGGCTCTCCAATACCGAGTTCCTTGTCTTGCAACTTCTTGATTTCGTCGCGCAAGCGCGCTGCTTCTTCAAATTCGAGATCTGCAGCAGCGTTTTTCATCTTCTTCTCAAGCTCTTCTATATGAGCTTTGAGATTATGCCCAACCAGGTTGTTCGCATCCTGCAGGCCAATATCCACGTCATGATGATCCTGCTCATAGACGCTTTCCATAATGTCGCCGATATTCTTGCGCACTGAAGTTGGTGTGATGCCATGTTCTTTATTATAGGCTTCTTGCTTGTCTTTACGCCGCTTGGTCTCTCCCAGCGCGCGTTCAAGGCTGCCCGTCATTTTGTCAGCGTAAAGGATAACACGGCCGTCCACGTGACGGGCCGCTCGACCAATGGTCTGAATCAGAGAGGTTTCAGAGCGCAGAAATCCTTCCTTGTCTGCATCCAGAATGGCGACCAGGGCGCATTCCGGAATGTCCAGGCCTTCTCGCAACAGGTTAATTCCCACCAGCACATCAAATGTACCAAGGCGAAGGTCGCGGATGATTTCAATACGTTCTAGCGTATCAATATCGGAATGCAGGTAGCGAACTTTGATGCCGTTTTCGTGAAAATACTCTGTGAGATCTTCCGACATTTTCTTGGTCAGTGTGGTGACCAGAACCCGCTCACCTTTCGCTGCACACTTCTTGCACTCATTCATCAGATCATCAACCTGACTTTCGACAGGCCTGATAATACAGTCGGGGTCGGTCAATCCTGTGGGACGGATCACCTGTTCAGCAAATGTACCGCCTGTCCGTTCCATCTCCCATTTGCCGGGGGTGGCGGAGACAAAAACAGTTTGCGGGCGCATCAAATCCCATTCTTCGAATTTCAAAGGCCTGTTATCCTTGCAGGAGGGCAGTCTGAAACCAAAGTCGGACAGAGTAGATTTGCGGCTCGCATCCCCTTTATACATGGCGCCGATCTGGCTGACCGTCACATGGCTTTCATCGACCATGATCAGTGCATTATCCGGAAGATACTCGAAAAGGGTTGGGGGTGGCTCTCCCGGATTACGACCGGACAGATAGCGAGAGTAATTCTCAATACCCGCGCAGGCGCCGGTTGCTTCCATCATTTCCAGATCAAAAGTGGTGCGTTGTTCCAGTCTCTGGGCTTCAAGAAGCTTGTTCTGTTCTTCAAACTCAGCCAGTCGCTCTTTTAATTCGGTCCGGATTTTCTGCTGGGCCTGCTTCAAGGTTGGCTTGGGCGTTACATAATGACTGTTGGCATAGATTCGAATCTCATCCAGCTTGCCGGTTTTTTTGCCTGTCAGCGGGTCAAATTCTGTAATGGTTTCGAGCTCATCGCCAAAAAGAGACAGACTCCAGGCCCGGTCTTCCAAATGGGCCGGGAAAATTTCAACCGTGTCGCCTCTGACCCGGAAAGTCCCCCGCGTGAAGCTGGCGTCGTTACGTCGATACTGAATTTCCACCAGTTTTTGCAATAGCTGCTGCCGGTCCAGCTGTTCCCCCTGTTTTATGGTGAGGGTCATTTCACTATAAGTTTCAACGGAGCCAATACCATAAATGCAGGAGACGGAGGCGACAATAATAACGTCATCCCGCTCCAGAAGAGCTCGGGTGGCTGAATGGCGGAGACGATCAATTTGCTCGTTCACTGACGCGTCTTTTTCGATATAGGTATCGGTGCGCGCAACATAGGCTTCGGGCTGGTAATAGTCGTAATAGGAGACAAAATACTCGACCGCATTATTGGGGAAGAAGGCTTTCATCTCCCCATAGAGTTGAGCTGCCAGAGTTTTGTTATGGGCCAGTATGAGGGTGGGGCGTTGCAGATCTTCAACGACCTTGGCCATGGTGAAGGTCTTACCAGAACCGGTAACGCCCAGCAGAACCTGATCTTTTTCAAGGGTCTTTATGCCGTCAACCAATTCCTTGATCGCTTGCGGCTGGTCGCCTGCCGGTTCAAATTCTGACACGACTTCAAATGGAATACCGCCTTCCGTCTTTTCAGGGCGGATGGGCCGATAGGGGCGAAATGGCGTTGATGTTTCAGTTTTGTTCTCGTTTTCCATACCTGTTTATACGGTCTGAAAAGAGCAATGCCAATTTTTATTATGAGGCCGGGATCACTTTTACGGTGATTAAACGTGCTTGCTCGAGGCAATCAGGGTAGGGGAAGGGACGCATTTTGGGTGCCACCTGGAGGAACCGAAAGACAGGAAGGATTTTCAGTCAAACTCCAGATGGCTTGGGAAACTTTTAGTTTTGCCAGAACGGCTTTTTTGCTTCAGCCATAGCATCTGCCTGAGACAGGCCGATGTCATTCAAATTTTCTTTACTGAGACTGGCAAGATGATGACGGGTGGTCGCTCGCTCCTGCCATGCTAAAACGGTACGGGTTACAGCAGAAAGGACACCATGTTTCTCGATTTTTGAGCCGAGACCAAAATTGTTGGAATGCTTCATGTTCAATGTTTTTAATGACATAACGATGACTCCTTTCTTACAATAATAATAATCTGGTTAGTGATTTTTCCTCCGCACTTTCCATACTGTCTATATTGATTATAAAAAGGTTGAATACAAACGATAGATTCTAATATGATGTGTTAGATTTTCTAATCTGAAAGTAATTGATCAATGAGACTTCCTCCTTTAAACGCGCTTCGGGCATTTGAAGCCGCCGCCAGATATCTCAGCTTCTCCAAAGCGGCGGAAGAACTTTACGTGACGCCAGCGGCTGTCAGTCATCAGATCAAGGCGCTTGAAGAGTGGTTGGGCGTTCCATTATTTCGTCGGATGAACAGGGCCGTTATCCTCACGGATGAAGGGCAATCCTATGTTCTGGAAGTCAGAGAAGGGTTGTCTCTGATCAGTGAAGCAACAGACAAGTTGGAGAAGCAAGAAGCATCTGGGGCACTGACGGTCAGTACGCTCCCTTCCTTTGCCGTGCGCTGGCTGCTGCCGCGGCTGGGCCGATTTCGGGAATTGCATCCGGATATCGATGTCATGTTGTCGGCTTCCGATCATATTACCGATTTTGCCCGGGAACCTGTTGATCTGGTTATCCGTTATGGCAGCGGAAATTATCCTGGCCTTCACGTGGAAAAGCTCCTGACTGAAGATAGCCTGTTTCCGGTTTGCAGCCCGTCCTTGCTGGAGGGGGAACATCCGCTGCGAACACCGGAGGATCTGGTCCATCATAATTTATTACATGATGATTTGCGCGTGGACTGGGAGACGTGGTTGTCGGCGGTCAATGTTCAGGGTATCGATCCGAGAAAAGGCCTGAGTTTTAACGATTCTTCCATGGTGCTCACAGCGGCGATCACGGGGCAGGGCGTCGCGCTCGGCCGAAGCACTCTGGCTGCTGATTTACTGGCATCAGGCCGGCTGGTTAAACCTTTTGATACGGAGTTGAAGGCGGGAAACGCTTATTTTATTGTCTGCCCGGAAGGGCAATCGGAAAGGCCTCGTTTCGTGGCCTTCAGGGATTGGCTCCATGCGGAGGCAGCGACAGATCCCGGACGGTTCATGTCCACGCCCGATGAATAGGGATGATTTATGCGCCAAATTCAAAGGGCGGGTGTTTCTTCTATGTCACGAGTCCCCCCAATAGGCTATATTCCCCTGAAAAATCATGAGAACCTTCCCCTTATCGGTTGAAACGCGCCCAAGAGAGGCGTAGCTTGGCATGGGCAAATAATGCCCCTGTATATCACTCTAATTTTGAGAGAAAAGGCTATGTCTATCATTGCGGAAAGTTTAGGGCGAATTAAACCCTCACCGACAATTGCTGTAACAACCAAGGCAGCGGAGCTGCGGGCTGCCGGTCGTGACGTTATCGGTCTCGGCGCAGGTGAGCCGGATTTTGACACCCCAGACAATATCAAAGCTGCCGGCAAGACCGCAATCGATGAAGGCAAAACCAAGTATACCGCCGTTGACGGCATCCCGGAACTGAAGAAAGCAATTTGCGACAAGTTCAAACGGGAAAATGGCCTCGATTACGAACCATCTCAGGTCACTGTGGCCAGCGGCGGCAAGCAGATTATCTACAATGCCATGGTTGCTACCTTGAACCCAGGCGATGAAGTGATTATTCCAACACCGTATTGGGTCTCTTACCCCGACATGGTCCTGCTGGGCGGCGGAGAGCCCAAATTCGTCGCAACTTCAGGAAATAACGGCTTCAAAATGCAGCCCCATGACCTGGAAGCGGCGATTACACCCAAAACCAAGTGGTTGATCTTCAACTCGCCGAGCAATCCGTCCGGTGCAGGCTATACAGCAGAAGAGCTGAAAGCCCTGACAGATGTATTGGTGAAGCACCCGCATGTCTGGATCCTGACAGACGATATGTACGAGCATCTGGTTTATGATGACTTCAAGTTCGCGACACCGGCACAGGTTGAACCCAAATTGTATGACCGGACATTGACCATGAACGGTGTCTCCAAAGCTTATTCCATGACAGGCTGGCGCATTGGTTATGCGGCAGGGCCGCAGGAGTTGATCAAGGCGATGGCGAAAGTGCAGTCGCAGAGTACGTCCAATCCGTGTTCTATCAGTCAGTACGCCTCCGTTGAAGCTTTGAACGGACCGCAGGATTTTCTGGCAACCCGTGCGCAGGCATTTGAAGAACGTCGGGATCTGGTGGTCGATATGCTGAACGCAGCTGAAGGCATTCACTGCCCGAAACCGGAAGGTGCCTTTTATGTCTACCCATCTGTCGCAGGCTGCATGGGTAAGAAAGCGCCTTCAGGCAAAGTGATCGAGAATGATCTGGATTTCGTCAGTGAGTTGCTGGAAGCGGAAGGTGTGGCCGTGGTTCACGGAGATGCCTTTGGTTTGTCTCCGTATTTTCGGGCGTCTTATGCAACATCAACTGAAGCTTTGACAGAAGCTTGCACACGCATTCAGAAATTCTGCGCCAGTTTAAGTTAAACGATACCGACATATATTCTGAAAAGGCAGCCGGCGATTCGGCTGCCTTTTTTGTTTTTTGATCTCTTATGCCTGAGAGGGAGAAGCAGGCTCATTTGAAAATGTCTGTTTCTTCAGTCTTCTTTTCCGCCCGATGATATTTCGCTTGCGTCAAACGTGTTTTGGATAAAACATTATATTTATCTCATAAAGGGAGGCATGGTATGAGCTTAGGCAAGCCAGCGGGGCCTCGCAGCATTGCGCTGATAGGTCCCTATTCAAGTGGGAAGACCACTCTTCTGGAATCAATTCTGCATATTTGTGGTGAGACAGACCGAAAAGGCAATATTTCTAACGGCACCACAGTTGGGGATGGGTCAAAAGAGGCAAGAGACAGGCATATGAGCGTTGAGGTAAACTCCGCTCATTATTCATTTCTAGGAGACAGTTTTACAGTTCTGGATTGCCCGGGTTCGGTAGAATTCCTCCAGGAAAGTGAAAATGTTCTCATTGGTGTCGATGCGGCGGTTCTTGTTTGTGAACCGGTTGACGATCGATCTGTGACATTGCTCCCTCTACTTAAATTCCTGGAGGAGCGGGATATTCCGACGTTCATATTCGTCAACAAGATCGACAAGGCGCAAGGAACAATCAATGCGCTGTTCCGAGCCCTTGAAAGTGCCTCCAATCGAGATCTGGTCTTGCGCCAGGTGCCCATTATAGCTGACGATATTGTCACCGGATACGTCGATTTGGCTTCAGAACGGGCGTATGTTTACAAAGAGGGTCAGCCTTCAAAAATCATAGAGATGCCGCCGGAAATGGCAGAAGCTGAGGGGACTTCGCGTTTTGCCATGCTGGAGACCTTGGCGGATTTCGATGATCATTTGATGGAAGAGTTGCTGGAAGATATAGAGCCTGAAAAAGAGGAGATATATTCTCTTTTGAGTGCTGATTTACAAAAGGGGTTTGTCGTCCCGGTTTTCTTGGGTGCCGCAGAGAATGATTTCGGAGTTCGGCGGCTGCTCAAAGCCTTGCGGCATGAAGTACCATCTTCCGCCATGACAGGTGAAAGAGTTGGTATCAAGGCGGTTGAGGAAGTACCCGTTGCTCAGGTCTTGAAAACTTACATGTCCGCACAAGGCGGTAAATTATCACTTGTCAGAATATGGTCCGGGAAAATTTCAGACGGTGACTGCTTTGAAATTGGCAGGATTGCCGGGATGTTCCGGCTTCAGGGGAGTAAGTCTGAGAAAATAAAGTCAGCAGTTGTTGGTGAGATCGTGGCTCTCGGGCGGATGGAAGATTTGCATACAGGGGATTTTCTACAGGCAGGCGATGACAGTGCAAACAAGCGCGCCGATATTCTGGAGCCTGTTTACAATTACGCCCTTTACGCCGAAAGGCGCGAAGATGATGTGAAACTGTCAGCGGCACTTGGCAAGCTGGTGGAAGAAGACCCTTCCCTGATTGCGGAGCATAAACAGGAGACACAAGAGCTTCTGTTGAAAGGGCAGGGTGAAATCCATCTGCGTGTCGCACTGGAGCGATTGCGCAACAAATACGGACTGGATGTGAGGTCCCGCAAACCCAAGGTTGCTTATAAGGAAGCGATCCGAAAAGGAGCGGTGCAGCATGCACGCTTTCGCAAACAGAGTGGCGGTCACGGGCAGTTTGGGGATGTCCAGATCGAAATCAACCCGTTGCCACGTGGCTCCGGTTTCCTGTTCAAGGAAAAGGTGGTTGGAGGTTCCGTTCCGAAGCAGTATATCCCGGCGGTTGAGCATGGCGTCAAAGACTATCTGGTAGAAGGCCCTCTGGGATTTCCGGTTGTCGATCTCGCGGTCACTTTATTTGATGGGCAGCACCATTCCGTCGACAGCTCTGAAAATTCCTTCCGGTCAGCAGCGCGTATTGCCATGAGCGAAGGCATGCCGAAATGCTCTCCGGTTTTGCTGGAGCCTGTTCACAAGGTGGAAGTCTCGATGCCGAGCGAATATACCTCCAAAGTGAACGGTATTGTCAGTTCCAGGCGCGGACAAATTCTTGGGTTTGATGCAAG
Source organism: Sneathiella sp. (assembly GCA_039975135.1). Taxonomy (GTDB): domain Bacteria; phylum Pseudomonadota; class Alphaproteobacteria; order Sneathiellales; family Sneathiellaceae; genus Sneathiella. The sequence goes on along the minus strand of JBDWHS010000015.1, from coordinate 15,203 downwards.
GGAAGGCTGGCCCGGCTGGGATTTGTTGACAGCGATGATGCCGGAAAGTGAGTTGCAGGATCTTATCATCGATTTGCGTTCGGCGACCCTCGGCGTTGGTACCTTCACCTGTGAATATGATCATTTGCAGGAACTAACCGGGCATATTGCAGACAAAGTCATACAGGGGAATCACACCGCGCATTGATATGAGGTCTTCCGCGAGTGATTGGTTCTGCGGGGGCCTCACGGACTGTTGACTTGAGTTTAGGGGAGCCATACGCCACCTTCCAACACACGATGTGAGTTGTTTTGCAACAATTGGAAGGGGCTGCATGTTTATCAGGAAAAAACGGAGTTGGGAAATTCCGGAAAATCAGGTTCTCCCTGAAAGTCAATATTTCAAGCGCAGAGATATCCTTAAAGCAATGGGTATTGGGGGTTTGATTGCCGGATCTTCAAATTTGATCCTGCCAGGAGTTCCTCAAGCCGTTGAAGCAGATCCAAGTGCCTCTCTCTATCCTGTGCCGAAGAATGATGCCTATGTTGGCGGCCGGGAAATGACGCCGGAGAGAATTGCAACGACATATAATAATTTCTATGAATTCGGATCCCATAAAAGTATTTCCAAGGCAGCTCAGGCCCTGAAAATAAGGCCCTGGACTGTCAAAATTGACGGTATGGTTGATCAGGAAATGGAAATCGGTATTGATGACCTGCTCGCCAAGATGCCACTTGAAGAGCGGATTTATCGTCATCGGTGCGTTGAAGCCTGGTCTATGGTGGTTCCTTATAGCGGCTTTCAATTGAGTGAGCTTGTGAAGCTCGCGATGCCGAAATCCGGTGCCAAATATTTGGTGATGGAGACATTTGAAGACAAATCTGTAGCTTCCGGACAGAAACAGTTCTGGTATCCGTGGCCATACACGGAAGCGCTGACACTTGAAGAAGCGACCAATGAATTGTCGTTTATGGCGACAGGCATGTATGGCAAGCCAATCCCTAAACAGAACGGTGCTCCCCTGCGTTTGGCGGTCCCGTGGAAGTATGGCTTTAAGCATATCAAATCAGTTGTCCGGTTCCATTTCACGGACGAGCGGCCAAAGACTTTCTGGGAAAAACTGAATGACCGGGAATATGGTTTCTGGGCGAATGTTAATCCGGAAGTCCGTCATCCTCGTTGGTCCCAGGCGACAGAACGGGATATCCGCACCGGGGAGAGAATTCCGACGCAGATGTATAACGGGTATGAAGAGCAGGTCGCCCATTTGTATAAAGAGCTTGGAAAAACAGAAGTTCTTTTCAGATAGAGTTTACGGCTTAGGCTTAAAAAAGAAGCCAGCCTCTAGGGAGGCTGGCCAAGTCTAACAGGGAGGTTCTGCCTAAAAGGCAGGGGCAGTCTGATTGGGAGATGCAGACTACCGGGAGCTGGCACTTGCCAGTTCGGCGTCAGGTTGGGAGACCTTACCGCCTGTTAACCATGTAAGTCATTCATCGAAATTTTAAATCCGCTATTCAGCATAGCTGCTATGCAGGGTGTGCATGGCAAAAAAAAGGCCAGCCTCAAGAGAGGCTGGCAAGTCTAACAGGGAGGTATGCCACCCGAAGGTGACATGTGCTACTTGCAACTGGGAGGAAGGCAAGTAGCGGAATATCGATAAGGGGGTCGATATTCGATCAAGGCTGCTGTGCAGCGTTGATGATTGGAATATAGGCAATTGCCTTTTTAATTTCCATTCTTTTTTTTGCAGTGCACCTATGCAATTTGTGCATTGCTTAGAAAATGCTTAAAAACTGCTAAATTTTATCATCGTTAAGTTGGTTGCGATGCAATATATGAGCAAAAAAAAGCCAGCCTCTAAGGAGGCTGGCAAGTCTAACAGGGAGGTTCATGTCCGAAGACATGATGGGTGTTTGCACTGGGAGGAAACAAACAACCCGTTCGCGATAAGTTGGGAGACTGTCGCGAATTGATGCGCTAAAGAGCAGCATCGAGTACAGTCTATGTAGTGAATTCCAGCGAAGAAGAGTAGTTCTATATTAACAAAGCCGATATGCAATTTCTGCATATCGTGATCAGGGGTTTTGTAAAATATATGTAAAACAATAGTCTAGAAAGATGTCTCTGAAACTTTTTGTATCAGGAAGTCCCGGAAAATTGTCACTCTTTTGGACTTTCTCAACTCTTCCGGATAGACATAATAAGTGTCGAAACTGGGACCTTCAACATCCGGAAGGATTTTTACGATATTTTTGTGCCCTTGCACAATATAGTCCGGCAAGCTTCCCACGCCAAGGCCACTTTGAATAGCAAGCAGAAGACCATAGACATTATTCACCTTGAAAACCGGATAGATGGTCTTGTCAAATTCCCGTAGAGATTTGAGAATCCAGTTTATGTTGGAGATGTTGGTTGGTGCTTCTTCCCCATAAACAAGGATCTTGCGGCTCGTCAGATCCTCCAGGCAGGAGGGCATGCCGTATTTTTCCAAATATTCTGGAGACGCATAAAGATGGTGGCGGACTGTTGTCAGTTTGCGCTGGATAAGGTCAGATTGAACGGGGGCTCTCAGACGGATCGCGATATCGGCTTCTCGCATTCCCAGATCCAGCTCTCTATCCGCCAGGATAAGGTTAACCGTTATCTCCGGATAAAGTTCAATAAACTCACGAATGCGAGGTGTCAGCCAGTTTGAACCAAAACCGACAGTGGCCGTCACTTTGATTTCGCCGGAAGGTTTTTCCTTCGTGTCCATCAGCATTGCTTCGGTCATTGCCAGTTTGGCAAAAACCTCATGGGCCGTTCGATAGAGGAGTTCACCTTGTTCCGTGAGCAGAAGGCCGCGGGCGTGGCGGTGAAACAGCGGGATCTTCAGACTGTCTTCCAGCGCGCTGACCTGGCGACTGACGGCAGACTGGCTGAGATGGAGTGTCTCACCGGCATGGGTGAAGCTGCCTGCTTCTGCAACAGCGTGAAAAATGCGCAGCTTGTCCCAATCCATGCCCTGTTCCTGTTATTCTCCGACTCGCTAATGACTTCGCTTAAGTGTGACTATTGATTTTCATTCAAGCAAAATAAAGGCAACGAGCCTACCAAATAGTTAATTTTTTGTTGCCCGGGAGTGACAGGGTGTTTCGCCCTTATGTCACTCCGCAGCCGCTTTCAGGGTCTCATTTTCGTTTTCCGCCAGGAAGCGTTCGGCTTCAAGTGCAGCCATGCAGCCGGTGCCGGCAGCAGTGACTGCCTGGCGATAAATTTTGTCCTGCACATCACCGCAGGCAAAAATGCCGGGTAAATTAGTTGCTGTGGAATCAGGAGCTGTTACCAGATATCCTTCATCATCCATATCCAGCTTGTTTTTGAACAGGCCGGTATTGGGACTGTGTCCGATGGCAATAAAGACGCCATGGACCGATTTTTCCTGTGTCTCGCCCGTTTTTGTATTGGCCAGCCTGACGGCCGTCACGCCGAATGGATCTTCGACCCCAAGAATCTCTTCCAGAGTATGGTCCCAGATGACTTTGATTTTCGGGTTTTTATGAAGCCGTTCCACCAGAATTTTCTCCGCCCGGAATTGATCTCGGCGATGCACAATGGTGACTTTGTCGGCATGATTGGTAAGATACAGGGCTTCTTCAACGGCTGTATTGCCACCGCCGACAACCAATACTTCTTTCTGACGATAAAAGAAACCGTCACAAGTGGCGCAGGCAGAGACACCAAAGCCCATATATTTCTCTTCCGAAGGAAGGCCGAGCCATTTCGCCGCCGCACCGGTGGAGATGATAATGCTGTCGGCGATATAGGTCGCGCCAGAATCAGCTGTGGCAACATAAGGGCGGCTCGACATGTCGATATCAGTAATCACATCATGGTGGATCACGGTTCCAACATTTTTAGCCTGAGCCTCCATCTGCTCCATGAGCCAGGGGCCCTGAATCGGATCCGCAAAACCCGGATAGTTCTCGACATCAGTTGTGATGGTCAGCTGGCCGCCCGGCTGAATTCCATGAACCAGTATCGGATTGAGAGAGGCCCGCGCAGCATAGATGGCTGCTGTACATCCGGCCGGGCCGGATCCAATAATGAGGACATTGGTTTTATGGGTGTCAGCCATGTTGGGAAACTCCTGAAATTCGCGACGATCCTGCTCTTGAGACCAGAGACTGTCTGGCAGTCTCTCTATTTATTATGCGATGGGAGCTGTTGCAAGAGCTGTTCGGTGAACAAGCTCGATTTCCTTATGAGGCAGCGTTGCGCTGCGTAATCGTGTTTTGGATTAAATGGGCTATTCTGTTTGTCTCGTCCAAGGGGGGCGGGGTCCAGGATGTCAGTTGACCGTCGAAAACCCGGGTGTAGCCTTTTTCCTGCATAGCACGGTGAAAGAAATTGAATTTTCGATTGCCGCCGGGCAGCGGGAAAACATAGACCGGCTTTCCGGCTGTTGCCGCTTCACACACCATGTTCACAGAATCGGCAGTCACAATCACTGCATCGGCTTTTTCCAGAAATGCAAAATACGGATTTTCTCCCTCTCCTGACCAAAACTGATGCGGGATACCGGAAAGTGTCTGGCGAAGCATGTTTGTATTGGCGTCTCCGGTTCGACGGGATGTTGTCACAAGAAAGTGGCAGCCGCTTTCCTTGTGAAGAATTTCCAGTTTGCGACAAAGATCCTGCATAACATCCGGGGTGACGTCGTAGCACCGGTTTGGGCCGCCTACAAGAACCGTAACGACAGGGGACGCCAGATCAGCGAGATTTTGGCTGAATTTTTGTTTTTCGGCGGCAAGTCTGGCGAGGGTAATTCGGGTGAGGGAGCCATCGCTCACCAGAACATTTTCGCCTCTCAATCGATCATGTTCCGGCACAACCAGCATATCAAACTGATGGGCGGCTGTATTGGGTGTCTGTATGTGGATTGTAAAGGTCTTTCCCTGACTGCTTTTACGAATAGCGAGACTCATCGGAATGGCTTGCCGGCCGCAGGTGATCAGTAAGTCAGGCCAAGGCGGATCGAGAGGATCGCTTTGTGACGCCAATCGGTTGAGAGGGGAGAGCCATAAGGCGGGTGGCAGCCATCGCCAAGGCTTTTGGGTTTTGATCCGCTTTACCTGAAAATCCGTGCCCATAGCTTCCGCCAGCCCAATGCACTGATTCTCCATCCCGGCGCTTCCGTCTGTCACAACCCAGCAGGATTTCACTTCATCTGGCTGTGAGAATGGCATGGTCAGGAGTGCTCCGGCAGAGTTGGGTCATGATATTTGCACTATTCAGTCAGAATTCGGTTGGTCAAGCCTTTTAATTCCTGTTTAAGGGCTTTCTATCCCTTGGCCTTCGTGCTTCATTGTAATATTATTGCGCAAAATTGACTGTTGGAGACAATATATGCAACGAGTGAAACTCGACGATATCGATCGGCGCATTCTGCACGATCTGCAGGGAAACGGGCGCATAACCAATGTTGAACTGGCAAAAAATGCCGGTATTTCGGCACCGCCTTGCCTACGTCGGGTACGGGCCTTGGAAGAATCCGGTTATATTGAGGGCTATCACGCGCAACTTCATTCCGAAAGTCTGGGCTTTGGCGTTACTGTTTTTGCTTTGGTAGGGCTGCAAAGTCAGGCAGAGGCAGATTTGAATGCGTTCGAGCAGAGAGTTCAGGATTGGCCGCTTGTTCGGGAATGTTATATGCTGGCGGGTGAAAATGACTTTATTTTGAAGGTCGTCGCCAAAGATTGGGATGCATACCAACAATTTCTGACCCATGAATTGACAGCGGCTCCCAACGTGGAGCATGTGAAAACATCCCTGGGGATCAGGGCCTCGAAGTTTTTGCCAGGCGTTCCCGTCGAACTGGATGCAGAGAATACATAGACTGCGCTGCGTTTGGGAAAATTTCATACTCTAAATAACAAAAAAGGACTCCTGTCATGAATCCTTTCGAAACTGACCTTGGCCAGAATAAGGCTAATTACGACCCGCTTTCTCCTCTCACTTTTCTGGAGAGATCTGCAGCTGTCTATCCAGATCATACAGCCATGATTCATGGTGATTGGTCATACACTTATTCTGAGCTTTATGATCGGTGCCGCAAGCTGGCGAGCGCGTTGGAGGCCCGCGGGATTGGCAAGGGAGACACGGTTTCCGTCATTGCACCAAACATCCCGGCTCTTCTGGAAAGCCATTTTGGTATCCCGATGACCGGCGCGGTCCTGAATGCCCTCAATACCCGGCTGGATGCCGAAACACTGGCGTTTATTCTGGATCACGCGGAATGCAAGCTCTTGATCACGGATCGGGAATTTTCTTCCGTTATGAAGAAAGCCTTGGCGCTTTGTACCTGCAATCCAATTGTCATCGATATTGATGATCCGCTGGGAGAGGGTGGTGATTTAATTGGTGAGATGACCTATGAAGAATTTATTGCAGTCGGCGCTGCTGATTATGCTTGGTCAGGGCCGGATGATGAATGGCAGGCTATTTCCCTGAATTACACATCGGGCACAACTGGTGATCCCAAAGGCGTTGTCTATCACCACCGGGGAGCCTATCTGGCGGCGACGGGAAATTCCCTCTCCTGGGATATGACGAAACACCCGATCTATCTGTGGACATTACCGATGTTCCATTGCAATGGCTGGTGTTTCCCCTGGACGATTACGGCGGTTGGCGGCACCCATGTTTGCCTGCGTAAAGTCGAAGCAGACGCGATTTATGAAGCGATGGGACGAACAGGTGTTGACCATATGTGCGGCGCACCGATTGTTTTGTCCATGCTGATCAATACAAGTGATGGAAACAAGGCTTTGGCTAAATCGGGCATCAAAGTCATGGTGGCTGCGGCTCCGCCTCCGGCGCCGGTTTTGGCTGAAATGGACCGGATGGGATTTGATGTCACCCATGTTTATGGTTTGACAGAATGTTATGGCCCGGCTGTCTATTGTGACTGGAATAAGGACTGGAATACCAAGTCCGTCGAGGACCGCGCGGCGCTAAAAGCCCGCCAGGGCGTGCGCTATCATGCTTTAAGCGAATTGGATGTGCTGGATCCTGAAACCATGAAGCCGGTTCCGCGGGATGGCAATACCATGGGTGAGGTTATGATGAAGGGTAACCTGATCATGAAAGGGTATTTGAAAAATCCTAATACCACTCAACGCGCGTTTGAAGGAGACTGGTTCAGAACTGGTGATCTGGGTGTTATTCACGAAGATGGATATCTGGAACTCCGGGATCGATCCAAGGATATTATTATTTCCGGCGGCGAGAATATTTCAACCATAGAAGTTGAGGGTGTTCTGTACCGTCATCCAGCCGTTCTGGAAGTCTCTGTTGTTGCGCGGCCTGATGACAAATGGGGAGAAACACCCTGCGCGTTCGTAACCTTGAAAGAAGGCTCTGACACTGGCGAGCGCGAGTTGATCGACTTTTGCCGGGAGAATATGGCCCATTTCAAATGCCCAAAAACCGTCGTTTTTGCCGAATTGCCTAAAACATCTACAGGCAAGGTTCAGAAATTTGTCCTGCGGGAGAGAGCCAAAAATCTCTGAAACCAGTATAGCGCGGTGAAGTCATTATCGTTTTCTTAACCGTGATGCGACATTCTTGAGCTGGATTGACGATATTCAAGCAGGTCGAAGAAATGACACATTATCTGGTGACAGAAGAAAATCCGAACGGAAGCGCGCTGGAAGATGTTCTGGCGATGGTGCGTGCGGATATCGTTCAGCGATGCACATTTATTGTAAATGACCGGCGGCCTGAAGCGCAGGCGGTTCTCGCCAATAATATGAGGATCCTGGGATTGCTGACCGATGCGGTTGAACTGGCCGACAGTAGTACGCGAATCCTCGATAAAGCGTTTGGCCCCAGCCAGGCTGGAAAAGGCGGACCACCGCGCATTGGTGACAAAGCGTAACGGTCCGGTACAGATTACAGGAAGCTCTTTAGAGCAGATCTGACATCATCTGCTTTTTCAATCATCTGCATGTGTCCACAGTCGGACAGCATAACCGTTTGACTGCCTTCGATAGCGGAGATCAGCTTTTGGGCAGCACGCGGCATCGTCATCATGTCCTTGTCGCCTAAGATAAACAGAGTTGGGCAGCGAAGGGCAGCAGCGTCTTCAAATCCGGTACTATATTGACTGCAGATTGACAGTCCTTTGAAGAGAGTATCGTCACCCGAATTTTCCACCGTGCGAAGCGCGTTGCCAATCATCCAGAGGCCCGGAACCTCAGACGCCCCCATATGAGACGGACGAGAGTGAGACCAGTCGATCATCATCTGATAGGCGGCAGGATCATTGTTCTTTGCCTTGTCCAGAAAATCTTCGCCAACCATCATGGGATAGGCAACTCCGATCATGACAAGCTTCGATACACGATCCGGATAGCGACCAGCGACCGAAAGAGCTGTGAGGGAACCCATACTATGACCGACAAGGGCGGCTTCTTTTAATCCTATGGCATCCATAAAGACAATAACCTGATCCGCCATTGCTTCAATGCTGCCCGGAATATCACCGTCGCTTTTTCCGTGCCCGGGCAAATCAAGGGCAAATACATTATAGCCGTGATGCGCAAAATACCGGCTTTGCAAGGCCCAGGCTGTGTGATCCATGGCAGCGCCATGGATAAACAGGATTGTCGGTTTCAGTGCATCAAAATCCTGGCCGCCTGTTGTCGCAAAAACAGAGGCACCCTTTACAGTCGTCATCATACTCTCATCCCCCTTTTAGGCCGCGGCCGCTTTTTCAGCTGCCTTTGATGCCGCCCTTAATCCCTGTTTCAGATCTTTGATCAAGTCATCAGCATCCTCAATGCCGACAGACAGACGGATCATGCCTTCGGATATTCCAGCCGCTTTCAATGCATTTGCATCCATTTGTTGATGTGTGGTCGAGGCTGGGTGAATGACCAGGCTTTTGGCATCCCCGACATTCGCCAGATGAGAAAAGATCTGCAACGCGCCGATGAAGGCTTTTCCCGCTTCCCGGCCTCCTTTGACAGTGAAGCTGAAAATTGACCCGCAACCCTTGGGCAGAACCCTTTTTGCCAATTGGTGATCCGGGTGACTTTCAAGCTCCGGGTAAGAGACTGATTCTACGGCCGGATTATCGCTCAGGAAGGCGATAATCTTGCGGGCATTGGCGAGATGTTTATCCATCCGAACAGACAGTGTCTCGACTCCTTGGAGAATCTGAAAAGAATTTGTCGGGCTGATGCAGGCTCCAAAATCACGAATACCTTCTGTGCGCGCCCGCATCAGAAATGCGAGAGGGCCAAATTCATCGGCATAGCGAATGCCATGATATCCTTCATACGGTTCGGTCAGGGTCGGGAATTTGCCGCTGGCATCCCAGTCAAATTTCCCGCCATCAACCAGAACGCCGCCCATGGCGACACCATGTCCACCGAGGAATTTGGTGGCAGAGTGCATGACCAGGTCTGCGCCAAAATCAATCGGCCGACACAAATAAGGCGTTCCAAATGTGTTGTCGATCAGAAGGGGTATGCCTGCACGATGGGCAACATCTGCAACCTTTTCAATATCTGTAACTTCCAGCCCCGGGTTACCAAGAGTTTCAGAAATCACCAGACGGGTGTCTTCTGTAATGGCTGTCTCAAAAGCACTGACATCCCGCGGATTAACGAAGGTTGTTGTGATTCCGAAGCGCGGCATGGTGTGTTTCAGGAAATTATAAGTGCCGCCATAAACGGACTGTGAGCAGACGATATGAGCACCGGCACTCATCAATGTAACGATGGCAAGATGCAGCGCGGCATGTCCCGATGCCGTGCAAAGTGCGCCAATACCACCTTCAAGGCTGGCTAGACGTTCTTCAAGGACCGCCGTCGTCGGGTTGGACAGGCGCGAATAAAGATGCCCCGTGGCCTCCAGATTAAACAGGGAGGCGGCATGGTCGGCATCTTTGAAGACATAAGAGGTTGTCTGGTAGATAGGAACGGCCCGCGATCCTGTAGCGGGATCAGGCTTCTGTCCTGCGTGAAGGCTGAGTGTATCAAATTTAAGAAAGTTTGGATCTGCCATTTGCATGCCCCGGCTGTTGTCGTAAATTTTATTTGCCGCAAGCTATACCGATGACAGCATCAGGTCCAGAGCAATGATAGAGCGGGGGGATCGGGAAGGTCAAAGGGCTGAATTAGATGAGGGGGCTGCCGGTTAAAGCGCCCCCTCTATTTTTTTGATACCTCAACCTGTCAGACTCGACATGTTGGGCAGAATAAAACGCTGATTCCGAAAAAGAGTCAAGGCTGTCTGTCACAATAAAATAACAAAACAGTAAAAAATATTTCTTGACATCGAGCACAAAAAAAGAGCCGCCATAAGGCGGCTCAAGTCAACAGGGAGGCGTCAAACAGATTGGATGAGATCCAATCGGCAACCTAAAGTGGCTGCTAATGACTAATTTAGGCCTATTTTATTAAATTACAATTAACGAATACAAAAAATTCCTCAAAAAATGCATTTTTTTTGGAAGATTCGCATTTTTATTGTGATTTCTTATGTAATTCACGCGCTATTGGTTTGGTTAGGATTTGAAAATGCTGTTGGCAGCGACTTCTGCGATTTTCTTTTTGTTGATATGCTGTTCAACCTTTTCAATTTGCGATTTCAATTCAGTGATATAATCTTGCAATTCTTCGATCGATAAGGTTTCAAGATCGTCTTTGCTCTTGATATCGACCGTTAGGTCATCCTCTTCTCTTGCCATTGTTCTGTTCCTGAATATGCTAGCGGTTTCCGACAGCGTAGTGGGGCCGCGCTTGCGGTAAAATAATTGGCGATAACAATAACAGAAAAAGAAACAGCATCTGGAGAGAAAAATGACGTCCCTTCCGAGTGAAATGACCGCAATAGAAATCAAGGAATTTGGAGGACCCGAAAACCTTGTGCCAACCAAGCGCCCTGTTCCTGTTCCGGCCCATGACGAGGTTCTGATCAAAGTAGAAGCCGCAGGCGTTAATCGCCCGGATGTTCTGCAGCGGATGGGCGGTTATGCTCCGCCACCAGGCGCTTCCGACATTCCAGGACTGGAGGTTGCAGGTAAGGTTGCGGCTGTTGGCGCGGGCGTCACCAAATACGCTGTTGGTGATGCTCTATGTGCTTTGGTTGCCGGTGGTGGCTATGCAGAATATTGTGTCGCTCCTGAAGCGCAATGCCTGGATATCCCGGACGGAATGGATATGGTCAAGGCGGCTGCTATTCCGGAGACGTATTTTACCGTATGGACAAATGTTTTCGACCGCGGCCGATTGCAGGGCGGGGAGAGTTTCCTTGTTCATGGCGGTGCCAGCGGCATTGGAACAACGGCCATTCAGCTTGCCAAAACTTTCGGTGCTCGTGTTTTTGCAACCGCCTCAACGGATGAAAAATGCCGGGAAATCGAGGCGCTGGGTGCAGAGCGCGGGATTAATTACAAAACGGAAGATTATGAAGCGGTGGTTAAAGAACTGACAGGAGGAGAAGGTGTGAACCTGATTCTCGATATGGTCGGCGGTGACTATATCCAGCGTAATATCTCTGCCCTCGCGGTTGAGGGACGCCTTGTTTACATCGCTTTTCTTGGCGGGGCCAAAGCAGATGTCAATTTTGCGCCGGTTATGTTGAAACGGCTGACAATTACCGGCTCCACCTTGCGCCCGCAATCCATTGAAGCGAAGGCTCAAATCGGAAAAAGTCTGGAAGAAAAAGTTTGGCCGTTTCTGTCTGCTGGTACGATCGGACCTGTTATGGACAGTACATTCCCGCTGGCCGAAGCGTCTCGCGCCCATGCCAGAATTGATGATTCTTCTCACATTGGTAAAATTGTCCTGACTGTTTAGCGAGTTTTCGACAATTTGACAGATATGGCGGAACCTACGACTTAGGATCAGAGCCAATAAATGAATCGTTTGAGGTTTGAAGCGATTTGTCTTTATTAATAGGTTCTGACCCTAGACTTATGGTCTGTTTTCCGCCATATATGCAGATAAGAAAGCTGAAGATTGCCGGTATATGCGGTAATTGAGTAAGGAGAGATTATGTCAACGCCATTGATGCCAAAAGCGACCGCTGTCTGGCTGATTGATAATACAACCCTGTCATTTGACCAGGTTGCGGATTTTTGCGGTCTGCACCGTCTGGAAGTACAGGGTATTGCAGATGGAGAGGTGGCCGTTGGTATTGTCGGGCATGATCCGGTTGCAAATGGTCAGTTGACTCAGGAAGAACTGGACCGTTGCCAGAAAGATACCAAAACCAGACTTCAACTTAGCAAGCCTGTGGGTGATGTTCCGCAACCTCGTCGGAGTGGAGGACGCTATACACCGGTCTCTCGTCGGGGAGATCGTCCGGATGCCATTGCCTGGTTGGTGAAGTTTCATCCGGAACTGTCTGATGCCCAGATTGGCAAGCTCGTCGGTACAACCAAAACAACGATTAATGCCGTGCGGGATAAATCTCACTGGAATGCGCAGTCCATTCGGCCGCGGGATCCGGTAAGTCTTGGGATTTGTACACAGCAGGAGCTGGATGAGTTCGTGAAGAAATCAGCTCATCTTCGCAATGACGAAGACCGTGGTAAGTTGATGGAAGAAGTCGCGGCCGCTGTTGCCGCAGATGCAGCGGCAGTTCCGCTTACACCATATGAGCGGAAGAAACAGCAAATGCAGCAGGAAGAAGACTATAATCCAAGGGCAGAGGCAGAGGCAGTCTTTGGTAAAAGCAAACCTTCCAAGCAGGAACAAAAAGCGGAAGCTGTTAAAAACTTTGAAGAATTGTTCAAATCAAATAAAGACTGATGAACGTAAGCAACAAAAAAAAGCCGTGATTTTGCTCACGGCTTTTTTTATACCTTTTCCCCTAGATCAGCTGATAATGGACGTAGGGGAAATTTGACCTTAATCAATTAATAAGAAGCCGTCTTGGACGATTATAAATGCGGGAGGAGGCGCTGTCATGGCCACATATGAAGAGGACTATCAAAGATCATTGCAGGACCCTGAAAGTTTTTGGGGGGAGGCCGCAGAAGATCTGAAATGGCTCCGTAAATGGGACCGTGTTCTCGATAATGACAACCCTCCGTTTTCCAAATGGTTCCCAGGTGGTGAGATGAACACCTGCTACAATTGCCTGGATCGGCATGTAGAAGAAGGCCGGGGAGAGCAGGCCGCTTTAATCTATGATAGCCCGATGACGGGTCAGGTTGAAAAGTTCACCTATCGTCAGCTCACTGAAATTGTTGCCCGTTTTGCCGGTGGTCTTAAGTCGCTCGGTATTACAAAAGGGGATCGGGTCATTATCTATATGCCGATGGTTCCTGAGGCGGCGATTGCCATGCTGGCTTGTGCCCGAATTGGTGCTGTTCACTCCGTCGTGTTCGGCGGCTTCGCTGCCAAAGAGCTGGCAACTCGGATTGATGACGCCAAGCCTGTCGCCATGATCGCCGGTTCTTGTGGTCTGGAGCCAGGACGGGTTGTTGAATATAAGCCGTTGCTGGATGAAGCAATCGAAATTGCCTCTCACAAACCCAAACACTGCGTCATCCTTCAAAGGCCTGAAGTCAAAGCCTCGCTTGTTGCAGGGCGCGATGTTGAATGGAGCGCGTTGGCGGCACAGGCAGAACCTGCTGATTGTGTACCCGTGGCGGCAACAGATCCGCTTTACGTCCTTTATACTTCCGGCACAACCGGTGTCCCTAAAGGCGTTGTTCGGGATAATGGCGGACATGCGGTCGTTCTGAAATGGTCGATGAAGCATGTCTATGACATTGATCCGGGGGATGTGTTCTGGGCCGCTTCTGATGTGGGCTGGGTGGTCGGTCATTCCTACATTGTCTATGCGCCGCTGTTGCAGGGTGCCACGACGATCTTGTTCGAAGGAAAACCGGTGGGGACGCCGGATGCTGGAACTTTCTGGCGGGTTATTCAGGATCACAAAGTCAAATCTCTGTTTACGGCCCCCACGGCGTTCCGCGCGATAAAGCAACAGGATCCGGAAGGCAAGCTCGTTGCAGATTACGATATAGAGCATTTCAAAATTCTGTTTTTGGCAGGAGAGAGGGCGGATCCCGATACCATTGTCTGGGCTCAGGAGACGCTGAAAGTTCCCGTATTGGATCATTGGTGGCAAACGGAAACAGGGTGGCCGATGGGGGCTAACTGCGCCGGCTATGGTATCAAACCGGTAAAACTTGGCAGCCCGACCCTGCCTGTTGCCGGCTATGATATTCAGATCATTGATGAGGAAGATCCTTCGGTGCAAATGCCTGCAGGAGAGATCGGTGTGATTGCCGTGAAGCTGCCATTGCCGCCGGGAACATTGCCGACCTTGTGGCACAATGACGAAGGATTTCTCAAATCCTATATGAGCGATATTCCAGGCTACTATAAGACCGGGGATGCCGGATATGTAGATGAAGACGGGTATCTGTTCATCATGGCGCGGACAGACGATATCATCAATGTTGCTGGACACAGGCTTTCCACAGGCGGAATGGAGGAAGTGCTGGCAGGACACAAGGATGTCGCAGAATGCGCTGTCATTGGCGCAAAAGATACCTTGAAAGGCCAAATCCCGATGGGGTTTGTTGTCCTGAATGCCGGCGTAGACAGATCTGAAGGCGATATTATCCGCGAACTTGTTGCACTTGTGCGCCAGAAAATCGGACCGGTAGCTGCCTTTAAAGAAGCGATGGTGATCAAGCGGCTACCCAAAACCCGATCCGGTAAAATCCTTCGGGGCATTATGCGGAAAATTGCCGATGGCGAAGAGTATAAAGCGCCTGCAACGATTGATGATCCAGAAATTCTGACTGAGATCACCGTCGCGTTGGAGCAGATTGGCTACCCGAAAGCCTGAGCCGTTTCAGCGGTATAAAGAGGGGATTTCGATCCCTTCTTATGACGTTCTGGGCCGGATATCTGTAAACAGGATACGTTTGGGAAGGGCAAGCCAGGCTGAGATGACCATTTGTTCGGCGGGCGGTACCGGCTTTTTTTGATCAAGCCAGTCAAGGACAGTTTTCTCAGGGACATCGAGATAGGACATCAGGTCTTTTTCATCCATCTCTCTTTCCGTGATGGCTCTCTGGACGCCAACGGCCCATCTATGGCGTTCTACTTCTTTTTGTCTGCTCGAGCGGAAAAGTTTCGCCCCGGTGTGACGTATCCGGTCCGTCGCCTGTTCTACCATTAACCCTGACAGAAGACCGATA